>JAITMC010000018.1 GCA_031277615.1 Chryseobacterium sp. | reverse complement strand
GATTTGTAGAAATCCTTGTTGTTTAGTAATTCTTCTTTGTCGATCATAACTATGTAATGGTTAAAAATAATAAAAAGTTATTTCCGTAAAATTTTTTGAGCTATAAAGGCTCAAAATTTTCCAGAATAACTTTTTAACTTACACAGTTAGTGAGACACTACCCAAATTACTGAACTACTATATAAAAGTTCGTTATCACTCATTTGTTATATCTTTTTTATTCACCGGTTGATGTTAGCCCTCACTGGCGCGAGCATCTTGCTCGCGCTTATCAAACATTTATAAAATTACATCTATTTCTAATATCTTCTGATCATCATCACAATAATTTCCGCACTACTATACTTCCACTCCCGTTGATCCATGACAAAACCACTTCCACCAGGATTTTGATGGATATATGTTGCAAGGGGTTTTGTTATTATTCTGAGCACGAGCAAAATGCTCTTGCTAATGAGGGAGATAATTATTTATCCGCAAATTTCCATTTCGGATTTTGAATTATTTTTTTAACCCAAACACCATTATCAACAGTTTGAATTATCTGATTATCATTTTCCTTTTTATCAGTGTGCTTAATTTTATTTAAACATCCTGTTACGATAATGCTTTTTCCAGTGTTCCCACCCCAATTATCTATGCCTTCAATATAATAGACCTCTTTATTTTCTGTTTCTACAATGCCTCCTAATTTTGCATTGCCTGTAATCCCTTTAATGATAACTTTCTCACATTTTTGACAAAAATTGAGATTCATAACGAGTATGCCTAAAATTAAAACCCATTTAAAATTCTCAAACTGCATCATATTAATATTTATGGCTTTTCCTTTTTATTTGCCGAAAGCATCTTCCTGTGTTCATCAAACATTCTTTTATAAATTTACATCTATTTCCAATATCTCCTGATCATCATCACAATAATTTGGCACTCCTATACTTCCACTATAGATCCATGATAAAACCACTTTCAACAGGATTTTGATGGATATAATTTAGCTTCTGTTTGAATATTTTTATTCCGTTTTGGTGGAAATTCAATCCAGAATACTGAACGAAGGTTATAAAACTCTGAGCACTCGCGAGGGAACAATCATTCCTTTAAGCTGTTACTATTTGAGCAATCTGAATGGGAAGCTTTATAAACTCTTCCATTTTTATCTGTCCATATTCGTATCTTGAAATTTATATTCCCTTTTCCATATCCTTCAATAGTATAACTACAATTTGGTTTTAATATTAATTGAGTTCTCGACACATCTTCATCATATCCAAATAATGAATACCCTGTAGGTAAATTCTTTAACGAAATTTCAGAGGGAGCCGGGCTGGAACCATTCCATACAATAGTTTTTCCCATTTCATAAATACCTCCATCTTCTCTTATAGAGTCATTTTCAATGGATAGAGAAAATATTTGTTTATTATTACAATCTATTATTTGTTGCTTATCAATTTGAAATGACAATTTATATTTAGGAGGATGTGATAGCAAATATTTTCCTAAAATTAAAACAGAAAAAATAATAAAAACAATAGTAAATAGAAAAATCAATATTCTTTTCTGCCAACGATTTTGATTATTTTTTTTTTCCATTTTTAATATGATTATTGTACTGATTAATTGTGTAAGCCTTCCCTCTTATTGCCGAAAGCATCTTACTGTGTTCATCAAACATTCTTTTATAAATTTACATCTATTTCTAACATCTCCTGATCATCATCACAATAATTTCTGGCACTCCTATATTTTCACTCCTATAGATCCATACCAAAACCCTACCTGTTTACAAGGGTTTTGTTGATGCTCATTAGCAGAAATGAAACATCAATGTTTTTGTTTGTTAAAAAATAATTTACGCATTAAGAAAAAAATCACTGCAATTATCAGTATTAAAATTATAATATCGATCAAACCGATATTAACAAATTTTACTTTTAAATGTCCCATTAATCATAATTTTGTACATTCATTTATAAATTTCCTCTGCTGGCGCGAGCGTCTTGCTCGTGCTCATCAAACATTTTTTATAAATTTACATTTATTTACAATATATACTGATCATCATCACAATAATTTCCAGACTACTTAATGACAATATCAAAATACTCCATTCTGGTAAAAACATCAATCCGGAATACCGTAGCAAAACTTATAAAGTAAGCTACCTCTTTTTCATGAAATTTATATTTTCTGCTCATATTATAAAATTAATGAATTAGGTTAAATAACAAAGCTAACTCATAAAAGTTAGCTTTGCTTATTGTTATTTACCGCTTAGAACACGAGCTAGAAGCTCGCGCCAGCGAGGGGAAAATCTTAATATTTTCTCTCATCATTACCTTGGATAATGCCAAAAAATTTCATTGTACTGAATCTTTACTTTACTTTCTCTTGAAAAATAAATTTTACAATTATTTTCTGACACAATATATGATTCTCTTGAAAAATTAATAAAAAAACGCTTAAGATCTTTTTCATTTACAAATAAAAAATCCTCTCCCGATTTATTCTTCTTCTTTGAAACTATATCTGAATAGAAGTTTGCTAAATCTCTAATAAGATACATTTTGTAACCATCATTTGAATCATGACTCAACTCCAAACTTCTTCCCTTATATATCAAATAATATTTATTATTAGAAGTTTCATCATAACATTTTGCTCTATTAGAAATTGTAAATGACAAATATGGTAATGGAATTTCTTTGGATGGAAAACAATTAATATTCAAAATAGAAATAAAATTTACGTTTTTCTCTCTTAGATACAGTTGCTATATTAATATCATCATATTTTTTAGAACATTGAAAAAATATAATGAAAATTACCAATATAAACATTAATATATTATTTCCCTCCTTCTGTTTCATAATATTTCTGAATAGGTATATTTCTCTGAAGATGAACAGCTTTCATTTCCCCTCTGCTGGCGCGAGCATCTTGCTCGTGCTTATCAAACTTTCTTTTATAAATTTACATCTATTTCTAATATCTCCTGATCATCATCACAATAATTTAATCTCGTTTTTTGGGCTATTCTGAGTATAGGCAAAATACCCGTACCGCAAGCCTATTTAGCCTGTAATCTTTTTAATAGTCATTTCTTTCTCAATTCTGTTAAGCAATTGTCTTATGGAGACTAAATGTCCGAACAAAATAACAGGCACAATAAATGTTGGCAGCCAGCTAAACGGAAAATGTAGTATTGCTATATTTGGCTGCTCAAATGCGAATTGCTGTATTGGAGATGGTGCGGATAAGAATGCATTAACCACTATATTCAGGAGCAGGCCAAGACCAATGAAATTCCAAAGTAGAATAACTTTTCGATTGATCTTTCCTTTCTGAAAACCAAAATAGGCGATTATCGGTGCGGTTATTCCTACAATAATATCAAAATTACGGCCTTCAAATGTCATAAGTTTAGGAATCAGTTCATTCAGAAAAAGCCAGTATAATACCAATTCAACAGGAATTCGGACCATATTGAGATAGGTCATATCCTTTAAAGGAAACTGATCCATAAACTGGCGTCCTCTTTTTGTGAAAAATATGATTACAATAGCCAATATCGGTGGTAATATCCCAAATAAAAGGATTTTGGGAGGAAAAGAATTTATATCTGAACTATAGACGTTATTTTTTGTGAAAATAGCCTGAAGCATCAACCATAAAACCAAGCCAGCAAGAATTTTTACGGATATATGCTTTCTTTCATAATTTGATTTTTTAATTGCACGAATAAATAGAATCAGCGTTACAACAGTGGCAAGACTAAAAATTAATGAAATATATGCAGGTAAATTTTCTATCATGATAAAAGTAAACATGCAATTTAAAACGATTTTAAGATGTACATGTTTTCATAGGGCAAGTTTTTACTCTATTTTGGTAAATATTCAATCCGGAATACTGTAGCAAAACTTATAAAGTATGCTCCTCTTTTTCATGAAATTTATATTTTCTGCTCATAGTATAAAATTAAAGAATTGGATTAAATAACAAAGCTAACTCATAAAGTTAGCTTTGTTATTGTTATTTCCATTTAGGATACGAGCGAGACGCTCGAACCAGTGAAGGGGGCTGTTATTTTACTTTTTTATAACAATTTTCTCCATAGTGGCCAAAACATAGGAAAACATTTCCATCCTTTTTTTTGAAAGAAGTGGTATAGGTCATATCAATATCATTCACATCTTCTGGAAAGGCAATTAAATCTTTATCTAAATTTAAATAAAAATCAGAAAACTTTATTGAAGAACCATTTAATTTATATTTCGAATTGTAATTCAACAATTTCTCCCCTTTTATATTGTAAATTACCCTGTTATAAACCCCATCCTTGTTAATTGTTAGAGTGTCATATGTATTCTTGGATGATATGGGTGAATATTTTCCACATATATCTTCATTACTAATATTTTGGCACGAAAATAAAAGAGGTAATAAAATTAAACTTATACTTTTTTTCATATTTATTAAATTTAAGATATTCGATTTAAAATCTAGGTCTTGTTAATATAGATGGTGGTGTTATAGCTTGTTTAAGACTGTTTTTTAAGGCTGGTGTAACTATGTTGCAAGGGCTTTGTTGTTATTCTAAGCACGAGTAAGATGCTCGCGCTAGCGAGGGTTTTATTTTTATAAGAGTCTGGGGAGCGCAACGCTCAAATCAACGGGTTATAACTTAAATGATTTAAGTACAGTTGGGTTTTTATTTTTAAGATTTATTAAAACTCTTTTCTTTTTACTATTAGCATATTGTAATCTTAAAGTATCATTTTTAGATGATATGATATTATATGTTTTATTTTCAATTTTTATTACATTATTTTTCTGTTGAGAATTCCAAGTCATGACTTGTTCTACATCATCCATCTTAAAACTCCTTAAAATATTAGTGGAAAAATCAAAACCTTTATAATCTAAATTTCCATTTGAAAAAAACACATAACCGTAATGAATATTTTCATAAATATCTTTATCCTCATTATATGCAAAAATATACCAAAAACTATCTTTTTCTCCCGCTGGCGCGAGCGTCTTGCTCGTGCTCATCAAACATTCTTTTATAAATTTACATCTATTTCCAATATATATTGATCATCATCACAATAATTTCAGACTACTTAATGACAATATCAAAATACTCTATTCTGGTAAAAACATCAATCCGGAATACCGTAGCAAAACTTATAAAGTAAGCTACTCTTTTTCATGAAATTTATATTTTCTGCTCATATTATAAAATTGAAAGAATTGGGGTAAATAACAACAAAGCTAACTCAGAAAAGTTAGCCATTTAGGACACGAGCTAGAAGCTCGCGCCAGCGAGGAGAAATTATATATCCGTACGATCTAATTTATCTAAATCAAATGGCTCATAGTACAATGCTCTTTTTTTTGAAGCCTCATACTCTGTGATTCCTAATGGAGTATTCTTATTGTCAGCCTTTGAATAAATATATACTTGTTGCAAAGAGTTCCCATCTGCTAAAGGAGATAGTTGTATTACAATCTCTTCTTTAAGTATAGCATATAAGCAATCATAATCGGTACTTAAATATAATATTTCATACATTCCCTTTCTTAATTTATCAACTTTAGAATATTTTTTTAAATTAATATTATTGTTCGAAATTTTATATAAGCTACCTTGTTCGAAAATTATAGAATATTCTCTATCATTATTAAAGAATAATAATATAATACTCTCATCAGCAGCAAACTTATAAAAGAGTTCTTTAAAAATCTTATTCATATTATTAAATTATTTTCCAAATTTAAACCCTTTACTTGTTACCTTATCATAAACTGTTTGAGAAGCTTTTTTCCCTCCAAAATATCCTATTCCACCTCCTGTCAAGCTTCCTAAAGCCCTCTGCTGGCGCGAGCATCTTGCTCGTGCTTATCAAACTTTCTTTTATAAATTTACATCTATTTCTAATATCTCCTGATAACCATCACAATAATTTCAGACTACTTAATGACAATATCAAAATACTCTATTCTGGTAAAAACATCAATCCAGAATACCGTAGCAAAACTTATAAAGTAAGCTCCCTCCTTTTCATGAAATTTATATTTTCTACTCATAGTATAAAATTAAAGAATTGGATTAGATAACAAAGCCCTCGCTGTTGCAAGGGTTTTGTTGTTATTCTGAGCACGAGCAAGATGCTCGCGCTAGCGAGGAGGGGTGCTAGATAATATTAGTATTTAATTATTTCATTTTTTATTAATGTTTCATACTTTAATTTAGCTCCTTCTTGACTTTGTTTTACTGCTTTTTTTAAATATTTCATAGCAATTTTTTTGTCACTTTCATGCATACATAAATACGGATCTTTAAGCTGACAATTAGATTTATACTTTTTCTCTAATATCACATAAACATAATAAGATGCGTCCTTATCATTGTATTTATCTGCCATTATTTTACAAATTGGTAAAAATTCAAGTTTATTTGTATTATCACCAAAATAAAAATCTGTCAACTCTTGAAAATCATTAGTATTACCCTTTTTGATAACTTGTTCTTTTAATTGTTTAATATAAACATCATTATATGATGGAGTTTTTACAATCTCATTACTAGTTTTCTCTAATGAAGTTTCGGATTTGACTACCTTTTCCTCTATTTCAATTTTTTGAACTTGTTTATCTCTACAATTTATCATTAATAAAAAAAGAAACAAAAAAATTATTTTATTTAACCCTAAGATTATCAATTGGTTTTTTAGTAGAGTTTTTATTGGCTTCATTAATTAGGTTTCTTATATTATCTTTACTAAAATAAGATTTAATCTTTTCATATTGTTGAACAGCTTTTCTTGCATCAAGAGGATTTGGCTGCCAATCAGCATTAAATTCGGTTATAACAACTCCATTCATTATAACCCTCCATGCACCAGGATTAGTAGTGTCTTTCAGATCTTTAGATGTCTTGCCGTAAGTTGAGTTTTGTCCATCTCCACCCCAGACATAATTGGTTGCTCCAATAAAAATTTTATCTTTTGATCCTTTAGAGATATCTTGCAATATTGATGTATTAGATTTGTCTTTCTCAAGTGCAATTCTACAAGAATATACAATAACTACTTGTGCTGTAGGAGAACTTGTTTTCCATTCTTTACTATTCAATGACATATATTTATCAAACTTTTCTGCATTATCAATCCAATCTACTGTTTTCCCGTTGACTTTATAAGCAATACCATCATTATTATTTGAATGAGCATCTAATTGTATAGTATTATCAGGAAAATTAATTGTTTTTTTTGCAGATTGTATAAGAGATTGATCTTTTTGAGCATTGAACCAATATATATCAACTTGTTTACCGTTTGGATCAATAAATCTAATCGGATTCTGATAAGTATAGATATAAGGATTAAGGTTACCAGAATTATAAACTCCTCCATTATGTTCTCCATCAATATATGCCTGATTATTATACAAAGGATTATAATCCGCCAACGGATCGACATTCAACCACAAACTCACCCTAGTATTATAATATCTCGCTCCATAATAGTAATATCCCGTTTCATCATCCTGTTCCTTACCATTAAATTTATAAGGCGTATTATAAGAGTTCTTATGGTTCTCAACAAATACCTCTCCGCTTGGGAAATACTCTATGTTTTGGGTAACTTCACCATCTAAGCCGGTAATGAAAGAACTGCTGCCTAAGTGGTCGGGATGATACCAGTAGGCATCCTTCTCTTCCACTCCTGCATACGAAGATACGCAAATTTCATTATAGCCTGCATTCTGGCCGTAATTAGGTGGCGGCGTGATTCCGTAAGCGGTCATAAGAGCTAAGCTGGCGGCAGTATTGGCATCTAATTTCTCTTTGGCCACTGCTTTTTCATTGATGGCGGCACTTCCGCTTCCGAAAGGAATAATCAGCCATCCGCAGTTGAATTTCCCGACATCCTGCCCTTTACCTAATTTACTGGTGATACGCTGGCTTCCGGCATAGTAATGCTTGGTGTAAGACAATGGGATCAGTGCATTTCCATGATTATCATAGGTTAAAGTTGCAGAAACCAGAGCATTCGGATAAATTGAAGCTTTGTAAGACATATCCTGGGAGCCCGGCTGAGAATCTCTTGCGATAATCCCCGAATACAGGATATTCTTAATAATACGCTCACCTCCTGCATCATATGTGTAAATGCTTGCTCCGTCTATTTCCGGAGTGGAAGGATTGGTGTCTACAAAACGCAGGCGGTTTTCTTCATCCCATCTGTAAGTGGTTTTAGGCTCTATTTCCTCACAGGTCTGCTGTTCTATACCGGTAGGGTTTCCTTTTTTATCGTAGGCATAGTTCTGGAATTTCACCTGTGGATTGTTTGGATCACAGCATAAAGCGCCCGACACGTTAGGTTCATCAATAATCGTTGTTGGTGCGTGTGGCTTGGTGCTTTCATATTTGTAATTCAAACGGTACGAAGTGGCATCCATATTGTTCCAGGTATTTCCTGTATTGCCCATGGCTCTTTCATGCTTCTGTGTTTTACTCATCACGTTATGCATATTGTCATAAGCCATTGTCACGGTGTAACGCTGACGTTCTTCCTGCCCCTGCGCATTGATACCACGCCAGTTCCCGCTTGACGACGTTAACCTGTACAGGTCATCATAGCCGTAAGCATGATTGGTTCCTCCACCCAGTAATCCGGCCTGTGCTACAGGAGCATTGTTGTGGATCTGAAGAACATTGCTCACTACATCATACTGATAAAGATTCTTCATAAAGTAGCGGTCTCCAGGCGTCTGGGCATTCATTTTCAACAGCCTTCTTCTCTTTGTTTCGTACTCATAGCTGGTGGTGGTATTGTTTCCGTATTTCAGGAATACCCTCTGATCAAATTTATCATACCCCAGTTCATTGATGATGTTTCTTGCAAAACCATCTTTCACGGAAGTCATTGTATTAAGGTTTCCGCCCAGATTGTACTTGTAGATTACTTTTTCTCCATCCGGATAAGTAATCGTTTTTACCCGGTTCCAGGTATCGTATTCCCATTCGGTTCCGAACCAGTATACCCCTGCACCAGGAACGGCTACTGAACGGCGCTGAAGCGTAAGTTCTCCCAGTCTTCCGTACTTCATGTACTGAGTCCCTGTGGCATCGGCCTGATACCATAATCTTCCTACGGAGTTGTTATCCATCGCTGAAGCATCCATTGCCTGTCCGTAATAATATTTCACATTATTTTCAGGGTATTTAGGATACATCACGGCATTCAGACGGCTGTAATCATAGGTATAGGTAACAGTTTCGTTTTCAGCATTGGTTCTGGACGTCATATTGCCGGCCGGATCATATACAAATGTTGAGGTACCGCTGTCCGGATGATTCATAGAAACTCTTCTTCCCAGATCATCATATATACTCGTTGTGAGATGATTCTGTACGTCTCTTACTTTCAGAAGCTCTCCAATAGCATCATGGGTGAAGCTGGTGAAAATATCTCCGGTATTGGAAGGTTCGTGTACCGTGGTGGTACGTCCTTTCATATCGGTATAGGTTTTCTTAATGGTTCCCAGCTCATCGGTCATGATGGTGCGGAACATCGGTCTTCCTTCGCGGTCGTTTCCGAAACCGTATTCTACCTCAGAAATAAGGTCTTCATCGGGTAATCTGGTCGTACGTACTCTATCCAGTACATCATAGGTATTTATCGTAGGAACAACACTGTCTATACTGGCATCATATGTATTTCCTGAGGCGGCAGCTTCTGTAGGGTAATAGGTTTTCAGAGCTCTTCCGAAAGCATCCTGCACCACTTTTCCGGATACTACATATTTAAGGCCTTTCTGATACAGATCTGCGGTTTTCTTCACCTGTACCGGGCTTCCGAAACCATCGGAAATGCTTACCGTATTGATGGTATTATTGGCATTATCCGGATCGTAATGGCGGGTTACGGCATATGACTCGGCTCCGGTAGCATTCAATGGTGCGTCTGTAACAGGTTTGTATTCAAACTGTATGGTCCACGGAATATCGTTGAACATTTCATAAGGACCTGTAATTTCGGTAATTCTACCTGCTGCATCGCAGGCATACTGCGTAGGCTGCAGGTTCATATCTTCGGTAAAGACAGGAAGTCCGAAACGGTAATCATATTCTGTTTTGCTGCTGTATCCGAAGGCATCTTTTACTTTTGCAGGATACGTTGCCACATTAGGATCATAGGTATATTCGTGGAAGAAGCGCTGTCCCTGGTGGTTAACCGGTCCGGTTGCTTTTTTAATATTTCCATAAATATCATATTCATAGCTGTTGACCGGATTTCCTGGTCCTACCATGGTAATATCAGTCACGTTACCTTTGGAATCGTACTGAGCCTTCCGTTCCCTCACTACTCCCGCCGCAGTTGATTTTATGTTCGTCGGAAGCATCAGATAATCTGAAAGGTTATCGGTAATCTGGTAGGCAATATCAGAAATAAGCTTTTCGCTGCCTCCGATCTGCATATCACCATAGTCTATGTTCTTTTTCAGGTTTCCGTACTTGTCATATTTCATTTCTGTAGTGGTAGATTTACCGGCTACATTCATTCCTTCATAGAAACTGGAAGTAGTCTTGTCCAATGCTGCAAAATATCCGTAAGTATCGAGGTTTTTCTCTGCCTCTCTGATCAGGATATTGGCTACAGGTATTGTATCATTAATTGTTCTTAAAGAGAAGGTATTGTTTTTCTCTGTCCATTTCCTATTGGCCGCATCAAACAATGTTTCAGTGATTAAGGCTCCTTTCAAAAAGTAAGAACTATTGTTGAAGGTCTGCAAGGTATAACGGTAGATTTCCGTTGCGGAAGCTCCCCCGTTTCCTGTGTTGATCTGATTGGTTTTTACCTTGTCAAATCCGTAGAACGTTCTTTCTCTTCTGCTGTGATAAGGGTTTTCATAGGTCACTGTAATTTTAGATACATCCGGCTTAAACTGGCTGTCTCCGGTAAATCCGTCATGGGAAACTACGGAAGTCATAATCCATTTATTTTGTGGAAGGTCGTACGTATTTCCGGCTCTTTCATAAGTCACTTCCCAGGATCCTCCCATAGGGGTGGTTACTTTTTTAAGAAGATTGGTCGTTCCTATCGTAGAATACTTAACATAGGCTGCCGTATTGCTGAAATTACCGTTTCCATCAGCCTGTGATCTCAATAGATCGGGATATCCGTCTCCGTTCAGATCCAATATCTGCTGCTTCACGTTGCTGTCCCCTTCCCCGAAGCTCGTGCTTGGGTTTACGGAAATCTTCAGTGAGCTTCCGGTGGTTCCGATCGGGATAAGAACTGAAACGGTCACGCCAATATTTGTATTGAATCCTCTGGAAACATCCTGCTGAATATTGGATGAAGCATTCCATGGGATCGGCACAAACCTGTTCCCTGTATTGATCTGTACACTGAGGTTTCCTCCGTTATTGGTTACCAGATCCGCAAGACCATCATTATTGATATCAATTAATGCTGTTTTCTGATCATTAAGGGTTTCCGATTTTCCGGCTCCAAAAGAAATACTGGCATTGAACATGCTGATTCCTTTCGGCAGATTATCCGTGATGGTTCCTCCAATGGAAGCTCCTGCCCCAAGGTTGGAAGATGTGGTCGTTCCGTTTCTGAAATCATCATACGAAAGCGTTTCAGGAGCAGCGTATGAATATCCCAGATTCAGCTGAATCTGTCCTCCTTTAGTCACTCTATCCAACAATCCATCGCCATTAATGTCTATATAACTGTAAATAGATTTGTCAGTTCCATCAGATATTCCCGCAGAAAAATTAAGTCCCGGTTCTACAGCTTTTATTGCCGTTTCATCTGTTGGTTCATTGGATTTTCCTGATAACGGATAGTTTTGCCCCATCCCTTTTCCTTTATTCTCATGTTCGGTTTTATGGGAATTTTCATTGGCTCCCGGACTTGTTTCTCCGGAAAGCTTCCCAATCATATCCGTATACTGAATCATGTTCCCGTTTAATACGTCCGGATAGCCATCCCCATTCATATCAAAATAATCCAGTGTATTAATTGTTTCACCACTTGAAGTAGTTTTATTTAATGAAAAAATAGATGCATCAAATGATTTCCCTTCATTGCTATTTTTCGTTTTCGATTGCTTAACAGGAGCATTAAACACTCCGGCTCCCCCCGCAGGCGTACTTTGTGAAAGTACACTCATATCGTTCATTCCCATTCTTGAGGAAGACACATCAGTACCCTGTACATAGCTTGTTTTATTGAGACCGATATATCTCTGGATATAATTGATAGCACCGGTACTAATCGTATCATTAAGATCTCTGCCGTAATAAGCGTTCATGGTCATGAACATCCTTTCGTTCAGAGGGGTACGATCACTGTCACTTGCAGGAGGAATGAGTTTGGAAGGATCTATAGGCTGACTTCCATAATCCGGCAGCTGGCTCTGTAATGCGCTGCACGCAGCCGGCAGAGTGCCATATCCTCCATGATAAATAAACTGTCCCCAGCTTCTGTACATCGCTCCGAACCTTCCTTCATCTTTTGATAAATCGGTATTGGAACCTTCCTGATAAATATTATCGATATCCTTCCCGTACACGTTGATTCCATGGGTCTCAAATACGGTAGGAGCAGCTGGGTTGACATTTACCGATTCGCGGATCTCTACTTCCAGATTCGGAACAGGACCATCCAGTCCGGCATCAGAAGGCAGATCGGTGTAGCATTCCACATAATAGTCATTCCAGCGTATGATCGGCAGGGAAATAGCAAGCTCCTGCATAGAGCTTACACTACCTGTCCAGTTGATGGTTGTAATGATCGGATCTACAAAGTTTCCGCGCTGCATCAGTCTTTTTCTTACGATGTAAGTGTATCGTCCTGCCGGCTTACCGGTCAGCTTTGCGTATAACGAATAATTACTGTCCCGGCCACGCATGTCGATCCATGGTTTAAACGTAGCGGCTGTATTGTTTCTTAAATTATAAAACTGAATATCAGGAATCACAGGCAGATCAATATTATCTCCTTCATAGTTAACCGTCAGTTTTAAATTATTGAAATTCAGATTTTCCCATTTTTCATTCACTTCAGACTGAACCTGGAAATACAGGATGTCATTTTCCTCTAATGCTCCGGTATTGAAAAGAAGGGACTGGTTTCCAGTAGCTGCGGCAGCAAACTGCTGGCTTCCTATAGTGGAAACTGTACCATTTGCCTGTTTTCTCACCACCTTGATCACAATATCTCTTACTGTGACAGGTTTAATGAATATTCCGGCAATTGTTCCCACAGCAGCATTCACAGGAACCCCTGTTCCGTTTTTACTGCTTACCAGGCTTCCATTAGCGAAATACCCTAAAGGAGTTTCTGATGAATCTCTGTACCAATCCCAAAAAGAACCTGGAAACGGATACGCAAGCGGAGCAACCGTGTATGTCATAGCGACAGGAAGTTCCAGAACGTCCCCAACCCCATTATCTCTTGAGTTCACTCTGAAATAGATATAATCCCCCTGCTTTACCGGTATGGAAGGTTGATTGATATAAAAGGTATTAGCACCGTTAAATACCATAGGCTGTACCAGAATATTGGAGGTATTGGTTGCCGGCTGATACTGCTGTACGGTAAATTTTACGCCGTCAGGGCTTGATGATGGGTTTTTCAGTTTAACGAGCCCTACCATACTCACTGTTCCTTCAAAAGGAGCACGCCAGACTTTAACCACATCATGAAGGGGCGAATTTTTATAATCCTCCAGCAAATCATTACAGTCTATAGCCGGAGTGCTTATTGCAGCTCCTTTGATGATTGGATTGGGAGTAAGGGTAACATCGGTGCTGTATTTCACAACTCCGTCTTCTACCCTTCCGAAATACACCTGCCCGTTGCTCACAATATCCTGAATCCCGTCACTATTGACATCTGTAAAGTAGTTGTAGGTAAAATCCTTTGTTTTGGATGTTCCGGTAGATACTCCTGCCGAAACCACCGCAGAGGCGTTAAACTGGAAACCAAAACTATTGGTAAAGCTTTTTGAATAAGAAAACGACTTTGAGTTTTCTGCTGTGAGTAAATTATCCCCAAAAGCTCCTGTATCAAGGCCTTTTTTCCGGTATTTAAAAACAGAGCCTGTTGATTTCCAGTCATTTTTCAAGACTTTATCCGGTAAGCCATCTCCATCTACGTCTGTCAGGGTAAGTCTTCCGCCTCCTTCACCTTCCGTATACTGGTAATCTCCTCCCACGGTCACACTTTTCGTAATCGGGTTATAGGCCTGGGGATCTCCGGGATTGGCAACCCCTAAAGTGAGCGCTCCTCCTACCGTGGAATTTTTTGAATCTCCATGTCCCAACAGCGAGGAACTCTTGATTCCTGCGTCATTTTCAATAGCATTAATGGTGGTTTCCGGTGTGTACTGCGAGCTTTCTATAGTATTAAAGTATTCAACCCTGTTGGTATAGAATACCTGATCATCTGCTTTTTTCTCTGTAATGGTTTCCAAAAGAGATTTATTGAATGCTCCGGTTTTGTATTTAAACTCATAGCTTCTTACTTTGGTTCCGTCATAAAGCACCTGGATGTTTCCTAATCTTTTTGAGGTGACGCGGACAAATCCAAGACGTCCGTCTACCTGTACATCTTCTCTCTGAGCGGCATCATATCCGAAATCCACAGTATATTTCTTTAAGGCGGCATCATCTTCATTCAGGGTATATTCTATTTTTTTAATATACATTTCCTTTCCTCCGTTCCCGATGGCTCCTGATGCACTATACCTCAGCGTATCGTAGGCATACTTTATATAGTTCTTATTAAGATCTACTGTTTTATAAAGGGCCCAGTGACCGATATTTCCGGTTCCGGGCTGCCTCAGTACTGCATTTTCCACCACATGGGTCCCATCTCCTCCGAAAAAGCTTTTGGTTCCATCTTTACTGATGACTTCCCACCAATAGTCATTAGGATTTTCTCCGTGTCTGATGATCTTGTTGTAGGCGCCTTCCACCCTCGGATAGAATTGCCTGTCTTTGGCTCTTGCCTTTCCTGCCCCTTCCGTACGGTTGGGTAAGACAAATTTACCGCCATCTTTAAAGGTTAGCTGCTCACCTGCGAAAGAATAAATTTCCGTTTCCTCCTGATTCAGATAACGGGGCACTCCCCATCTGGTATCAATGCTTATGGCAGGAACGGAAAGATCCCATCCCAGTCCCATCCAGCCGTTGCTTCCTTCACTGTTATAGCCCACGGATAATGACGGCTGCATTCCCTGTCTTCCGGCAGGCAGCTTAATAGGAAAACTGGTGTTCACGGTTCCCATATTGTTAGGAGAAGGAGCTCCTATGCTTACAATTCCCGATGATGGGTCTGCGGCTTTGATATCTTTAATGGAATTGGGAGCATAATTTCCGGTTTCCGGCGATTCAGGAACTTTGATGATTCCTGTGATCATATCCGTAAAGTGTGTTGTTTTGGAAACTAAAATCTGCTTTCCTGTCATGAGTGAATCTTTTTCCAGCACCATCCATTTTTTCTGAATATCATCAAAATAGAAAGCCCTGATATCCTGTTCGGTATAGCCCGCCGGGATCTTGGATTTATCATACGCCATGGTCACTTTCGCAGGAATGCTGAAATGCTCTCCATGAGGAAGAAAGCGGTAGGCAAAATGCTGTTGGGTAACATTCACAAGCTCCGGAGTAGTTGCCGGAACATCGATATCCCTTAGTGCGGTTACAGAGAAATTCTGTGACTTTTTAAGAATACCTTTATCCACTTTAAGCCCTGCGCCTTCCCAGCTAAGCTCACCGGATTGTCCTACTGCAATGTTTTTTACTAAAGCAGAGGCCGCAACTTTGCCTGTTTTATAGGATGACGGAACCGATTTGTCGATTTTGATATGAACATTACGGACTTTATAGGTATAGTCTGCATTGTGAGGGATGGTAAAAGTAATTTTATTTTTTCCCTGCACAAGAGCGGAAATCGGTAAAGCCTCAGAATGAAAGCTCCACTGGTTGTTCTTTTCCACGGAATTTCCTCCTGTAGCCAGTTCATCGTTGATGTATTTGCTTACTCCTGATGCTTCGGTTACTCCGTAAAGCTCATATTCCAGCCACGCGGAAGAGGTTGGTTTCACCGTCTCATTCAGGGTTACGGTAAATATGTTGTCATATACCTGGTCTATCGGATTGTCTTCATCTTTTCCGATCACTCCCTGCTTTATATCGGAACGGTATAGTCTGGAAGCCGATCTATCGGAAAGATTGATATTTGCAGAACCGAAAGTTATGATATTTCCCTGTTTTCCTTCAGGTGTATCCGTTTTTTCTTCGTGTATTTCCTTTAAAGAAGATTCATCTTTCGGTACTGTTTTATTTTCTTTGAAAATATCGGGTTGAGGTTCTTTAGGTGTCAGGTTCGTATTGATCTTATCTGCCGGCCGTTCTTCGTTATGAAGAAAAAGGCTGTTGGCCTGGGCATGTATCTGCGACCATGAGATAAGAAAAATAAAAGAATTGACTAATTTTTTCTGCCCTCTGATGATGTTAAATAATGATGTCTTCATAGCCGTTATTAGTTAATGATAAGTTTGAAGTTTTTCTTCTGAGTAGAAGTTTCCACCACCACAATGTAGGTTCCCTCGGCAAGAAGCAGGTCTTTTATCTCATAGAAAGATTTCCCCGACTCTTTTTTCTCCTTGGCCAGTCTTCCGGACATGTCATAAATCCTTACCACGACGTCTTCTGCTTTTGACAGACGAACTCTGATGGTGAAGTTTTCTCCTGCATGTACAGGATTAGGATAAATGGTAATTCCGTTTTCCAGAGGCTGGGTTACCGCTATTTTTCCGGTTTTCATACAGCCGTCCGAAGTGGTTGCCGTAACGGTATATTCGCCGGGTTCATAGATCTTGACTTTAGAACCGGTACTGGTAAATCCGTTATCAGAAGTCCATTCATAGCGGGTTTCCTTATTGGTGATATTTCTGGAAGCATCTACTTCCACAAATCCGTTCTGAGGCAGCACATAGCTTTCTTTCAGGTCCTGATCGATTGATGAGAAATCAGTAATATTGAACGTAAAGCGCGATACGGTGTTGCTTTTATCCTGGATTTCCATGGTATAGCTTCCCGGGGCAAGGTTGTTGAAATTTACTTTCGGACTTGGTGAGGTCTGATTCTGCACTACTGCTTCGCCTTTCATCAGATTGATCTTAAACGGAGCCGCACCTCCCTGGATATTAAGTTTTAATGATCCGAAATTATTTTTACAGTCAGCCTGTATAATTTCTTTGGTCAGCAACAGCTTGGAATCCAGAGCAAATGTAAATACATCAGCTCCCGAAAAATCTTTGTCGAATACAATATTTTTAAAATGGATAAATCCTTTATCGTCCACGGTTTCCATAGGATAAACTTCAAGATCTGCTTTATTGAAGTCTCCTTTTCCGGACCGGTCTATCACCAGGCAGAGTTTTTTGCCTTCAGGAATTTCAGGAAGAATATCTTTGGCATAAAAAACAACTTCTGAGGGGAAGGAGGCTTGCTTTTCTTCTGTCAGACGGACTTTCCATTTTCTTTTTAAAAACTGCTGTCCCAGGGATTCTTTATCGAATTCCAGGGCTTCCCTGTTATTTCCCCATACGAGAAAAGTCTGGTTGGCCAGTTGGGAAGTATTGCTTTTGTTACTCACCGTAAGTTCTTTAGCCGCAATAATCAGACGTTTGTTTTCCGAAGTACTCGTAGACTGCTTCTGATAAAGCCCTGAATGCTGATCAATCGCAATTCCCGCTACATTTTCCGGATAATCCGAATAGTCTTCTTTTTTCCAGATCCTTTTACTTTTGGAGCTCAGATATTCCGTCATAGGCATAGTTACTCCGTATTTGATCGCCAGATAAGAGTTCACTCTTGCTCTTTCGTTTCGGGTTAAAATTTTACGGTAAATAAAGAATTCCGGCAGTTTTCCTTTAAAAGCGGCCCAGTTTTTATTACCGGCATCTTTTCCGATGTACATATTGCTTTTTCCGGAGCTTCCCAATACTTCCCCGATCCTTTGGGAGGGCGTATCAAACCTGGAATACATGCTCAGAGAAGTGATACTGTCCAGTTTTTCAGGTTCTACATAATTGATCTGCTCATTATTATACCTGAAGATATTGGCTGTACTGTAATGAAGTTCTTTCTCCCCTGAAAAATCTGTTGACAGCAAAGCACTTTCCCTGTTGGTGTTTTTATTCTGATACACGAGGAAAAGGTTTACTTTATTCAGCGTTTCCATTACATAGGGAACTTTCAGAAAGCTGTTGGTTCCGTCAAAATCCAGAGTTTCGTTATAGTTCAGTAAGCTGTATTTAGGTTTATTTTTTTCATTATCGGCTGATATAACATACTGATTGCTGCTATAGTCCGTATAGAGAAGGGTTTCAGCTTTTCCGGCATCGGCTTTCAGCCAAAGGCTTACTTCACCTACTCCTCCGGGACTCTGGCAGAAAGCCATAGAACCGAAAGATGCCAGGATGATGGTATATAAATGCTTCATAACTCCTTTATTTAATGATTACTTTTTTACTGATTTTCCGGTTGAGTGTTTCCACATACAGAATATAGGCTCCACCCGGCAATCCTTTTACATTTAAGGTCTTCATAAATTCACCATTCGGAAAATTCTGTGAACTTTCCTGACGTAAAACTTCTTTCCCTGATGTATCATAAAGGGCAAGTGTTACTTTGGAAGGTTTTTCAAGGCTGAAACTGATGTTGAGCTCATCATGCGTCGGATTTGGGTAAACATTCAGTTCGTTTCTCACTTCAGCTACCATTTTTTTAGAAGGAGTACTTACGGTCTCCGTCTTATTGGCTCTTACCGCGGACTGCGCCTGATAGAGTAAGGAAGGATCTGTTCCGGCTCCGCAATCAGGATCTACATAAGCCAAAAACAGGGCACCCGGTTCTACTTCGAAACCAATTGTGCCGCTGCCTCCTGATGCATCCGGTAACAGCTCCACAGAACTGGCCGCTTTATACGTAACATCCGCTGTACTTTTAATGACATTGGAAGCTTTGATATTTTTTGCCGTGCCCACAAAATTAGGTGCATCAATATTGTCTTTCTCCCTTACCAACACGTACAGGTCATCCGAATAGCAGAAAGAAACACCGGAAAGGATCAGTGAGAAGTTCTGATTTCCTTCCTGAAGATTTCCTTTGTGCTTAACGATAATCTGATACAAACCATCAGGGTTCTCAATCTCTACTTTTTCAATATTATCTACTGAATTGACGGAGTTCCGGGTTGCAGGAGCCGTATAATTGGTGATTCCTCCCAGCTTCCATGGATAGAATCTCTGGGTATTTCCTGAATTGTCTTTTTTAATGATACTGATATCCAGATCATGAATCAATGCTTTTGCTTCATCATCCGGAATCGCATTTCCTATATTTCCGGCAGGGTCTGTCCAGGCCAGTGTCGCAACAAACGGCTGCTGATTGGCTTTGCTGGCTACGGCATAGAGTCTGTATTCTTTTCCATTGGCCAGATTTTCTTCTTTCACCAGGGTGCTTTTGTTATTGCTGTAGATCAGCTGGGTAGCTCTTTCGGCATTAATCAGTCCCCATCCGTAGGCATAATCCGGGCCTAAAGGCCCTCTGTCATTCGCAGTATGAGCAACGATGGCCCTTACTGAAGAAGACCACAGATAATTAGGGTTGATACTTTTCCAGTACTGCTGCAATAAGGTAACGGCTCCTGATACCACTGCTGCCGCCGAAGAGGTTCCGTTATAATACCCATAGGCTGCATTATAGGTCTCTATGGCAGAATATATTCCCTCTCCCGGAGCACTGATGTCCGGTTTGATCCTTCCGTCATCGGTAGGGCCATAGCTGCTGAAAGAGGTTGTGGCGAACTGATCATCAGCCGTCATATTTTCATTTTTCTTAACGGCACCTACTACAAGAACGTTCTTGGCAATGCCTGCTCCTTCCAGTAGATCATAGCCTCCTTTTGCCTGAGCCTGAGGAACAATAGCCGGGTTGAGATCACGGGCATTTCCTACTGCTTTTACAATCTGGAAGTATGGGTTTCTGTACATCAGCACATCCCAGTTCTGAGCGGTAGTATTGTATTTTCCAAACTGATAGGTCTGTAAATACATAGGATCGAAACCATAGCTGTTATTCGCCACCAGCATTCCGGAACCGGCTTCTGTAAGCATTTCCGAGACATCGTTTACCCAGTCATATGCGTTTAAAGAAGCGCTGTAGGCTATACCCTGTGCATTGCTGTCTGAGGTATTGTTTCCGGCTACTGTTCCTGCAATATGGGTACTGTGTCTGGAAATGATCTGATTCTGACTGGCGGGATAATTAATTTTTCCAACCAGCAGCTGGTGATTAAGTCTCGGCTTTGAAAAGTCCCACTGCCCGATCAGCATATTCTGTCCTGAAATATCCAGTCCCAATCCGCCGCCGGAATACATTTTCGATGTTTTTGCCATTTTAGAGGCACCGGCATTGAACGTGGTATAGTATAAGGGTCTCCCCTGCTCATCAGCTCCTATCAGCTGTTTATAATTATCTTTTTCGATAATAAATTCCTGATGTCCCAAAGCTTTAAGCCTTTGAACATGATCTTTCTGCCGGGCTGATTCGGATGAAAACCGGGCAGCGATCTCCTTTATGGCAGCCTGTTCTCTTACCGGTATGGAATCAGCTTTTTCCTGTGCTGAAAAATAACCGGAAGACAGCAGTCCTGCCAGGAGTATTTTGCTGTGAAATACACTTTTTTTCATCTTTTTTCATTATGGTTTTCAAGGGCTGTAATTCTTTGTAACAAATTATCAATCAATGCCTGCTGCGTTTTGTTCCTGTCTTCTTCATGCTGAAGCTTTTTGTTTTGCTCTATAGAATACAGGGTGAGTTCTTCTATTTTTTCCAACAGTTTGGCGTCCATTTGTCCCAAATCAATTCCGGTTTTTACAATTTCGTCTGCTGACGGGATGTTCGGAAGATGACCTTTGTTTTGGATATGCTTTTCCACTTCGGATAATGGCATCAGTTTGTAATCCGGTTTAAAAACATAGTCGGCCCAGCCATTGGCAGAAGCAATATCTACTTTTACTTTCTCTGTTCTGATTCCGTCCTTTACAAATAACCGGTATTGGGAACAATCCGGACAGCTCTGAAAATTTATAGTCCCCAGCGCTAATTTTCCGTTTGCTCTCAAAGTAAAAAAAGCTTCATAGACGCTGGGACTTGTGAATCCTGACACTGTCATTACCCCAGGATTATTAGGTTGATATTTAGCATACCTGAGAAATAATAAATCTATGCCCGAATTCAGGTTTTCGCCCTCATTAAACACTCCAAGGGCATCTCCGTTTGTATTGGATACCACCTGGGTCCGGCCGGTCAATCTTAATTCAATATCATTGGCTGGTGCCCCACCTATCCCTATTCTTCCTTCAGGAGTAATCTGTATTCTGTTCGTATTATTGGTTCTAAGCGTCAAAGGCTGGTTATCCGTTGTTCCGAGAAAATCGGTTCCGGGAGTTGTTCCTGCGTTTCCGGTAAGGTTCCAGGTTTGTGCCTGAGTATAGCTAAATGACAAGGCAATAGCAGATAGCACGAGTAAACATTTTTTCATGATTCTAATTGTTTTGAGTTTGTATGTTATTGTTTTTTATTTTTTTACAGAGAAGTTTTTTATTTCTCACTGATTTGTTTTCAACCGATCAGTAAAAATCATTAAGCTCTCTGAGTAAATAAATCTATAGCAATCCCTACTTATAATACAAATCCGGTCCCTAGTTTTACAGGTTAATTGATAAATAAAGACTGTAAAAACATAAAAATTATAAGTAAAAAGGGGATGACAAAAGTTCACAAATAATTAAAAATCAAATCCTTGTCAGATAAAATCTATTTTGTACATTTATCATAACTAATTCAACACCATGAGACTTTTAACATCTGTTTTGCTTTTAAGCGTAATGGCTTTTCAAAGCTTTACCTACCGGCCTTTTGATATTGTATATACCGTTTTGAGACATAAGCTCGATACCACAACTTATCATTTTACAGATCCTCCGAAACTTAAGCCTGGAACTCAGATCGCAGGAAAAAATGATTTGGAGGTAACCGGTAAAGAGACTTCCACGCTGCTGAAATTACACAGCCATGAAAAGAGGCTGTATTCCGTAACGATCATCATTATCCTGATTATGATTGCGGGCCTTATGCACCTGGTTTCCTCGGTTCATCTGCAAAACAGCTATTATAAAAGCCTGTACCTCAGGGAGGTCAACAGACAGGATATTCAAAGCAGGGTTCAGAGGGCAGAAACGGAACTGAAGAAAGAAATGAATATTTTTGAGCTTACAGAGATCAATCCTTTGATTGTAGAAAGTATTCTTAATGCTCTTATCATTTTTGAAAAGGAAAAAAAGTATCTTGACAAAAGTGCCTCTCTTGCCAATCTGGCCAAAGAATGCGGAACCAATACTTCCTATTTATCAAAGGTCATCAATCATTATAAGCAACAGAATTTTGCATCTTACCTTAATGATTTAAGATTAAACCATGCCGTAGAACTATGGCAGAAGCATCCTAAACTGCGGTATAAAAGTATTCAGGGAATGGCCGGTATGACCGGATTCAATACCGCCCAAAGTTTCTCCAAGAAGTTTCAGGAAAAATATAACACCTCTCCTACCCACTTTCTGAAAAACCTGGAGCAGAATGTAAAAGCAGGGTAAATTTTGTTGAAATATAAAATGATCAAAAGAAAAATTTTGCAACTACAGAGAAATGTTTGTGAATTGAAAATTCTATTTTTTAAAGCATGAACAGATCATTCAAAAACCGGAATTATCCGCTAAATAAGTCTCGATTTATTCTCTTTAAAACCTGTAAAATTCGTATATTTGAGTTCTCTTTCCAGATATTTCAGTCAAGATTCTCCGGATTAGCCATCTCATGAAAAATTAATTTTTAGGTCATTATGATGTTCCCTGAATTTAAAGAGTAATGCAAGACGTTATACAAGAAAAAAAAGTACAGAAACCCTCTTTTTCAGAAGCTGCAAAGTTTTGGTTCATCCTGGGATGGATCAGCTTTGGAGGGACAACCGGCCATATTACCATTATGCATTCATTTCTCGTTGAAAAAAAGAAATGGATCAGCAACAGTAAATTCTATCATGCTTTAAATGCCTGCATGGTTTTACCGGGCCCCGAAGCTCATCAGCTGGCCATTTATATCGGCTGGAAACTTCATGGAATAAAAGGTGGGATTATATCCGGTTTATTTTTTATTCTTCCTTCGATCTGCATTTTAGCGGGATTGAGTTTAACGTATGCTGTTTACGGAAATACACCGGTCTTAACGTCTATTTTTAATGGATTGAAGCCGGCAGTTCTGGCTATTATTTTATATGCCACCTGGAAAGTGGGTAAGAAAGCTCTGTTGACGCCGATCTATTTTCTGGTTGCGGCACTGGCTTTTTTATTATCCTATTTTGCTCACATTCCGATGCCTTATATTTTGTTGGGGATTATCGTTTCGGGGGTTGCCATCCATCTGGTTTCCCCTCAGCTTTTGGTCTCAAAAAGTCAGAAAAGTAAAGCAGACAGCCTTATTCAGGAAAGTTTATATTATGTAAACAGTACTCAGCCGGTTCCAAAAACATCCATCAAAAAAATTATCCTGCAGTTTCTTGTTTTTTTGGCTTTATGGCTGCTCCCGTTTTTGTATGTATCCTATTTTTTAATTGACCCGACGTTCTGGCAGGATTCTTCCCTGTTATTTACCAAAGCTGCTTTTTTTACCATTGGCGGGTCGTATACGGTCATTCCTTATGTTGCCAATCTGGTAACCCATCAACTCATGTGGCTCAATAAGGCTCAAATGATAGATGGCTTTGCGTTGGCCGAGACCACACCGGGGCCATTGGTTGTAGTCCTCGCTTATATTGGATTTATGGCAGGTTACAATCATTTCGGAGGTTCTCTGGTCATGGGTTTAACAGGCTTACTCACGGCCTCGTATTTCACATTCCTTCCCAACTTTATGCTCATTTTTATGGGTGCCCCACTGATAGAAAAATCCCAGGAAAACAAACTGATTCAAAGTGTATTATCATTAATTACAGCTGCGGTAGTGGGCGTTATCATGAATCTGGCCTGTTACCTTGGAGAAGAAATTTTATTGAATGACAATATGTCTTCTGCATTGAGCATCAATTGGATATACTTATTCTGGATCCTTATTTCAATAGTACTGCTTTACAGATTTAAGCTCAACATGCTGTATCTTGTCCTGATAAGTATTCTGTTTGGTTTAGTGAGATATTATTTGAATCCTGTGATTTAAAAGTACTGTGATTGTGCGTTTATAGTAACCAATCAATTAATCATTTTTATGCTTTATTATATTGTATATGTTTTCGGAGAAACACTGCTGTATATGACGATTGATGATTTAATAAGGCTTCTGGTGTTCCTTCAAATACAATCTCACCTCCGTATTTTCCTGCGCCAGGACCAATATCAATGATCCAGTCGGCCTGTGTGATGACATCCAGATTGTGCTCGATGACAATCAGCGTATTGCCCTGATCAACAAGATGGTTAAAAAAAGTAAGCAGCTTCCGGGTATCACTTGGATGCAGCCCTGTGGTGGGCTCGTCGAGAACAATGATCTGGTTGGTGCTTTTCAGTTCTCTGGTGAGTTTCAGGCGCTGCCTTTCTCCTCCTGAAAAGCTATCCAGTCTTTGTCCTAACGTCAGATAATCCAGTCCCAATTGCCGGAGCAGATCAAAATTTCTGAGCACAGATGCTTCTTTAAAAAAATCAATGGCTTCGGAGACCGTCATATCCATTACTTCTGCAATTGTCTTTCTCTGGTAAGTATATTGTAATACATCCGGATTAAATCCTGATCCGTTACAGACTTCACAAGGCTGCTCAATATCATCCATAAAGGCGAGATCTATTTTTTCCACCCCCAGGCCTTTGCAGTTAGGGCATGCACCTTCACTGTTTCTGCTGAAGAGCTTATCTGAAACATGGTTGGACTGGGCAAAAAGCTTCCTTACCGTATCTGATATTCCCAGATAAGTCAGCAGATTGGAGCGGGCACTTGTCGCAGACAGGGATTGATCTATAACGGTGACATCAGGATACAAATCCGGCAAAACACGATTGATCAATGTACTTTTTCCGGATCCTGCCACTCCTGTTACCACCGTCATTATCCCGGCAGGAATCTTGAGACTGATATTTTTAAGGTTATGCAGATCAGCATTGTGGATTTCCAGATAACCTTCAGCTTCTCTGAAACTATGCTTAATATCGGGTTTTTCTGCAAAGTACAAACCTGTTTTTCCTTCGGAGAATTTTAAGTTTTCAAAGGTTCCCTGATAAATCACCTCGCCTCCGTTTCTTCCTGAACCAGGCCCAATGTCTATAATCTGGTCGGCCATTTTAATCAAATCAGGATCGTGCTCGACGATTAATACGGAATTTCCTTTATCTCTGATCTGTTTAATGATGGATATGATATTTTCCAGATCTTTGGGATGAAGGCCAATGCTGGGTTCATCAAAAATATACAGAAGATCGACCAGACTGTTTCCCAGGCTCCGTACCATTTTTATCCGTTGGGATTCTCCTCCGGACAGTGTATTGGTCGTTCTGTCCAGTGTCAGATACTGTAATCCGATGGTTACCATATTCTGCAATTTTAATGAAAGTTCATGAAGAATAACCTCATAAGCCTTAGAATCCAGTGAACGGATAAATTCCAGTAATTCATCAACAGGAAGTGCCGTACAGTCTGCGATACTTTTCCCTTTGATCTTACATGAGAGGATCTTTTCATTCAGCCGCTTTCCCTGGCAGGCAGGGCATGTTTTCGTAACCACGACATCTTTCAGGGCCTCTTTTCTCTGAATATTCTCCTTGGAGTCTTTTTTAAGGAAAGCTTTTTCAATACGGGGGATAATTCCTTCATATTTTACAGTCTTTCCCCATTCCTTCCCGGGATGTTTAGGCTTGTGCTCAGGGGAATACAGCAATATCTCCCATTCCTTAGTAGTAAAATCCTTTATTTTTTTATCATTTTCAAAATAACCGGACTGTGTATACCTCGTTAAACGCCATCCACCAGGCTGAAAGGTAGGAAACCGGATTGCGCCTTCATTCAGCGACTTATCCTGATCAATCAGGGCATTTACATTCACCGTCTGTACAAAGCCCAATCCTTCACATTCGGGACACATTCCCTGGGAATTATTAAACGAAAAAACATTTGAATAGCCTACAAAAGGGCTTCCCATCCTTGAAAACAGCAGCCTCAGCGATGCATAGATATCGGCAGCCGTACCAACAGTTGACCGGGCATTTCCACCCAATCGTTTCTGATTGATCACAATAGGAACATTCAGGTTTTCAATTTTATCAACATCCGGCAAACCGTAATGCTGCAGACGGTTTCTGATAAAGCTGTTCTGGGTCTCATTGATCTGCCGCTGGGCTTCTGCCCCAATCGTTTCAAAAACCAGTGAGGATTTTCCCGAACCCGATACTCCGGTAAAAACGACAATCTTATATTTTGGAATTTTTATGGAAACATTTTTGAGATTATTTTGCCTGGCATTCGTAATTTCTATATTTTCCATATTGATTATATTTAAAGTCTGAATTTGTAGTCTGCATGAAGGTTTACATCCACGATTATATTCTACTGAAAGAACATCACAGATACTCTTAAAAATTTTCTCCGTTCTGTAAACGGTAAATATCAATAGAAAACTTACAAAAAGTAAACCAATCCAAAGAATTGAAACTTTGTATACTTTGGCTGAATTACAGTTTTTTTATTGAACGAATCTTAAAGATCATCTCATACCATCTATTTTTTATAAATTTGAAACTTCTATGGAAACAAACGAATTACGGCTGGGAAATTTCATCTATGATAAAAAAGATGAAAACTTAGAATATGTATATGAGCTTTATGATCTGGGCGACCGGATATCAATTAACAATATAGATCCTGACCTCTATATTCCTATTCCTTTAACAGAAAGATGGATTACTCACCTAGGTTTTAAAACAATACCGGAAAGCGAATCTATGATCAATATTTTTGAATTGGACGGTTTTCAGCTATGGAACAAAAATGAAGATTTTTCAGAGATCGTTTACCTGGGAAATAGGTACCCTATTGAAATAAAATATGTACACCAGCTGCAAAATCTTTTTTTTGCGATTATGGGGAAAGAGTTGGGTTTGAAGTCTCAATAAGAGTTTTTTTTTAATTAAGAAGCTACATTTAATCCTAATTCATTCTGCAGCTTTAAAATAAAAATTTTATAATTTATGTCAACTTTTTCACATGTATACATCATCTATTTATACAAAAAGTACTTAATTTATTATTCTTTAATCTCGTTATTTAATACTTCAAACCCATAGCCTTCCATAGTAAATCATGTTTCCCAGCTAAACCATAATGCTCTTCGTAAATTAATTAATATAAAATTTGTACGAATCCGACTTAGTAAATTTTGGTTTTTTATTTAAGACATTACAAATCAATCACCATTCAAAATATTTTAGTTCACTTAAGCGCGGGGCCTTGCATAAAAATCAAATTCTATATCTATTCGTTTTACTTTATTAAGTTTCAGACCTGGATTTGCATCCTTTCTAATTGTTAGTTTCCAATTGGCAAAAGGACTTATTAACGAATATTCATCCTTAGAGTCCTCAAACGAGCCAGTAATATTATCGATGTAACTAACTCCATTATAAGCCAATTGTTTAGGTCTCTGGAAGAAATAGTCAAGAGTTAGCCCTACCTTATCATGCATAAATTGAAAAGTTTTTCCTTCAGCATCCATTATCATTGAGTTTCCCATATGGGTAAGCTTCATAGAAAGTTTGTCTGTAGCACAAACAACTTTATCCATAAAAACACGAACATTTTTAATTCTTATATCTGAATATTCTCCCTTGAAACCTTCATCATCAGGAGAAATGTAGAAATCAAACGAATAATTTTCGGATTCATCTTTAAGGGTTGTAAAAATTAATGGGTAATTCTCTTTAGTTAGTGTTACTCTAGCAGTATCAGGATATAAATTTAAACCGTTTCCCAAGGCATTTGTATTTTCTATATCTCTTAATCTGCCATCAATTATATTTGCCTGTAGGGAAGCAATTGATAAATCAAGAAATGACATTTTATTTGATTTTAAACTATAATATTCGTAAGATTTTTCAAGCAGATAAATAAGTCTTATTATTTGTCCACGTGTAGCATAATATTGATTTAGAATAAGAAGCTGCAACTCGCCAGGCGCCTGCGTAGAAGCAGTAATAAACTCCTTTGTAAGAAGTTTCTGCTGCTGAACTTTCAAAAGATCAATTTCAATGCGTATTTTATCAAGCTCAAGCACATTATTCGTATAATCAAGACGTTTTTGATTTCTTATATTTACGGCGTTCACATATTGACGCATTTCAGCTTTATATGCTCGTGCCTCCGGCATATTAATGTATCTGTCCATCAATTTTTCAAAATCCTGAAGTTCCAATTCTATTAATTTAGTAGTTTCAGCATTGTCAACCTTTTGTTTTGCAAAGATTTTTGAATAGTTTTCTTCTACACTATCCAATGCTTTTGTAGCAGTCTGGTAAGAATTTGAAGCTTCTTTCACAATTTTTTGGACTTCTTTTACAACTCCCCATTTACCATTCAGTGTATTTTCGGTTGTCTCATTGAGCTCATTGAATGTTTTTATTGCATTTACAGAAGACATTAGCCCTGCTCCAAGACCAGAAGCTGCTGTACCAATTGAGACAATAACCTGCACTGCACTAATTACCTCCGTAAAGCCACATTTTTTTTTATTCTGTGCTTTGATAGCATCTTTGAATTTTTTGTCTGCTTTTTCCAAAATCTGTATTCTCCTTTCAATATCTTCATTTAATTCCTTTATTTGATTTTGCAGGATAAAAAAGGTAAATTGCTTTTTTTGTGCAAATTCACTATTTAATCTGAGCAGTGAATTTTGGTTAGATTGCTGCACTTCTTTTATATTCTCAAGATCTTGCGTATTCAATATTTCTTTGCCATAAAAATGATTAACCATTTGCTCAAATGAGATAGCCATCGGAATTAGGGCACTTATCTCATTTTTCAGATAGTCTTTCCTAATCCTCGGGACGTAATTTAAAGATTTCCCCCAATAGTCAAGGGATAGCTCTATCCGCATCAAATAATTATTAGCCTTCTGAACGAGCTGTGTTATCTCATCCTTGTCATTAAACGAAAATTTGGATAGGGAAACATAGAGATTATTGACAGGGTTGTCTAATAATTCTATATTTACTTGTGATACCAGCATCAATAAACGTACTGATTCTGCTGCATGATTATTAATGTAAAGACTTTCCGCTTTTAACATTAAGAGTTTTAGATACGGAATTGTTAAATCAGCACTTAGTTCATTTATGGTAATTTTCCTGCGCAGTATACTTCCATTTTTGCCTGCGGATCCACTGACACCCTTGCTGCCATTATTTCCTTTTAGTCCTTGTTTTCCAACATCAGCCCGACGGTTGCCTAGCTCCCAATATTGCCGATCAGAATTTCGGCCACGAAAATTCCAATCTCCCTCTCTGCCACCTATTCCTCCCGGCCCTCCATCCCCACCCTGACCTCCGTTTCCTCCTGCGCCTGCCAAACCACCAACTGCGCTTACAATAAAACTAGAGTCCTGTACACAATTAAGAGGATCTTCGGGCTGCTTTATTACAAACCTATTTAGTTTTAAATTCCCGCCATCTCCTCCGTTACCCCCAATAGCTCCATTCCCTCCTTTTCCCCCATTTTTCCCGTTTTTCCCCTTTTCAGGAATTCCACCACTAGGAGCATCTCCGCCAATATCTCCTCGTTCACCCATATAGCCATCTCCGCCATCTTCACCTTTTCCTCCAGAGCCTCCCAATGAACTGATTATAATCTTGTAATCGGAATTTAAACAAGAGTAGTTAATTGTTATATTCCCTCCCTGCCCACCAGAGATCTTGTAAGGATTGGATAACGAAATTATGTTGTCACCATCCGCACCATTCTCTCCTGTTTTCTGTGCATTAAATTCCTTAGCAGCAGACTCTCCATCAGTTCCTTTAGCAACTATTGAAATATCCCTATTGGCAATCAAATTCACACATGTAATATGAATATTTCTTCCTTCTATAATTTCAATATTTTCATTCAAAATAAGATCATGACAGAGTATAAATAAATTTTTTGAAAGTCCTTTAAAAAAACTTCCGTTTACATTAAAGCTATAGGTTTGTATAAAAATATTGTTTGCATCAATGGTTTTAATTAGAGGAATTCCGAAAATACCATCATTAGTCAGAGATGTACTATTATTATGCAGTTGGTTTTCACCACTATTTTTGCCTGACAATAATAGCTTAGGAAAAAACAAAGCTCCCAATGTCAAACTCATTGAGCTTTTTAAAAATTCTCTCTTATTCATGGTTGTAATTTTTATATCAAATAAAATTATTACTTTATAATTTTATTCAAAATACCACAAAAGTGTTATTTTAATTTAAAAAAACTCAAATGATTCCTTACAGACTCTGACAAGAGATCAGTCTCAAAACTTGGGGAGGGGATGTTAAGTTGAAGTATCTTTATTTTATGATAAGCGACCTTGAACTTCTTAAATTATTACTGCTGGAATTTTTAGTAGAGTACTTTGATATAAACCAAGCAGCTTCATATCTATTTTGAAGAAAAAAGTAATATTCTACAGGATTTCGCTGATAGATTATTAGAGTCCAAAGGCTTTTTACCTGGAATTACGTTAGATGATTATCCATTAAAAGGTAAGATTGTAAAACTTCAGAATGCAGCTAAGAAGAGTAAAGGATAAAGCATCTTTTCTTTTGAGATTAACTAAACTCTTGCCTAGCCCCCAACTTTTTGCGCTTAATCCGTCCCTGTCTGCCTTTGCGATTAAAAATAAGGTTTCATTTTTTGCTGATTTGAAGGCTCATGCTCAAAGCTGGAAACTAATTAAAATCTTAATTAATCTGAACAGAAGAATGTTTCAGTCTCAATCCTCTGAGTTGTATTCTGAAGTTTTTTGGAAAGGTAAAGATGATGGTTAGGCAATGTTAATTTAAGGAGGCAAAGAATGGAATCAACGAAGTTGATTCAATGAAGCGGATGGGTACTCAGGATCTTATTTTAATATTTATCCCTAAAAAAGATTCTCCCGCAAATCAGCAGATTGTATACAGGTGCCGGATTTGCGGGAAGAATAAAAAATTATAGCATAAAGAATTTAAGGCTCTCAATGAATACGTTGAAAATGAGTACTATCATGGTTTTTTTTAATTAGATTGAAAATTTATTCTTCCGCAGACCAGCCTATCACTGATGAAACCACAACCATATTCGTTACTTGCCGAATCTGCGTGAAGAATAAAAATATTAACATAAAAGATCTTTCAATTTTTGAATTTTTCTCCCACAGACCGGCAGATTACTGATAAACCACAACCATCTGTGTAATCTGCAAAGCCTGCGAGAGAAAAATCATATAAAAAAGGGATTAAAAGTATTGTAAATACTTATAATCTATGAAAAAACTGCTCATTGCTGATCCAGTATTTTTCCTGTTGCTTTGTCGAAGGTTAGTATTGTATTGGGACCTCCGTAAAACAGGGTCAGCGTAATTGTGCTGTCTGTTTCTTTTTCAAAAATAATGTCCTTTGAATTCCGGATTCTTACCTCCATTTGATCATTCTGCAGCTGTGAATCTCTGCATTGAAGGATCTCTTTTTCAAAAGGACCTGTTTTTTGTATCACCTGAAGCCATGGCGGTACCATAACACTATAGGATACAATCTGTGCGCGGTAATCCTTACTGAGGTCTTTACTCATCCATAATCCTGCAGGTGTTGTTGCAAAGACCAGGAAATAGAATGGCAATCCCATCGGCAGCATACTCAGGATCAATCCGGAGATCATGGTGCCTAAAAATAGTTTTGCCCATAGCTTTTTCCAGAACGCGATCACTATCGCAATACTTCCGGAAATCCAGAGCCAGAAAAGGATAATATCCGCATAATAACCTCTCAGGCTTATCTTATAGAAAACATAAGCGGCAATATCTGCTGCCAGAAGCAGGGACAATACCAGATATATTTTCAGAATCATTTTAGCCATGGGTTACTTCATCTTCATTACATTATATTCGTCTTGTATAGGTAAATGTTTCAATTCTTGTTCTTGCATATACCTTATTGTCTTTTTTCAGTTTAAATGAAACATGACCGGATAATTCTTCAATAATATTTCTTGTGGTACGGACTTCATTGGCCGGATGAAAAGAAATAAGCAGTGTATTCTGCCGGTCATAAATATCCAGACAGTTCAGGGTATTGGTATTCAGCTCCATTCTACCGATGTCTTCAAGCCTGATGCGCTTTTCCTCCTTCCCTTTTGTATAAACCACCATTTGATAACGGCTGATCTCTACCTGAAGGTCCTGATGAAAAAGCTGTAACAGCATGAGATAAGACAGCATGATCCCAACTCCGATGACGCAGCCGGCAATTCCCCAAATAATGGTATTTCCTGCCTTAGATGCAATATCTGTAATCTGAAAAAGGAAGTAAAGCAGCAAAAAAATTACAGCCAGATAAACGACTGTAAAAGACAGTGCTGCTTTTTTGTTGTGTTGTTTAAAACTTAGAGTTTTCATGGTTATTAGTTTTTAACTCTACACTTCCTTTAATATTTTTGTGTCATTGGTGATTTTAAGTAAGCAGACCAGCCTTTGGAGATGATCTGCAATAAAAACAACACCGGCGTTCCCCCTTTGCCGGTGCTGTTTGATTTTTCTGCCCTACCGTCAACAGTTATGAAAAAAGAAGAAAACAGCAGGAAATTACGAACAGGCATTCCGTTGCAAAAAGGCAGAGCAGTTTTTGTGCTGTTTAAAACAAAGTTGTCTTGGTTATTAATTTTCTAGGTATGGATATTCCCTTCTTCTTTTTTCATAAAAGTTTTATCGTTTAAACCCATTTTGTTTAAACTAAATTTTCATGGTTATTGTTTTTAGATGATAATATTTTTATAATATATACTGCACCAGAATTTCAGGAAGTAAAAGCGGTACGAAGATTACAGTCTGCAAGCTACAGTACCGCCTTATTATTGTTTTCTTGGTTAAAAGATTGCATGGTTATTATTCTTAGGATTCTGATGTTTTTTCTTCCTGTTATAAATGATATGCAGTATAATGATCATGGTCATAATTCCAATCAGCCAGCAGCCGATCATCTGAAAGAAGATCAGGGAAAATTCTGCACTGTCCCCGATACAGTCTATCGTATACCCCCAGATGGTTTTGGCGTTTCCGTTTTCTGATGCATTTCTGCAGGCGCAGTATTCGGGAAGTACCAGCAGAAAATCAACGGCCAGTAACAGGGTCCAAAATACCACCAGAAGGTTCAGGAAAAACTTTATTGCCTTCATGGGTCAAATATTATTTTATCTGTTAATTTTGTTTTTTGTTCAATGGTATTTCAAAGATCTCAATCAAGCTAAAACAGATATTTTATCAGGGCAATCAGAAGTGATTGTTTCAGATTTTTATTTCTATCTGTTTTTCTTGTTTCAAAAGTATACAATATTTTCCTTCCTTTGTAGTCTCATTTACAATCCGCTTATCCCGTTTACAATTCGCAAAAAACAGCTGTGTGATGCTGTATAAGAGGTCTGCCGAATTCCTTATAAAGTGATATTCTTTACCTTTCCGGGGCATATTTTATCTCTCCTGCTGCCGTTTGGGAATAAGGAATATTGCTGATAAGCTTTCCTGCTTTATTGTGAGTAAGAAGACGTTTTTCTCCATTGATGATTTTCACGGTTTCTTTTTTATCCAGGATTCCGTTTTTATAATACTCAGTGACTTCGTTGCCTTCTTTATTCTGATAGGCATGGGTATATAGTTTTCCGTTCTGGTAATAATCGTTGTACCGGATATTATTCTTCGTATATTGTTTATTGTTTAAAGTTCCGTTTTCATTATAGCTTTCGAAAACGTTGCCTCCTATTTTCTGTTTTTTGTTTCCGTCCGGATAGAAATCGGTATAGGTTTCGGTAACTTCATCAGAAATGCGGCTTACTTTTCCGTTTTCAAAATAGTTTTTGGACACTCCTTTTCCGTAATGTTTGTTTTTATCGAGAGACATCCAGCCATCGGCTTTCAGAACTTTATTGGAATCATATTTTTTGAAATAAGCTTTTTGGGCATCCCTGTATGCATTTATAATAATATCATCAGTAAAAATGTCATAAGCCGTAATATAAGAATTCACGATGGTGAAATCGGTTTTTTCCTTGTCTCTTAGGGCAGTAACATGTCCACTGATCAAAGTATTTTTTATCGAGATATCTGCTTTCTGATCCTGATTCTGAAATGTATAATGACCGTCTTTAAGCTGAATGCTTTTGGTCTCTTCCTTATCCGTTATTTTTACTTTATTAAAAAAAGCGTTATCTGTATTTCCCGTATGGATCATTATATTTTCGGTTGACTGCTGGGAAAACACAACGCCGGATGTTAATATAAAGAGATTGAGCATGGCTTTTTTCATGGGTAATTTATTTTCTTTCATTGGTTTTTGTTAATGAAAATTTTATTTAATGATTACTGACATTCTTTCATGGGCTTTTCCTGTAATTTCTGTTTCTTTTCGTTCCAGCGATAGCAATGTTCGGCAAGCTGCACCAGGCTATTGCTGACGACTTTATATTCTACAGTTGTAACGACGGTACCGGCACAGCACTGATTCCTTTCGTAGACTCTTTTTTTGGTGGGATCAAATTCCAGAGAAATTCCACTGAAACTGCTTTCAGAATACTTCCGGGTTTTCGGGTCAAAAAGAAAGTAAATGCTGGAAGTATTGGGACCGGCATAACTGGATTCAAAAACTGAAAAATCATCGATTCCGTCAAAATTATAATCATTAACCGTGATATTGTTCAGTCCTAAAAGCTGGCAACTGACTTCAAGTTCCTGTAATAAGCGGTCCGTTTTCTTTTCAAAGATCTTTATTGAAGTCACCGTAGGATAATAACTTCCGTTTTCCTTGGAAACGACTGCTTTAAAATAGCTGTTACCGATAGAAACAGACTGCAGGAGTTCCCGGTCTTTCCACTGGATGTTTTCTCCGTTTTCAATGGAATATTTTTTGGTTAAACTGATGTTTAATTCATTTCCGGTTTTCACATTTTTCCATATTCCGGAAAGCGCATCTGCATTTTCCGTAAAACCGTTAAAGGTTAAAATGGCTTTGGTTGCTTTCTTACCTGTTGTTTCTTTTTCATGAAAAATAAGCGTACCGTTGTTTACAGTACCTTCACTGAGCTCAATAGGTTCATCAAAATTGGTATAGACATAGAGTCCGTCCGCGGTCTTGGAAAAGGAATCGATGATCATTTCCACAGGATAATCCCCGATGGATCCTGTATATACTGTTTGTGCACTCATAGAACCGAATGCCAGAACTAAAACTGAAAGGAGTGTTCTTCTCATCATCAGAAAATTATAGGATTAAATATACGGAACAAGTCTTATGCCTGCGGACTCATTGATAGTCCGGCTGAATACATATTTAAGGCTGATTAAGCTCTCTGATGGCTTTCTGTACATATTCATCTTTCATATGGTCTTCAGAAATCCGGTCTCCCCATTGCAGAAAACCGTGACGGTCTTTGGCAAAGCAGCCTGTTACAGTACTTTTGGTTTTGAATGTCTGATAATCTACATTGTTCAGGATTCCTTCCCTTGATTCATAAATATGGTTTCTATCTTTTGCATAGCATTCACTCAATACTTCAAAGGTTAAAGGATCTGCTTCAGAGAAAATGGAAAAACTTCCTCCATAGGCCATTCCATAATAGCGGTAAATATGTTTCCGATCTTTATAAAAGCTTTCATTGAGCTTCTGAAAAGTAGCGGTATCGATGATGCTGTTTAAAGGTTTACCTTCATCAAACCCCATCCGGCTGATGTAATGTTCAGCGTGCTCCATGCCTTCCGGCCCTACTGCCATTATTTCTTTTATGGCAATATCTCCGCTTTTGCTGATCCATAATCCGTTTTTATAAAGCTTCCAGCCTTCAGCCTTATTGGCACTATCGATAGATTTCACTACTGAAGCATAGTGCTGCTTTTCTGCTTCCCCAGGACATATAATGGGTTTTATCCCCAAAAACATAGCGAGTCCTCCTGTTTTATGATATTCTTTATTTCCTGTCAGTCCTGTTTTCATTTCATAAATTCCCATTTTGTACCTGTACATATTACCTTCATTACAGCTGTTTTGGCAGGATACCGGATAGAAATAAGAGCCGGCGCACAGCAATACGGAGGCAAGAATCATTGAAATAAGCAGGATTCTGAATATTTTCATGGGCTTTGCCGGGATATAGGGAGTTCAGGTCTTTCAAACTTATAAATCAAATGGTAATACGTCCGGTTTTCCTGGAATGTTTTTCCCATATCGACGACTTCTTCGCCGGGCAGGAGCTGTTTTTTATCAACCCAATTTTTCAGGAATTTTTTCAGTGAAGGTAAAAGATAAGAGACCTGAGTGGTCTGCTGCTTTTCATTGGTATGGATAAATAGCCATTCATCGGCTTTTTTATGAAAATAGCAGGCCAGATTGCCACCTTGCTTTTTCGGACCTGAATATTTCAGGATAAATCCTTTTTTGGTCAGCAGGCTGTCTGTATTGATTTTTGCAGGAATCACCTCATACCAGATCCCGGGTGAAGTCAGGGTCTGGGCTGGGGAAAACCATATTCCGCCAACAATTGTGATCAACAGTATTATTTTTTTCATTTACTGAAAGATACAAATCAATTACAGATTATGATTATTTTATTTTCATGGTTTCGATCATGGTATTCATTTCCTTCATATCAGTATCATAGGCCTGAATGCTGGAAGGTGCCAGTACAATATTCCATAAGTCTTTACCGACAAAAACGGCATATCTTTTAATTCTCTTTTTAACGGTTTTGTCCAGAAAATCTACATATTCAACCACTTCATATTCTGCTTCAGCGGCTTTATATCCTTTAAAAACGGTAGGCTTTACATTATTGATTATTTTAAAATCGGACCATCCGATGCCCGGCTTTTCACAGTCGGACTGTATGCTGCGAATCCGTTCACCGAGTGTTTCTTCGGGAGAATTTTCAAGGATATATTCAGCATTGGGCTGTAGCAGGCTCTGCTGGATGTTGTCTATGGAAAGAATGCTTTGCAGTCCTCCTTTGGTGGCTTTATTATTATAGTCGCTGAATTTCACCAGATAAATGATATCATTTTCAGCGGGATCGCTCACATCATGATATCCTGTTTCTTTCTTGATGCTGATCTTTTTATTCTCAATGATACTGTTGTCTTTCTTACACGAAAAAATTCCCCAAAAAGCCATAAAGCATAGTATTTTTAATATTATTCTCATTTTGCCATGAATGTCTGAGGTTCAAATATAAGCAGTATGAATAAGCCGGGCCGTATTCATTTACAATCCGTAAGTTTAAACTTATAATTCGTTGTAGATCTTTATTCCGTTAAAGAAATATGTTTGTTTCGGATTACAATGACATCTGCCAGGTATCTTTTTCTATCTGGTAATAAGTTTCTATTCCGTCATTTTCCGAGCTGGTTGTACGCTGAATGACTCTTTCGGTAACAGTATTTATGCTGATGCCCGATACCGCCAGAGTATCATTATTTTTCCCTTTAAAAAAAGCAGGAACATTCATCACGTAGTTTTCATCTTCAGAAGCTGCCCAACAGAAAAAACAGATCAAAGCAGTCAGTAATACCGCCACAACGATCAATATCGTTTTAGGCGAACGTTTAAGGTAAAGCAACATTCCGATCAGGAAGCAGCTTGAAAAAATAAGGATTAAAATCATAGCGTATCAGTAATGTGGGTAAGCCATTCGCAGAAATCACCCCCTCCGGACCATAAGCAGTTGAGGTATAGAATAGGCAGTAGAAAAAAAATAAGAAAAGGAAGGTCAATAAGAGCGGTTTTGTAATCTTTTTTAATCAATCTGGCAATACAATCAGTAATAAAACCAAAGAGTAAAGCAGCCAATACAAAAAACAGAACTACAGCCATTCCCAACCCTACATCTGTCGGATGTTCTTTTTGCCGGTTGGCTTTAAATGCCATATCTGCCCAGAACCAGATCACAATCAGAGGGATTGCGGTAATGAGAAGTCTTATCAGAAAAGGTTTAACAATTTTCATTGAAATGTAGAAATATTAATTGTTATTTTTTATTTTTTTTCTCAAAATATAATAGATCAGAAAACATGAAATAATCATCAGCAATAAACAGGTATATGTTAAAGGTTTATTTCTCCCGTTATCTGCAAAAAAATAAATAATCATCCCTCCAATAAATACCGGCGAAAAAATGATCAGCTTATGCCAGTAAAATCTGTTTTCTATCCTTATATTCTCCCGGACTGCTTCTGTATTCTGTAAAAGATCCGGAAAGTCTTCATCCATATATCCCCGGATCAGAAGAACGTCATCCGAAGAAAGCTCTTTGGGGCGGATCAGCAGATTATCAACCGCAATGGTCATCGTATTTCCGGTAAAAGTAACAGTTTTGATGCGTGCTGAAGGAAACTCTTTCACATAACTCCTGGGATTAAGCATATATCCTTTATAATCGGAATCTTCCAGAGTCACCAGGCATTTGATTTTTCTCTTATCCCAATAAAAGATTTCAAAATCAGAAGGATTTTTATATTCTTCATAGCATGGCTTTACAAAAAAGATAAAAGGCTGGAACAGCAAAGATGCAATGACCAACACCAATTCTATGTTCAGTAATTGGGTTAAAAAATAAACCGATACCAGCATGACACCGATGATCGGAAAAAGAAATCTGTATCCGGATAATTTTTGAAAGAAGTAAACGGCTGCAATTCCGGCGGCAGCACAAAGCCCGCTTTTCCAGTCGATGAAAAAAGAGGCGATCCCGACCATGGATAACATAGAAACGGAGATCAGAGAAACCATGGTGTTTGTGTGTCCGAAATTTTGCCTGTTAATACTTATACAGGCTCTTTTTTTTCTCATCATTCGTCTCCCTGATCTGTTATTATTTTTCCCTTAATAATACGTTTCTATATCTTTTTACCGGAAATGGTCCAGTTTTTCCCGGAAAAATTAATCTCAGTCTTTTTATAGTTATAAGTTGCGTTCATAATAACCGCTAGATCCTGTTCCAGCATCAAAGCCTGTTTGTCGTTATCATGAATGGCATAAAAATAATCTTTCTCACTCGTCTTTATTCTCAGGTGGTAATGCCCCTTTCCACGGCCATATATTTTCTCCAGATTATAGTTGACGATGCTGCTTCCTTTAATACTGCTGACGTTTCCTAATCTGAAAATGTGCAGAATATCTCTCTGAAAAATAAATGAAATGTGATATTTTTTCAGAAAAATCTGGCTTTCATTATATCCCCTGAGTTTCACAATATCATTATCATCCAGAGATTTCAGAACCGGGATATAGCTGTCTAAAAACCGGTTGACCCATATTCCCAGCGGAATTACCATTACCGCAATAAGTCCCATAATGGCTAATGCATACCTCACAGCATCTTCTATCCTTTCATTATATTTTGCTTTCCCCAGCAGATCTTTACCCAGATCACTTGTTTCTTTATAAGCAACGACCAGAAATATAAAAGGTATGATAAAAACCGCCAGCACCAGCAGAAGCATAAAGATTCTCTTTCTTAAGCGAAGCTGTCCGATAAAATGGCTTATATATTCTGTATTCGTCATTTGTGCAGCACATTTTATTCTCTTTTGCTTGGTCTGGCTGTTGGATCAAAGGTAGAAAGTAAATTCCTGAAGTAAAAGATCCGTTTACAATTCGCCGGATGTGGTTTACAATTCGCAATATTTTTTATTAAAAAGGGAGTTTTCTTTCTGTTTTGACTGGTAAACAATACGTTATACAAATTATTTTCTCATGGAAAGCACAGCACTTAAAATCATTGAAAAAAAGATGATGCTGATAAAAATAATATAGGCATAGAGTTCCGAACCCTGCGGGTAAAGTAGCTGCCTGGAAATAAAAAACTTACTTTCAGAGGGTGTTTCAGTGTTGTACAGAAGGATAAATTTTCCTTTACTGATTCGCTCCTTAGTCCTTTGCAGAAGGTAGTCTTTCAGTTCCAGAATTTTACGGTCACTTTCCCAAACCGGATAGTATAATTTTTCAACACTGTGTTCCTTATTGGTAAAGCTGCGTGTCCCGACCCGGTAGCTGTACGAAATGTCTGAATAGGCATATCCGCTGGACCTTCTGTGTCGCGGTTCCCATTCTGACCGGTAAGAGAGGTCTTCTGCTTCCGCAGTTTTCCAACCGGCATGGGTACACCGGAACTCTGCAAACCTTAAAAAAGGTGAAACCGAAAAAAGAAGGAGTAAAGGAACATAAACCAGCCCCGTCAGGATCAGGAAGTACTTTCCTTTTTCTTTCCATCCCTGTTTTGATGTCTTTCTTACCATAAAGATAATCGCTGCAATGATCGTCGCATAAATAAAATAATGGTAATTATTCACCACAAAGATGAACACGATGAGCATAGCCGTGACAACAACGGCTCCCAGATAATCGAAAAAACGGTTGGTGATATGTTTAAAACCTTTTCCCATAAAACATCTTTTCGCAGATTATTCTCCCTGGGTAGTTGTTTTGAATTTCTGGGAATCAGGATCGTAAAGGACAGACAGTTCGATATCTTCCCCGGTAACAATAAGACCACTTCGGGAAACCGGAGCATAATCGGCCGGATCCAGGCTGACTTTCATTTTATCCGAATAATTCTCAGCAAAAGCAATATAAGGCTGTTTAGTCACCTCATTGGAACAGATGATTAAAAGCCTGCTGATCTGTTTTTCGTTATTATCCATCAGTACGGCTGCATCCCGGATGCCATCACCATCAAAATCACCTAAAACTACTGAAGATTTAGCTCTTTCTTTATTCTGCGTAATCGCGTATTTGTTACCGTCGCTGTAGTTTTCATTCATCAGAATCTTTTTCACCCCGGTAGGTAATGAGGAAAACGGCGGCAGAGAAAAATTATTTTTGTACTCATCAAAACGGTAATCTTCTATGAAAAGCGCCGCATCTGCATCGTAGCCTGAGGTATTTGGATATTTGTAAGGGTCCTGGAGAAGAATAAGCTTTCTGCCTTCGGTAGACTTGCTGTCATCAGCAAATACTTTATCTCCGAAACTCAATTTCCCGGAAGGAAGGTTCACAGAGCTTGCAATCACTCTGTATTCAGTATAGGGCGATCCTTCTTCACCATAGTCTACACTTTTCAGGGTATCTTTTACCGCAACAGAGTCTTTTTTAACGGTTAACAGACTGTCTTTAACATTTTTCCCGGGAACTGATGAAGGCTGTTGATTTTTACTGAAATAAACAAAGCCGCCGACCGCCAAAAATACAACTGCTGTTCCTGCAATGATCAGTATTTTCTTTTTATTGGGATTAGGGGTTGGGTTGGGTTGATTTTCCATTATTGTGGTAATTTAATTATTGATATATCCGGCTTTCAGAATTTCCATAACGCCTGTTTTATCTCTTCCTTCCGGCAGGTTTTCCATGATGACAATCAGCAGTGATGCCGCTTCTTTCTGTTCTTCCTTTTTGGTAAAACGGGCATTAAATATTCTGAAGGTCTGAAGAGCCGCGTTATCATCGTCCGCCCGGTAAGATTCCGGGTGTCCGGATATTTTCTGATCAAGAATTTGTTTAAACAAACCTCCTACGGACTTCAGTTTTTCCCTATCTGCTTTCCGGTTGTTCTGAAAATAATCATCAAGGAAAAGCTGTACTGAAGACAGGTAATTCATTTCTTTGATTTCCATGCCCTTATCTGAGCGCATCAGATGTTCGGATTGCTGAAAAGCTTTTCTGTAATCTTTTAAAGTGTAATAGGTAAATTTCAGTTCTTCTTCAGCGGTAGGATGCTCAATCCATGTCCGGAAAATTTTGGTGCATATATTCCCGGAAAAACCATATTTATTGCAAATATTATCGGCATTGGTAAACCCTTTCATCATATTTTCGCTGGAAATCCTGGTACCTGATTCATCCATCATTTTTTTGATGCGGATAAGGGCTGCATCTGCTTTGTTTTCATCCGTTTCAGAAGCAAGGGTGTACAGTGAAGCATACAGGAAATAATGGGCTTCGGTTTCTGCATTCAGGGTGACAAACTCATCCTCCGGATCGTATTTGCTGAAGAAATAGCTATAGCTTTCTACGGCTTCCTGATATCTTTTTGTATGGTAATAACATCTTCCGTATAAAGACCAGTAAGCAATATGAAGATTGTCTTTTCCTGCCTTATTCATGAGTTTAAGGCATTCTTCGTATTTACCGGCATTCTGAGCCATAGAAGCTGCATTCCAGAGTCTTTCGTTGTCCAGCTGATAAGCTTTTACCGCATTTTCGTAGGCCTTGTCATTATCGCCGATATGGGAATAGCTTGCCGAAAGGTTAGAGTAATAAAGTGCCATATTTTCTTTCTCTCCCGGCGGACAGTACAAAGTGGCCAGACGGAATTTTTCTTTGGCTTTCTCATAATTTCCCTGCTGGAAATAGCTCAACCCGCACTGATTGAGCAGATAAGTATTTTTATAGTCATTCTGCAGCAATTTTTCACATAAAGCGGAAGCTTCTCCGTAATGTTTGCTTTCATAAAGTTCCCTGGCTTTGTCCAGCTGTGCCTGAGAAGTTTCCTGGGCTATTGCAGAAAAGCTTCCTATAGTGAAGAGAATGAAAAATGTATATCTTGTGACAGATTTTAATCTCATGGTAACAGATCATTGGTGTTTTATCATATTACATTTACCCCGGAATTTAAAATTCCGGGGTAAATGTAAAAAAGTATTGATGATTGACCGGATCTTATTTACAATCCGTGTTGTATTATTTACAATCCGTTGAACTAGGGATGTACAATAGGAATCAGAAGCGTTACTACGGTACCGCTGTTTGCATCTTTTGAAATGTTCACACTTGCTTTTTTGCCCAGCAGCTGCATTCTTTCCCGGCTGATTATTCCTGATAAAGAACGGTGGGAAGTATCTGCCTGGTGAGCCTGACTTCGGCCGGTATCGGTAACGGTAACCTGTAGGATATCATCCTCCAGTACAAAGCAAACCTCAATATTGCCGGTATGAGAATCCAGGTTGATCCCATGTATGATGGCATTTTCCACATATGGCTGTATCAGCATCGGGGGAAGTAAGGCTGCTCCCAGATCCTGCTCAGCCGGCTGGGTAATATGATAGGTGAAAGCATTGTCATAACGCATCTGTTGAAGGCACAGATAGTTATCCAGGGTTTCAATTTCTTCATTCAGCGGAACCAGGTTTTCACGGCTCAGCTCCAGGCTGCTTCGGAGAAGACGGCTGAAACGGTTAAGATATTTAATCGCATCTTCTTTTTTATCAAGCCTTACGAAACTCTGAACGGCAGATAAGGTATTGAAAATAAAATGCGGCTCCATCTGGGTGCGGAGAAGCTGCTGCTGAAGTAAGAGTTTCTCTTTTTCCTGCCTTGTACGACGCTGGCGGAAGCTGTAATATAAAAACAGCAGGGTAAAGATCAAAAGGACAGATCCGAGGATGGAAATAATCAGCCACAGGTGATTCTGTTCCAGCTCCAGTTGGCTGATCTTGATATTTTCATTCAGAGTACGGATGGAGCGGTCTTTGGTCTGAAGCTGATAAATGGCATTCATCTCGGCAACAGCCTGCGTATTCTCGGCCTGGTATACTTCCTTCTGAATCTGGGCTGCCTGCTGCATCAGTTCAATGGCTTCATTGGGCTTTCCCTGTAAATGATATAATGCAGCACGGCTGTTCAGAAATAATGCTTCATTATAATTGTAGATCAGCTTTGAATTGGCCGCCTTCAGCTTTTCAGTCTTGTTAATGAAAACCTGAGCTTTTTCCGCCTGTTTAAGCCGGGTATAGGTTGTTGCAATATCGCTGTAATCAACAAAAAGGTTATTGATATAAACAGCATCTGTCTTACCCTGATTGGACCCTTCATCTACTTTCGCTTTCAGCAACTGATAATGAAGCAGTGAATCTTTTTGATCCTGAGAATCAAAATATTTCATTTTAGAATCATACAGATAGCTGATATCATATTTATCCGCATTCTTTAAATGGAGGTCTTCCAGCTTGCGAAGGTAAGGCCTTATACTGTCTGCCGGTTTTTTCAAGGTGCTGAGCGTATATATAAGCTGAACGAGCACCCTTTGTTTGTTGATATGCCCTTCAGGAAGAGCCTGGGATAAAGGAAGAGCCGCACGGTTCATTTTTTCCGCAAGATTGTACTGAAAAGCAGTGAGATTGCTTTGTGCTGCAGAAAGGAGGACCGCAGAACGTGCCTCATTATTAAAGTCAATATTAGTATCGGAAACAATAGCTGCTGCCTTATTGTAATAATAACCAGCCTCTTTCTGTTTGGCCTCCATACTTCGGATATTTCCTATTCCATTGTATATAAGCGCCTTAAGTTTAAGATCACCGGAAGTTGGTTCTATAAGTTCCAAAGCTTGTTCTACATAATAACTGGCAGAATCTTTACCCGTCATTCCATAGAGTCTTGCCATATTATATTTTACTGAAGCAGACAATATGGTGTCCTTTACCACTACTGGATTTTTATCAAGTTTTTGCCATACCGCAATCAGGGAATCTGCATTTTTAGGGCTTACAGGGAGAGCCTTTAATTGATCGACCTTTTTGGAGAGCGCATTATCCTGCGTCACAGAATCCTTATTGTTACATCCTGTAGCCAGCAAAGCAGCCGTTCCAAAGCAGATAATCCGGAATATTTGTTTCATTTATCTATTCAAAAGATGGGTTAAAATGGCATTTTTACGTCGGAGAGAAATCGGAATTTCCTCTTTATTTTTAAGGACAATATATTCTGATTTGTTCAGTCCTGAAATATACTGACGATTGACAAGATAAGATTGGTGGGTACGCAGAAAATGGGGGGCCGGTAATAATTCCTCATAATATTTCAGCGGTTTGGAAATAAGCTCTTTTGTTCCGTTACTCAGGAAGAAAAAAGTATAAGGTCCATCTCCTTTACAATAAACAATATCCTGAACTTTAATAATATGGGTGCTGTGAACGGTATTAAGCGCAATACTTTCAGGCAGATCTGAAACGGCCATCGACTGCTGGGTAAGCATTAGCTGCTGCATCCACTGCGGATTGTTCTCGCTTTTCCTGCGGTAACGTTCCAGCGATTCTCTCAGTTCTGTCTGATCAACAGGTTTCAGCAGATAATCCAAGGCCCCGTACTTAATAGCTTTGATGGCAAAATGGTTGTATGCTGTAATGAATATGATGTTTTGAGGAATCGGATTTAATTCTTTAAGAAGATCAAAAGCCGTCCCGTCCCTGAGCTGGATATCCATCAGGATAACATCAGGCTGTTTTTCCTGAATGAGTTTTACGGCGGTCTGCACGCTGTCGCTCCATCCGATAAGTTCTGTATCGGGTTCCTGTTTGATCAGGTAGCTTATTTCTTTACGTACCGCGGGCTCATCTTCTATGATCGCAATGCTTATCATTTTTATGTTTTTAGGCACAGTAAAAATAATAATTGTTGCGTAAGAAATTGAATTGATTTACAATTCGTTTTACATTTTTACAAAACGAAGTTAAATTAAATCACTAATCGCTGAAAATCAAACTTTTAAAAATATCATCTCAAGTTACTCTCTTTCTAAAGCTGGCTTCTACCCATTCATTTTTTCTACATTTGGAACAGTTTCCGGCATTCCCTTCAGACTTTCGTGCTGTATGACCACAAAAAGTACACGCATAATGTCCTTCTTTGGTAATATTCTTTAAAGAGTGTTCCAGGGAATCAGGCATAATCGGAAGTCCTGGTTTTACCAATGAATCCTCATAGAAAAATACGCTGATCTCACCGGAAATTTCTTCAATGGCCGTTTCAATCTGACCCAGCTGGGAAACTCCTTTCAGTCTGAGTTCAGCGAAAAATTCATCGCTTCCGAGATTTTCCTTCTGAAAGTTTTCAATGGCAAATTCACCGTCCCGAATCAGACAGATAGACTTTCCTTCTACCAGTTTTTCAAATTTTTTACTTTTCCCTATAAAATAAGTAACAATGCTGTACAACAGTATAATCACGACGAAAACAATAATAGAGGAAACAATTCCCACATCTTTATTGAACATCGGATCTCCGGCGGCTGATCCTAATCCGATAATGACCACAAGCTCAAAAAGGGAAAGCTGCTTAACTCCTCTTTTACCCAGAACCCTGAGACCGATAATAATGGTAAGAAACATGATCATTGTACGCAGAATAATCTCTAGAATGAAAGACCATTCTTCATGCCCCATCAATAATTCTTTCCAGTCAAGTTGTAATAAAAACACTGAAAGCATAGGAAGTTATTTAGCATGGGAACTCCAAAAAATAAGCCAATTGCCTGTTTAGAACAAAGCTTCCGGAAACGAATCGGATAATTCTATTCCGGAGGCTCTTATTGAATAGCTAATCTGTATTAATGCTGACAGACAACCTGGCCTGCGCTTACCTGATCCACGACTTCAACAATGTTTCTATACACTTCATCCAGCTCTTCGGGAGCAATGCAATAAGGCGGCACGAGGTACATAATATTTCCTAACGGACGCATAATGATTCCGCGTTTCAGGAATTCTTTATACAATACCTTTCCGGTTTCATTAAAATAAGAGGTATTCTTTTCTGTTTTAAATTCAAAAGCCAGAATGGTTCCTGTCTGTCTCACCTTTTCAATATTCGGATGTCCTGCAAGAACTGCTGCAAATTCTGAATGCTGCTTACAGATCCGCATTATGGCTGTTTGCGTGCTATCGCTCAACAGGAGCTCCATGCTTGCCAGCGCCGCGGTACAGGCCAGAGGACTGGCAGTGAATGAATGGCCGTGAAAAAGGGTTTTGTATTGGTCATCAGACAGAAAAGCGTCGAAAATATCCTGAGAGCAGGTAGTAATTCCCATAGGCATCGTTCCGCCCGTCAGTCCTTTGGAGAAACACATGATATCCGGAGCTTCAGACAGATGATTGGCTGCAAACAGTTTCCCTGTCCTTCCGAAACCGGTGAATACCTCATCCTGAATCATTAATATCTGAAGTTCCCTGCAATATTTCATCAGCTCGTTAAGATCCTCAGCTTCGTACATCAGCATTCCTGCTGCTCCCTGAACCAGCGGTTCATAAATAAAACAGGCGGCTTCCGAAGCGGCTTCCCTGATCTGGTTTTTTAAGCGGTCAAGGTTACCGCGGTTTGGAGTATCAATAAAAACGACTTCAAAAAGCATATTCCCGAATGGCTGGGTCCAGACACTTCTGCCACTTACGGACATCGCCCCGAAAGTATCCCCATGATAGGCATTTCTGAATGCCAGGATTTTTGTTTTTTTCTGTCCTTTGTTATATGCATACTGAATACACATTTTCAGGGCCGCCTCCACCGCAGTGGAGCCATTATCAGAATAAAAGGTCTTTTTCTGGTTGTCCGGCAGCAGCTGCAACAGGTTTTCAGACAGCTGAATGGCCGGCTCATGGGTAAATCCTGCAAAAATTACCTGTTCCAGGGTATTTAACTGATGGAATACTCTTTCAGCAATATAGGGATGGGCATGGCCGTGTAAGGTAACCCACCAGGATGATACCGCATCAATGTATGCTTTTCCTTGGTCATCATACAGGTAAACTCCTTTTCCCTTTATAATGGGAACTGCATCACCTGCCGTTTTCATTTGGGTATAAGGATGCCAGTTGACGGCTTTGTCTCTTTCTTTAAGGGAGTTCATATTAAAAAAAATTTAGATCAGAAAAATGAATGAATTTCACTGTATGATATCAGATAAGACAACAGTCTGATTATGTATATCAGAATAATGATCATCAGGATCCAGAAATTCATATTCTATTTTTTAAAGGTTTAACAACAGGATTCCGTTTTTCGGCTTGATGGCATGGGTTTGAGCCCCAGGGTTTGCAGCATCTTCATATCTTCGGATACGCCCGGGTTTGGGGTAACCAGAAGGGTTTCTCTTTCTCCGGTGAAGATGGAATTGGCTCCGGCCATAAAGCACCAGGCCTGCTCAGTTTCAGTCATTTCAATTCTTCCGGCACTCAGTCTCACCATAGAGGAAGGCATTACAATTCTTGCGGAGGCAATCATTCTTACCATTTCCCACGAATCTACTTTTTCATTATTTTCGAGCGGGGTTCCCTCTACCCTTGCCAAAGCATTGATAGGAACAGATTCCGGATGTTTCGGCATTGTGGCCAGGGTAAGAAGCATAGAGATACGGTCTCCGTGAGTTTCACCCAGTCCGATAATTCCTCCTGAACAGACTGTAATTCCCGCCTTACGTACATTATTGATGGTATTGATCCTGTTGTCAAAAGTTCTTGTGGAAATAATTTCTTCGTAATACTGTTCTGAAGTATCCAGATTATGGTTATAGGCATACAATCCCGCTTCCTGAAGACGTACCGCCTGTTCTTCAGTAAGCATCCCGAGTGTACAGCACACTTCCATTCCCAGCTCGTTCACTCCTTTTACCATATCAATAACCCGGTCAAAGTCCCTGTTATTCCGGACTTCTCTCCATGCTGCCGCCATACAGAAACGGGATGATCCGCTGTCTTTTGCTTTTTGGGCGTGGGCAATAACGGTTTCAGTAGGCAGAAGTGCCTGTACTTTGATATTGGTATGATAACGGGCTGCCTGTCCGCAATAGGAACAGTCTTCCGGGCAGCCTCCTGTTTTTATGGAAAGCAGGGTAGAAACCTGTACTTCTGACGGATCATGCCATTCACGGTGGACGGTTGCCGCCTTGTAAATAAGCTCCAGAAGGGGCAGGTGGTAAATATCTTCAATTTCTTTTTTCGTCCAGTTGTTTCTGATTTCTGTTTTCGTATCCATTCTCATAAATTTGTTTTTAAAAGTTGTTCTGCGGCAGCGCTGATGCTGTCTTTGTCGGGTTGATTCATTTCAGGAATCCGGATGATGCGGGTTTTCTCTGTCACAAATCCGGAGATTACTCTTTCCGTATCAGGAGGAAAATCTCCATTGAAGACCAGATATTCCAGCTGTATTTTTTTCTGTTGAAGGGCCATCAGAGACAATAAGCTGTGATTGATGCAGCCCAGATAATTCCGGATGACCAATGCCACAGGAATATCCAGTTTCTCAATCAGGTCGATCATCATGATTTTGTCTGAAAGAGGAACCATCATTCCTCCGGCACCTTCCACGATAAGGTGACGTTCTGTTTCGGGCAATCGGAAATCATTAAGGCTGATCCGTACATTTTCTTCCCGTGCCGACTGATGGGGAGATGCAGCAAGTTTCAGACGGTGGGTTTCAGGATGGCAGACTTTAACATCTGTCCATGCGGCTATTTTATGGCTGTCTGTAAAATCCAGGTCCCCCGACTGAACGGGTTTCCAGTAATCTGCTTTAAAATATTGGGTAAGAACAGCGGAACATATAGTTTTCCCGACTTCCGTTCCGATTCCGGTGATGAATAGTTTCATATTGATGGTTGAAAAGCCAGATTACCTTCGTAACAGGAGCTTCTCTTTTTTTGTTTTAAATAAATGGTTTAATGATCTGCGTTAGCTTTATAATTTCCTCTTCTGTATTGAAGCTGTGAAGGCATAACCTTAGTCTTTCTGTGCCTGTTTTTACTGTTGGACTGTATACTGCATAGGTTAAAAAACCATTCATAGATAAAGTGTTCTGAAGTGTTTTTAACCGTTCATTATCCGGAATCAGAATGGCCTGCACCGGGCTTTTTTCAGAAGAAGGTGTTGGTATTTGCTGTCTCCGGAACTGTTGTATATTCTCCCGAAGCTTTTTCTCCAACTGAGGATTTTCCTTTACAAATTCATAGCCTTCTTTTACAGCCATCCATTGGAAGTCCTGAACAGCAGTGCTGTAGATAAACGGTGATGCAAAATTGACCAAATAAGATTTTACGGTATCATTACACAAAACCGCCGCACCGTGAGCCCCCAGCGCTTTTCCATACGTGATTACAGTAACTGCCACCTTTTTCTGCAATCCGTAGGTCTGCACCAAACCATAGCCTAAAACTCCGAAAGCATGTGCTTCATCAATAATCAAGAAAGCCCCATACTTTTCAGCCAGCTCAGCCAGTTCCGGAAGCGGAGCAAGATCGCCCTCCATAGAATACAGACTTTCTGCAGCTATAAAGCAATTTCCGGTCTGTCTTTTCAGAATGCCTTCCAGGTGGTTCAGATCATTATGCCTGAATTTCAATTTTTTAGCATGAGACATTTTACACGCATCATGAACGGAACGGTGAATCTGTTCATCAGCAATAATGGCATCATGACGGTCCGGGAGAGCAGAAAACAAGGCTAAATTGGCATTATAACCTGAAGAAAATAATAAAGCGTCCGGATACTGATGCTCTTTGGCAATATACTTTTCTGTTTCCGACACCGTATTGCTGTTTCCACTGATCAGTCTTGAGCCTGTACTCCCCGACAGAAGGTCCGGTTTTTCTATAACCTGTGTTAAAAGTCTGGTCTGAAGTTCCGTATTTCCTGCCAATCCCAAATAATCATTGGAGTAAAAATCGGCTCCTCCAATTCTCGGCTGCAGTGTTCTCAGTATTCCGGATGCCTTTCTTTTATCAAGGCTTTCCTGAAGTTTTTTAAGCATAGTTTACCTTTAGTACTTCTTTCTCTATCGCATTCATCCATATCGTATAAAGGTTTCTTTCCATGGAAAGAATATGTTCTGCATGGATGTTCCAGTCTTCAGAAAAGTCGTTCAACTGACTGATCATTTCTTCAAGGTGCCCTTCTTCCTCCAGAATAATTGATTTCACCATAATTCTTGAAGCTTCTTTGGTAAGAATATCCTGATAAACGGGATAAAGTTCATCAGCCCTTACCTCAATAGCGTAAGTAACGAAAAGATAAGCTGCATATTTCAGCTCCTCCCGGGTCAGCGTGAATACCTTTTGGAGATATCTGCAGGCTTTGATATCCAGTGAATGCAGGTATTGTCTGGTAGCCGTGGCAGCAAGCAGGTCTTTGTCTTCATAGGCTTTACAGTATTCCGGATCAATCTTACCGATCTGTTTTTTCAGGTAATAGGCATGACGGTGTTCTTCGGCAGCATGCTTCAGCTGAATGAGGCTTACGGAAACAGGATGTTCACATTTTGATATCTTCCGGGCTCCTGCATTTTCCATAAAAGAAAGGGTATTAAGCCATCTGGCATGTGTTCTGCTATCCTGTACAATCTTTTCAAGCAAATGGTGAAATTCCATAGATTTTTATTTTGAGCCAAAATTAGTATATTGCCGGACCATCAAAAGGTACCAGTTTTAATATTATGGATAGTCCGGTTAAGATTCCTTACCAAAGTTTTATAGAAATTGACAGAAATTCAGAGACCTCGATTTATCTTCAGGTTGCAGGTCAGCTGATCAATGCCATACAGAGAGGTTTTCTTCCTATTGGAACCAAGCTTCCCGGAACCAGGCTCTTCAGTGAGATTCTGGACATTCACCGGAATACCGCTGTAGCTGTTTATGATGAACTTTCCGCACAGGGATGGGTAGAAAGCCTGCCGAATAAAGGAACTTTCATTATCGGTGAACATCAGGAAAAACCGGTAAGCGTTAAAGATTTTGAGAAGAACAGCCTCCGAAATTATCCCGAAAAGACAGGGTTTTCTTTTAAAACCTCGAATATTTTAGATAATCCGTTTGAACATTCAGACTGTGAATATATATTGAATGATGGAGTTCCGGACATCCGGCTGACTCAGATCGGGCAACATTCAAGATTCTACAGTTCTATTCTAAAACGGAAATCCAACCAGAAAATGCTCGGACATTACAACCACGACGGAAGTGAATTTTTTAAACAGCATTTATCCCATTACCTGAACCTGTCACGGGGTCTACCGATCTCTAAAAATAATCTGCTCATTACCAGAAGCACCGAAATGAGTATCTATATTGTTTCCCAACTGCTGCTTTCCGAAGGAGATACAGTACTGATAGGAGCTTTGAGTTATTTCTCGGTGAATATGATTTTCCAGAAATCAGGAGTCCATATCGTTTCACTTCCGATAGATGATGAGGGAATTATCGTAGAAAGTGTAAAGGAAGCCTGTAAAAAACAGCGTATACGGATGCTTTATCTCACCCCGCACCACCACTACCCTACAACGGTTGCTCTGAGTGCACAGCGGCGATTGGAACTGCTGGAGCTGGCTAATGAATATGGCTTTATTATTCTTGAAGATGACTATGATTATGAATTCCATTATGATAAAAGTCCTATCCTTCCACTTGCCAGTGCAGATACAAACGGCATGGTGATCTATATCGGTTCTTTCGGAAGATCTCTGGCTCCGGGATTTCGGACCGGGTTTATTGTTGCCCCGGAAAATCTAATGGCGGAAATGCGGAAATACCTGGGTATTATAGACCGTCAGGGAGATATCCTGATGGAACGTGCTTTAGGAGAAATGATCGAGGAAGGCGAAATACACCGCTACCTAAAAAAGTCTTTAAAAGTATATCAGGAAAGAAGAGATTATTTTGAAGTGCTGATTCATGAACATCTGGGAGAACTTATCACCTTCCAGAAACCTTCCGGAGGACTTGCCTTCTGGATGGAGTGGAAAATTCCCTTCAACCTGATGCAGCTGAGCCGGAATTGTGCAAAGGATAATCTTTTTATTCCTAAAACACTGCTCTATCAGAACAAAGATCTTACGGCAATGAGAATCGGTTTTGGAAGCCTTAATGCTGAAGAGATGACACGGAGTATGGAAATTCTGTCTCAGCATGCAAAAGCACTGATGTGATTTACCTTCGTTGAGTATCAATGAGGTGCAAAAGTTTCCGGACACTTTAGGGATTTTTAAGTGAATTACTTTGAAAACAGAGATCACTTAAGCTTAAAAATCAAAGATTTTTATTGGTATAACTTAAGATCTGCAGAATCTGCGTGAGAAAAATATCATAACATCAATGAAATATGAACCTTTGGAACCTGATAATTTTGGTAATCGGATTATTAGTAATCGGATTATATCCGATTCTCGGTTAAATCGTCCCTTTGGGACTCTGTCGGAATCATTTTATTGTCAGATTTTTCAAACAAAGATCTGCGCCATCAGCGAAATCTGCGCGAGAAAAAATATTCACAAGCATCAGCGGAATTTGTGGGAAATGAAAAGACGCTTTTAGCCATAAATCACAGATTCAATGAGGCGCAAAAGTTTCCGGACTTTAGGAATTTTTAAGTTGAATTACTTTGAAAACAGAGATCACTTAAGCTTAAAAATCAAAGATTTTTATTGGTATAACTTAAGATCTGCGGAATCTGCGTGAGAAAAATATCATAACATCAATGAAATATGAACCTTTGGAACCTGAAAATTTTGGTAATCGGATTATTAGTAATCGGATTATATCCGATTCTCGGTTAAATCGTCCCTTTGGGACTCTGTCGAAATCATTTTAACAGGCTTTTGAAAACTGTTAGGTTAAAAACAAAAAATCTGCAACTAGATGAGGAGCAGCCTCTATCCAAATGCAGATTAAATAGTACTGTTCAGGAAGATCTATTCCACTTCAAAAACTGCCTGGATCTCTACGGATGAGTTTACAGGAATGGAAGAGGCTCCCAAAGTAGCTCTCGCATGTTTCCCTTTTTCCCCGAATACCTCAACGGTAAGATCAGAAGCGGCATTCATAAGATCAGCATGCTTTGTATAATCGTCTTTGGTATTGAAAATTCCGGTTAGCTGAACGCATTGTTTTACTTTGTTCAGATCACCGCCTACCGCTTCTTTCAATACGGCTATTACATTGAGCATTGTGGCTTTAGTGGCTTCTTTTACCTGCTGTTCATTAACTTCTACACCTAATTTGCCCGGATAAAGGATTTTTCCGTCCTTCAATGCCACCTGATTGATGAATATGAGGTTACCCGAGCGTACAAATGGCTTATAGTTTCCGGCTGGTTTGGGCACCTGTGGAAGGGTAATGTTTTTTTGCTTCAAAATAGAATTGATATCATCAGAAACCGGTATTGCTGCTGTTGCTTTTTTAGTAAAAGTTCCTTTTAATGCCAAAGCTGTTTTAGCAAAATTTCTGCCCTGCAATTCTGCAAGAATACGTTCATCTTTAGTCGGTCTTTCCACGTCTTTCAGAGAAGCCATACTGGTAATCCCGAGTACGCTGTTGCCTTGCGGAATGGTTTTATTCATATTTTCATAGCCTCTGATTCCGTTGGACACCAGCACCATTCCGTGAACGGCAAGACTGTTCCAGAAAGCCTGTAAAGCCAGTTCTTTTCCGGCTCCACTGCCGGCTGACATGAACACAGCGGCCGGCATTCCTTCAAGAGCATGATTCGTCCACAGGTTTACGGTTTTAGAAAGGAATTCGCTCATTCCTGTACTTATATTTCCGAAATAAACGGGAGACCCGAAAACAATTCCGTCATAAGAAGGCAATTCGTCTACTGCCGCTACAGGGATGTTTTTCAATTTTGCATTGGGAGATTCTTTCACCTGTTTGATGATTGCTGAAGCACTTCCGCTGCTTTCTATTCCGGATGCTATTTCTTTTGCCAGTTCATATGTTCCTCCGTTATCCGAATGGATGAGAACCAGTATTCTGGCTTTTTGTTCCTGTGCCATGATGGTGGTGATTTTTAGTAATAGAATGAATACAAAAAGCGTACTTAGTTTTTTCATTTTAAATAATATATTGATGGTACAAAATTAATACTGTCGTTTTTATTAAATTTGCCAAAAAATCTATGCAGAACGACAACCTAAAATGTGGTTTAAAGGAACATGCTCAAAGCCGGTTTGTAGATACCATTGAGAAAGAAGCCTATGTGTGGTGTGAAAAGAACTGGAAGCATGATGATTATGATCACACCCATCATAGAGCACAGCTCACATTTGTGGAAGAAGGATATCAGTATTTTCATATCGATCAGAAAATTTACCTGGTTCCTCAGCATCATGTGATCTGGGTTCCCTCGGGAAAAGCCCACAGGATTAGTTCGGAGGCTCAGACTGTGAACCTGATGGTATTTTTGTTCAGGTCTGTTTTCAACGAAGATTTTTACCGGCATGTTCATGTTTTTCCGGTTCCTCCGGTTCTGAAGGAAATGCTTCTGTATGCCTCAAAATGGAACCAGTTGCTGACGGAGGATGAAGAACAGGATCTGTTTTTCAAAGCTATTTTAAAAAGTCTCCCCAACTTCTGTAAAGAAAGCTCTTATCTTGAAATTCCCGTTCCTTCAGATCTAAGGCTGATTCCTGTTTGCGAGCATATCAATTCCAATTTCAGATACAGTCTGGATACTGATCTTCTGGCTGAAAAAGCCCAAATGTCGGTACGCTCTCTCCAGAGGATTTTTAAAAATGAAACAGGAATCACGCTTCAGAAGTACCTTCAGCTGGTTCGTATCCTGAAAAGTATAGAGCTGCTGGATACAGGACAGTATACATTAAGCCAGATTGCTTATAAAGCAGGCTATCAGAGCCTGTCGGCTTTTACGGCTTCTTATCAGGCGATTATGAAATCAAAACCAGCTGTAAAAAAACATCCTCAAGGAGTCTCATCATGAGCCATATCCACAGGCTTCGATTCCGGGGAACCTTTTTCCCGCAGCCATATGGAGAGGAGAACGATGGCGGCCACAGCTAAGAATTCGCTTTGCCAGTTCTGAAAAGATTCAAACCAGAATCTGGATTCTGAGATATACTTCATGGCGGAAACCTGCGGTTCATTTTTAGAAAGTTGCTCTTCGTTGTAGTCTTTCAGGCTTCCATAGAAATGCATTCCAAAGCTTGCCAGAAACAGCAGTCCGAAGGCTATTGAAAGGGAATGTTTATAAAGACTGAGCCAAATTCCCCCTTTTTTTACCGGCCATGGCGCTTTAGGATGAGACTGGGGTTCCCGGTCCACGTCTTCTTTTTCTTCCAGGGATTTCGATTCGCTGGAGCCTTTCTGCCTTAAGGAAACCGTGAGCAGGATATAAAGCATCATCTGCAGAAATTCACTTTCCCAGTTTTCAAAAGTGGCCTGAATAAAATGCCCGCTGTGAATATATTCACCTAAAGAAAGCATAGAACGGCCATGTTCAGCCAGTTCTTTATTTTCAGTTTTCCATCCGGTAAAAAACTGCCCCAGAAGGCAGGAAATCATTAAGATCAGTAAAACGATGCTTAAACTGTTACGATAAAAGAAACTTTTGTTATGCATAGTTTTCATTCAGATTTTAGGTAAGAATATCAGGATTTTTAAAGTTCAGGATTCAGATCCCAGGTCTGGATGACATGGCGAAGGTTCTTTACGGAAGGGCCTGTAAGCAGTTTTCCGTTCACTCCGAACCGGGATCCATGGCATGGGCAGTCCCAGCTGAGCTCGGCACTGTTCCACCTTACTTCACATGAGGCATGAGGACAGGTGCTTTTTACCACATGCATCCGCCCTCCGGGTTCTTTGTATACGGCATAGGAATCTCCTTCAAATCTGACGGTTTTAGCCTCACCATCTTTAATTTCTGCCATAGAACTCACTCTTTCCATAAAAAGTTTGTCTTTGATAAAATCGAACGCCACTTCTGCATTTTCTTTGACAAAATCAGTAAATCCGGCTATAGGTTTTATTCTGCCCGGACTGAACAGTTTTTCATATTTATTCTTTCCGCTCACGATAAGATCATGCAGAATCTGGGAAGACAGTGTTCCGAAAATCATTCCGTTTCCTCTGAATCCCGTAGCGGTGAAAATCCGTCCTTTGCTGCCGGGAAGCTTCCCGATATAAGGCAACCCGTCCGCCGGTTCATAATATTGGCTGGACCAGCTGTACATAGCCGTTTCCACATTAAAATATTTCCGTACATAATTTTCGAGTCTGGAAAAGCATTCTCCCGTATCTTCACTATGGCCTGTTTTATGATCTTCTCCCCCGGCGATCAGTAAATTCTCCCCGTTAATTTCCTGAATCCTGTAATAATGATAGGGCTCGCACAGATCATAACCAAGCTGCCACGGATAGCAGGTATCTTTCAGGGTAAACGCCATGACATAGCTGCGGTAAGGAGCATTGGTGAAATGAAGAATATTAATTCCCGGAGGAATATGGGTGGCATACACTACATGAGCCGCTTTTATTTCCCCTTTCGATGTTTTTAAAACCACAGCGTCTTTTTCCTCCGTATGTCCTTCACAGAGGCAGTCTTCAACGATGGTACCACCTGCGCGGATAAATGCATCACACAGTCCGAGAACATATTTTACAGGATGAAAATGCCCCTGATCAGGGATCATAACTGCTTCCCGGAAAGGAACGGGAAAAGGTATTTCATTGACATACTGCATGTCATGCCCCACTTCCGAAGCGCCTTCCACAATCTTTTTCAGTTGCTGTTCCTGCTGCTCATCCAGTGCGAAAAGATAAGCCGGTTTTCTGGTAAAATCACAGTTGATGTCATATGCTCTGATGTTCTCCTCAATGATACTGATGGCTTCCTGTCCCGCTCCGGCCAATAATCCGGCATTATCGATTCCAAAATCATCGATAGCCTGGGTAAATGTGGTGTCGAAAAAATCATTAAGATGTGCTGTTGTTCCTCCGGTAGTACCGAAAGCGACATTGGCTGCTTCCAGAATAATGCATTTTTTTCCGGATTTCTGAAGTTTCAGGGCAGTAGAGACTCCGGTTATTCCTCCGCCGATTACTGCTACGTCAAATACCTCATCCGAAACGGCATCTGCGGAAAATTTCCTGATCTCTTCCTGCCATATGCTTTTTCTTGTTCCGTCTCTGTACATGGCCTGAATATTTTAATGTTGACAATTATTTAATCTGCAGCGTATCGCTTTCCGGCATACCGGTTTTTGCAGCAGTGCTTTTTGTGGTTGTTTTATTTCTTGGTTCGTCTTCATCCGGATCGCATTTACACGATGAAAAGATAAAGGCGCTTACCATTCCTAAGACTAATGCTGTTGTTTTCATAATTTCTGTTGTTTAAAAGGTTTTAATTTTTTTTTATCCGTTTACGATAAGTCCGCCATTGGGATGAAGCACTTGTCCCGTGATCTGGGCAGCTCCGTTTCCGGCAAGAAACAAGAAACTTGCAGCCACTTCTTCAGGGCTTGCATTTCTTTCAAAAGGCGGTTTATTGGGATCTTCCTCTTCTTCTCCGAATGTTTCTTTGGTAAGCGGTGTCGCTACAGGCCCCGGAGCTACCGCATTGATGCGGATTCCCTTCGGTTTGGCCTGAAGAGCCAAAGATCGTGTGAAAGACACGATTGCTCCTTTGGTGGCGGAATAATCCAGCAATTCGGGATGCCCCTGATACGCAACAGCTGAAGTAGTATTGATTACAGAACTCCCTTCTTTCAGATAAGGGAATACCACTTTTGTAAGCAGAATCATTCCCACAATATTGGAATCAAAGGTTTTCCGGATATTTTCCTCTTCCAGATCTTCAATATGTTCTGCAGGAAACTGTACCCCTGCATTGTTGATCAGAATATCAATTCCCCCGAATTCAGCAATCACGTCCTGAACGGTTTTTTCACAAAACTCATAATCATTGATATCGCCCTTAAAAATGATGCATTTCCTGTTGAAAGCTTCAATTTCCTTTTTTGTTTTTTTGGCGTCTTTATCGTCTGAATGATAAATAATAGCTATATCAGCACCTTCCTGGGCAAAAAGCAGGGCAACAGCCTTTCCTATTCCACTGTCGGCACCGGTAATAAGAGCTGATCTGTTTTTCAATTCATCCATAAAGTCTTTATTTTTCTGTGGTAGGCTTCTGCATTTCGGCCATTCTGTGAGCCGCCATGCTATCGGTTGCAATATTGGCCATCGCTACGGAAAGTTTATTCTTCATTCCTGAAATCACTTTATCATCCCCGTTCATAAGGGCATTATAACCGTCTATGGCCACTTCTTCGGGTGTTGCCAGATTATCTTTATCTTCCAGGATCTTACTGCTGTTCATATCCGCTTTATTGAAGAAATCGGTATCTGTTGGACCGGGAAGTAGTGCAGTTACGGTAATTCCTGTATCTTTCAGCTCTTCACGGATGGCTTCTGACCAGGAAAGGACAAAAGCTTTGGTCCCGTGATACACCGAATGCCAGGGACCGGGAGCCTTACTTGCTACGGAGGCAAGATTTAAGATTTTCCCCGATCCTTTAGACAATCGGTCCTTAATAAACAACTTTGTTAATATGATGACTGAAACAATATTTAAATTAACGATATCCACTTCCCTGTGAATATCGGTATCCTGAAATTTCCCATATACGCCCTGCCCTGCATCATTAACGAGGATTTCAGGACTGATACCGTTTAATTTCAGTTCCGAATACAGAGAATAGGCTTCCTCCTGAAGGAACAGATTCTTTGAAATGCAGATGACGTTGACGCCATAGTTCTTAAATTCATTGGCTTTATGCTGCAGTTCTTCATGATTTCTAGCCACCATCACAAGATCATATCCGTTTTGGGCAAACTGCTTCGCCAGTTCATATCCTATTCCGCTGGTAGCTCCTGTAATCAGGACATATTCGTGTTTACGATCCATATTTCTTATTTTAAAATTAAAAACTGGTTCATTTCACTTTTGAAGCATCCCAGAATGAATTCCGTATAGTACAGCTGGGCATTCAGGGCCTGGGTTTTAGGGTGGAGTTCCAGTTTTTTGGTAAGGACAATTTCTCCCTTATAAGAAAAAGAGAAGTAGGCAAAAATTTTATAGGATGAATTTCTTATGGGGGTACAGTAGCCTGTAGTCGCGATGGACCAGTCTGATTCATATAGTTTTGCTACATTCAGCGCCATGGTTTCCGCGATATTTTCCGATACACAGTCACATTCTTCGGCTTCGGTACGATCTACATTCAGGAGCTTTACTTTCTGCGGAAGTGTATAGGCTGTCATTCCGCCTTTATAAAAAAGAGAAGCATTAGGCATCTGTGAAAAGGCCAGCTGAAGACATCCTGAGGTAACACTTTCAGCTATTGAAACGGTTTCATCTGCCGTCATCAGTGACTGGCTTATATATTCCAGAAGGTTTTTTTGAAATTCCATGACATTATATTTTGTTTAAGGGTTGGTTAATTAATTTCATCAGACATCCTGTCTGATGTTGAGGTCTATCAGGGCTATTATTTCCAGGGATCAAGTACAACTTTTACACAGCCGTCTTCTTTTTTCTTAAAAATTTCATAACCTCTGGCAACTTCATCAATGGACAGGCGGTGGGTAATGATATCATCCAGAACAACGCGTCCCGTCTGCACATGGTCCATCAGCTTATCAATGATTGTGTGGACATTACATTGGCCTGCTTTAAGGGTTATTCCTTTATCAAAGATTTGCCCGAGTCTGAAGTTATCATAGTTGAACGGATAAACGCCCAATACAGATACGGTTCCGCCTCTTCTCACGGCACTCATGCAGGCTTCCAGAACTTTAATCGAGCCTTTTTCAAAGTTGATCACTGCTTTTGCACGGTCCAGTAAATTTCTGTCCGGCTCAAAACCTACAGCATCTATACAGAGATCAGCACCCCTCCCGTCGGTCATATCCCGGATCTGCTCAATCACGCCTTCTGCATCTTCCCAGAGGATGGTTTCGCAGCCGGTAAGCATTTTAATCTGATCCAGCCTGTATTGCTGGGTATCGATCACGATTACCTTCTTAGGATTATAGAGTGCAGCGCTTTTTACAGACATAGATCCTACTGGCCCGGCCCCGAATACCGCAATGGTTTCACCGCCTTTAAGCTCTCCCCACATGACGCCGGTATAACCTGTTGGAAAAATATCGGTAAGGAACAGCACCTGTTCATCGGTAAGGTTATCGGGAACTTTCCGTGGCCCGAAATGCGCGTAAGGCACCCTTACATATTGTGCCTGGCCGCCATCATAACCGCCATACAGATCGGTATATCCGAAAAGAGCTCCGCCTTTTTCCGTGATCAGTCCGCCTTCAGGACCATAATGATCCGGATTACTGTGCTCACAGGCTGTGGGAAGGTCATGCTGGCAGAAGTAACAGCTTCCGCAGGCTACGGGAAACGGAATAACGACCCGGTCTCCAACGTTAAGATGCGTAATATTATGTCCGGTCTCTACCACCTCACCCATGAATTCATGCCCCATCACCATGGGACGAAGCTGGGGAATGGCTCCGGAATACATATGGAGGTCGCTTCCGCAGATTGCGGTGGACGTTACTTTCAGGATAATATCATTGTTGTCCTGGATAACAGGATCATCTACGGTGTCACAGGTAATGGTTCCCGGTGCATGGATAACTGCGGCTTTCATAAGATCAATATTTAGTGTGGTGTGAAGGGTGTTTTTATTTATGCCTGAGCATTTCTTTCAAGTTCCAGATCCCAGACTCTGTGTCCGGCAACTGCTTTTACAAATTTATCCTGAGGGGTTTTATCATGCCAGGTAATCACCGCTCTGTCTTCATGTTTTCTTGCGGCTGCATTGCTGTTGCTGTAAAGAGGTTCCGTATCTTCTCCAAAGCAGATTGCTTTACAGTGTTTATAAGCTTCATTGATAAAATGCAGAACCAGATGTCTGTTTTCCGGGATCATCAGTTCTTTTACGGAATCTTCTCCGGCACTGATGTACAAGGCATCAAAACATACACTGGCAGTACTGGTAAGGGAATGTTTAGGAATCAGGGTGGAGCCGTCATTCATTTTTACCGGAGCCAGGCTTGGAGCAATGATTTCCACTCTGGCGCCTTCGGCTTCTAGTTTTGTTTTAAGATCGTTTACCGCGCCACCGTCTGCTCCATTAGCGATAATGAAGCCGATTTTCCTGCTTTTAATGGTATTTTTTACAGTGTCTTTCATGCTGAGTGCTTCAGAGATTTTTGTTTTGGGCTCTCTTTCCTCACTTTGCAGTTCAAGTTTGTTAGCATCAGCCGGAATGCTTTGGTTGGGCCAGTCTAATTTTTTTACTTCTACACCCAGCTTTTCTGCAACTCTCCAGGCCAGGAACATATCGATAAAAGCAAGCTGTCCTACCATTCTTTCCCTGATCTCCGGCATGGTTACTTTTGAGAGCTCAAAAATAAGGGCATTCTGAAGATGGGTCTTTTCAGGCGTTGACTGGCTATTGTAAAAAAGCCTGGCCTGTGAATAATGGTCTACAAAGCTTGGACTTCTTTCTCTGATCTTGGCTCCTGAAACTCTTTCCTGCTGTGAAATAAATCCTCCTTCAGACATCATAGCCTGGAAAGGACATCCTCCACCTATGGAATTGGGATCGTAGCTGGTTTTTCCTTTTACGATCTGCTGTCTCATGTGACCGTCTCTCTGGTTGTTATGTACCGTGTTGACCGATCTGTTGATCGGGATTTCGTGGAAGTTGGGTGATCCCAGTCTTGAAAGCTGGGTATCTGTATAAGAAAATAATCTTCCCTGTAGCAGCGGATCGTTGGTAAAATCGATGCCGGGAATGATATGTCCCGGATGAAAGGCTACCTGCTCGGTTTCTGCAAAAAAGTTATCAGGATTTTTATTCAGGGTTAAAGTTCCGACAATTTCTACGGGAACTTCTTCTTCGGGAACAATTTTTGTGGGATCCAGAAGATCAAAATCAAACTGGTGTTCGTTTTCTTCGGGAATCAACTGTACGCCGAAATCCCATTCAGCATAATCTCCGTTTTCAATGGCTTCCCAGAGGTCTCTTTTATGAAAATCAGAATCTACTCCTGAAATTCTCTGGGCTTCATCCCAGGCTACGGAGTGAACGCCTAATTTAGGTTTGAAATGAAATTTAACGAAATGAACCTTTCCTTCTTCGTTGATGAATTTAAAAGAATGCACACCGAAACCTTCCATCATTCTCAGGCTTCTAGGAATGGCCCGGTCGCTCATCAGCCACATAATCATATGCATGCTTTCCGGCATCAGCGAAATAAAATCCCAGAAAGTATCATGGGCAGAAGCTGCCTGAGGAATTTCATTGTCCGGTTCCGGTTTTACGGCATGAACAAGATCAGGAAATTTAATGGCATCCTGGATAAAAAATACAGGCATGTTATTGGCAACAAGGTCATAATTTCCTTCTTCAGTATAAAACTTTACAGCAAACCCTCTTACATCTCTTGCCAGATCGGTACTTCCTTTACTTCCGGCTACCGTAGAAAATCTTACGAAGACAGGGGTTTCTTTTCCGGGTTCCGTTAAAAATTTAGCTTTTGTGTAGGCTGCGAGACTTTTGGTAAGCTTAAAGACGCCATGGGCCCCGGATCCGCGGGCATGAACAACTCTTTCGGGAATTCTTTCATGATCGAAATGGGTAATTTTTTCTCTCAGGATAAAGTCTTCCAATAAAGAAGGTCCTCTTTCTCCGGCTTTCAGAGAATCCTGATTGTTGTTGATTTTGAGTCCCTGATTGGTGGTCAGTTTTTCATTTTCGTTGGAAGTGCTGTGGCTGTCCAGCTGGTCTAACTTTTTATTGGTGGGTGTTTCTTTTTTCATATCAATTAATTTGTTGTGGTTCAGTTTAAAAAGTCAAACAAATGATCTGCAGGCTTATTCGCTGGTATTCCTGTCCTGTCCCAGCGTATTCAGAAGCTTATTGAGGCACTCTTCTTCTTTCAATACCTTATAGTAAGCCGTTTTTGCATATAAGGTAAAAGATGGGTTCTCAATTTTTATTTCAGCGTCCATACTGCCGGTATTCATTGTTGTTTCGCTGTGGTATTCACGGATATGAAGGATATATTCCTCAATATAAGTATCAATTACTTTTTTCAGGATCTCGCATTTTGCATTGTTTTTGATTTTTTCAAGGGACTTAATCAGAAATGCGGTAACCCCGTAAGAATTGATCACACCGGGAAATAAGGACTCATTCTCTATCACATTATTTTTATCATACAGTGCGGAATGTTTAAAAGCGTCGTTTTCAAATATCATATCCGTAAAAGTTATTAGTTATCCGTAATTTTTAAATATTTCTCAAAATAATGGAGGTCTTCTTTGTCTTTGATGGAAAGGTAAAACATCACCTGTTCCGGCTCTTTCAGTCCGATGCTTCCGAAGCCGTCAAAGTGGGCAATCAGGGCCTGAATGTTTTCAATCTGAATATCTTTTAAAATGACAAACAATAAAAAAACATTGTCTTTTATTTCTTTGGCATAGATGGCTGCTCCGTCCTCAAACCAGTTTCCTTTGTTCGGAACTTTAACAAAATCTTTGTGCTTCAGTGTTTTTACAATTTTTTGACAGTCCATATATCTGAGTATTCCAGGTTAAAATAAGCCACATAGGCTAAGCACTACATGGCTTATTGGGGTATAGTTGTATTAATCTTCCTGTTCCGCATCAAAATTGATGGAGGTTTCAGCAATTTCAGTCAGCTGATAATCGGTATCTTCTTCTTCCTGAAGGGTCTTTTCGAGCAGATCTGCTGCTTTATCATGACCCATGGTAATGGCAAGCTGGGTAAGCCCGCCGTAAGTGGCAATTTCATAATGCTCAACTTTCTGGGCAGCGATAATAAGGGCTGCATCTCTGGTCATGGAACCTTCCTGAGTGGATTTGATCACTTCCTCACCTTCTTTGATGATTCCTTTGATAGCTTCGCATTCTTTTTTCTCCGGCTCTTCATCAATAAGTCTGAAAACTTTTTCCAGGCGGCTTACATGTTTTTTGGTTTGCAGCTGGTGGTCTTCGAAAGCATCTTTCAGTTCTTCGGTGGTTGCTGCTTCCTGCATTTTCTCCAAAGCATCAATAATGGCATTTTCTGCATAATAAATGTCTTTAAGGGCGCTTACAAAGAATTGGTGAAGCGGTGAACTTTTCATGTCATCCTTCTTTACGGATGCGTTATCTACAGGCATTGTTTTTTTTGCTGCAGCAGTTGATGTAGAAGTCGTGCTGCTGTTTTCTGTTGTTTTATTGGCCATGATGTGAAGTGGTGTTTGTGGTGTTGTTTTGAAAAAAGACTGCCCCTTTATACAAGGATAAAAAGGCAGTCATGGAAAAAGAATTATGAATTACGTCTGCCTCCGAATCCGGATCTTCCTGAAGATCTTCCGCCTCCGTGAGATGCCTGTCCGCCCATTCTTGCGATTCTGGTACGTTCAGCTTTGCTCATTGATGCGAAGCCTCTTCTGGATGTTCCTGATCCCGAACTGGAGCCACGACCTGAACCGCCGTTGTTACCTCCGGATCTGGAGTTTGAGCCCGAATTAGATCCACGACCTGAACTGCCGTTGTTTCCGCCGGATCTGGAGCTTGATCCTCCTCTTCCGGAATTATTAGATCCCGAGCCGGATCCTGATCCTGAAGATCTTCTTCCGCCTCCATGAGAAGCCTGTCCGCCCATTCTTGCAATTCTGGTACGTTCAGCTTTGCTCATTGATGCAAAACCTCTTCTGGATGTTCCGTCTCCTGAACCTGATGATGACCTGCCCCTGCCGCCTGATCTGGAGCCAGAACCTGAGTTTGATCCTGAGCCGGAACGACCTCGTGATCCGCCTCTTCCGGAAGTAAATCTTCCCTGGCTGTCACGCTGCTGGTTTCCGCCTCTGGAACCTCTTCCGCCACGGCTGCCACGTCCTCTGCTGTCATCATCGTCGTCATCTTCATCATCGTCATAATCATCGTAATCGTCGTCGTCATAATCTTCATCATCGTAGTCCTCGTCATCATCATAATCGTCATCGTAATCTTCGTCGTCATCGTCATAATCTTCATCAAAATAGTCTTCATATTCTGAGAAGTCATCGTCATAATCTTCATCTTGCGATGCATCATTATAACCATGGTCATATCCTAATTGGTAGATTTCTTCCAGGTTGTTGCTGTTGGATGAATTTCCTCTTGAACTGCGATTTCTTGAATTTCTGGTGTTCATAACTGAAATTTTTTGTAATTAATATTAAGTGATGGTATTGCAGCCCGTGACTAGTATTAGACGGCAATGATTTGTGGTCTGATAATTTTAAATTAATTAAAAGCTAAACTGCTTTTTTTGTAACCTCCAACCGAGGTCTTTAGAATTGTACTGAAAATTGATACTTCAAATCTACGACTGAATAACTCACTTTTTTATGACCTGGGTCATATTATGCCTTATTAATATAAAATTTTTCTGTTTTTTATCCTTATTTCCCCTTTTTTTTCCATTTTTTTTAAAGCTCTGATTACAGTTTCTACCCGCAATCCCACAAGATTGGCCATCTGTTGTCTTGTAAGCTCCACCGGAAAACACTGTATACAGTCTCCATCATGGTAGCTTTTAAGATAATCCAGGAGACCTTTTAACCGGGATTCCGGATTCTGCGAAGACATACTCTTCATCATGAGCACTTTAAAATAGATTCTTTGTGAAAGGCATGCATTCATGGATAACGAAAGATCCGGATGCTTCCGGATCATGTCAAGAAAATTGTTTTTCGGGACCCTGATAAGTTCTGAAAGTTCAAGGCAGACTGCATTTACAGGATATCGTTTTTCAAGAAAAAGTAACGAATCTCCGAAGCTCTGATTGATGCCCAGAATATTATGGATAAATTCCCTTCCTTCCTCATCATAAGTATTAAGTTTTATTTTTCCTTTTACAATCTGAAAATAATACTGCACATGATCTCCTTCCTTAAAGATAGTATCCTTAGCTTTATACGACCTGGTGTCCCCTCCGAATGAGCGGAGAAGCTGTTGATCGATATTCATGCAGCTGATTGTTTTCATATTTTTGGTTCTGAATGTTAGTGAAAAATCGTAAAACGATATTCATAGAATTCTAATACATAATTTTACGATCCTTAATTCTGAGAATATTGTCTTTTTCCATATGTTTGATGGTCCTTATAGCCGTTTCCACGCAAAGGCCTGTAAGACTGGCCATCTGCTGTCTGGTAAAGGGAATCAGAAAAGAATACGGACTTTCATCTACTTCAAAGCTTTTAAAATAATCCATTAAACCTTTAAGCCTCGCTGTAGGGTTTTGGGAAGAAATATTCTGCATCATAATAAATTTGTAATACAGACGCTCTGAAAGAAAGCTGCTGATCTCCAGATATAATCGGGGTGATTTGTCCAGAAGATTTAAAAATGCAGTTTTATGTAGCTTCAAAACGGTAGATTCAGTAAGCACTTCTGCGTTCATAGGATACGGTTTATCGATAAAAATAATAGATTCGCCGCAACTTTGTCCATCTGATAAGATGTTCTGTATAAATTCTTTACCTTCCTCGTTATAATTGTTGAGCTTTACATCACCTTTTATAATCTGGTAGTAATAATTCGGGGTATCCCCTTCGCAGAACAGAAGTTCGGAGGGCTTATATTGTTTTGTTTCTGCTCCCGCTGTCTGCAAAATTTCTTCGTCAATAACCATAATAGCTTTTTTTGTTGTTTTCGGTGTTCAAATATCTCTTAGAGAAAATAAATTGGGAGGCTAATTAATACGAATGCAAAAATCACACCTTACTGTTTATTTAAAAAGTTAAATAACGTTAAAAAAATTAATAAAATAATAGTAATTTTAAATTATTGTTATAAAAATTTAAATAAATTATTTTTTATTTTAAAAAAAAGAGAATGAGTAATAATGCCCTGTTTTTATATTTAAAGGGCCAGAAATAAGGATGAGTAAAACCCGTTTCTTGTGAAAACGGGTTCTCATCAATCTATGACGGGCAAAAAAAACTATTTTTTTCTTGTTCTTACCGTATCCATACGTTTAACAGAAGCAGTATCTGTTCTGTTGACCGTATCAGATGGCATAGGGGAAGGAGAAGTAACAGCCGCTGTATCGGCGGGCATTGTATCTGTAATGACGGTATCTGAAGTGGTGCTTGTTGTATCAACTTTTGTTTCTTTACTACAGCTCAGGACCATCAGACTTAAAAGCATTAATGATAGGGTACATTTCATAATATTATAATTTGTGGTGTGTTTTTCAAAAGTAGTCTATTATGAAACTGTTTTCTTATGACTTAAATCATAATGCTTTATTTTTGATTATTTTGCAAAACGTTTAGTTCCGGCAACGCAGAGAATCACCCCGATAGTTACGCCTAACATTCCCATACTTACCGGCTCATGAAGAAAACAGGCAGCAAGTGCCAATCCAAAAAACGGCTGTAGCAGCTGCAACTGTCCCACTGTGGTAATTCCTCCCTGTGCTAGACCTTTGTACCAGAAGATAAATCCGATAAACATGCTGAAAAGAGAAATATAGGCCAGTCCGAACCAGCCTTTAAAGCTTATGGTTTCAATATGATCAGGAAAATAGATATAAAATAAAGGAATCATAATGGGTAGAGAAAGCACAAGAGCCCATGAGATGACCTGCCATCCCCCTAAGGTTTTTGAAAGCTTAGCCCCTTCGGCATAACCTAATCCGCATAAAATAACAGCCACCAGCATAAGAATATCTCCTACAGGCGAAGCTGAAACGCCCTGGGAAAATGCATATCCTATCACCAAAACACTTCCTATCACAGAAAACAGCCAGAATACAGGATGCGGCCTTTCCCCGCCACGAATCACTCCGAATATGGCAGTCGCCATAGGAAGTAACCCTAAAAAGACAATGGAATGAGCTGAACTGAGATACTGAAGAGCCAGAGAAGAAAGTAAAGGAAATCCTATCACACAGCCCAAGGATACTAACAGTAAAGGGAAAACCTGTTTTTTCTCAGGTCGTTTTTCATTATTGATTAAAAGCACAAAAAGAGCCAGTATTCCGGCTATCGTGGCACGTGCTATCGTGGCAAAAACAGGATTCATCTCCATAACAGCCAGTTTGGTAGCGGGCATCGATCCGCTGAATAACAGAACTCCTATGAACCCATTGATCCAGCCATTTACACTTTCATTCTTTGATATTGTCGTGTTCATCATTGTAATATTTATTTTAACACTTCAAAATTATAAAGGTCATACAGATAAACACAGTACCAGTTTTGTATATTTGCATGAGCACAGTTAGAAAAAATGAGCAAAGAATTTTTATATACAGAAATTGCGGACGGGATCGCTTCCCAGATCAGAAACGGAGTGTTGAAACCGGGAGAAAAGCTCCCCTCAGTGCGGATGTTGTGCCAGGAACACCAGGTAAGTATGAATACAGCCAAAAGGGTATTTCTGGAACTTGAATCCCAGTCTCTGATAGACTCCAAACCCCAGTCAGGCTATTTTGTAAGCACGCTGATGTCTGTAAAACTTCCTCTTCCGGGAGTCAGCCGCCCTTCCCTTATTGCCGGCCATAAAGAACCTGATGAGCTGATCAGCAGGGTGTATGAAAATATGGGCAAGCCGGAAATCACCCTTTTTTCCATAGGAATTCCTTCAGGGGATCTTTTGCCCCAGGCAAAGCTCAAAAAAGAAATCATCAACGCCACCCGCGAATTGAGGGAAGGCGGGACCGAATATGAAGAGCTCCAGGGAAACTTAAAGCTCAGGAGAATGATCGCGCAACGATCGCATTCCTGGGGCGGAAATTTTAATGAAAATGATCTGGTAACCACCAACGGCGGCATGAATGCATTATCCTTCTGTCTGATGGCACTGGGAAAACCGGGAGATACCATCGCTATTGAAAGCCCGTGTTATCCGGGAATACTTCAGCTGGCTAACGGCCTTGGATTAAAGGTTCTTGAACTTCCCACCCATCCTACTACCGGAATAGAAATTGAGACCCTGAAAAAAGTAATTCCGCAGATCAGCCTTTGTCTTCTGATTCCCAATTTCAATTCTCCTTTAGGCAGCTGTATGCCCGATGAAAACAAGAAAGAAGTGGTAAGGCTTTTATCGGAAAACGGAATTCCGCTCATTGAAGATGATGTATATGGTGACCTTTATTTTGGTGCCACCCGCCCGAAATGCTGTAAATCTTTTGACCGGGACGGGAATGTACTTTACTGCAATTCAATTTCAAAGACCCTGGCTCCGGGCTACCGTGTAGGATGGATTGCTCCTGGCAGGTACAAAGATAAAATTTTAAAGCTGAAGCTCCTCCACTCAACCTCATCCATTTCTATTGTGAATGAAGCCGTTGCCAATTTCCTGAAATCCGGGAGGTATGAAAAGCACCTTCAACAGATGCGGAGAGCCATCCAGAGCAACTATCAGAATTATGTCCGTACGATTGCAGAATCTTTTCCGGAAGGAACCAGGACAAGCCGCCCACAGGGAGGGCTTTCCCTTTGGGTAGAATTCGACAAAAACATCAGTACCACGGAACTCTATGATTCAGCGATCAAACATAACATAAGTATTGCGCCCGGCAGGATGTTTACCCTTCAGGATCAGTATGAGAACTGCATGCGTTTATGCATCGGACTTCCCTGGACAAAGGAAACCGAAGCCCATTTACGCATGATCGGAAATCTTGCCAAAAAAATCTGACCCCTTATTTATCCGGAACGAAGTTCTTTCTTGCCAGTTCTTTACGCACACGGCTCAGACTTTCAGGGGTGATTCCAAGATAGGAAGCAATCATCCACTGCGGTACTCTGAGGAGAAGATCGGGATACATTTTAATGAATTTCATATATCTTTCTTCTGCCGTTTCGCCCAGCAATGAATTGATTCTGTTCTGAAGGCTTCTTACGTGGTTCTGCAGCAGGAAATCACTTCTCTCGATACTGTTCGGGAACTGCTCCACAAGCTTATTAAAGAAATCAGGATGAAGAAACAGGACTTCCGAATCTTCCACCGCTTCTATATAATAAATAGATTTTTCATTGAAATAAAGGCTGCTCCGGTCAGAGATCAGCCAGCTTTCAGGGGCAAACTGTATAATATGCTCTTTCCCGTTCTTATCAATGGAATACATTTTCAGGAGGCCTTTTTCCACAAAGAATATGTGGCGGCAGATTTCTCCGTATTGTAGCAGGAACTGGTTTTTAGGAATTTTTTTTACTTCATAGTGCAGGCTGCACGTGTTCACTTTTTCTACAGGAACATTTAATACTTTAGCTAAAAAATTATTAATATTCTTCATTATGCAATCTGGCTTATAGAGATGTCTTCATGGGAAGCTGTATTCACCACTTCTCCGTTTTCTATCACAATGAGCTGCGGACTTTCATGCCGGATACCGAAGTCTTCAGATATTTTATTTGAAATGGGTCTGTACATCAGCAAATCTAGGTAATATAAATCCAATTCATGATCTAAATTATCTATATCTCTTTCAAAATTTTTCAATACCGTTTTACTGATAAAGCAACGTGTTGAATGTTTGAAGATCGCTACTTTATGATGATAAGAACTCTCTACTGCTTTGGCCAGGTCTTCTTCGGACTCTATTTTTTTCCAGAAAGATTTACGTTCAGGGTTGTTTTCTTTTCCTCCGAAAATTTTATCAAAAAAACTCATACATTAAATTGTTTTAAATGGTGATTCAGATGTTTGTATTCTAAAAATCCCCAGTCTTTTTCAGTCATTATACCGAATAACCTGTGCCTGTCCGGAAGTTCTTTTCTCTGAGAAGCTTCGCGAAAGAGGTTGAGGGTATTCAGCAGATTGGTTTTTGATTCATCAAAATCACATTCAAAATTAACGATTAGTTTTTGAAAAGTCGGCATGTTTCGGGGAATTCCATTGTTAAAAGCCCTCATTTCCATTTTAGTCACGGTTCCTATGGTAGCAAAAAACACGTTGATAGCCGGGAGTTCAACTTTTTTTAATGCCACCTGAAGGACGAGATCACAATGCTTCAGCATCTGGCACACATCCATTCTCCCCCACTGAGCGGGAGTATTTTCGGTAAGCCGGGAAATCCTTTCAGTAATTTCGTTAAAATGATCCGGATTATGAAGACTTTTCTTTACCAACCTTTTTCTTTCTTCAGATTTTCAATATGAGCGTAGTGGTGGTTGCAGTGCCACGCATAAAAAGCAAGATAATGTCTGAGGTTATAATCGCGGTTCTGTTCCGGATGGTGAAACGTTCTTTCAAACTGTTTATTGGTAAGGGTATTCAGCAGAACGGTCCAGCGCTGGTGGGTACCGCGTATCATTCTTATGGCAGGTTTTACCGGCATATGCACACTGTCCTGAAGTTCTGCCCATTTAGCCTCATCATATGGTTTGATGACCGGGTTATCTTCTGTAAGAGCCAGTTTGAAACGGATAAAACTGTTGATGTGGCTGTCAGCAATATGATTCACCAGCTGTCTTACCGTCCAGCCTCCTTCCCGGTATGGGGTATCCAGCTGATCATCTGTAAAGTTTTCAATTAAATCTTTCAGTTTTCCGGGAAAGTTTTTGATCACTTTGATAAGTTCATCCAACCGGATGTCACAGATATTGTCAGGCTGCTGAAACTGGCCGATAGGAAATTTCTTTTGCTCTAAACCACTCATTGTATTCGTTTTTTTTTATTTTATGTTGCCGATTTGTCCGATAATTCAGGTTTGGACAATTTTTTGAGTAAATTTATCAAAAATTCGAGAAATCTAAATATGAAAAAAGCGTTAATCATCGTAGATGTACAGAATGATTTCTGTGAAGGCGGATCTCTTGCCGTTCCTGAAGCCAGCCAAATAATTCCTTATATTAATCTTTTGATGGAGGAAAACCAATATGACCAGATTGTCCTTACCCAGGACTGGCATCCTGCCGATCATAAAAGCTTTGCCAGCAACAATGGCAGAAAAGTAGGTGAAACCATTATTCTGAATTCCATTCCGCAGTTTATGTGGCCGGACCACTGTGTTCAGGGAACCTTCGGAGCCGAGTTCCATAAAGACCTGAACCGGGATAAGGTAACCCATATTATCCAGAAAGGAAAGAATGTTGAAATCGACAGCTACAGCGGATTTCAGGATAACAACCACTTTATGAAGACGGGTCTTGACGATTTCCTTAAGTACCATGATATTCAATTGGTGGAAGTGGTAGGTCTGGCCATGGACTATTGTGTAAAATACACCTGTCTGGATGCAGTTGCTGCGGGCTATGTTACCTGCCTGCACTTCAACGGAACCAAGGCTGTAAATGTAAAACCTGATAATGGTAAGGATGCGATCTATGAAATGCTTCAGAAAGGAGTTACTATTTTAGGATAATAAACGAATAAATAATGAGCAATGAGTGATTATTCAGGGTTCTGATACAAAAAAGCAGCGTTGAAATGAGTTTCAGCGCTGCTTTTGTATGGATAATACTTAATTTGCTTTTTAAACTTTTAAAGCATTTTAAGGTTATTGACTTCCTGTTCTGTAAGGATTCTCCAGTGTCCTCTCTTGATGTTCTTTTTGGTCATTCCGGCAAACATTACTCTGTCCAGCGCTTCTACCTCGTACCCTAATCTTTGGAAAATTCTTCTGATCACACGGTTCCATCCGATATGGATTTCAATTCCTATTTCATTTTTCGGTTTCCCTTCAATGAATGAAATCTGATCTACTACCGCTACTCCTTCATCAAGACGAATTCCTTCTGCAATCAGCTTCATGTCTTCATGGGTAAGTTTTTTATCTAATGTTACGTGATAAATCTTTTTAGCATCAAAAGACGGATGCGTCAGTTTCTTCGTCATGTGCCCGTCATTGGTTAAAAGAATGACCCCCGTGGTGGAACGGTCTAATCTTCCTACCGGGAACAGACGATAGGGTGAAGCATTGGCTACAAGATCCATTACGGTCTTTCTGGCCTTATCATCTTTGGTGGTAGAAATATATCCTTTAGGCTTGTTCAGAAGTACATAAACCGGTTTTTCAGGGGTGATGTTCTGGCCGTCAAAAACAACTTTATCTGTTTTCTGAACCTGGTAGCCCATCTCTGTAACCACTTTTCCGTTAACTTCCACAAGGCCCTGCGTGATCAGTTCATCCGCTTCTCTTCTGCTGCAGATTCCTGAATTGGCAATATACTTGTTCAGACGGATTGTATCTTTATGAACGTCTTTTTCAATTTTATTTAACCTTCTTTTCTGTACGAAAGATTTGGCTCTGTCATCATTTCTTTCCTCACCATTAGAGGGTCTTCGTCCGTATTTCAGGCTGCCTCTTTCATACTTATCGCGGGTATCAAAATTTTTACCGCCTCTTTTCGGAGCCGATTTACCGAACGTTCTCTTTTCACGTCCTTCGCTCGAATTGGTGATATAAGGCTTTCTTTCAGATTTCGAACCGTGATCTTCGTCTCTGCCCTCAACATTGCTTTCACTACGGAAAGGATTCCTGTTGAATTTGGAATTGCTGCCTTTATGCTCAAAATTTCTTTCTCCTGCTTTCGGAAAAGGTTTTTTAAAGGATTTTGATCCTGAAGAATTTCCAGATCTGGAAGCACGAGAATCATCAGAATTCTTTCTTGTTGAAGTTCTTGGTCTCTTGGGTCTTTCTGAATTATTATCTCTGCTCATTTCTAAAAATTTCTGCAAAGATAGTAATTTAGTTACGAGTTAAAAATTAAGAATCATAACTTTGCAGGATAGTTTTAATTTAATTTTACAGAAAAGCGGCTCATGATAACAATATTAGATGATAATTTTTCCCAGCTTAACGATTTCCTTCACGAAAAATCTTTCAGCAAAATCTTTATTCTTGTAGATGAAAATACACATGAATACTGTCTTCCCATGCTGTTAGGCAATATGGAAACCGATCTGGGATTTGAAATCCTGGAAGTGGAAGCCGGTGAAGAAATGAAAAATATCCAGACCGCCAACCAGCTCTGGGAGATCCTTACAGAAATGCAGGCCGACCGGAAAGCACTGGTCATCAATCTTGGAGGTGGCGTCATTACGGATATGGGCGGATTTGTAGCGTCTACTTATAAGCGGGGAATTCAGTTTATCAATATCCCTACTACCCTTTTATCGATGTGTGACGCTTCCATTGGCGGTAAAACGGGTATTGACCTGATGCATTATAAAAATATGGTGGGAACATTTGCATTTCCGGAACAGATCTTTGTTTATCCGAAATTTTTGGAAACCCTTCCTTTTAAAGAACTGAGAAGCGGATTTGCCGAAATGCTGAAACACGGATTAATTGCAGACGACAAACACTGGGAACAGCTTATTCAGATCCACAAACTGGATATAGAGGCTGTGGTTCCGCATATCCAGACTTCAATGGATATCAAACAGGAAGTGGTAGAAAAGGATTTTCATGAGAAAAACATCCGTAAAACCCTGAATTTCGGACATACGATTGGCCACGCCGTTGAAAGTTTATGCCTCAATCAGGGGAATCCTATTCTTCATGGGGAAGCTGTAGCCATGGGAATGATTTCTGAAGCTCATCTTGCCTTTCTTGAAGGGCTGATCTCCGAAGAACAGGCGCAGTCCGTTATTGAAAACATTCAGCGTTATTATCCTTATATGGATATCAGTGATTTTACGGATGAAAATATTACCGCTCTTCTGCTAAATGATAAAAAGAATACAGACCGTAAAATCAATTTCTCGCTGATTTCGGGAATCGGTTCCTGTACCTACGACCATCAGTGCAGTCAGAAAAACATCCTCGAATCTTTACGTTTTTACAGAAATCTGAATAATGCGTAACTTTATTGTGGAAACCCAGGCTGGCATTTTGAATGTTTTTAATAAAAAACAATTTAGATTAATTCTAAACAATTGTTTAATTTATCACATAACAACCTGAAAATCAAATATGAAAAAGAAAACAACTTACCAAGTAGGTTGTTTTTTTTTATTGACTTTAATCATAAAAAAGAATTTTGGCAAGCAATTTGAAAGATACTCTGCGTCAAACGGAGTAGTAAACGTTTGACAGTAGTAAAATTTAAAATTAGAAATAGTAAAATACTAAAAAAATTAAAGTTATGAAAAAGTTAATTTTAGGATTAGCAGTAACTGCAGGATCATTAGCATTCGCTCAAACCACTACCTCATCTTCTAACCCAATTACATTTGGTGTAAAAGGAGGAATGAACGTTTCTTCACTTTCAAAAAATGAAGGTTTAGATGATCAAAAATCCAAAATCGGATTCAATGCAGGTGCATTTGCTAATATTCCAATTGCAAGCTCTTTCAGCATCCAGCCTGAGGTATTATATTCTCAGTACGGAGAAAAGTCTGACTATAGAATCGGTAATACTAAATTCTCTAACTCTACGAAATTAGATTATATCGCAGTACCGGTAATGTTTCAGTACAATGCACTTCCTAACCTTTATTTAGAAGCTGGTCCGGAATTCGGATTTATGGTAAGTGCGAAAAACAAATTTAAGAATGAGTCTACAGGACAGTCTTCTACCACAGATAACTATAAAGATAATCTAAACACTTTCAATTTAGGTATTGGTATTGGTGCAGGATATTACTTTACACAAAACTTAGGAATTACAGCAAGATACGTAGCTGGTGTAACGGATATTCTTAAAGACAATTCAGGAGACTCTGTAAGAAACAACGTATTCCAGGTAGGTTTAGCTTATAAATTCAAATAATAAGCACCTTAACATTCAAGTAACAAATTTTTATATTCAATAGAAAACCGGACTTTTCAGTCCGGTTTTTTATGTTATGATGTCTCCTTTCATCACTTTTACTTTAATCAAAAATTCCCGAATAAAATTTAAACGGGCTCTTAATTCTGTATTTTTAATAATTAAACTTTAATTATACATTTTGGCAAGAAGTTTGCGTATAAAAGATCAACCGGAAAATTGAAATCAACAACAATTTTTCAGGCATTCATCGTAACAAATTTTGATTTCAATAGAAAAGGTCAGGTTTATGTATTTAAACCTGACCTTTTCGCTTTTATATGATTTTTATCACTTTTATTCCTTTGGCAAAAATTTTGCTCCGAAACGGTGAACAAGTATAAAAATTTTTTAATCATGAAAAAACTCTTTTTAGGCCTGGCTCTTGCAAGAAGTCTAATGTCTTATGCACAGGAAAAAGAATCCAAAACAACATCTGCTTCTCCCGTTACATTTGGAGTTAAAGGTGGATTCAATGCCGCAACGATAACAAAAGCTGACGATTACGACAATGACCAGAAGCTGAAAGCCGGTTTCCATGCAGGGGTATTCGTTAATATTCCAATTGCAGAAAAATTCAGTATTCAGCCGGAACTTCTTTTCAGCCAGTTGGGCTCAAAATCGGAAGAAAACTATAGATATCATTCCGGGAACAGTGGATTTAAGCAGGAATATGATTTTAAGTTAAACTTAAATTATCTTACCATGCCTGTCATGGTTCAGTATAATATCCTTCCCCAGCTTTATGTGGAAGCAGGTCCTGAATTCGGGGTGCTTTTGGGAGGAAAGTTTAAAGGAGACAAAACCTTAACGGTTACTGAAGGCTCTGTAACGACTGTAACCACAGAAAAATATTCTGAAAAGCTTAATAAAGATTTTTACAATACATTCAATTTCGGAATCGGGATTGGTGCAGGCTATTATTTCACGGATAATTTCGGGGTTACCGCAAGATTTACAGCCGGCATTACGGATATTTCCAAGATCAATAAAGGCGATGCAGTAAGAAACAATGCAGTTCAGGTTGGTGTAGCCTATAAATTCAAATAAGAATATATATATTTTTCAAAAAAAGAACGCCGGATTTCTCAGAGATCCGGTATTTTTTAGCTTATGAGGCTCAATCGTCCTTTACGGGAATCCGTAATGATTTCAATATTATACGTCTTAGATTTGGAAATAAAACAAACTATGGACGCAGGGAAAAGAACCATCAATGATATTTTTAACGGAAACAGAATTTTGGAAGTCCCTTTTTTTCAGAGAGCTTATGTCTGGGGTGAGGAACAGTGGGAAAGACTTCTCGAAGATATGGAAAGTATAAGTGCGGTAAATAAACCTTATTTTCTGGGATCTGTTATTTTGAAACAACAATCCACTGCAACAGGAAGCCGAGTCGGTGACAAAAGGACGCTTATTGACGGGCAGCAACGGCTGACAACCCTCTCCATTTTCTTTAAAGTGCTATCACTAAAAACCGGAGACGATTATGAATACAACCGGATGTTTAAACTGAGGGATCTGATTGCCATTCAACATAATCATAATGATATTGACGCCTATGAGCAGGTTATGAACCTCAATGAGCCGAAAGAGCTAAGCGGTACAGACAATATTACAAAGGCCTATCAGTATTTCAGTCTGAAGCTGGATGCTGAAAAGCTGGATATCAACAATATTCTCTCCAAAATTTTATTTGTAGGAATTGATCTTGATGAAAATGAAGATGAGCAGCAGATTTTTGATACGATCAATTCACTGGGAGTTAAGCTGACGACTGCTGAGCTTCTTAAAAATCATTTCTTTAACAGAGATGAAATTTCTGCCTATCAAACGTATTGGAAAAACATTTTCGAGAAAGATGATGAAGCTAAAAATTATTGGGACAGGGAAATTACAGCAGGAAGAACCAAAAGAACTTTCATAGACCTTTTCTTTTTTTCTTATTTACAAATAAAAATTCAGGACAAAAGCCTGAATGTAAAAACAGAAGACAAAATAGAGTTTTCAAAGGTTGAGCATCTGTTTGAGTCTTATAAAAGTTTTATCAAAAATTATTTGAATAATGATAAAAAAGCCATCCTTGCCGAAATTAAAGATTACGCACTGATCTTTCAGGAAAATTTTGATTTCAGTATTACTGACAATGAGCTTACCGATCAATCCGGGATTGAAAGAATCAATGCGATTATTTTTGGCTTAGATACTTCAACACTGATTCCCTATGTTCTTTATATCCTTAAGAATGTGACCAATGATAAGGACAGGAATGAACTATTTAACTTTCTGGAGACTTTCATCATGCGAAGAATGGTTGCCCATGCCACCACGAAAAATTACAACCAGCTTTTCACAGACAGGCTGATCAATCATGAAATTATATCAAAAAAACAGTTTCTTGAGTTTTTGGAAGGCCAGGCGGATAAAGTTAATTTCCTTCCCTCAGATCAGGAACTTAAAGATGGGTTTGAGAGTTCTTATCTGATTAATAAGCAGGCTGCAGGAATCCTGTACTTCATAGAATCGAAGATCCGAAACAGAAGCCTTCAGTCAACCCAGCTTTTGGGCATCAGCAAATACAGTCTGGAACACATCATGCCCAAGAAATGGGAAAACCATTGGGGCAGGCTTTCCAGCCAGGAAGACAAGATCAAACGCAACAGAAAGCTTCTTACCCTTGGAAATTTAACGATCATCACCCAGGCACTCAATTCAACGATCCGGGATGCGAACTGGAACGTTAAGAGAAAGGGTAAAGCTGATAAAAAAGGGCTCAACACCTATTCTGCCGGCCTTGAAACTATGAGTCATTATCTTACCCTTGATCAGTGGAATGAGGGAACTATAGAAGAAAGAGCTGAATTCCTGTATGAAAAAGCAAAGACAATATGGATCATCTAAAACTATACATCAGATTCTTCTCACCGAAATGACAGCAGTTCTTATTTTTAATTCATAGAGGTTTCTTCTTCATAAATCTAAATTTACCAAAAACCGATAAAAAAACAACCGGATTTCTCAGAGATCCGGTTGCTTTTTCCAGGGTATTTTCATCTTGAAATAAAAAAACATATTGGTTTTTAACCTAGGAATATTTTCAATAAAATTTGCATACGAATATGGGTTTTTCATTAAAACGTGACAAATCATGACGAAATTCAATATCAAGAAACTTCACTCAAAGGCCTTTAAATAAGGGTTTTTGAAGTTTGGCAAGCATTTTGCAAAATACATGGAGTCTGATTGAAAAATCGGAACAGGAAGTAAAATAGTAAAATAAAAAAATAAAATTATGAAGAAGTTATTTCTAGGGTTGGCAGTTACTGCCAGCATGCTAACATTTGCTCAGGAAACAAAAACAATTACTCCTGAACCTATCAAAAAAGATGTACAACCTGTAAGATTTGGTATTAAGGCCGGAGGAAACTCAGCGTATTTAAGCCAGCAAAGTTTTGGACTGAACAGCCAGAAAATAGGATTCCATGCAGGGGTATTCGTTAATATTCCTATTTCTAAACAATTCAGCTTCCAGCCAGAGGTTTTATACAACCAGATGGGAGCAAGAGATGTTGCTTATTCCACAGAAACAAAAGTAGGTGAAACGACCATCAAAACTAAAGGAGAAGATAAATTAACCATGAATTATATTTCTGTTCCTTTGATGGTTCAGATGAGACCTGTTGATAATTTCTATATTGAGGCGGGACCTGAATTCAGTTATTTCATCAACGGAAAAACCAAAGGTGAATCAACAGTAACTACGACTACCGGAGGTACTACCACTACACAGACCCACTCTAACTCTGAAGATCTTAACAAAGATAATATCAACAAACTTAACTTTGGTTTAGGGCTTGGTCTAGGATATGACATCACCCCGAATATCGGGATCAATGCAAGATATGTAAACAGTCTTACAAAAATCGATAAGAGCTTACCTGCTGCGGAAAGCAATAACAGAGTTTTCCAGCTTGGCTTAAACTATAAGTTTTAATAAAGAGAAACCAATTTTTTAACTCCAATAGTAAAGGCAGGATTTAACGTGTTAAATCCTGCCTTTCTTTTTTATTTTAAAGTGAATTTTAATTAAATAATTCTACCTCCTCTCCTTTTCCTACCGGATATTCTTCTGTAAAGCATCCGAAGCAGTGATTGGAAGATCCTAAAATTTCTTTCAGGTTGTCAGTGCTTAAAAACTCTAATGAATCTACTCCAAGATAGTCTCTGAGTTCTTCGGTAGACATATTAGCAGAGATCAGATCATCTTTGGATGGCGTGTCGATTCCTAAATAACAAGGCGCAATAATGGGTGGAGAAACACTTCTGAAGTGAATTTCTTTTACCCCTGCATCCTTCAGGATCTTCACCAGCCTTTTGGAAGTGGTTCCTCTTACGATGGAATCATCAATAATCACCACTCTCTTATCCTTGATCTCAGAAATGATCGGGTTCAGCTTAAGGTTTACTACCCTTTCTCTCATTTCCTGAGTAGGAACGATGAAACTTCTTCCGATGTATCTGTTTTTGATCAGCACCGGACGGAATGGAATGCCTGAAGCTTTTGAAAAACCGATTGCTGCCGGAACTCCTGAATCAGGAACCCCGATAACCAGGTCGGCATCCACAGGAGCCTGTTCCCAGATTTTCTCACCCGATTTTTCTCTGATCTCATATACATTGATATTTTCTAATGAAGAGTCAGGACGTGCAAAGTAAATGTATTCAAAAGAGCAGATTCTCTGTTTTCCTTTCTTTTCATCTACCATATAAGAATGCAGCTTGCCCGGCTCATTTTCATTGGTGTAAATGATCTCTCCCGGTAAAATATCGCGTACATATTGGGCTCCCACGGCATCCAACGCTACCGACTCAGAAGCTACGACATAAGATTTCTCATCAATAGCCCCCAATACCAACGGTCTGATACCATTGAAATCTCTGAAGGCGAAGAATTTATTTCTCGTCATTCCTACTACGGAATATGCACCTTCAATTTTTTCCATTGTTGCTTTAATGGCTCCGCGAAGTCCTAAATCCAGGTTCTTCTGAATCAGCCTCAGGATTACTTCAGAATCAGAAGTCGCTCTGAAAACCACTCCTTCAGCTTCCAGTTCACTTTTCAGCTCTTTCGCATTGGTAAGGTTACCGTTGTGCGCAATGGAAAGAATGATCTGGTCGTATTCGTTTTTCGCGAAGAACGGCTGGAAATTATACTTTTTCTTATCTCCTGCTGTCGTATAACGCGTATGTCCGATCGCTGAGTTCCCCATAAAGGTCTCCGGCTCCTGGATTTCTTTATAAACATCCAAAACCAGCCCTTCATCTTTCATATTGGTAATTTTTCCGTTTTTTAAAACGGAAATACCACAGGCTTCCTGACCTCTGTGCTGAAGTGCAAAAAGTCCGAACTGAGATAAAGAGAACGTATCCAGATCGTTGTCAGAATACAGTCCGAAGATTCCGCACTCCTCATTGGGAGCATCCAGTCTTTCTTCTTCCTGCGTTCTGAAAAGATTTCTTCCGTAGGTCTGGTCTTTAAACTGTTTTAAATATTCACTTTTATGAATGTCTAAACTTTTCATTTCTATTTTTTCTAAATTAGAAGTTAATGGTTAGATGCTGAAAATCAGTCTAAGTTAACTTCAGTGGTCATTTTTAAACTACTTTCCCAGTAAGTTTTTCAGTCTGTTATAGATCTCTACATACGCTTCGGTAACTTCTCCAAGATCTCTTCTGAATCTGTCTTTATCCAGTTTCTTCATGGTATCTTTATCCCAAAGTCTGCACGTATCCGGAGAAATTTCGTCGGCAAGGATGATTTCACCGTCGGAAGTTTTTCCTAATTCAATTTTAAAATCCACAAGGATGATGTTCATTTTATCAAAAAGATCGATCAGGATTTCGTTGATATCGGAAGTCAGTTCGTACATTTCATCAAGCTCTTCATAAGTAGCTGCTCCCAGGAAAACTGCGTGGTGATCATTGATCAGCGGATCTCCCAATTCGTCTTTTTTATAGCAGATATCAAAAATCGTTACCGGAGATTTGATTCCTTCTTCCACTCCTAATCTCTGCGCCATGCTTCCCGCAGAATAGTTTCTTACCACCATTTCCAGAGGAATGATTGATACTTTTCTTACCAGCTGCTCTCTTTCGTTCAATTGTTTAATGAAATGAGTTTTAATCCCTTTTTCATTTAAATATTCAAAGATCAGGGTGGTGATGGCGTTATTCATCTCTCCTTTCAGGTCTACCTGCCCTCTCTTCTGAGCATTAAATGCTGTAGCATCGTCTTTGAAACGTACTACCACTTCGTCAGGATTATCGGTTGCAAAAACCTGTTTCGCTTTACCTTCGTACAACATTTCTTTCTTTTCCATTTCTAAAAATTCTTATTAGTTAGATTTATTTAAATTATTTGATTAAAATTCCTGTTAAAACAGCCATTCCAAAGCTCAGCAGCGTACCGATCAGTACGTATTCCGTGAGTTTTCTCTGTTTCGCCTGGGCCAGATCACTGAACCTGAAAACCGATTTGGCAGCTACCATAAAACCTACGCCTTCCCAGTGATTCACCATAATAAAGGTAAAAACCAGCAGACGTTCCAAAATCCCGATATACTTTCCTGCACTGGCTAAAGATTCGGTTTGTATACTCCCTGAAGTCTCCGGAGCGGGCGTCCATGAAGACAGCAGTATTTTGATGAAAATTGACGCAGGAGTCGTTAAAAACAAAGCGCCCATCAATATTTTTAAGAATTCCTGATCTTTCAGAAAATCAAAACTGAACTCCTTCGTGTAAAATGAGATGCCTGCAATTACCAGAATGTGCAGCAACTGATCAATAAAAAACCATCTTTTCTTAGATTTTACCGTTTGGAAAACTAGTTTTGAAGCATCAATAACCCAGTGAGAAACTCCCACAAGGACAGCTGCCCACCAGAATCCGGTGTTCCATAGAAAAACAAAACTTAAAGCGGTGTGGATCAGGACATGCAGATACAGATAAGGACTTCTCAGTTTCAGATGCTCCTTATCGGCAACCCATGAATTTGGCTGAAGAATAAAATCTCCGAGTAAATGTGCCAATATGAGTTGAGTAAAGATCATGCTTACAGTTCTGAGATTTTCTTTCGGAAATATTGATTGGTTTCTACGATCAGCTCGTAGTTGGCGCGTTTCAGCCTCTGGCTTACCGAGGACTGTGAAATAGCAAATTTTCTGGCCAGGTCTTCCTGGGTGATGTCTTTATTCATAATCATTTCATGAATAATTTCCGCGGTAGCCACTGTCCAGTTATCAAAATCTTTTGTAGACCATTTCAGAAGAATATTAAGGTCACGGTCTACCGTTTCATTAGAGGTTTTTATCGCAACGGTATGCCCATCGCTCTTCAGGTCATTCAGAAGCCGTCCGGAATGTACGTATGCCGTGCCGTTGGATTCGGTGATCTTTTCAGACGAAAAAGACTCCTCTCCGATGCCTATGGCCATTCTTACATCCAGATTTTCCTGGCTTTTAATAAGTGATTTAATGGCTAGAAAATGCCAGAAAACGTCGTCAATACTGCATTTGAACTGAAACTCGTCTCCTCTGTAGATTTCCCATACAAGCGGTGAGCTTCCCCAATTTTCCAGAAGATTTTTGAGTCTGGTGATCCAGGCTTCTGTGTCCGCATGCTGTGAATTTATAATATCACCGGTAATGACCGCTATCATAATGCAAATATAAGCATAATTACTTATAAATAAAAAATATAAGCAGAAACCCTTATAGATATTGATTATTAGTGATTCTGCTTATATCGATAATTCAGTAACCATAAGGTTTTAAATACTTTAAATACAACAGTGAAATTGTAAAAAGGATTGAAACCTCCGCCTCGTATTTTATTTTAAGTCTACTTTTTTATTTTTTTAATAAGAAGCTGTTTCCTGCTATCCGCTTATACTCCTCGCTCCACGCCTTTCCTGCTGCCTGCTGTGGGGTAACCGCTGCTATCAGGGCTAATATTGCAGCCAATGTAGAGAAATCCCTCATTTATCATTGAGTTTCTACCGTCTTAATAAAAAAACCTAACAGATTTTAGAAATCCGTTAGGTGAGTATAATGAATAGTAATTATAATTTTAGCCTATTTCTTAATAAACTGTTCTGCTTTATCATCCAGCCTCAACAGATACATTCCCGCAGGAATTCCCTGTACAGAAATATTTTTCTTATTTCTGAAAGGATCTTTTTCAGTATAAATTACCCTGCCTGAGAAATCAAGGATCTGGGCAACCTGTACTTTTTCAACATCTCCGCTTACGTAGATATTCTCGTAAACCGGATTCGGATAAATCTTAAATTCTTTATGGGAAGCAACCGGCTCTGAAACAGATAATGCCCCACCCAGGTTCTGGCAGTAATCAGCAGGATAATTATCCCATTCATTAATATTGAAGGTGGTTACCGGCTGGTTAACAAAATTCTTTCTGTACAATGACACGTCTCTGAGCGCAGAAATATTGGATTGATTCCGAACTCCCAAAGCATCCACCGTTGTTGACTTATACCGAAGCTCCATATATTTATCCCCATCATAGGCCATTTGGGGAGCCGCAGTAACAAACTTAGCCTGATCTGTGGTAAGACAGGAGAAATCAGCTCTTGGGTTGATGATTACAAACCTTTCATTGTGCTGTACAATGCCTTCCATTTCAAATGGTGCAGGAAAATAGTAATTATTATTACCATAAGCCTGAACAGACAGTCTGTAGTCATTCAGGTCCACCGGATGCCCGGTTTTGTTGATAATTTCTATTGCTTTATTATTTGAGGTTCCTTCCAGATATTTGGAAATCATCAGATCTTTAGCATATCCGTCAGAATCCAGTGTATTCAGGGTAACCGTATTACTGTCCGGAGAATTCAGATAACCATTGTCATAAGCTCTTATAGTATAGGTATAGCCTGTAGACGGCGTAAGATGATCAATACTTATCGATGTAGATTTTGTAGATTTTAAAAATACTCCATTTTGATAGATATTATATCCGATAACGTCCGAACTGGTACTCGCCGTCCAGCTTAAATTGGTAAAATAAGCTCCGGTTTGCAAAACCGTGAGATTAGAAGGTGCAATAGGCGGCACAGTATCTGCTGTTTGTCCCCAGATTGCATTTACCCATTGCGGATTGTCTATAAAAGGATTTCTGTTTTTCTGGATTGCATAGACTGCGTTATTCCTGTCAATCTCTCTTTGGGAAACTCCATCCTGATTATGCCACTGGATGAGCATTGCAATATATTCCGGATCAAAGGCTCTCTCGGCAGTTCCATCCAGAGCAGACCGGTCTATTGCAGGGTTAATGTTGGTGTAATAATTAAACGAAGGCAGTTTGTTTTCATACCTCGCCACAAAGTACAGTAACATTCTTGCAATATCTCCTTTAAATTCATTGATCGGCTCATATACCCTGTTGGTATAAGCATAGTTGGGGATTGCACTGTTTGCTATTTTTGAGGTATTTGTAAACGTATAATGTACTGTAGAATTACCGATTCCATAAGGATAGTTATTCCGCAGTGAATTAATTCTTGCATCCGTAGGAATTATAAAATGCAGATCCGAGTACATAGGATAATCACTGTTAAAAGTACTCTGCGGAACAACGTGTTCCCTGTTATATCCCTGGCCCTCAGCTCCTACTCCGCTCGCCAGATTGGTAGAAATATACTCGTAAGCGTCCGGCCCTGAAGGAATTTCCGAATACATATCCAGCAGAATCGTTGTATTTTCCGGGCCGTGATCATAATACCGGTCCAGATCAGTCTGGTTATAAAATAATGGCAAATCATCATAATGCCAGTTTACATTCTTTTCAGAAATAATATCGTGCAGTTTAGACTTCAGGGCGTATCCCGTAAGTCCGGCTGTTCCGTCGTAATATCCTGCCGGAGCCTGCGCTGACAGAAATGACGAGATTAAAATAACAGGAAATAGAATTTTTTTCATACCTTAAAAATTGGGTCGCTAAAATAGTAAATTAAAACACTTAAAGTTCCGAAAATTTTATTAAAAAATCATTAATTATCATTATGTAAAAAATTGAAAACGACAATATTGTAAATAAAACACTATGGAGGAAATAATTTTTTTTAGCTTTCGTTCAATTTAATTATCTTTGGAAACTAACTATTATCTATATGAATACAGAGACTATTGACAACATCAAAATGATAGCTGAAACAGCAAGAGAATTCGCTGAAAAGAATATCAGACCGAATATTATGGAGTGGGACGAGAGCCAGACGTTTCCAAAAGACCTTTTTCATCAGTTAGGAGAGATGGGATTTATGGGGATCGTAGTTCCTGAGCAGTACGGAGGTTCCGGTCTGGGTTATCATGAATATGTTGCTATTCTGGATGAAATTTCTCAGGTAGACCCTTCTATCGGGCTTTCTGTAGCGGCACACAATTCACTTTGTACCAACCATATCTATGAATTCGGAAACGAAGAACAGAGAAATAAATGGCTTCCTCAGCTGGCCTCGGGAAAAGTAATCGGAGCATGGGGACTTACGGAACACAATACCGGTTCAGACTCTGGAGGTATGTCTACCACAGCGGTAAAAGATGGTGACGAATGGATCATCAATGGTGCCAAGAACTTCATTACCCACGCCATTTCAGGAGATATTGCCGTAGTAATGACCAGAACAGGAGAAAAGGGAGCAAAAAATAACTCTACAGCTTTCGTATTAGAAAAAGGAATGCCTGGTTTTACTTCCGGAAAAAAGGAAAATAAACTGGGAATGCGTGCTTCTGAAACGGCTGAACTTATTTTCGATAACGTACGGGTACCGGATTCCCACCGTCTTGGAGAAGTAGGTGAAGGATTCAAACAGGCTATGAAAATTCTGGATGGCGGAAGAATCTCTATTGCTGCCTTAAGTTTAGGAACTGCAAGAGGCGCATACAAATCAGCTTTAAAATATGCTAAAGAAAGACATCAGTTCGGAAAATCAATTTCTGAATTCCAGGCGATCAACTTTATGCTGGCTGATATGGCTACAGAAATTGATGCGGCGGAACTTCTTATTCAGAGAGCGGCAACCCTTAAAAATGCCAAGCAGAAAATGACCAGAGAAGGAGCTATGGCCAAACTTTACGCTTCTGAAGCCTGCGTAAGAATTTCCAACAATGCGGTTCAGATTTTCGGAGGATACGGATACACCAAAGATTTCCCTGCTGAAAAATTCTACAGAGATTCTAAGCTTTGTACCATTGGAGAAGGTACTTCAGAAATCCAGAGACTGGTTATCGGAAGAGATATCACAAAATAATTTTAAAATAATCAGACACCAATGATCAAACAGGCACTTTTGGGTGAATTTCTGCATGAAGCGGAAAACACCAGAAAAATTTTAAAAGCGATCCCCGACAGCGCACTGAACTGGAAGCCGTCCGAAAAAAACTGGACAACCGCCGAACTTGCGTCTCACATTGCAGAAGTATACAACTGGTATGATCCTACCTTCAACCAGGAAGTCTTCGATATGGGAAAATATGAATATGAGAAAGGAGACCTCTCCAAAGCAGAAAATATTGTCGCAAAATTTGAGGAAAATGTAGCCAAAGCCCAAAAGGTTTTAGAAAACTCTGATGAAAACACCTACTTCAATGAATGGAAAATGGAAATGAACGGACACGTTATCTTCCCTCCAGCCCAAAGAATTCAGGTAATCAGAGGCTTTCTTTATAATCACCTGTACCATCACCGTGGTGAGCTGGTGGTTTATCTGAGGTCAACCGGCAATAAAGTTCCCGGACTTTACGGACCTACTGCCGACGATAAGATGTAATTTTAGAAATATTTTTAAATAAATGAATAGCATACGTGTTTTCCGTATGCTATTTTCTTTTTCTGAGATAATATTTTTTTCAACTATATTCAATGTATTACATAATATTTTAAACCAATACTCTAAAAATTCCTTAAAAAAATTTGTTTTTCGTAATATAATTTTTATTAGCTTTGATATTCCACAATCAAAATAAATAATTAATATGAAAAAACAATTATCCATGATTGGGATGCTTTTTATCACCGGCATCTCTTTCGCGCAGACGGACCGTCTCTGGACTGAAGGTTCTAAAAAAGTTGCTTCAGACGTTTTTGAAAACAAAACCAACATCATCAACCCTAAGGTGTACAGCCTGGACATTAACGGCCTGAAAAATGTTCTGGCCAGAGCTCCTAAAAAACTTGCCCCGGGAGAAAAATCAGAAATCATCATCACCTTCCCCAATTCCGAAGGAAAAATGGAAAATTTTAAAGTAAGGGAGCAGTCTAATTTTGATCCTCAGCTTGCTGCAAAATATCCGGACATCAAATCGTATGCAGGGGAAGGTCTGGATGATCCCAATTCAACGGTTTACTTCAGCGTTTCTCCGCTCGGCCTTTCTTCCATGGAGATTTATGGCGACCGTTCAGCTGTTTTCATCGAACCTTACACCAAAGATCTTTCTACGTATGTGGTGTACAGAAAATCAGATAAAAAAGAAGATCTTACTAAATTTGAATGTACCGTTATTGATGTCGCCCAGAAAGGAGTTTCCAATGCCAACCTTGCTGCAAGACCCAATGCAGATGATGCCAAACTGAGAACATTCAGGCTGGCCCTGTCTTGTACCGGAGAATATACCGCTTATTTCGGAGGGACCAAAGCCAATGCGCTGGCCGCTATGAATACCACAATGACCCGCGTAAACGGTGTTTTTGAAAAAGATTTTGCCGCCAGAATGGTTCTGATTGCCAATAATGACGCCGTTATTTATACCAACGCCTCTACAGATCCCTATTCCGCAGCTTCAGGAATGAGCAGCTGGAATTCACAGCTTCAGAGCACCCTGACTTCCGTGATCGGGGAAGCCAACTATGACATCGGGCACCTGTTCGGAGCTTCCGGAGGTGGAGGAAATGCCGGCTGCATCGGCTGTATCTGTACCAACGGATCAAAAGGAAGCGGATACACTTCTCCGGCAGACGCTATCCCTTCAGGAGATAATTTCGACATCGATTACGTCGCCCATGAAATGGGACATCAGTTCGGAGGAAACCATACATTCTCGATGAGCAATGAAGGAACCGGAGCTAATATGGAGCCGGGTTCAGGATCTACTATCATGGGGTATGCAGGAATTACCAGCCAGGATATTCAGCCTCATTCGGATGCGTTCTTCCATGCTATCAGCATTCAGCAGATCACAAATAATATCAAAGCTAAAACCTGTCCGGTAAGCACTTCTACAGGAAATTCCATTCCTACCGCCAATGCCGGTCTTGATTATACCATACCGAAAGGCACCCCTTTCATGCTAACAGGAACAGGAACTGACGCCAACGGGGATGCTCTTACCTACATCTGGGAACAGATGGATAACGCTTCTTCCTCTCAGACAGGAGCCAGTTCCGCTGCCAGCGCAACCAAAACATCCGGACCAACTTTCAGGTCATGGACACCAACATCCTCACAGGTAAGATATTTTCCAAGAATGGCTTCCATTCTTACCGGAGCTACAACAACTGCAGGATCAGAAATTACCGTAGAAGCTTTATCTAATGTAGCCAGAACTCTTAACTTCAGATTTACGGTTCGCGACAACAGAGCCGGAGGTTCTGCCAATAATTCAGATGATGCGGTTATCACAGTAAACGGAACGGCAGGCCCATTCAGCATTACGTCCCAAAATTCGGCGACCACCTATACAGGAGGAAGCTCCCAAACCGTAACCTGGAATGTGGCAGGCACCACCTCAAATGGTGTGAATGCCGCTAATGTTGATATCCTTTGGTCTACAGACAACGGCAATACATGGTCTACCCTTCTTGCCGGAACGCCCAACGACGGATCTCAGGCAGTAACGATTCCAAATTCCTCCACAACAACCGGACGACTGATGGTAAAAGGTTCCAATCATATTTTCTTCGATGTCAACAACGCCAATATTACGGTAAATGCAGGTTCAGGAGGAACAGATACGGTTGCCCCTACAGCTCCTACCCTTGCTGCTTCAGGAACCACCGCTACCAGCACCAATCTTTCATGGAGCGGAGCCACTGATAATGTTGCTGTTACCGGATACGATGTTTATATGAACGGTTCAATGATCGGAAATACAGCTTCCACCACCTACACGGTGACAGGTTTAAGTCCGGCTACGACATACAGCTTCAATGTAAAATCTAAAGATGCTGCCGGAAATACTTCTCCGTCAAGCAATACCGTAAGTGTAACGACCCTTTCAGGAGGTACGGTAACCTACTGCTCTGCTTCAGCAAGCAATACAGCAGATGAAAGAATAGGCAATGTGAAATTCGGAAGCATTAACAATACTTCAACGGGAACAGCCGGATATGAAAATTTCACTTCTGTTTCTACCAATGTTACCAGAGGCAGTGCCTATACTATTTCTGTTACTCCGGTATGGACTTCAACGAAATACAGTGAAGCCTATGCAGTATATATTGATTATAACGGTGATGGCGACTTTACAGACAGCGGAGAATTAGCCTGGACCAAAACAGGATCTACTACTTCTCCTGCAACCGGAAGCATTACCATTCCTGCTACAGCCAGTGTTGGTTCTACAAGAATGAGAGTGATGATGAAGTACAGCTCTGTACCTTCTTCTTCATGTGAAGCCTATACGTACGGACAGGTAGAAGATTATACGCTTAATATTGTGTCTTCAGGAAAAGCGGCACTAGCCGGAACAAAAGATCTGATCACCGATATTAAACTGTATCCGAATCCGGCAAAAGACATCATGCGTATTTCCAATACCTCGTCTGAAGACTATAAAATCTACGATATGTCCGGAAAGCTGATTCTTTCAGGAAAACTTGACAGAGGAACCGTTAATGTAAGCCGTCTTCTTCAGGGAGCTTACACCATCCAGATCGGCGAAACTTCCAAACGATTCATTAAAGATTAATAACCATTTTTATCATACGATGTGAAGACCGTTCAAATTTTGAGCGGTCTTTTTTATGCTTACTTATCAGCCAGCAGGAATTCATTTGAATATTATATATTAAAAATCAATTATTAACAAAATAAAATCAATAATAATAAATTATACGGATAAAATTCACTATAAATTGATTTTTTAAGTTAAATTTACACTTTACATTATTCTTTATTGTACCGTTTACCCCATTTTATTTAAGAGAGCCTATAAGTCTTTTCAGAATTGATAAAATACATGGTTCCTTAAATTAATTATAAGGTAATCTCGTGCAAAACATCCATTTTTCATCAGCAGCTATTTTTAGAGATTACTTAATTAAATCATAACATAATTTAAAAATTTTTATATGAAACATTTATTTAAGTACATTGTATTCTTCTCGATGGCATTTTTCACCATGGCCTGTAGCTCAGACCGCGATGAGGAGACGATTACCACAGGAAACGTTACTCATGTATTTTACAAAAATGCAGATGAGTTAGCAGCTACCTATGACGCAACCGGAGCTGTCTCGTCTTCGGTCAGAAATTTCATCTTTGATCTTTATAAGCAGGGTAAATGGAGCGATCTTGAGGCTTTTTTCAGCGCCAATAACCTGAACGGCGGATGGCCACCAGCCAACGGAGGCTATAATATTGTGGATGATGTTCCCATTGTGGCAGGACAAAAGTTTGACCGATACGGGGGCGCAGTCGGGAACTATGACGGAACCGGCAACCCTACTTTAGCGGGAAGCTTTACAAGCCCGATCCTCAACGGATATGTTTATACCTTTACGCAAAGAGCTCTGAATCAGCCCGAAGACAAATATGATTTTTATTATGAAATAGATGTTCTGAATTCACTACCTTTCAAGTCTCAGACGGCAGATATTATTCCGTGGTTCAGCCAGGCAGGAAACGGCAAACAGACGATGTGGAAAATCCCGGTTGATCCCACGACCGGTTATCAGAAGACATGGAATAAGCTGGCAGAAGAAGGTTACATAAAAATCACTATTAAGAAAAGTCCCAGCGGAAAATTTAATAACTTAGCAGGAACTGTTATCCAGCAATAAAACCATGAAAATGTATTCAATATCCACTCCGATAAGCATCAGAAAAAAAGCACTCCTAGAGAAAAACACATTCATCAATGACGAAATCGGGCATTCAGTCATCACCAGATTCATCTGCTGTGAATGCAGCCATGAAAATACCGTTGAAATCATTCCGTATCAATCCGGATTTCCCGTTCTTCAGCTGTATCATGATGATAAGATTGTATCCGGAGGTGAATTGCTGAGAAACGGAATGGTTGCTGAAACCCTGCAAAGTATGCTCCATTTTGGGGAGTTGACCGTTAATAATCTACCTACTTTATACTTCGGAACCAGCTGTAAAACCTGTTATTCCAGATATATCTGTCTGTTCGGTTATGGAGAAAAGCAGCCGGGACAGACGATTCTTACTATTTCCGGAGTCTGGAAATATGATGATTTGAAGTAATTTATATTGAATAAGAGTTTTTTAAACAGATCCACAATTTTTTAAGTTGTGGATTTTTATTGTATCATTGGAATTTTTAAGGCACGCTGATTTTGCTGATCGGGCAGATTTTTTACGTATTACAACAAATTCGTTTCAGATCAATAATCCATCATAAGATCAATTAGGTATTTTTATAATTGAACATTTATTTAAAGCCAATCCGTGAGGATTATTCCTACAGAATTTCACCATTTACAAATGGTTTTCTATCTTTGCGTAAATAAAAAATTTCATGGATAAAATTGATAGTCTGAACCAAGTAGCAGAATTCCATACTACTTTCAAAGCCCCTATTTTAGAGACCCCACAAATTCCTTCCCCGGAAAGATGCAACCTGAGAGTAGAACTTTTACAGGAAGAACTCAATGAACTGAAGCAGGCCATTGCTGATCAGAATATTGTAGAAATTGCTGATGCCCTTTGTGATCTTCAGTATGTTCTGAGTGGTGCGGTGCTTGAATTCGGACTTGGCAGTAAATTTGTAGAGCTATTCAACGAAGTTCAGCGTTCCAATATGTCGAAGGCTTGTGATAATGAGGAACAGGCAAAGGAAACCGTTGAGTTTTATAAAGCAAAGGAAGTAGCATCGTTCTATGAAAAGTCCGGAGAGAAGTTCAATGTATACAGAGAAGCAGATCATAAGGTATTAAAGAACAAATACTACTCCCCTGCGGATCTGAAAACAATTATCGAAAAATAATATGAAAAAATTTATTACAAAGATGGTTGCCGTTTCAGGCATTATGCTGGCTGCCCAGCAGTTCAATGCCCAGAAAGTGGTAGTAAACCGCGAGGTAGATACCCAGAATGACGGTAAAATGCTTTTGGGAAACCAGTTGAAAGAGCAGTTTTTAAAAGCTCCGTACGCAGACTGGTATGTGAAGGAACATGACGAATATGCCCTGGACCAAAAAGCCATCAGCGAACTGAAAAAAGCAAAAATGAACACCTATTCCCTTATTGTTTTCATGGGAACATGGTGCGAAGACAGCCATAGAGATTTTCCAAGACTGATGAAGATCCTGGAAGAACTGAAATATCCGGATAATAAGCTGACGATTATCGCCGTAAACAGGAAAAAAGAATCTCCAACAGGCGATGAAGTACAGTATAATGTTCAGAAAGTCCCTACCATTATCGTAGAAAAATACGGAAAGGAAATCGGAAGAATCATAGAGATGCCTACTACCGGGTATATCGAAAGAGATCTTGTTGAGATCCTGAAAAAAGATGACGGTTCTGTAATTAAAGAAATTTTTGGCAAATAAGTTGAGAAATTATAAAGTAATCATAGCGTTTGCAGCAGGAGTTGCTGCCATGCTGATTCTGTTCTTTGGACTGAAATCATGTTTCAATCTGGCCGGAAAAACGGAACAGTCGGATTATTATATCCTGACCAACCAAATCTCCAAGATGAATAAAATGGTGGTGATGGAGCAGAATACTTCCAGCATGCAGAAAACCAAAATGGGTTATGAAGTACTGGGTAAAGAAGTATCCAGCAACAGCATCATTACCTATACCAAAACCAACGCACAGGTTTCCTATGATCTGAACAAGATGAAAATGGAAGTGGATTCCATCAACAAAAAGCTGATCATTACGGAACTTCCGGATGCTGATATAAGAATCACGCCAAGCGTGGAAATTCAGTCTATGGACGATTCTTTTTTCAACAGGATTTCTGAAAAAGACATTAAAAACGTAACCCAGAAAGCGAAGGAAACGGCGATGAAATCTATCGACCAGAACCAGCTGAGGACTGAAGGACGTAAACAATTAATGGAAAATCTCAATAATATTTTCGTTTTGGCAAAAGCTTTGAATTATACAATAGAAGATCAGACCGGCAAGCTCGGTGTTTTAGGACTCTAAATTATAAAGCTATGGATTCAAAAGGAAACAACAAAAAGAAAGAATCTGCCAATTCAGCAGAAACGAAAAAGCAAAATCAGGATTTCCAGAATATTCCTGCTTCATCAGAAAAGACCAATCCGCCTGATATTGATAAGGAAGATGTTCAGAAGTCTTCTAAAAACAAATCCGGAAAAACGGATAATACGAAAAAATAAACCCGAAAGGTTTTGTCTTATGGCAGAACCTTTTTTAATAGCATACTTCCAAAGTCCATTTTTTAACTATGGGGTTTTATATTTTCTTCTTTTCAGATGAGCTCAACATTTGCACCCGCAATTGTATTGAGAAATCTTTATTGCAAGGGCGTTGCTTCAAATCAAAAGGTTCCGCCTAAGCAGAACCCTTCTTACTAATCTATTATTATATGGACTGTGGTTTATACAATCGTGGACTTTCCGATCTTGATATTTTCAAAATTATAATAATCTTTCTCAGAATACCTGATATAATCGGCAATAAAGCTGCCTACCTCATGAGTGGAATAATGCTGCTCTGCATTCAGGTCTACGGTAACATATTTATTTTCTATAGCATGTTCTACCGCTCTTTTTAGTTTATCAGCTGCATCGTGAAGTTTCAGATGATCAAGCATCATGGCTGTACTCAGAATAGAGGCTACCGGATTGGCTATGCCCTTTCCTTTTGCCTGGGGATATGAGCCGTGGATGGGTTCAAACAATGCATTTTCTTCACCAATAGATGCCGAAGGAAGAAGCCCTATTGATCCGCCAATCACACTTGCTTCATCAGAAATAATATCTCCAAACATATTTTCTGTTACAATTACATCAAACTGCTTTGGATTCAGGATGAGCTGCATGGCGGCATTATCTACAAACATAAAATCGAGCTGTACATCAGGATACTGAGGAGCAATTTCCTGGCAGATCTTCCGCCACAGCCTTGACGTATCCAGCACATTGGCCTTGTCGATAAGGGTCAGTTTTTTATTCCTTTTTTCAGCTTCTTTAAAAGCCATATGAGCAATCGGAAGGATATCTTCCCTGCTGTATCGGCAAACATCATACGCATACCCCTTTTCCGGATCGGTAAATTTCTCTCCGAAATAGATTCCGCTTACCAGTTCCCTGAAAATCTGAATATCCGTTCCTTCGATAATTTCTCTCTTTAAAGGGCTTTTGGCAATCAGTGAAGGATACGTTTTCAAAGGTCGGATATTGGCAAAAAGGCCTAATTCCTTGCGCAGCTTTAAAAGGCCCTGTTCGGGTCTCACTTTTGCTTCCGGATCATTATCGAACACCGGATCACCTATTGCCCCAAACAGTACAGCATCAGAATTCCGGCAGATCTCCAGGGTTTCTTCGGGCAGGGGATCTCCTGTTTTAAAAATAGCCTCTGCACCAATCAGCCCGTATTCTGTGTGAAATGTGCACTGGAAGATATCAGCTATAGCTTCCAGGATTTTAATGCTTTCCCCTACGACTTCCGGGCCGATACCGTCTCCGGGAAGCACTGCAATGTTAAATTGTTTTTTGTTCATGTTTTTGTGTTTTCAGTTCAAATTGTTCTATCGCCTGTTTTTTGCTGATTAAAAAATCAATATCGTCATAGCCGTTCAGAAGGCATATTTTTTTGTAAGGATCGAGCTCAAAATATTCTGTTTTTCCGGTACAGCTGATGGTCTGCTGCTCTAAGTCAACACTTATCCGGGTATCCGGGTTTTCCGCTACGGTGATCAAAAGGTCTTTCAGGAATTCTTCGGAAACCTTTACCGGAAGAAGACCGTTGTTCAGGGCATTTCCTTTAAAGATATCGGCAAAATAACTGGATATGATCACTTTAAAACCGTAATCTGTTAAGGCCCATGCGGCATGTTCCCTGCTGCTTCCGCATCCGAAATTATTCCCTGCGATAAGGATTTCCCCGGTATATTTGGGATTGTTCAGAATGAAACCGGGATCAGGTTCTCCCGTATGAATATTAAATCTCCAGTCTCTGAACAGGTTTTCACCGAAGCCTTTCCGGTCTATACTTTTCAGGAATCTTGCCGGAATAATCTGGTCGGTATCTATATTTTCTGCCGGCAGCGGAACTGCACGGGATTGTATAAGTTTTAATTTTTGCATTGTCTGTTTTTTTGATAAGGTTTCAAATTCTCCAAAGAGATTTCTTAAACCCTTTTTTTAATTTAAAGTTTCAAACGCTGAAATTCTTCCTTCAATGGCTGCCTTTGCAGCGGTGAGCGGACTGGCCAGAATGGTTCTTGCCCCTTGTCCCTGCCTGCCTTCAAAGTTCCTGTTGGAGGTGGAAACACAATATTCGCCTTCCGGAATTTTGTCATCATTCATCGCCAAGCAAGCTGAACATCCGGGCTGGCGGATCTGAAATCCTGCCTCACTGAAAATATGATCCAGCCCTTCTTCATAAATCTGCTTAACCACCTGTTGTGATCCTGGAACGATCAGTGCTTTTACAGTTTCGGCTTTGCTTTTTCCTTTAATATATTGCGCTGCAGACCGGAAGTCTTCTATTCTTGCATTGGTACAGCTTCCGATGAATACATAATTCACTTTGATATCGCCTACCGTCTGGCCTGCTTTCAATCCCATATACCGGAGTGCTTTTTCTTCTGATTCATTTTGTGGTACCGGAATGATTTCATTTACGGAAATCCCCATCCCCGGATTGGTCCCATAGGTAATCATCGGATGGATTTCTGAGGCCTCAAAGCTTAATTCTTTATCGAAAACAGCTCCGTCATCGGTTTTCAGAGTCTGCCAGTAAGCCAGTTCAGCATCCCATTCTTCACCTTTGGGTGCGAAAGGTCTTCCTTTTACATAGTCAAAAGTTGTCTGATCCGGCGCTATCATTCCTCCACGGGCTCCCATTTCAATGCTCATATTACAAACCGTCATTCTTCCTTCCATCGACATTTCCTCGAACACGCTTCCCGCATATTCACAGAAATAGCCTGTTCCTCCGTCTGTGCCTGTTTTGGAAATAATATAGAGAATCACATCTTTAGGCTCAACATTTTTATTCAGTTTACCGTTCACGGTAATTCTCATCGATTTGGGTTTGTTAAGCAGCAGGCACTGACTGGCAAAAACCTGTGCTACCTGGCTGGTTCCGATTCCAAAAGCAATCGCTCCAAACGCTCCATGGGTAGAAGTATGGCTGTCGCCGCATACAATGCTCATCCCGGGACGCGTAATGCCTAATTCGGGAGCAATAATATGAACAATTCCCTGATAGGAATGTCCTAAGCCAAACAGTTCAATATTGTTTTTCCGGCAGTTCTCTTCCAGCTGCTGAACCTGATTGCGGGATAGTTCATCCCGGATCGGCAATTCCTGATCAAGCGTCGGAACATTATGATCTGCAGTGGCTACAATCTGTTCAGGTCTGAATACCTCCAGATTTCTGGCTTCCAGTTCTGCAAAAGCCTGAGGACTGGTTACTTCATGGATCAGGTGTTTGTCTATATAAATAATCTGCGGTCCGTCCTGAACAGTTTCCACAACATGGGCATCCCAGACTTTGTCAAAAAGGGTCTTTTTATCGGTATTCATTTTCATATGGTCTTGGTTGTTCATCATCTCCTATCCAATTTTCCGGCTAAAAGTTTCCATCATCATGTACAGATCATCGTTTTTCACTTCTTTTTTCATATCGGCGATCTTTAAAAATTCCTGATACAGAATATCCAGTTCATTTTTGGTAATATCATATCCGATGTGCTTAAAGCGGTAAGCCAAAGCGGAACGTCCGCTCCTCGCCGTTAAAATAATGGAAGAAGCATTTACTCCCACTTCAGCAGGATCTATAATTTCATAGGTTTCCCTGTTTTTGATCACCCCGTCCTGATGAATTCCTGAACTGTGGGCAAAAGCATTGGCCCCAACGATGGCTTTATTGGGCTGTACCGGCATTCCCATCAGGTCAGAAACCATAAGACTCATTTCGTTAAGCATCTTTGAGTTCACATCAGTATAGAGGTTTAAGTGTTTATGCTGTTTCAGGATCATCACTACTTCTTCCAGCGCTGTATTTCCAGCCCTCTCTCCCAATCCGTTGATCGTACATTCAATCTGGCGGGCACCGTTGGCCACACCTGCAATGGAATTCGCTGTCGCCAATCCCAGATCATTATGACAGTGGCAGGATAATACGGCTTTTTCAATGCCTTTTACGTTTTCTTTCAGGTATTTTATTTTCTGTCCGTATTCTTCGGGAAGACAGTAGCCTGTAGTATCCGGAATATTCAGAACGGTAGCACCTGCTCTGATGACTTCTTCACAAACCCTTGCCAGATAAGCATTATCTGTTCTTCCGGCATCTTCTGCATAAAATTCTACATCTTCCACATAATTTTTAGCATACCGAACCGCTTCAGCAGCACGTTCCAGGATATCTTCCCTTGTTGAGTTGAATTTATACCGGATATGAGAGTCCGAAGTTCCTATTCCTGTATGAATTCGTGGTTTTTTTGCGTACTTTAACGCTTCAGCGGCGGTGTCGATATCTTTTTTATTGGCTCTCGTCAGTCCGCATACTTTAGCATTGCGTATCAGTTTTGAAATTTCTGAAACAGATTCAAAATCTCCGGGACTGGAAATCGGGAAACCCGCTTCTATCACGTCAATCCCTAGCTCATCAAGGCTTTCGGCGATAATCAGCTTTTGCTTTGTATTCAGTTTACATCCGGGAACCTGCTCCCCATCTCTCAGCGTCGTATCAAAAATTTCAATTTTTTCCGAATTCATAACTTATTTTTTACTTAATTTTGATTCAAAACTACTGCTTGTAAGTTTTTTTTATTTTCGTTTTTTCTGAAAATTACAATACTCAACGGCAGAGAAAACAGCAATATTTAATTATTAATCAACACATTACATTTCGTTAATTTACAATGGCAGAATTGCAGAAAGATTTTTTGTTTGTCCTCGTCAAGTCATTGACCACCTCAGAGAAACGTCAGTTTAAACTATACGTCAACCGCCTCGGCATTAATGCAGATGCCAAATTTTTACTGTTATTTTCGGAAATGGATAAAATGAAAGAATATGACGAGAGTATCATCATTGCTAAAAAAATATCCACCAAGCAACAGTTGTCTAATCTTAAGGCTCATCTTTATAAACAGATATTAGTGAGTCTGAGGATGAACCCCAGCCATCAGAATTACCGGATACAGCTTCGAGAACAGCTTGATTTTGCCAATATCCTGTATCAGAAAGGACTTTATAAGCAGGCTTTGAAAATTCTGGATAAAAGTAAACAGACGGCTTTGGAACTGGATGAGAAAAGTATTGCATCGGAAATCATCGACCTTGAAAAAGTCATTGAGTCCCAGTTTATTACAAGAAGTATTGAAGGCCGCGCGGATGAACTGATCAGACAATCACAGGAAGTAAGCAGACAGAATCAGTATACGACAGCGCTTTCCAATCTTTCACTAAAGCTTTACAGTGAGATGCTTACCCACGGGTATGTAAAAAATGATGCTGACCGGGAAGAAATTATGAAGATTTTCAATACCCAAATTCAGAATATCAATCCCGACAAACTGAATTTTACGGAAAAGCTCTGGTATTTTAAAGCTCATGTATGGAAAAACCAGCTGCTCCAGGAATACAAATATACGCTGAAATATGCCTATCAGTGGGTTGATCTGTTCCATAAAAACCCTGAAATGATCTTCAGCCATCCCGTATGGTATATCAAAGGCAATACCTATCTGCTGAAAATTCTGTTTTTATACGGAAATATTGATATTCTGGAAGAGCAGTTTGAGCACTTTAATAAAACGGTAAATGCCGAAAACTTTGCCCAGAATGAAAATCTTCAGTCTCTGATCTTTCTCACCCATTACAATACGCTGATGAATATTCACTTTGTAAAAGGAGAATTTTTTACGGGAACCAAACTCATTCCGGAAATAGAACTGAAAATGGATCGGCTGAGAGAAAAGATTGATGAGCATCATTTTATGATCCTTTATCTGAAAATGGCTGCCATGTTTTTTGGAAGTAAAATGTATGGCCAAGCGATTGAATATGCAATGAAGGTGGTTGAATGTAAAGGAAATGTGCAGGAAGACCTGCTTTTTCACACCAGAATTCTGATCCTGATGGCCAAATATGAATCAGGAAATGATGAAGATTATGACGAATTCATAACCTCCACTTTAAAGTTTGCCCGGAAAATGAAAAAACCGGAAGAATTTCATTATGAAAGCATCCGTTTTTTCAAAGAGCTTAACAGTCTCATTTCAAATAAGCAACAGAATGCATTTAAAGTATTTGATGAAAAACTGGAAACCTTTTCAAAAAATGAATATTACAGGAGATCACTTCTGTATATTGACATTCACGGATGGGTAAAATCGAAAGTACAGAATGTAGATGTGATCGAAATTATTAAGCAAAAAGTAAAATATAAAAGGAAAAATAAGCTGTAACTAACTTCCTAAAAACTGTGATGTCAAAGGTACTGAGCTGAGCTGCCATTGAAATATTATCGTGCAGGAACAGACCAAAAATATCTGTATACGTATCAATAAGGTAAACAAAGGTGTAAAATACAAAGTCTTTACATTACAAAGTTAAGCAGTCTTATTGATCTTAAAAATGTTTAGGGAAAATTCAGGACATGATAAAGGCTATCCATCGGACAGCCTTTATTTTATCATTAGTACGTCAGGGTAACACCGGCGCCCCAGCCCATTTCATTATCATAGTTTCCGGAAACGGAAAGCCACTTCTGTAAAATGTAACGGAGCCCTGTTGAAAATTCCCCGTCGGAATTGACACTGAAATTTCCGCGTATCCTTCTGGAAACAGGAATATCTTCTCTGCTCAGCTCCAGTAATACTTTTCCGTTCTGGTCTACACTGGCATCAGCAGTGATAAGCATGGGTAAAAGATACTGCATTCCGACAATGAAAGACGCTTTGTTTTTGGAGGCTTTCTGCTGTCCGAACCAGGTTTTCTTTCCATGAAAATCCATTCCCATATCTTCGGCCATCTGTCTTTCCATGATTTCATGATTTTTCTGGAACCTGAACCCGGCATATGGAAGTGCCCACTGGAATTTTCCTAAAAACCTTCCTACTTTTACATTGCCTTCAAAATGATCAAAATCCCAGTTGGAATGAAATTCATTCAGATTGGCCCATCTTGGACCGAACATCGTCATGGTTTCCGCATGCATTTTATTGCTGGCCACATCAAGCATCGCCATAGAACTGATCATCCGGTTATCCTTCAAAAAGTTTTTCCAGGCCAGCTTTCTGTCCGGCAGCTGCGGATTCGGTTTTGAATTTTCATAGCTGAATATTCTTCCCATTCCGGCCATCATATGATACAGGATGTGGCAGTGGAAAAACCAGTCTCCATCCTGGTTGGCAGCGAATTCTATGGTATTGGTTTCCATCGGCATAATATCCACTACATTTTTCAGAGGTGAATACTCTCCTTTTGAATTGATCAGTCTGAAATCATGACCGTGAAGGTGCATCGGATGGCGCATCATGGAGTTGTTATACATCGTGATTCTGAGGATTTCACCCTTTTTCACCAGAATTTTATCGGTTTCGGTTACTGTTTTATTATCCAGTGTCCACAGATAATGGTTCATATTCCCTTCCAGTGTAAACTTCAGCTCTCTTACATGATCTTCCGGAAGAATTGTTTTTTCAGGGGATTTCAATACATTATAAGACAATCTTTTAATTGATTTTTCCTCTTTCATATTCATTCCGGTATGCTGTGAATGATCTTCCTCCTGCTCTTTTTCCTTTGATTTAATGCCCATCATTTCATTCATATGCTTTGCGGTCATTTTTCTCTGGCTTTCAGGAATTTCCGGATACATTACTTCATTCATATCCATCATCTGGTTTCCCATCGTCATGTTCATCGGCTTCATATTTCCACTCATTTCCATCATACCATTCATCATTTTCATGCCTTCAAAAAGCATCAGTCTTGGTAAGTTGGGAGCTTCCACTTTGCTGCCGGAACCCAGCCAAAGAGAAGCATGTCCTATTCTGTCTTCGGAAGTGGCCCGGAATTCAAAGCTTTTATTCTCAGGAACCGTGACTTCAATATCATAGGTTTCGGAAACCCCGATGATCAGACGGTCTACTTCTACCGGAACCACATCATTCCCGTCATTTCCCACTACTTTTATTTTTCCGCCTCCGTAATTGAGCCAGAAATAGGTGGATGATCCTCCGTTGGCGACTCTCAGCCTTACTTTATCTCCAGCCTTTACATTGGAATAATCAGAGCTTGGAGCACCATTGATCAGGAATTTATCGTAATATACATCACTGACGTCCATGGCTTCCATTCTTTTCCATTCATTGAGCGCTTTGGTTCCGAAATTGCCGGATTTAATGGCCTCCCAATAACTCTGAACGGCATTTTTCTTAACAGCATACCAGTCTGTATTGGCCATATGCAGTCTTCTTGCGATCTGCATGGGATCTTCATCACTCCAGTCGCCCAGCAAAACAGGAATCTCAGCATTATACTGAGGAGCCGGCTCGCTTTCTCTTTTTTTGAATACCAGAATCCCATTCATTCCGATCTGCTCCTGAAGGGCTTCATGAGAATGATACCAATAGGTACCGTTTTGTGAAATTTTAAATTTGTACAAATGCGTTTCTCCCGGTTTTACGGGCTTTGTGGTAAGGTAAGGAACGCCGTCATGCTCATTGGGAAGAATAACTCCGTGCCAGTGCAGCCCGGTATTTTCCTTCAGCATATTGTGAAGATAAATTTCAGCGGTATCACCTTCTGTAAAATATAAGGTGGGTGCCTGAAGTTTTCCGTTGATGGCAAGGGCTCTTCTGTTCTTTCCTGTAAAATTGACGAGGGTATCTTTTACATACAGGTCATACCTCACTGTTTTCCCTCCGAAACTTAGTTTTCCGTTCTCAGAATTTCTTTTGAGAGCAGTTTTTTCCTGCTGTGTATTTTCAACAGCTGTATGCTGAGGATGATCCTTTTCTACCAGTTCCATTCCGCATTTCGGGCATTTTCTCGGCTGATCCGAAGTGACTTCAGGATGCATCGGGCAGGTATAGACGGTTTGAGCATGGGCTTTATGATCAGGCTGACCGGCAGGTTTAGCCATCGCAGCAGGTTTTGATGTTTTCTTCTTTTCTGCTTTCGTCACTTCTTTGGCCTTTGTTTTTTTAACATCTATCTTAGCCTTATTAACCGAACTTCCCGCAGGTTTTACTTTTATCTCCTGTTTAGGGGCTGGTTTTTCCTGGGGCTTTACTTCTGTTTTAGGTTTTATCACCACCGTTTTTTTGACGAGTGTCATTTTACATTTCGGACAGTCTCCTGGTTTTGAAGACACCACTTCCGGATGCATCGGACAGGTATAATAGGTTTTCGTAGTTTGTGCGAAGGTAAAAACAGAATATAAAAGCACCAGAAATATGAGTATTTTTTTCATAATATTCCGAACTTTTTAAAAGCTGTATAGCTTAAAGTAAAATACTGATAAAGCTATACAACCTATTGTATTAAAAATAAATACAGTGATTACTTAATTTCTGACTTTACACTTCCACATGAAAGCATAGCACTTCCGTAATAAGGATTGACGATCTGTTTTTCATTGCTCAGCCAGCTTCCTTCTGCCATAGGACAGTATTGTACGTACACCGGATTTTCCGAAAGCTTAAACTCTTTTGTAAGGGCAATCATATTGTCTGAAAGGTTGAAAAACGTTTCTCTCTGGGTATCGATATTTCTGGCATCAGAAATTACGGTAGCATCTTTTCTGAGAATATTCAGATTACCTTCAGAAACTAATTTATAGTCAACGGTAGAGGCTGTTTTGATGAATTCTGCCGCAGCTTTGGATGTTTTATCCGCATCATCAGAAGCCAGAGCAGACTTGATGGCGATATAATTCTGATAAAGTTTTGAGACCTGAGGATCTTTTTTAGACTGTGCAGAAAGCGAAAGAATTGAAAATAAGGATAGGGCTGCTGTAATGATATACTTTTTCATTGTTTTAAAATTTTAGAATTAATTTTTAATAAAGAATGGTTGAAAAGCGCAAAAAATGCACGTGGTCATGTTGCCCATGAGAATGTATCATCTGAATAATACCAGACAACTGACGGATTTTAAATTCTAAAATGACAATGATTGATGTAGATAGCAACCGGCCGGTATTCCGGCGGTGCATTGATCCTGATCTGGGTAAATTTTGATGCCGAGAAAGATCTATCGGTCACAAAAAACTGATGATCCGGAGCTTTTTCCAGGATCTGGTTTAAAAAATTGATCTTCAGCAGATCTGATTTTTGGGAATCATCTACTTTTACCACTTTGATCTCTGTTTTGCAGCATCCTTTTTTTTCTTTAACGCCGCATTTCCCGCAGATATCATTGGTTTTCTGGCTCACCGAAACGAATTCCTGCATACAGTAATGAACGCTGAAAGCCGCTCCGGAAGAAAATCCGAAGTAGAAAACAGAGAACAATATGGCAAGAATCTTTTTCATTGATAAGGCAAAGTTAAAAATATCCATGAACATGTTGTTATAAAATTCGGAAGACTTGTTATAAAATTCCGCCAAATAAAAAAGCTCCTGAAAATTCAGAAGCTTTATATGGTATTGACATACTATCAAAAACAAGTATGTTTGTTTGCTTTTACAGTTTGAATTCAAGTTTCACATTAAAGAAACGCCCTGTAAGACGTACTGGAACCGGATACATCATATTGGTATTGCTATCGGTAATCCAGTTATTGGATACGGCATTTTTAATGTTGAATGCATTAAAGACCTGAACGCCCAACGTTAATTCTTTAAAGTTACCCCAGAAACCTCCGTAGCTTTTCTTCTCTTTTGAATCAATAAAGACTTTGGTAAGTCCGATATCTACTCTTTTGTAAGCCGGTAATGTGGTCTGATACTGGTAAGGATCGGTGAAAACCGGAGCCCCCGTCTGTATTCCCATCGAATAAACCAGGGTAAGGTTCACCCGCATTGAAGGGAATTTCGGCATATAATCTTGGTAGAACATGGCAAATCTGAACCTCTGGTCGGTTGGTCTCGGAATATTGCCTTTTCCATCGATATTTTCATAAACTCTGGCATAACTTGCCGATAGCCATGAATCTATTCCGGGAACAAATTCACCGTATAAACGGGTATCAATTCCATAGGCATATCCGGAAGCATTATTCTTCCCGGAATAACGGATCCTTACGTTATCCATATAATAAGGAATCAGGTCATCCATTTTTTTATAATAGGCTTCTGTCGTCAGCTTAAATGGCCTGTCATACATATAAAATTCGTAATCGTTGGCCAGAATCACCTGAATGGAACGCTGGGATTTGATATCGGAATTGAAATTCCCATCAAGGTCTTTTATTTCTTTATAAAAAGGAGACTGGTAGTAAATTCCTCCCGAAAGCTTAAATAGCATATCTTCTTCCCAGTCTGGTTTTATGGCAAACTGTATTCTCGGAGAGAATATCGTTTCTTTATTAAAGCTCCAGTTGGCCACCCTTACTCCGGCATTAACGAATACTTTACTCGCCCCCCAGTAGAATTTCTGGGAATACTGGGCATACGCAGAAAGCCTTGTAGGCTCAATGTGGTTTCTTCCCCCGATATAATAAGCCAGTTTAAGATCTCCTGTTCCTCCTGTTCTTGGATCAACAATAGGTCTTGGCATACTGTAACCGGTGGAGTCTGTAAGCTTCCATTCATTGGTAAAGTCTTTCAGATTCTCTCTCTCATATTTAAGACCTACTTCAAAATCGGTATTTACATTAGGCGAAAATTTGGCTCTGAACTGGGCTCCGGAAGTTCTTACAAACAGATCATTTCTGGCATGTTCTATTTGTCCGGCTCCATCAAAACTTGTTATGGGATCACCTGTAACAGGATCCACTCCATGAATCTGGTAGCCGGATGCTATGGAATAATATTCCTTTTCCCTGTTCTGATAAGCAAAAGCATCCAATGTGAACTTCAATTTCTCCGATGCCTTATAATTTAAAGACACGGTGCCCATCATATTCTTATACTTGTCATCTTCTCTTCCGTTGTAAAGAATATTAACCTTAATAGGCCTTTGAAGCGTACCGAATTCCACTTCCCTTGTCTTGGGAACCATCTCATAATCATTCTTGGAATAATATCCTATGAATGAAAGAGATAGCTTATCGGTAATGTGGTAGTTCAGGTAGGTCTGAAAATCCCAATAACTCGGGTTATAGTCCGTGTCTTCTTTTAACGTATTAAGAATCAGGTTGGTATTTCTGTATCTTCCGGAAAATAAAGCAGTAAGTTTTTTGTTTTTTGAAGCTAAACCGGTTGTCAGCCTTCCGCCGATTAAACTGGCTTCTCCCGAAAGTTCAAACTTTTCCGGCTCACGGTAATAAATATTCAGTGCAGACGACATTTTATCGCCGTATTTAGCTTCAAATCCTCCAGCTGAGAAGTTCACCGTTGAAACCATATCCGGATTAATGATACTCATCCCCTCCTGCTGAGAGTTCCTGATCAGAAAGGGCCTGTAAATTTCAATATCATTGATGTAGATAAGATTCTCATCATAGTTTCCACCACGCACCATATATTGTGAAGACAGCTCTGTATTGGAGTTTACGGAAGGTAAGGTTTTAAGAATTCCTTCAATCCCTCCGGAAATACTGGCTACATTCTGAGCATCTTTTGCCGAAATTTTGACGTTGGTAAGGTCGTTGGTTTTTCCGGTTGCTTTTTTCTGGAAAACAACTTCTTCAATATCGTTTACTTTAGTTGTTGTCGTATCCTTTTTTCTGTTTTGGGAGAAAATCAGCACGGGAACCATAAGGCTTAGTGGTAAAACTAGTTTTTTCAAAAGAAATATTTTAAGAATTTCTAAAATTAATTATTTTTTAACAATTACAAAATCGATTCCCGAATTCTTGTTAATTTTTGTAGTAAATCTTCTAATAAATCCAGTCTTAACATGTTGGCACCGTCTGACAGTGCTGTTTCAGGTGTAGGATGTGTTTCAATGAAAATTCCGTCTGCCCCTACTGCAATTCCTGCTTTGGCCACTGTTTCAATAAGATCAGGTCTTCCGCCTGTAACACCGGAGCTCTGGTTTGGCTGCTGCAGTGAATGGGTAACATCCAGAATAACAGGAGCATATTCCCTCATGGTTGGAATTCCTCTGTAATCCACAATCAGATCTGTATATCCGAAGGAATTTCCTCTCTCAATAATGGCTACTTTCTGATTATTGGAATCCGTCACTTTCTGAACGGCGAATTTCATAGCTTCCGGTGAAAGGAACTGGCCTTTTTTCAGGGTTACACATTTTCCTGTTTCTGCCGCGGCTACCAAAAGATCGGTCTGACGGACCAGAAATGCAGGAATCTGCAATACATCCACATATTGAGCGGCCAAGGCTGCGTGCTCGTTTTCATGAATATCTGTGGTAGTCGGGATATTGAATGTTTCTCCAACTTTTTTCAGAATTTCAAGAGATTTTTCTTCTCCAATGGTGGTAAAAGAATCCACACGGCTTCTGTTCGCTTTTTTGAAACTTCCTTTGAAAATATACGGGATATTGTATTTATCCGTAATGCTGATTACTTTTTCAGCAATTCTTAAAGCCATATCCTCGCCTTCTATGATACACGGACCGGCAATAAGGAAAAAGTTTTTTGAATCTTTGTGACTGATATTATCTAAATACTGAATCATTTTTTACGTAAATTAAAAGTTCAGTAAAAATACTGAGAAAGTTTCACAAATGGAAATTATTTGCGCCTAAGAATAATTAAAAATATCCTGCATCAATACTGCAAAAAAAGCGGTTGCCAGAAGGGAAATAAGAGAAAACAGAGATACATACGGCCAATATCTTCTGATCCCGAAACCTTTGGTCAGTAATAAATGAACCAGAAAAAGTAAAGTATAATATCCTGAGAACGTCACCCAACCCTCCAGAAAGCGATCAGAATCTGTAATGAAGGCGATCAGGGAAACCACCATAAAGAATATCAGAAAAAGCTTACAGGTTTTCATGGGGGCCTGAAATACCCAATAGTAAAAGTTCGCAACACCGGACAAGGCTGCTGCAATAAGAACAAAAGCCATTACAGCTTTTTCAGAATTTTCTCAAACGTATTGATATTCCTGCTGGTGAACTGATCTTTCAGGCTTTTTTTTCCCAGGACTTTTCCAAAGGTGGAATCCAGTGTATTTCCTTTCGGAACCTGCCAGTAAAAGATCCCCTTAACAATTTCGGCTTTTTCATTTTCGGTTTGAGAGGCCTTCTGAAATTCTTCCATCAGGATGTTTTCCACTCCTGGATTTCCCACGAAGGCATACTGATGAAGATCTTCATTTTTCTCAAATGGCCGGCTGTTCCAGAACGCTTCTGTTTCTTCCATGGATCTGATGAATAAAAAGGCTTCATAGGAAAAATAATCAGACATTGCTTTTTCAAGGATTTCCTTGAGATCAGGAGCTTTTTTCTCTGAAGAAAAAACGATATTTCCGGAGGCCAGTACCGAGCTTACGTCCTGCATTCCGGCATCTGTGAAGACCTGGCAGACATCGGCCATTTTCATATTGGTTCCTTTTACGTTTACGCCACGGAGAAAAGCACAGTATTTCATGGTTTCAGAGTATTCGTTAATATTTTTTATCATTCCTGATATACAGATTGTAATCTGTTCCGGAAGGTTTAAGCCTGTAAATTTTTTCCAGGATCTTATAATCGCTTTTCAGGTGATCTTTCACCCTGAATTCCTGCATTAATGTGTAATGGGCCTGATAATAGGCTGCATCTTTTCCTTCAAACAGGTTTTTATAAGAAAGAAGATATTTCGGTTTTCTTTTTTTAACGGTGTTGATCCAGTAATTGGCCCGGTCTTTTTTTACTTCTTCCTGAACCTCCTTATCTACCAGCCCGACTTCATCAATTGTCTTAAGTCCTGAAAAGTAAGGAATATATCCCGCTGGCTCCAGGAAGATCCATTGTTTTTTATCTTTTTCAAAACTGCCCAGAAATACCCCGATCGTTCTGCGGTAGTACCATTCTCCGTGGCCAGTTGCAATAGAATGTACGGTCTGAAAGGCCAGCATCGGAAGAATATAAAATATCAGCAACAGCGACAGCCACAGTTTTTTTCTCTCTTTCTGTTCCAGAACAAAAATAAGGACAGGAACGAAAAGCAGAAGCTGCGGAACCCAGTAATACCAATCAAAAAGGCTTTTCTGAGAGATAAAAATAATCTGTTTTACCCATCCGAAAATGAAGATCATCCATAGGAAATAATTTCTTTTTTCGCGCTGTCTGATCAGATAAATAAAGCACATCAGCTCAAAGGCCAGAATCACGATGGTTACCGGATTGAAATTTCCGGGAAGCTTAAACATTCCCCAAAAGTTTCCAAAGCTGGCCCCAAAGTATTCCATATGCTGCCGGAATGTAAAATCATGCTGATACAGGAGTTTTTTAGCCGTGATCGTATTGTTGACGACTTCGCCAAAATACAGCCAGTTAAAAGATAAAACCGTTACCAGCCCTAAAATTCCACCCAGTACATAACGCCATCTGATCTTTTTATTCCAGAAGAGATCTACCAAAAAGACAATACCGAGGAAAATAACGGTATCAATCCTGGTAAACATGATCAGCACAGGCAAAACGATCAGAGCCCATTTCCTGTTCTTACTGAAACCGTAATACAGAAGTGCCATTTCAAGGAAGAAAAGGATTCCGTATTCCATTCCCAGAATCGAAATTTTGATGGATGGCGGCAGGATACCGATCAGAAATATAAAAATGGCTTTATGCCAAGGGTTTTTAAGAATTAAATTAGAAAGAAAAACCGTTCCTATTGTAAACAGCAGGGAATTGAAAATCAGAAGAGGTTCTATAAAGTTCTCTTTACCGAAGATCAGATTGAAAAAATAGGATACAAAAACATACAGATGGGTTGTAGAGGCCGATATTCTGGTATTTCCGTTAAAGCCTATGACTCCATAATCCAGCAGGTTTTGCGCTACTCTCCAGGTTATAAAGGCATCTTCCTGGATATAATGCGTTAATAGAAAAAAAATTTTCAGGACCACCGTAAAGGCTGCTGCATAAATGGGAAGTTGGCTGTTATTGGTTTCTGTCATCGTGTATTTTTAGCGTCACAAATATAGCCTTAAAATTTAGGATTCCCAATAATAAAAAAACGGAACCGAAGTTCCGTTTTATCTTATGAATTAAAGTTTATTGGGTTGCTTTAATAATGGCTGTCGTGATCTGTTCTTCTTTTTCTTTGGAATAGGTAGAATCAAAAGGTTCCATCACATTGAACAGGTATTGGTAGAAAGGAGTGATCTTCTGCACATTTTCAGATTCCTTCATGGCTTTTTCTTTTCCCATCTGCTGAAGTTCTTTAACAAATCCGTTAAACTTCTTGTCAATCGGCTCAATGGATTTCACCAGATATGCATAAGCTTTTTCTTTCTGTCCCAGCTTCTGATAAGCATCCGTAACAGCAGAGACTACAAGTGAATATTCCAGTGGTTTAGATCTCATCTCTCTTCTTACATAGGTTTGGTCTATCGGATCCAGACTCAGGTAATAATCGTATTCTGCAAAGATTCCCTTCTTAAGCAGTTCCGCCAGCTGAAGTCCTTTCTGTTCCTGTCCTGCTACAATATATCCTGTTACCATTGCACTTAATGAACGCGGATCATTGTATTTTTCAGCAGGAATTTCTCTCGCTGCCAGATCAAGAATTTCAAGGGCTTTCGCTTTCTGCCCGCTTAATGCCAGTGCTGATGCGGCTCTGCTAGCTGACATTCTGTAGCTCATAATATTGGAAGTAGCGGTTTCATCAAAGTGAACCTTCAAGTTCTTAAAGTTCCCCCATTTGTAATTCTTCACGACATTATAGAGCGCATTGGCATCTACTTTCCCCATATCCCCGTCCGGAGTCTGTACCGTATGTACAGGAACCAGCCTGTAGCTGAACCCGTCAAACTGAAGATACTCGTTCAGGTAGAAGATATTTTCGCTGTCATAAATTCCTCCGGAAGAGAAGTTGATCGGACGTTTCCAATCGAAATTGGCAAGCAGATCCATCATGATCAGGTTATTTTTGAAAAGCGTTCTGCCCTTATAGTTGATCATAATCTGGCTCACTGCATTCGGAAGATCTGCCTGGGTAATAATACCTGCTTTCAGAGCATTTTCCTTATTGACAGGAAGAATGAATTTGCTTACCGGAAGCACGTTGTATTTTTCATATTTTTCCTCTCCGAAATACATTTTCAGCAGTTCATCTTTCTCAGGAGACTTGAATTTAAGGAAATCAATAGCTTCTTTCAGCGTAATCGAATCCTGGGTAAGGTATTTTCTGAACACCTGGAATTCCGTATCAGGAATGCCCTGTTCTTTAATAGCGGAGAAGAATCTTTCCCAGTCCTCCTTATCCATGGTAACGATCTGGTCGTTGGAACCTTCTCTGTAATCCTCGTGGGTTAACTGGCTTGGAATTCCTGCTGCATTGTAGGTCTTTCTTTTGATCTGATCCAGATTCCATGGTGTTGAAGCAAGGGTAAAGTTGACTACTTTCACATCATCTCTGAATCTTTCCGTTTCCTGAATAGCCCACACAGGATAGGTATCATTATCTCCGTAAACGAAAAGAATATCGTTTTTAGGAAGTGATTTCAAAACGGAGTATGCATAATCATAAGCGGTATATCTGTTGCTTCTGTCATGCACATTATAGTTCTGGAAGCCCATCATAAAAGGAACTCCCAGAAGTACTATCCCCAGTACAATATTCGCTCCGTTAGACTTTATTTTAGACTGAAGGAACCACAAAATAGCTCCGGCTCCCAGCCCGATCCAGATGGCAAAAGCATAGAATGAACCTACCATTGCATAATCTCTTTCTCTCGGTTCAAAAGGTTTTACTCCTGTATAGAAAATAATCCCTACACTGGTCAGAACAAACAATGAAAGAAGCGCATAGAATCTTCCGAAGTCTCTGTTGAGCTGGAAAAAGAATCCTATCAATCCCAATATCAAAGGAAGGAAGAAGAACTTCACCGTACTTTCGTTGTTGAACTTAGCCGGCATTTTATCCTGGCTGCCTAATATTGCATTATCAATGAATGAAATTCCTGAGATCCAGTTTCCTTTGGTGTTCTCCATATTTCCTTCAAGGTCGTTCTGCCTTCCTACGAAATTCCACATCAGGTATCTTACAAAGTAATATCCGTTCTGGAACGAAATGAAATAATCAAGGTTCTGCCCCAGTGAAGGTTTCTGAACATTGATAAGGTCATATGGCATTACCTTTTTATAATCGGAAGCGGTGATTGACTTATCCTCAAATTTCTGTCTCAGTTCGTCAAAAACCTGCTGAGCCTGTGGATTATTGGCTACATCTTCATTGCCGTAATTCAATGTGAAATCAGGGGCTCCGTACATTGAAATATAGTTGGCCATTACCCCATCATCCTGGCTGAACATTCTCGGCATAAAACCAACGTGTGCTTTATCAAATACGTAATTAAAACGTTCTCCAACTTTTCTATAGGTTCCGGATTTTTCATCTTTTTCGTAAACATCACCTGTTTTTGTAGTCTTGAAGCTGCCATCTTCATTTTTCATCATTCCTTTGGCATCAAGAAAAGCGGTATAATTCTGGCCATAAATCGTAGGCCAGTCCCCGTACTGCTCCCTGTTATAGTAATCCAGCATTCCGATAGCCGTATCCGGATCATTAAGGTTCATAGGCGGATTGGCATTGGCTCTGATCGGGATCACCATCCAACATGAGAAACCGATGATCATATATACCACAGATAAAGCTGCGGTCTGCACAATATTTCTTTTCGCTTTTCTGGCATATTTAATAAGGAAGTAACAAACTGCTGTCATTAAAATAAAGGCAACGATTGTTCCTGAATGGAAAGGAAGTCCCAAGCCGTTCACGAAGAAAATTTCCAGCTTCCCGAACATTGTCATAATCAGTGGGAAGATCAGTTTGAAAACAACGATCAGAATTCCCAGTGTGATCAGATTGGCCCAGATGAAGTTTTTCCATGTAAATTTATAGTTTCTGGCATAGTACACCAGACATACGGCAGGAATCGCCAGCATACACATCATGTGTACACCAACAGAAAGCCCCAATACAAAGAAAATAAGGATAATCCATCTTTCACTGTCGGTTGCCTGGTATTCATTTTCCCATTTGGTAATGAGCCATACCAGTAATGCAATAAACAGGGAAGCCATTGAATACACTTCGCCCTCCACCGCCGAAAACCAGAAGGTATCCGAAAAGGTAAAACATAAAGCCCCTACAGCTCCTGCAAAGAGGATGGAAATTTCCTGATGTTTTGTGATTTCATCAAAATCTTTGTTCAGCAGTCTTCTTACAAAATGCGTAATCGTCCAGAACAGAAACAAAATGGTCAGTGCACTGAACAGGGCCGACATTGCGTTAATCACAATAGAATAATTTTCACCTTTTCCTAATGCAAAAATGGCGGCCACGGCCCCCACAATCTGGAATAATGCGGCTCCGGGAGCATGCGTTACTTCAAGTTTTACCGCAGAAGAAATATACTCGCCACAGTCCCAGAAACTGAAGTTGGGTTCTATGGTAGACAAGTACGTGAAAAAAGCAATGACAAAAATCACCCATCCTAAAACGGTGTTCCATTGCCTAAAAGTCCAATTTTTCATAGTATTAAATCAATTACGCGAAAGTAAGGCTTTTAATATTGTTTTATGCGGTTTTTAACAAAATTTAAAAAAAATGGCGTGGTATTTGTGATGCTACTTCAGCTAAGATTGCAAATAAGAAAATAGATTTTTCCTGAATCGCTGTTTAGAAATCAAACAAAAGTTTAGAAATTATTTATTTTTTTGTATTTTTGCGGTCAGATTTTTATTGAAAATAACAAATAATGAGTAATGTTTACGATAATATTCTTGGCCTGGTAGGAAATACTCCTCTGGTGAAGCTTAATACTGTTACAAAAGATATTCCTGCAACCGTTTATGCCAAGTTAGAATCATATAATCCTGGACATTCCACAAAAGATAGAATTGCACTTCATATTATAGAGAACGCTGAGGAGAAAGGTTTATTAAAGGAAGGATCTGTAGTTGTAGAAACAACTTCGGGAAATACAGGATTTTCTATAGCAATGGTTTGTATCATTAAAGGATACCAGTGTATTCTTGCCGTAAGCGACAAGACGAAGCCAGAGAAAATAGCTTATTTAAAGGCATTAGGAGCAACAGTATACATCTGTCCGGCCAACGTTCCCGCAGATGATCCCAGATCGTATTATGAAGTGGCTAAAAGAATCGCTTCAGAGACCCCCAATTCAGTTTACATCAATCAGTATTTCAATGAATTGAATATTGATGCACACTATAAAACTACCGGTCCTGAAATCTGGGAGCAGACGCAGGGTAAAATAACGCACCTTTTTGCCTGCACCGGAACAGGTGGAACCCTGTCCGGATCAGCCAAGTTTTTAAAAGAGAAAAATCCGGATATCAAGATTATCGGTGTAGATGCAGACGGATCTATCCTGAAAAGCTACCACGAGACCGGAGAAATTCATAAAGAAGACGTACATCCTTATCAGATTGAAGGAATGGGAAAAAATTTAATCCCTTCTGCCCTTCTTTTTGATAAAGTAGATGAATTTGTAAGGGTAAACGATGAAATGTCGGCGTACAGAACCCGAGAAATCGCTTTAAAGGAAGCTATCATGGGAGGCTATACTACCGGAGCAGTCACCCAGGCCCTGATTCAGTATGCGCAGTCTCATGAACTGACGAAAGATGATATGATTGTCCTGATCTATCCTGATCACGGTTCAAGATATATTACCAAAGTATACAGTGATAAATGGATGGCTGAACAGGGATTTGTAAACAACTGCGTACACAACTACGACGAAGTTTTCAAAACCGAATTCATTAAATAGATATATAACAAACCACGATACAAATAAAGCCTTTTGTGTTCTACAGGAAAGGCTTTTTTACTTAAAAAATTACATTACAAAATGTTGGATATTTTTGAAAGAATAAAAGAAAATCCAGGACCTCTTGGACAATTTGCAGATTACGGAGAAGGTTATTTTATATTCCCAAGACTGGAAGGTCCTATCGGACCAAGAATGCAGTTCCAGGGAAGAGAAGTGATCTTCTGGAGTGCGAATGACTATTTAGGATTATGTAATCACCCTGAAGTAATTGAGGCTGATGCAAAAGCGGCGGCAGAATACGGAATGTTCTACCCGATGGGCGCAAGAGCCATGTCCGGTGAAACGGAGCAGCATCTTCAGCTGGAAAGAGAACTGGCAGATTTTGTACAAAAAGAATCAGCATATTTATTGAACTTCGGTTATCAGGGAATGGTTTCTACCATTGATGCCCTGGTTAACAGAAATGATGTGATCGTTTATGATGTAGACTCTCATGCATGTATCGTAGACGGTGTAAGACTTCATGCCGGAAAAAGATTTACCTACAGACATAATGATATTGCAAGTCTTGAAAAAAATCTTCAGAGAGCCACAAAAGTAGCAGAAGAAACAGGAGGCGGTATTTTGGTGATCACCGAAGGAGTTTTCGGAATGAGAGGCCAGCAGGGAAAAATCAAAGAAATCTGTGAGCTGAAATCCAAATACAACTTCAGACTTCTGGTAGATGATGCCCACGGATTCGGAACTCTTGGAAAAACAGGGGCCGGAGCTGGTGAAGAGCAGGGATGCCAGGACCAGATTGATGTATACTTCTCTACTTTTGCTAAATCGATGGCTGGTTTCGGAGCTTTCCTTGCAGGAGACAAAGAAATCATCAGATATCTTAAATTCAACCTGAGATCTCAGATCTTTGCCAAATCTCTTACAATGCCAATGGTAATCGGAGGATTAAAGAGACTTGAACTTTTGAGAACAAGACCGGAGATCAAAGCAAAACTTTGGGAAAATGTCAATAAATTACAGAACGGCCTTAAAGAAAGAGGATTCAACATTGGGGATACGAATACCTGTGTAACTCCCGTGATGATGCAGGGAACTCCTGTAGAGGCGACTCTTCTGGTAAAAGATTTAAGAGAAATCTACGGAATCTTTACTTCGGTGGTCGTATATCCGGTCATTCCAAAAGGAATGATCCTTCTGAGGCTGATTCCTACCGCATCCCATACCGATGCGGAAATTAATGAAACACTGGCCGCATTTGAAGCGATTCATGACAAACTAGTAAGTGGTTACTATAAAGAGCAGGAACAGAAACTGCTGCAGGAGCAGGGTTTAAGTTTTAAGCCGATCTGATAAAAAATCGAAACCACTGAATTTTTCAGTGGTTTTTTATTTGTTCATTCATAATTTTTTGCACAGGAAAATGAAATTCAAAGGTTATCTGTTAGGCATTATGTCCTCCGTTTCATATGGTCTGATCCCGATTTTTATTCTGCCGCTCAAGCAGGCTAAATTTTCAATGGATATCACGCTGTTTTACCGTTTTTTATTTTCCGCGATGATGGTGGGCGGATATCTTCTTTATTCTAAAGAAAGTTTCAGGATCAATAAAAAAGAGACTCTGATCCTTGCTGTTTTAGGGATCTGCTATGCCCTTTCCTCAGAATTTTTATTCATAGGTTATGATTTTCTTACTCCGGGAATTGCTTCTACGGTGCTCTTCATTTATCCCGTCATTGTAGCCCTGATCATGCTTTTCATTTATAAGGAAAAACTGACTAAGTTGTCGGTGGTTTCATTAATGCTGGCTTTCGCCGGAGTTATTGTTTTGTGTTTAAAGGGTGAGAGTATGGAAATCAACTTTGCAGGACTGGGTGTTGTGATGCTGAGCTCTTTATTTTATGCACTTTATATGGTGATCGTCAATAAGTCCGGACTTAAAGTTTCCGGATTTAAGCTTTCCTTCTACTCGATGCTTTTTACTTCATCATTTTTTATGCTTAAAGCTTCTTTAGGAGGTGAATCTTTTGCGATTCCTTCCCTGAATATATTTTTCAGCTTTACTGTTTTTGCATTCCTTACAACGGTTATTTCCAGTCTGTGTCTCGTATATGCCATCAAGTATATCGGGTCTACCCCAACGGCTATTCTGGGAGCTCTGGAGCCGGTGGTGGCTGTTATGGTGAGTGCTTTAATTTTTCATGAATCATTCACCGGCAATCTGCTGATAGGGATTACCCTAATCCTTTTGGGTGTTATTCTGAATGTAATCGGCGATAAAAAAAGGATAAGCCACGCATGATACATGGCTTGCATTCGTATTGTTTTTAAAGCTTCCTTTTTCATTAGTTATGTTTGTGTGTTTTTCTCCCCGGTTATTCTGGCTGCCAAAGAACGGAAAGACCTGTCTTCTGATAAAAAGCATCGAAAATAAATTTGATTTTCCGGTATAAAAATTCCGGTTTTTCCATGTATCTTTGTGTAACAATGATCCCTCCCTCAGCAGATCTGTCATACAGAGATGCATTGTTCATTTTAAAATGTTACATTGATGAAAACACAAACGCTAACCCAAGAGCAGCTGGACTGTAGATTAAAAAATACTCCAGAAACGCTGTACTCCGCTGTACGGACTATCCTTGATTTTAATTTCCTCACCGGAAATGATCCTGAAGACGAAAGTTTTTCTGAATTTCTTGAAATGCTGGATGCAGAAACGGCAGAAAAGATCAGGGAAGCCTCTCTACAGATGGATGATCATCCTGATGAACCGGAAATTTTCCTGCTGGAAAACGAAAGCACAACATTCCTTGATCTTGTTGCAGAAGATCATGAAGGGCATAAAGTGATCCTTATAGAAGGCGATATCAACCTTTCCGGAAATCTTTTTATTGAGGAATATGTCACTCTGATTGTAGCAGGCCGGATTACCGCTAAAAATATTATCGTTAATGGTTCCCTCTACTCTTCCGGAAGTCTGACCTGTGACGTATTGTTCGGAGCTTCAGCCAACGATAACGAAACCTTTACGGCAGGTAATATTTATGCTTCACTGATTGCTGAAAACGGGCAGTACACCCACTCAGAAGGTAAAATTTATTCAAAATACCTGATCAGTTTTCATAACGAAATTGAAGGAAGAACAGGAAAGTTTATTGAAAATGCCATCATCGAAACTGACAGTGAAGCTTTCAGATTACATCCTGAGGTACTCGATAAAAACGGATATTTTGATGAAAGTGCTTTCCTGCAGTTTATCAATCAACATCCGGTAGAAGCTTTATTCCGCTGAACTGATCATTAATAGTAAAAACTGAAGATTTTTTGTACTCATATATAAAGAAATAATGAGTTGATATATATTGATAAAATATTCACATAAAAATCGGATTTCCCCCGATCTTCTTTGTATAAAACATTATTTTTGCAGTTAATTTTGATACTTTACGCTTAATCAACTTCAAGTATGCATCTTCAGATCAGACAAGCCAACATCGGATATCAACAGACTTTAATTTCAAATGCTGATGCGTCACTGAAACTGGGTGAAGTGTGTCTCCTGATTGGAAATAACGGGGTTGGAAAAACAACACTGATCAAATCTATTCTGCATCAGCAAACTCTTTTAAGTGGAGAAATCCTTATTAATGGTAAGAATGTAAAGAATCTTTCCGTAAAAGAAATTGCAGAGAATATTGCGGTGGTTTTTTCAAAATCTAATATCCCCCAGCATTATACCGTTGAGGATCTTATTTCATTGGGAAAATACATCTACTACCCTTTTTACTTTGAGCTTAAAAAAAGTGACCGTGATGAAGTTGCCCATATTATTGAAGAACTGGATCTCATACAGTACAGACATGTGCTGCTTAAAAACCTTTCTGACGGAAACCTTCAGAAAGCATTTATCGGACGGGCGATTACCCAGAATTCTCCGGTTATTATTCTTGATGAACCCACTACTCATCTGGACGAAAAAAATAAAATCATCATTTTAAAAACCCTTCGCAAGCTGGCTAAGGAACAGAATAAGATGATCCTGTTTTCTTCCCATGACTGGAGGCTGGCCAAAGAGTTTGCCGATAAAATATGGTATGTAAAGGAACAATGTCTTTTTTCGGGTATTGTAGAGGACATTCTTCTTCAGCATGATGAGCTTACCAATGTATCCTTATTTCAGGTTAATGACCGTTTTGTCCCTCCTTCCATCTCTGCACCGAAGGTTCATAAAGAAATGCTGTATTCTTTACTGCAAAAAAACTTTGAAAAAGACCTTTCTGCTCTTTCTTTTACTTATCAGGATAAAATTTGGGAAATTCAACAGAACAATTCAAAACATCAATGCGAATCTTTTGAAGAAATAATGAATTTCATCAAAAACATTCATTAATACTGCATTTTCTTTAATTAATTCACATACTATGCATGCATAATACTATGCTTGTCATACAATTTAACCATCTTATTATCAGTTTATTAACAAAATTTAACGTTAATAAATGCTATGCATGCATAATATTTACTAAATTTGGATAACACCATTAGTACGAAAGATGGAAAATAACAAGGAAAAAATAGAAAACGTAGACCTCATTTTGAAGCAGACATGGTTAGCTGTTTCCAAAATGTACACAGAACTTGCACAGGAGCATGATTCTACGGCTGTTCAGGCATTAACCCTTCTGAAGATCGATCCGAAAGAAGGAACAAGGAGTACCAATCTGGGCCCTAAAATGGCCATAGAACCCACTTCCCTGACCCGAATCATCAAGCTTCTGGAAGACAACGGCTATATCTATAAGGAAAAGACGACCACCGATAAAAGAGAGGTTATCATTAAACTTACAGATAAAGGGCTGAACTCAAGAAATATGTCCAAAGAAGTAGTCGTTAATTTCAATAAGAAAGTGATGGAAAAAATTCCTCCTGAAAAGCTGGAAACCTTTAAGGAAGTGATGTCTGAGGTCATGAAGATTGCCAACGAATTATTAAACAACAGAAAATAGATGATCATAAAACCTTATGGTTATATATGTCTTTTAGAAACAATAAAAATTTACATATGAAAAGAAGAATCAAACATGTAACGGTTCTTGGTTCAGGAATTATGGGTAGCGGTATTGCTGCACACTTTGCCAACATCGGTGTAGAAGTGTCACTATTGGATATCGTTCCCTTTGAACTTACTGAAGCTGAGCAGAAAAAAGGTTTGACAAAAGATGATAAGGTAGTAAGAAACAGAATTGCTACTGAAAACTTTGAGAAGCTGAAAAAAGCGAGTCCTGCACTCCTCTATTCTCCGAAATTTGCTGACAGAATAAAGGTAGGAAACTTTGACGACGATCTTCAGAACATCAAAAATACAGACTGGATTATTGAGGTGGTCGTGGAAAGACTCGACATCAAGAAATCAGTGTACGAAAAAATTGAACAGTTCAGAAAACCGGGAACACTTATTTCTTCCAACACGTCAGGTATTCCTATCCACTTTCTCACAGAAGGAAGAAGCGAAGATTTCAAAAAATACTTTGCCGGAACCCACTTCTTTAACCCGGTAAGATATCTTCCTCTATTAGAAATTATCCCAACTAACGATACAGATCCTGAAATCATTGATTTCTATATGAACTATGGAGCTAAATTCTTAGGTAAAACAACCGTTTTAGCAAAAGATACTCCTGCATTCATTGCCAACAGAATCGGAGTATTCTCTATGATGGATCTTCTTCATAATGTACAGAAATTAGGACTTACCGTTTCTGATGTAGATAAATTAACAGGACCGGTAATCGGTCGCCCTAAATCTGCAACGTTCAGAACTGCTGACGTGGTAGGTCTTGACACCTTGGTTATGGTAGCCAACGGCGTTCGCCAAAGCGGTGCCGAAGCCAATGATTTCAACGATGTTTTTGCCCTTCCTGACTATATCCAGAAAATGATGGATAACAAATGGCTGGGATCAAAAACAGAACAGGGATTCTATAAAAAAGTGAAAAATGCAGAAGGTAAATCTGAAATTCACGGACTGAATCTTGATACTTTAGAATATGAACTTCAAGGTAAGTCTTCCTTTCCTACTTTAGAACTAACAAAATCCATCGATAAGCCTATTGACAGATTTAAGGTACTGATCGGCGGTAAAGATAAAGCGGGCGAGCTATACAGAAAATCATTAGGCGCATTATTCGCTTACGTTTCTCATAAAGTTCCTGAAATTTCTGATGAAGTTTACAAAATTGATGATGCCATGAGAGCCGGTTTCGGATGGGAAAATGGTCCATTTGAAATCTGGGATGCAGTAGGCGTTCAGAAAGGTATTGAATTGGCTAAAGATGCAGGTTATGAAGTTTCTGACTGGGTAAAAAATGTAGAAACATTCTATAAAGTTAATGATGAAGGCCAAAGCATTTATGTGGATAAAAATTCCGGAGAATACAACAAAATTCCGGGACAGGATGCTTTCATTATCCTTGATAACATCAGAAAAAACAAAACACTTTGGAGCAATTCCGGAGCGGCTATTGAAGATTTAGGTGACGGAATCATCAACTTTGAGATCCGTTCCAAAATGAACTCTCTCGGAGGCGAAGTTTTAGATGGACTGAACAGAGCTATTGATTTAGCCGAAAAAGAATACGACGGTCTAGTGGTAGGAAACCAGGGCGCCAACTTCTCTGTAGGAGCCAACCTTGCGATGATCCTGATGATGGCTATCGAACAGGACTGGGATGATCTGAATATGGCCATTGCCTATTTCCAGAAATCCATGATGAGAGTACGTTACTCTTCTATCCCTGTAGTCGTTGCTCCTCACGGAATGACGTTAGGCGGAGGATGCGAAATGACCATGCACGCAGACAGAGTGGTTGCTGCAGCAGAAACTTACATCGGACTGGTAGAAACCGGAGTAGGTGTAATTCCTGGCGGTGGTGGTACTAAAGAACTTACCTTAAGAACTTCCAGAGAATTCCACAGTGATGATGTTAAAAATAACAGACTTCGTGATGCATTCATGAATATTGCAATGGGTAAAGTGGCTACTTCAGCCTATGAAGCTTACGATATGGGAATCCTTGAAAAAGGAAAAGACATTGTTTCCGTAAGCAAAAACAGACAGATCGCTGAAGCTAAAAAAGTAGCTAAACTATTGGCAGAACAAGGATATACTCAACCGATTGAACAGAAAGTAAAAGTTCTTGGTAAAGATGCGTTAGGAATGTTCTACGTAGGAACCGACCAGATGCTAACCGGAAAATATATCTCTGAACACGATAAGAAAATTGCAGATAAACTAGCCAACGTCATGGTTGGAGGAAATTTATCCGAACCAACTGTCGTAACTGAACAATATCTGTTGAACCTTGAAAGAGAAACCTTCCTTCAGCTTTGCGGTGAAAGAAAAACTCTTGAGAGAATTCAATATATGTTGCAAAATGGTAAGCCATTAAGAAACTAACGGGGAGCTCCGTAGGAGCGAACTGTTAATAGCTATTGAATAATTTTAAAAAATTGGAGAGCCTCGTAGAGGCGACCTGTTAGATTTTATGGCCAATACCTATACACAGATTTATATTCAGATTGTTTTCGCAGTAAAAGGAAGACAAAACCTTATTTCCAGCGAAAACAGAGAAGAATTACATAAGTTTATCACAGGTATTGTTTCCCATAGACATCAAAAATTATTCGCAGTTTTTGCAATGCCGGACCATGTGCATATTCTTGTAAGTATGAATCCGACACAGTCCGTTTCAGATTTAGTAAGAGATATTAAAGCAGGGTCTTCAAAATTCATTAATGAAAAAGGATGGATGAATGGAAAATTCAATTGGCAGGAAGGATACGGAGCCTTTTCTTATTCTAAAAGCAGTGTTGATCCGGTTGTAAAATATATTTTAAACCAGGAGGAACATCATCAAAAGAAAACTTTCAGAGAAGAATATCTGGATTTTATGTCAAAATTTGAAATAGAATATGATCCGAAATATTTATTTGAATGGATCGAAGATTAACAGGTCGCTCCTCCGGAGCTCCGCAAATTGCAAAACAACACAAACTATGAACAGTTTACCTCTATGAGGCAAAATCTTTCAAAAACAATTTAATTCAACAAAAAAATGAAAACAGCATACATCGTAAAAGGATTCAGATCAGCAGTAGGAAAAGCACCAAAAGGCACCCTGCGATTTACCCGTCCTGACGTTATGGCAGCTACCGTTATTGAAAAATTAATGGCTGAGCTTCCGCAATTAGATAAAAACAGAATTGATGACCTTATCGTAGGAAATGCAATGCCTGAGGCAGAGCAAGGATTAAACGTTGCCCGTTTAATCTCCTTAATGGGTTTAAATACGGATAAAGTTCCCGGAGTGACGGTAAACAGATACTGTGCATCAGGAAGTGAGGCGATTGCTATTGCTTCTGCAAAAATTCAGGCCGGAATGGCAGATTGTATCATCGCCGGGGGTACAGAATCTATGTCTTATATCCCGATGGGTGGTTACAAGCCCGTACCTGAAACGGATATCGCTAAAACAAATCCTGATTATTACTGGGGAATGGGTTATACTGCTGAAGAAGTGGCGAAACAGTACAATATTACGAGAGAAGAACAGGATCAGTTTGCATTTGAATCTCACATGAAGGCTTTAAAAGCGAATCAGGAAGGGAAATTTGCGAACCAGATCGTTCCGATTCCTGTAGAATATAACTTCCTGGATGAAAACCAGAAAATGCAGACTAAGAAATTCGATTTCTCTGTAGATGAAGGGCCTAGGGCAGACACTTCTCTTGCCGGTTTAGCTAAACTCAGACCCGTTTTTGCTAACGGAGGAAGCGTAACTGCCGGAAACTCTTCTCAGATGAGTGACGGAGCTGCTTTCGTAATGGTAATGAGTGAAGAAATGGTAAAAGAATTAGGTCTTGAGCCGGAAGCAAGATTAGTTGCATACGCTGCCGCAGGTCTTGAACCGAGAATTATGGGTATGGGACCGGTTTATGCTATTCCAAAAGCTTTAAAACAAGCGGGTCTTGAACTAAAAGATATCGACTTGATTGAGCTAAACGAGGCATTTGCATCACAGTCAGTGGCTATCAAAAAAGAGTTAGGCTTAAATCCGGATATCTTAAACGTAAACGGAGGTGCTATCGCTCTTGGTCATCCACTGGGATGTACAGGAACTAAACTCACTGTTCAGCTTCTTGATGAAATGAGAAGACGTGGCAACAAATACGGAATGGTTTCTATGTGCGTTGGAACAGGACAAGGAGCAGCTTCAATTTTTGAGCTACTTTAATTAATTATAGATTTTAAATTATAAATTTTAAATGAGTTTCAAAGAAGACAATATAATCCAAATTAAAACATTTGATTTTGCTTTAAAAATAATTAAGTTTTATACTGAGTGTAAATCTCAAAACGAGTTTATTTTATCAAAACAAATTCTCCGTTCCGGAACTTCGATCGGAGCAAATGTAGAAGAAGCTATTGCTGCTCAATCTAAAAAAGATTTTATATCAAAACTTTCTATAGCAAATAAAGAAGCAAGAGAAACCAGATATTGGCTGAAGCTTTATCACTATTCAAACCTTGTCCAAATTGATATCGATTCTTATTTAAAAGATATAGAAATGATTATTAATATTTTGACTAAAATCATTAAAACATCATCTGAAAATTTATAATGACAAAATCTAATCTAAAATTTATAATCTAAAATTTAAAACAATATTAAATGGGAAATATAGTAAAAGGAGGTGAATTCCTGATCAAGGAAATTCCTGCAAACGAAATCTTCAGTATTGAAGAACTGAATGAAGAACAAAAAATGCTTCGTGATTCAGCGAAGGAATTCATAGATAGAGAGGTTGTGCCTCAAAGAGAGCGTTTCGAAAAGAAAGATTATGCGTTCACTGAAGAAACAATGCGTAAGCTTGGTGATATGGGAATGCTGGGAATTGCAGTGCCTGAAGAGTACGGAGGTCTTGGAATGGGCTTTGTAACAACCATGCTGGCTTGTGATTATATCTCAGGAACTACAGGATCACTGGCAACAGCTTATGGAGCACACACCGGAATCGGAACTTTACCAATCGTTCTTTACGGAACTGAAGAACAAAAGAAAAAATATCTTCCGGACTTAGCAACAGGAACAAAATTTGGGGCTTATTGCTTAACTGAGCCTGATGCAGGTTCTGATGCCAACTCCGGAAAAACAAGAGCAAAGCTTTCTGAAGACGGAAAACATTATATCATCAACGGTCAGAAAATGTGGATTTCTAATGCAGGATTTGCAGATACATTCACTTTATTCGCTAAAATTGATGATGATAAAAACATCACAGGATTTGTAATCAACAGATCTGAACTGGAAAACCCTGAAAGCTTAACTTTTGGAGAAGAAGAGCATAAATTAGGAATCCGTGCCTCCTCTACCCGTCAGGTTTTCTTCAATGATATGAAAGTTCCTGTAGAGAACCTTTTGGGAGAAAGAAACAATGGTTTCAAAATCGCTTTAAATGCATTGAATGTAGGCCGTATCAAATTAGCAGCGGCTTGTTTGGATGCACAGCGAAGAATCTTAAACCATTCTCTTCAGTATTCTAACGAAAGAAAGCAGTTTGGAGTTTCCATTTCCACTTTCGGAGCAATCAGAAAGAAGCTTGCTGAAATGGCAACCGGTGTTTTCGTAAGTGAGGCAGGCTCTTACAGAGCGGCTAAAAACATTCAGGATAAAATTGATGAGCTGGTTGCCGGCGGAATGGATCACCAGGCAGCAGAGCTTAAAGGAGTTGAGGAGTTCGCCGTAGAATGCTCTATTCTTAAGGTTTTTGTTTCCGACCTTGCTCAGAATACCGCAGATGAAGGAATTCAGGTATACGGAGGAATGGGATTCTCTGAAGATACTCCGATGGAAGCAGCCTGGAGAGATTCAAGAATTTCAAGAATCTATGAAGGAACCAACGAAATCAACAGATTATTGGCCGTAGGAATGCTGATCAAGAGAGCAATGAAGGGAGAATTAGACCTTTTATCTCCGGCAATGGCTATCAGCAAAGAATTGATGGGTATTCCTTCATTTGAAGTTCCTGACTATTCAGAATTCATGAGCGAAGAAAAATCAATCATTGCGAACCTGAAGAAAGTATTCCTGATGGTTTCCGGAGCAGCCCTTCAGAAATTCATGATGGATATTGAAAAGCAGCAGCACTTATTACTGAACGCTTCTGAAATTCTTAACCAGATTTATATGGCAGAATCTGCTGTATTGAGAGCTGAAAAACACTTCTCCCCTGACTCTGTAGAAGCAGCTATGGCACAGCTTAACCTTTATAAAGCTGTTGAGAAAATCATCGCTGCAGCTAAAGAAGGAATCGTTTCTTTTGCTGAAGGAGATGAGCAGAGAATGATGCTTTCAGGATTAAGAAGATTTACAAAATATGCTAACCATCCGAATGTAGTGGCTTTAACTGAAAAAGTAGCCGCTCATTATATTGAGAAAGGAACTTATTAGTCTTTTTTATACATAAATTTGATTCAAAACGCCTCATTTTTGGGGCGTTTTTCTATGACATCAGCTGGAAAATCGTATCTTGTAGTATCGAACTAAGAACTATGAAAACGATAACCTCTATCATCCTTATTATGATGCTTTTTTCCTGTCATAAAAAACAGACCGATGGGAACCAGAATACGCTAAACAACAATTTTCAGGAAGCCTGCACCTGCGAAGAAGCTATGAAAACAGACTCTGTAATTTTTGCAACACACGTACGCCTGGAAAAGAAAGCAAATCAAAATATATTGGTCTTCCGTTGTGCATCTGTTGTAACCGGAACGGCATCCGTGAGCAACATCAACGGAAATGATGCATATTGTGAGGCTATTTACGACATTCAGTGTACTTCATCAGCCGGAAAAAGTCTGGAACTTTCTTCCGGGTTTAAGTATTTTACAGATGAAATGAAATCCCAAAGTCTGTTTTTTGAAGACCTGAAAAGCCATGGAAATAATTATTTTGAATTTGAACTGGGCCGGGACAGAAAAATCAGTTCCATCTCAAAACTGAATATAAAATAGACCTGAAAACAGAAACTAAAATGATTGAAGACAAAAAATTCATCAGGAATGTAATATGATCGTCTTATGAATTGTCTTATAGTAATCGGCGGCTTCTGAATAACAGAAGATTCCGGATAATTTTTTATCTTTAATTTAAATTACAACACATGAAAGCTTTATTATTTCCAATTTTTCTGATCTCTGCATGCGTTTCCGCTCAAAAGTCTGACAGGCTTCCACTACTTCCGAAAACGGACACCGCTAAGATTTTAAAACACTTCCCGGAAGTTTTAGCGGTGAAACCACTAAACGACAATTCCAAAAAAGATTATCGGGTTCTTTATAAAATCCTTACGGTAAAGCCGGATTCATCATTGTATATGGCCCTGAAAGAACCTAAAAAAGATATTTCAAAATTCAAAATACCCAATCCTGCCATTCCCGAAATACCCAAAACAGAAATAAAAAAGGAACAACCTTCCAAATAACACAAACACCAATCAAAAACTAATTACTATGGGAAAATTTATCATCTCTAAACGAGAAAACAATGATTTTCAATTCAATTTAAAGGCCGGAAACGGACAAATTATTTTAACCAGCCAGGGATATGCATCCAAAGCCTCCTGTGAAAACGGAATAGAATCCGTAAAAACCCATTCCCAGGATGAAACAAAATATGAACGGAATACCGCCAAAGACGGCCGTACCTATTTTAATCTTAAAGCCGGAAACGGACAGGTCATCGGAACCAGCCAGATGTATGAATCTGAAAACGGAATGGAAAACGGAATAGGGTCTGTAAAACACAATGCTCCCAGTGCTTTTATTGAAGAACTGAAGGATAGCTAATTCTTCTACAATTAAAAATATAAAAAGGTTAACACTTCACGGTGCTAACCTTTTTTCATTGATTGGATCAGATCCTATTCTTTGATAATCTTTTTAGTCGTAATACCTTCGCTTGTTTCTATCTTAAGAATATAGTTTCCCGTTCCCAACTTAGACATATCCAATACAGAACCATCATATTTCATCTGTATAAGCCTTCCCGCCATATCAAATACTTCTGTAGAAATAATTTTTTCAGGAGATTTGATATATAGTTCGTTCCTGACAGGATTTGGATAAACATTAATTCTATCGTGTTTAGAAACAGTAGATTCTGAAACATCCAAAGTACCTTCACTTATTGTAACATCATCCAAATGAAGGAATGCCTCTCCCTGTTGAAAATGTCTGAAATATATTCTGATTTGTTGCCCAGCCAGATTGGCCGGTATGTTGATTCTTTTGGTTACGGCAACCCCATTGTTAATTGTTTCTTCTAAAATGGGATTTTCAGTTCCCTGAAAAATATTTCCGGCAGGTAATATATAAACGGCATAATGTTCATCATTGGGTTCTGCAGCAATTTTATACGATAGGTTTGTACTTCCTTGTGGCAAGCTGATAACACGGGATTTAAATAAATGATCACGGTTTGGGCCCATAGCAAAAGAAGAAGCAATTCCACCCGTCATTCCTGTGCCAGAATTAAAGTTGGGGTGCCATGTATTATGAGATCCGGATTGGTCATTATCCCGCTCGACAGATTCCCAGTTATTAAAATTACTGAAAGGGGTCCCAAAATCATCAAAGAATATGTTTTGTGCCTGTACAGCTGTCCCGATCAAAATACAGCTCATTAAAGAAAATAATTGTTTTTTCATATAAATTTTTCTTTAAAATTAAATTTTATTTGCGAATAAATCAAATAAAAACATAAAATACAATTCATAATAAAACAAAAACACCAAAACAATTAAAATAAATAAAAATTAACCACAAATAAATTGATAATTTACTATTTTTAAAGCAAAAGTATAAAAATTACAACGGCATTTCAACCCATAGTACCGCTTAGTTCAATCATCTAATTTTCTTCAAAATAATCTCAGGAAAAATAGTTTATTTTTTAAGGCGTTTTTTATTTTTGTAGTCTACATTTTTAAGAATGACAAAAGAAGAATTACTGCACAAAGCAATAAAGATAGCCGATAAGGCACACAAAGGACAGACCGACAAATACCATGCTCCATACATTGCCCACGTTATGCGGGTGATGGAATACGGTAAAACAATGGATGAGAAAATCGTAGGCGTTCTCCATGATGTGGTGGAAGATCATCCGGTAGAATTCAGTTTTGATTATTTAAGAACCGAAGGTTTCCCCGAATACATTATTTTTGCGGTCAGCTGTCTGACGAAATTTGATCCCGAAGAAGATTATGATGAATTCATCAGAAGAACCGAAAGATCACCCCTGGCTGTCGCTGTAAAGCTCAATGATCTCCGGGATAATATGGACCTGAGAAGAGTCAACAGGGAGCTTACCCCTAAAGATATCAAAAGATTCAACAAATATCTGAAAGCCTATCACTATCTGATTGAAAAATATTAATCCGCTCCAGGAAAGTCGTAGGTTTTTACAGGATGATCCGTACCGTCGATGTTGATGTTTAAGGCAAGGTAGATGAAATGTAAATTTTTATTTCCCTTGGCTTCAAACTCACGCTGCCACAGGTATCCCGTCAGAATTCCGAAATAATCATCGATCTGATAGCCGAAACCTCCGTATACTCTGTTTCTGGCAAAAGTAGGCTTCATCGGGCTTACGAAGAAGATTTCGTCATAAGCATTCGCGAAAACAGTCCCTTTTTTAATGGTTTTCGAGTTTAAAGGTACACTCACGTTCAAACGGTATCGGTAACGCATTCTTTGGGATGTTTTGTCCGTTTGAGGCTCATAGAACCAGCTTTTTTCAGCTCGGAAACGGTTTTCAAATTTTACAATCCCTTTTTTAATGTCAATCACATCCTGAAGCCATACTCTGAATTCTTCCCTGCTTAGGCGGGTATCCTTATAATTCACATATCTCCCCAATCCTACAAACGGTTTGTGATTCTTGGTAAGATTATACCCCAGCCCTCCTTTTATTTCATAGTAATCCGGATAGGTATAATCTTCATTTCCTCTGAGCTGACCTTCTGCATAGAGGAAAAATTTAGGATGAAACTTATAGGTTAAAGTCACTGCATTGAAGCTGGAAACGTGTTCCTGTGCTTTAAAAAAAGTCAAACTGCAAAGTAAACTTAAGCTTAAAAAAAGTTTCATAAAAATTTTTTGCAAAAATAACGGATTTAACAATTTATTAATATTAACTTTCATTAATTTCAACTTAACATTTACTTAATATTAATCGTATATGTGAAACCCAGATGAAACCATCTTTGCGGCATCGGAACCCCAAAAGCTTCCGTGTATTTTGTATTCGTGAGGTTGTTGATTAAAACATATACCGAAAAGTCTTTTTTAGCAAAACTGAGTTTTTCATCAATCAGGTTATACGTCCCCAATCCCAAACGCTCGTTATACCTGTAAACCACTTCATTGGTAAAGTTTTTCAAAAACCGGGTTTCCAGTTTGGCGATCACCTGATGTTTCAGATTGTCCAGAATATATCTGGAAACAAAATCATTGGATTCTTTAATTTTACTGTCGATATAGGTATATCCCACGGTGTACCTCAGCCAGTCAAAAACTCTGTGATTCCATTCCAGCTCCACTCCTTTGGTATCGATTTTTCCTACATTCTGCGCATCCCATATTTTATCAGTTAAAGTATTTTTGATCCAGTCTATAGAATTGTTGGAGTTTCTCATAAAACCACTCACCTTAGCCAGAATACGGCTGTTCTGATACTGATAGCCGACTTCTGAAGAAACTGCATTTTCAGGAAGCAAATCAGGATTTCCCTGTTCTGTTCCGCTGATGTAATAAAGATCGGTAAAGGTAGGAACCCTGTGCACTTTCGCTATATTCCCATAAACCTTATGGTTCGGATTGAAATTATATCCTACATCCAATCCGGGATAGAAAAAATTCCCCTCTTTGGAATAATTTGCCCATGAAATTCCGGGGCTGATATTCAGTTTTTTGTCTAACAGTGAAAAATGATGTTCAAAAAATACCTGCGATACAAAACGGTTTCTTTCTCCAAGATTATTACTCGCCAGGAATTCTTTTCTGAGCTCAACGCCAACACCTGTAGTCCCAAGTCCCCACTGATAACTGCTGTTTACCTCACCTCCAACATTATTTCCGATATGCATATTCCGGTAACCCGATGGATTATTCCGGTTAAAAAGATACATATCCTGACCTCTCCTCCAATAGACATTGGAACTCAGCTTTAAGCTGCCAAATTTCTGCTGATGTGCCAGACTTACAATAGATGCCTGGGTTTCCTCATACTGTTCCGTTGCATCTTTGGAAGCATAAAAACCGTTCGCCCCGAACTTCTTTTCAGAAAATCCTGCTTGCAGTTTAAGATCTCCGTTTTTTATCGCCATCCGTCCCTGGTAAAATACATTGCGGATCTCATAATCTGTGTTATGCATATACCCCTGTGACGTAGCCGAATTGGCCTGAAGGGAATTGGAAAACTTCTCATTACCCAACTGTGCATTAAGCCCGAAGCCGTAGGTCTCATAATCTCCGCCATCCGCGCTGATCTTCACCTTTTTTCCGGGTGTGGTTTTGGTAATGATGTTGATTACCCCGGCATAAGCATTCTGCCCGAATCTTCTGGCAGCCGGCCCTTTGATGACCTCAATTTTCTCTACATCATCCAGATCCACAGGCAGATTCATAGAATTGTGCCCCGTTTGTGAATCATTCATTCTGATTCCGTTAAGCAATAACAGAACCTGTTCAAAAGAACTTCCTCTGAAGCCTATATCACTCTGTACCCCATTCGCTCCTCTCTTTCTGATATCCATTCCCGGAACCTGCTGGAGGATCTCATCAATGCTTTTAGCCGGTGAAGCAGCAATATCTTCCCTGGTAATGACCGTAATATTCTGATTGGCACTTTTATAAGGAGTGGAAATAAATTTTCCCTGAAATTCAATGTTCTCAATATCCGTGGTGTTTTCCTGAGCACTGGCCCAAAACATGGATCCCAATAAAAATACGCTTCCAATCTTTCTGATCATAATTCTCCGTTTTATCCTTAAGTAAGTTTCATTAATAACGGCTTCAAAAGTAAGGGAGTTCCCCAAGACAGCCAAATGATAGTTATCATAAAAAAAAGATGCAGTAAGGGGTTACTGCATCTTTTGTGAGGGTATCATTCTATCTTTTTCTCATTAAATGTGTAACTAGATCTCTGAATAATTTTCTCATTTCTATATTACAAATTTATGAATGCAATTTTAAATAATTTTAACATACAAAACAATAGTATAATTAAAAAAAACTCAGTACGATCCGAAACAGGTGCTGAAATAAAATAAAAAAATCACATTCATATAACCTTATGACTGTGAATCATTTATTTCAACAACGTTTACATTTTATCCGAACAGCTTCCAGAGAGCTACTGCATTTCATTATGATTTAATTCTATAGAGGGACTTATTTTTAGCATATTATTTTCACTAAAAATTCGTAATTTTGTAGGTCTTTATTTTATGATGAATATAATCTTCGTTTCTGTATTTTTTACAGCTATTTCTGTAAATATGCAGGATCAGGTTATACCAGAAATTTTTTCTAATGACAGTCAGAAACAGGATGATCAAAATACAGACCCGATCAGAAAATAAAACCGCAGGCAATCTGATATTGCTTATGGAAGCTGTCAATCTGGCAGGAAGTATTTCCGGCCAGAATATACTTATATGAATAAATAGAACATGGCTAAAACAACAGAAATAGATATAAAGAAACAGATATTCGTTAAGAATGCCCATCTTAACAATCTGAAGCACATCGATGTACTGATTCCGAAAAACAAGCTGATCGTGATCACCGGAGTTTCCGGAAGCGGAAAATCATCACTGGCTTTCGATACCATTTATGCTGAAGGACAGAGAAGATATGTTGAAAGCTTAAGCTCATATGCACGTCAGTTTTTGGGGAAACTGGAAAAACCGAAAGTGGATGATATCAAAGGGCTTGCCCCTTCCATTGCCATCCAGCAGAAGGTTATTTCTTCAAACCCGAGGTCTACCGTAGGAACATCTACAGAGATCTATGATTATATGAAACTCCTGTTTGCAAGGATCGGAAAAACATTTTCTCCGGTTTCGGGTGAAGAGGTAAAAAAAGACTCGGTATCTGATGTGGTGGATTTTATCAAAGCGTCTAAAAAAGATACTTCTTTTTTATTGACGGCCCCGTTGGAATATGATGCAGCCAATTTCAAAGAAACCCTGAATGTTTTAAAGCTGGCAGGATTTACCAGACTGGAGATCAATGGAAATCTGGCAGGAATTGAGGACCTTGAAAGTTTCGGTTTTACACCGGAAAAAGGAATGATCATCAATCTTGTGATCGACCGTTTCTCTTACGAAGAGGATGAAAGTTTCCTTCAGCGGCTTGCAGACTCCATTCAGATGGCCTTTTATGAAGGGCGCGGCTACTGCTCCCTGAAAAATACAGATACCGGTAAAGTAAAAGAGTTTTCCAATAAGTTTGAGCTTGACGGAATAGAATTTCTTGAACCGAATGTGCATTTCTTCAGCTTTAATAATCCTTATGGGGCATGTCCTGCCTGTGAAGGGTATGGAAAAGTAATTGGAATAGATGAAGACCTGGTCGTTCCCAATAAAACATTATCCGTTTATGAAGATGCCGTAGTTTCCTGGAGAGGGGAAACGATGAGCGAATGGAAAAAAGATTTCATTAAAAAAGCGGGTGACTTCCCTATCCATAAGCCTTACCATCAGCTCACCAAAGAACAGAAAAGCTTTCTTTGGAAAGGCGACGGAAAAAGCAGCTTCCCTTCCATCAACAATTTCTTCAGAATGCTGGAAGAAAACCTGTATAAAATACAGTACCGTGTCATGCTTTCCCGATACAGAGGGAAAACCCTGTGCCCTACCTGCGAAGGATTAAGGCTCCGTGAGGAAACAAGCTGGGTAAAAATAGACGGACACAATATCCAGTCGATGATAGAACTGCCCCTGGATGAATTATTCCCTCTGATACAGAGTCTAAAGCTTTCCGAACACGATCAGGAAGTCGCCAAAAGACTCTTGTATGAGATCACAACGCGTATTGAATTTTTACTGAAAGTTGGTTTAGGATATTTAACCCTTAACAGGACATCCAACACGCTTTCCGGCGGTGAAAGCCAGAGAATTAACCTGGCCACCAGCCTGGGAAGTTCATTGGTGGGATCCATTTATATCCTGGATGAACCTTCTATCGGACTTCACTCCCGTGACACCGAAAACCTCATCAGTGTTCTGAAAAACCTCAGAGACTTAGGAAATACGGTGATTGTGGTGGAACATGATGAAGATGTGATGAAAGAAGCTGACTACATCATAGACATTGGTCCGGAAGCGGGCTATCTGGGTGGAGAACTGGTATTTGCCGGAGATTATGACGATCTTAAAAACGCAGATACCCTTACCTCAAAATACCTCACCGGCAGACTGGAAATTGAGGTTCCGAAGAAAAGAAGAAAGGCTAAGGAATGGATTCACATCAAAGGGGCCAGACAGAATAACCTTAAAAATATAAATGTAGACGTTCCTCTGGAAAGTCTTGTGGTAATTTCCGGGGTTTCGGGGAGTGGAAAATCCACCCTGATGAAAGAAATCCTAACGAATGATATCCAGATTCAGCTGGGAATGGGCGGCAAAAAAGGAGATTACGATTCTGTGGAATTTCCTAAAAGGCTGATCAAAAATATTGAACTGATCGATCAGAACCCGATCGGTAAATCCTCACGTTCCAATCCCGTAACCTATCTGAAAGCATACGACGATATCAGGGACCTTTTCGCCAAACAGAAAGTTGCCAAAATGATGGGTTACAAACCGAAACATTTCTCTTTCAATGTAGACGGCGGAAGGTGTGACGAATGTAAAGGAGAAGGGGTGATTAATGTATCCATGCAGTTTATGGCGGACATAGAACTGGAGTGTGAAGTCTGCAAAGGAACCCGGTTCAAGAACGAGATCCTGGAAGTGAAGTTTGATGAGAAAAGCATTTCCGACATTCTTCATATGACGGTTGACGAAGCGTTGGCATTCTTTAAAGATAACAATGAAGAAAAAATCGTTACCAAACTGAAACCACTGCAGGATGTAGGATTAGGCTATCTTCAGCTGGGACAGAGTTCTTCTACCCTTTCCGGCGGTGAGGCACAGCGTGTAAAACTGGCGTCATTCCTGGTAAAAGGAGTCACTACGGATAAAACGTTATTCATTTTTGATGAACCTTCTACAGGACTTCATTTCCATGACATTCAGAAATTGCTGAAATCATTGCAGGCTCTGATCGACCTGGGACATTCTGTTATTGTGATTGAGCATCAGCCGGACATTATCAAATGTGCCGACCATATTATTGATATCGGTCCGGAAGCAGGAAAACACGGCGGAGAAGTTGTTTTCACCGGAACTCCTGAAGAACTGGCTAAAAATAAAAAATCGCATACCGCAAAATACATCAGGGAAAAACTTGAACAATAAGATGAAAAGTGGCTGTTTTGGAAACAGTCACTTTTTTTATACCCATATTGAAAGATAATCGTTGAAGATTTCTGACTCTTATTTTACTCCAGATTCTTTATCTTTATACAAACAATTCATTTAAAAAATTATTTCTATGCCCTGGAATCCCGATTTATACGATCAGTACAAAGATGTACGTTACCAGCCTTTTTATGATTTAGCCGCATTAATCAGACCTGAAAACAATATAAAAGCAATTGATCTTGGCTGCGGCACCGGTGAGCAGGCCTCTATTCTGCAAAATAAACTGCCAGGCTCCGTATTTCTGGGAATAGATTCTTCTCCGGAGATGCTTGAAAAAGCCAGAAAATATGAACATGAAAATCTTCACTTTAAACTTCAGACCATTGAAGAAGCTGCACAGTCTGAGCAAAAGTGGGATCTTGTCTTCAGTAATGCAGCCCTGCAATGGGCCGACGATCACGAAAAGCTGTTTCCGGAAATCATCGGATTATTATCATCCGGAGGTCAGTTAGCCATCCAGATGCCGGTACAGAATGAAAATATTCTGAACCAGATTCTGATGCAAATGACAGATGAGGAACCGTACGCATCTTATTTGAATCACTTTAAACGGAATTCACCGGTGCTTTCAATGGATGAGTACGCACAGATCCTGTTTGACCATGGAATTCAGGATATCGAAATCTTTCAGAAAGTCTACCCTATTATTGCAGATGATCACGAAGCGTTGTATACCTTTATTTCAGGCACTTCATTATTACCTTACCTGGAACGTCTGGAAGGAGAACAGAAAGAAAAATTCATCCGTGAATTCAAATTACGTATTGCCCAAAGATTTACAAAATATCCTGCGATCTATGCATTTAAGCGCACACTCATGTATGGCCGTAAAAAATAAAGATCTTTATACCATTGAAATAAGCTGCCACAATATCATAGCAGCTTTTTCATTTGCTGATACATCCAGTCTGTAGCCATCCGGACTTTCCCATTCTTCAGGTCGAAAGGAGTATTTACGCTCAGGTCTGTGGTTACCATATATCTTTTGATTCCGTGAATAATGGTTTTTGTTTTTAAATGATGACGGACCAGACTCAAGAATTTAAATTGTATATTTAACCACAACAGGCATAGAAGATTTAATACGTTAGTTATTTTTTAAGTTTAAAACTTTACGAAGAAAAGTTCACTTAATCTTAAAAACATCTGTCATTTTTTATTGGCTGGATATAAGATCTGCTCCATCTGCGGAATCAGCGAGAGAATATATACCACAAAAGATTCAATTTACGTTCATCTATTTCTATGCTACTCTCTAAATTTTGTAACCTGAGCAATGATTATGACAGCTTAATACTGACATTATTAATGATGCAGATAAAGGAGGATAACACCGTCTCTCTATACCTATAAATCTGAAAAAACGATAGATAATAAAGGTTCAGTGAATCTGAACCTTAAGTTTTCAGAATGCGTACTGTATCTGAAAAAAGGGTAATATTTTACAAAGCGAGTTTGATAGACTAAAGTTAAAAAAGAAAGATTGAGATAGGACTATCAATAAACTATAAATTTTAACATTTAATTCATCTATCGTATTAAAAATATCACTACATTTACTATGTAATACTACTGAAGTGGAAACATTTTTTGCTTTTTTCAGCTTTGAAATTGCAATTAAATTTGAAATAAAAATTTAAGCACAGCATTGTCGGCTGTGCTTTTTTATTGTTGTCTAATTAAAAAAATGAGATGTATTATCTACTGGATCCGCTCCTAAAGAGCGGATTCTTTTTTTGACAGCTTATGGGCGGGTAATCTCAAAAATTTATAATTAATCGCTGGGATACAATGATATATATTAGCTGGATATTTTCTTTGCCTCTTTTAAAATCAAAAGTATAGCTTGCAATCTTTGCATTAATAAAAAATCTTGCTTTGATCGTTAGCATTAGGTATTATTCCTCACTGAATTTTTAAAGCAAATCAAAATCCCCACTGCCTTTATACTCTCCTATCGTTAAAGTTTCATAAACTTTATGGCCGTTTTCTGCCTCTTTTCTATTTTAGCCACAAAATTAAACCATGAAAAGAACGGCATCGGGAATTCTTCTTCTCTTTATAGGAAGCATCTTTATACAAGGGCAGCTCCAAAATCCTGATTTTGAAACAACAGAGAACAGTCTTCCTTCAGGATGGGACTGTAAAGCCAGTGATCTTTATGACATAAAAACAGATCCTACAATACAATATTCCGGACAAAACTCTTTATTGATTGCCAGTAAGGCAGCAGATGCTTCGGGTAATATGCTACTTTTTTCACAAACATTTCCTGCTCCGGGGAAAGGACTCCGGAGGATACGCCTCAGCGGATTCATCAAATCTGAAAATGTAAAAGACGAGATCTTACTATGGGCCCATATCATCAATACAGGGAAGAAAATAATCAGTAAGGGAAATTCTCAGAATCAGAGTAATCCGGTCACCCTTAATGCGGACTGGAAAGAGTATTCTTTAGAATTCATTATTGATGATCAGGCCAAAGATATTACATTCGGAGGCTATTTATCCGGAAACGGAAAAGTATGGTTTGATCATTTTTCGGTTTCGGAAGTGCCGTTTTCAGACAAGGCCTCATCAAAACAGGCATTGTCTTATATCGATGATTTTAAAAGCATCGTAAAGAAAAACTCAATCTTCAAGGAGAAAATCAATTGGAATGATCTTAACAGCAATCTTCAGAAGATATCCAAAGGTATGGAAACCTTGGAAGATACTTACCCTGCCATTCAATATATCATGAATACCCTGAGAGAAGCCGGAGATAATCACTCTTTTATTGATTCCAAAGAAACAGCTGCCCAAAAAAGCACTTCAAACCCTGTTGGTAAAGAACCTGAAGCCAGATTACTGGAAGAGAAAATCGGATATATTATGGTTCCTGCATTTGGATCATTAAACAAAGAGGTCGGAAATGAATTTGCCTTAAAAATCCAGAATATGATCAGAAAACTGGATACTGAAAACAACCTTAAAGGATGGATTGTTGATCTCAGAAACAATATGGGAGGAAATATGTATCCAATGATTGTTGGTCTGGGACCTTTGACCGGAGAAGGTGAACTGGGCTATTTTAAAGATAACAAAAGCAAACAAAGCTGGAAGTATGAAAAAGGTAAAAGCTCGGTCACTAGTGTTACAGCACCTTATATTCTTAAAAAAAATGATCTGAAAATTGCGGTATTAATAGGTCCCAACACGGCAAGCAGCGGTGAGATCGCTGCTATTTCTTTCATTGGTAAACCCAATGCCAAAACCTTTGGACAACCTTCGGCCGGATATACAAGCGGTAACAGGCTGTTTGTGCTGAAAGACAGAAGGAATCTTCTTTTAGCTACATCCTACGAAATGGACCGTACCGGGAAAGAATATATCGAAAATATTCAGCCTGATGTGATGATACAGCCTTCTGAGAATAAAGATTCGGATCCTGATATTCCTGTTGCTTCAAAATGGATACTGGAATAGCATAAATTGCTTAAATAATTTGTAATTTTGGCCATCTCAGGCCCCATAGTTCAATGGATAGAATAGAAGTTTCCTAAACTTTAGATCCAGGTTCGATTCCTGGTGGGGCTACAATAAAACGTGCAACCAAGCCATTTTCAACGACAAAGTGGGTGCAAATTATAATAAAGTTAATCTACACGATTTATCTGGCTTTTCTGCCAAAGACTGCTTTTCTTCAGTCCATCAGTCTGATGAAGCCCGGAATTGATTTCAATAAAAAGACTGTCCGGTGTTTCTTTCCGTATTTTTACCTGATAACCCAGGTCTATCCCTGTTTTTGAATCCGGATTAAAAAAGGCATCCGATTTTTTTACAGCAACTATTTTCTCCGCAACGGCATAATACCTTATTATTGAGTAGCTGTGCGGGCGTACTTCGATACTATATTCACTGGCAGTGATCGCTCTGCGGCTGGCAGTGGCACCACCTTTTGTAAGATTGGCAAAAATAAGCACAAAACTTATGATGATAGAAAATAAGACAAGCATGAACAATGGCTTTCTCGAATAGAAAACATACAGACTAAGTATTCCTACAACAGCCAGAGGAATAATAAGTTCGCCACAGAAAAGACTGATATCAAAAAAATATTGCAGCAGAAGATCACTGACCATGATCAGTAAAAAAATAATGATCAGGCTCAGTAATATCTTTTGGAACAGAGTTAATGATTTTTGCATGAGTATTATTCTGCTGATTTAAGTTCTTAATTTACGGTATCATTTTCAAACACGAAAGTTCCCGTTCAGTTTTTATGTTCTTCGCAATAATCATGGCAAAAATAACTTCTGGAAATCTCTCTGTACATTTATTCCGGTAAATAATCTTTATAAAAAACAAAAGTTCTGAAAAATTCAAAAAAAAGCCCCGCAACTCGTCAGTTTGCAGGACTTTTATTGATAATGAGATCCATTAAGATTCCTTACTTAATGATAATCTTGATGGTCTCTGTAATATTTTTTCCTTTAACCGTCAGAAGATAATTCCCTGCAACATATTTATTTTCAAATTTTAACCGTTGTAATCCGGCTGATACGGCTCCTTTATATAAAGAAGCCACCTGTCTTCCACTAAGGTCGAAAAGCTGTATTTCCACTTCATCATCGGCAGGTAAATTAAGGTTAACCGTAAATACATTGGTGGCAGGAACCGGACTTACGGATGCGGTAGCTTTTATTTCAGTCTTCATTTCACGCGTAGTCCTTAATTCGTTACTAATCGCCCTTTCGTAACAGTTATATACAGCCGCTTTTGTTGCGGTAACGGTACCCAATGGCCCTGTAACAGCTACTTTATACAATCTTGTATTATAATTTTGAAGAATCGGCGGCCCGGTAGGAGAAGGAAGCGGAACAAAAGTCGTGATGGTATTGGTATTACTGGAAGGAATATTAGTCCAGGTAAGTCCGTTATCACTATAGCTCCATTGGTAGGTAAAAGGGCCTTTGCAGCTTGGGGGAACCGCTACGTGAGCCATTCCGTTTTGTTTGCATGGTGCCGGCTGCGCCATGGTAATCTGAGGTGTAAACAACGCATAATCACTGTAAAAAGCTTTTACGGTAGGTAAATAAGCATCTACTTCAGCCGAGTTATTAGCCGTAGCATAATCGCCAGCTGCTTTTCCTGATACCGTTACCTGTGGATTGGAAAGATACTGCAAAACCGGATGTAAGCCCGAATGTACAACAGTTCTGCGTCTATTATTGTTCAGCCATCCGGTAGTAAAGCTATAGGCATGGGCTCTTGCCGGTCCTGCTGAACTAGTCGCAGCTTCATGATATGCACCCAGAAGATGACATACTTCATGGGTAAAAGTCTGTGTATCATCCAGTGCATGTCTGGCTGTTACCAGAGCATAGGCCGTATCAAAAGACGCTCCTACCTGCTTGGCCCAACCGCCGACAAAATCTTTATTTTGTGTATCTTTATAAGGTCTGGTAATGATTACTACGAGATCTGCCTGCTTATTGGCCCTCAGGCTGATAAGCGTAGGATCAGTACTCATTCTGTTTAAATCATTTAATGCATAAAGTGCGGGATCATAAACGGTAATGCTTGCCGGAGATTCTACAAGTGTTGGAACCACCTGGGCATGGGCCAGAACCGGTAAGTGAGCAAGATTAACTCCACTTAGTAGAAAAGTACCTCCAAGAGTGTTAACAGAGGTCTGAGCAAAGGTATCAATATTATGCGGATAGATGGAAGCTGCACCTTCTGCGGTGTAGGCGACCAATATTTTCAACCGGTCTTCGGAGCAGACTTTGTTTTCCCCGCTCAGAGGGATTACCGTCCCATTATCCTCATTATTACACAGCGCACCTTCGCCATATCTTGACGGATCAAACTCGGCCAGCGCATGCACACCGTCTCCTAAATTATAGGTAATGAAGCTTCCCACATCAGTCTGGATTTTTACAATCATGTCACCCTTAAGGCGGGTAATGGTCATGGAGGACATTTCATTCCTGGCATCAGGCCTGTAATCAAAAAACTGACCGATCCATGTATAGTCATCCGGAGATTGATAATCCACATAATAAGATTTAAAAGGTAAATCTTTTAACGAGTTATTTACATTGACTGTTAAAAGGCCATTGGTATCAAAAATGGCTTCCGGATCATAAGTGACCAGCATGACAGATTTGTAAATGCCTTTTGCCTCTATGGCCGCCAGCTTTTCGTTCTGTGATTCATTCAGACTACCGGCGTCTCCGGAATAAGCAGAAAAAAGGGCAGACTGGGCAAAACTGAACTGTGAAAATCCCAGTATCAGCAATGTTAGTGAAAAAGACACTGCATTCAGTAAGGTATTTCTGGCTGCAGCGCGTAATGGTAATTGTTTTTTCATAGTCATTAAAATTTAGAGCTTAATACATTTATTAAAAAGGAAAGTTTGATTTTATTGCGGGTACAAAATCATATATAAGCATGAAATTTATTATGCTTTGGTTATTAAAATTATACAGTTTTTCTGTCAGATGGTTAGTACAACTAATAAGTGCGTCTGCTGATTCAGCATGTGCGAATTCTTTTCATATAAACGCGCAAAAAAACAGATTCCTAAGTCATCAACTTTATTAATAAGATATCTGAGTTCCCATACCCTGTTTAAATAATAATGCTGTATTTTAGCTATTAAAAATCAACCTCATCAATTAAATATTCTCTCCGATACTGATAAGAATGGGAAAAGCAGTTACATTACAGCAGCTTCAGCGCATTACCCTCACAAGTCAGGGACTGACAAAGGCCTCACCTTTTGGAAAAGGGAAAAAAGCGGTGCTCAAAGCATTGGAGCATCTCGGATACATCCAGATAGATACATTATCTATGGTGGAACGTGCCCATCATCATACGCTATGGACGAGAATCCCAGACTATCAACCGGATGATCTTGAAAAGCTGGTTGAGGAACGTAAAGTTTTTGAATATTGGTTTCATGCCGCTTCTTATCTTCCGATGAGAGATTTCCGTTTTGCTTTACCACAAATGCTAAGGGTAACACAAAATCAGTCTCACTATTATCATGCGGATCCTGAAGTGATGAAATATGTACTTGACACAATCCGTTTTGAAGGTCCGAAAAGAGCAAGAGATTTTGAGCATGACAGTAAGAAACCAGGCAGCTGGTGGAACTGGAAACCTGCAAAGCTGGCCCTGGAAAGACTCTTTATGCAGGGTGATCTGATGATTGCGGGACGCAATGGCATGCAGAAAACCTATGATCTCACAGAACGGGTACTTCCCGGGAATACGGATCTTACCGAACCTACTCCACCGGAATATGCAGAATATCTTGTAAAAACCCATCTTAGAGCGTATGGCTTTACCAACCTTAAGCAAATTACCCATCTCAGGACCGGAGAAGGATTGAAAAAGAACAGCATAGAGATTCTTCACTCTCTGATGCAGGATGGAAGTGTTCAGAAAATCAGCCTTGAAGACGGCTCTTCGGTTTTTATTCAGAATGACTTGCTTGAGAAGACCTTTAAAAAACCGGCTTCAGGAATGCTGTTTCTGTCTCCTTTTGATAATGCTGTGATTCACAGAGACCGTGTTAAACAGATTTTCAGCTTTGACTTCCGCCTTGAATGCTATACTCCCAAAGAAAAAAGACAGTACGGTTATTTCTGCTTACCTATTCTTTTTGAAGGGAATTTTATAGGCCGTGCAGACTGCAAAGCCCATAGGAAAGACAAACGGTTTGAAATTATCCATCTGCATATTGAAAATCCACATATTGATACCGGGTCCTGGATCTTACCTTTTACGGACTCTATAAAACGTTTTGCAGTATTCAATGGATGTCAGGCTGTAACGCTTACTCAAAGCAGCCCGGCAGGATTAACCCCGATCATCACCCCCCTGCTTGCAGCATTGGATTTTCAGGAACATTAAAGATTATCCGGCTTCCTGATTCAGATCCAGTTCGATATTGACGGTAGTTCCTTCATTTTCAGCAGAGGTAATTTCCATCGTTCCGTTCATATAAGCCACTCTGTTTCTGATATTACTGAATCCTATTCCCGGGCTTTCAGAGAGCATTCCGGTATCAAATCCGGTTCCGTCATCTTCTACGGTAATATAGAACCGGCTCTGATTCTGGCTGCACTGCAACATTATATTCGATGGCTGTGCGTGTCTCACCGCATTGGAAAGGAGTTCCTGAATAATGCGGTAAATATGCATCTGTGCCGGATCAGAAATCTTTTCATCCACATTGATGGCCTGAAACTCAATCTGAGTATCTTCGTTCTGCAGCAATTCACAAAGATCATGCAAAGCGGTCTCCAATCCTATTTTCACCAGGCTTTCAGGCATCATATTTCTTGCAATACGCCTAAGCTCAGTCACCGATTCATCAAGCCTGCTAATAACGGTGTTCAGATTATGATATTCTGATTGGGCCTGTTGCGAAAGATTCATTTTGATCCCCGCAAGCATTCCGCCCAAGCCATCATGCAGATCACGACCTATCCGCTGACGTTCCCGTTCTTCTGCCCCCAGCATGGCCTGAACAAGTTTAAGCTGGTGCTGATTTTCTATTTCTTTTAAGTGCTGCTCATGATTGATCTCTTTCTGAACGGCCAGCTTTCTGGCACTTTTATAATAATAAGTTAAAAAGAAAATGCCCGTTAATAGAGCCATAACCGTTATTCCTAAAATCCAGTTGGTGAGTTTCTGGTTTTTATGATTCAGTTCACTCTGTTTCTTGTCTGCCTGAAGCTGAGCAATTGTTTTCGCCTTTTCAGCGTTTTTAAATTTGGCTTCTATCTCTGCAATATCTTCATCTGAGCGGGCTATATGCAAGCTGTCACTCAGTGCACTGTATTTTATCTGCCAGCGGTAAGCCTCTGAATCCTGACCCAGCGCATAAGAAACACGGGCCATCTGCTCGTATACCTCTTTTCTGTTATCCAGGTCAACCATATACCTCGTATTGAGCATGACCTGTCCAAGCATTTTCTTCGCCGGTTCATACTGTTTTGTTTCAATCAGAAGTCCCAGGCGGTATCGGATCAGATCACCTTCCAGATAAGTATCGTTAATATTTTTTGCCACTTCTATTCCTTTATCATAATAGTGGACAGCCTCATCATACTGACCGGCTTTTTCATAATAATTCCCGGTTACTTTATAATAATCCCCATAATCAGAGGATCCCGGATTTTTTACAAGAATCTTCCACGCTTCATCCAACCTGGCTTTTGCCTGAGGCAATTTTTTACGGTAGGTAAATGCCTCACCGGAATAGATATACGCCCGAAGCACAATATTGCTGTTGGCAGGAAGACTGTTTTTCATACTGATGATCCTTTCAAAATACTCTTCAGCACTTTCCATCTGATCCGAATTCATCAGCAGGATTCCGACCTGTGAATAGAACATGGCCAGTGAATCTTTCTTACCGCTTTTTTTAATAAGAGGAATCACCTTATTCACAATAATTTCCAGCGCTTTTTTTTCATCATTGGCTTTCTGGGCGTTTATTGCTTCACTGTACCAGGATCTTGCCAGGGTATAATAAGCATCCGGAGTGTGAAACGCGGAAAGTAGTGAATCAGCTTTATGAAGGGCACTCCTGGTTTTTACAGGGTCTGTATCCAGATATACTTCAATCACAGTACTGTAATATATCCCAAGCAGAAACCTGTTATTTCTAAAATAGGATCTCCCGGCTGCCAGATACTTTTCGGCCTTCTTCTGGTCCCGTTTTACGGCCCAGTAATGAGCCAGCTGAAATGAAATCCGTGCTTTGGCGCTGTCGTTTCTCTGAGTCTGAAGTGCAGTATAAAGACTGTCATGATAAGCCTTATGGTTAAGGGGAAGCTGTGCTTTATACAGAAAACCTATACAAATAACCATAACCAGCAGGATAGACTTTTGTACAAAGACCATTGATTTATAGGATATCTCCGGAGTATTTTTATGTATGCTCATCTTTTCTGCAATTGTTTTTATTAAAGAATGTTTCCATCATATTCACTTATTATCTTTCCGAAAGTTCTGTTTCAAAATTACAATAAGAATGAATATCTATTCTTTTTTCTTCAGAATATTGGTTTCAAGCTATTTTCAGTAAAAAGGAAAGAGCCGTCAGAATATTCTGCCGACCCGTTCCCCTGAAAAATTCACTACCGAAAGCTCTGATTTGTCGTTAAAGCTGATGATTTGAAATCATAAAGCAGGTTCCACAATCTTTTATTATTTCCACGTCCCTGCTTCTGAATATTTTATATTGAGTAGGTTTATTTTCTGATCACTTTTTTAGAGACAGAAGTTCCGTTCTTCAATTCTCCGTGCAGGATATATACTCCTTTGGGAAGGCCGGAAATATCTATGGTTCTGCTGTTTTCACTGGTCATTACGGTTTTGCCGTCTAAAGAACTCACAGTCATCTTTTTAAGATCCTCTTTTGACTGGAAAGTAACCGTGTCTGCACTTGGATTAGGATAGATTGAGATATCTGTTTTCCCGTTCTTCACTTCCGATGTGGACAAACTTCCCGGAACAAGATAGGAAAGACCTTTCGAGACATTGGTATTTCCGTTGAAAGTAGAAGTATTAATCGCATAGCTCAGTACTACCCCTTCATTCTGGCTGATCCACTGATAAGATTCATTGGTATAAGTAGCAGAGGGAAATCCTGGGATAGTTTGTGTAGCGGTCCGCATTCTTTTGACCCTCATCACATTGGAATAGGTTCCTACAGGTGTAATTACCGTTCCATAGCCATCTGCAACAAATGACACCTGTCCCGATTCACTGGTGTTGGTAGCAGCAGAAACCACATTGAACTGGTAAGTATCATCAAACTGCTGCTGGTAAGTAATTGGGAACTGATATTCAATAAGCGGATCCGTGTAAGTTGAGGTTCCTTCTCCCATAGCCGGTCCGAAATAGGATCCCAGCATAACGGCCTGTGTATCTGTCATTGAGCTGAAATCATAGACCTCCGCTTCAGTAGGCTTCGTAATTCTGTTGGCATCCGGAAATCTGAAACAGTTGGCCTGCCCCGGGCAAGCATTGGTATTGGTTGTAACGACATTGGCTCCGCTGTAGGCGGAAAAATTCCAGGTCATATTGGCTCCGGCAGGTCCGGCACTTATTGAAGTTCCTGTGACATCTCCCGATCTGAAGGTAACAGGAACATTCGTACGGTCTACTGCAGTTCTTGTAATGGAAGGCTGGGCATAGGCCATCATTCCGGCAACTGCACATACAATAAAGTTAAGTTTTTTCATTTTTAAGGTTGATTTAAGTGACTGATGTATAAAAGTGTTTTTATTACAAATCTATACCTTACCACCACTATACATCAATCCTAAAAAAAAAGTATTTTTTCCTACCTGAAAACAGGTATTTTTTATATTGAAAAAAGATCTTAATTTAACAGATAGACATACAAAACGGCACTGCCTGGAAACAGTGCCGGAGATTGTAAAAACTTATATTCTTAGAAAATTTAAAATTTATACACCATTGCATTAATATTCATACCGGCTCCAACAGATGCAAACAGAATAATGTCATCTCTCAGGATCTGATGAGAAGCCAGTTCACCATTCAGGATCATTTTCAACAGTGACGGAATAGTGGCTACACTGCTGTTCCCCAGTTTTTCAATAACCATAGGCATGATATTATCCGGCATGGGCCTGTCATAAAGCTGATAAAAGCGTTTTACAATGGCTTCATCCATTTTTTCATTCGCCTGATGAATGATAATCTTGCTAAGCTGGTCGATGGAATAACCACTTTTTTCCAGACATATCTTCATGGCTTCGGGCACATTCATCAGTGCAAATTCATAAATCTTGCGCCCTTCCATTTTGATGTATTTCGTATCAGGGCAGGATTCATTATTATACGATTTTCCGAAATACAGATAATCTTTTTCATTCAGCGTATGGGAAGCGGAGAGGTGAGCTTTTATTCCGCTGTCATCATGAGACGCTTCAAGGATTACCGCTCCGGCTCCGTCAGCATAAATCATACTGTCTCTGTCATGAATGTCAACCACTCTGGAAAGTGTTTCGCCTCCGATAACCAGGCAGCGCTTTGCAATACCTGATCTGATAAAGGCATTGGCCTGGATGACTCCTTCTATCCAGCCGGGACACCCAAAAAGCACATCATAGGCTACACAAAAGTTATTTTTAATCTTCAAAAGGTGTTTCACCCTGGCTGCCAGGCTGGGAACCGCATCGGACTGAACTGTTCCCACCCGGACATCTCCGAAGTTATGGGCAAATATGATGTAATCAATCGTTTCCGGATCAATCTTTGAATGTTCCAGCGCCTCTTTTGCAGCAATCAGTCCCAGATCTGAAGTAACCTGATGAGCGGAAGCATATCTTCTTTCTTCAATTCCTGTAATTTCTTTTAGCTTTTGGGCAATTACAGTATTACTCTCTTTTAATGATTCTCCGTTTTTGCTGATAAAATGGTGTTGATCAAAAAATAAATTAGGAATAATTTCATCGGGAATATAATTCCCTGCCCCTATGATTTTACCTGTTACCAGGCCATCATCTGTTTTAGTACTCTTCATCGATGTTGTTGCTGTGTTTTTGTTTTTATAAATATAACGCTATAATTGCTACATATCGTATCTGAAATCAAAATTTAAGAGTGAATCAATATTCAGTGCATATGACCTCTCAGTGATCCTGGTGTTTTCAATCGCTATGATGACCCCCCTTTTTATTAAGAAACTCCTGAATTCAAAATAAAAACCATTGATTCAGGCAGATAATTTTCTTTATTAATTAGACGATTATGATTATTCATTTTGTTGCGGAACCGAACAGGATTTCCCCGCTTTTTTGTAAGTTTGTGGATCATTATGGCAACTTATATTCTTGAAAACACCAGGATCAGCACACTTTCCGTATATGATCTTCTGAAGCATACCGGGAGCAGTGCGTTTATGGATATCAGGGATTTTCAGGCTATCTGTCCGGTTGCTATTGAAAACAACGCGGGTGTATTTACCAAAAAAACACTTCAGGATTTTCCTTCTGTTTCTGTAAGCCAGATCGGAGGTTCCGTAGTGGCTGCCTGCAGCTGTAATCATACGGGGAACAAACTTTGCGAACATCAGGCAGAGATTATTCACAGCATTCTGGAAGTCAGTAATTTTAAGATATTTTTTGATCCCTTTATCCGGCGGAAACTGTTGCTCACCAAGGCGAAAGATTATGGATTGGACCGTGAGCCTGATCTTGATGTTTATTTTCAGCTTGACTATCTTAACGGAAAAATAGAAGTACATCCCAAAATCCGGGAAATGCTTCCTGTAGATGAGCAGGCTTTGAAACAGCATCTTCTTCCACAACGTTCCTCTCTGATTGAAAAGCTTGCTCTTCAGGATACGGATCGTAAAAAAATACTGGTGATCGGCAGACACCGTTATTACAATCATCTGAATTTTTCCCTGATGGAGGCTGAAATCACCCGGACCGGCAGGATCAAGAATCCAGTCAGTACCATAGATGCCACGCAGTTGATCTGGAAAGCGGAAGAACCATCTGAGATCAAATTTTATACAGCGGTTTCATCCTTTCAGAATAATTACAGTGAAGATTATACTTCTTCAGAACTGGAAGCACTCAGGCTGATTGTCCGAAACCCTTCAGGACTTGATGTGTATTATCATGACCGGGACCTGTCCGAAACAATATCCGCCAAATCCCTTGTTCCTGTTACCCTGGAATTTTTGCAGGCTGAAATTCAGCTGACTGTTTTCAAAAAAGATCCGTTCTATGAAATTACAGGGGAGTTGCTGTTCAACGACCGTTCTGTTTCTTTTAGTAATGTCGTGATCCGGAATGAGCATTTCGTTTACAGCAGAAATACCTTTAGTTTTGTTGATGATCAGGACATGCTCAGGGTTATAAAATTCTTTAAAGCCAATCATGAAATCCTTTTGGTTCATGCCTCCAAGTACGAAGCATTTATGCAAACGGTACTTTCATCTCTTGAAAATATTATCCACATTAATTACAGCTATATACGGCCGGCAACGCAAGTGCAGCTTGAAGAGAAAAGCTATCAGACCGAACGCATTATTTATCTGCGCCAACAGGGAAACTATATCGCCATTACTCCTGTCATGAAGTATGGGATGGCAGAAGTTCCCGTCTATTCAAAAAAACAGCTTTTTGATACCGACCAGAATGGGAATCCGTTTAAAGTGAACCGGAATGAACAGGCCGAAGCCCGTTTTACTTCACTGGTTATGCAGCAGCATCCTGAATTTGAAGAACAGATAAGCGGCTATGAATATTTCTACCTTCACCGGGATAAATTCCTGGATGACAGTTGGTTTCTTACAGCCTTTGAGACCTGGCAGAATGAAGGAATCATCATCCTGGGCTTCAATGAGCTTAAAAATAATAAACTGAATCTTAACCGCGCAAAAATCAACATCAGGATCACCAGCGGTCTTGACTGGTTCAATGCTAAGTTAAAAGTGAGCTTTGGAGACAAAGATGTAGCCCTGAAGCAGCTGCACCGGGCTATCCGTAATAAAAGCAAATATGTACAGCTGGATGACGGCACCCTCGGAATTCTTCCTGATGAATGGATCAGCCGGATTTCAGCTTATTTTCAGGCAGGAGAAATCGATGAAGAAATGCTTAGAATTCCTAAAATCAATTTTACGGAAGTCGCTTCACTTTTTGAAAAAGAAGTATTAAGCAAAGAAGTTCAGGACGAAATTACTTCGTACAGCCTTCAGTTTTCTTCGGTTAAAAATATTCCTCACACTCCGGTTCCTGATGGATTGCAGGCTGTATTAAGAGATTATCAGCATGACGGACTGAACTGGCTGACCTTTCTGGACGGCTATAATTTCGGAGGCTGCCTCGCAGATGATATGGGACTGGGAAAAACAATTCAGATTATTGCCTTTATCCTGTCACAACGGGAAAAACGGGGGCCTTCCACGCATCTGGTTGTAGTACCTACTTCCCTGCTTTTCAACTGGCAGGAAGAAATCGGCAAATTTGCTCCTTTGCTGAAAATTTTTGTTCATTATGGATCCGACCGCGAGAAGTCTTCAGAGCATTTTTCCGGATATGATATTATTCTTACGACGTATGGAATGGTACTGTCTGATATACGTTTTCTGAAAAAATTCCATTTCAGCTGCATTTTCCTTGATGAATCACAGACGATTAAGAATCCTGATTCGGAACGGTACAAGGCTGTCCGCCTTCTGCAGTCGAGAAACCGGTTTGTTTTAACCGGAACTCCGATTGAGAATAATACATTTGATCTTTACAGCCAGCTTTCTTTTGCCTGTCCGGGATTATTGGGCAGCAAGCAGTACTTTAAAGATATTTATGCGGTTCCTATCGATAAATTTGAATATAGCCAACGCGCTTTGGACCTTCAGCAGAAAATCCAGCCATTCATTCTCAGAAGAACAAAAAAGCAGGTAGCCAAAGAGCTTCCTGAAAAAACGGAAATGGTGATCTATTGTGAAATGAACAGTGAGCAGCGGAAGATCTATGATGCCTACGAAAGAGAGCTCCGGGAATTTATTGCCGCCAATGATGATGATGACCTGAATAAAAACAGCATGCACGTTCTGACAGGCCTTACCCGGCTTCGGCAGATCTGCAACTCACCTCTGCTTTTAAAAGAAGGCTACTCCGGTGAACATTCCGTAAAAAAAGAGATTTTAATGGAACAAATTGAGAGTAAATCAAAAGGACATAAAATCCTGGTTTTCTCCCAGTTTGTAGAAATGCTTGATCTCCTGAAAACCGAACTTGAAGATAGAAACATTGATTTTGAATACCTTACCGGGCAAACCAAAAACCGTGGTAAGGCTGTGAAAAATTTTCAGGAAAAGGAAGAGGTCCGCGTTTTCCTGATCAGTTTAAAAGCCGGTGGTATAGGGCTTAATCTTACGAAAGCGGATTACATTTATCTCGTTGATCCCTGGTGGAATCCGGCAGCGGAAAATCAGGCTATTGACAGAAGTTACCGAATCGGGCAGACAAAAAATGTGATTGCTGTCCGGCTGATCTGTACCAATACCGTTGAAGAAAAGATCCTGAAGCTTCAGAAGAAAAAGAATGAGCTGGCTCAAAATCTCCTTAAAACAGACGGAGCGGGTATTCAGAAGCTTTCCAGGCATGATCTGCTGGAATTACTGGAATAAGAAACTTCATAATAAAAGGGTATCAGTTTTCAGCAAGAATAAAATCATTTTTCCGGAACAGCTATTAAAGAAAAAACCGACAGAATATGGCCTGCCGGTTTAAAAAAACAAAAATTGATATGGATATGATTAGATACGTGTTTATTTTTTAATGATCTTTTCGGTGATGATCTGATGATCTCCGGTATGGATTTTTATCAGATAAATTCCTGCTGAAAGACTTTCTATATTTAAATGAGCTGATTTTCCTTCCTGGATTTTTCTCCCCGTCAGGTCATATATTTCATATTTTTCCAGTTTCTCTGTTCTTATTGTTAAAGAACCTGTGGTAGGATTCGGAAATATTCTGGTTTCAGCTTTTCCGGTTACTTCTGCAGTGGCCAGATTTTCTGCCTGCACATTGATGGTATAATCCTCAGCCTGCCCTATAAACCATCCTGAAGGGCACGGAAGATTTTCCAGAGTTCCCATCCACGAACTGGATTCATACGCTTTTACCAGTCTGAACCGGGTGGGTCCCAGTAATGCATCTGCCGGAACATCAATCATGCCGGAAGTTATGCCTGACTGTTCGTGGTCCACAGGATCAGAATTATCCAGATAGCCTAAGTTAAAGGCTTCATTGGCTTCAAATACGTTATTATGGTTGAAATCAATATAAGCATAAGCTGAAACTGTGGTCTGTCCGTGAGTTCCGCCCGTTACCGTAATAGGATAAGCCCCGCCTCTGTTGACATCGAATATGATATCGGTAAAGTTTTCCAGTACTTCTGAATTACCGTCAATATTACTGTCATTGCTTTTTCCTGCAAATTCTACTCTGCTGATTTCACTTACAGTCTGGCTGGTAATCCCCTCTGTGCCACAATAGGGTGCCGGGAAGGCCGTATTATTTCCTGAAATAGTAACGGTATAATCTTCTGCCTGGCCCGATCTTAAATCGGTATCACAGGCTGTGTTAATAGAACTTGCAGCATTCGGATCCGAATAGGCTGCCGTATTGTTGTTTTTCAGGACTCTCATTCTTGTCGCTCCTGAAGAAGCATTGGCAGGAACCGTAATATTTGCTGATACGGTAAAAGCATTCGCCGGGTTAGCAGCTTCAAGTCTTCCGATATAAAAACTTTCTCCGGCATCATCAAAGCTTCCGTTTTTATTAAAGTCTATAAATACCACCACATCGCTCGGAAATGTACTGGAAGGGCCTTTTACAGAGATCAGATAACTGTTCCCTGCCTGAAGCTCCGTTGATATTGAAGTAAAATCTTCGTATACCGGTGTACTTCCCGACAGGAAAGGTGATGTATTATTAATATTTCCAAAACTGACGTGGGTAATCATATTGCTGTCTGCTCCGTATTGAAATGCCGGACTGCAGTATTGGGCATCCATCATCATATAAAAAGCCACAGCGGCAAGAGTAGATAATCTTTTCATATATTCCTTTTTTTATGGAGACAAATTTATATTTATTTAGAATCAATAAAAATAAGAATGTAATGATATTTATCACTTTTTAAATAATAATATGATAATCAGGAAAATAAATTAACATTATCAAGGAAAAAAGTTCCGAATTAATAATTCAGAACTTTAATATATCAGATAAACGAAGATTAAATGACGAAATACCCGGAAGCTTATGCCCTTGAAAGCTGATCGAGTTTTTTCAGCAGTGTCGGAATCCTGTACGGACCATGCATCTGCTCTGCTTTTTTCAGAATCATATCAACATCTGCTCCTTTCACGGTAAGGAACATTGGTGTTTTACTTTCTCCACGGAAAATATTCCTCCGCAGAGAATCCGGGGCAGCAAATTCATTTTTTGCAATTCCCACGACAGGATACTCACTGTTCAACGCTTCATACAGATAACCGCCAAGCCCTATCTTTCCGTCATTATCAAGGGTTACATAGCCGTCAACAATAATGATATCCCCTTTCTGTAATGCTATTTTTTTAAGTAAACTAAGAATGCAGGGCAGTTCTCTCTTGTAAAAAGCACCGCTTTCATAGTCGGAACTGATTTCTGTTTTTTCATTAAAAATAGCAGACTCCTTTTCAGAAGTCCAGTCTTCAAATGCGATGCATACCGTATTGGCATGATCCTCATAATAGTATGTATCGAATGCGTAAATCATGTAATTTTAAAATTAAAAGAATTCCCCAAAGTGCCACAGGATTCCTGAAGGATCGTGAACAAAACATTCTTTCCCCCATTCCATGGTCCTTACCGGGGTCAGGCGTGCTCCGTTATACTTTTCAGGGAGATTCAGGGATTGAAGCTCTTTATAGAAGTCATCGGTATTTTCCACTTCCATAAAGATCATGGTATTATCTATCCATTCTTTAGCATCATAATCCTGCAGATAGAAAGCTGTTTCATCTCTTTTAAACAAAGATAATTTAGGTTCCAGGACAACTTCTTCAAACCCAAGATCTCTATAGAAATTCCGGCTTGTTTCAAAATTTTCAGCACCGATAAACGGGCGGATTGATTTTACACGCTGTTTCATAATTTTCTGTTTTTCCAGTGTTCCGGATTCATTTCAAACCTGATCTCTTTTTCGCCATGAAGTCCGTTTTCTTTCCAGCCGGACCTTCTGTAAAATGTTTCAGCTCTCGTATTAGGAGCTGTTCCCAGCCACAGATCATCCTGTACCTGAGTAAAATACCAGTCCAGCATACAATCATGAAGCTGTCTTCCGATTCCCCGGTTCTCAAAAGCAGGATCAACAAAAAGTGCCCAGACGTTATTCTCTTTCAGATCAACGATTGAAAATCCTAAAATTTTATCTCCTTTTTCTGCAACCCAGCCCTTTCCTCTTTCAAAAAGAAACTCCTCACAGTCTTTATCAGTGACCAATCCAGGATCTGAAAGTACATTCTCTTTTACCGCATTTCGTACGCTCTGGATCTGAGTAATATCTTCCTTTAAAGCTTCACGGATTATTATATTCATTTTAATGTATGGAATCTGGCCGGCACAAAGATGCAGCAATTCAGCCTGCATCTCCGGCTCAACCTAGGATTATTTTTTATCTACTACAATTCTCTCCGCTCTGTTGGCTATTTCCCAGGCCGTTGCAAAAACAAGCTGGGTTCTTTTTTCCAATAACGGGTAATCAATTTTTTCCACGTCATCTGTCGGACGGTGGTAATCTTCATGAATTCCGTCAAAATAGAATGCTACCGGAACATTGTTTTTAGCAAAATTATAATGGTCAGAACGGTAATACAGCTGCTGAGGATCGTTAGGATCATCATATTTATAATTCAGTTCCAGATTGTTGGTTTTCTTATTGGCTTCTTCGCTGATGACTTTAAGCTGTGAGCTCAGCATATCGGAACCGATCACATATACATACTGTTTCCCCCGGTTGTCCGGATCATCACGTCCGATCATATCGATATTAAGATCCACCACCGTATTAGCCAGTGGGAAAACCGGATTACTTGTATAATATTCTGAACCGAACAGCCCATGCTCTTCGCCTGTTACATGAAGGAACAGGATGGATCTTTTAGGACCTTTTCCTGCTTTTTTAGCTTCCTGGAAAGCTTTTGCGATCTGCATTACAGCTACGGTACCGCTTCCGTCATCGTCTGCTCCGTTATAAACTACTCCGTTTTTGGTTCCGACGTGATCATAATGAGCAGAAATCACCACAATTTCATCAGGTTTTTCGCTTCCTTCGATAAAAGCCATGATATTTTCCGAATCGGGAAGATTTCCCCCGCCTCTTTTATTCATGAAATCTGCCGGCACCTTCTGATAATAGGAGCCCAGAGCTTTTGGATAGGATATTCCAAGACTTTTATAATAATTGATCATATACTCACCCGCTTTCTTCTGCCCGGGACTTCCGGTGTCTCTTCCACCCATTTCATCAGAAGCAATCACAAATAAATTTTTCTTGAGCTCATCAGCCTTAATAAACTTATATGCAGCAAGAAAAGCCTTATCACCTTTAGCAGAAGTAGAAGTGGATACAGAAGTTGCTTCAGCCGTTTTTGAAGTTCCGCAGCTTACCATTACAGCTGCCGAAAATAACGGTAAAAGTAGTTTTTTCATAAGATAATTATTTGTCTAAAAATAACATTTTTTATTGAACCGGAAAGGTGAAACCTGCAAATTGCCTATTAAAGGCTGTTTTAATGAATAAAGTTTTATCGGAACTGATGAATGTTAGTTCTATTCAGCAATTTCAAAGGCCATGACACGGTTAAAACACATACATCAAATCTACAAACATCTGCGAAAAACCAACCAACATCAACAGTAAAACGATCAATAAAACAATATAAATATAAATATTTTGCCGATTTAATAAACATATTGCAAATTTATTTATATTTGATATAAATGCAAACCGATGGAAAAAATTTACGGATTTACTCATTATTCATTTTTTACTGAAATGGCAGACCTTGCTGTCAGGCATAACAGCTTCGATTTATCGCTGGGAATTCCCGATTTTGATATCGACAGCCGGCTCAGAACATTTCTGAAAGAGTCTGCCGACCATGACAGCCATCACTATGAACCGCTTGCAGGCAGCCCTTTTCTGATAAAGAATATCATTACATTTAATTCGACCCGCAAACACCAACTTGACCTGAAAGAGAATGAAATCACCATTATTCCATGTGCAACCTTTGCTTTACATACGGCTCTCCGATCTGTTTTAAATCAGGAAGATGAAGTAATCATCATCCAGCCGTCTTACTATACATACGGGCCATCAGTTGTTTTAAACGGAGGTATACCCGTCTACTATGACCTCGATTCCGATTTTGTTATGGACTGGGAAAAGTTTCAAAAATGTATTTCGGAGAAAACAAAAGCCATTATCGTGAATTCACCTCAAAATCCCACCGGAAAAATATGGAAATCAACGGACTGGCAGCAATTGTATGAGCTGATTAAAAACCGGGAAATTTATCTGATTTCGGAAGAAATCTATGATACGTACTGCTATGATGGTGCCGAACATTACAGTTCTTTTCTTCATCCTGAACTCAAAAACAGGACGTTCTGTATCTTTTCTTTCGGGAAAATGTTTCATACTTCCGGTTGGAAGGTAAGCTATATGGCTGCTTGTGAAGAACTGACTTCAAAATTCAGATGCCATCAGCAATATATTTCTTATAGCGCCAATGCTCCTGCACAGTATGCATTGGCCCGGTATCTTGAAGTATTTGATGCATCTGAAAATCAAACCGTGATGCAGAAAAAAAGAGACCTTCTTTATGAAATGGCTCAGAATACTCCTTTGGAACCTTTGCAAAAAGCGGAAGGAAGTGTTTTTCAAATTATTAACTTCAGGAATATTTCAAGGACAATGACCGATGTGGAATTTTCCAAGTGGCTTACGGTTGAGAAAAAGACCGCCTGTCTCCCTCTTTCGGCGTTTTATCATTCGAAACAGAATTCAGATTATGTACGCTTCAGCTTTGCTAAAAAGGATGAAGTCATTATTCAGGCGATGGAGTATCTGAGAAAAAATCTTTAATCCAGATATTCGTTAAAACAAAAGACACCGCCAGATGCAGTGTCTTTTATCGGTTGATATATTTTATCTGATTATAAAGCCAGAATTCTCACATCAATTCGTCTGTTTTTTGCCTTACACTCGTCTGTATCATTAGCTTCGCATACAGGGTGCTGCGAACCGTAACCTTCAGCTTCTACCCTGTCTGATCCGATTCCCAGTTCCAGAAGCTTAAGCTTGGCCGTCTGAGCTCTAAGGTTGGATAGCTTCTGATTGCTCTCTTCATTTCCCGTATTGTCGGTATAACCTCCTAATTTTATTTTAAGATCGGGATAAGCATTCAAAATCTCGGCAAGGTTGTTCAGCTGTACTTCAGATCCGGTTTTCAGATCACTGGATCCGGTTTCAAAATAAAGATTTTCAATAGTATACCATTGATCAGGATTTAAAGCAGACGCTTCTTTTTTCTTTACAGCATTATAGAACTGGTATACTTTACTTCCTTCTCCGATGGCAATTGTCTTACCTCCTTTCAGCTTTATTTCCTGAATATTTCCTGTTTCATAGACAAAGTCGCCATTCTCATTAAGATGTCCTTTAATTTCGCCCGGAGAAGCTGAAATTGTTTTCAGATCTACATTGACGGTTGAAGAACTTCCCTGCGATACTCCGGTCAGACTTTCAATCTTAGCTTTCCGGTTGGCTTCGATCTTATCTTTATGCAGCACGGCAAGGGTTGGAGCAATGACTAATGAAACAATAGACATCAGCTTGATCAGGATATTCATAGATGGTCCGGAGGTATCTTTAAACGGATCTCCTACGGTATCTCCGGTTACGGAAGCTTTATGCGGCTCTGATCCTTTGTAGTAGGTCTGTCCGTTAATATCCACACCTTTCTCAAATGATTTTTTAGCGTTATCCCAGGCTCCTCCGGCATTATTCTGGAACATTCCCATCAGAACACCACATACGGTAGCTCCGGCTAAGAATCCTCCCAGTACTTCAGGTCCGAATATAAAGCCGATCAATAAAGGAGAAATAATGGCAATAGCTCCCGGAAGCATCATTTTTCTGATGGAAGCATCTGTAGAAATAGCCACGCACTTTTCATATTCAGGCTGTGCTTTTCCTTCCAGAATCCCTGGAATTTCACGGAACTGTCTTCTAACTTCCTCTACCATAGCCATAGCAGCTTGTCCTACCGCTGTAATTGCTAAGGATGAGAATATGAATGGAATCATTCCGCCCACAAACAATCCTGCCAATACATCTGCTCTGTAAATATCAATACCATCAATCCCTGCAATCCCTACGAAAGCGGCAAAAAGAGCAAGGGCAGTTAATGCCGCAGAAGCAATTGCAAATCCTTTTCCTGTAGCAGCTGTTGTATTTCCCACAGCATCTAAAATATCTGTTTTTTCACGAACTTCTTTGGGCAGTTCACTCATTTCGGCGATTCCTCCTGCATTATCTGCAATCGGTCCAAAGGCGTCAATAGCTAACTGCATCGCTGTAGTGGCCATCATTCCCGCTGCGGCAATCGCTACTCCGTAAAGTCCTGCACACAGATAAGATCCGTAAATACCACCTGCCAGCACAATAATCGGAAGCAGTGTAGATTCCATTCCAACCGACAGACCACCGATGATATTGGTTGCGTGGCCTGTAGAAGACTGTCTCACAATACTGGAAACCGGTCTTTTACCCATCGCCGTATAATACTCTGTAATAATACTCATTAAAGTTCCTACCACAAGCCCTACCATAATGGCTCCGAAAACACCCATTTTAGTGAATTCATGTCCTCTGAGTGTCATGGTTTCAGGAAGGGTGTAAGTCACCAGGAAATAGGAAGCTATGGCCGTGATAACGATACTTCCCCAGTTCCCCAGATTAAGGGCATTCTGAACAGAAGAAGTGGATGAGCCTTCATTATCATTAATTCTTACAAACAGGGTTCCTACCATAGAAAACAGGATTCCTGTTCCCGCGATCAGCATCGGCAGAAGAATCGGGGCAAATCCTCCGAACGCATCATCAGAAATTGTTTCACGTCCTAAGACCATGGTTGCCAGTACGGTTGCCACATAAGAACCGAATAGGTCAGCTCCCATTCCCGCTACATCTCCTACATTATCTCCCACATTATCTGCAATGGTTGCCGGATTTCTGGGATCATCTTCCGGAATTCCAGCTTCTACTTTTCCTACTAAATCAGCTCCCACGTCTGCCGCTTTTGTGTAAATTCCGCCACCTACTCTTGCGAAAAGGGCAATAGATTCTGCTCCCAGAGAAAAGCCGGTAAGAATTTCTATCGTTCTTTCCATCTCATGGGAATCTACCGTTGCTTCAGGGGCAAAAATCTGTCTGATGATCAGGAATAAAGCACCAAGTCCCAGAACGGCAAGTCCGGCCACTCCCATTCCCATGACGGAACCTCCGGTAAAAGATACCTTCAGCGCTTTTGAGAGGGAAGTTTTGGCGGCTTCGGCTGTTCTTACGTTAGCCTTGGTAGCGATCTTCATCCCGATAAATCCTGCCAGGGCAGAAAATACGGCTCCTACGGCAAAAGCAACTCCGATACTCCAGTGGGAGTTGGCATTACTGGAGCCCATAACTGCCAGAAGAATAGCAACAACGACTACGAAATAGGTTAAAATCCTGTACTCGGCCTTTAGGAAAGCCATGGCACCGTCAGCGATATGGCCGCTGATTATTTTCATTTTTTCATTTCCGGCATTCTGTCTGCTCACCCAATTGCTTTGCAAAAATGTGTACAGCAGTGCAACAACACCAAAAATTGGCACTAACACAAATAGATCCATAGTTTAATATTTTTTTGGTAATAGAAAATTAAATATAATAAATAATTACCACTAAAACATCAAAAAAAATCAACAGTTTGAAGTAGAGGGCTTATAAAAGTTCAGAACATACCTTCAGAAAACAGCCAATAAAAAAGGATAAACGAAAAATCGTTTACCCTTTTTATATGATAGAACCGGGGAATTTTATCCGCCGAATTTATTAGCATAATCCGTTTGAGAAGCCTTAATTACTTTTCTGGCATGTTCAGCTCCGTAGATTTCATGAATTCTGCATTTTGCAGGCTCATCCGGAAGGTTTTTATAGGTAAGGAAGTAGTGCATCAATCTCTTTACTTCTGCTTCAGGAAGTTCAGAAATATCTCTGAAATGTCCGAAAGCATGGTCACCGATCATTACGGCAACGATCTTGTCATCAGCTTCACCTCCGTCAATCATTTTGAATCCTCCGATTGGAATAGCTTCCATCAAAAGACCTCCTGCATGAATGTTGTGAGAGCTTAGTACACAGATATCAAGAGGGTCGTGATCTCCCATCGTTACATCATCTGCTCCGGCTTCTACAGCCAGTTTCATTACTTCATTGTGACAGTATGTTCTTGGAACAAACCCGTACAAAGCAGGGATAATATTAGAAAATTTCTGAGGCCTGTCTACCTTTAAATATCCTGTTTCTTTGTCTACTTCATATTTAATCGTATCTGAAGGAACGATTTCCACAAATACATTGACAACATTTGGCGCATCTTCTCCCGCAGTAATTCCATGCCATGGATGTGCTTTAAAATTTGGAATCATTATTTATCTGTTATTTTTTAAGTTATTATTAAAATTTCTCTTCTAAGGTCTTCAATGGTAGCCGAGATATAATCTTCACTTTCCATATAATTCATGATGAAAATAGTTTTGAATTCATCCAGATCAGCATTTCCCTTTAATCCTTCATAGGTTTTATGAAGCAGGGCTGTTACTGCATTTTTGGAATCCACAATATTCTTCCATGAATTTTTGCTAAGATAAAGCTGCTGTGAAGAGTTGTATTCAAATTCTTCATTGATGGCTTTTTCAGTAAGGAAAATAAACTCATGAACGGCAAGGTCCCTATCAAATTTCTGAATGAGGTTGGAGGGCTTCATTCTTTCGAGAAAAAGAGTCATCCTCTCATAAGAATGTGCCTTGTTCTCGGTATTTGATTTTACAGAAAGAAGTTTGATCTCCTGATTTTTAAGGGTAATGTACGAGTGTACAAATTGTCTCAGCAAAACCAAAAAAGGAATTGCAATGATCAATGCAAAAGCATACGGTAGATATCCTGAAAAACTAGCCATAATTTAGACTGCAAAATTACTAATTATTTTCCGGGTTCTAAAGATTTTTTACAGATATCCTTTTCGAAATGGTGAAATAATATTATTCACAAAATAACGATGCCCGAACATTAAAAAACCTGACAATATGAATTGTCCGACAGTACATCTTATTATTTTTCTGATGATTTTCTTAACTCTTTTATTCTGGCCGGAGCTGATTTCAATTAAATACAGTCCGACAGTACAGGGTAATTTCCACTGAAAGCAAATCTGATGATAATTTTTAAAACAGAACAACCGAAGAAGAATGGTTTTTTATCAGCTGTAAAATCGTTTAAGGATTTTATTTTCAAGAAAAGCATATTCATGAAGTTCCGCTCCGAAGCTTTTGAAGAAAACCTGAATTCCACGGATATTACTGCCCATAAAATTAAATGATTTTTCATGGATATAAAGTTCCAGAATCCGGTCGATTACAAAGGAAGCTCCATTTTCATTTTTATAATCCTCGTCATTCACCAGGCTTAATAGTGAAAACTGCTCTTTATCCGAAACCAAAACTGCCAGACTGATCAGAATATCATTAAAATAGGCTCCACAAAGTTTAAGGGAAGAATTTTCTGAAAGGAAAAAAAGGTAATTTTTTAGTTTTAACCAGTCTGATTCTTTTGAAAGGCCTTTTAAATTGCCTTTGAAAAACAAAAGACTCTGTTCATTGAGTTCAATTTCTTTATAATGAAGATGCTGAGCGGCTTTTGCTGTAGATTTCCGTCCTTTGAAATATTTCTTTCTTCGTAAGATGACATAATCAGAAACTGGAATGATATAATTTTTCCTTTTACCCGTTTCAGCTGAAAAAGCATTGTACTGGTTGAAGCAATACAGGAAAAGCAGGTATTTTTTATTCAAAAAATGCTGGAACTGATCATTGATCTTAGGATTTTCTTCTTTTGAGAAAATTCCCAGCTGCTGGCAAAAAAGGGGCATATTAACGAAACGGACGCCTAATTTCCGATCCAGATGGACAGGCATTACGGCTTCATAATCACCATATACCAGGATGTGCCAGTTCCCTGAAAGCTGATCCAGCACTTCTTTTTGTGCATACCAGTTTTTTTGGAGTGAGTTTTCAAGGCATTTAGTATATTTTGCGAAATCAATTTCGTTATATTTCACTCTTCTAATCATAATAATCCTGCATCTGAGAAACTAAAGTACGAATCCTGCGTAACAATAATATGGTCTAAAAGCTGGATACTTAAGGTTTTCCCGGCTTCTTTTATTTTTTTGGTAATATTTAAATCTTCCCGGCTTGGTTTTAAACTTCCGGAAGGGTGATTGTGGGCGATGATAATGCCCGTTGAAAAGTGGTCTAATGCTGTTTTGAACAGTATTCTTACGTCTACGATAGACTGGCTTATTCCTCCCTGGGTCAGCTGGGCAATATGATTGACTTTATTGCTCTGATTCAGGAATATTCCCCAAAATTCTTCAGTTCTGAGGTCCGAGAGTTGATTTTTCAACAGAATATAAGCATTATCGCTATTGATGACCACTGGATTTTCGGGTATTTCCTGATCTGCTTTTCTACGTCCTATTTCTAAAGCGGAAATAATAGAAATCGCTTTAGCCTCCCCTATTCCTTTAAATTTCATCAGTTCTTTACTGGAAAGAAGACTCAGCTGATGCCAGTTGTTGTTGACGGAAGAAAGTATTGTTCTGGCCAGCTCTACAGCGGTCTCATCTCTGCTTCCGCTCCCCATAATAATGGCCAGCAGTTCAGAATCAGAAAGTGAACTCTTACCTTTCAGTAAGAATTTTTCTCTGGGTCTGTCATCTTCGGCAAGAAGTTTTATGGGCATTTTTTTAGGTTATAAGGTTGAATGATTTAATAAAACGCGTACAAAATTACAGGCTTTTTAGATTGATCAAGATGCTTGGCCGTTTCATGAAAAGCTTTTATGGAAAGCATCGGGCATCCTAAGCTTAAACAGGCCGGAGATGAAGATTCATTATCCGGGACACAGTCTAAAGAATGAAGCACAATGGCCCGCTCCATAGCCCGACTGTTGCTCGCGTCAAGACCATTCATCCTGTATGCTTTTCCGAATTTTCCGTTATAGCTTTGCAGAATCTCATATTTTCCAAGCGAAGACTGATATGAGCCTTCCGTATTACTGAATGCCAGGACATCAGAGTTTCGGATTACAGACCCGGAACCATGAGAAACGATTGCCTTCTGTAATATTTTATTGTTTTTCAGGTCGTAAACAAAATAACGGTACTTTCCTGAAGGGGTTCTGAAGTTGATAAAAACAGCAAGATCCTGATTGTAATTTTTGTCTTTCAGAAAATTTTTAATTTCCAGAACCTTTTCTTTCGGAAGACTTTCAGAAACAGGAGTGCCCTGTGACTCAAATTTGGCACAGGAAACAATAAAAAGGAACAGAAATATCATTTTTTTCATCATCAAAAATGGGTTTATTCTATGATCATACCGTCTTTCATCACCAGCTTTCTATCTGTAATTTCAGCAAGGCCGGGATTATGGGTAACGATCACAAAAGTCTGATTGTATTTATCCCTCAGATCAAAAAACAGCCTGTGAAGATCATCTGCATTTTTCGAATCCAGGTTTCCGGTTGGCTCATCAGCAAAAATAATTTTCGGAGAATTGATCAGGGCTCTCGCAACAGCCACCCTCTGAGCTTCTCCTCCGGATAACTGATTGGGCTTATGGTGAAGCCTCTGCTCTATTCTCAGGTCTTCAAATAAAGCATAAGCCTTTTCAATGGCTTCTTTTTCATTAGCTCCGGCTATTTTGGTTGGAAGCAAAACATTTTCCAAAGCAGTGAATTCCGGAAGCAGCTGATGAAACTGAAATACAAAACCAATATTCTGGTTTCTGAATTTAGAAAGCTGTTTATCATTCATATTGATAAAAGATTCCCCTGCAATAGATATTTCAGTGTTGTATTTATTGGAGTGGGTTGGATGATCCAGCGTTCCCAGGATCTGAAGCAGTGTAGATTTACCCGCACCCGATTCTCCCACGATAGATACCACTTCACCTATTTTAATGTGAATATCAACGCCCTTCAGTACTTCTAAACTCCCATATGACTTATGGATATTCCTTGCTTTAATCATAATTCAAAAATACTAATTTGATTTTGAAATTCCGGCATCAATCCCCATGATAATTTATAAATTTTCAATTTAATGCACATAAAAAAAACCTCTCGAAAAGAGAGGTTTTAGTATATAATATTCAGAAATTACAGTAACAATGTTAATGGATTTTCCAAATAAGTTCTCAAAGTTTGTAGGAACTGAGCACCGGTAGCACCGTCTACTACTCTGTGATCACACGCCAGTGAAAGTTTCATGGTGTTTCCAACGACAATCTGCCCGTCTTTAACGATCGGCTTCTCAATAATAGCTCCTACGGAAAGGATCGCAGAATTAGGTTGGTTGATGATACTTGTAAAGGTTTCAATTCCGAACATTCCAAGGTTGGAAATAGAGAATGTGGATCCTTCCATTTCGTTAGCCTTAAGACCTTTGCTCTTAGCTCTTGAAGCCATATCTTTCACCGCTGCAGAGATCTGGGTATAGTTCATCTGATCGGTATTTTTCAATACAGGAACTACCAAACCGTCAGGAATAGCTACTGCCACACCAATGTTGATATTTCCTCTGTGAATGATCTTATCTCCTGCCCAGCTTGAATTTACCTGAGGATGTTTTCTTAAAGCAATGGCTGTAGCCTTAATGATCATATCATTGAAAGAAATTTTGGTATCCGGAATAGAGTTGATCTCTTTTCTTGCTACTATAGCCTTATCCATATTGATCTCTACCATCAGATAGTAATGAGGAGCAGAGAATTTACTTTCAGAAAGACGTTTTGCAATGATATTTCTTACCTGAGAATTCGGAGTTTCCGTATCTTCTCCCTGAACGAAGCTTAGTGCAACCTGAGCTGCTGGATTTGCCGCAGCAGAAGCCGTAGGTTTAGCTTCGGAAGGCTGATAATTTTCAATATCTTTTTTAACGATTCTTCCGTTTTCTCCTGATCCCTGGATTCCATGGATGTCTACCCCTTTATCCTGAGCCATTTTCTTTGCTAAAGGTGAGATAGCCACTCTGTCTGAAGACGAAGAACTTACAGCCGGAGTTGCTTTTTCCTCAGCTTTAGCTTCAGTTTTCTGTTCAGCAGGCTTTTCTGAGGTCTGGGAGGCTGCTTTCGGAGCTCCTACTCCTGAAATATCTGTTCCTGCAGGGCCGATTATGGCCAATACGGAATCAACCGGAGCTGCACCGCCTTCTTCTACTCCCTGCTTCAACAATACACCGTTGAATTCAGATTCAAAATCCTGTACTGCTTTATCGGTTTCGATTTCTGCAAGAAGATCTCCTTCTTTTACGGTATCTCCTACATTTTTATGCCATTTTGCCACTTTACCCTCTGTCATTGTATCAGAAAGTCTTGGCATAGTAATCACTTCTACTCCAGCCGGAACTTCTGTTACAGCCTGTTCAGCAGGTGCAGAATTTTTTGCTTCAGGCTCTTCTGATTTTTTTTCTTCTGAGCCGGCACTGGGAGCTGCTGCCCCACCCGTTAATCCTGAAATATCTTCGCCTTCATTTCCGATAATAGCCAAAACAGAGTCTACAGCAGCTGCACCGCCCTCTTCTACACCAATGTACAAAAGAGTTCCTTCTACTTCAGATTCAAAATCCTGAACAGCTTTATCGGTTTCAATTTCTGCTAAAATATCTCCTTCTTTTACTTTATCACCTACTTTTTTATGCCATTTCGCCACTTTACCTTCCGTCATAGTGTCCGAAAGGCGGGGCATCGTAATTACTTCTGCCATAATTTATTTTAATTTGAAAATTTAGCAATCTGAAAATTTGAAAATTAAAAAAGGACATACTCTATCACATTTTCAAATTCTCAAATTGTCAAATTAACTCATTATCTTTTTAGTTTTCTAATTTATCTAAGAATGGATAATCTTCCTGAGCATACACATACTCATAGATTTTCTCAGCATCCGGATAAGGAGAGTTTTCCATAAACTCGATGCATTCTTCAACGAAATCTCTTGATTTGTTATCCATAGCTTCCAATTCTTCTTCTGTTGCCCATCCGTTAGCTAAAATTCTCTGTTTTACCAGTTCGATAGGGTCATCATTTTTATGAACAGCTACTTCTTCTTTGGAACGGTAAGGCTCTGCATCAGACATGGAATGTCCTCTGTAACGGTAAGTTCTTGCCTCAATGAAGGTAGGCCCGTCGCCTCTTCGTGCTCTTTCAACAGCTTCATAAGCAGCTTCTGCTACCTTTTCAGGATCCATTGCATCTACAGCAAGACAAGGCATTTCATAACCAAGGCCTAATTTATAGATATCTTCGTGGTTGGCAGTTCTTTTTACAGAAGTTCCCATCGCATACTGGTTGTTTTCTACAACAAATACTACAGGAAGCTTCCAGTTCATCGCCATGTTGAATGTTTCATGCAGAGAACCCTGTCTCGCAGCACCGTCTCCGAAGAAACAGATATTCACAGCCTTTCTGTCAAAGTATTTATCCGCAAAAGCAATACCTGCTCCCAATGGGATCTGTCCTCCTACAATACCATGCCCCCCATAGAAACGGTGTTCTTTGCTGAAAATGTGCATAGAACCACCCATACCTCCTGATGTTCCCGTAGCTTTACCACAAAGCTCAGCCATGATTCTCTTAGGATCCACGCCCATCGCCATTGGATGGATATGGCATCTGTAAGCAGTAATCATACTGTCCTTCGTTAAATCCATTGCATGTGTGAAGCCGGCAGGAATAGCTTCCTGACCGTTATACAAATGTAAAAAACCTCTGATCTTTTGTTTTAGATAAAGAGAACGGCATTTGTCTTCAAACCTTCTCCACATAGTCATATCTTCATACCACTTCAGGTATACCTCTTTAGAAAATTCTTTCATGTGATAGCTCTTGCTTATTTATGATGAATATTTGAGCAAAATTATAAAAAAAACTTTGTTTTTATCGTATACATACCAATTGTTTTTTTGCGTATAGTCTTATATTTGAATTTTAAAGTTAAACATGGAAGAAAAACAGCCGTTATTGGTACATAAAATTTCAAAAGTTATCTCAGATTTCTTCAATCCCCTGGTCTCCCTTTTTATTTTCTACGTTTATATGAGCGTAAGGGAATATTCGCTGAAAGACTCTCTTCTTTATTTCGTACCGATTCTTTTAATGATCATCATCCCGGTTATAATCTGGCTGATCTGGAATGTAAAAACCGGAAGGTATACCAATATGGATGTTTCCGATCGTGTACAGAGAAAAACTTTATATATATTTCTCGGAGGCTGTGTCATCCTTTATCTTCTCTTTAATTATATAAGGAACGGATATATCGATCTGGTCATGCTGTTTATCCTGATTCTTCTGATAACCATGCAGATCAGCAATTTTTATATTAAAAGCTCGATGCATACTTCTTTCAATATCTTTGTGGCAGCGTTGTTTTTCACACTGGACTGGAAAATGGGTCTTATCTGGCTGGGCATCGCCATTCTGGTAGGAATCACCCGGGTGATCCTAAAAAGGCATACGGTAAAAGAAGTATTTATGGGAGCAGGAATAGCATTTCTGATATCTTTTATTTATCTTTATTGCAATATACAATTTCAACATTAAGAACATTTATGAAAATCAATCATCTTACGTCTGCAGAAGAAAACTTTATGAAACTGTTTTGGAAGCTGGAATCTTTCTATCTGAAAGACGTTATGGAACAGCATCCGGAGCCTAAACCGCATCAGAACACAGCCTCTACTTACTTAAAAATATTAGTGGAAAAAGGATATCTGAAGACGGAAAAAGAAGGCAGGATATTCAAATATTCCGTGATTGTTCCGATGGAAGAATACAGAAAATTCCTGTTGAAAGAACTTGCCCATCATTTCTTCAATGATTCCGGAAAGGAAATTCTTGAGTTTTTATTTAACGAAAACCTAATCTCACAAAATGATCTGAAGGGATATTTTGACCTTAAGATCGAAATAAAACCGGCCAAAACCGAGGAGCCAAAATTCGAGATTGCTGAAGAAGTACTGAATCCTAAAAAAGGAAAAAAGCTAAAAGAGAAAGAGAAAAGCAAAGACGGCAAGGAGAAAAAGAAAAAGAAGAAAAAGGATTAATATCAGAAAATCATTAATCTATATAATAATTCAGAAATAACAGAACATAAAAAAAGCGGCTTAAAAAAGCCGCTTCATATTTTTTACCAACGATTTCCGCCTCCGCCACGGTTGTTACCATAGCCTCCGCCTCTGTTGTTGTTGTTTCCGTAACCTCCGCCTCTGTTGTTATCGAAGCTTCTTCTTGGTTTTTCTTCTCTTGGCTTAGCCTCAGATACATTCAGCGTTTTCCCGTTGAATTCTTTCTGGTTAAGAGCCTCGATTGCTTGCTTTCCTTCTTCATCACCCATTTCGATGAAACCAAAACCTCTTGAACGGCCGGTTTCTCTGTCAGTAACGATTTTAGCTGATGAAACGTCACCGAATTCTGCGAATAGATCATGCAACTCATATTCTTTAGTTGCGTAATTGATGTTTGAAACAAAAATGTTCATTTTAAATAAAATTAAAAAATTAATAAAAATTTGGGTATATAAAAGAAAAACAACATAAATTAATGAACAAATATTGATTCCAAATATAAACGTATGCAAGATACAATTAATAATCTCAAATCAAAGCTTTTTTTGTAGTGTTTCTCACATTATGTTGAATTCAAAATTCACATTAATTGAAAAAAGAAAAATTTTTATTGTTTTTCAATAAATTTTTACTGATATTTGTTTTCATAAATTTTTCTTAATTATGAAAACAGAAACCAAAACAAAAACAGTTCTTTCCGTTATGAATGTGATTTCTTGGATCATTTTTATCGGAGCATGTATTAATGCCGGGGCATTAACGTTTTCTTACATCATGACTGCCGTTAACCCGGAAGCCGCAAAAAACCTTTATAAAGGCATCAGCTTTTACGAGTTGTACCAGTCTGACCCTCAAATGTATTTCCGCGCATTAACCGTTATTATTTTTCTGGCATGCTATAAAGCATATCTGGCTTACTTTGTCGTTAAGATTTTCCTGAAGCTCAATCTGGCAGCCCCGTTCAGCGAAGAAATCAGAAAACTGATCACCAAAATCAGCTATGCTGCACTTGCTATCGGGTTGATCTCCCTGATTGCAGAATCATACTTTTTTGACCAGGATTCGGTAAGAACCGGTATTACTCCCCTCACCAATCTGCATGAATTTATAGGTTCAGGAGATGAATACCTGTTTTTTGGAGGAATAATCTTTATTATTGCCCAGGTTTTTAAAAGAGGAATGGAACTTCAGTCTGAAAACGAATTAACAATTTAAAGTATGCCGATTATTGTAAACTTAGACGTCATTATGGCGAAAAGAAAAATGTCCCTGAACGAACTTTCAGAAAAAGTAGACCTTACCCTTTCCAATCTTTCGATTCTGAAAACGGGAAAAGCAAAAGCAGTACGATTCAGCACGCTTGAAGCCATCTGCAAAGCTTTGGACTGCCAGCCCGGGGATATTCTGGAGTACAGAGAAGACTAATTGAATAAGAAATGACATCCTTATATAATATACGATATCAGAACCATTAAATCACCAGCTATGAAACAACATACCACCAATTATTTCAATACCCTTATTGAACCCGCCGAAGACTGTCCGGTTTCCCAGGCACAAATTCCGCCTGAGAAAAAAGAAAAAACACTGGCCAATCTTCAATACGAAATGATTGTCCAATATCCTTACCGGTTTTCATCCGATGATATCGTGTTCGGATGCTTTGCTCTAAAAAATGATATTACCGAAACTGAAAAAGAAACCGCAAGGACTCAGTTTTTCTCCAAAGGGCAACCCTGCCTGCGATCTTCTCCACTGGCCAAACGCTATGGATTCGGGATTCACCACAACGCCGAAGGTAAAGTTGCCCTTTTCCCATTGGAAAGCAAAGACTATCAACAGCTTCTGAAAGATGATTCTGTACATAAAGTAAGAGCAATGCGCTCCAAAAGAAAATGATTGAGAAAATGAATGATTTTCTTCGGATCAGTAAATAAAATTTCTTTGATAAACCCGCTTTTTAACCCTAAATTTGTGCTGCAAACTATTTAAAATATGAACTACCATACCAGAAAATGGGTAAAACCCGAAGACCTGAATCCTAATCATTCACTTTTTGGAGGAAGACTTCTTCAATGGATAGACGAAGAGGCCGCCCTTTATGCGATCATCCAATTGGAAAACACCAAAGTAGTGACTAAATTTATTTCAGAAATTAATTTCGTGAGTTCTGCCAAGCAGGGAGACATTATTGAAATAGGCATTGAAGCCGTTCATTTCGGAAATTCTTCCGTTACCTTAAAATGTGATGTCCGAAACAAAATGACCCATCAGACCATTATTACCGTTGATAAAATCGTCATGGTTAACCTTGATGCCGATGGAAACCCTGCCCCACACGGAAAAACCCAGATAGAATTTGTTAAAGACAGACTCAGCAGGCCATGAAAATCTTTATAAAAAACATGGTGTGCAACAGGTGTATTGCCGCTGTTGAAAAAATATTCAGCGATGCTGAAATAAAGCTCTCTTCCACAACTCTGGGAGAAGTGGTTACCGAAACAGAAGTTTCCGCAGAAGCCATGCACAATATAGAAGAGAAACTTCTGGAAACAGGCTTTGAAAGAATTAAAGATTCCGCCCATCAGCTGGTTGACAAGATCAAAAACACAATCATCGTTAAAATCAGCGGGCTGGATATTGATGAAAACTTTCTCCTTTCCGAATACCTGAGCTCAAAACTCAATAAAGATTACAGCGCACTCTCCAAAACCTTTTCACAGAATGAAAATATAACTTTGGAACAGTTTTTTATTCTTCAGAAAATAGAAAAGGCAAAAGAGCTCCTTCTGTATAATGAATTCAACCTTACTGAAATTGCAGGCAAACTTGGCTATAAAAGCGTACAGCATCTTTCCGCACAATTCCGTAATACGACAGGTTTCACACCTACTGAATTCAAAAAACTGAAAGATCATCACAGAAAACCGCTTGATCATTTTTAATGATTTTGGAGCGTTTTTGAGTTGGAGTGTCAGAGGGTTTGAGAGTTGGAGGATTGGAGAGTTCGAGGGTTTGCGGGTAAGAACTTTAAGATTGACAACAATTACCCACCCCACTCTAATACTCTAATACTCTAATACTCTATCACTCCCCCACAATCCCACACTCAAACCCTACCACTCCCCAACCTTCACTCCCAAATTCTATAACTATTATCCTTAAATTTATAACAGTCTTAATTTCTCTTTGCAGAAATTTGTACTATAAAATTCAAGGATCATGGAAAGACAATATAATATACTCGGAATGACGTGTTCCGGCTGCCAGAAAAAAATTTCAGAAAAACTGAACAGCGTTCAGGGCGTTAAAGCCGATGTTAATCTGGAAAACAATACAGCGACTATCACTTCCGACCACGAAATTGAACTTTCAACATTAAATCAGGCTCTATCGGAAATCGGAAAATACAGGCTGGAAGATCCTCAACAACCGGAAAAAGCATTTGTAAAACCACAGGACAGAGTTTCTCCATCTTCAGTGTATTACTGCCCGATGGAATGTGAAGGGGAAAAAGTTTACTTTAAGCAAGGGGAAAGATGCCCGGTCTGCAATATGTACCTGGTTCCCATTGAGGAAAAACACGCTAAAGACCCCAATCATAAGCCCACTTATTCTGCAATGCATCTTCCGGAAAGCTTTAAGGATAATATCGGAAAATATTACTGTCCGATGTTCTGCGAAGGGGATAAAACCTATGATTCAGATACAGGATGCCCGGTTTGCCATATGCATCTTGAAGAAATCACTGAAGAACTCGTAAAAAATATTTCATCACAAGGTCATTCGCATTCCCATAACCATCACGGACACCATCATCATGAAACCCCGAAAGTCACCGATGAAATGGCAGGCCGGTATTATTGCCCAATGTACTGTGAAGGGGATAAAACCTACGATTCCAACGTCGGCTGTCCCGTTTGTGGAATGGACCTCGTAAAATATCCGGAGAAAAAAACAGCAAAATACACCTGCCCGATGCATCCTGAGATTATCCGCGATGAGCCGGGAGACTGCCCCATCTGCGGAATGGATCTTATAAGAATGCCTGACAGCGGAGACGATGAAGAAGATGAAACCTACAATATACTTAAAAAGAAATTCTTCATTTCTCTTGCCTTTACCATTCCTGTATTCATTCTTTCAATGGGCGGAATGTTCATTAATTTCCCTTTTTCCCACCAGATTCAGGGGGTTATAGAACTCATATTAACACTTCCCGTGATGTTCTATTCAGGGTGGTTCCTGCTGAAAAGAGGCTGGGTTTCCTTTAAAACCTGGAACCTGAATATGTTCAGCCTTATCGCATTAGGTGTAGCGGCGGCTTTTATCTTCAGCATAACAGCCATTGCATTTCCGGATATTATTCCGCATGAAATCCGTGGCCACAATCATGAAATCCCATTATATTTTGAAGCGGTTTGTGTTATTTTAACCCTGGTTATTTTAGGACAGTTAATGGAAGCTGCCGCTCATAAGAAAACAGGAAATGCCATTAAAGAACTGATGAACCTTTCACCCGATGAAGCCAACCTGATGGTGAACGGCGAGGAAAAGAAAGTTCTGCTTTCCCAGGTAAAAATCGGGGACCTATTAAAAGTAAAGCCGGGTGAAAAAATCCCTGTAGACGGGAAGATCATTGAAGGAAATTCTATTGTGGATGAAAGCATGATCACCGGAGAGCCCGTTCCCGTGGAAAAAAACACAAATGATAAAGTTTCCTCAGGAACCATCAACGGCAATCAGGTTTTCATTATGAAAGCCGAAAAAGTAGGTGATGAAACCCTTCTTTCCCAGATCATTAAAATGGTAAATGAAGCCAGCAGGAGCAAAGCCCCGATTCAGAAGCTTACGGATAAGGTTTCCAAAGTTTTTGTTCCGGTTGTGATCCTTATTGCCGTCCTTACTTTTGTTTTATGGCAGTTTTTCGGACCGGAAGGACAAAAAACCCTTTTTGCATTCGTAAATGCAGTGGCGGTTCTAATTGTGGCCTGCCCATGTGCCTTAGGACTGGCAACACCCATGTCGCTGATGGTAGGAATCGGGAAAGGAGCGAAAAACGGTATTCTTATTAAAAATGCCGAAGCCCTGGAACAGATGAATAAAGTTAATGTTCTGATCACCGATAAAACAGGAACACTTACCGAAGGAAAACCGTCTGTAGAATATATTGAAACCACAGGAAACAGCGATAAAAACCAGATCCTCCAACTGGCCTTTTCATTGAACCAGAACTCAGAGCACCCGCTTTCCAATGCCGTTATCAAAAGAGCAAAAGAAGAACATCTTAAGGCTGAAAAAGTGGATCAGTTTGAAAATGTTTCAGGAAAAGGAGTAAAGGGAAAAATTAACGGGAAGACCGTTTACCTGGGAAATGAAGGGCTTCTCACAGCCCATGGCCTTTCCGTTTCAGAAAGCCTGAAGCAAAAAGCCACAGAAGTACAGTCAAAGGCCCATACCATTTCCTATATCGCCCAGGATCAAACCGTGCTGGGATTCATTAGCTTCACCGATAAAATCAAAGAAAGTTCTAAAAAAGCGGTGAAACATCTGATGGATGAAGGCATCGACGTGATCATGATGACCGGTGACAACGAACATACGGCAAAAGCCGTGGCAGATGAATTGGGCATCAGACACTTCAAAGCCAACTGCCTTCCTGAAGACAAGCTGAATGAGGTAAAAAAACTTCAGCAACAGGGAAAAATCGTAGCAATGACCGGAGACGGGATCAACGATTCCCCGGCTCTGGCCCAGTCCGATGTAGGAATAGCTATGGGAACCGGAACCGATGTCGCCATTGAAAGCGCAGAGATCACTTTGCTGAAAGGAGATATTTTAGGAGTTGCCAAAGCCAAACTTCTAAGTGAAAAGTTGCTCAGAAACATTAAAGAAAACCTGTTTTTTGCATTTATCTATAATGTACTGGGCGTTCCCGTTGCGGCAGGATTATTGTATCCATTCTTTGGAATTCTGTTATCACCGATGATTGCGGCGGCGGCCATGAGCTTCAGTTCCCTGTCTGTGATCCTGAATTCATTAAGATTAAATTCAGTAAATCTGGATCTTAAACAGGAATAAGCCTTACCACTTCAGATTTCATCCGGCCTATGAAAAAAGAAAGTCTTTACATTGGATGCTCAGGATTTTATAATAACGACTGGAAAGGATCGTTATACCCCGACAATGCCCAAAGTAAAGACTTTCTTACATTATATTCCCAAACATTCAACTGCGTGGAGATCAATTCTACGTTTTACAGAAAACCAACAGCCAAAACCCTGTTGAAATGGCATGATGAAACCCCGGACGATTTCAGGTTCTTTATTAAAATTCCCAAAGTCATTTCTCATGAGAAGCGGCTAAAGGATTGCAGAGAAGAGGTTTCAGCATTCTGTGATCATATTGCTGAACATCTGAAAGAAAAGCTTTCCGGATTTTTATACCAGTTTCCTCCTTCCTTTAAACATACTCCCGAGAATCTGGATCTCATCTTCAGCAATCTTGATTTCAGATGGGTAAACGTGATTGAATTCCGGCATAACTCCTGGTGGCATGAAGATCTGTTCAATATTTTAAACGAAAATAACATCATCTTTTCCGGCGTAAGTTTCCCGGGAAATCTTCCCGAAGAAATGATTATTAACCATCCTGATATTCTTTACTACAGGCTTCATGGCCAACCCGTCCTCTATAAATCCGAATACAGCCAGGATTATATTGATGATGTAGCCGAAAAAATCCTTAAGGCTCAAAAGAAAGCCTTTATATTCTTCAACAATACCTGGGGAACGGCTGCGATCCATAACGCTTTGTATCTGAAGAAGGTTTTAAAGGGCGGGTGATAGAAGATGGGTGATGGATGTTTTGAAAGTCGGTCACAGCAATTTTGGTCTGTTTCATTGGTCTTAATCTATTGATTAATCAACAGTAATTATTTAATGATAACCGAGCGTATCTCCAACATCCTTTCTTCCAATTTCCGACCCCTATACTCTCAATTTCCTATCTCTCTATCAGCACATCTGCATTAATGGAAGGTTCACCGGATGAAAACTTTTTCCATTCACCGAAGTAATTCCGGTAATAGGTACTCTTTGAAAAGGCAAAAATATTTCCGGCTATATAAAGCCTGCCTTTAAAATCTTCTGCTGTTCTTACCGATACGAAGAAATCTTCATTCGTCCAAATCCCCTGATCGCCAACGTCCAGAGAAACCGTATTGTTTTTGATCTCATCTTTCGTAACGGTAAGCTTAAGCGTTTGATTCACCAATGATTCTCCCGGAAAACCGTCTGCGGACCTCTGAACATCAAAAATCAAAGTCACAGGCTGTTCCAAGGTAAAAGAAGCCAGATTGACATGAATGGTCTTAATTTTAGCTTTTCTTGTATTGTTAACTTTAATGGCATATTCTCTGAATAACTTTGTTGTGTCCTGTGAATTATAACCACAATAGGCTCTTCTGGCATTGCGGGTTCCGAAATTTTTAAGAATATACTTTTTGGGGGTAATTTCAATCTTGTCAATTTCTACAGGCTTTTCCTTAAGAATGATTTCATAACTGTTTAAAGCTTCAAATTCTGAAAGAGACATCTGAAAAGGTTCATAACCATTGACGAGTACTTTTAAATTTTTATCTTTTGCAATTCCGCTAAGATCAAGAGAATATCGCCCTTCCCCATCAGTCATATCACCGATGTCTTCATTCTCAACACCGATTCTGGCATCGGTAACAGGCGTATGTCTTTCAGTGACAATTGTTCCGGATATTTTCTGAGCAAACGACAGTTTCCCGATCAGCAGCAACGGAAAAATATGATTGAGTTTCATGATGTAAAATAAACTCCGAATATAGGAAGATTCCCTTATTATTCCAGATTTAAAAATATTGTAATCAAACTGACACCCTGTCATGATTCTGTTTTTGTTAAAAATAAAATAAATCACCGAACCAAGAGGAAATATATAGTTGAACAGTAAAGATCAGAAAGGCAACTGTTTTTCATATTTATAAATGTTAAAATTTAAAAAAAACAAAACATAAAATGAATTTTACTGTTTTTATGAAAAAATCCCTAAAAACAAAGACCTTAAAATAATATTAAAAAGGATTTTTTTAAATACTAATGGCATATATTTTGTTAACATTTACACGTTAATTTTAACGCTTTTTTAACAATTTAAACCTCTATAATCTCTATGAGAAAAATTTTTGCGGAAAAGTCAAAAAATAAGGCTTTTCTAGGGATGTTTGCATTGGTGAGTGCAACTTCATTTTTACTGAACAGCTGTAATTACAAAACTGACGTGAAAGATACTGAAAAGATCATTTCACAGGAGCATCCCGCCGCAGAAACGGTCCCCGGACCTGATGATGAAACTGTAGATCCGGACAAAAGAGTAATTTATCTAACCTTTGACGACGGCCCCAACCAGGGAACAGAAAACCTCATTAAGATCCTTAATAAAAGAAATGTATGCGCTACGGCATTTTTAGTCGGGAGACATGCATATGGCAGCAAAAAGCAGAAAGATGACATGGAACTTCTAAAAACCAATCCACTCATTGAGCTTGCCAACCACAGTTTTACCCATGCTAACAACAAGTACACTGATTTTTATAAAAATGCAGATGCTGTAGTCCGTGACTTTGATATTGCCAAAGACAGCCTTAAGCTTTACGACAAAATTGCAAGAACTCCGGGAAGAAATATCTGGAGACTGAACAATATTAACGTAACCGATATTAAAAGCTCTGCCAACGCAGCAAACGGCTTAAAGAAAGCAGGCTACAAGGTTATCGGATGGGATCTTGAGTGGAGACCTTCCCGCCATATGACCCTGAAAGGAAGCCATGAAGCGATGCTTAAAAAGGTAGACAGCATCTTCCTCAACGACCTGGAAAAAACATCAAGACATCTTGTGTTCCTTACGCATGACCAATATCTCAGAGACGCAGATTCCATCAATGAGCTTGATCTGTTCATCGAAAAACTGCAGAAGAGCAATAAGTTTGTTTTCAGAAAAATATCTCAGTATCCTAAGATTAATGAAATCCTGAACTAAAATTGGGCTGACGCAAGCAGAGTTATTCACTGACCGGGCGCTTTTTGCTTTCAACTATTTACAGATTCATTAGTTTTTTGTTTTTATTATTCTGAAATTTGCATTTATGGACATTACAGGAAATTATAACGCAATATTACAAAAGCTTCCAAAGGGAGTACAGCTGGTTGCCGTTTCAAAAACGCATCCGGCTTCTGCGATTCAGGAGGTTTATGACCTTGGGCAGAGAGTCTTTGGAGAAAACAAGGTACAGGAACTGATGGAAAAGGCCCCTCTCCTTCCTGAAGATATCCAATGGCACCTGATCGGGCATCTGCAAACCAACAAGGTGAAGTATATCGCTCCTTTTATTGACACGATTCAAAGTGTGGATTCTGAGAAACTGCTTTCCGAGATCAATAAGGAATCCGGAAAACATCAGAGGAAAATCAAGGTACTTCTTCAGGTAAAAATTGCTGAAGAGGAAACTAAGTTCGGACTTGACATTCCGGAGGCCAGAGCCCTGTTTGAAAAATACCTGAACGGCGATTTTGAAAATATAGAACTGACCGGCCTGATGGGAATGGCTACTTTTACGGATGATGAACAACAGATAAGAAGAGAATTTTTAACCTTAAAATCACTTTTTGACGAATTCAATCAATCAAAAACCTTAGAAACCTTATCAATGGGAATGAGTGATGATTTTCCGGTGGCCATTGAATGCGGGGCTAATTCTGTACGGGTAGGATCTGCAATTTTCGGCAGAAGAGATTATTCAAAATAGAATTTTTAGGTATGGTTTTTGCTAATAATTGAATCAAAAAATCTAAATTTGCAACTATGCAAAAAATCCTTATTGTAGAAGACGAAAAAGCCATCTCAGGGGTATTACACAATATTCTTTCTGATGAACTGACTGATTATGAATTCATTATCGCCGAAGACGGCCTTGAAGGCTATAAACAGATCGAAAAAGAAGATTTCGCATTGGTGATTTCTGATATCAAAATGCCTAAACTTTCAGGAACCGAACTTTTAAAACAAAGTATGGTATTGAAGCCTGAAACCACATTTATCATGATCTCCGGTCACGCAGATATTGATTCTGCTGTTTCCTGCCTGAAGGAAGGTGCATATGACTTCATTTCTAAGCCCATCGATATCAACAGGCTGATCACCAGCGTAAAGAATGCTCTGGCTAAAGAAACGTTGAAAAAAGAAAATAAAAACCTTCAGACTGAAAATAAAACCTTAAAAAGAAAGGTCAACAAAAAATACCAGATGATTGGTGACTCTCCTGCGCTTCAGAAGATTCAGGATATGATTGAAAAGGTAGCGGCTTCTGATGCAAGAGTTCTGATCACAGGTCCTAACGGTGCCGGGAAAGAATTGGTAGCTCATGCAATCCACAATCAGAGTGACCGTGCCAAGGGTCCTATGGTGGAGGTGAACTGTGCTGCGATTCCGTCTGAACTGATTGAATCTGAACTGTTCGGACACGTAAAAGGTTCGTTTACAGGAGCAATTAAGGATAAGCAGGGAAAATTTGAACAGGCTAACGGAGGTACCATCTTTTTGGATGAGATTGGTGATATGAGCCTTATTGCCCAGGCAAAAGTATTGAGAGCCCTTCAGGAAAGCAAAGTTTCTCCGGTAGGAAGCGACAAGGAAATTAAGGTGGATGTAAGGGTAATTGCAGCTACCAATAAAAATATGCAGAAGGAAATTGAAGAGGGAAAATTCAGGGAAGACCTTTACCACAGGCTTTCTGTGATTGAGATTTATGTTCCGCCTCTGGATGACAGAAAGGAAGATATCAAATTATTAGTAGAGCATTTCTCGGGTATGATTGCCGATGAACATGGTACTGCCGTGAAGAAATTTGATGATAAAGCTGTTGAAGCACTAAAAGCTCTTTCATGGACAGGAAATATCAGAGAACTTAGAAATGTTGTGGAAAGATTGATTATTCTTGGTGGAAACTCTGTTTCCGAGGAGGATGTTGCAAGTTTTGTAAGGAAATAATTTAATTAAACATTAAATAAATTATAAAAATTTGCAGTAGCCTTACTGCAAATTTTTTTTTGAACTTATTGAAATATAACGATATATATGAATCATACAATACGATGAACTTTTTAAACAAAAACTATACGAAAGAATGCCTGACTCTGGCTCTTCCTGTAATGCTTACACAGGTGGGGCAGGTCTCGGTGAATTTATTCGACAATATTATTGTCGGAAAACTTTTGGGAGCAGATGCACTGGCTTCCGTATCCTTAGGAAATGCTGTTTTTTTCTCCATATTTGTACTGGCACTGGGTTTTTCATTTGCCATTCCTCCTTTGGTTTCCGAAGCACATTCCAAAGGAGACCACGCAACCATCAATTCCGTATTCAGCCACGGTTTTGTTATCAATATGTCTGTGGGAATTATTCTTATGGGGATTTTGTTGCTGGCTATGCCACTACTCTATCATTCGGGACAGCCGGAAAAGATCATTCCGAATACGGTGGATTTCCTCAGCATTATGGCGATCAGTATGATCCCGTTTATGGCTTTTCAGACCTTGCGTGAGGTTTCTGAAGGGCTGTCTTATACCATAGGTGTTACCAAAGCAACGATCATTGCCAACGTGATTAATATTGTCCTCAACTATGTTTTCATCAAAGGACTCTGGATCTTCCCTGAAATGGGCGTAAAAGGATCTGCTCTGGCTACGCTGATCTCCAGAATTTTCATGGTGGTGTTCCTGTACGTGGTTCTCGTAAAAGAGAAGAAAACAAGACGCTACATCAAAGATTTTTCTTTAAAAGTTCAGAATTTCTCAAAGGAAATGTTTGATAAAATGGTAAAGCTGGGATTACCTACCGCTTTACAGATGTTCTTTGAAGTAACAGCTTTTGCCGGGGCAGCTTTCATCTGCGGACTGATCTCTGCGCATGATATCGCATCTCACCAGATCGCACTGAGTATGGCTTCGTTCACGTTCAACCTCTGTGTTGGATTCAGTGTGGCTTCAACGGTAATGATCGGAAGAAAGCTTGGAGAACAGAATTTTATTGAGCTGCGAAAAGTAGGAATCAACAATCTCAAAATTGCATTTATCTTCATGTGTATCTGCGGATTGGTATTCATTTTAGGCAGAAATATCCTTCCTACGTTCTTTACTAAAAAAGAAGAGGTTGAAGTAATCACTCTGGCTTCCAAACTGATGATCATTGCTGCATTATTTCAGCTTTCAGACGGAATTCAGGTAACAGCTTTAGGAATGCTGCGTGGATTACAGGACGTAAAAATACCGTCTATCTACACTTTTATTGCCTATTGGATCATTACGATTCCGTTAGGATATTTCCTTTGTGTTACTTTAAGAATGGGGGCTTTTGGAATGTGGATTGCTCTGGGGCTGGGACTTACAGTCTCTGCGGTATTCCTGGTGAAGCGGTTTCTGAATATGTCAGCCAAAAGGATTAAACAAAATACCTAATCAAAATTTAAGCGGTCTGTTTTTTATACAGACCGCTTTTTATTTAATGTATTTCAAACTTTTCTTCCCAGAATTTTCAGGCTCCTCTTTACACTATCCAGGATGGCTACATCAGGAAGCGTTCCCCAGTCTTCAAATCCGAAATGCCTGAAAAGCTTCAGGCTTGGTTCATTATGTAGAAAAATAAGCGCTACCAGTGAATGAATTCCAAACTGATGGGCATTATCAATACAATATTGAAGAACATCTCTCCCATAGCCTTTTCCTCTGCAGCTTTCATCCAGATAAATACTGACCTCTGCCGTTCCGCTGTAAGCTGCCCTTTCATGAAACGAGCTGAAACTTACCCATCCGATAATCTCACCTTCAGCATCTTCCACCATCCATAATGGCCTGGTTTCCTTATTGTGATCTTCAAACCATTGCAGCCTGCTTTCCACAGATACCTTTTCCGTATCTGCCGTTACCATTCTTGACTCAATGATCGAATTGTATATGCCAACGATCCTATCAAGATCCTGTACGATTGCATGTCTGAACCTGAGCTCCGCCATTGTTTTTTTTTGCAAAATTAAAAAAATATAAGAACACCCCTGTAAATTTTAATAAGAAAAACATTTATTTAATCAATAAAAACAGACACCCCATTTAAAATAAGGACACCCAGTAAATTATTTCAAATTTTTCAAAGCTCTGTTTAAACTTCTTAGTGTAATTCCAAGATAGGCGGCCATGTCTTCTTTTGACAGGCTGATCTCCTGCCTGGACTGCAATTCGAGAAGCTGCGCCAGCGTATGTTCGGTGGTATAAAGCTGCTGATAAGAGGCACGGCTTGAAGTATTAACGACCCGCTCTGCAAAAACATCCAGCAGGAAATTGTTCAGGGTAAGGTCACTTTTGATCAGCGTGGTAAAATAAGAAACAGGGACAGCATAAACATTTACCTCGGTAATGGCTTCAATACTGCATAAACACGGAATATTCCGGATGAGCTCTACCTCTCCTACAATCTCTCCTTTTCCCAGAAATTCCACGATATATTCTTTACCGTTTTCTTCTGTGAAAAAGCATTTGGTGATCCCTTCCTTAATGAACATAACCTGAGTAGGGTTTTCGTTCTGAACCAATAGGCTTCCTCCTTCTGAAAAGGTTCTCTGAATGATTTTCCGGTGATGTTCTTCCTTCGCGTAAAGACCTTCAATATAATCTAAAAATGACTGATTGGTGCGTAACATAATAATCCGGGACAAATGTCCTTTCGTTGTTGATTTTTTATTCTGAATTTTGCGACAGGAAAAATACAAAAACTAAAATGAATAATCACATTACCACCATCGCTTTTGATGCAGATGATACCCTTTGGATCAATGAACCTTATTTTCAGGAAGCGGAAAAAGAATTCTGCAGGCTTCTGGAAGATTATCTGCCCCAGCATTCGGTTTCTCAGGAATTATTCAAAACCGAAATGAAGAATCTTCATTTATACGGGTATGGCGTAAAAGGGTTTATGCTCTGTATGGTGGAAACCGTAAGCAGGATATCAGGAGGAACCGCTTCTCTTCAGTTGATTGATAAAACCATTGAAATAGGTCAGGAACTTCTTCAGAAACCTATAGAGCTTCTGGAAGGCGTTAAAGAAACTCTTGAAAGCCTGAAAGGAAAATACCGATTGGTGGTAGCCACCAAAGGAGATCTTCTGGATCAGGAACGTAAACTGAAAAATTCCGGACTTCTGGATTACTTCCATCATATTGAAATTATGAGTGATAAAAAGGAAAGCGATTACCGAAAGCTCCTGAAGCATCTGGACTGCCAGCCTGAACATTTTCTGATGCTTGGAAATTCTATAAAATCAGATATTCTTCCTGTTTTGGAAATCGGTGGATTTGCAGCTCATATTCCTTACCATGTAACCTGGTCGCACGAGCAGCACGAACATCATCTGGAACACGACCGTTTTATGGAACTGAAAAGCATTGATGAAGTGCTGAAGCATTTGTAGATCATCAGAAGTTAAAGAGAGGGATGCCGGAAGAGGGATGCTGGGTGTAAAATAAGTTATCATGATGACATTTGAGCAGTCCTTTTTAGAATTTTCCTGCCTGAAACATTTAATAAAAGTATCGGAAAAACCGCTTTTGAACAGCGGTTTTTTGTTGTTATTGCCTGCAAAAATCCAGATATTTTTTTATCATTTCAGAATGGTATTTCTGTTCAAAATAAGCAAGCCTGTCAGCATATTCCGGATGCTTACGGTCTGTATAATAATTGAATTCGGCAATATATTCCACTAAACTTTTAGATGAAGAAGGATCATCAAGAACTGATTTTTCCATAGTCACCAGAACAGAATCAATTTCCGCTTCCGTCCATCGGGTTCTTTTCATATTTCTTTGATTGGCTGAAGCCAGAAGTACAGGATCCGGATTTTTGAGTGCTTTAATGCTGTCCCTGTATTTTATATTTTCCTCCACCCTCTTCAGCTGTTCCTTCCCCCAAAATATATGCTTATACAGCTCATCAGCAACAAAAGTATGGGAAACGATACAGCCTTCTATCACCTCAATTTCTTCATTATTCTTCAGATGATGGGTTAAGAGCTTATTTAAGAAAGGTAATTTACGGCTGAATACCAGATAGGAAGCATATGTTCTGGCCACCGGGTTTCCGTTAAAGGCAATATATTCCACTTCCTTATCGGTGGCATTTTCGCCCAGCTCTATGTACAGCTTATACACTGAACTCTCTTCTCCGGCATATCCGCCAACAGAAGAAGATTCAACCTTATCGCTCATCGATAATTTTTTATAGATATTATCTGTTTTGTCAGATAACTGGCCTAATCCCCAAAGAGGAATCAGAAATAAGGCATAGTATAGTTTCATAGGTTAGTTATTAGTTTCCGGCAGGATCAAAAAAGCCCGCTTACTATCGAAACGGGCTTTTCTTTAAAATATTTTTATTTTTTTAAACATTTCTCAAGGAACTGATCCTGTTCCCATAAAAGGTGCAGGATATTCTCTTTAGCCTGATAACCATGAGACTCTTTAGGCAGGAGAACCATTTTTACCGGTGCACCCAGGTTTTTCAGGGCCTGGAAATACCTTTCGGTCTGAAGGGTAAACGTTCCCGGATTATTGTCTGCATCTCCATGAACCAACAGCATCGGAGTTTTCATCTGGTCAGCATGCATAAAAGGTGACATCGTGTTGTAAATCTCCGGTACATCCCAGTAATTTCTCTGTTCCATCTGGAAGCCAAACGGCGTAAGGGTTCTGTTGTACGCACCGCTTCTTGCAATTCCGCAGGCAAATAATTTGGAATGGGTTAAAAGATTGGCCGTCATAAACGCTCCGTAAGAATGTCCGCCTACAGCCACTTTCTTTTTATCGATATAGCCTAATGCGTCTACAGCGTTGATGGCTGCTTCAGCATTGGCTACCAGCTGAGGGATAAAGGTATCGTTGGGCTCAGTCTTTCCTTCTCCAATGATCGGGAAAGCGGCATCATCCAGCACGGCATATCCTTTCGTGGTCCAGTATACAAAAGAACCGTAGTAAGGGAATGTAAAGTCATTGGGATTCTGCGTATTCTGGCCGGCCGTATTTTTATCTTTGTATTCCGTAGGATAAGCCCAGATCAGCAAAGGAAGCTTATCTTTTTTTGCTTTACGGTCATATCCGGCAGGCAGATAAAGGGTTCCGGTGAGGGTTACTCCATCATTTCTTTTATAGGTAATCACTTCTTTATAAACATCTTTGATGCTTTCAAAAGGATTGGCAAAATGGGTAACCTCTTCTGTTTTAGCCGATTTTATATTCTTTCTGAAGTAGTTCGGATATTGACTGGAAGATTGCTGGGTGGTCAGGATTTCACCTTTGGCAGGGTTAAGGATGTCTATAATTTCTTCTTTACCATTTTTAACGTTTGATGTATACAGCCTTTTCTTTTTCAGCGACTTCACTTCCATTTCATCAATAAAAGGATGCTGACCGTCTTTGGTAAATCCGTCACCGATCAGGTAGGCTTTACCGCCCTTCATATCGATAACATATCTTCCATACTGATTTTTTGTAGTGTTGAATCTTCCCGGGTCATTATATACATCCTGGGAATTCCGGTCTTCCAGAACTTTCGATTCTCCGTTGTTAAGATCTACCAGGAAAGATTTTGTATTCCTCGTATCATACCATCCTTCTGAAATCACAGCATAATGATCGTTGGTCCATTGTGTTCCTTCATACCTCTGTTTAATTTTAAACAATGATCTTGGAGCCGCTGTGAAAGGCGCTTCCCATGTAAATATCTCATCCCTGAAATCCGCCTGCTTTGACTGATCACCACCATCCAGTGCTTCAACATACACCAATGCAGCAGGAGCATCACTCCTCCATCCCATATTTCTTTTTCCGGTTCTTACAGAAGAAAAGCCTTTAGGCATGATTTCATTCAGTGGAGTTTCATTCACTACTTTTACCGTGTTACCTTTCATATCATATACGGTGGTTGTAAGCGGAAACCTGTTGTAGGGAACGATATAGGAAAACGGTTTTTTAATCGTCACAGCCATTAAATAATTTCCATCCGGAGAAAAGCTTAAACCGGCGTACATATCCTGGTCTTTTACTTTTTTCAGATTACCGTTCAGATCAACATTATGAATCTCAGAAGCCGTAATCACTTCAAAATTCTTTTCATCCTGAGGATTTTTCAGCAGATCCTGATAGGTCCTGTTCTGTGAAACTTTACCGTCTGATGTGGAAACAATCGGCCCGGTAGGAAGATCTTTGTCTGAATTGATCAGTGCCGGCCTGTTTTGCGGAAGAGTCCTGATGAGTAAACTCTGAGAATCATTATACCAAAGATAAGGTGTTCCCAGGTTAGCATTAAGGTTATCGCCTGTAATTTTCTTCGCAGCAGCCGTTTCCATATCTACTACCCACAATTCTACCCCTTTACCTGTTGTGTTGGTAAAAGCCAGCTTTTTTTCGTCCGGAGAAAATGAAACGGATGTTATCTTGGGATTGGCAGGAAGATTTCTGACCTGAATTTCGTTCTTGTCATTTATTTTTCTGATTTTCAGGTTATTTGAATAGGTTACCGTACTTGAAATATTAGTAACCGGATTAATTCTGAGCCCTCCCAGCTTCAATTCCTGCTGACTGAGGTCTTCGAGCGTCTTATAAGTGGGACGGTAGGTAAAAACAATCCAGTCTTTCTTACTGTTCATTAAAACGCTTGGAGGTCTCTCGTAATCTGCAAGTTTAAGGATTTCGGCAGATGGTTTCTGATAGCTAATGTTCTCCTGCGCATCATAAAAATTAAGAAATGCAAGAAGGCAAATGGTCAGTTTTATCTTCATATGATTCAATTTCCATGAAAGTTACAATTATTTTATTATTTTTTCTAAAAAAGGAACCAATTTCAAAGAGAGAATTTTTGCTCCTTTTTCGTTCAGGTGCCCATAATCCCATCGGTTTTCATAGATATAAAATTCAGGATATACATAAGGATCCAGAAGGCTGATCACGGGAACATCCAATACATTCCGGTAAGCAAGAAGCTTCTTCCCTTCAGCTTCAGCCGGTCCCGGAATCAACATAATCAACTGAATATTCTTCTTTTTGCATTGTTCTGAAAGATCATTGATTTTTTTCACAATGATACTGTTCGGTTTATATTGTTTATGATCGGCAAGATAACGGGTCAGCCTTTTTTGAACAGCACTGTCAAGTTCAGCTTTTTCAGTTCTGGCAAACCCTGTAGAATCCAAAGGAAAAAAGCCCTGGTTATGGTCTGTAGAGTAATGATGTGCTTTCCGGACAGCCCTTTCATCCATACTTTTATTAAAGTGGAAAACATTGATGACAAAAGAAACAAGTGATAAAGCAATCTGCTTATGATTATTGTTTTCTTTCTGGGATTTTACCGCAAAAACGGTGTTTTTATAATTAAAAACACCAAAACTCCTTTCTGTTTTCAGGTTAACTTTCGTGATTTTAGTCCTGTCCTGAAGCTCCAGCACAATATACCTCGGATTGAATGATGGGTGTTCCAGAATATATTCCAGCATCTGAAAATTCTCAAGATCAAATCCGGCATTAGCTCCCAGATTATAGGACTTTACCCCTTTGATTTTGTCGTCTATTAAATGGCAGTCAATCTGATTATTGATTCTTGAGCTTCCTATGAAATACATATTGTATTCCGGGTGTTTCTCAAGGTATTCTAATTTTGCATTGAGTGTAGGAGAAGAATAGTTCCTGTTCGGATATACAGCAAGCTTTACCAGGCCTGTGATAAACATGATAAGAACAAATACGGATAACAGGATCAGAAACTTTTTCATTTAAAACTGAAAATAAATAAATTCATTACTACCGAAATTGGCAAAATTCAGGATGAGATAGGCCACAACAATATATACAGCCGCCTGTACCATTGGTTTTCTCTCATGGAGTTTCAATCCGTGATCACGGGTTCTGTTGATCCACTCAAAGCTGAACATCACCATAATAAGCCCGGCTAAAACAGGTCTGAATTCTGATGGAAAAACTAACAGGCTTTCATTGAAAATTCCTTTAATATACTGAATGGCAGAAGAAACACTTTCTGCTCTGAAGAAAATCCAGGCAAAACAGGTCAGTAAAAAAGTCATTGAAATTCCCCAAATTTCTCTAAAGGAAGGAAACAACCTACCCGCAGCAGCCACTTCCAGATGAACCCTGTTCTTCCGGCTCAGCAGCAACGGCAGAAAGAATAAAGCATTCAGCCCGCCCCAAACAATAAAGGTCCAGTTAGCTCCGTGCCAGAAACCACTCACCAGGAAAATAATAAATGTATTCCGGATCTTCATCCATAAGCCGCCTTTACTTCCCCCCAGAGGAATATAAAGATAGTCTCTGAACCACGACGAGAGCGAGATATGCCACCTTCTCCAGAATTCCGCAATGTCTCTTGAGAAATACGGATAAGAGAAATTTTTCAACAGCTCTATGCCAAATAACCGGGATGTACCCAATGCAATATCAGAATAGCCTGAAAAATCCCCATAAATCTGGAAGGCAAAAAGTACAGCACCTAAAACCAGATTGCTCGCAGTCTCCGACTGACTGTTACTGAAAATTTCATTCACAATGGGTGCGCAGTTATCTGCAATCACCATTTTCTTAAAGAATCCCCAAAGGATCTGTGCCACTGCATCTTTTGCTTTTTCATAATTAAAGGATCTTTTCCGCTGGATCTGGGGCAACAGATGGGTTGCCCGTTCGATAGGTCCCGCTACCAGTAACGGAAAATAGCTTACGAATACGGCATAATCCACAAAGTTTCTTTCTGCGGGAATCCGTTTTTTATAGACATCGATCACATAAGAAAGTCCGTGGAACGTATAAAAAGAAATCCCTACCGGCAGAATAATTTTTAAGGTCCAGATATTCACTCCTATTCCCAATGTATTCAGCAATACGGCGAAATTATCAATGAAAAAATTATAATATTTGAAAAAACCTAAAAAGCCGAGGTTAATGGCAATACTTATCGTGAGCCATATCCCGGCTGCTCTTTTTGTTTTGCTGCTTTCAATCTGTATCCCGGAAAAATAGTCCAGCCCTATAGAGAATACCAAAAGAAACAGAAAACGGTAATCCCAGCAGCTGTAGAAATAAAAACTGGCCGCCAGTAAAAGCATATTCTGAAATCGATAGTTCTTATTGAATATCCCCCAATATAAAATAAAGACCAGAGGAAGAAAAAACAGATAAGCAAATGAGTTAAACAGCATACTTTTTTAAATGATCCTGATTCAATAATTCGTACCGTTTACCGAAAACTGATGTAAAGGAATGACAGTAAGGGGTGCTGTTTTTCCCCAATTAAAATCATGATATAGGAGAAGCAAAAAAGTATGTTTTGCCCGATTTACAGAACAGGAAGATTTTTTTTTCATTATTTATATTTCTTCCTTCAAATATAAAAAATAGGCCTATTTAATTATCAGAAAAATAACCATATAGATCAATTTACAGACATCCATACACCATTGAAGATATTTTAACAAAAATAATTCAATGTAAATTTAATTTAATTGAATATTTTACTTTAAAACATTCATTTTACGAAATTTTAAAATCCCAGTAAGAATTCAGTTCAAAGCGGTTGTTTTTAGACCTAAAAAAGGCTGTTCCATCGGGTGAAACAGCCTTATTATCATTGTATTAAGCTTTGCTGGTCTACCAGTCTGAAGCTCGCTTTCTTTTTTCTATCATATGATCTACCGATACTTTTCCTGCTCCGAATACCATCAGTAAAAGGTATACGGACAGATAGATCAGGCTCATTTCTCTTTTTTCAAAAGGATCAGCTCCGTGTACAACAAAAGCAGCCATGATCATGGTAAAGATCAGGAATCCTAAAGAAACTCTTGTAAAAAGCCCCAGTATCAAAAGTATTGAACAAACAAATTCAGCAAAGACCGTGAGGATCAGGGAGATCTGAGGACCTAACCCGATAAAGTTGAAAAATTCAATTTTTTCGCCTCCTATAAGCATCTGAAGTTTAGGGAATCCATGAGACAGCATGGCAAAACCTATGAATACTCTCACTACTAATAAAACAAGATCTTTAGGTACTGAGCTGGAATTTGAGTTTAAATAGTTCATCTACTAAAAATTTAGACTAAGGTAATAAAAATCTTTTAATACAACGGGATTTCCGGTGTTTTTAGTTTATCTGTAGCCGAAATTTTTAAGATCTCTGTCGTTTTTACGCCAGTCTTTTTTTACTTTCACGAATAAATTCAGATGGATCTTCTTGCCAAAGAACTTTTCAAGATCCAGTCTTGCTTCTGTTCCCACTTTCTTGATGGCTTCCCCTTTATGACCGATAATAATTCCTTTCTGGGTATCTCTTTCTACGTAGATAATAGAATCTATGAAGATAATTCCTTCTTTTTCTTTGAACTGCTCGGTAACAACTTCTACAGAATAAGGAATTTCTTTATCATAATTCAGAAGGATCTTTTCACGGATGGCCTCGTTTACAAAAAATCTTTCCGGTTTGTCGGTGAACTGATCTTTTTCGTAGTAAGGCGGGTTTTCCGGCAGTAATGATTTTAATTTGGGAAGAATAATTTCGGTATTAAAGGCATTCAATGCGGAAATAGGAAGGATCTCTGCTTTAGGAATTCTTTCATGCCATAATTCCACCAGTTTTTCAAGGCCAGCCTGATCGGTCTGGTCTACTTTATTCAGAAGAAGAAGTACAGGAACGGGGATTTTATTCAGTTTGTCAATCAGAAATTCTGAAGGTTCTGCTTTATCAGTCACATCCACAATAAACAGGAACACATCGGCGTCCTGCAGAGAATCCTTTACAAAGTCCATCATCTTTTCCTGAAGTCCGTATTTCGGGTCCAATACTCCCGGAGTATCAGAAAAAACGATCTGGAGATCATCTTCATTATAAATTCCAAAAATTCTGTGACGGGTTGTCTGGGCCTTTTGGGTTACAATAGCCAGCTTCTCCCCCATTAATTGATTCAAAAGAGTAGATTTTCCGGCATTAGGCTTTCCGACTATATTTACAAATCCTGCTTTATGCATAAAAATAATATTACGAACTGCAAAGTTAGTAAAACAAAACCGGTCTTCATGGTTTATCTCCAATTTTAGAATGAAAAAAGCGGTATTCGCTGATACCGTCCACAGGAAGAGTCCGTTATTGTTCCTTTGAAAAAAATGAAGCCGTTTTATTGTATTGCATAGGCTAAAACTGATATTTTTGACAACCAGAATTCTTTTTTATGAATATAGACCAGATTCTCGACCGCATATATGTTCTTCCCGAGGCATCAAAGGCCAGTTTAAAGCAACATATCACGGAGGTTACCTATCCTAAACATTTCTGCCTTATGGAGGCGGATAAGATCATTCCCTATGTTTATTTTATCCGGAAAGGGATTGCCCGGGCTTATGCCACTACAGCAGACAACGATATTACGTTCTGGTTCGGAAGTGAAGGACAAACCGTTATTTCAATGAAAAGTTACGTTGAAGACAAACCCGGCTATGAAAGCATAGAGCTTCTGGAAGATTGCGACCTTTACCGGTTGGAAACAGAAAGTCTCAAAACTCTTTTCAATGAAGATATTCATATTGCCAACTGGGGCAGAAAGCTCGCAGAGTCTGAGATGATCAAATCTGAGGAGCTGATTATTTCAAGACAGTTTAAAACATCCCTCGAAAGATATAAAGACCTGATCACCTACAGCCCGGATCTGCTGAAAAGAGTTCAGCTGGGTCACATTGCTTCCTATCTGGGGATCACACAGGTCAGCCTGAGCAGAATCCGGGCAGAAATAAAGTAAGAAAGGAAGATGGATGCCGGAAGAGGGAAGACATTAATCTCTGTAAAAGAATATTAATTCCTTTTATATTAATTTTCTCCCAACTGTAAAGAATAGCTACTTATTATTAAACGACTAATATTAACATCCATCTTCCCTCACCCCACTCCCCTCCAAAAAAACATTTTTTAACAAGTGTAAAGGATAGCTACCTACTATTAAACGACTAATACCAACCTCCATCTTCCCTCACCCCACTCCCATCCAAAAAAACAAGTGTAAAGGATAGCTACCTACTATTAAACGACTAATACCAACCTCCATCTTCCCTCACCCATCTTCCATCCAAAAAACATTTTTTAACAAGTATAAAGGATAGCTACCTACTATTAAACGACTAATATCAACCTCCATCTTCCCTCACCCATCTTCCATCCAAAAAAACATTTTTTAACAATTGTAAAATAGTTTTTCTTTTCAAATGCTGAAATTTGCAATGTAAAAATTGAAGACAATGAATTGGATTATTTTAATCATCGCCGGCTTGTTTGAAGTGGCCTTCGCATCCTGCCTGGGAAAGGCTAAAGAAACTTCCGGAACTGAAATGTATCTCTGGTATACAGGTTTTCTGATCACCATGACGATCAGTATGGTTCTGCTGATCAAAGCAACACAGACTTTGCCTATGGGAACTGCTTATGCAGTATGGACCGGAATTGGTGCTGTAGGAACCGCTCTGATGGGGATTTTCTTTTTTAAGGATCCGGTAAGCTTCTGGAGAATATTCTTTATTATTACCCTGATCGGTTCTGTGGTAGGTTTAAAAGCTGTTTCTCATTCATAAGTAAGAATATTATTAATTTTCTTATCTTTAGTAAAAACTAAAACATGAGAAAATATTTACTGTTTTTATTTGCAAACAGCCTTTTGTTTGCCCAGAATCAGGAACTTTTCAGCAACAGCTGGTATATTTCCAAAATGGTAATCAACGGGCAGACGATCATCACTCCGGTAATGGATCTTCCCCCGGCTGCCTCTACTTTCAGAACGGTGGGAACATCAGATATAGTATATAATTCAGGGTACTTCAACACCTGCCAGATGGGTATTACTTTTATTCCCAATACCAACAGTTTTACCAAATCCAGTTCTGCCTGTACACTAGCGGAATATGATGGCAGCAATGCGGTCGCTGCAACAGATTATGATGTGAAACACATGTTTTTTTCCACTTATCCAGCAGCAGGAAGTACGTTTAACTACGAGATTATATCCAACGGATCCGGAAATACATTAATTGTAACCAATCCGACTAATGGAAACCAGATCTATTATAACAACTCATATCTGGCAACAAAAGAGACAAAACCGGTAAAAAATGTTTTCAAAACATATCCTAATCCTGTAAAAGCAGATCTGTCTGTGGAAAATATTCCAAAAGGTCTTCCTGTCAGAATTTTCGATATGCAGGGGAAGCTGGTTTATGAAACGATAAGCAATGAAGAAAAGCTCAACATTAAAACAGAAAGTCTCCCGAAAGGGCAATACATTCTGAGTGTTGAAAACCACAAGCCTTCTTCATTTATAAAAGAATAAACACTTCTATCTATTAAGATAAAACCGTCTTCACAATGGAAGACGGTTTTATTATTTTTTGAAAACGACAGGCAGGATTTCATTATACATCAGCCCGTATTTTTTTATTTCCTCATCGGAGAATTTTCTTGAGTAAAAATTCGGTTCGGTTTCAAAGCCGGCTTTTCTGAGACGGTCGAAATAATCCATACCGTACCAGCGAACATGATCATATTGGCCGAAATGTTTCTGACGCTCTTTGGGATCTTTGATCGAAAAATCCTCATAAGTCTTTTCCAACGAGTTTTTCATAGGAACCTGAAAGATTCCCCAGCCGCCGGGCTTCATCACCCTGTAGAGTTCACTCATGGCTTTGGCATCATCTTCAATATGCTCAAGGACATGATTGCAGAAAACGATATCAAAGCTTTCATCCGGAAAAGGGAGATCAAGGATATCTGCTTTTACATCTACAATCGGCGAAAACAGGTCTGCAGAAATATAGTTCAGGTTTTTCATCATTTTGAATTTCCTGAGAAATTCCTGTTCAGGAGCAATATGGAGCACTTTGGCATTCTTAATGAAGAAATCGGTTTCATTCTGAAGATAGAGCCACATCTGGCGGTGCCTCTCCAGACTTAACGTTCCCGGAGAAAGTGCATTTTCTCTTTGCTTCCCATATCCGTAGGGAAGAAATTTACGATAGGATCTTCCGTCAATAGGATCCACGAATTGATCTCCTTTAAAAAACTGGTAAATAAGAGGTCTCGCCCAGATGCTCATCTGAATAAGCACCGGACGCGGAATTTTATTGAGTAAAAGTTTCGTTACTTTTTTCATTAAAAATCCAATTGGAATGGCTTTTCTTCATCACTTTCAATACCCAGCGCTTCATATACATACTGGAAAGTAGAAAGCAGGACCGGCTTACCGTTGATTACCGCTACATCATGTTCAAAATGAGCTGAAGGCAGGTTATCCAGCGTTGTTACCGTCCATCCGTCATTATGGAATTTTACTTTTTCGGTTCCGAGGTTAATCATCGGCTCGATGGCGATAGCCAGACCGTCCTTAATGACTTTTCCGCTTCCCTGTCTTCCGTAATTGGGAACCTGTGGATCTTCGTGCATCTTTCTTCCCAAACCATGTCCTACCAATTCTCTCACAACGCCATAGCCTTCTTTTTCGCAATGTGACTGGATCGCGTGGGAAATATCCCCGATTCTTTTTCCTCTCACACATTGCGCGATTCCTTTGTAAAGGGATTCTTTGGTTACCTGAAGCATTTTTTTCACTTCCGGTTTCACTTCCCCGATTTCAAAAGTATAGGCATGATCTCCTACAAAACCGTTCAGAATTACGCCACAGTCTACTGAAAGAACATCTCCTTCTTTTACAATGTCTTTATTGGGAAAACCGTGAACAACCTGTTCGTTCGGAGAGATACATAAAGAGTTCGGGAAACCTCCGTATCCTAAAAATGCAGGTTCTGCGCCATGGTCTTTGATAAAGTCGTGGGCTAATTTATCAAGATATAAAGTATTGATCCCCGGTTTAATTTCTTTGGCAAGCATTCCCAGTGTTTTGGAAACCAGTCTTGCACTCTCCTTCATCAGGCGGAGTTCCTCTATTGATTTTAATTGAATCATTGTTTTAATTTACCAATGTATTAATGTAACGGTATGACAATCTCTAGTGGATGACTGCCGCCGCTCTATTGTTATTTGTATTTTCTACCAGAAAAGACCTTTTTTCTTTTCTTTTTTCAGCTTGGAATAAGCCAGAACTTCTTTTCCTTCTACACGGAATTCTATTCTTTCCTGAATGATGTTATAGATTTCTCCCCATCCCGGAAATCCGCCTAAGTTCCTGTCGTCGATAAACCAGTCTGCATCCAGTTTTCTGGATTGCGTCTCTGAATCAAAAACCTCGCCTTCAAAACTGGAGTTCACAGCATAGAATTCAATCCCGTTCTGTCTGCAGAATTCTACAGCTTCATCCAATGTCTTTCCGTGTCTGTAGGTCCAAAGAATAAGTCGGTAGCCTTCAGCCTGAAGTCTCCTTAAGGTTTCAAAAGCGAAAATCTTCGCTTTCCCAATTGCCGGATATGCGTCGTCTACAATAGTTCCGTCAAAGTCAACAGCAATTTTTTTATTATTTAACATTCTGTTCTTTTTTAGCTTTGCAAAGATAAGAAATAAAAAGAGTGCCAAAAAACGATGACACTCTTAGTTTTATAATTTAATGATTATGTTGACTAACTTTTTACCCAGTTGAACTGAAACTGAAGATCCGGTGTGGAAACCCTGTCTGTGATTTTCTGTAATCTTGCAGGCAGTTTCATTAAATATTCCTGGGCTTTTTCAGCTTTTTCCGTAAGACCTTTTACGTGCTCAATCTTCCATTCATCCAACAGGTCTTTCAGTATATTGATGTAATCCTGGCCTGTATACACCATGCATCTCTGGGCAGCATCTGAGAAATGTCCCCAAAGCTCTCCTGCTTTCTGCCCGGACTGTCTCATCAGGTGGGCAGGCATTACAATTTTCTTGCGCATCATATCTTCAAAGGCAAGAATCATTTCCGAAGGATCAATTTCAAGGATTTTTGTTACGAAATGTTTGTATGCTTTTGCGTGTCTGGCTTCATCAGCGGCAATTACACCACACATTTTGGCTAGTTTTCCGTTCCCGGACTGTTTGGCCAGTGTTCCTACTCTACGGTGAGAGATGTTGGTAGCCGTTTCCTGGAAGCTTGTGTATACAAAGTTTCTGTAAGGGTCCATGCTTGTTCCCAGGTCGAAACCGTCATTAATCAGGTATTGAGTGGTGATCTCCACTTCTCTCATATTCACTCTTCCGCAAAGGTAAAGGTATTTATTCAGCAGGTCTCCGTGTCTGTTTTCTTCGGCTGTCCATGCTCTTACCCAGTTTACCCAGCCTACGCTTTCTTCCTGGTTCACTCCGTCTACCCCCATCAGCCACGATTCATAGGAAGGCAAAGCTTCTTCTGTAATACAGTCTCCGATCAGGGTTACAAAAAGATCGTAAGGCATCTCACGGGCAAAGGTCTGGATTTCTTCCAGATCATGTTTAAAATCGTCGCTTGAAGGATCCGGAAGCATGTCTGAAGGCTGCCAGATCTTTTCGATCGGCGTTAAAAATTTTTCAAGAAAAGAACCTACTTCCTTTTCCAGAATTCCCATTACTTCTTTCCTAACAAGCTTTTGATACATTGTAACTCTATTAATTTTTAAACAGCAAAGATATGATTTATTTATTATTTATCGCATAATAAAGTATGCAACTCATATCATGTCTGACATAAATCATAAAAAAATGCCGACATACAATTATATAACGGCATTTTTTTTACATTATTATTGCATTTTAGCTAACTAAAATATTTCCTGTCATGACCTCCGGAATTTCCACTCCCATTACCTTCAGAATGGTAGGTGCCACGTCGCCCAGTTTGCCAGGCTGCAGATTCCAGGTGTGGTCTTTATCCATCACGATAAAAGGAACCAGGTTGGTAGAATGCTGGGTATTGGGTGTTCCATCCGGGTTGATCATCACATCGGAGTTTCCGTGATCTGCCAGAATGAACACGGCATATCCGTTTTCATAGGCTGCTGTTGCCACTCTTTCAATACATTTATCCACTGTTTCAGCTGCTTTTACCGCTGCTTCAAAAACACCGGTATGTCCTACCATATCAGTATTGGCGAAATTTAAACACACAAAATCCGCAGTTCCGTTTTCCAGCTCCGGAACAATAGCATTGGTAATATCATAAGCGGACATTTCGGGCTTCAGGTCATATGTAGGAACGTCTTTCGGACTTGGACACAACAATCTCCTCTCCCCATTGAATTCTTTTTCCCGGCCTCCGGAAAAGAAGAACGTAACGTGAGGATATTTTTCTGTTTCCGCTATTCTGATCTGGGTTTTACCGTTTTTTTCCAGTACTTCTCCCATCGTATCTTTCAATACTTCTTCGTCAAAAACAACCTGTACATTCTGGAATGTTTTGTCGTAATTGGTAAGGGTTACGTAATAAAGGTTCAGCTTACGCATAAAGAATTCCGGGAAGTCTTTCTGGGATAATACTTCTGTAATTTCCCGGCCTCTGTCGGTACGGAAATTAAAACAGATCACCACATCATTATCAATGATCTTCGCTACAGGCACCACATTTCCGGTGGCGGTTGTATTGACCATAATGATCGGTTTCAGGAATTCATCGGTTACATTCTGATCATAGGAAGCTTTAATGGCTGCTACGGCATCGGTAGTCTGAAGTCCAACTCCTTCTACAAGGGCATCATATGCTAATTTTACACGCTCCCATCTTTTATCTCTGTCCATGGCATAATAACGTCCTACAATCGTAGCCAGTTTCCCTGTTGTAGCTTCCATATGCTTCTGCAACTCTTCAATAAAGCCTAATCCTGAATGCGGATCACAGTCTCTTCCGTCTGTAAATGCATGAACAAAAACATTTTCGTTCAGCCCTGATTCTTTAGCTGCGGTAAGAAGACCTTTCAGGTGATTGATATGTGAGTGTACGCCTCCATTGGATACCAATCCTATAAAGTGTACTTTTTTATTTTCTTTTTTAGCGTATTCAAAAGCATCCTGAATGACTTTCTCCTGCCCTAAGGTTCCGTTTTCCACGGCCATATTAAGTTTAACCAGATTTTGGAAAACAACTCTTCCGGCACCCAGATTCATATGCCCTACTTCGGAATTTCCCATCTGCCCGGCCGGAAGTCCTACTGCAAGGCCACTGGCTTCAAGTGTGGTGTGCGGAAATTTTTTATAACAGCTGTCAATAAACGGTGTATCTGCTTTGTCTATCGCTGAAACGTCCGGATTCATTCCCAGCCCCCATCCGTCAAGGATTGCTAATATTGCTTTTTTTGACATTTTGTAAACTTTTGTTATACAAATTTACCTAATTTCCGATGAACAGAAGAATTTGCAGGGCTTAATTTTGCCATAGTTGCTATATGCTGATATTTTACGGTTTGTTTTCCGGGGAGCTTTTCCAACGCAAGGTTTTATGCATGATACTGTTGATTCCAGCAACCAAAGGTGAGAATCAACGGAGTTGATTCGATGAAGTGTGTGATGAAAGGCTTTTGAGTTTGATTGTGCATTATTATTGATCAGCTTTGAAACAGATTATAATAAACGTGTGCTATCTGTGGGAACTCTTCTGTTCCTGAGTTTTTCAATACCAGGTTTTTGAGTTTCCCACAGATTTTACAAATTTCACATATAATACTGATTTACAAATATTTATTACTTTTTCATCCATTCTTTGATTTCATAATGAACGGTTTTTGAAGGTTTCTCTTCTATTTTTATGTTCTGGCCGCTGTCCTTTCCTTTCACGTTTCCTTCATTGTCCCAGCTTCCTTTGGTGAATTTAAACTGGGCAGGCAGATGTATTTTTAAAGTGATACTTCTTTCTTTGGCACTTTTCCTGTTCATTTTAATGGATGATGGAGTCCAGCTTCCCAGTTCAGGCTGATTTCCGGTAATGTATACCTCATCATTTTTATCGGGAACACTCACCACAAATGTAACTTCATGGGTTTCGTCCGAATATTCCTTAAAGAAATCCTCAAACTTCATTTTTTTAGTTTTGGTATAGTCTTGTATGTAGGGATCCAGGAAACCGCTCTCTTTCAGGAAGTTCATAGGATTTTCTATATTGAGGATATCGTGGATGGCCTGATGCTTATCTTTCTGCTTATTGAAGTAAGCCTCTGAAATTTTATATCCCATCCAATAGCCCAGATCATTGGGCCTGTCATCTTTTTTGCTGGTTCCGTACAGCCAGTCTGTATTGTCATCATTTTTTAATTTAGTGACGAATTCTCTGCATAAAGCTTCCAGATGAGCCTCCCCGTAACGAAAAGGTCCGGTATTGATGTTTTCTCCGGAAATCATTTCACTGATAAAGTCAGCTCCTCCTTCCATCAGGGTATTTTTTATCAGGCTGTCATCTCCTTTGATATTCTGCTGAAAATGGATCAGTTCATGGGCAACAAGCCCCATCACCCCATCCAGATTGCTGAGCATTTCTGTTCCGATGATAATTCCGTCTTTGGAGACGGTACCACCGGAATTGAATCTTCCGTAGACAAAATAAACAGGAGGGAATTTGGCTTCCGGATACCAGTATTTCATAGCACTGTAGATTGCTTTTGCTCTTTTTTCCTTCTGTCCTATTCCCTTCAGAACATTACGGGTTTTCAGGTAATCTGCTTTTCGCAGCTTTACCATGGTGTATAATGAATCTGCATTGATGATCCTAAAAGGCGTGAATCCTTTCACTCCCGGTGAACCGTCATTCATATAATCTGCAAAAGGATTGCCTTTGGAGGTTTCCATGGTATCGAATGCTTTCCAGAATCGTCCTGTATCACCGGTTTCAAAAACAGCATTCAAAGGATCATCGGAAAATCCGGATTGTGCATTTACTGTTGCATAAGTGAGAAAACAGGCTGCAAGGAGCAGATTTGCTTTTATTTTCATGGTTTTATTTTAATGAATTTTATTATTAAACAGAGCAAAATAGGGAAATATTACATAAAAATAATAATATAAGTCAAATTTCTAAGCTATAGCATCATCAATTCTTTTTCAGTTGTCAAAAAAAAGGGAATCCACAGCACTTCGTCAGCTTTATCCCAACCAGCTTCCGGCTTATTGCCAATTATTTTTCAGGTTAAATTATTATTATTAATTTTGTTTTATGGATTTACGAGATCAACTGAAGAACCTTTTTCCTGATCATGAAGAGCAGGATTTTGAGATGCCTAAAGAAGAGTTTAAGCAACAGGAACCTTTGGTATGCAAATTTGAAAAAAAAGGAAGAAACGGTAAACCGGTAACGATTGTTGAGGGCTGGGAAGGCAGTGAGGAAGATTTAAAGAAAATCTCCAAGACAATAAAAACCACCTTAGGAATCGGCGGTTCTGAAAAAGACGGTGTGATCATTATTCAGGGTGACAACCGTGATAAGATTATGGCGATCCTTAAAGATATGGGATATAAAACCAAAAGAGTCGGCGGATAAGTTTAAAAATAGATCCGGGTTTCGGGCATCTGCTTTTTTAGTACTTCTATTTTAGATTTTTCAATCGGATTTCCGGTCAGAATCAGTGTTTTCAGTTTTTTCAGCTGTGTAATTTCCTGAGGAAGATCTTTCAGGTTGTTATGGGCCAGGTTCATACTCGTTATATTCTTCAATCCTTTTACTCCGGATGATATTTGCGTAATCTGATTACCGCTGGCATTCAGAAATTCAAGATTTTTAGCTCTATAAAGATTTTCAGGAAGTTTTGAAATGGCATTCTGCTGCAATTCAAGGTATTTCAGGTTTTTTGGAAAAGACAGGTTTCCCATGTCATTGATCTGATTTTCAGAAAGATTTAAAAACTTCAAGTTTCTGATCTTTTCGATACGGTTCGTGATAAAACTGATCTGATTTCCCTGAAGGTTAATTTCTTCCAAAGACGGAATCTCCATCAGTGCTTCAGGAAAGACATTCAGGTTATTGGCTTCCAGATGAACGGCTTTTAAACGCTGAAGTTCAGCCATATGAGGATTGATACCGGTAAGCCCGTTCAGATTCATCGAAAACGTCTCCAGCCTGGTAAGCTCTCTGATTTCGTCGGGGATAAATTTAATACTGTTTTCATTCACATTTAAAATCGTGAGTTCTTTTAAAGCGAAAATTTCAGGATCCATTTTTTCAAGCTTGTTTCCCATAATATTCAGGAAAAACAGTGATTTCAGCTCTGAAATCTGAGGCGGAAGGTTGAAAAGTCCTTTTTCCCGGAAACTCATGCTGTATACTGTATTGCTGCTGCCTAAAGCTTCTTCGATACTGGTAAAGGTGGGATATTTTACAGGATCAATCTGGGCTTTTGCCTGAAAAAGGAGAAAAAAGGAAGCGGCGAAAAGAATTTTTTTCATAACCTAAAAAATGTCCAGAGGCGGCAGCTCCGCTGCCGCCTCTGGACGGGAATTATTAATACTTATTTTCTGACAAGTTTAACGGTTTTCTGGAATCCGCCTTCAGCTTCGATATTTAAAACAAGAATACCGGATGCCTGCAGCTGGTTCGTGAAATCAAGTTCCAGCGATCTGTTTAGGCCACTGAACTTTTTCGTGTAAACAATTTTACCATCCATGCTGTAAGCGGTTACCGAAATATCTTTCAGTCCTTTTCCTGAATTGATCTTAACGATTCCTGAAGTTGGATTCGGAGCTACACTTACTGTATTTTCAGAAACCGGGCTGTCAATGGTTCCCAATGATCCGTTGGTTCCAAGATTTTCTTTCAGAGCAATCACCACCGTGGCAGATTTCCCTCTGTAATCGATTGTATTTCCTGTTGCGTCTACATCAGTAGAAATCGTTGAACTCGGATGCTGGATAGAGAAGAATCCAAATTTGTGATCCGGGGTAAAGGTAAGTCCCGTAGGCTCCGAACCTGCCGGCATAGAAGCAAACAGTCTTACTTTAGGGTTGGCCTGTGTATGATCCGGAGCGATGACCCAGATATAGTTTTTCCCACCGTCCTGAAGTACCCAAAGGTTTCCAAGCTCATCAAAAGTAAGGTTATCGTTTCCGTCGCCCCATGCTTCTGTTTTCACTCCCTGCGACGTGTTGAATGAATAGGCGGTATCTGCCCCACCCACAAAAGTTTCTACCTGGGAAGCCGTTGCGCCGTTATCCTGTAAACGGTATACTTTATCCAATCCTTTTGCCGTGAAGTAGATCTTTCCGTCCAACGGGCTGATATCCACATCTTCCACGCCATTAAATCTTGTTCCTCCCAATGACTGGGCAAGATTGGTTGTATTGTTCTGATCAGCTTTTATTTTATTAGGAACCTGGATCCAGGTGGCTGTAGTTCCTGCAGGGTCTCCTGAAGGGGTAAGTCCCTGATCTAATTTCAGTACATAAAGGTCACCTGAAGAAAGATTATTCGGGGTATCCATTACGTATTTATATACCATATGCGTACCGCCGTCTTCTCCGTAATAGGCTGTAGTTCCTGCATTATTGATTACTACATTTTCGTGGTTCATGATTCCCATCTGCCAAAGTTTCCCTTTGGAACCGTCAGGATTTTTAGAAACAACCTGTGCTGTGGCAGGATCTATTTCTACCAGCCAGCCGTAATCTTTATATCCGTCATTATTCGCATCACTGGACGTTACAGATTCTTCGGCAGTGACTACCGTTCCCCATGGGGTAATTCCTCCTGAACAGTTTCTGATCGTCTGTACAAGGCTTGGATCTGAGAAACTCACGGCTCTTGATCTGGTAAGCTGCCAAAGCTTAGAGCTTGAGTTATAGTTGATCTCTGCCATCGTCACTCCTCCCGGATTGGTCTCATGATTCACAGAAAGATATCCGTTGGTGCTGCTTCCTGACTTGCCTACATAAGCGGTAAAATCATTCTGACCGCCTACCATACCTCCGCCTTCAGTATAATTATCGCCTTCTTTTAAGATAAGCTGATATTTATGTTCGGCAGGGATGATGAGTTTATTGGTTTGTGCCGTAGGAACAATAGAAGTAAAGCAGCTGATGTGCGATCCGTTACATGCCGGCGGCTGAGGAGTTGTGGTTGTCGTTGTTTTCAGATAGGCATCAATTCTCAGATCGGAGCTCGTTACACTTCTGTTATGCAGTTCTATGGAAATCCTGTTGGTTCCGTTTATAAATTTTGATTTCGGAATTGTGAAGATATTGTAGATATTCTCTGCAGCCCCATCAATCGTTGTTGATGAGAATGTATTGAAAGTCACTGTTCCGGCCGGCATATTATCCCTTATTACTTCTTCCCCGTTCAGGTAAACGATAATACCGTCGTCCCTCATTACTCCAAGTTCCATCTCATCTGAAAGAGCGGAAAGGTTTACGGTAAAGTCTTTGGCAAAATAAGCTGTAACAAGCCCGGTAGCACCGTTATGAATTGTTGTGTTTACAGGATCTCCGTATCCTAAAGGAGCATTTCCTGTCGGCCAGCCTGAAATATCATAGGTTCTGGTTTTCCATTCGTCCGGCTGAGCCTGATCAAGATCTTTGTAGCTCCATGATGAGCTCCTGTCAAAAATAGTGGTTTGTGCCTGTACACTAAAACCTGCAGCTAATGCCATAGCTGCAATGGTAAGTAGTTTTTTCTTCATTTTTTTATTGATTTATTAGACCCTGCAAAACTATTTTTTTGAGCCGGCACCTCTGTTAATAGGAGTTTAAATATACTTCGGGGTTTGTTAATAAATTTGAAATTTAATGTTAAGGGGATTAATTTTTCGTTAAATTAATGTTTAATACCGTTTTCAGAAAATCCCTGTCAAAGGACAATGAAACTCCCTATTTTGCTTTATTTACATCGGTTAAAGCATTCAGAAACGCTATGATCTGCCTGATTTCCGTTTGACTAAGATTCAGTTTATCCGGGGACAGCGTCTGATTTCTCATCTTTAATCCCAAACCTTCCCCTCCGCCTTCATTATAAAAATCAAGCACTTCCTCCAGGGTATTGAAAGCACCGTTATGGAAGTAAGGTTTCGTCAGGGCAATATTTCTCACGGTAACCGTCTTAAAGGAATAATCATAGATCCATGATTTTTCTTTTTTAACAGGGCTTCCGCTTCTTCCCAAATCGGCATCAAGCTCAATGGGAAGCTGATTGACAGGTCTTGTGGTAACGCCTAAAACTTCGGATTCATTTTCATTAAAAAACGGCGGAACCAAACCTGAAAAATGAGGCGCAAAATGACAGGTTGCGCAATTGGCTTTTCCCATGAACAGATTATAGCCTTTTTTCACGTCTTCCGAAACCTCTTTTTCATTCCTCATAAAACGGTCGAAATCACTGTCGAAAGAATATAAGGAAGCAACATAAGCGCTCAGTGCTTTTGAAAAATTCTCTTTATTGATCTTTCCGTCTTTAAATGCACTGCAGAATGCTTTTTTGTAGTCAGGTCTTGTTTTCAGTTTCTTCATTATATCTTCATAGCTTGTATTGAACTCATCTTCATTGTAGATCACATGTTCGGCCTGCTGTTCCAGATAAAAAGCCCGGAGATCATAGAAAAATCTTTTGGCAAAAACAGCGTTATAAAGCGAAGGAGAATTTCTTAAAACCGTTTTTCCTTCCACATTGCTTTCAGATTTCGGTTTAAGGTCTGTAAAGGCATTTTCCGGAAGGTGGCAGGCAGCACAGCTCATTTTACCGTTTCCGCTTAAGGTTCCGTCATAGAAAATAGATTTACCAAGGCTGCGGAGATCAGCATTATCTTCGGAAGGATTCAGTAAGGTATAAAAGTAAGGATCCAGAAAATCACTGTTAAAAAGGCCTTTGCTGTTTACATTCCAGCCTGAAAACTCTTTAAGGTCATCGGTTCTTCCGTCCCATTTTCCCAGTTCTTCATACAGAGGCTGGATATAGCTTTTATAAAATTCAATTCTGTCAAAGGTTTCAAAATCTGTATTTTCTGAAAGATAGCTGATGCTTCCGTCCAGGATTTGATTGGCTTTCTGTGTGTTATAGTTCCGGAAATAAGGATCATCATTGATATAGCTTTTAATTCCTGTAAGAGCATGCACCGCTTCCTCCGAAGTATTCAGGGAACCCGGCGTATCAAATCCGGTAACGCCTAAGGTATAAATCCTTATCAGTTCAATCCGTAACGGAAGGGTCTTATTGTTCCCTTTGCTCAGTCCGTTCTTCACTGCACTCAGATAAAAACCGGAATAACTGTTGTATAAAAAATCGGTAATCGTTTTGATTTTCTCCTTTTCATCCTCCGCTTCGTCTGAAAAAATAAGCTCATCCAAAACCTGAAGACCTTCCGGAGGCAGTGTATAAGCCGATGTACCCGCAGCTTCGATATGAAATAAAGGGGCAGCATTCAGGTGGGTTTTCGTAAATTCCGGGTAGTGGTAGGCAATATAGAATTCAATTTCTTTAAAAGAATTCCGTGTATTGCTCAGGGAACGTCTCAGGTCTTCAAGAGACAATTTGTTTTCGGAAAAGCTGTAAACGTCGGTCTTTAACTGTTCTAGTTTGATTTTAAAACCGGAAAGCCCTTTATTGACAAATGTATTCTCATTCTTCATCCCTTTGTCAACAGAATTGAAAGACATCACAGAAAAACCGGAAAAAAGGATCACGGCAAACAGCGTATAAAATCTCATGAATTTTTAGCTGCAAAACTATTAATCAGATGTTATCCCAACTTTAATTACAGATTAAAAAATGTTTATATTTCAGATCAAATATTTTTCACTAATTTTAAACCCCGAAATCAAATTCATTATTCTTAAAAGAGGACATTCTGAAAGTACCCGTAAAAATAATGGCGAAGGTTATTGGGAGAGGCTATTTTTAATTAAATTCAATACATCAAACTAAAATAGATTATGAGAACAAAATTACTGTTTGCTTTTACAGCATGCTTCCTTTCTCTTACTGCATTTTCGCAAAAGAAAAAACAACAGGAGATGGCTGTATATGCAGAAAAAAAAGGCAATGATTATTATCTGATCCGCCTGGAAAAAGATAAGGAAATCCCCAATGTTTATGTTTACTCAAACGGGGTTACAAAACCCTTTAAGAAATATACCGACCTTAAAGATATTGTCATGGAATTTCCCGGAATGATGGCATCCAACAACTCCACCAAAGAAGAACTGATCTCCATCCTTAAAAAAGGAGACCATTTTTATGAGGTTACTTCACAGAGAAAAGATCCTAAAGACATTGAAAAAACCGTTGTTACCGTGTACGAGGTGGTTCAGGGTCAGAAAAGGATTGTTGAAGAATACGACAACATTTACCAGCTTATGGGCTCTCCTTACAAAGATGCCATTTTCATTGAATAAAAAAATAAAATATACATACTATGCTAAATAAACTAGCTGCCTCAGAGCTTGTTCTGAATGAAGACGGAAGCGTATACCACTTAAACCTTTTACCTGAAGATATCGCTGATAAGATCATCCTTGTGGGAGATCCGGACAGAGTAGCCAAAGTTTCAACTTATTTTGATACCGTTGAAATCAAAAAGAATAAAAGAGAATTCTATACGCACACAGGAACCCTTCGCGGAGAAAGGATCACCGTAATGTCTACCGGTATCGGAACCGAAAATATCGATATCGTCATGAACGAACTGGATGCACTTGTGAATATTGACCTTAAAAACAAAGAATTCAAAACCGAACATAAAGCTCTTGAGCTGTTCCGTATGGGAACCTGCGGAAGTGTAAACCCGGATGTACAGGTAGATAATATGCTGGTAACCCAGAATGTGGTGGGACTGGATGGACTGATGCATTTCTATCAGGATTATAATTTTGAAAATGAGTTTTCCAGAAACTTTTTAGAAAAATTCCCCTACGAAAGAATCAAGCCGATGCTTTACTTCTCAGACTGGGCCGAAGAAATGGGTGAATATTATAAAGATGCAAAATACCACGGAAATACAGCTACTTTCCCGGGATTCTATGCTCCCCAGGGAAGACAGCTTCGTCTGAAAGCTGTGGATGATCAGTTCCTGGAAACATTAAATGACCTGGGGATCACCAATTTTGAGATGGAAACTTCTGCCATCTATGCACTTTCCAAATTATTAGGCCACAAAGCTATTACGGTAAATAACGTGATCGCCAACAGAAGACGAGGGGAATTCTCTGCAGACCACCATGCTTCTGAAAAGAACCTGATTACCTGGGTGCTTGACAGAATTATAAAATAACCCGTCATATAATGGGCCAGGATATAACATGTCTTATCATCAATAAAAAGATTGATTTAGGCAATGAAGTCGTTCATTTTGAGGTGAAGGATTTTACTTTTATTCCTTTCAATATGTCATGCCCCCGTTTTGAGGGAATTGAAAATTATGATCTGGTGAGTGATTATATCAGTCATCTGGAATCTGAAAACAATTTTGAAAATTATCCCTACCACCGGGATCACGATCATTGGGAGGTGGATATTTTTAAAATGGTCAGGGATCATCATATTGAAAGCTTTATCATTGAACACAGTTCGGAATGGGCGGATATGCCTGTTGACTACTGCTTCATGCAGGTCCTTGATGGTAAAATCAACAAAAATGCATTGGTCTATAATGAGAGTGAATTTGCCCGGAATAATTTTGAAAACATCAAAGAAGCAAAAAAGAACTTCGGACTGAACTTCAACTGGCTGGCTATGTATGACCTGTTTCATTCTTACCCCATTTCAGACAGAGCTTATACTCAACTGCAGGCAAAAAAATAATTCCGACAGTTGTTAAATTACACAAACCTTACAGACTTTAAGCTGTAAGGTTTTTTTATGTGCAAAAGTCTTGCGAATGATGACAGATTTTAGTCTCACAGATTAAACAGATGACGCAGATTTTATCTTGAAAGGCTTTATTTATTACACAAAAAAATAGCTCATGCCTATCTGAGAAATGTATGGAATCTGTGCAAAATTAATTTTTAATGTTGGAAAACATGATGGAGCAAAGGGTTCCCACAGATGATCACTGATTTTTCTATAATAATTTAGGATTTTTACACACGCTTCATCAAATCAACGGAGTTGATTCCTCTTTGCATCCTGGAATCAACTCTATTTTTCATAAGACTCTGCGTCGAAAAATAGTGATAAGATTTTAGTCTCGCAGATTAAACAGATGACGCAGATTTTATCTTGAAAGGCTTTATTTATTACACAAAAAATAGCTCATGCCTATCTGAGAAATGTGTGAAATCTGCAGGAAAATTAATTTTTAATGTTGGAAAACATGATGGAGCAAAGGGTTTCCACAGATTTTTATATAATTAAGTATTTTACACACGCTTCATCAAATCAACGGAGTTGATTCTCTTCTTTGCCTCCTGGAATCAACAGTATTTTTCATAAAACTCTGCGTTTAAGAAAAATACAACAAAATCAAATAACTAACTCCTATTCTTTTATGATATGAAAGCTGCAAGGATCAGGATATTCAAAGGTAAAATCCAGTTCCGAAACCAATTTAGAAGAACGGATTATTCTCCCCTGCACAACCACTTCTTCAGAAAACGGCTGATTTTGCTGGGCATGAATCACGGCAGCTTTGGAAGGATGAAGAGGAGCAGTCAGATTATACAGCTTTCCTTCCGTACCGGTCTCTATCATCCTCAGAATAACAGAACAGATATCTGCATAATGGATATGATTAACCGGAGCTTCCGGATTAGAAATGTTATAATTTTTCAGCAGCCTGTTATCTCCCATCAGTCCGCCGAGTCTGAGAATATTAGCCTGTGGATACCGTCCTCTGATCATTCTTTCTCCGGGAACTGCGCTCACCGACAGATCATCTTCCGTAAATTCTTTTGGAATATCCGGATAAACTCCTGTTGAGCTCATCACAAAAACCTGGCCTTTAAAATCTCCGGTAAAAGACAACAGATTCTGTATCCGGTTGTACAGAGAGCTTACACAACAGCTTTTGCCAGACAAGGGAATGGTTATGATCAGAACATCTATATGTTGTATGCTGTCCCATTGCAGGATTTTGTCATTGAGCTGGTAATCCGGGAAACTCGCAACAACGGCATTCAAACCTTTGGCATTCAGCACTGAGACCTTGTCTGTAGTGGTTGCTGTTGTGTGTATAGTATATTTTTCTGAAAGTGATGCCGCTATTCTGGATCCCAGCCAGCCATAGCCTATAATGCCTGTGTTCTTCATGTTCAAAACAGATAAGCCCCGCGATGATGCAGAACAATATCTATGACAAAATTAATTCAATATATCTATCATGTCACTATTTTTTCCATCAAATATTGAATCCTCTTTTTCATTTAAAATCATCCTAACAACTGTTAGTCGTAAAACTACTACAAAATTTAAAATAGCTCATTATATTTTTTTTATTTGGTGAATAGCTTTTTATATTTGTTTCACGCAGATGTGATTTTAAAAACAATACAAAAAATTGTTTTACAGAACATTAAGCACAATTAAACGGAATATTAATTTAATATTAAGCTAAAAAGACACAGGAAACAACCTGATTATTTGAAAAAGAGAACGCATGACACTTCTCGCAAAAGATAGTTTCCAGATTTCATTTCCGGGTATTTATCTGATGTGAGCTTTATGAATGACAGACACAGTTTTTTCAGACTGTACCCCCCTACACCAATCCAGAAAAAAATATGTTATGTTCCAGGACAACAAATCTTCAAAAAAGCCGGTCCGGAGATCCCAAAACGATCTGTCCGACCTGGAATCTTCCGACATCAGTGAAGCCCGTGAAACCGTAAAAAAAACGGATCAGAAACTTCAAAAAACAATACAGACAGGAGGCCAGGCCCTCTCCTATGCCAATACCTTTATGAATCAGGTTTCCCAGCCCAATACTTCCTTGGTCAGCCAGGGGAAAATATGGAGCCAGCAGCCAACATCTAAAATTCACAATGCGGGATCAATTCCCAAAAGTGAGCTTTTAGGCATCAACCGGGTTGTCAAGCTTGACATTATTGTTGAAGGTAAGATCATCAAACATTTTAAACATTTTAAACTGAGCCAGAGTGCCGTAAAACACCATGAGTTCAGCCTGACGCTGGCCCACGACACGTTGGGCGAAGCGGAAAACCATAATCTGGAACAGGCCCAGAGCTTTCTTGGTAAAAGAATTACGGTTGTTTTTAAATATAAAGACGTAGAAGACAGCCCGGAACGGAATTTCGTGGGCGTGATTACAGAAGTTGGATTCAGCCAGGACAAAGGAAGCCTGGGGAATATTGTGCTTACCGGATACAGCCCGACTGTTCTTCTGGACGCTGCACCACACATCCAGAGTTTCGGAGGAAAACAGGAAATCAGCCTGAACAGTATTGCCGACCAGATGATTAAAGAAGGTCTCGGATCCAGTAAATTCGATTTCAGGGTAGATGCCAAACACGGAAATGTATCCTACAGTTCTCAGTATGAAGAAACCCATTATAATTATCTGGCCAGAATTGCAGAAGCTTATGGTGAACAGTTTTATTATGATGGTGAAGTTCTTCATTTCGGGCAGCTTCCGCCCCAGGAAAAGCCCGTTCAGCTGATTTACGGAAGAAGCGTTAATGACATTAAAGTCAAAATGAAGGCCCAGCACGTGAACCCAACTTTTTATGGATACAACAGCAGTAAAAATGAAAAGCTTACCACGGGCAGTTCTAAAATAAACCATCAGTCTGATATTGCCAAACGGGCCTATGAGATATCAGCCAAAACCTTTACCACTCCTTCCCTTCGTGTTGCCCCTATCAAAGCTACCAGCTTTATGGATATTGATGCATCACAGAAAGGGACCGCAGGAAGTAAGGCCGTGGACGTATTCGTTACTTCGGGAAGCACCAGCGTTCCGTTTTTATATCCGGGATGTGCCGCTGATATTGAAATGCGGAAATCAGAGACCAATCAGACGGCCTATTTCACTAAACTCATGATCACGGAGGTCACTCACGAAGTGGATGCAAGAGGTCATTATACCGGAAACTTCGGGGCCATTGCTGCTGATACCGGGTTTATGCCCCGTCCTGAATTTCAGGTGCCGAGGGCAGATCCTCAGTTCGGGAAGGTTATTTCCAATACGGATCCTTTAAACCAGGGCCGCGTACAGGTGCAGTTCGACTGGCAGAACGGTCCCGATACCACAGAATTCATCCGTGTGATGACCCCCGATGCCGGCAGCAGCGATAAAGTGAATAAAAACCGGGGATTCATGTCTGTTCCGGAGGTTGGCGATCAGGTGGTGGTGAATTTTGTTCATCAGCATCCGGACCGGCCTTTTGTGATGGGCGGAATGTTTCACGGCAGTATCGGCTCAGGCGGAGGTACCGGAAATAATATTATGAGCTTCAGCGGAAGAAGCGGGGCCGAACTGAAATACGATAACGGAGCCGGATCCATGAACCTGAAAGACCAGGGAGGCGCCAATATGAATTTCGACGGAACCGGAAATGCAACCACCAACGCCAACAGCAATCATACGATCAATGCCGGCAGCACCAACGTCATCAATGTGGGAGGTAAAAAAGATGCTCCGCCCCAATCCCTGTTGAAAATGGATGCCGCTGGAAATATAACCCTGGACGGAAAAACAAGCATTACCCTGCAGGTAGGTGAAAACTCCATTACCATTTCAGGAGAAGGCATTACCGCTTCAGCAGGAAAAGGAAATATAGATATTACCGCACTGGCCGGAGCTCTGGGTATTGCCAGTACCGGTGGTGCCATGGATATCACAACAGATTCGGAACTTACGATTACCGGCGGACCTACTGCCGTTATGTCCTCAGGCGATACCAATATTATGTAATTCTAAAACATAAATCATGGATGAATTAGAATACATCACCCTCAATGCCCTGATAATGTGCGATCAGGGAGCCGCTCCCGATTTCTTCAAACCTACGTTCAATACCAAGGTGAAGATCCACGGCTGTCTTGTCGCAACCAATATGGACACCACTCCTCTGATCAATATCCCTTCTTTTAAGATCTGTAAAATCAGCGGCGGTCCCTGTACTCCTGCTACTATTCCGATGAGTTGGCAGGATACCTGGCAGGTAAAGATTAACGGAATCAATTCCCTGATCGGAAAAAGCACATGCAGATGTCCCATAGGCGGTAAAATAGAGTTTATGACCAGCGGACAGGTTCCTCTTCCTGATGATGCCGCACAGGAAGTAAAAGATATGCAGGACCAGGCACAACGGGAGCTTGACGACAGCGGACAGGGAAACAGTGTAGGGGAAGCCGGCCTCGTAGAAGGCATGATTCCTGTTTGGGGAAGCGGCCGCGACCTCATCAATGATATACAGACCGGAGATGTAGGCGGAAGCCTCATGAATGCAGGGTTTTTAATCTGGGATGTAGCGTCCATCGCGGTAGGTATTTTTTCTTTCGGAGCCGGAACCGTAGCCATGCAGGGCGCTAAAGCAGGCGTTAAAGGTGCTATCAAAGCCGGGGCTAAAGCCATCTCCAAGGAAGCGCTTCAGCAGATGGGAAAAGCAGCAATGAAAAAGCTGAGTAAAGAAGCCTTAAAGAAAAGCGTGGATGATGTTGCCAAAAAATTATTTAAAACCTGTGTTTTTGCCTGTTTCCCGGCCGGAACCCCTGTACATACCGAATATGGCATTAAAAATATTGAAGATATCCTTATCGGAGACCAGGTATGGGCTTATGATGAAGATACAGATACCATAGCCCTTCAGCCCGTAACTGATCTTATCATCAATGAGAGTGACCATACCATCAGTATTTATACGGAAGCTGAAGTGATTGAAACTACAGCAATACATCCTTTTTATACGGAAGAAGGCTGGAAAGATGCTTCAGAATTGGAACAGGGCGACCAAATATTAACGAAAGACCATACTAAAATTACTGTTGAAAAAACAGAATATAGCTATGAACCTAAAAAAGTTTATAACTTTACGGTAGCCCACTTTCATACGTATTTTGTAGGGTTGCTTGCTTTACTGGCGCATAATGCAAAAAGATGTTTAAGTCAAATAAAACATTTACCAGATTGGCTCGCTAGAATGTATAAAGGAAATTATTTTAATTTTATAAGGGAACAATACTATAAAAGAATGGGAGGTTTTAATGAAGTTGTTTTAGAAACAGGAAAGCGTCTAGACAGTTACATTCCAGGCAAAGAAATAGTTTCAAGAAAGTTTTCACAATTAACAAATATCGCAGAAGATACTGCAAAAAAATATATCGACGAACTGGTTGAGAAATATGCTCCAGATACCGTTATTAAAAATACACCAAGAAATGCTGATGCTATTGCCAAAGCAGGTGATAAACTTGCGGGAGAAATGATATTAGAAGTTCCTGTTCAGAAAAGTGGATTACCTAAAGCAGTTATTGAGCATGCCAATGATCTTGGTGTAACAATTAGAGATGTTACAGGTAAAATTTTAAACCCTTAAAAATGGATAAAGAAATAAAGTATTTAAATTACTGGAGCGCAAGAAAAAGACTTAATTCAGAAACAGCTTCTGTTATGAAATGGGACTTATGGAATAAAACAAAATTCAAGCCCAAGGTAGAAAAAGGAGAATTAACATCTAAAGATATCGCTTTTCAAAACCATAATGATAATTTAGGTTATGAATTTTGTGCTTTTGATAAAAACCACACAGAGTACCCATTTGCTTACGTTAATATAATGCCTCAAAGCAAGCATATCAGTGTTGAATTTCTTGATCTTGTTGGAAGAAAATATCTGAATTATTTATTTGGAGAAAGTAAAAGATTTCCAGACAGGATATTTTTGAATGAAGTTTGGTATTATGATTTTACTTCTGAAACAACTGAGGAGGAAGAGTATAGGTTGCATTTTAATTTTAATGAAGATGGCAATGTAAAATATACAAAATTTAATGATAAAATTGGTAAATCAGAAGATTTTGAAGCTAATCAGAAAATAGATATTACTAATTTGTATGAAGATTTTCCCAATTTTGATGAGTATGATAAAATATTGGTAGAAGATAGAATTCCACTGGAGAAAATAATGGATTAATCTAATTTATAGCTTGTAGAAAGATTTAGATGGAGAAATTCTAAGATTAAAACATGAGAAAAAATTATAAACTCAATGCAAAAATTAAAATTTATTTATCAAAACTGGAATAGAGCTTATTATAAACTTCAATCAGAAGACGATACTTGTTGGTATTATGGCAATTTTTATAAATCAAAAATGCCTAAAAAGATGTTAAGAGAAAAGACACAAGATGTGGAAACTTGGGCAAAATATGCCTATTCTGCTAATAAAGATTTTATGCAAAGAATGTGGCAGGGAGAATTTTCACTAAAAAATTTGGATACTTTTAACGACAAAGTAGATGAAATCGCCCGTATATTTAATGTAACAGCATTATTGGAAATTACTGAACAACCTTACGCATACCTGGATATAGGTGGAGCTTTTGCAACTGTTTGTTTTATTGACGAATATAATAGGGTTTATATGCAGTATTCTTTTCAGAATGATGATATTTCGGTTGATAATGAAGAGTTTAAAAATCGTTTCAAAAATGGTAATTTATTTTTGGTAGAACTTGAGGTTTTTATTTATCCTGAAGAAATGATAGATGAAAGATGGCAAAATAAAGATTATATCTCCTATGCCTTTACACCTACAGGTTATTTGGAAGTAACAAAAATATTTGATGTGAGAGGAGATGCTTTAACAGAAAAATATATTGCCGAATCTCCTGTAAACGTTGAAAGCAATTGGGAACCTTATCCGGAATTTGGTAAATGGGATAGTATTTTTAGAATGAAGCGCTGGAAAGAAGGAGAATTAGCCGAAGGAATTAAACTTCCTGAAAATACTGATAATTAGAAATTTATATGGTAGAATGAAAAGATATCAAATCATTGAACCGGAAGTTATTGTCGGACCAGGCGAAAAAACTGAATTTCTGGAAAAAGAACCTCCATTTTTAACAGTCATAAAATTACATATACAACTTGAAGACTGGCTGGGAGATGATTTGATGGAATGCCATCCTTGTTATATTGTTACTGAACAACTCAAAACCGGGCTACAGGAAACAGAATTCACAGGATTTGAGTTTTCAGAAATGACCATAACTAAAGATGAATACTTTAATGACAACTATCAATTGAAAAAATCATTACCTAAATTTTACTGGATGAAGATTATCGGAAAGCAGGATATTGATGATATCATCATTGGCCCTGAAAAATCACTATTAGTTGATGAAGATTTGCTTAATTACCTGAAAAATAATTTCACACTCAATTATATGGATATCAATCCGGAAAGAAATGAGTTTGACGATTTATTGGATCAGATGATAGCAGAAAGTAAGAAAAATAAATAATGGAATTACCCAACCAAATTGAAAACCAAATTGAAAAACTTGATGAGAAAATTGAAAATTATTATGAGAATGGAAATCATCATAAAATTATTGAATTAGAAAAATGGAGCATACTTCCTGATGCTAAAGAAAACTATGATGAAAGCTTTTTATAGCAAAATCATTAGTTGATGAATATACCCAACTTAAAAATAAGCAGAAAAATGGATAAGCATATTTTTTCTTTGTGATAAAGAGAGAATAGATGACGGTGAAAGAGAATTTGTTGCCGGGAAAAGTTATTATGAGTTCGGTGATTATCAAAATGCATACGAAGAATTTAAAACTGCTTTCCAAAAATCTGAAGGAAGATCATTTCAGAATGAAGATCCAAAGTATCTTGAATTTTATAAAAATCCTGAAAAATATTTTGAATAATGAGTATGGAATTGTCTGATGAAAAATATGAAATGATAATGGAATCTTTAGAAAAGGGAGAT
>JAITMC010000031.1 GCA_031277615.1 Chryseobacterium sp. | reverse complement strand
TATAGAAGTTCACATAAGTTAAAAAATCAAAGATTTTTATTGAGACACTTAAGATCTGCGCTATCTGCTTGATCCGCGAGACGATAAAATCTGTGTCATCTGAGTGATCTGTGGGAAATTATTTTAACCACAAAAGGAGACAAAAGAATTTGACACTTGAGCCTTTTTAAGTTTAATGCTTTACGTATAGAAGTTCACATAAGTTAAAAAATCAAAGATTTTTATTGAGATACTTAAGATCTGCGTTATCTGCTTGATCCGCGAGACTATAAAATCTCTGTTACCTGAGTGATCTGTGGGAAATTATTTTAACCACAAAAGGAGACAAAGAATTTGACATTTGAGCCTTTTTAAGTTAAATGCTTTACGTATAGAAGTTCACATAAGTTAAAAAATCAAAGATTTTTATTGAGACACTTAAGATCTGCGCTATCTGCTTGATCCGCGAGACGATAAAATCTGTGTCATCTGAGTGATCTGTGGGAAAATATTTAACCAACGGGATTATTCATCAACTTTACGTTTACTCTTTTTGATCAAAATTCCTGATTAAAATGTAAACAATCTTATTTATAACCGTTCTAATTATTGACTTTACCTTAACAAAACATTATTCAAACTTAAACTATTTGTTTTGTCTTCTTAAAATATAATTCACACTAGACCTTTAGTTTTGCTTCAAATCGAAATTCAAAAAAGTAATTATGAAAATGAACAGAACTATCGGAGCCTTATTGTTTGCCGCTGCCGTATTTCAGGGGTGTAACGACGACAATGAGGGTAGCCCTTCAGAAGGAACCGGACCTATAAATCCAAATATCAAGATTGAGAATTTCTCCCAGGAACCGGCTTTCGTTTTCGGAATGCCAGGCTTTGAAAACCTGAATATCACCACCCTGATTTCAAGTTCCGATGTTCTTTCCGGATCACCGGATTTCGTTTTTGCAGGCCAGCCGGACGGAATGGGAATCATGAAAGACCCTAACTCCGAAGGCTATCTGATGATCACCAATCATGAGATTACCCAGTCTGTATCAAGAGTATATTTAGATAAAACATTCAGGCCTTTCAAAGGGGAATATATCCTGAACGGGATCGGAGGAATGACCAGATTATGCTCTGCAACGCTGGCTACTCCTGAAACTCATGGATTCAGCGCCTTCCTTACCGCCGGAGAATCAGGTGAGGAAAGTATGGTTCACGCCCTTAATCCCCTGGCTCCTGCTTCCCAGGCTTCTGATCAGAGCAGGACAAAACCGGCTTTGGGGAAAGCTTCTATGGAAAATGCAGTACCGCTTCCTAAAGATGTTTCAGGGGGGAAAACGTATATCATCATCGGTGAAGACCAGTCCTACTCTTCTTCACACCAGTCTGCCGGACAGCTGATCATGTACGTATCCAATACCCAGGGCGATCTGGATAACGGAAAACTGTACGCTTTAAAGAGAACCAACAACAATTATACGGAAACCGATATGACAAAAGGAAATGCCTATGATGTGGAATTCGTGGAGATTCCTAATGCTAAAAACCTTACCGGAGCCCAGATCAACCAAAAGAATATTGATAACAATGCCATCCGTTTTTCAAGAGTGGAAGACGTGGATTACAGAAAAGGAGCCGGAAAAGGAAGAGAACTTTACTTTACCGCTACCGGAGAATCTTCTGACGGCGTTAATCCAAAACCGGGACTGACGATGTGGGGAAGAGTGTATAAGCTGGTTCTGAATGAAAACAATATGCTGACAGGAAAACTGGAAGTGGTGGCAGAAGGGGATTCCAATCCGGGAAATAACCTGATCAATCCAGATAACCTTTGTGTAACAGAAAACTATGTTTACATTCAGGAAGACGGAGATTCTTACTACCCTGCAGCAACGCATGATTCTTACATCTGGCAGCTGAATATTGCAACAAAACAGTACAAACCATGGCTGAATATGAAGCATAACAGAGGAGATTCAGCGTGGCAGACGGCCTACAACCAATCCGGAGCGTTACAGAAGTTTGGTTCATGGGAGTTCGGAGCTATGGTAGATATTTCAAACATCATCGGCCTTCCGAATACCTTTGCAGTCAATATCCATTCTCATACATGGCAGAAAGACAAGTTTAAAAATGCAGATGGCGCCGGTGTGAACACCAACAAAGAAGGCGGACAAATCGTCATCATCAGAAACGTAGAGAAATAATTTCAATTCATTCAATAAAAATCAGAGTATCAGCGGAATAATTTCCGTTGGTACTTTTTCATACCTATGAAAGTGCTTTCCAAATACCCGGTCCTTTTTATCCTGTTCATCATTACATGTTTTGCTTTATGGCAGTGCAGAAATGAGAAACAACAGCCGCTTCAGGAAGATATGGGAACTGTAAAAACAGAAATCCTTAAAACCAATGCTGCTTTTGAAAAACAAATCAGTGAACTCATCCTCCTCGTTTCAGAAAATACTACTGAAAAAACGCTTCAGAAAAAATTTGAAACGCTGAGAAAAACCTATAAAAAGATGGAATGGGCCGTGGAATATTTTCTTCCTCACTCGGCCAGATTCATCAACGGTCCTGCCCTACCGGAAATTGAAATGGATGAGCATACGGAACTTGAACCGGAAGGTCTTCAGGTGCTGGAAGAACTTTTTTATCCCTATACTCCGGAAAACAAAGAGGAAACCATCCGTCTTCTGAAAAAGCTCACGAACAAAAGCAATACGATAAAAGCCAATTTCCAGGCTATTTCCATCAGTAAAGACCAGATTTTTGATGCGTTGAGGCAGCAGGTTTTCAGGATTTCAAGTCTGGGCATCTCAGGATTTGACACTCCGGTTGCGGGAACTTTTTTACAAGAAATGCCCTATGCTTTGGAAGGAATCCGGAATACATTACAGCTGATTTCTACGGATCAATCTAAAGATAAAGCCTTAAAAGATCTTCATCAGGCGATAGATTCGGCAATCAGCACTCTGAAAAAAAACACGGATAAAAACACTTTTGATTATGTGAATTTTATTCCGGATCATCTGAACAGGATTTCTTCTTTAATGCTTGAATTCAAAGCCCAGGAAAAGATTCCGGATATAGAAATTACTTCTGCGCTGTCTAAAAATGCAGCCACTTTTTATTCTGAAAAAGCTTTTGATCCGAATGCGTTTACTCCGGGAAAGGAATTTTCCTATTCAAAGGAAAAAGCAGCTTTGGGAAAACAGCTCTTTAACGATAAAATCCTTTCTGATAACAATAACAGAAGCTGCTCCACCTGTCATATTCCTGAGAAAGCTTTTACCGACGGATTACCCAAATCTATGTCGCTGGCCCATTCCGAATTACAAAGAAATGCTCCTTCGCTTAATTACGCAGGATTTCAGCATGGCCAGTTCTGGGATATGCGGAAAGATGATCTGGAAGGACAAAGTTCTGATGTGATTTCCAATAAAGAAGAAATGCATGGTGATCTGAATGTAATTCTCGGAAAAATTAACCGTGATCCGAAATATCTTCCCGAATTCAAAAAAATATACAAGACTCAAAAAGCTGAAACCTGGCAGCTTCAGAATGCATTGGCAAGCTACATTCGTTCACTGGCAAAATTCAACTCCGATTTTGATGAATATATGCGCGGTAATAAATCGGCAATGACCGAAAACCAGAAACAGGGATTCAACCTTTTTGTAGGAAAAGCCCAGTGTGCGATCTGTCATTTTGTGCCGCTATTCAACGGAACTGTTTCACCAAATTTCAAAAAAACGGAACAGGAAGTACTCGGAACCGCTGTAGATGGCGGCAATACAGCTTTTGATAAAGATCCGGGCAGAGGAAAGTTCCATGAAACGGTAGCTTCCCTTCAGCATTCTTTCAAAACCCCGACCTTAAGAAACATCAGCAAAACAGCTCCTTATATGCACAACGGAGGTTACCGGACATTACAAGAAGTGATGAATTTCTATAATAAAGGTGGTGGAAAAGGTTTCGGATTCAAAGTAGAGAACCAGACCCTTTCAGATGCTCCCCTGAATCTTACGGATAAGGAAACGGAACAGATCATCGATTTTATGAACGCTTTAAATGACAGATAAAAAATCCTGAACTTTCTTGCCAATTTTCCAACCTTTTATGAATATTAATATTGATTATTCAACTTGTTTTAACGATCGGAAACATAGGGTAAATCAATGTCATAACAAATCACAAAAACTTTTCCGGAAGGAGAAATATTACTACTTTTGAACTAGTTTTTTGCATGAAAAGGTTATTAGCATTCTTGTTTTTTCTGATGTATTTCTTTGGTTATTCACAATCAAAGATTACCGTCATTGATGAAACCGACCGTAAGCCTATATCCAATGCAAAGGTATCCTGCAGCGGAAAAATCCTCGGCTATACCAACGTTCAGGGAATGCTGGAATTTAATACCTCATGTAACAATATTGAAGTAGAAGCAGACCGCTATCTGAAAGAAACAGCAACAGTAGAAAACGTCATGGAAGTTTCTCTGCTGAAAAAAAACTCCAAAACCACCTCCATTGAGGAAGTGGTCATAGAAGATAAAAGTGATCCCCGGGCATTGGAAATCCTTAAAAAGGTGAACAGAATGTTTAAAGACAATTCACCGAAAAGCCTGGGTTCCTATTCTTTCAAATCATATGAAAAGGTTTCTCTGGATATTGATGAGGACAGCATTACACAATTCAACCAGTTTTTCAATGATGCTCATATTTTTAAAAGAAAAAGGGAAAAAGACTCTCTGAACAATGTTTCCGCAAGACAGATTTTTTCCAAAAGCAAACTTTTTCTATGGGAAAGAGCGCAGGAATTTTTGTATTCCAGCCAATATGGAGAAAAGATCAATATCCTGGATAACAGAATTTCCGGCCTTAAGCAGCCTATTTATGAAATGATTGCCATCCAGCAGAGTAACCGCGACAAAATTCCGAATCAGATCAAACAGGAAAACAGAGGATTATACCGTTTTTTCCTTTCCGATACCATTGAAGTGGACGGAAGAAAGACTTTCGTAATCAAATTCCGTGAAGTGAACTATAAAAAACAGGACAAAAAAAGAAAATACAACGGCGCCATCTACGTAGATACGGAAACATACGGAATACAGAAAATTGAAAATTTCAGCAAAAATAAAAACGACGGTATTATTACCAGTACCTGGGTCTTTTATAGTAACAAATGGTTCCTCGCTCACGAAAAGGTAAAGCTGAGAATGAGCAAAATGGCCATGGAGGAAGATGATAAAGAAAATCCGGAAAACAACCCCGAAAAGAAAGACCGGAGGAGCTTCGGAACCTATGCTTTTCTCACCTCGAAATATTTTGATTTCAAGTCGCCTGTTGAAGAGAATCCCAAAGATTTCAAAGGATATACTTTTTCCGTTAAAAATGCTGACGGAAAGCTGCTTGACCGCTACAGAACAGATCCTCTCACGGAAAGGGAACGCAATACGTATACGACGATCGACAGTCTGGGTAAAAAGTATAATATCGACAATAAAGCCAAGATCCTGACCGCACTCATCAACGGACAGATCAGAATGGGAATTGTAGATTTTGCCGTAGATGAAATCGTTAATTATAACTTATACGAAGGATTCAGGCTTGGATTAAAGGCTAAACTTAATGAGACTTTTAATCCTTATTTTTCACCGGATTATTATTTTGCCTATGGTTTAAAGGATGATAAATGGAAATACGGAATCGGACTGGATATGAAAACCACTCTGGATAAAAGCTCATTTTTCAGAATTGAATATTACAATGATGTGACCTCTTCCGGAGAATTTTACAGAAGGTTATGGAATTTCAAAATGAGGACCATGAATTACGGAAACAACATCAACAATGATAAATACTATCATTACCGCGGAGCTTCCTTATCTTACCTGAATGACGTCACCAACGGGCTTACTCTTGTTCTTGCCGTAAAAAGAAATATTGAGGAGGCTAAATTTGACTACCAGTTCAGGGAAAGAGGAGCCGCATTTGATAATTTCAATACTTTATTTACCTTAAAGTACTCCCCGAACTCTACCAATATCATGACGCCGCAGGGAAAATCCATTATCGATCAGAAGTATCCGGAACTGTATTTGAACTATGAGCAGAGCTACAAAGCACTGGGCGGTGATTTCAATTACACCCGTTTTGATGCGCTTTTTGTTCATAATTTTAAAACCATGCTGGGAACTACAGGATTCAGGCTCTACGGAGGAATTGTTTTGGGAGAAGCTCCGATCTGGAAACATTTTACGATGAACGGTCTGGCCTCTCCGAGAAAGGATTTCAACTTCAACCTTACCTCTTATCTGGGCTTTGCCACACTGGAGGGCGGAAAATATTATAATGACAAATTCATTGCTTATTATTTTACCCATAAGCTTCCGCTCTATTTCAAGAGCTTCGGGCAGAATATTTCCAGTTTTGATTTTGTACTGAGAGGAACCATCGGGGATATGAGACATTCGGAATACCATCAGTTCACCTTCAAAAAATTAGACCATTTATATCAGGAAGTAGGTCTGGAATGGAATAACTTTTTATCGAGTTATTTCAATTTAGGACTGTTTTACAGAGTAGGATATTATGCTACTCCCAACTTTAAGCAGAACTTTGCCATCCAGTTTAAACTGAAACTATTAGAATTTTAAAATATCAACCGAAAATGCAGTCAATCGAAATAAAAGCAGAACAGTTTTTTGAGTTATTAAAGCTAAAAGATACCTCTATGTGGGCTATTTTCTCACAGATGATCGATGGAAACGAAAAAGAAATCATCTTTCTGGACCAGGAAGACAAAATCCTTTTCAATTACATCCTTCCTTCTACCCAGGAAAAGCTTGAAGAAGACAGAAAGGAATTTTCTAAAGAATTTGCGGATAAACTGGCTGAATTGAACTAAGCCGCTCCGCCCTGCTCTCAGCTCTCCGAAGTCTCCTGACTTCGGAGTCTTACTTTATAAAAAAATTAGTGATTGTGTGACTCAAAGTCGGGAGACTTTGCGTAGCAATAGCTAGCTTCTACATGATAAATTATTATTTTGGTCTTTATCTATAGTTATTGTAAGCTTGTTTTTCTTTTGTTCTACAGTCACTATTTGTCCTTCTTTAAATCCCAGCTTATAAAGCCATTTTCCTTTAAGCCTAATTTCAGGAACTGTTATCCTACTGTAGGTGCTTGTCTGATATCTTGTTTGAATTTTAAGTTTTCTTGAATGAATCATTGTCATATAATTATATGACAAATATATAACTAAATTTTGATTTGTCAATTTTTAATATGACAATTTTGTCAATAAATTAGCTGACATTTGGTTTATGACCAGAGATAAGCTAAAGATAGAACTAGGTAAACGAATTGTTATGCTTCGTACACAAAAGGGATGGAGCCAATCTGATCTTGCCCGTGCCTGTAATAAAGATCGACAGGCTATTGAAAAACTGGAAAACGGAAAAGTAAATCCTACGCTCTATACTTTACTTGAAGTAGCCAATGCTTTGGAAATTTCTTTGTCGACATTGGTAGATTTATCCTGATATAAAAATACTGCTTCCTCGCTCTCCCTCGCTCTCCGAAGTCTCCTGACTTCGGAGCTATACTTAAAAAAATTGAGTAAGTTGTGTACCTCAAAGTCAGGAGACTTTGCGTAGCAATGTGAGTTAAAGCCGGGGGCTCGTCATAAGCTTAAAAAGCTTTGATTTTTTCTTAACGAACTTTATCCTTAATAAACCTTAATCGTTTTAAAAAGATCTCAAAAACTCATTCACTGTTTTTTTAGCCTCAGCCACATCATGCACTCTTAAAATTTTTGCCCCCTGTTCCAAAACTTTTCTGTGAAGTTTCTGGGTTTCCTCATTGATGTCCAGAGGTGACTTTCCGAGAGGTTTATAGATAAATGATTTTCTGGAAATCCCTATCAGCAGGGGAAATCTTCCGAATCCGAGATATTCCGTTTCATTAATCATTTTCATCTGATCTTCCACGGTTTTTCCAAATCCGAAACCCGGATCAAGAATAATATCTTTTACTCCTTTCTGAAGCAATTCATTGGTTTTTTGCGAAAAATAGCGGTTTACTTCCAGGGTAATGTCATCAAACTTAACTTTCTCATGCATGGTTTCATACGATGGATTGATGTGCATTAAAATATAAGGAAGCCCGGTCCCGGCTGCTGTAGTAAACATTTCCTCATCATACTGTCCGCCTGAAATATCATTGATCATATCAATTCCTTCATTGAAGCCGAATTTCACGGTTTCAGCATAAAAGGTATCCAGAGAAATCAATGCTTCAGGAAATTCTTTTTTAATCTGAGAAACGGAAGTTCCAATCCTTCTGATTTCTTCTGTGCTGCTTAGAAATTCAGCATTCGGACGGGTAGATTGCGGACCGATATCAATGATTTCGGCTCCTTCTTTCAATAATTTTTCGGTATGTTCCAGAGCAGACTTCTCATCATTGAATTTCCCGCCGTCTGAAAAAGAATCCGGGGTAAGGTTAAGAATTCCCATGATTTTGGGCACATCCAGCGGTACCAGCCTGCCGTTGCAGTTGAGTGAGTAATTCTGGAATTCCGGGGACTTAAATGACTGAAAATTTGAAGACATGAACTGATAAAATGTAATAATTAAATGATCTTTTATACTGCAAAAATAATGATTTTGAAAAGTTTCTTCTGATGAATTTCATTTTTAATTTTCAGCCTCAAAACCTCTCCGCTTCCAAACCCAAAACTAATTCGTATATTTGAAAGATTAAGAGAATTTATGTCAGAAACATCAGTACAGTTCGGGAAAATTATCAGTGAGTGCCGGGATCTTTTCAGTAAAAAATTACAGGATTACGGAGCAGCGTGGAGGGTTCTGAGACCCAGCTCTATTACAGATCAGATTTACATTAAAGTCAACAGAATCCGCACCTTACAGATGACCGACAAAAAAATGGTGGATGAAAGTGAGGAAGATGAGTTCATTGCCATTGTCAACTACTCTATCATCGGCCTGATACAGCTTGAAAAAGGCTTTTCCAATGATTTTAATGAAAATAAAGAGGAGATTATTGCTCTTTATGACAAATATTCCCACGAAGCCCAGACTTTAATGGAGCGTAAAAATCATGATTATGGAGAAGCGTGGAGAGATATGAGAATCTCTTCCATTACAGACCTCATCTACCAGAAAGTACTGAGAACCAAACAGATTGAAGACAACCAGGGGAAAACCATTGTTTCTGAAGGACTGGACGCCAATTATTTCGATATGCTGAATTACGCTGTTTTCTGCCTGATTAAATTTTCCGAAAAAGAAATAAATTCTGAACCCAAAAAATAATTGACTATGATCAAAGGTTTATTACGTTTTATTGTTGCCGTCATCTTCATCCTTTCCGGTTTTGTAAAGGCGGTGGATCTGGTAGGCTTTTCCTTCAAAATGGAAGAATATTTTTCACCTTCTGTTTTCAACATGGCTTTCCTTGAGAAATTTGCGCTTCTGTTTTCGGTCATTGTGGTCGTTCTGGAGCTTTTCCTCGGATTTATGCTGCTGCTTAAAATAAAACTTAAATTTACCCTTTCGGCATTAATTGCCCTTTGTATTTTCTTTGGTTTCCTTACGTTCTATTCCGCTTACTTCAATGTGGTTACAGACTGCGGATGTTTCGGAGATGCGGTGAAATTTACACCGTGGCAGAGCTTCATTAAGGATATTGTTCTTTTGGTGGCACTGATTCTTATTTTTATCCTGTACAGAAAAGAATTCCGGAAAAAAGATGAATACAGCAGCACTGTACCAGAATCTTCCGGAAAGTTTAAATATTACATTCTGGGAATCTTCTCTTTAATCATGATCTATATTATGGCTCAGGGCATCATGCATGAACCGATGATTGATTTCCGTGATTATAAGATCGGCACCGACATTAAAGGGGAAAAAGAAAAAATCAATAAAAACCCATCGGAATACAAAACGTTTTACTCGCTGAAAAATCAGAAAACCGGAGAAACGGTAAAAGTAAACCAGGACGATTATATCAAAGAAACAAAATACTGGGCCGAAGGGTCACCCTGGAAAATTGAAGAAGGCAAAAATGAATCTGTTCTGATGAAGGAAGGCTATAAATCTGAAATTACCAAATTTAAGATTGAAGATCCCACAGGAATGGAACTGACAGATGAGATCATCAATGCTCCAAAAGCGATCCTTGTCTTTTCATACCATCCGAAAGATGTTCCTGCTGACCTGCTTCAGAAAACAGAAGCTAAGGTAAACGCACAGAAAGGAGCTGTTATTTATGGGGTTTCAACGGTTCAGGATACTTATAAAACCATTAAAAATGCCATGATGGACGGAACGGCAATCAAAACCATTGCCCGCAGCAATCCTTTCGTACTGGTGTTGGAAAAAGGAAAAATCGTAGACAAACAGCCCGCAAAAGATTATATTAAATAACAGAGGGCTGATCTATAGTGAATTGTGAATGATAATCCCATATCAGAATTTACCGCTCTCTTGCAAAGCAAACTGACCATTGCTCATATTTAAAAACAACTATCCAATTAAAACATACATTAAGAATGCAAAAATCAAATAAATCTATCGCCGGTTATCACCTTTTAATGATTCTATCTTCTGTAGACGGAGAATTCGCTCCCGAAGAAGGAATGCTTGTCCAGCAATACCTGGCTGATGAGTTTCCGTTCAGAATGAATCTTGACAATGAGCTTGAAACCCTTGCTCTGTTACAGCCCGAAGAATGGAAGGACCATTTTGAATTCCATGCACGATGCTTTCAGGACGATTCTACGGAAGACGAACGTGTAAAATTTGCTGAATTTGCCAAAACACTCATCAAAGCTGATCATAAAGTAACGGATGAGGAGCACACTTTCTATAAGCTTCTGAAGAATCTGTGGAATATTGCTTAAACTGATCCAAAAAAACAAAAACTTCCATGAAAAAATTTTATCTGGCAATATTAGCAATCAGTACTTCTATGCAGGCACAGAAATTCCCTGTCCTTAAGGCACCCATTGCCGAAAAGCAGGAACATATCCGGGAAACTCATGGTGATAAGGTGAATGATCCTTATTACTGGATGATCGACTACTTCAAAAAAGGAAAAGATTCTACCAAAGTGGTGGATTACCTAAAGGCAGAAAATACCTATTGGGAAGGCATGATGAAAGATACGGAACCTTTCCGTGAAAAGCTTTTCCAGGAAATGAAAGCCAGAATCAAGGAGAAAGATGAATCTGTACCGGTCTTCAGAAACGGATATTACTATTATACCCGTACCGAAGCCGGAAAACAATACTATAAATACTGCAGAAAAAAAGGCAGCCTCAGTGCGCCTGAAGAAATTGTTCTGGATGTTGACCAGCTTGCCGAAGGACATTCTTATTTTGCAGCCACAGGATTCAGCATCAGTCCGGATAATACAAAATTGCTTTATGGAGTGGATGATGTTTCCAGAAGACAGTATAAGCTGTTTTTAAAAGATCTGAAAACGGGTAAAACAACCGACCTCGGTATTAAAAACACAGGAGGTTCCGCTGAATGGGCAAATGACAATAAAACGATTTTCTATTCTGAAAACAATCCGGTTACGCTTTTATCGGAAAAGATCAAAAGACATACTTTGGGAACGGATCCCGGGAAAGATGTGACGGTGTATGAGGAAAAAGACAAAACAAACTACATCTCCGTTTATAAATCTAAAAATCAGAAATATATCCTGATTCATTCCGCTGCCACTACTTCCTCTGAAACCAGGTATTTAAATGCCGACCAACCGTCTGAAGACTTTAAAGTTTTCCAGCCGAGAATGAAAAATGTCCTGTATACGGTTACCCCACTGGAAGATAAATTCCTGATCAGAACCAATAAGGATGCTTTAAACTTCAAGATCGCTGAAACACCTTTAGACAAAACAGGCGTTGAAAACTGGAAAGATTTCATCCCTCACAGAAATGATGTTCTGATGCAGGGCATAAGTGCTTTCAAAAACTATCTTGTTTTCAGCGAAAGACAAAACGGGCTTACCCAATTGATTGTTTACGACAGAAAAACCGGTAAAAAAGAACCTTTAAAGTTTGATGAGTCGGTTTACACAGCTTCAGCTTCAGAAAATCCGGAATATGATACGGATAATTTCCGTTTCGGATATACCTCTATGATCACGCCTTCTTCACAATTTGAACAGGATTTAAAAACCGGAAAGAGGGTTCTTCTGAAACAGCAGGAAGTATTGGGAGGCTACAATAAAGAAAACTATATCACAGAAAGACTTTTTGCTACGGCAAAAGACGGAACTAAAATTCCGATCTCCATCGTCTATAAAAAAGGATATAAAAAAGACGGCAACAGTCCGTTGCTGCTGTATTCCTACGGGTCTTACGGAATTTCTATGGATGCCTCATTCAGCAGTACGAGGCTGAGCCTTCTGGACAGAGGATTTGCTTATGCTATCGCTCATATCCGCGGTGGCCAGGAAATGGGAAGACAATGGTATGAAGACGGAAAAATGATGAAAAAGAAGAACACATTTACCGATTTCATCGATGCCGGGGAATATTTAGTAAAAGAAAAATATACTTCCCCGAAACATCTGTACGCCCAGGGAGGAAGTGCCGGAGGTTTGCTGATGGGAGCTGTTATCAATCTGAAACCTGAATTATGGAACGGTGTGATCTCACAGGTTCCGTTTGTAGATGTGATCAATACCATGCTTGATGAAAGCATTCCACTCACCACCAATGAATACGATGAATGGGGAAATCCCAATAATAAAGAAGCCTATTTCTATATGAAATCTTACTCACCGTACGAAAATATAGAAAAGAAAAAATATCCGAATCTTCTGGTAACCACAGGGCTTCATGATTCCCAGGTGCAGTATTTTGAACCTGCCAAATGGGTAGCTAAGCTTCGGGATTTGAAAACCGATAAAAACGTCCTTATGCTGAAAACCGATATGGAATATGGCCATGGCGGTGCTTCAGGAAGATTTGATTATCTGAAGGATCTTGCTTTGGTATATGCGTTTATGTTTAAGCTGGAAGGGATAAATCAATAATTTATAATTAAATTTGCTATTACAACAAACATTTTAATATGATTACAAAGATAAAAATAAATGGATTTAAATCATTTCATAATTTTGAAATGACCTTTACTCCATTTACTATAATCGCAGGAACAAATGCTTCTGGTAAAAGTAATCTTTTTGATGCGCTAGAATTACTTTCAAAACTTGCAGAATTCGACAATATAAAAAAGGCTCTTCAAAGCCAAAGAGGTGATTTTTTGGAATTATTCAGCATGTATGATAAAGAAATGTATGCAAATGTAATGGAATTTGAAGTTGAAATGCTTGTAAATCGAGAAATAAAAGATGCTTGGGGAAATGCAGAAACACTTATATATACAAGACTTCAATATCAATTAAAACTAAAAAGATTTATAAATTCATCTGGTTTAGATGATATTGCAGTGATTCATGAAAAACTAATTAATTTGAAAAAAGATAGTGAAGATTCATGGATTAAAATAATTCCTAAGGACAAAATTGAATTATGGAGACCAAAAGGTGGAGGAAATAGACAAGGAAAACCATATTTAAATACCATTAACAAAAATAATATTGACACTGTAGTTATTCATCAGGATGGCTCTAAGGGAACATTTCGCCAAATCCCTATAATGAATGCTAACAGAACTGTTTTAAGTAGCATTGACAATGTTGATTTCAAACATGTATTGGCTGCAAAAGAAGAAATGAAATCATGGAAATTTTTACAGCTAAATCCAGATGATTTACGGGAACCTACAAATAAAAGTAACGGTGAAGATGAAATTACAAGTTCCGGTAAAAATTTAGCCGCTGCTCTTTATAGAATATCTCTTAACAATGATATTGCTCTAAAAGAAATTTCCAGAAAATTAAATAAGTTCCTTCCTCAATTTATTGATGTAAAAGTATTTGATGATAAAGAAAATCGCCAATTTATTATTAAATTAATTGATGTTGATAAAAAAGAATATACATCACGTGTGCTCTCTGAAGGAACATTGAGAATTCTTACATTGTGTATTCTAGAGTACGATGATAACTTTGGAAGTTTATTATGTTTTGAAGAACCTGAAAATGGGATTCATCCCGCCAGGATTTCTACTATGCTTGATTTATTAGCTGATTTAAGTACTGATTTTTCTGATAATGAACTTCCTCTAAAACAAGTAATTGTAAATACACATTCTTCTGTTTTAGTAGGAAATTTTTGGACTAACTATGGCGATGATAAAAACAAATCTTTATGGTTTAGTAAAATGGTTACAAAAATTGATGTTGTTGAAAATAAAAAAATAAAATTTGAAACAACAAAATTATCTCCTGTTGACAAAAATTTTATTGCTGAATTATTTCCTGATAAAAAAGTTTCAATAGTAGATGTACAAGTATATTTAGATAAAGGTAATTTTTCTTTAGAAAATGAAAAGTAATCAATTATTTATAGGTTTAATTTCCGAAGGTTCTACTGATAATAGATTTCTATTCTCTGTAATAAAGAGAACCATTGATGCAATAATTTTCGAATATGGAGGGGTAACTGAAATATATATTGAAGAAATAAAAAAAGAAACTGGAAAAAAATTTGTACAACAAGTAATTGATGCAAACAAAGATTATCATAAAGAAAATTTTATAAATATTCTTTTAGTACATAGTGACTCAGATTATCATAACGATTCAAAAGCAATAAAAAAATTTACTCTTTTGATGGATGAAGTAAGCCTGATTGAAGATAATCTAATTTGTAAAAATATTATCCCTATAATTCCTATCCAGATGATTGAAGCTTGGATGCTAGCAGATATTGACCTTTTTCTTGATGTTATCTCATCAACTAAAAGCAAATCTGAATTAGATCTTAATGGAAATCCTGAAGCCTTTACCGATCCTAAAGATAAAATAAAAAATGCTTTGCAAATCATAAATTTGGAAAGACCAAAAAAAAGAAGAAAAGATCTACAAATTGCTGAGTTATACCAATTAATTGGTCAAAAAATAGAAATTGAAAAATTATTAGGATTAAATTCTTTTGAAAAATTTTATAATGATTTAATTAATATCTTAAATAAATTAAAATTTATATATAAAAAATAATCTATGAGAAGAAAAATAGTTGCAGGAAACTGGAAAATGAACAAAAATGTAATTGATGCACAACAGTTGATGATTCAATTACTGAGCTATAAAAATAATCATGCTGCCAACTGTGAGGTATGGATCGCTCCGCCTTCCTTATACCTGATGATGGCCAAAGATATTTTTGAAAAAGATGAGATTGGAGTATTCTCTCAGGATATGAGTGCTCACGAAAGCGGTGCCTATACCGGAGAACTTTCTGCCGATATGCTGGAATCTATCGATGCTACCGGCTCACTGATCGGGCACTCGGAAAGAAGACAATATCACGGTGAAACAGATGCCAACTGTAACAAAAAGGTAAAACTGGCACTTGATAAAGGTCTGATCCCGGTTTACTGCAACGGCGAAACGCTTGAACAGAGAAAGGCAGGACAGCATTTTGATGTGGTAAAAAGCCAGACTGAGGAAGCATTGTTCACCCTTTCTGCGGATGAGATCAAGAAAGTGGTGATTGCTTACGAACCGGTTTGGGCCATCGGAACAGGAGAAACCGCTACACCTGAGCAGGCTCAGGAAATTCATGCCCACATCAGAAGTATTATTGCAACAAAATACGGTCAGCAAGTCGCAGATGAGGTATCTATTCTGTACGGAGGTTCTGTAAAACCGGACAATGCAAAAGAGATTTTCTCTCAGCCGGATATTGATGGCGGGTTAATCGGTGGAGCTGCCTTAAAATTAGAAGACTTCTCTAAAATTATTGAGGCTTTTAATTAATATTCACAACGGAATAATTCATTATAGTCAATGGAATTAAATATTGCAGAAACTACAGATAAAACCTGTAATTCATGCGATCTCTGAGAAATTTATTTCCATTGAATTGATCTGAATTCTGACATAACAAAAACGGCGGAACCTTCGGTTCCGCCGTTTTCTTTAAAAAAATCTAATTATTGAATATCGACTATATACATAGTTCCTTTGTCCACTTTTCCGGTTTTAGGAAGGATCTTAGCTTTCGGATTCCCATTTCCGTCATCCAGAATTCCGAAATCATCATCATTGAAAACCGCCAGCTTATTGTTGCCTAAATAAACGATTCCTTCAAACTTATCATGCTCATAGCCCAGTTTTGCGACCAGATCTACGGCTAATGTTTTGGATACCGGTTTTATTCCGGCAGTAGTAATTTCGTTCCATGTACACTGCTCCAGTGCTTTATTGTTGATCTTTAGTCCGTCTACAGCCGCAATATCAGGGCCGTTTACATCAGAAGCATCTGCCAGATTAATCCTGTATACTTTTTTCACACCGCCCTGAGAACCGAAATTCCCGTCTCTTTCAATCACCAGAAATTCGCTATTGCTGATGGCTGTAATATCACAGACAGAATCCGAAGCTCCACCATCCTGCTTATACAGGAACTGCTTGGTTTTTCCGGTGGCAATATCGAAAGTAACGATTCTCGTTAAGGTAGTATTGGTAGCCAGAGCCTTTGTCGGCACATACATCGTTGACTGTATGGTTCCTACCAGTGTTTTTCCATCCGGAGTGATACACAATCCTTCCATTCCTCTGTTGGCTCTTCTTTTGGCTAAAACGGCCGGCAGCTTTCTTGGTCCTGTATTCACTCCTATCGGGCTTATCCTTTCCAGTTCTACCCCTTCGGCACTGTAATGCACGATATGCGGACCATATTCATCAGATACCCAAAATGTTCCGTCTGCTGCAGCCACAAGGCTTTCACTGTCCAGGCCGTAATTATCCGTTCCCAGCACATTTCCGTTTACATCATAAGCGGTTTCTCCTGTACTCCCCATTCCTGCTGGGTTTGGAAGCCCTGTAATCGGCTGTCCGGAAGGATTTTTCAGTTTAATATATTTCAGTACCTCAACATTTCCTTCGGCGTTGATCTTAAAATGCATGATGGTTGGCGTGAAATCCGGAGCCGGAAATTTTTTCCCGTTCAGATAATTGGTGTTGGGACCACGATCCGTAATCACATAAAACTCCCCTTTTCTGTTGGGATGTGCAGCTGCTCCCGAACCGAAACCACCGTTAATCACATCAACACCGTTTACGGTTGCCAGTTTGGAAAAAGGAAATTCCTGGGGAAGTTTAGAATAATTAATATCCTGGTTGTTTATGCTGTCATCATCTTTACAGGATGCCATAGCAATAAATACCAATGCAGGGATCAGTAGTTTTTTCATGTTTACTTTTATGGCAGCGAAAGTACATATTGATTGTAAACTGATCTTGAATGCAAGAATAAGTATATTTTAACAATACCGGTTTTAAGATGAATTTATTTTAAACAAATAAAATATAAGAATACAATTCAATAATCATCAGTTCTTTATTAAATTAAAAAATCCAAACTCTAAATCCCATGTAATCATTAAACAATGCTGTAAAAAATTACAATAATTCACAAAACGGCTTCAAAAAATTATACAATATATTTGCAGCTGTTTAAGGCTGAACAAACGTTCATGAAAAGGGAACCAAGTGAGAAGATATTCAATTCTTGGGCTGTACCCGCAACTGTAAGCTGTTTAAACAGAAATACTTTATACCACTGGACCTCATCCGGGAAGGTGTATTTCTGATGCGAGCCAGGAGACCTGCCTAAACCATATTCTTCAGAAATAAGGAATAATTTATTTCTTTTTTCTGTGGGAAAGTTTCGGGAATAAAACTTTAATTTAATGATATCATGAAAAAAATCTACTTTTTTTTCTTGCTGCTATGCATGCAGCTCCTGTCGGCCCAGTTCACTGAAAACGACATAAAATTCTGGGTAGGAACCGGCTCTAAAAAAGCCTACTTCGTTGCTGACTTCAATGATGATGACCATCCTTCGTCTTATGCATGGGGCTACCGTTTTGATTCGGATGACCTTACCATGGAAGACCTCATTATGGCTATTGCAGCAGCAGAACCTAAAATGGAGGTGGAAATTCCATCCGGATTTCTCTATACCCTGAATTATAATCATCACATTCCAAGTGAAAACGACTATTGGTCCACATGGTCAGGAACATCTTCCGGAAGTATGTCTCTCAATAATGGAGTAAACGGTGATCCGCTGACCGACGGAAAATGGTACGGAGCTTCTTACGGATATGGATTTACCGATGATACTCCTCCACTTTCTCATCCGTCAACTCCTGTAGCAGCTTACAATTCTGCCTGGTATAATTCCTCACAGATCACCAACTGGATCGGCACAGGTAGCAACTCAAGTCTTGTTATTATTGATTTCGGGACCGATGGCTCAAACGGTTCTGCCCATTCATTTGTTTTCGGAATCCGTTACAACGGAAGTATTACCGCAGAACAAGCTCTTCAGCAGATTCAGAGCCAGACACCGTATTTCAATTTTACGTCAACCGGAGGCCAGATCGCTTCCTTATCTTTAAACAGTCATTCCGGAACACCTTCCGGAGCCAGCAGCTGGAAGCTTTTCAAAGGCGAAGACCTTTCTTCATGGAGAAGTCAGGCTTCTTTATCACAAACCCAATTAAGCAATAATGAATGGCTGGGGCTGAGCTTTGGCCAAAGGCTTCCGTTTACTCCTACAGAAGCGGCGCAGGAAGTCTTAGGTATCTCTGATGCCTATCAAAAAGCATTCAGGATTTACCCTAACCCGGCCAGTGATTTTATTCATATAGAAACGACGGATGATATTAAAGAAGTAAGTATCTACGCCATTTCCGGACAGAAAGTACTGGTTTCCCAACATGCAAAAATTGATATCCAGTCTCTGAAGCCGGGAGTTTATCTGATGGAGATTAAAACCCGAAAAAATACGATGACACACAAATTCATTAAGAAATAACTGAACGCGCCTCATGGCGCGTTTTTTAATGGGTAACGTTCTTTTCAGGCAGGTATTTATTTCCCGCAGATCTGGCAGATGATGCAGATCACCAAATATTAACAATGTAAATATGCTTAACCAAAACCTAACAGGTTTTTGAAACCTGTTAGATACTATGATAAAAAGCAAATAAAAAATTAATAAATTTGCCATACAAAAAAGAAGACCTCTGATCCTTGATCACGTTTATCTAGTGACGGAGCTCTTGTGGCTCCGTCTTTTATTTAGCCATTTTCAATTTTCTTTTATCCCAATTATAATTTGGGTCATATTCTCTATCATATTTCCATAAAATATAAATCTGTACCAATAGTTTTCGCATTGTTGCTACAATACCCTTCATTTTAATTTTTGGATTCCGTTCTACTATTCTTTCATAAAAAGGTTTTAGGGTTGGATTGTGTATAGCCGCTGATATTGCGGGCATATAGAGACAATGCCTGATGTGGGAGTTTCCTTTCTTGGAGATTCGGGTTCTGCCTGTAAAGTTGCCTGATTCATTCATCACAATATCCAATCCTGTGTAGCTGATAACCTGTTTGATGTTGTCAAATAGTATAAAGCCATTGGTCTCACAAATAATGCTGATAATGGTAAGTCTCTGTAAGCCTTTAATGCGGGAAATATTTTCTATTTTACTCTTCAGATATAGATCCGCATCAATAAGCCGATTAATTTCATTTTCTATCTCACCAATCATTTTTCTATAGAAATCCAGCTGTTGGACTTTCATCTCCATAACAAATGCTAATTTGTTGTGAGCATACTTCATCGCATGAAGCTGATTGCCGCTGCGGTTAACTTCTTTGAGTAGGGAGAGCCGCTCCCGGCATAAATCCCTCAAGGTCTTATAAGCAGTTGACATAGGCCTCCACAGAGGAAATTTACGTTCAATTCCCATTTGTGCAATCATAGAGACATCTACTTTATCTGTTTTCGTTTTTAGATTACAGCTTTTAGCATAGTGCTTCACTTTGTTGGGAAGAACAACATGGACTTTGTAGCCTTTTTCATATAGAAAATAGGCAAGGTTTTCATAATATACCCCTGTAGCCTCCATCACAAAGCTCAATGTATCGATACATTTGCTTCTCTTTAAAATCCACGACTCAAATTCGCTAAAACCAATAGGAGTAGAGCTAAACTTCCTGCTACCTTTGATCTTTACTGACGAGAGGAGCGAGAGTTCCTTAATACATACAATGAATTGATCTTTTGAGACATCAATCCCTACAATAAATTTCTGAATTTCCATTTTTAAACAGTTTTAATAGAGTGTTTTAATAGCCTCTCCTCGTTAATTATGCAGAATATAAATAACTGGGTTTATTTCTTAAATACTAATTCAGGATTATTAAAAAGGATATGAATAGAACTCTAACAGACGATATACTTAAGGTTATCTTGGTTTATAATTTACTCTCATATCCCGTTACTCTTTTT
>JAITMC010000011.1 GCA_031277615.1 Chryseobacterium sp. | reverse complement strand
CTAACAGGTTTTTGGAAACCTTTTAGGTTTAGGAGCAAAAAAATCTGCGTTATCTGCGAAATCTGCGCGAGAAAAATACCCACAAACATCAGTGCAATTTGTGCGATCTGTGGGAAATATTTTTAACCCCAACAGGCACAAAAGAATTTCAACACATAAATAACCTTTAAGTTTAATGCATTGCGCATAGAAGTTCACTAAAGCTCTTAAAAATCTATGATTTTTATTGGGTGAATTAAAATCTGCTCGATCCGCAGAATCTGCGTGAGAAAAAATAACCACAAACATCTGAGTTATTCGTGGGATCCGTGGGAGATTCTTTAACTACAAAAGCAACAAAAGATTTGAACAGAGAGGGCTGGGTAAACTTTGTTCCCGCAATAACAGGATATTCCGTAAAATACGGGTGTAGATTTCATTTTCAAGCTTAAATTTTTCGTAACTTTCGGTGTTTAAAAAAGAAAAGAATGACTTCAAAGGAAAAAGTTGCTGCACTTCGTCAGGAAATGCAGAAAAATAATGTTGATGCATTTATAGTATATTCTGCAGATCCGCATATGAGCGAATACCTGCCTGAAGAGTGGCAGGAAAGAGCATGGCTGTCAGGATTTTTGGGTTCTGCCGGTTTTGTGGTCGTTACCAGAGATAAAGCAGGACTTTGGACAGACGGAAGATATTTTACCCAGGCTGCCATTGAGCTGGAGGGTTCAGGAATTGACCTGTTCAAAGACGGGATGGAAGGAACCCCTAACTATATTGATTGGATAATCTCTGAAATTCCTGCGGGAGGGAAAGTGGCGGTAAATGCTCAGGCGGCTTCCCATGCCAACTGGGAACTGCTATCACAGAAACTGCAGTCTAAAAACCTTATACTGGAAGACCTTCCGCTTTTAAAAGAGATCTGGAAAGACAGAGGAACCCCTTCGAAGAACCCTATATTCGTACACCCTGTAGAAAGAGCCGGGAAATCGGTTACCGATAAGCTGAGTGCTATCCGTCAGAAGATGGAGGATCAGGAAGCTACGGTTCATGTTATTTCAAGTCTTGATGACGTGGCCTGGACCTTGAATTTAAGGGGCAGCGATGTAGAAAGCAATCCTGTATTTCTGGGATATATTGTGATAACCAAGAATGATGCGATTCTGTTCACAGACCTTGAAAAAATGGAAGTGGAAGCCAGAAAGCAGATGGATGATTCTTTCGTGAAAATGATGCCTTACGGGGAATTTTATACCTATCTGAAAACTTTTAAGAATGAAAAAATATTGGTTTCACCGAACAGTAACCAACAGATTTTTGAAACCTTAAAATCAGACAATCAGTTCATTAAAGCTCCTGTTCCGGGGAATCTGATGAAAGCCCAGAAAAATGAAGCTGAACTGGAAGGATTCAGAAAAGTGATGGTAAGAGACGGAGTTGCTATGGTGAAATTCCTTTACTGGTTGACGCACAATGCCGGAAAAGAGGCTATGAATGAATATTCCATCGGTGAAAAACTGAGAGGATTCCGTGCAGAAGGAGACCACTTTGTAGGCGAAAGTTTCGGAAGTATTGTAGGCTATAAAGATAACGGAGCCATTATGCACTATTCTGCGAAAAAAGAAGGCAGCAAAGAAGTAACGAATGACGCAAGTATCCTTGTAGATTCAGGAGGACAATATCTGGAAGGAACTACCGATATCACCAGAACCCTGGCTTTAGGAGCGGTTTCTGAAGAATTTAAAAGAAACTCTACCTTGGTATTGCAGGGAATGATCCGTTTATCAATGGCCAAATTCCCGAAAGGAACAAAGGGTGTTCATCTGGATGCGATTGCAAGATTACCTTTATGGATGGAAGGAAAAGACTTTAACCACGGAACAGGTCATGGAGTAGGAAGCTTTATGAATGTACATGAAGGTCCTCAGAATATCAGAAAGGATATGAATCCACAGGATCTTCTGCCGGGAATGGTATGCTCAAACGAACCGGGATATTATCTGGAAGGAGATTACGGAATCCGTCATGAAAACCTTATTGCTGTAAAAGAAGCAGAAAAAAACATTCACGGGACTTTCTATGAATTTGAAACCCTGACTTTCTGCCCGTTCTTTAAGGATACTATTGTAAAAGAAATCCTTTCGGAAAAAGAAACCGCATGGCTCAATGACTATCACAGAACCTGCGAAGAGAAAATAGGTCCTTATCTGGAAGGGGATGTTAAAGAATGGTTCCTGCAGCTGGTGAGCCCACTTTAATAAATTTAAAAGAAAAGGTTTGTATGCTTAATAACTGTAAACCTTGAACGCTGAACATTATATAATTGTTAGATAAACGATGAAAGTCCTGCAGTTTCTTCTGCAGGGCTTTTTTTATTACACAACCGTATTTTTACGGATATCTTTTCAGGGATTATCCTGAGGCTGATGAGAAAAATGTGGTCTATCTTTGCATCAGTAACAGACATCAATCATTCATATCTTCATATATAACTTTAGTAAATTTCAAAGCAGTTAAGCCGTTTCGTCCTGAAATGGCTTTTTTGTTTAATTTAAATTTAATTCTTTGAATCTTTTATATTTCAGATACGGGAAAAGATATGACATATTGTTTCAGGTTTCTCAATCAGCTGATGACCAGTTACTCCTCATTTGTTTCAGGCAGCCCGAGCAGGGAAAATATGAAGTATCAATCAACTGAAGAAATCAACACTGGAATTTTGCGGCTTGGGTAAAACTCTGAAATGATTGATCCAATGTAAGCTTTAAAATATCCATAAAACCCATAGATAATGTATATAAACCGCTTGATTAGAAATTAGCGTGAAAAAGCGTAAATTTGCACCATGAATAACGATACGATTTGTGCACTGGCTACAGCCAATGGAGTAGGGGCTTTAGGGATTATCAGAGTTTCGGGGGACGATGCTTTACCGGTCGTTCAGAAAAGTTTTCCGGCTAAGAAACTGGAAAAACAGAAATCCCATACTATTCATTACGGATATTTTATGGATGGTGATGAGGCTATTGATGAAGTAATGCTGTCTGTTTTCCTGGCCCCGAAAAGTTTCACAACAGAAAATTCTGTGGAAATTGCTTTTCACGGCTCCCCGCATATCGGAAAACGTATTCTGGAAACCCTGATCAAAAACGGGGCAAGAATGGCTAAGGCCGGAGAGTTTACGCTTCGTGCCTTCATCAACGGGAGAATAGATCTTTCCCAGGCGGAGGCTATTGCCGATGTAATTGCTTCTGAAAATGAAGCTTCCCGAAAAGTGGCCATCAATCAGCTGAAAGGGGGAATTACCAATGAAATAGGCCTGCTCAGAACTGATCTCCTGAATTTTGTGTCTCTGGTAGAGCTGGAGCTTGATTTTGCAGAGGAAGATGTAGAGTTTGCCGACAGAACTGCCCTGAGCGGATTGCTGGATAAAATTGAATTGAAGCTAAGTTCCCTTATCGAAAGCTTCCAGTACGGAAATGCCATCAAAAACGGAACAGCCGTTGCGATCATCGGAAAACCGAACGCCGGAAAATCCACCCTTCTGAATGCCCTTTTAAAAGAGGAAAGAGCCATTGTAAGCAATATTGCAGGAACCACAAGGGATACCATTGAAGAAGTGCTTCACATCAAAGGCCATGCTTTCAGATTGATCGACACAGCGGGACTTCGCGAAACTGTGGATGAAATTGAGGCCATCGGAGTGAAAAAAGCCAAAGAAAAGGTAGAAAATGCCAATATTCTGGTCTATCTTGCCGATGCCGCCACAGAAGACTATTCAGAAGATATTGAAATGATCCGTTCTCTTCTGAGGGATGATCTCAAACTGATTATCTGTGCCACAAAAATTGATGAGGTACTGCCTCCGAAATATGAATCGGTAGAAGATATTTTCAGAAATGAAATTGCCCACGACTTCGATTTTATCAGGATTTCAGCCGTTGAAAATCAGAATATTCAGGACCTTAAAAACGAACTCTCATCATATGTTGAACATCTAAAGACGGAGGAAAACAACGTAGTCATCACTAACCAGCGCCATTTTGAAGCACTACAGAAGTCCATGGATGCCGTACATAAGGTAAAAGAGGCTATCTCTTTCCAGATTTCCACTGAACTGCTGGCTTATGAGCTGAGAAATGCCTTAGAGCATCTCGGGACCATTTCCGGCCAGGTGACTAATGATGAGGTGCTGGGAAATATCTTCTCGAAGTTTTGTATTGGAAAATAACCTTTGTTTTCTTTTATTTGATTTTCATTCATTTAAATTAATTATTTATACTGATTTTAGCTTTTTGAGTTTCTTTTGTTTTTCGTCTGTTTTCCGTTTTTTGTACACTTTAAACTAGGAAAAAATATGAAGGTGTACAAAAAATTATATTGATGAATTTTCTATGAATTTGGTACTCGCTGCCTACCAAATTCATATGTTATAGAAAATAATAAAGTGATCAATTCTTAATATAAACTGTAATTTTTTTGTCACCTATTTTATTTATAAGCTTATTTTTTACAGCTGTTTTTAAATCCCGGCTAGCTGTTGCTGAAGAAATATTTTTGAAATGATTCAAATAATCCTTCCTTGTAAAGTTAGAATCTGTAGTTTCAAGAAAAATCAACATTCTGTCATTTTCAGAGAGTTTCTTACTTGAATTATTTAATAAATCAACAAGAGACTGATCTATAATTTGCAACATATATTCAATAAATTTTGTTGATTTACCCTCTTTATCACAAGCTGACAAAACTTTATAATATTCTGATTGATTATTTGATATAAGCGTTTCAAAAGGCAGAAATTCAAAAATAGGATATTCATCCATAAGGATAAGAGTCTGCCATAATCTTCCCATTCTTCCATTTCCGTCCATAAAGGGATGAATAAATTCCATTTCATAATGAAAAACACAACTTTTGATTAGACCTAATTCCGCTTTATCTTTAAGATAGATAAATAGATCTTTCATTAAAAATGGTACGTTTCCGGCTGGAGGAGCAATATGTTCCACTTTTGAATCTTTAACAATTCCAACACCCTGTGTTCTATATTTTCCAGGATTCTCAATCAAGTCGTTCATCAGCCATCGATGAGCTTTAAGAAAATCTTTTTCGTTATTAAATCTTAACGTGTTCAAATTTTTATAAACTTCCAAAGCATTTAAAACTTCTAGAATATCTTTTTGAGGACCAACAACACGTTTGTTTTCCACAATTGCGGTTATTTGCTCTTCGGAAAGTGTATTACCTTCAATACTCAGAGAAGAATGTATTGTTTTTATCTGATTTTGTTTCCTAAGAGTAGGATTTGTTTTAATGAGATATTTTGCATTCACTTCTCCAATCTTTTCCGAGATTGAAGAAACGAGTTTCAAAATTATTGAATTTAAATCGTAAGGTGGTTTCATTGAATGATACTATCATTTGATAGTATCAAAGATATATTTATTTTTTTTATTTTTATATTCCTTCTTTACTTTTAAAATACAGACAAGCTAAAGATTTCTTTCATATATATTCTTTTAAAAAATATTATATTTGTAATACAATAATATTATTTATATCTGAATAACCATATTAACTACTACTATTATGTTATTTATTTCTTTGTCCAAAGTTCAAAAAAAACTAGTTGACAATATCCGTGAAAGACGATTGCAAATGAATCTGACACAGGAAGGTTTGGCTGAAAGATCGGGTGTTCCTTTACCAACTCTGAGGAAATTTGAACAAAGAGGCTTGATTTCTCTGGAGTCATTTTTAAAACTGCTTTCAGTTCTTGGAGGATTACAGGAGATGTTGGATGCTTTAAAACCGCAGGAGCAGCGTTTTAAATCTATTGATGATGTTCTGAAAACAGAGGAAAAATCCATAAAAAAACGGGGAAGCAGAAAATGAAAACAGGTATCAAAGAAATAAAAGTAGGGCTAGATTTCGGTGCTGGCATTCAGCGGGTTGGACGTTTGGCGATTCGTGAGGGTATCATCTATTTTCAATACGATGAAGAATTTCTGCAAGGCAGTTTAGAAATTTCACCTGTAAAACTTCCTTTACAACAAGGCGTGACAGAGTTTCCAAGAGATCCATTTGAAGGTTTGGCGGGTGTTTTCAATGATAGTTTGCCCGATGGTTGGGGAAGGCTCCTTTTTGACCGTATGCTTCGTTCGGAAGGTATTTTACCGTCAGAGATTACTTCACTTGATCGGTTGGCTCATGTTGGGTTGCACGGTATGGGTGCGCTGGTTTATGAGCCGGACCAAAGTCCGGATAGCAGCAATGAAATGATTGATTTGGACGTATTAGCAACTCAAACTGAAGAAGTTTTGAAAGGTGGTTCGGAAGAAATGATTGCAGAACTTTTGGCTTTGAACGGATCTTCCGCCGGAGTCTGGCCAAAAGCATTGATTGGCGTGGATGCAGAAAGGAAAAATATATCCTCCGGAGCGAATTTGCTAAGCTATGGTTTTGAACCCTGGATGGTGAAATTTCCCAACTCATCAGACGGCAAAGATGCAGGCGCAATAGAATACGTTTACGCCTTAATGGCTGTAGATGCAGGAATTAAAATGCCGGAAGTACATTTATTTTCGTCACAGAAAGGGGATGGCTATTTTGCCGTTAAGCGTTTTGACAGGAAAGGAACTCAGCGTTACCATATGCATACGGTGAGTGGACTTGTTCACAGTAATTTTAGGCTCCCGTCTCTTGATTATGAAGATCTTTTATCATTGACGGGTGTTTTAACAAAAGATATTCGAGAGGTTGAAAAAATGTTTCGGTTATCTGTTTTCAATGTTATGGCACATAACAGGGACGACCATGCCAAGAATTTTTCATTTTTAATGAATGAATTTGGCGAATGGAAACTATCACCCGCTTATGACCTTACTTTCTCAAACGGACCGGGAGGTGAGCACAGCACAATGGTCATGGGAGAAGGACGAAATATAACCGTTAAACATCTGACTAAACTAGGGAGGGAAACCGGGCTGTCAAAAGAATTCATCGACAATGTTATTGAGCAAACCCATTCTGCAATTGGTAAATGGTCAGACTTATCAAAAGACTTTGGAGTTAGTAAATCTAATAGAGAATTAATAAGGAAATTAATTAAAACATTTTAATATAAAATGTGAACTAATACTCTAAGTTTTGACCATATCTCGTTCCGAATTTTTTATACAGAAAATCTTTAAAGAAATAGTACATTTGGCCTTGCATTAAAACAGTATGGACAAGCACAACTTTCTGCATCTCGTTTCCTCTATTGGGATTTTCATGGTACTTTTGCTTGCTTTGTTTTTGGTTACCGTAAAAACGAAACACAGACTTTCAAATTACCTTCTTGCTTGCTTTCTTTTTATAAATGCCATAGATGCATTAAAATTTTTGCAGCGGGAATTTCCGGTTAATTATATCAATCTCGAAATGTTTCGTGGGAGTATTGTCTATCTGGTTTCAGCATCGTTTTATCTCTATGTATTATCCGTTTGTTACGCCAATTTTCGATTAAAACCGAAACACGTATTACATACAATTCCGTTTGTTGCTTACAATTTGTATTTAATGTGGGGGATTTATTTTGTAGACAGAGCCGCAAAAATACAGTTTATCAATGGCATGAATGATATGCCACTCATGCAGTTCTTTTACTTTCTTTTCGAATTTCTGTTTCAGGTTTATTTTATTGCTTCATTTCTGGTAATTAAAAAGTCTGAAACGGTCTATCTCGAGAATTATACAAACCCTAATATTTCTGCACTTAACGCACTTTACAAAATAACAATTCTATATTACGCTTTACATTTTATAGTCCTTATAAGATGGCTGGTTACTTTTATTTTTGGTTGGGGCAAGGTTGAGATACGGGATTGGATTGTATGTCTTGATGGGTTCGCATTTTTATTTTGTACGTGCTGGTATCTGTTTGTTGCATTAAACAATCCTGAGTTCTTCCGGGGAGTAAACGCCGATCTGAAACCCATTACAGAAGAGGCTCCAAAACAAAAGATCAGTCCTTTACTCGTTGAGGAAAAAAATAAGCAAATCGAATTTCTTAAAGATTTTATGCGAGAAAAAGAACCTTATCTGGATTCCTCATTAACCATTCAGGATTTATCAGAACAGGTAAAAATGCCTGTTAAAGATTTGTCTGCTTTAATTAACCTGTATATGGATAAACATTTTTTCGATTTCGTCAATGAATATAGAATTGAAAAAGCCATGCAGATCCTTAAAGATCCTTCTCAAAAAGAACTGACTGTTTTGGAAATCCTGTATCAGGTCGGTTTTAATTCCAAATCTTCGTTTAATACTTCCTTCAAAAAATATACGGGAAAAACACCAACAGATTTTAGAAAACAGGCTTTGTAAAATCCAATTATTTTCAGAAAATGAGTTCGATTTTTTTTAGTCGGTCGCGTTCTGATGCTTTTTGGAGCATATTTGCACCAAAATTTAACAAAAAAATATAAGTGAATTTCCAATCTCAATTTCCGATTGTTGATCACAAGCTGATGGGTAATACCATTCCGATACTTAACAAATAATATTGGCCTAATATAGAAACTAAAACTTTATGAAAATACTTAATCCAGCATTAAACATCAGTTGTTTTTTATTTTTATTGATCATCCTTAGCTGTAATTCCAGAAATTTTAAAAGAGAAAAAAATACCGCCTATACTAATAAAATTGATTCCTTAATAGCCAAATCCTATGAAAGAGGTTTGTTCAATGGCAATGTTCTGGTCGTTAAAAACAACAGTGTTGTGTATCAAAAATCATTTGGTTTTACCGATGAAACAAAACAGACTCCTTTAACGGATAAATCAATATTTAACCCAGGCTCTATTGCTAAGGAATTTAATGCGGTTTCCATCATGATTTTGGTGGAGCGGGGACTTCTTCATCTTGACGACCCGATTTCCAAATTTGACTTGGGATTACCGAAATGGTCAGAAAAAGTAACCATACGCCACCTCATTAATTATGCAAGCGGTATTCCCCGAATAGAGTCCGGATTAACGATAATCAATGATGAGGGCGCCTGGGATATTTTGAGAAACAACGATACCTTATTATTTGAACCAGGAACCGGTTACAGGTATGACAATGGTAATGTGTTTCTGCAAAGAAGAATCATTGAAAAAGTCTCTGGCGTAACCTTTGAAGAATTTGTTACTGAAAATATAATTAAACCCTTGAAAATGACCAATTCGGTGTTTGAACCGAAATTGGGTTATAAAAACAGAACCTCCTGTTATGATATGGACCATGTGCGATGCCCGGAATTGAAGTTTATCAGCGGATGGCTGTGGGTAGACATCAATGATCTGTACAAATGGATTCATGCGATGAATACGGACCGGCTGATATCCAAAGAATCCTTCCATACTTTACTGAATAATCCCTACACAAAAGACCAGGGCGGGTCACTGGGCACTTACTTTGAAAATGATGAATTTCAACGACACAATGGTGTCTCCTATAAATTTGAATCTATCTTTTTAAATGATATCAAAAATAAGGTTACGATCATTCTGCTGTCCAACAATCTCAATAAAGTTTGGAGCTTAGGACATACGATCCATGACATCATGGTGGGAAAAGCCTATGAAATCCCTAAAAGATCGGTTTACCAAACCATAAGAAAGGAATCTCAAACCGATGTAAATAAAGCGATTGAAACCTATTATTGGTTGAAAAAAACTTCTCAAAAGGAATACAGTTTTGAAAACCCTGGTGAGCTCAATACCTTAGGTTATGAATTACTAAGAGCCGGCAAAATTGGTGAGTCCATTAAAATATTTGAATTGGCGACAAAAGAATTCCCTGAAAATGCTAATATTTTCGATAGTCTGGGAGAAGCTTATTTAGCAAACAAACAATACGATTTGGCATTAGACTGTTATAACAAAGCAATAAGCCTGGGTGGAACCAACGGAAATGCGGAAAAAATGATTGATCAAATCAAAAAAATAAAAGATCAGTAACTTCTTCATAATGAAAGCACCGGGAAAATCCGGTGCTTTCAGTTTTAATTTAAACAGATGACTGATGAGAAAATATAGGTTTTGTTAAAATCCGGCTTCAAAAACTTTAAGTAATTCCGTTTGCTCGGCAACATTGTTTTTGCTGTTGATGAGGTTATAATTCGCTTGCAGCCAGTTGTTCCTTACCACAAAAAAGGTGTAGGCATCCATCAGGCCTTCTTTGTACTTTTCTTCCGATTTCTGGAAGGACAGCCTTTGATTTTCGAAATTAGCTTCCAAAAGGCTGTATTTTTCCCGGGCATTCAGAAACTGGGCCTTTATAGAATTGATGCTTTGCGTAAGATTATTGATGAGAATATCTTTATCATAATTGGACTTAATCACATTCAGTTTGGCAATTTCCACATTGTTTTTTACCTGTAATTTGTTGAAAACGGGTATGTTGAGCGAGAAAGACACCTGTTGGTTTTTGTTGGTTTTCATCTGATCCGAAAAACGGTCAGCCGGCTGGCCCATTATTTTGTTGTAAAAACTTGACCAGGTGTAAGATCCGTTTAATGTAGGTAAATATCCTGACTTGGCCATTTCGATGTTTTTTTGCTGTGCTCTGATTTCTGTCAGAACACTTTGATAAGCAGGATTTTTTTCAAGGAGATGCTGAACAAAATCAGAATCATTAAAATCAGAATCAGGCAGAACATCATCTGTTATGACAAAATCCAGCGTGTCTTTGGTGATGGCCAAAGCATTCAGAAGATTGATTTTGGAAATATCCTTTGAGTTCTTCGCAGAAACCCATTGTTCCTGCATGGTTCCCAGATTGGCTTTGATATCGTACACATCGCTTTTGGGGCGGTTCCCGATATTTACCTCTTTTTCGGTACGTCTGATCTGGTCTTCGATTCCGGCAAGCTGCGTTTCCAGAACATCCAGCCAGCTTTTGCTGTTCTGATAAAGAAAAAACATCTGAATAACGTTCAGCTTTACCTCATTCTGAGCCTGTTTCATTTTGAACGTTGAACTTTCTTTATTGATCTTAGATAAAGAAATGTTGAGGTAGTTTTTCCAGTTCATAAGCTCCCAGTTGGCCTGTGCATACACCTGGTTATATTGCGTATTGATGGCTTCTCTCTGATTGGTATTCTGATTAATAGACGAACCGAATCCGTAATTGTGACTGATCCCGGCATTTACGGACGGAAGAAGCATCCCCTGGGAAGCAGAGATCTCCCTTTCGTTTTTCTGAATGGTAAGAGTAGACTGCTTTACTAAAGGATGATGAGCCGTTGCATAATCCAGGCACTGCCTGAGGGTCCAGTTCTGCTGGGCCGGGAAAAGATTGATGATAAGTCCCAAACCCCAAAGGAGCTTTTTTTGCAGGATTTTTACATTGTTCATTGAATAGGTGGGTTTTATCAGGTTGATTGTGCCAGTTCCGGGAGCAGAAAAATCTAAAGACTCTTTATTTTGATCTGCTCCATGCAGAATGACAGTGGGCGTTATTCGTATTTCAGGTAATTAACAAGGTTGATTCTCGTTACACGGTAAGCTTTGAAACTCACAACCATAAAAGTTAGAATGAATAGCAGGATCATACTCAGAACATAAGGCCATACCGGCATATCTATTCGGTAAGAAAAATCTTTCAGCCATTCGTTCATGGCATAATATCCGAACGGAATACTGATCAAAACAGCAATGATACAGATCAGTAAAAACCTTTTCGTGAGATCCCATACAATGTTTTTTTCGTTGGCTCCCAATGTTTTTTTTATGGCAACGTCTTTCAGCTTCTGTTCAATTAATAGAGAAGACAAGGCAAATAATCCCAATAAGGCAACACTCAGTACAACAGCATTAAGAATCGTAAAAAGAGTCTGCTGTTTTTGGAATTTTTCAAAGGTTCTCGCAAAATTTTTATTCACGAAATTTCCATCAAAAGGATAGCCAGGCTCTACTTCTGTTTCCCAGTATTTTTTAATTCTTTCCAGATTTTCAGGGATATTGTCTCCGGACATTTTGATCTGAAGATTCGTCATCTGATTTTTTGCCCAGTTTCTGTCGTAATTGAAAAATACAACAGGGCTTATTTCATTTTTTACACCGCCGTAATAAAAATCATTCACAACCCCGATTATTTCCAGTTTTGGATGCTTACTGTCCATCCCGCTGGAAAGTTCTTTTCCTAAAGCATCTTCCTTACTCCAGCCCATTTTTTTGATGAGCGCTTCGTTTACAACAATGGATTTTGCAGTATCGGTTGCTAATTCCGGATTAATATTTCTTCCGGAAATAAATTTTATCTGATAGAAATCGAAATAATTAAAATCAATAGCACCGATTCCCGCGCCGGTAAATTTGGTAGAATCTTTAATATCTTTCACACCCGAACTGCTGTTTACACCATTTCCCATTGTCTGGGCAGATCCCGTAACATCCACAACGCCCGGAAAACGTTTGATCTTTTCTTTCTGCAGGATGAATTTTCTGGAATTAAAGTCCTCTTCCTGATAATTGGTTTTGTTAAAATTAATCTGAAAAACCTGATCACCATGAAAGCCCAGATCTTTCTTCATCATATAATTAACCTGAGTGTAAATAATGAGCGAAGAAATAATGAAAAAAGAAGAAATAATGAGCTGCAGGGTCAGAATTCCGTTTCTGAGCCAGACTCCGTGCTTACTTCTGGCAAAATTGCCTTTCAGTGTCTGTATCGGCTTGAAATTGGAGAGGTAAACAGCAGGAATAATTCCGGAAATAACTGAAAAAATGAAAACAATCAGGAACAGATAGAAATAGGTTTCAACTCCGCCAACCGCTATTTCTTTACCTAAAAATTGATTGCAGGCAGGCAGCAGCAGCTCAGTCAGGCATCCCGAAATAAATAAAGCCGTGAAATACAGAAGGAAAGTTTCCAGAAGAAACTGACGGATCAGGTTAGAGGAAGTTCCGCCCATTACTTTTCTCACCCCAACTTCTTTGGCCCTCTGTGATGCCTGTGCAGTATTCAGATTGATGAAATTGATGCTGGATAGTATCATGATAAGGGCAGAAAGAACAAGTAAGATCCGGATCGATTTTTTGTCCCCTTTATCTATTCCGCTGCCTTTAGCGTCTAATTTTATATTCTGAATATTGGTGAGGACTACTTTCGTTTCAAAAGTCGTATTCCAGCCGTATTTTTTAGCATGAATCTTCTCATGATCAGATTGCAGCTTAGACAGTTTTTCTTCCAGTTTCTGTAGATCCGTATTGGGTTTCAGCCTGAAAAAACCAAAATAACTGAAGTTACTCCACTGGTCCTTATTTTCAGAGATAAAAGGCTGTCGGATGAGAAAGCCCGGTTTAAAGACCGTATTGGCTTCGGTTTCTGGTAATCGGTAAATAGCCTGTAAAACAAACCGGGCTCCATTATTATCAGATATAATGGTTTTTCCGATACTGCTTAAATATTTTTCACCGAAAAGCTGTTTCGCAACATCTTCAGAAACGGCGATAGAATTATCGTCCACGAATATATTCTCATAAGATCCCGCAAGCTTTTTATACTGAAAAACTTTAAAGAAATCTTCCGTCACAAATATCGGATTGGTAAACGTGGATTTGCCTTCTGCAACCAGTTTCTCTTTGGAGTCTGTCCAATTATTCGCTATAGTGTAATTCTCAATTTCCGGAAACATGGATTTGGCGGTATAGAGAAAAGGATAGTCGATAATCGTATTGTAAGCATTTTTATCTACCTGGAACTCTGCTATATAAACGTTTTCTTTATTGGGTACCCATTTTTCATAGGAATTTTCATGCTTCCAATAGAGGAAAACCAACAGAAAAATAGTAAGTCCTACTGAGAGTCCCAGAAGATTGATGATCGTGGAAAGCCAGTTTTTTCTGTAGCTGATGAATGCTATTTTGAGCCAGTTTTGTAACATAGTTGTTGATGTTGGTTAATAGTTGATGATCGTGAGTTTATGGTCTCTATTACATTGTTCTGTAGTATACAATTCATTGTAGAACCTATAAAGTTTTATTTGTTTTTAATGTTTAGCAGACTATTTTATATCTTTTGCTAAACCATTATCCGGATTCTTTAATCAAAGTTCTCGGCATCTGCTTTCTCGAAGACATCTTTTCTTTGGGGAGAATTTTCTTCTGAAAAAATCCGGCCGTCTTTCATATTTACGATTCTGGAAGCATAACGGGCGTCGTAGGAAGAGTGGGTCACCATGGCAATGGTGGAGCCTTCCCGGTGAAGTTCTGCCAAAAGATTCATGACTTCGTTTCCGTTGGAAGAGTCGAGGTTTCCGGTGGGCTCATCGGCAAGGATCAGTTTAGGTTTTGTCACCAGAGCTCTTGCCACGGCAGCTCTCTGCTGCTGGCCTCCGGAAAGCTGCTGCGGATAATGTTTTGCCCGGTGGGAGATATTAATTTTTTCCATGATTTCTTCCACTCTTCTTTTTCTTTCTGAGGAAGAAATGCCGTTGTATATCAGAGGCAGCTCAATGTTTTCATAAACGGTAAGCTCATCAATCAGATTAAAATTCTGGAAAATAAAGCCGATGTTTTTCTTTCGGATATCTGTTTTTTTCTTTTCAGAAATTCCGACGGTTTCAGTCGATTCAAACTGGTAAGAACCGGAAGAAGCGTTGTCCAGTAATCCGAGAATATTAAGAAAAGTAGATTTCCCACAGCCTGAAGGTCCCATGATCGCTACAAATTCGCCTTCTTTGATGCTGAGGCTTACACTGTTCAGTGCATGGGTTTGTACATCTTCTGCTTTATAGATTTTTGAAAGATTTTGAATATTTATCATTTTTAAAGTATTATAAGGTTAAATGGTAAGGATTGGATATTTATTTTCTGATCTCTAATATTTCGTATTTCTTAAGTTCGGAATAGTCGGAAGTTACTACATTTTCTCCTGCTTTCAGCCCGGAAGTTACCTCGTAGTAGAGCGAATTTTCACGTCCGAGGCTGATGTTCCGTTTTTCTGCTTTACTGCCTTTCACCACAAAAATCCATTTTCCGTTCGTGTCTTTGTAGAAATTTCCTTTCGGGATCATCATACTTTGCGTGTCGGCAGATAATTTCAGTTTTACTCCGAAAGTCATTCCGATTTTCAGGTTTTCAATTTTCGCATCAATGAAATTCAGCTCTATGGAAAACCGTCCGTCTTTCACTTCCGGAAGGATTTTGGTAATCATTACTTCATACAGTTTCCCGTTATGGTCAAGGCTTCCTTTGATTCCGGGGGTTAATTTATTAATGTAATATTCATCCACTTTTGCAACCAGTTTATAGCCTCCCATCAAATCGATTTTTCCGATACTTTCTCCGGTTGTTAAGCTTTGGCCAAGAGAAATACTGAACGATGACAATCTTCCTGAAACGGGTGACATGATCAGAAAATTATTTTTGTTGGAACGGAGAATGTCCAGGCTTTTTTCCATTTGACTGATCGAACTGTTGATAGCTGCAAACTGGGAATTTCTGGACCGTTTTTCATTTTGGGCTCCATTTTCCACAATTTTTTTTCTCTGCTGCTGATAGTTCATGTTTTGAAGCGCAATATCATATTCCGTCTTCTTTCCGATTTCTGCATCATATAACCTTTTCTGAAGGTTGAAAGTCTGCAGTGCCGTATTATAATCATTCTGGGACTGCAGCAGCTCCTTATCCTGATTGAATTCCTGGTTTTTCAGTTCCAGAAGTGAATTTCTCATCTGGCTGATCTGCTGCATAATTCCGGTTTCCTGATTCAGATAGTTGAATTCCGTATTCGGATTGTACACTCTTGCGATGGGCTGCCCTTTCGTAAGCACTTGGCCGTCTTCCGCAAAGATTTCCTTTACAGCACCACCTTCCAGAACGTTGACCAGAGAAGAATTAAGGGATTGGGTCTGTGCGGTGAGCATCAGCATATCTTCAAATTTTCCATTCGTTACTTCATCAATGGTGATATCTTCTGAGCTGACATTATAGGTTTTTTTCTGGTTGAGAAAATACCATCCAAACACCGAAACTGCCAAAGCGGAAGCGAAGATGATGAATATTAATTTTAGTTTAGACTTCTTTTTTACTATTTTCGTATCCATATTCAGATAACTGTTTTACATACAGTAGATTACGCAATGTAGATGCCACAGATTTATAATTGCCTAACGCTCTGACAATGTGATAACATATTATTTTACTGATTTTAAAACTGTTCATTACCGGACACTTTTTGTGCGGAAACGGACATTAAATCCGATTTTGGTGATAGAGCCTGCTTTTTAAAATGATAAAGAAATGACCATTGAAAATCTTAAATCAGGCAAACAGTACACTCAATAGATATAAAAGCAATGCGAAAAAAAGAAGCTCATATTTTAATTGTTGATGATGACGAGGATATTTTATTTTCGGCAAGAGTCTGGCTCAAGAAATTTTTCACGGAAGTCAGCGGTCTGAGCCAACCCAAAAGTATTCTTAAATTTTTATCTGAACAGCAGGTTGACGCTGTTCTTCTGGATATGAATTTCCGGAAAGGTTTTGAAAGCGGGCAGGACGGATTGTACTGGATGCAGGAGATCAAAACGCTGGAACCCCACCTTCCGATTATTCTGATGACCGCTTACGGAGAAGTGGAATTGGCTGTTGAAGCTTTAAAAAACGGAGCTTCAGATTTTATCCTGAAACCCTGGGATAACGAAAAATTATATGCCTCTGTAAATCTTGCTGTTGATGTTTCCCGGAAAAATAAAAAGCTGAAACAGTGGGAAAATGTAAACATCAGAACCAGCCGGTATCAGCTGGAAACAAAATCTCCTGCCATGCAGGAAGTGATGAATCTTATTGAACGGGTTTCTGCCACCGATGCCAATGTTTTACTTTTGGGAGAAAACGGAACCGGAAAATATGTTTTGGCAGAACAGATCCACGAATTGTCGGAAAGGAAAAACCAGCCTTTTGTGCATATCGATTTGGGAAGTCTTTCTGAGAATCTCTTTGAGGCAGAACTGTTCGGCTACAAAAAAGGAGCGTTTACAGATGCCCATCAGGATTACGCCGGAAAAATTGAAAATGCTGAAAACGGAACGGTTTTCCTTGATGAAATAGGAAATCTTCCGCTTCACCTTCAGACCAAATTGCTGAGCCTGATTCAAAACAGAAAACTGTCCAGAATTGGTGAAAGCAAAGAGCGCCTGCTGGATGTGAGATTTATTTTTGCCACCAATGAAAATCTCAAACAGGCGATTACGGAAAACCGTTTCCGGAAAGATCTGTATTACAGAATCAACACGGTGGAACTGCATATTCCGAGTCTGAGAGAACGTTTGGAGGATATCCCGGTTTTGGCCGGTTATTTTCTGGAAAAATACAGACAGAAGTATCACAAGCCTGAACTGGAGTTAAATGATGGTTTAATTTCAGAATTAACGCATTATTTCTGGCCTGGTAACATCCGTGAACTCGATCATTCTATCGAAAGAAGTGTTATCCTCTCCGGTGAAAAAAAACTCAGACTGCTGATGCCACAGGATGAGGAATCAACGAATACAATAGTGAATCTGAACATCGAGGAAATGGAAGAAGTTCTGATCAGAAAAGCGTTGAAGAAACACCGGGGAAATATATCGCTCGCCGCGGAAGATCTGGGCTTATCGAGAGCTGCATTGTATAGAAGAATGGAAAAATTTAATCTTTAAAATAGATTGTTAGTTGAAAAATAAATGAATAAAAATAAGGTAATCTGGTTAATCTTTATGCTGTTGGCGGTTGTCTGCGGAATTTTTGCGTTTGATTTTTATTCGCAGAGCAAATGGTTCAGCTGTATATTATTTTCATTGGGGAGCGCGGCCGGTATTATTTCTGCACAAACGGCAGCGTTATCTTATGCTCAGAAAACGGAAAAACTGCTTTTGGCGATTCAGAAAAAAGATTTTTCGCTGTTTCCGAAAACCGAAGAAAACAGTCTGGTGGATCATGCGGTAAAACTTTATTATCAAAGTAGGGAAGAGCATCTTTCCTTTTCTTCTTACAAACTGTTGTATGAGGAAATTCTGAACCAGCTGGAAACCGGGCTGATGATTCTTTCAGAAAACAATAACGGCTGGGAAGTCTTTTATGTGAATCCTGTTTTTCTGGAAATCCTGGAAATCCCGAAATACAATTTCTGGAATCTTTACGAAAGCAAAATCCCTGATTTTTATAAAATCATTGAAGAAACCCATTATGAAAACTCCCAGGAATTTTTTGATATTTCGATTAATGAAAATGCAAAACAGTCTTATTCTTTAAGAACAAAACAGGTGAGAAATACGCAGCACCGGTTTTACATTATCACTTTGGAATCTGTTCAGAAAATCATTGAGCAAAAAGAAAAACATGCGTGGAATAACCTGATGAAAGTGATTTCCCACGAACTTCTGAATACTCTGACTCCTGTGAACAGTTTAATTCAGAATCTTGAATATGTTGCGAACCAGGATGTTATAGAAAAAGAAGACCAGCAGGATATGAAGGAAAGCCTGATGGTGATCGGTTCAAAATCGAAACAGCTTCTGAATTTTGTAGATGATTACAGGCAGGTTGCAGAACTTCCGAAGCCCGTCTTCAAAAAAGTTTTCTTAACGGATGTCGTAGAATCCGTCCTCAACATTCTGAAGCCTGAGTTTGAAAAAAATCAGATTACGATGGTTAATTCATTGGAAAATACGATCGTTTTCGCGGATGAAAAAATGATTGAACGCTGTCTGATTAATCTTTATCTGAATGCAGTTTATGCCGTTTCAGACAGTGTTGAAAAAATAATAAAAACCGAACTCAAAACCCGGAATAAACGGATTGTCCTAAGTGTGGAAGATAACGGAGCAGGCATTCAGAAGGAGATTCAGGACAAGATTTTTCTTCCTTTTTTCACGACGAGAAGCGGTGGTTCCGGTATCGGGCTGACCCTTAGCAAGAGCATTATTGAAGCACACAAAGGATACCTGAATTATAAGCCTCTGGAGCAGGGGAGCAGATTTGAGATCTGGTTTGTGGAATAAAAATAAAAAAGGGTAACGGAAAGATTAAAGAGACTGTCTGTTGATGAATAAATAGGATCAGTCAGTTACGGAATTTTCCGGAAATTATGCAACTTATTGCTCTACCGCTGCTAAAGTTATTAAGGGAAAAGAATATAGCTGATATTTTCAGACCGCTGAAACCTTCCTCCATGCATTAGGAGTACTTCCTGTTACCCTTTTGAAAAAGTTATTGAAATAGGTAGGATATTCAAACCCTAATGAATAAGCTATATCGGCAATACTCCAGTCTGTATAATGCAGCAGTTCCTTAGCTTCGGTGGTAATTCGTTCTGTAATGAGATCTTTGGTCGTTTTACCCGTTATTTCTTTTACGGATCTGTTAAGATGATTAACGTGAATATTCAGTCTTTCTGCAAAATCATTGGGATTTTTAACCGTTAACGGCTGATGGGGATTATCTATGGGGAACTGTCGCTCCAGCAATTCCATAAACAGTCCTGAGATTCTTGAAGAAGCATTGGCGGTGGTAAAATAATTCTCTGAAGGCTGCATTTTATGGGCCTCATGAATAATAAGACTGATATAGTTCCTGATAAGTTCATCTTTATAATGATATACTGAGTCCTGTTCTTCAAGCATTTTCTCAAAAATAGCCTTTATAAACTGATAGGAACTCTCTTCCAGGTGAAACACCGGAGTTCCTCCTATTTTAAAAAGCGGTGAATGATGAAGACTTTCCAGCCGTTCATTATTGCTCAGGAAACCTTCCGTAAAAATACAGGTATAGCTGTTGTGTTTTTCCGATTCTATTTCCCATGAATACGGAATATGAGGAGTTCCGAAGAAAAGGGTATAGCCTTTAACGGCCACAGTCTTATCGGCATAATGAATGGTGCTGTCTCCATGATGGAGGCATATTTTATAAAAATTTTTGCGGGAATATTCAGGTACTCCTCTGAATGATTCCTCCACTTTAAATACTCTGAAGCCTTTCAGCTTAAGGTTGAGATCTTTCAGGTCTTCTGTATTTTTTAATATTGAATCCTCCATATATCAAAGATAAAAAAAATGAAATAATACGGCCAGGTTTGGATAGGGAATAATGAAATGAAAAACCAAAAATCTTTCCGGAAATCAGCAGGAATGAAACTTATTTAGTATAGAAGCCTGGCCGGATCTGCTGCTGTCAACAAAAGACCTTCCTTTCGGAAGGCCTGAGCACATCGGTTCATATCAACTGTGATGTACAAATTGATTTTACGGCGTTCCTTAAAAAAACTGAAGAAATTATGCCAGATTTTCTTTAAAGAAAGGAATAAGTTGTTTCAACGCTTCTCCTGTTGCCTCAGGCTGATCATACAACTCATAATGACTTGTTCCCTGTACGATGTGTAAAGTTTTATTTTTAGAAGCTGCCTTATTGAACAGTTCATAAGCATCCCTGTGGGAGCCGAATGCTCCAGCCTTATCCCCTGCAATCACCATCAGTGGCTGGGTAAGAAGATGATCTGCCAAATGAAAAGCATCAAAGCCGAATGCGGGGGCCAGCCCTGCAAAATACAGCTTGTTGGGAGAACCCGGTTGCTGACCTCTGGCTGTTGTATAATAATCTACGGCTTCTACGATATCAATATCATTCAGGCCAGCCTGCTTTCTTACTTCTTCATTCACCGGAATATAGGTGGTAACGAAAGATTCTGCTCCGTTAGCTTCTGCGGTACGTTGATGGGCAATGGCTTCCAAAGTTTTTACCGCAGCCTCTGCACTGTAATCTCCTTCACGCATGATTCTTCCGTAATTGGCTGCCACAACAGTTCCTACAGCTTTGAAACGTCTCTCGGTCATCGCTGCATTGGCTGCATAGCCTCCACCTCCGCAGATTCCAAGTACTCCGATTCTGTTGTTGTCTACATAAGGCAGTGTGGTTAAATAATCTGCTGCACAACGGAAATCTTCCACACGGGTGGCCGGATCTTCCAGGAACGGAACTTCACCACCGCTTTCTCCCTGATTGGAAGCATCAAATGCCAGGGTGATAAAACCTGCTTCTGCTAATGCCTTTCCATAAATATTTCCTGAGGTCTGTTCTTTACAGCTGCTGATAGGATGAGCGCAGACTATGGCTGCATATTGTTTGTTTTCGTCAAAGTCGGCGGGAAATTGAAGAATCGCTGCAACGTCCCAGTTTCTGTTTTTGAATGTTACTTTTTGTGACATGATAATATTGTTTTAGTGTATTTATTTTGATTTGAATTCATTGATTGTGAACCAAGACATAACTGATGAATATGCGGTTTGTAAAGTATAATTACTTGGACCTCATAAGTTTAAAGATACTTTTTTTATAGCTGGATTTTGGATCACCTCTATTTTATTTCAATGATTAAGATTAAATTGAAGTTAATCTGTAATAAAAAGGGAAAATATTCTTATTTAAAGGGTGATTTCTACAAATTTTGCATCATCAAAAGCAGTATCCGTACCAGCTTCTCTCCATGCATTAATGTCCGCAATACGTTCCGAAACGGTTGAGTCCCAGATGGAGAATGCATCCTGTCCCAGCATCAGGCGCATTGGAGGAACTTTGCTTTGAACCACTTCAATCATACGCCGGGCTGCTTTTGCAGGATCCCCCAGCTGCTTACCTGAAGATCCTTCCAGATAGTTTTCAAAAGGGGCTACCACAGGTCTGTAAGCTTCAATCTGGTGAGCAGGACGCATATTGGCATCTCCTGCAAATTCCGTACGGAAGGCTCCGGGCTCTACCAGTGTAACATGGATTCCGAGAGGCTTAACTTCAAGGGCAAGAGATTCAGTCCAGCCTTCAATGGCAAATTTAGCGGCACAATAAGGCCCGGCTGCATTCATGGCGACCAATCCTGCGATGCTGCTCAAAGTGATGATATTCCCGGAACCCTGCTTACGCATATGGGGCAAGACTGCTCTGCTCATTTCGGCGGCGGCAAAGAAATTCAGTTCCATTTGCTCGCGAAGCTGCTCAAGGCTGAATTCCTCACAAGCTCCTACCACACCTCTTCCAGCAATATTGGCAAGCACATCTATTCTGCCAAAACGCTCTATCGTTGCATTCACTGCCTGAACTCCTGCCTCGGAATCCGTAACATCCAGAACGAATGGTAAAACCCGTTCTTCATATCCCCGGGCAATTTCCTGTAAACGATCTGAGCGGCGTGCAGTAATCACTGCCGAATCTCCGTTTGCAATAACCGCCTGGGCAAGAGCTTTTCCCAATCCTGATGAGGCTCCTGTAATCAGCCAAACTTTCATAATGATACTTTTTAATTTTAAATTTTATAAAAACATAAGAACTGTTCAGTCCGGTTATCCGTATCAAAGGGCCTGAACCGGATTTTTTGCTGCTCCCGGAATAGCTGTATCTTCACCACGTTCGCGCCATTGGGCCAGGTCACGGTTGCGCAATTCCACAGCACCTTCCCATAGCTGATATGCATCTTCTCCCAGCATTAAACGTACCGGAGCGGTATTACTTTCCACCATATCGATGATAACCTGCATTCCTTTAACCGGATCGCCCATCTGCTGACCATCCTGGCTGGTGAAGTATTCATCCAGTCCGGCATCCAGTGCTGCATAATCATCTATTGTTCCGGCTGCCTTCATAGCGGCAGCACCGGCAAATCCCGTACGGAAGGCACCAGGCTCAACCAGTGTTACCCGTATACCAAAGGGTTTTACCTCGTGATGCAGAGCTTCAGTAAAACCTTCAAGGGCAAATTTTGATGCGTTATACAGACCGTTACCAGGGAAAGCAACCAGTCCCGCAATGCTGGTGAGGTTAAGAATATGTCCTGATCTCTGAGCCCGCATTTGAGGCAGCACCTTACGGGACAATTCAGCCGCAGCAAAGAAATTGAGCTCCATATTGGAACGGATCTGTTCGGAGGTGAATTCTTCCAGCGCGCCATAAGCCCCGGCTCCGGCAATATTAGCCAGTACATCAATACGTCCGAATTGCTCAACGGTAGCTTTCAGTGCCTGGCTGCAGGCATCGGAATCGGTAACATCAAGCTGAAGGGCCAATGCATGCCCTTCGTATTGGGATATGATCTCCTGTAGCGGCTCAAGGCGGCGTGCAGAAAGTACTGCAATATCACCTTGGGCCAGTACCAATTCAGCCAGTGCTTTTCCAAAACCGGATGACGCTCCGGTAATAAACCAAACTTTTTTCATTGTTTTTATTTTTTTGAATGAGTGGCTGCCCTTAACAACAGCCACTTATATGATTGTTTAATAATTAAATTGCCGTAAGGCCTCCGTCTACAATAAGTTCTGTTGCAGTGATATAGGAAGCCTCATCACTGGCCAGAAACAGAATTGCTGTAGCTATTTCTTTTGACTGGCCTGCTCTGCCTGCCGGAATAGCATTGCTTAATTGTTTCATGGCTTCCGGATCCTCCGTATAATGGGTTGCCATTGGAGTCGCAATTAATCCGGGAAGTACTGAGTTGACACGGATATTCTTTTTAGCCAGATCTACTCCTGCAGATTTTGAAAGCATTCTGGAAGCTCCTTTAGATGCTGCATATCCCGGATTCACATCCGGAAAAGCAATCACACCGGCTGCTGAACCTACATTCACTACAGATCCGGCCCCTGCTTTTTCCATAAAAGGAAGCACTTTCTGAATTCCCAGAAACTGTGAAGTGAGATTGGTACCCATAATAGCATCTACATCAGATACCGACGTTACTCCCCAATCACCGCGGGGTCCCGGAGTTCCTGCATTGTTCACCAATATATCTATTCCTCCATAAGTATCTGCCGTGAATTTTACCGCCTCCTCCCATTGCTCTTCATTGGCAACATCCAGAAAAATACAGGCTGCATTGCATCCTTTATCCGTTAATTCTTTTACCAGGTTTTCCAGATTTTCTTTTGAATTAGGTCTGCCTGTAACCACTACAGAAGCACCTTCTTCAGCAAATAATCTTGCTGTTTCTGCCCCAATTCCATAGCCGCTGCCGGCTCCCGTGATAATGGCTGTTTTATTTTCTAATCGTTTCATCGGTTTTATTTTATAGATGATTTTTGAAGAAAGGCTCCATTTGGTCTGCGATCTTACCGGTATATTCCGGCTGATCATAAAGATCGAAATGGTTGGCACCCTGCATAATAATAAGTTGTTTGTCTTTGCTGGCCGCTTTTTCATTCAGAAGCCTGCTGCTCCATAAAGTACCGGCCTCACTTCCTGCAAAGATCAATATAGGCTGTGTCAGTAACGTATCAATTCTATCGTAAGCCCGAAAAGCGATTAATGCCTGCAGATCTACAAAACGGAGTTCTCCCGAAGCGTTACAGTGTTGTGCGCGATCTGTTTTATAATAGTCATATCCGTCCTGCATTTCAGGGATCCGGATATCCTCTTTTTTACCGATCCAGTCTAATACCAATGGTTCAGCCCCGTTGGCTTCTGCAGTACGCTGTTTTCCGATGGCTTCCAGAGTTGCCGGAATATCCATATCCGGACCGTTTCCATTCCAGCCTACGTGATACATTTCCCCTATATCCACACCGCTTACAGAAGCCATTGCTTTAATGCGGTGATCCTGTTTGGTGGCAGCCGTTACATAACCTCCGCTGGCGCAAATGCCTATAGCTCCTATTTTGTCTGCATCTACATAAGGTAGGGTAGTGAGATAATCAACAGTGGCACTGATGTCTGCCACTCTGGCGTTCGGATCTTCCAGATGACGGGGCTCTCCGGTGCTTTCTCCCTGATAGGTGGCATCAAAAGCCAGGGTAACAAATCCTTTTCCGGCCATCTTTTCAGCATATATAGCGGCAGTCTGCTCTTTCACTCCTCCAGCCGGATGGCTTACTACCAAAGAAGCATATTTCTTATTTTCATCAAATCCTTCAGGTAAGAAAATAATTCCTGCCATCATCAGATTTCTATTCTTAAAGTTCACTTTTTGTGTCATGATATTTTTCTTTAAATTTTATATAGCAAAGTTAGATTGATCGTGAGGGGGATGTATAAAACTTTTCAAACAGATTTGTATGATTTTCAAACAATATTGTTCTTGTTGATGTATTGGTAGAAAATACCCTGAAAGGGCTGTTGCTTCATGGCTTCCAGAATGATTAGTTTAAGGTAGCTCTGAATAAGCTCATGTCTGTAGCGGTATTTATGATCCTGTTCATACATCATATCTTTGAAAACAGTCACAAGCTGAATTCTTTGCAGTTCGTTGAGGTAAAATACAGGAGCATTGTTTTCACTAAACAGAAATTCCTCTTCCAGCTCTGTCATCAGACTGGTTTCTTTCATGAAATTCCTGGTGAAAATACAGCTGTAGGCCTGGTAGGCAATCGTTTCGGAGTTAAAATCATGGAAAAGCCCCGGGGTACCAAAAAATAATATATGCCCATCAACCTGAATTTCCTTTCCATTAAAACGGATACTCCCTTTTCCTGTGAAAAGGCATATTTTATAAAGATCAGTTCTGTTGTAGTCTATAAGATTGGCGGATTCGCTGGTCTGACGATAAACTTTAAATCCTTTTAATATTGGTTCGGTAATTTTCATATCCATTCTCTTTTACTGCTGCAAATTTACCGTCGCAGCAGGGGAGAGGAGTAATGATTTTCAAACAGATAATTAATGTTTTCAAATAAAAAAGTCATGCTGATTGATCATGACGTTAATCACTGATATTAGCTGTTATTCAATGATATTGGTAGAGGAATATTTTACCCTATTTTCGACAGGTTATGCCAGTGGTTCACAATTCTCATCATCAATTCCCAAAATTCACAAAGCGAGGCGGCTCTGTTGCAAAACTGTTCATAGGCAGCAGATTATTCCGGTTGCTGTTGAAATCAAAAACAGAATGATCATCGAAAGGAACGCGGGGATAATAAGTAAAGGAAATCTGAATCCTGTTGAAGACCAGAAAAGGATTATTAATTAAAACACCCACTCCTATTTTCGTATTGGTCCGTGTTTTCAGTAATTTTTCATCGGGCATCCCCAGCCAGCCGGCAGCCATCGTTAAATATGGGCTGAAATGGAAATTCTTCCAGGTCTTATTGATAAAAAGCTGAAGCTGGTACCTTAAAACCAATTTTTTAGTGCCTATATAATCCGCATTATAAACAGGAAATTCATCTGCTGAAGTAAGGTTAATCCGGTCTTTATAAGAGTAATTGTGTTGCGGATTTCCCAATGCTAAAGTTGGTGAAAAGAAGTGCCTTACCCTGGCAAATTTCCAGTCCATCAGGTTGGTAAAATAGGTTCCGTCTAAACGGAAAGATTCGCGGTTCTGATTGTCTTCATTGAAAAATCTTCCAAATTGTGCCTTCAACGTAAAATACCCCAGCTTTGTAAAATTACCATAGGATGCAGAAAGCCCTACATACGGGTTCATCTGTTTGTTTCTCGAGATACCGCCGGCAATAAAACTCACTGAATTCCCATACGCAATATCCTCTGGCAGATCATACTGGAAAATATTCTTCTGAACAGCAAATTTTCTGTTAATAAGGCCTACAGACATCAGGAAGCTGTTGTAAGAGCTAAAATATTTATACTGATCTATTCCCGGGCTGTCTTTATACTGGTAGTTCTGGAATCTTCCTATAATGGCAATATTACGGGAAACTTTTTCACCGGGATCAGAAGATACCGGGATCTGATAACCGCCCCATAAATCCTGGCTGTACACCTTGATCTGAACCTCCGGAAATTCAGTATCGGTTTCTATGGGAAGAGCAACATTCCGCATAAAATAATCAAAAGTGAAGCCACCGGCCCATTTCGTCAAAGGGGAGAAAAAATCTCTCCTGACATTGAAGCTGATTCTTTCATTTTTCTGAAAGTCACGTTCGCCCAGAACCTGAGCATCAATATAAGAGCCCCAAAGATTGTATGCGGTATAGCTTCCTAAAAAGTAATCCTGCTTTTCTTTGGAATCATTTCTATAAAGGAAATCCAGGGTATGACCCAGGCCCAGCACGTTTTCTTCAGTTACACCCAGTCCTATTTTACTTCCTGAATAACTTAGTCTTGGCTTTAAGCTCCAGGAATCGAGAACCTTTACCACAACATCAATAGAATCATGGCCTGAAGTGCTGTCAGAAACGCTGATGTTTACCCTGTTTATAAAAGGCATCGTTCTCAGCAAACGTTCAGATTCATAGAGCTTCTGGGCATTATATTCTTCCCCTTCCTTAAAGAGTAAATAATGATTAACGATTGATGTTTTGGTCGAAGAATGAAGATGATCCTTTACCCAGTCATACCATCTCAGTTTTTCTTTCTGGTCTCTGGAGTCGTATCCGAAGGGATCAATGGTTTCTATCCTGATATTTCTGATATGCTTTTTCTGATACGTTTCCTGCAGCAGTTTTTCAGTCCTGGACTTAACCGACGCGGAATCGGCTTGCCTTCGGAATAGTAATCGGTGAATGAATTTGGTAACTTTTCTTTTATCCGAAAATTCTTCTATTTTATAATAAAGCGAATCTTTCTTTTCCTGCGCCTTTAAAAAGCAGCCGCTTAAAACGAAAATTAAAATTACAATCGATCTTGCCATGAGTCGTCAAAAAATTCAATGTTGTTGATAGCATCAATTTATACGCCAACAGAGGAAGACGGTAGGAAAATATCCATTAATGTATTTCTTTTTGAGGAAACAACTAAAGTGTACCTTTACTAAACGATTAAATTAGCTAACAGATCAGCAGCAATCTGTACTCGCCATCATTTTCCACCGGGGCACGGTGTACACAAGGCAAAACATTCTGTCCCGGATGGTCTACCGCTAATTTCCACAAATGCCCTCTCCCCAGATTGACGGGTTGTGCATTGGGTTGGGGCTGATAATGCAGATCGAAGAAACAGTCTTTCAGAAAACTCTCAAATTCATCTTCCGGGCCGTCATGAAGCTCCTTCAGCTTTTCCCGGATTTCCGGAACCAGAATTTTCTGAACAGCCTGATCATTAGGCAGAATATCGCTTGCAGCTCCATAATAGGTACACAAAAAAGTATGGGTGCCGACAGGAGAGCGGTCTACATGATACGAATATACATCAGTGGAAATGAAATCGAACTCCTCATCCCGGTCATAGTTTTTAAGCAGATTAAGGGAAGGCAATGCCCCGAAATCGGTTAACAGCTGTAAATCATTCAGGATCAATTCCCGTGCTGTAGAACCTTCTTCTGAGAGTGAGAGAGCCAGAAGATCTTCTTTGGATACTTCAGTGATATTCTCTTTTAACTGAAGTTTAGATACAATTTCCTTAAAGTCTCCCGCTAAGTTCCGGTGCCAGCAAAGAGCGTTCACATTTCCCTCAAAATGAGTATTGATAAGATCGGAGAAATTAGAAACGATACCAATCTGGCAGTTGTCGGAAAATGTATGATTCATGCTTTAAGGTAAGCCGTTTAGCCGGTTTATGGATGCAAAAATAAGGAATATTAAGGGATCATATGATGAATTGATTTCTGTTATACTGATTACTATCTGCATTTGTATATTGGTTAATATTTATCTTTAGTAATACCTGTAAAAGTAAAGTTGCTTTTTAATGGTTGTTGTAAAAGATATTTGATACTATCAGATTTTTAACATCTTCAAGTGATATTCCAGAATAACAATACCTATCTGAACTGCTTGGGCTTCTGTTGCAGACCTGCCTGCACTGCGGTTTCATCAATTCGTTTCTGTCGGGTTTCAGACCGTTTGGCCAGGACAATCCATTGCAAAATCATTTTTCTTATGGATTTGCTCTGACTTTGAAAATATTTTTCAGAGCCGGTATAATTTCCGAAAGCCTCCATTAAATCTTGTGGTATAACAAAATCTTCCACCGTATCCAGGATGGTCCACGAACCGTTTTCTTTTGCAATTCTTATACTCTCATGGCCGGCTTCTGTCATCAGATTATCATCGGTCAGTCTCTGTACTTTCTCTTTGTTGATCCTGGACCAGGTGCTGTTGGGTTTACGTTTAGTGAATAACTGCGTGAAAGAACCTGTGTCAATGGTCTTTCTCGTACTATCGATCCAGCCGAAACACAATGCTTCGTCAACCAGTTCACTCCAGCTCACATGAGGCAGCCCTGATTTTTTAGTATTGCAGATCAGCCATATGGAAAGTTCCTTTTGATGGTTCTCTTTCAGCCATTGGCGCCATGCTGTTTTAGTTTCCACTAATAAAGCTGGTCTTTCATTGACGGTGTGCATGATACATAATTTTACATTGTTTTTTTTAGTCCCGGATCCTGTTCATTCCAAAAAAAGAGGACAGATATTGGTAGGGTAAATTTAAGAAGGATTAATGACAACAGTCTGTCAGCATAAAAATATCTCACCAGAATCTGCTTTTCTATACTTCTCACAACCTGAAATATTTTATCTTTGCCCTTATTTGAAATATTCTACATGAGAAATAATAGCATTCTTTTTTCAGCAAAAGGAATTTTTATAGCCGCTTTCCTGTCTTTCAATACTATGGTCGATGCTCAGAAAACAACGGATATTCCAGCCGTTTCAGAGAAAGCATTAACCAGTATTCTGGAAAAGAACAGAGCGTATTATACGCAGGGAAAAGTAGCCGATTATATTCCGGAGCTTGGAAAAATGGATGCTAAAGCAGTTGCCTTTTCAGTAGTGGATAAAAACGGAAAGGTACTGAACGTGGGGGATGTTCACAAGAAATTTACCATGCAGAGCATTTCCAAGATCATTGCTTTGATGGTTGCAGTTAATGAAAGAGGGGAGGCCGATGTCTTCAGTAAAATGGGCTACTTTGGGTCTGATAAGCCCTTCAACCATTTTTCTAATCTGGAAACAACCGGAAAGCCGCTGAATCCGATGATGAATGCAGGAGCCATTCTTACCGTTTCCCTGATTTCCGGAGATGGAGAAAAGCCTTTCTTTAAGGTACTCGATATGGTGCGGTATATCACCAAAAATCCGTCAATTGATTACAGCAAATCCGTCTATGAATCAGAAAAATCTACCGGACACCGCAATCGCGGAATGTTTTATCTGATGAAAAACAACGGCCTGATCTCAGGAAACGAAGATCAGCTGGATAACTATTTCAAGCAGTGCTCCATTGAACTTACCGCGGAAGATCTGGCTAAAATCGGATATTTCTTTGCCAATCAGTGTATCCGTTTTGACGGAGATGCAACCTATAAAAATGCAGAAACGGCCAAATTAATAGAATCACAGATGCTGATTGCCGGAATGTATGAGTTCAGTGGAGAATATGCCCGCACGGTTGGCCTGCCAAGCAAATCCGGTGTCGGAGGCGGAATTACCGTGAGCGTACCCGGAAAAATGGGAATAGGAGTGTTCAGTCCTTCTTTGGATCAGCATGGGAATTCACTGGCGGGATATCATATGATCCTTGATCTGGTAAAACAATACAATCTGAGTATATTTTAAGGTTTTTATTGAACTTAATTGCTCTTGCAGTGCGTAAAGAGTTCTTAAAAAAAACTTTAGAGACGTCATGGGTTTCACACAAATTCCATGAATTTCAGAGGTCTTGCGGATATTTTTTCTCACGCAGATTCCACAGATTGGGCAGATTTTGATTCATCAATAAAATCATAGATTTTAAGAACTTTAGTGAACTTCTATGTGCAATGCATTAAACTCAAGATTAGTAATGTGTTCAAACCTTTTGTGGTTAAAATAATTTCCCACAGATCTCGCTGATTTCACAGATCTTGTGGATATTTTTTCTCACGCAGATTCCGCAGATTGGGCAGATCTTAATTCATCAATAAAAAATCATAGATTTTTAAGAACTTTAGTGAACTTCTATGCAGAATGCATTAAACTCAAGGTTACTTAAGTGTTCAAAGCTTTTGTGGTTAAAATCATTTCCCACAGATCCCGCTGATTTCACAGATCTTGTAGATATTTTTTCTCACGCAGATTCCGCAGATTGGGCAGATTTTATTCATCAATAAAAATCGTAAATTTTTAAGAACTTTAGTGAGCTTTTATGTGCAATGCATTAAACTCATGGTTACTAAAGTGTTCAAATTCTTTGTAAATGGTTACTTAGGTGTTGAAATCTTTGCGCCTTTTGACTCTGTCGAACCTGCGGTTTTTGGTTCTTTAGGATAAACGGGTTCTTTAATTAAACGAGGCCCGGAATTCCAGCGGCGAAACAGTGGTACGGTTTTTAAACAGGCGGTGAAACGATTGTGGATGTTCAAATCCAAGATGATAAGCGATTTCAGAGACAGACATTTGCGTAGTGGAAAGCAGTTCCTTGGCCCTTTCAATCAAGCGGTTCTGAATATGCTGCTGTGTTGTCTGACCCGTCTGAACTCTCAGCATATCACTCAGGTAATTGGGGCTTACATTCAGTTGGTCCGCGATAAAATGTACAGAGGGAATACCATTCATGATCAGTTGATCATGCTTAAAATAATCATCCAGCAGCGTTTCCATTCGGGTCAGAAGATCATTGTTGACTTTTTTACGGGTCAGGAACTGGCGGTTATAAAACCGGTCGCAGTATTTCAGCAGCAGATCAAGATTTGAAACCAGAAGATCCTGAGTGAAAGCATCCATATTGGCATCCGTTTCCCGGCTAATATTGTCTATGATGTCCATAATAGATTTTTCCTCTCTTTCAGAAAGGTTAAGGGCTTCATTTCCGGCATAGGAAAAATAGCCGTAATCTTTGATCTGTGAAGCTAAAGGATAGCCCTGGAAAAAATCGGGATGGATAGCAAGGACAAATCCTCTTACCCCGTTCAGCAGAACATCTTCAAACTGAAGGACCTGATGTGGGGCGATAAAATACATGATGCCTTCATCAAAATCATAATACTGCTGTCCATATCTGCATTTTCCGCCGGCACAGTCTTTTTTCAGCGCGACAACATAGAAATCCGTGGTAATGGCACTCAGAATGGTGTCCGGTTCAAGCTTAACGTCATCAAAATTAAACACGCTGATCAGCGGATGGGAAGGCTTTTTCAGACCCAGGAACTGATGCAGGCTGCTGATAGACGATATTTTTTCCGGAGCTTTCATATTGGGGTTTTCAGATTTATACATGACTAAGTTAGCGTTTTTTATTTTTGTGCTGAAAGTTGTTCTTTTCTGATCTGTTCCATTCCTTTTCTGTAAGTTGTTACTTCAAAATCAGGAAAGCGGTTTCTGAATTTTGAATCATCAAAAATATTGTCGTGCTCATACCTCGGAAGAAGTTCCTGCAGTTCTTTGACCCGGTTATTAAACCATGCGCCTGCCTTAAATGCCAGTTTCGGAACCACGGAATATGTCAGTTTTTTACCATAAATCTCAGAAGCAAGGGCTATAAACTGTGAATAAGTGGGGTGATTCTGATCAACAGGCAGATGCCAGGTCTGTCCGAAAGCATCCGGTGTATTCCCGATCAGTGCGGTGGCGCGGCTCGCATCAGGAGTCCAGATCAGGCTTCTTTTTCGATCGGCACGTAAAGGAACTTTCAGCTTTTTATCCTCTTTAATATTGTCGAAGATCAAAGTATTGGTGATGCTTTGTGTCTTTCCGGGGCCATAAAATTCAGGAGCACGACAGATGACAGCTTCGAGTTCTCCGGACTGCATTTCCTTTAACACCATTTCAGCCATTTTCTTTCTTACTTTTCCTTTTCTGCCAACCGGGGCAAAAACTGTACTTTCCGTTAATGGCCGGCCATCCTGAGGATACATATACGTATTGTCGAAAAAGACAAGCTTTGTTCCATGAATTTTACAGGCATCGATAACATTTTTTGTGATGAGAGGAAACTGTTCTTCCCATAGCTCTGAGCTGATTGGCAGTCCTAAGGTGAAGTAAGCAATTTCACTGCCCTTCACCGCTTCAATAGCCTGTTGGCGATCCGTAAGATCAGCAGCAAAAACCTGATCGGTCTCATTTACTTTTTTTGCCGTTCTGCTGACGATCCTGATATCAGAAGTGAAATTGCGTTTCAGTTCTCTTGCCAGCTCTTCGCCAATCTGTCCGTTGGCTCCTAATATTGTTTGCATAATTTTTTGTTTTTTAATTTCTGTTGATTAAAATCAGTTCTGGTTTGAAAAATTCCAGTTTATTTATTTGTGTAGGTCTTTATAAAATGAAGATTAAAAAAAGGCTGGAAGCTGGAAGAAAGGAGAATGGAGGTAAGTTGAGTTATCATAACACGAATTTGTATTCAATAAATGAAACACAAATGTCAAACATCCTTCATTCATCTTCTGTTAAACCGTCCAACATCACAATTTCTTTGATTTACTATCATCCGTTTGTTTCTCAAGCTCCCGGATCACAACCCTTGCCATTTCTTTCGAGCTGAAAGGATTCTGTCCTGTGATGAGGTTGCCGTCAGCCACTACTTTCGAGGTCATCGGAATAAATGATTTTGTGTAATGGCTGCCTCTTTCTTTCAAGGCGGCTTCAAGGTTAAAAGGAACTTTCTTTTTTCTTCCGGCCAGACTTTCCTCAAACCAGTTAAATCCGGTGATCGTTTTTCCTTTGATCAGAAATTCCCCGTTGGATAACCTTACATTCAGAAGCCCGCCAACCCCATGACATATTGCTGCTATCATCTTTCCGTTTTCGTAATGGCGGGTAATGAGATTCTGTATAGCGGTATTATCCGGAAAATCATACATCGTTCCATGACCCCCTGCCAGATAAACCAGATCAAATTCCTGACCGGAAATTTCAGCTAAGCTTTTGCTGTTTTTCAACAGTTCTTTAAAAGCAGGATCATTCCAGTAGATTTTTGAAATTTTATCAAGTGTAAAAAACTGGAGACTTTCGGGATCAATGGGAACATTTCCCCCTTCCGGACTGGCTATTGTGATGGTATAACCTTTTTCATAAGCGGCATGATAAAGATGGGTGAGTTCACTCAGCCACAGACCGGTTTTCAGATTTCCGTCAGCATACAGGCTGATATTGGTTACGATGATTATTATTTTTAAAGAATTCATATCTGATCTTTTGGGTAGAGCAAAGTTCGGGAGCCTGCATCAGATTATAGTATCCTGATCGTGGAGAGTTGTAACAGAATCTCTGATGATATTCATTGTGTTTCCAAACAAAAGAATAAATATAGGGCAGGATGAAAATTGATGTTGAGAAAAGTTTATATTTAAACAGTGATAATTAATAATCCGTTAAGGCTTAAAAAAAACGTAAAAGACCGATGCGGAAAAACAATCAAACACCACTGAATATGAAACTGGAAGATCAGCTGGCAGAATTCTCGTTTTTTGGAAAACAACCCGAAATCACCGATGAAATTGTTCAATATTATCAGCAGAATCAGCATGAACTGGATCTGTTGATTGATAAAGGACAGTTTCATTCAAAATTTTTAATGTATTTCTTCATCCTTGGGTTGGTACTGACAGTAGGAGCGAGACTGCTCCGGTATTTCTTTGAAGGTGATTTCGGGGAATTCATCGATCGGGTTCTTCTGGATGTAATTTCTGAAATCGGAATTGCCGTATTCGGAGGGGCGTTAACGGTTTATTTCCTTGAGCATCTGAAGAAAAAACAATATCAGGAAAGCATAAGGCTGCGAAAGGAGATCAAACGCCGCATCAAAGAACTGGAACAGAACCGGCCGTCATAAAGACAGGCAGCTCTCGGTGTATGTTAAACTTCCGGATCAGCATGTTCTTTCCTGAATCATATTACTCTCTGAAATCACAGGTGCAATTTTAACTTCTTTCCTCCATCTTCCAACATCCTTTCTCATTATTAAATTTTCAAAAACTAAATGATAATTTTACTCACTATTTTTACTCTTTTCAAAAAATAGTGAATAAAACCGTATCTGTTTCATCCTGAATAAACTAATCACTTACCATTTATTTTAACTCCTCTATAAGCATATTATATTTTTGTAATATTGAGAAAAGTAATCACTTATTATTGAAATATTTTGTTTTTTATTTCTATATTTGCTCAATATTAGTTAATTATAATTGTTTATAATTATAATACTCAGATTGTGCCCTATTGTTTCGAGGAATAGAAATATAAATCCCGTTATTTTAAATTTATTTGCTTGAATAATGATTTATTATTAAAAAATTATTATCAAATATCATTTATGATTATAAATATAATATAATTTGATTATTTTTATTCCGTCATAATATGCTGTTATTTCATATCGGAAAAACAGGATGTTGTGATATGGAATTTCCAATTTATTACTTCAATACTATAGATGCATGAAAAACTTAACCATTATTGGATTAACACCCTTTGAAAGACCCGATGTGAATCTTTTGCCGGGATTACATCAGGCGGGTGCATTTCCCGTTTTACATTTAGGATATGAGTTAACCGCCGCTCAGGAAGCGCTGGATCAGCTTGACCAGACCGATATGCCTTCTTATGGTATTTGTCTGACTGACGACCGGTTCTTATCCCTCCGGATTCCGGAAAAAGTAAAATTTATTATCCTTCCTTGTGGAGTTTCCCTGAACATTGCTACACATCTGTCGGTAATCTGCCAGGTGAGCAGTCTTGAAGAAGCCATCAAAGCAGAAGAACTGGGGGCGAAAGGAATTATTGTTAAAGGAAACGAAGCTGCCGGACTGGTAGGCTATGAATCAACATTTGTACTCTTTCAGAGAGTGATCAGCAAGATCAGTACTATTCCTGTCTGGGTACAGGGAGGGATAGGTCTTCATACCGCAGCGGCAGTCAAGGCGTTAGGAGCTGCAGGAGTCGTGCTCGACAGCCAGCTTGCTTTGTTTCCCGAAAGTACTGTTCCGAAGGATATTAAAGAACTCTGTTCCAAATTGAATGGCACAGAAACCAGAATTATTGCCGGTCACCGGGTATTGGTAAGACCTAACTCACCTGCATTACCGGAAAATGTTACAGCGGAGGAGCTTACGGAATATTTTAACGGCTTCGATCTGAATACTGATTATATTCCGATGGGGCAGGATATTGCTCTGGCTGTGGATCTGTATCAGGACTTCAAAAGCCTGAAAAAGCTGATCTTCGGATTCAAAGAAGCGATGTATGGCCATCTGAAACAGGCAAAAACCCTTCAGGTGATCAGCGAAAACAATACAATGGCGCAGCAGTTTAACCTGCGTTATCCTATTGCTCAGGGGCCGATGACCCGTGTAAGCGACGTTCCGTTATTTGCTGATGCCGTTGCGGAAGCCGGGGCATTACCGTTTGTAGCCTTATCCCTATTGAAAGGAGCGGCAGCAAGATCCTTGGTTATGGAAACCAAAAAACTGGCCGGTGAAAAAACCTGGGGCGTAGGGATCTTAGGATTTGCCCCTCAGGAACTCAGAGAAGAGCAGACCTCCTATATTCTGGAAGCCAGACCTCCTGTTGTTCTGATTGCCGGTGGAAGACCCGCACAGGCTAAAGTATTTGAGAAAGCAGGCATTACAGCATTTCTGCACGTTCCGTCTCCTGCCTTATTAGATATTTTTCTGAAAGAAGGAGCGACCAACTTTATTTTTGAAGGAAGAGAATGTGGAGGCCATGTGGGACCGCTTTCAAGCATGGTGCTTTGGGAAAAACAGATCGAACGGATTTTAAAAGAAGAGCATCCTGAAAAGATCAGTGTGTTTTTTGCAGGAGGAATCCATAATGATTTTTCAACAGCATTTGTTTCTGTGATGGCTGCGCCATTGGCGGCCAGAGGTGTAAAAGTAGGAGTGCTGATGGGAACGGCTTATCTGTATACCCAGGAGGCGGTTCTTACCGGAGCCATTCAGGAAGAATTCCAGCTTCAGGCCATGCAGGCGAAAGATACGGTTTTACTGGAAACTGCGCCCGGCCATGAAACCCGTTGTCTGAATACGGTTTTTGCGCATCATTTCAATGCCGAAAAAGCAAAACTGCTTGCTGCGGGAACAGATAAAAAAGAAGTCTGGGAGAAACTTGAAAAATTAAATGTTGGCCGTCTGAGAATTGCTGCCAAAGGCGTAGAACGTCAGGGCGATCAACTGGTACATATTCCAAAGAATGACCAGCTGGATCTGGGAATGTATATGATAGGGCAGGTGGCTACGATGCACGACCGCGTGATTACCCTGGATTCACTTCATCAGAATGTAAGTGTTGATAATTACGAATATATCAGAAATGCTGAACTTCCGGAACAGCCGGTATCCGTAGAAAAGCCACTGGATATAGCCGTTATCGGAATGGAATGTATTTTTCCGGGAGCTAAAAACCTTCAGGAATACTGGCGTAATATTATTCTTGGAAAAGACAGCGTAACAGAAGTTCCGGATGAAAGATGGAATAAAGACCTATACTACAACCCGGATTCGGATGAGCCGGATGTATCCCACTCCAAATGGGGTGGATTTATCCCGAAAGTCGATTTCGATCCGCTGGCATTTGGCATTCCCCCACAATCCCTGGCTGCTATTGAACCTACGCAACTGCTAACGCTGTTGGTCGCAAAACGGGCAATGGAAGATGCAGGGTATGGTGAAAAACACACGAATAGAGAAAATATTTCTGTAATTATTGGAGCTGAAGGAGGGAATGACCTTGCCAACAGCTATAGTTTCAGAGGATATTATAAGCAGGTTTTCGGAGAACTTCACGAAGAAGTAAAAGAAGCCTTACCACACACCACTGAGGACTCTTTCCCTGGTATTTTGGCCAATGTGATCGCAGGTAGGATTACGAACCGTCTGGATCTCGGGGGCAGAAACTTTACTGTAGATGCAGCCTGTGCTTCCTCTCTGGCAGCCATTGATTTAGCGTGTCAGGAACTTGTATTGGGGAAATCCGATATGGTTCTTGCCGGAGGTGCTGATTTGCATAACGGAATCAACGATTATCTGATGTTTTCCAGTACGCACGCCCTTTCCAGAAAAGGAAGATGTGCAACATTCGATAGTGATGCCGATGGAATTGCTTTGGGAGAAGGCGTTGCTATTCTTGTTTTAAAAAGATACGACGACGCTGTTCGTGATGGAGATCGTATCTATTCCGTAATCAAAGGAGTAGGAGGGTCAAGTGACGGAAAAGCCCTGGGGCTTACGGCTCCACGGAAAGTAGGGCAGGAGCGTGCTTTGGAACGTGCGTATGCCCAAGCTGGTATTAGTCCGGCAGCAGTCGGATTGGTAGAAGCTCATGGTACCGGAACTGTTGTTGGAGACAAAACAGAATTAAGTGCCTTAACCAATCTGTTCAGCCGTTCAGGAGCATTACCGGGACAGACGCATTTAGGTTCTGTGAAAACTCAGATCGGACATACCAAGTGTGCTGCAGGTTTAGCAGGTTTAATCAAAGCTTCTCTTGCTGTTTACCATGGTGTGAAACCTCCTACTCTTCACCTTAAGAATCCGAACGCTTATTATAACGCACAAACCAGCCCATTCTCTTTCCATGCGGAAACGGGATTATGGACTGAAAAAAACCGTTATGCAGGAATCAGTGCCTTTGGATTTGGCGGAACAAACTTCCACACTGTAATTGCGAACCATCCGAAAAAAGATGACTCAATTGCGATGCAGTCCTGGCCTTCAGAATTATTTGTATTCCGTGGGGATACTTATGAAGAAGCCAAAAGTCAATCAAGCCAGATCAAAACATTATTGGAAATCAACGATGAGATTCCATTAAAAGATATTGCTTACAGTTTAAGCATCAATTCAGAAAAACCGATTCAGTTCAGTATCGTAGCTGATACCGCTGTAGATCTGATGATGAAGATTGAATTAGTATTGCTAGGAATAGAGACTAAAGATACTTTCACTGTCAGTAAAAAAGAAGGTAAAGTAGCCTTCACATTCCCAGGACAAGGAAGCCAGAGAATCAATATGGCCCGTGATCTGTTCGTAGTTTTCCCGGCTATGCGTAAGATTATCGATAACTATCCTGAGCTTGAAAAAGTAGTTTTCCCTTCTACAACATTTAGTGAAGCGGATTTAAAGCAACAGAAAGAAACCATAAAAGATACCCGTTTAGCACAGCCGCTTTTAGGAATTGTTGATCTTGCATTGGCTAAATTCTTAGAATCATTAGGAATTATTCCTGATATGCTGGCAGGCCACAGCTATGGTGAATTACCGGCTTTATGTTTCTCAGGTGTATTTGCAGAAGATCAACTGGTTGATTTAAGTATTCAGAGAGCTCAATCTATCCTAAACTCAGTAGAAGGTGGTGATCCGGGTTCTATGTTAGCTGCAAGCGCTACTCACGAACGTTTACAGCCGATCATTGCTAAGGTGGAAGGATGCTATCCTGTTAATTTCAACGCGCCTACTCAATGTGTTATCGCCGGAAGTACAGAAGCCATCAATAAACTGCTGGAAGTGCTTAAACAGGAAGGTATTTCTGCTAAAAAATTAGAAGTGGCATGTGCATTCCACAGCCCATTATTGGCAAAATCTAAAGGTTTATATGCTGATGTACTAAAAGATGTTCCTTTCCAGGAAATGCAGATCCCTGTATGGTCTAACACAACAGCAAACGTATATCCTTCGAATCCTTCAGACATCAAAGACAGACTGACTGATCACCTGGTACAGCCTGTGAGATTCGTAGAGCAGATGCAAGCGATGTACAACGACGGAGCAAGAATCTTCATCGAGGTAGGACCAGGAAAAGTCCTTACAGGATTGGCAAAATCATGTATTGAAAAAGACCAGTTGACTTTATATGTTGAAGACAGCAGCCGTAATAAGTTCACTCATTTATTGTGCATGTTGGCACAGTATTTAGGAACAGGCCGCAACTTTAATATTGAGAAACTTTTCGATGGACGTTTCGTTCAGCTTGTTGATATCAATCAGCCTGAACTGTACAAAAAAAGCCCTGCCATCTGGCGTGTTAACGGACAAGCCGCACATCCGACAACAGGTTCATTGCCTGCTAATGGTGCACTCCCTATCATAAATCCTATTCCTATGAACAATTTTACGACTCATAATACGCAAGCTCCTGCACCGGAAAGCTTATCTACAGCTGAACGTATGCTGCAGGAATATTTAAACAGTATGAAACTCATGATACAGGCACAACGTGATGTGATGCTATCCTTTATGGGACAGAATCCTCAGGTAAACCCAATGCCTGTTTACAATACGCCAATGCCAGCTCCTTCTCCGGAACGTACAACCCCTGTACAGCAGGTTCAACAAGCAACAACAGTTGCCGTTACAGCTGCTGCCGTTGCGGTAAAAGCCGCTCCAACAAGAGATATCAAAGCTTTATTACTACAGGTTGTAAGTGATAAAACAGGATATCCTCAGGAAATGCTGGGTATGGAAATGGACCTTGAAGCTGATTTAAGTATCGACTCTATCAAAAGAGTGGAAATCATCGGAACTCTTCGTAACGAATTGGGAACATTAGCTAAAGGCAACACCAATGAAGATATGGTAATGGAACAATTGGCAGGCATCAAAACCCTGAGCGGATTAGTTTCATGGCTTACTGAATTCTCAGGAGCAGATGCAGCACCGGCAACCCCTGAAAACAACGCAACTTCAGCTGAAGCGACTTCGAAACCACAAGCAAAAGCGACTCTATCATTAGAAGACCTTCAAAATGCTATCCTGAATATCGTAAGTGAAAAAACGGGATATCCAAAAGAAATGCTAGGTCTAGACTTAGATTTGGAAGCAGACCTTAGTATCGATTCTATCAAGCGTATGGAAATCATTGCTGACCTTAAAAACAAGATCGGTTTCGGAGAAAATCTTGAGCAGGCAGATGATGTGATGGAAAAATTAGCAGCCATTAAAACCCTTCGCGGATTGGCAAGCTGGATCAGTGAAATGAGCGGTGACACTGCTGAAACAAAAAATGAAGTAAAGGAAGAAGTAACTTCTGAACCAACCAACAATGTATTATCACGTCTTCGTTTTGACATCACGCCTACAGATGCTTCTTCAGTACAGAATACAGAGGTTCTTCAGGGAAAGCGTTTCGCCATCACTCAGGATGACGGTAAACAAACCTCAGCAATTAAAGCTGAATTGGAAAAACATGGAGCTATCGTAGAATTGGTAGAGGCAGATAAAGATCTTTCTAATGTTGATGGACTCATCATGCTAGATCTATTCTCAGCTACAGATAAACCAAGCATCATCGATCACGTTGATTTAATTAAAAAACTTGATTTTGATAAAGCAAAATGGGTATACTTAATCTCTGATATTGCAGCTCATATTCAGGAAGTAACTGATGCTCGTGTATTACGTCATCACCAAGGTTACCCTGGACTATTCAAAAGCTTAGCAAGAGAATTCGATCATACAATTTGCAGATTAATCAGTTTAAGTACTCCTCAGGAAGTAGATCAGATCGCTGAAATTACTTTAAAGGAAATTCTTACCAATGATAAACCTGCTGAAGTGATTTATAAAAACGAAACAAGACATAAGGTAGATATTATCCCTTCGCCATTGTCGACAAGTTTAAATGAAGCACACATTCATTTAGATCAGAAATCAGTGGTATTGGTACTTGGAGGTGCACAGGGAATCACTGCAGAGTTAGTGAAACATATGTCTCAGGCTTATCCATGTACTTATATTTTAGTTGGAAGATCAGCAGACCCAAGAAATGAAGCTTCTGCAAAAGAATTCGAAGGAATGAAAACCAAGGAAGAAATCAGAGCTTATCTGATTAAATCCGGAAAATTCACTTCTCCTGCTGAAATTGAAAAAGAAACCACAAAAGTTTTCAAAAATAATCAAATCCTACGCACGATCCGTGATATGGAAGCGCTTGGAAACATAATTATTTATCAATCATTAGATCTTTGTGATGAAGAAGGATTAAGCAACCTAATCAGCAGTATTTATGAAAAATACAGCCGTTTAGATGGAGTGATCCACGGAGCAGGTCTTTTAGAAGATAAATTATTCAAACAAAAAACCACTTCCTCATTCGGGCGTGTATTCGATACCAAAGTAAAACCACTTCGTGTATTGGCTGAACAGCTTCGTACAGACTGCCAGTTCGTGGTATTATTCTCAAGTATCGCATCGGTATACGGTAACAAAGGCCAGACAGATTATGCTGCGGCCAACAGTGTACTGGATGATTACGCTAACGCTCTGAATAAAAGATTAAAAGGAAAAGTAATCTCCATCAACTGGGGACCTTGGAAAGGAGCAGGAATGGTTTCTTCCACCCTTGAGTCTGAATACGAACGCAGAGGAATTTCCATGATCCCATTGGATGAAGGAAAAGAAATCTTCCTTAACGAAATAAAATACGGAACTGAAAGCCAGGTGCTTATCATGTCAGGAAATAATTGGTAACCCTCTGTATACACTAAACATGAAAAAAACAGATGTTGCTGTAGTTGGACTATCCTGCGTCTTTCCCGGGGCGCAGGATGCCCAAACTTTTTGGCAGAATATTGTCAATAAAGTAGATTCTACCCAATCCGCTCCGGCAGATAGGATAGATCCGGTGCATTTTAGCGATGCCACCAACCCTGTCGATCGTTTCTATTGCCAACGAGGCGGGTTTATTCCTGATTATGAGTTCAACCCTACCACTTTTGGGATTTTACCCCTTGCTGTGGAAGGAACAGAACCCGATCATTTACTGACCCTTGATTTAGTTCAGAAAGCTTTAGAGGATGCCGGAGTATTTCAAAAGAATACTTCCCTTGAAAAGACCGGAATTGTCATCGGGAAAGGAAATTATACCGGGCCGGGAGCTACCCGTGCCATTGAAATTGTAAGAACCGGAGAACAGATTTCCTCATTATTGCAGGAACTCTTACCTCAGGTATCTTCCGCTGATATTGAAAAAGTAAAATATGCTTTCCAGGAACGCAAAGGACGTTTCGCTGCCGATACTGCCATGGGATTAATTCCTAACTTGGTAGCTTCATTAGTAGCCAACCGTTTTGACCTTGGAGGTGTTGCTTTTACTGTGGATGCCGCTTGTGCCAGTGCTTTAATCGCCGTAGATCATGCGGTACAGGAACTTCAAAGAGGTCGTTCCGATATGATGATCGCCGGAGGTGTTCACACCGGACAAAATGCTGCGTTCTGGAGTATTTTTGCTCAATTGGGAGCAATGTCCCGTCAACAGCAGATCAAGCCCTTCAGTATGGATGCTGATGGATTACTGATTGGCGAAGGATGTGGTTTCGTCGTGTTAAAACGATTGGAAGACGCCGTTCGTGATCAGGATAAAATCTATGCGGTGATCAAAGGGGTGGGCGTAAGCAGTGACGGTAACGGAACCAGCGTGATGAGCCCATCCGTAAAAGGACAGCTGAAAGCTTTAGAACAAGCCTGGATCAATGCTGATCTGGATAAAAATAAAGTAGGTTACCTTGAAGCTCATGGTACCGGAACTCCGCTTGGAGATAAAACCGAACTTCAGACCTTAGCTCAGTTCTTTGGAAAAGAAGAAGCAGCTCCAGTGGCCGGAATCGGTTCTGTGAAATCCAATATCGGGCATGCCATGCCGGCTGCAGGAATCGCAGGATTGATTAAAACCTGTCTTGCTTTACACCACGATACTTTACCGCCAACATTGTACTGTGAAAATCCCACGGCAGAAATGCAAAATACAAGATTTGAACCGGTACAGGAAGCCAAAAACTGGTCAAAAACAGGGCTTCCAAAAGTAGCAGCGGTTAATGCTTTCGGGTTTGGAGGAATCAATGCACACGTTGTTCTTGAAGGCTATGATATGCCTAAAAAAGACAAGGTATTGCTATTGGCCAGACCTACGCATGAAGAATTGGTTTCTGCATTACAAAATAACGATACCACTTTAGGAGAAGGAGATTTCAGAGTAGCCATATTCGATCCTACACCTGCAAGAATAGAAAAAGCCCTTAAAATCGTTTCTAAAAACCTGATCTGGAAAAACAAGCAGGACATCTGGTACACTTCTACCCCATTATTAAAAGATGGCGGGAAAGTAGCCTTTGTATTCCCTGGTTTGGATGGACTGGCAAAAGGTGAAGTGGAAAGTGTAAGCCGTTATTTCGGATTAACAGCGCCTATAGAAACCGAAGGTGAAGGTCTTTTAACCGATGCTTTAAACATCTTCAATAATTGCAGTATCCTTGACAATTCATTGAAGAAACTGGGCATTATCCCGGATATGAATGCCGGGCACAGTTTAGGAGAATGGCTGGCAGGATATTCATCAGAGTTAGCAGAAGCCAATTCTGTAAAAGCCTTAATCGATGTGCTGAACCCGGAAACTTTTGAATTAAAAGATTCCAAATTCATTGCCATCGGTGCCGGAATTGATGTCGTACAGTCTTTTATTGCTGAAATTTCAGACCTATATATTTCCAATGACAATTGCCCTAATCAGGTCATTCTTTGCGGGAGCAATGCTGCATTGGATGAATTGGTTCCACAATTAAAATCAAAACAGATCTTCCATCAGGTACTGCCTTTCCAATCCGGATTTCACTCTCCATTTATCGCTGATAAACTGGATGTGATCCTTGCCGGAATGGAAAAAGCACAGTTCCAGAAAACGAAGATTCCATTATGGTCTGCTACGACTTTAGAACCTTATCCGGCAGATCAGGCAGCGATCAGAAAACTGAGTGCAGAGCATTTGGTAGAGCCTGTCCGTTTCCGTGAACTGACGGATAAACTATACGAAGAAGGCGCCAGAGTATTCATTCAGGTGGGTACCGGTGGTCTGATCGGATTTATTGATGATACCTTGAAAGGAAAAGCATTCAGCACCATTCCTTCCAGCGTTCCTGCCCGTTCTGCATTGGCACAGCTACAACGTGTTGTCGCTTCATTATTTGTAGAAGGGAAAACCATTGCTCTTGATTTCTTAGAAGTTCAGCAGCAATCAAAAAAAGTATCAGGAAAAGGCATTAAACTGGAATTAGGTTCGCCTATCATCAGAAATTTTAAAGAAATAAAAGCCTTAGCTCAAGCCTTTGAAACACCAAAACAATACACCGCCTCAGCTTCAGCCATAACTGCAAAAAGTGGTCATCCGCTGGTACAGGCATTCCAGGATAATGTTAACGATATGATCCGTATGCAGGAAGAAGTCCTGACTTTATTCCAGAACCGTCCGGAAATTACGATACCACGTCCTGCTCAGGTTGCTCCTGTAGCACAATATGCCGCTCCACAAGCGCCGAGAAGTACAACCTTCTCAAAAGATCTGTATGTTACGCTTGAAAGTCATCCGTATCTGATTGACCACAGCTTATTGAGACAGTCAAAAGGATGGGCTCATGTAGCGGATATGGAACCAGTAATCCCGATGACCATGATCTTTGAGCAGCTTGCAGAAATTGCAGAAGCAGAAATTCCGGGAACACAGGTTCATAAAATCATGAACGTAAGTGTATTCCAATGGATGAACGTTGCCCAGCCTTTTGAGAAAACTGTGAAAGGACAATGGCGTGGCGAAAACCATGCGTATTTGGATATTGAAAACTTCGCCAATGCAGAAGTGATCTTAAAATCATCAGCTGTTCCTACTCCAACCTTCAACCTTTCCATTGGTGATCTTTTACCGATTGAAAGAACGCCTGAAGAAATCTATGACGCCCACATGTTCCATGGGGAAAAATACCAGGGAATTACGGAAGTTTCAGCGGTTGGAAACAAAGGAATCATTGGAAAGATCAAAGGAAACGGCGGAAAAGGCTCTCTGCTGGACAATGCCGGACAGTTATTCGGGCTTTGGCTGCAGCTTACTTTAGTGAAAGACCGTATCGCCTTCCCGGTGAAGATCAGAAATATTGAATTCTTTGGCGATATGCACGATCAGGATGGTATTTTTGAATGTACCTGTATGCTGACCGAATTGAATGATGAATTTGCCATCGCAGATATCATTTTGAAAAGAGACGGAAAAGTATGGTGCGCCATCACAGGCTGGCAGAACAGAAGACTGGAAATTGATGCCGCTTTATGGAATGTTTCCATGTCGCCACTGCACAACCGCCTTTCTGAAGAGATTGCTCCGGAAGTATTTTTCTTCCATCAGGCATACACAAGAGTTGCCTCATGGGATTTTATCCTGAAAAGATATTTCAACCAAACGGAAAAACAGCATCACCAGCAATTATTACCGAACAAGAAGAAAAACTGGATGGTAAGCCGTGTGGCAGTGAAAGACGCCGTGAGAAACCTTCTTCGCAAGGAAAAAAATCATGCCTGCTTCCCGATCACCTTTGAGATCCGTTCCGATGAAGTGGGGAAACCTTACCTCATCAGTGATTTTACAGAAGACATCCATATTTCATTGGCTCACAAAGGAAAAGAAGCTGTGGGAATTGCGAGATATGGCAAATCTGTAGGAATTGATATGGAAATCATGGAAGAACGCAGCGAAGGATTCTATGATCTGGTATTTACAGACCATGAATTAGCCTTATTAAAAGGAAAAGACCAGGCAGAATGGACCACCCGTTTCTGGGTAGCCAAAGAAGCCTACGGAAAGTTCTTAGGAACCGGACTGAAGGGAAATCCAAAAGCCTTCGAAGTCGAACAAATAAAAGACGATCACTTGTGGATCAACAATATTGAAATCAAAACTGTTAAACATAAAAATTATATTATCGGATGGACACTGTAAACGCAACATTAAAAATGAACTACGAAGAACTTTTTACTTTATTAAAAGGTTTTATTACTGAAGTGATTGGGGCTGAATTTGTAGAGGAGATGGACATTACTCCGGAAAGTTCATTCACCAAAGATCTTGAAATGGACAGCATCGAGATTGTCTCTTTCTCTGAAAAGATCAAGGCGCATTTTGGCGATCAGATCGACTTTACAGGTTGGTTATCTTCTATGGATCTTGACCAGCTTATTAATCTTGACCTTAGTATGATCATCAATTATATCTACGAATGCCAATAATCACTGTCAATAACAGACAAGTTCATATACAGGAACTCAATAAAGGAGCCGAACAAACCGTGGTCTTAATCCACGGTATGTTCAGTAACCTGTCCATTTATTATTTTAATATTGCCCCTATTCTGGCAAAACATTTCCATGTGGTGATGTACGATTTGAAAAGTCACGGTATGAGTGAACGCTTTTTGGATGGATACGACCTTGATAACATGTCATCCGATCTGATAGGTTTAATAGATCACCTTCAACTGGAAAAAGTACATCTTGCAGGCTATAGCTTCGGCGGTCTTATTGCTTTGAAAACAGCATTAACATATCCTGAACGCATTAATCAACTGGTGGTAATGGAAGCTCCGGACCCGCAGGACGAAAAAGCCCGTAACATCATTGATGAATACAGCAAGGAATTCCTTGAACATTATGTAGCCAATTTTACAGATACCACCAAAGTCCAGATGGGCAAAAGACAAATGGAAAAGAACCATCGTATGTATGAGTTTCTGTTTAATCAAACCAGCATCAAAGCAGATATGATTAAGGAAAAACATTTCCTTGGGGAAGCCGATTTCAATGGATTGACAGCTTCCACTTTATTGCTTTATGGTGCTGATTCCAACTGCAGACCTACAGGAGAGTGGCTGCAGTCTCAAATCGGTTCATCCGAACTTGAACTAATCTCGGGCGATCACAATATTCCGATTCAGGAACCTCAGCTTATTGCAGAGACGATCGCTCAGTTTTTATCTAATATTTTAACGAAGAACCATGGCTAAATTTGCATTTATAGTTCCACCCTTGACAGGACATGTCAACCCTACCCTAAGCATCGGTGCTACACTGTTGGAAAGAGGGCACGAAGTAGCATGGATAAGCCTTGACCCGACTTTAGAGGCGAAACTTCCGGAGGGCGGAAAATTATTACTGATCCAATACGATCAGACCGACGCAGAAAAGAAAGAAAGCGAACAATATCTTGATATTATTTCCAAAAAAGTAGTGTACGGAATAGACAGCGTGAAGTTCCTTTACGAGGAAGTTCTTATTCCTCTAAACAGACATTGCTATAATGGAATTGTTGCTTTATTAAAGACCTATCAACCCGATTTAATCATCGGTGACCATCAGTTATTTGCAGCTCCGGTAGCTGCCAAAGCATTAGGAATTCCTTGTGCGACTTCCGTTACCGCTCCGGCTGCCATTAAAATCATGAATGAACTGCCTAAAGTTCACGAATGGGAAGTCAATCAGATCATTGATCTACAGAAAGAACTAGGCTTTAATGAAGAGCGTTCTCTGGCCACTTCAGATCTTTTAACCCTTGTTTTAACCTCGAATTATTTCTTTGGGGAAATGGAAGATCTGGAACCTCAATACAAATTCACGGGACCCGTTCTTACTGAACGTCGTATCTCTTGTGAATTCGATTGGGACAGATTAAAAAGTGCTACCAACAAAAAGATTTTAGTAAGTATCGGAACGACTTTCGATCACGATCATAAAAAAGCATTCTTCCAAAAGGTAGTTGATGCTTTTAAAGATGAAGATTTAACGGTTGTGGTAGTTTCTGACCCACAGCTTTTCGAGCAGTGGCCGGACAACTTTATGGTTTATCAGCAGGTTCCGCAATTGGATCTGTTACCTCATCTTGATGGGGTGGTTTGCCATGGCGGTCACAATACCGTTTCCGAAACCTTATCCAACGGGATTCCTTTGGTCGTCATTCCTATCGCGTATGACCAGTCGCACGTTGCAGGACGTGTGGTGCGTACGGAAGCAGGTGAACGACTTAATTTCAACAGATTTAAAGCCAATCATCTGAGAGAGGCAGTACAACAAATATTAAATAACCCGGGCTACCGTGAGGCAGCTCAAAAAGTAGGACAATCTTTTATGGAAGCAGGAGGAGCATCTACAGCAGCTAATTTATTGGAAGAAGCCATTACAAAGGCTTCAAAACCAGAAAAACCATCTAAATTTTTATTCGTTGTTCCGCCATTTTTCGGACATGTGAGCCCTACATTAAGTGTGGGTGCCAGTCTGATTGCCCGTGGCCATGAAGTAAAATGGTTCGGAATTACGCCTTTAGACAGCAAACATATTCCGGAAGGAGGTTCTTACTTCTATCCTGAAGAAGATCTTGTTCCGTATCAGGAAGAAATTGCCCGCATTTTAAAAAGACAGGATGACGGACCTGCATGTTCAGGTCCTGAAGTGATGAAATTAGCACTGGAAGAGACGTATGTTCCTTTCGCCAAAATGATGATGCCGGGATTAACCCGATTAACAGAAAGCTGGATGCCTGATGTAATCGTGAACGACTGTATCACTTTCGGAGGTGCGCTTTTCGCTCACAAGCATAATATTCCTTGTGTAACCACAACACCCGTTCCACCGGATGTGATGGGAGACACTGAAAAAAGTGCCCCAAAAATCTGGGAATGGCAGCAAAACCTGATCAAAGATCTACAAAAAGAAGTAGGCATTCATGAGGAAGGTATTTACATTCATTCTCATAAACTAAATATGGTCTTTACTTCACAGGCTTTTGCAGGTTTTGATACCGTACCATCTCACATGAAATTTGTAGGCCCGGTAAAAGGCCGTCCGAACGATGCGCCATTTGACTGGGATAAATTAAATGCATCTACCACACCAAAGATCTTCGTATCATTGGGAACTTTATTGGTAGACATCAGAAAAGCTTTCTTCGAAAAGATCATCGCAGCATTTAAAGACCAGCCGGTAACAGTGATTGCCGCTACTCCACCGGAAATCTTTGAAGAATGGCCGGAGAACTTTATTGTGAACAGTTTCGTACCTCAATCTGCGGTGATGCAGAGAATGGATATGGTGATCTGCCACGGTGGTTTCAATACGGTGAATGATACTTTCCGTAATGGATTACCGATGTTAATCACGCCTATCGCTTACGACCATTTCCATATTGCGAAATTAATTGAGCAGGCAGGCTGCGGAATCAGCATCCGATACAAAAGACTTCGTGTAGAGGCTCTTCGTGAAACTGTTTTTGAATTACTGGAAAACCCTAAATACAGAGCAGCTGCGAAGGAGGTTCAAAATACTTTCCATCTTGCCGGAGGTAATGATAAAGCAGTAGAATTGCTGGAAAACTTTGTACAGGAACATTCCACATTAGCTTAGTATAATTTATGAAAAGAAGATTGTTATTTGGCGAACGAATGTTACTGGGAGACGGAACAGAACCGTTCAATGCGGTGATCCCTTTCAGACTGAAAGGGACATTTACGCTGAAAGAAATTCAGCAGGCACTGGCCCGGATTCAGGAGAAGCATCCATGGTTAAGGGCGCTCATCACTCATGATGAAAAAAAAGTGCCCTGGTTTGAAGTTCCGGAACAGCCCATCTCTATCCCGGTACGCATTGTTGCCCGTCAAAATGAAGACCAGTGGCAGGAGGAATCCATGAAAGAATGGAAGACCCTGTTTCCCTATGAAAAACTGCCCCTGATCCGTTTTATCTGGATCAAAGGGGAGGAGGTTTCCGATATGCTGTTTGCATTCCACCATTGCCTGTGTGATGGCGGTTCCGCGATGAGCTTCCTCTATGAATTCTTACAGGTTCTGGATAATCCTTCCGCAGATATCGGCACCGAGACTCCTATTCTGGGCATTCAGGACGTGGTTCCGGCTGCTGTTCTGGCCAGCCGCAGACAGCAGTTCAAAGCGAAATTTATCGGAAGGCTTGCCGCAACAGGCATCAGATGTATTCCTGTCGGGAAAAAGGCGGTAGACCGGCAAAATGATTACCTGATCCACTGGAAGCTGAATAAGGACATCAGCTCGGGACTTATTGCATACTGCAAATCCCGGAACGTTACGGTCAATACCTTTTTAAGTGCAGCCGTCCTTCGTGCCTTCAGGAAGGTGAGGGGAGCAGCGGCCTTCAATAAGGTTTCCTGCCCGGTAGACATCAGAAGGTTTACCCCGCAGATCAAAAACGACCATATTTTTGCTTTCGGATTAATGATCGTTGTTTCGGCCAATGAAAAAATCAGTTTCCTGGAAGACCTTTGGGAAATGCAGGAAGCGGTAGCCCGGAAAACTTCTAAGCTTAATCCCTATATGACGATGATGGTAATGGAATCGGCCCACGATGCGCTGAAAAACTTCACCAGGCTTTTAAAGCACGGAAAATCGTCCAACGACTGTATGTTTTCCAACCTGGGACGACTTCAGATTCCTCATGGATATAAAGCATTTACACTGGAAACGGTTTTCAGCCCTTCGGTGATTGGCCCTTTGGGAAATACCACCACGATGGTGGCTTCCACCTTCAGGGATGAAATGGACTTTTCCATGATGGGAAGTGAAGGCTACCTGCCGTATACGGAGGCTATGGCCATCCGCGATGAGGTCCTTCAGATCATTACAAAACAACTGCAAGATATCGAAGCATGATGATGAAACGCAGACTCATGATGGTGGAAAGGATCATGTATGTAGATCCTGAAACGCCTGTCAACTGTATCTTTACAGCCAGAATTTCCGGTGATATTCCGGAAGCCAACTTTACGGCTGCCCTGGCTAAAATCCAGCAGAAACATCCTTTGCTGAGAGCCCGGATTGATCACAAAACCGAACAATATCCGGTTTATATTGAAGACCGGGAAATAGACCCGATTCCTCTCCGTATTGTGGAAAGACAGTCGGATGATGACTGGATGAAGGAATCTGAAAAAGAATGGTTCCGCCTGTTTGAGGATGAAAAAAAGCCACTGGCCCAGCTGGTATGGGTAAAAGGCGAAAACAGATCCGAAATCCTTTGGGTAATGCCTCACTGCCTCTGCGACGGCGGATCGCTGGTCACCCTGATGCGCGAACTCCTCATACTGCTCGATGATCCTTCTGCTGAACTGAAGCCCTATGAAGCATTCGGTTCGGTGAATGATTTCCTGCCCGCAGATTTTGATCTGAAAAAAAAGAAACGCAATGCCAGGCTGTACCTGCTCATGGCGAAGCTGTTTTTCCTGATGCAGCGGAAAAGCCAACAGAAAAATCTCGGAAAAAACTACGCCGTACACTGGAAACTGGATCCTGAAACCACTTCACAGATTACAGCCACCTGTAAAGCGCATGGCATTTCTGTGCATGCACTGCTGTGTGCCTCTTTTATGCAGGCTTTTCAGGAGAAGCAGGGTAGTAAGGCCAAAGGGAAAGTGATCAGTCCTGTGGATGTGCGTCATTTCATTCCGGAGATCAGACAGGATCATGTATTTGCATTTGCGCCTACCGTTGAACTTTCCATTAAAAAAGGGAGCCGGGATGTGGTGCACAACGCCAGACAGATCAAAAAAGAGCTGGGCCTGAAAATAGAAAAGATGCAGGCCCGCGAACTGCTGTGGATGGGCGAACAGATGCATCCGATCGTTGAACGGATGATCAGCCTGCTGAAATCGGGCAGGGGAGGCCATGATGTGACGCTGTCCAATATGGGGAAACTCAATATTCCGGCAGAGTACAGCCGTTTTAAAGTGGAAACCATCTTCAGCCCGACGGTAGCCTTCCCGTGGCTGAACTCAACAACGCTGGTGGCGACCACCTTCAATCAACAGATGGATTTTATGTTCATCTCCCACGAAGATTTCCTTCCGAAAGCGGAAGCTACAGCCATCAAAGATAAAGCCCTGGAATTCCTGACCCAACCCGTATGAAATTTAAAATAAAGCTCCCACAACCCAAAAAACTCAAAAAAACCACCCTCAAACGCTTTTTATTAAAGCGCACGATCTACTACGTCCTTCCCAATGTATTTTTCAATTTCATCATTGCCTATGCCAGCTTCAAAGAATTGGGCTACACCCATTTTTTCTCCGGCGAACAGAACCTGGCCCGGCTCACTCTGCCCATGGCCATCTTTCTTCCGGTAGTCCTCACCATTGACATCATCAAAAGAGTCACCGATGCCGCCAATCAGGAAGCCATAGAGTTTACCGTAGATGAGCAATTGAATATTAAAAAACTAATGACCAAACTGAGCATTTTACATGGTTTGGTTTCCGGTTCACTGGTGTTATGTTTGTTGTTTGTGGGACAGTTTAATTTATCAAAGGATTATAAGCTGGATGGTGAGGCGATGGCTGTGGTGGTGGGAGTATTGGCGGGAGTGCTGTCTGTGGTGTTTGTGTATTTGCCGGTTTGGAGGTTGAGGAGGTGGATGGGTAGGAGCGTTAATATGGATCAATATCCTAAATCTATTTAAATTTATTACAAAGTTTTAGATCAAAAAAGGCACAATAACATAACACTCTAATTACAAAACACTTAACTAAAAAACATGTTTTATTTCAGAGCATCCTTGTTTCCTTTTTTGTATATTTAACCCCTCAAAATATACAGTAAAACTCACATGAAGTTACAATTTAAGGAGCAAGAATTTCAAATACAAGCAGTTAACGCTGTTGTTAAATGTTTTGAAGGACAAACTCTAAAAACCAATAAATTTACTCTTGAAAGAACTAATGAAATCTTGCTCAAAGCTAAAGAAGCTGCTATAGGCCTACAAACCCTAGATTTTGAAGTTGAAGAACAAATTGGTTACCGTAACAGTTCTATACAAATCACAGATAAACAAATTTTTGATAATATAGTGAATGTTCAAAGAGAACATTATCTTATAGAGAATAAAAATATTGATACTGTAAAGGGAGTAAATATTGGTCATAACTTTACAATTGAAATGGAAACAGGTACAGGTAAAACCTATACTTACATCCGTACTATGTATGAATTACATAAACAATATGGCTGGAGCAAATTTATTATTATTGTTCCAAGTATTGCTATCAGGGAAGGTGTTTTCAAAACTTTTGAACTAACACAGAATCATTTTCAGGAAATTTATGGTCATAAAATAAGTCCGTTTATCTATAATTCTTCTCGTCCTCAGGATATTGAGACGTTTGCATCAGATAATCGAATCAGTGTAATGGTTATTAATACTCAGGCCTTTGCTGCTAAAGGAGCAGATGCTAGACGTATACATCAGGAATTAGATCATTTCGGATCGAGAAGACCAATAGATATAATTGCACAAACTAAACCTATTATTATTATAGATGAGCCACAATCTGTGGGAAAGGTAGGTTCCATAACTTTAAAGAGTATGGAGGATTTTAATCCACTTTTTACATTGCGCTATTCTGCAACACACTCTGAAGAATATAATAAAATCTTTCGTCTGGATGCCTTAGATGCCTACAATAGAAAACTAGTTAAGAAAATACAGGTTAAAGGAATCAATTTAAAGGGATCAAGCGGAACAACGGGATATCTATATCTGGAACACATTAGTTTAAGCTCTAACAAACCACCACTGGCCTTTTTGGAATATGAACAGAGAGCTGGAAATGGTGTAAAACGCGTGCGTGAAAAAATAGCACAAGGAACAGATTTATATGAGGTTTCCGGTGGGCTGCCAGCTTATAAAAATTGTTTGGTAACAGAAGTTAACGGATACCTGAACAAAATTGTTGTCAACGGACAGGATATCTATCCTGGAGATATTGTTAATGATAAAGATGAGCTAGCTTTCAGAAGAATTCAAATTAGAGAAACCATTCTTTCTCACCTGCAAAAAGAGAAATATTTATTTGAAAAAGGGATAAAAGTTCTGTCCCTATTTTTTATTGACTCGGTAGAAAAATACCGAAAGTATAATGAAATGGGTGAAGAAGAACCAGGTGAATATGCACAAATCTTTGAGGAAGAGTATAAAAATGCAATCAATGAATTTATAGATCTTTTTCATCAGGACTATACCGATTATGTAATTGAAACAGATACTAATAAAATGCATAAAAGCTATGCTCCTGGTAATTATCTGGAATATTTGCAACGTGATGATGCAGATCTTGTTCATAATGGTTATTTCTCTATTGACAAGAAAGGGAAGCCTGTAGATCCTACCATTAAACGTGGCAGTGAAGATTCAGATGATGCTTCTGCTTATGATCTGATCATGAAGGACAAAGAACGTTTGCTAAGTTTTAAAGAACCTACACGTTTCATCTTTTCCCATTCTGCGTTAAAAGAAGGTTGGGACAATCCTAATGTTTTCCAAATCTGTGCTTTGAAAAATGTGGATAGTGGAAGTCAGACAAGAAGAAGACAGGAAGTTGGCCGTGGAATGCGTCTGGCAGTGGACAAGCGTGGTGTTCGTCAGGATTTTGAATTAGTTGGTGATCAGGTTCATGATATCAATATGTTAACCGTTATCGCTTCCGAGAGTTATGAAAATTTTGCAAAAGGATTACAGACAGAAATTGCAAAATCCCTGAAAGACAGACCTGTAAATGCAGATGTCAAATTCTTTTTTGGAAAAGTATTGACTAATGAAATGGGCGAAAATATTCGCCTAACGGAAGAAGATGCGAAAAAACTAAATAAGTTTCTATATAAACATGATATTCTGGACGAAGATGACAAAATCACAGCTGAAGGAAAAGAACAGATTGAAAAAAATGAAGCACCCGTTCCAGAGTACTTAACAGCTTTCGCAACTGCTATCAATCAATTATTGCAAACTATTTATAATGGTGAAGGTTTTAAACCCGACGATGATCGTAACGCAGTTCCATTAGCTGTTAACCAGAATTTTGCTAAAAAAGAATTTCAGGAATTATGGAAAAAAATCAGTTTGAAAAGTGTATATGAAGTAAAATTTGACACTGAGAAACTTATTGAAGATAGTAAAATACGTATCAATGCTGATTTGCATATTTCTGAACGCAAGTATGAAATCAAAACCGGTGAAATACATGAAATCGACAAAGAGGATTTAAAAGATGGAACTGCATTTAAAGTTACCAAGACAGATCCTAAAAAACTATCTTCCGACCTTTATACACAGGTTGCTTATGACATTGTAGGTGAAATTGAAGCACTAACTAATCTGAAGCGAAGCACTATTGTAAATATTCTAAAAAAGATGAATTCTGAAAAGTTCTTTTTATTAAGGAAGAACCCTGAAGAGTTTATTGCTAAATGTGCCCGATTAATTAACGAAACAAAAGCCTCATTAATCATTAACAATATTGCCTATCATAAAACAGAAGAATCTTTTGATGCCAAAACAGTATTTACGAACGTAAAAAATGTACAGCGAAGCGATGAGTTACTGAAAAAGCATATCTACGATTTCCTGGAAACTGATTCTAAAATAGAACGGGAATTTACCCACAATCTTGAGCAGGCAACTGAAGTAGTGGTATATGCCAAACTCCCAAAAGGTTTTTATATTGCCACACCCGTTGCCAATTACAGTCCTGACTGGGCCATTGTCTTGGACAATGAAAAAGTAAAGCATATTTATTTTGTTGCTGAAACTAAGGGCTCTGAAGATGCAAATGATCTGCGGGGCATTGAACAGCTTAAAATACATTGCGCTAAAGAACATTTTAAATCCATCAGTAACGGCGAAGTAAAATTTGATGTCATTAGCAGTTACAGCAAACTCTTAGACATTGCACAATTAAAGTAAAATAACATGAACGATAAATTAGATTTACAATCCACAGATATAACCAGCCTAAATATAGAAAAAATAGGAGCGCTTTTCCCAAATTGTGTAACCGAAACCGCAGAAGGAAAAAAAATAGACTTTGATCTATTGAAGCAAGAACTATCCACAGAAATTATAGAAGGTAATAAAGAGCGCTACCGTTTGGAATGGCCTGGTAAGCGTGAAGCTATAGTAACAGCAAATATCCCGACTAACAAAACGCTTCGACCTGTGCGAGAAGACTCAGTAAATTTTGACATCACCGAAAACATCTATATTGAAGGTGATAACCTGGAAGTATTAAAACTTCTACAGGAAAGTTATTTGAGTAAGATTAAAATGATCTATATAGATCCTCCATACAATACCGGAAAAGACTTTGTATATAAAGACAATTTTGCAAAAGCCGGTGAAAAGGAACTTTTAGAAAGTGGTCAAAAAGACGAGTACAACCAAAAGTTAGTAGCTAATCCTGAAACCAATGGACGCTATCATTCTGATTGGTTATCCATGATGTATCCAAGATTGAAATTAGCACGTAATCTTTTAACAGAAGATGGAGTTATTTTTATTTCCATTGATGATAATGAAATTGATAATCTAAAAAAAATGTCAAATGAAATTTTTGGAGAAAACAATTTTATTGTTAGTTTATCCGTTCAATTAAATCCGAGAGGCCGTCATTTAGATAATTTTGTTGCTCGAACTCATGAGTATGTAGTTATTTATGCGAAAGATGCTGCACGAGACTCTTCTATGTCTGGAATTGAAAAAACTGGAGATATGGAAAAGGAATATAATCTAAATGACAATTTAGGTCCTTATCGAATATTGGGTTTAAGAAATAGAAATCAATCTTTTAATCCAATTACAAGACCTCTTTTATACTATCCTTTATATGTTAATCCTAATAATTTATCCGTCTCAATTACGGAAGATAATTATCATACCGAAAAAGTTTTACCAATTACTACAGAAGGAGTTAAAACTTGTTGGACTTGGAGTAAACAAAAAGTTTTAAAAGAAAACAATTTATTGACTGGTGTCTTAGTTAATAATCAATGGCAAGTTTTTAGGAAAGATTATTTATATGACACAAATGGTAATAAAGCTTTAACATTAGTAAAATCTTTATGGATCGATAAAGATATTAACAATGATTATGGAAAGAAATCTATAAAAAATCTTTTCGATAAAAATATTATGGATTTTCCTAAATCTGTAGAATTAATATCAAAAATAATAAAAAGTGGAAATGTTAAAAACAAAGACATTATACTCGACTTTTTCTCCGGTTCGGCGACCACAGCCCATGCAATTATGCAACTTAATGCAGAAGACAATGGTAGCAGAAAATATATTATGGTCCAACTACCCGAATCAACCGATGAAAAAAGTGAAGCCTATAAGACTGGCTATAAAAACATTTGCGAAATAGGCAAAGAAAGAATCCGCCGTGCTGGTAATAAAATAAAAGAAGAAACAGGTACAGATCTCGATTATGGTTTTCGTGTTTATCGTTTAGACTCTTCCAATATGCAGGATGTCTATTATAAACCACAGGATTATAACCAAGGTACATTAGATCTGTTTGCCGACAATGTAAAAGAAGATCGTACCGTAGAAGACCTGGTTACTCAGGTTATGCTGGATTGGGGGCTACCACTTTCTTTACCTATAGAACGCAAAACCATCGCCGGGAAAGAAATATATGTCGTAGCAGGAGATTCTCTATATTGCTGTTTTGACAAAGATATAGATGAAACCTTTGCCAAAGAAATTGCAACAGAAAAGCCACTGCGTATTGTTTTCCGAGATAAAGGTTTTAAGGATGATACAGCTAAAGAAAATGTAAAACAATTGCTGAAACAGTTGAGTCCGGAGAGTGAAATGAAAGTAATTTAGAAACTCTTAAATTTAACTAACTTATGTCTGAAACTAATAATTCTGAAAAGTCAAAAAGTAACTTAGAATCAATTGTCAATGGAACGAATTGGGTAGCACTTGGGGTAGTTGCATTTGCAGTTATTGGATTAGTCGCTATTATTTTCAATTTGCTGAGCAAAGAGGAAGAAAACAATGCTCCGAAAAAAATCATTATAAAGTATGAAATTAACGTCGATAAAATTAATTTAAAGAATGTAAAAGATTCAACAACACTTAAGATGATAAAAAGCCTTGATGAAAACAATAAAAAGGTTTTAAATGAGATTAATTCTTCCGTAAATGCTCAATATACTCGTATGGAGTCAATATTATCAGTGCAAGAAGATAGGAGTAAACTCTTTTCTTATGGGGCTGGTTTTTTAGCAATTCTCGTAGCTATAGCAACATTTTTTGGTTTTAAATCAATCAATGAAATGAAAAAAAGTACAATAGAAGCAGCAGAATATGAAGCAAAAAAAATCGCTGAGGAAGAGGCTAAAAAAGTAGCTCAACAGGTTGCGGAAGAGAAGACAAAAGAAGAGTTAGCAAAAAAATTAGAGGAAATTAAGTCTGAAATACTAACTTCTTTAACTTCTGAATTTCATAGTAAACTTGAACAAAGAGAGCTGAATGTATCTGATGAATTTTCTTACTTAATAAGAGTAGAATTTGATAATAAATTAAATGAACTAAGAGATGAACTTACAAATTTTAGTGAAAATACAACGCCAGATGAATCTAGTTCGGAAACTACAACTGAAAATAGTAGTGAAACAGTAAATGATTTATCAAATAATGGAAATTCAAACATTAATGGTGATCACCTGTTTAATGATGATGATTTAACTAACTAATTTTTATGAAAATGAAAGCAATTGAATTATATAGAAATAATGATCATATTATTTTAGTTACGGCTGTTAAATTTAAGGATTTAAAAAATATAGTAAAATTTACTCAAAGAACATCATCAAATTGGTCTGATAATAATGATGAAAGTTCTAAATTTTATCAGCGTCAGACTAATGAAATAAGAGTCGAAAATATAAAAAAATATATTTCCAGTACGATATTTGAAAATAATGAGTCTGAAATACTATTTCCTTCTTCTATGATTTTGAGTATTAACTCAGATTATAATGAATTTAAAAAAGATGAGTTTAATGTTATAGATTTCGAATTACCTACTGCTAAGGAAAGTTGCTTAATAGTTGATGGTCAACATCGGATGAAAGCTATGTTTTCACTGTATAAAGAACTGGAAGGTCAATTTTTTGCGGAAGAAAAACTTATTAAGGTTTTAAATTATAAATTTAATTGTACGATTTTAGTAGATTATGACATTTGGGAGCAAGCTAAAATATTTGCAAATGTTAATTTCAATCAGAAACCTGTAGATAGATCTTTGTATTATGATATTTTTGGTGAGATACCTAAATTTGGAAAAGATGAAAAATTAGGTGATTTATATGTTGCACACGAATTAGGTAAATTTCTTAATTTATCTTCTAAATCACCGCTAAAGGGATTTGTCCGAAATTTTAATTCTGGAAAGGGTTTCATTTCTCAAGCGTTTTTAACTCAGCAAATATTAAGACTACTAGGACCAAGAAGTGGATGGAATGATATTGTTGAAGATTTCAAGAAAAATGACGATGAAAGATTAGATCTACACAAGAAACTACCAAAAGTATTTGTAGCGTATTTCAGTACATTAAAAAAAGAATTTTCAGAATATTGGCCTAAAAGTATAGACAAGAGCCAAGCAACAATTCTAACGAAGACAACAAGTTTAGGAGCATTTCTAAGGTTATTGGGAAGAATAAATGAATTATTCAAGTTAGGTTTATTTCCAAATTATGACAAGATGGATTTGAAAGATTTATCATTAGAAAAATTAGAGGAAATTTTTAATAATATTTTTAAACCATTTGATCATACTACTACGAGTGGGAAAGAATTGTCCGCTAAATATTTTGGACAAGAAAGTAAGTATAAAGGAGGAGGTTCTATGGGGTTACAAAGTCAATTATTTAAAGAATTAGCCAAAGAAATAGGCATACCAGCATAGTAATTAATATTAGTTTTATTATGAAACACATTGACAACATCAATATCCGTTTAATTGACGATTTAAAAGAGAGCATCAGTAAGAAAAGTAAAGTTGCTATTGCCGCTTCTTCATTCTCTATTTATGCATTTGAAGCTTTAAGAAAAGAATTACAGGGTGTTGAGGAGTTACGGTTTGTGTTTACTACACCTGCATTTTTACAAGAAAATTTAAAGAAAGATGTTCCAAAATTCTTTATACCACATTTGTTTAAAGAAGCAGACTTATGTGGTGGAGAATTTGAATTACGACTGCGTAATCAGCTTAATCAAAGAGCGATTGCCAAAGAATGCAGCAAATGGGTAAAAGAAAAAGTAATCTTTAAATCCAATAAGCAGACGTCTTTTCCTACTTCAGGAATGATTCACGTCAAAAATGATGATAATTCAGAATTCTCATGGAATAATGTCAATAGTTTTACAACTTCTGATCTTGGGATTACTCCTAAGAAGGGTTTTCCCACTTTAATTCAGAAAACAGATTTCCCAAATAGTCAAGCCTATTTAGATTGGTTCAATCAGATTTGGGATAATCAGGAGGATCTGGAAATAGTTACCCAAAAAGTACAACAATACTTTGAAAAAGCATTCAAAGACAACAGTCCTGAATTTATTTATTTTATTACACTCTACAATATTTTTAATGATTTTCTCGATGATCTTAGCCTAGATAACCTCCCCGACGATAAAGTAGGTTTTAAAGATACCGTAGTGTGGAACAAGTTGTTTAATTTTCAAAAAGATGCGGTAATTGGTGCTATCAATAAATTGGAGAAATACAAAGGTTGTATTCTCGCAGATAGTGTTGGGCTAGGTAAAACCTTCTCAGCTTTAGGAATCATCAAATATTACGAAATGCGTAATAAAGATGTTCTGGTATTATGTCCAAAAAAATTAGAAGCCAATTGGAATATTTATCGTCATAACGATAAAAATAATATACTGGCCAAGGACCGCTTGCGATATGATTTACTTTTTCATACCGATTTGTCCCGGGAATCCGGTATAAGTAACGGCCGTAATTTGGCCAATGTCAATTGGGGTAACTATGGATTGGTTGTAATTGATGAATCTCATAACTTTCGAAATGCAGGGCTAACCTATTCGGAAAAAGAAAATCGCTATCAGGCATTACTTAGAAAAGTAATGCGTGAAGGCATTGAAACAAAAGTACTCATGCTTTCTGCCACTCCGGTAAATAACCGTTTCAATGACCTAAAAAACCAACTTGCACTTGCTTATGAAGGCAACCCGGAATTGATTGACGAAAAACTAAACACTAACAACGGAATAGATATCATTTTCAAAAGAGCGCAATCCGCATTTAATTCCTGGTCAAAACTAGATATTAGCAATAGAACTACTGAAAAATTATTGGATTTGCTGGATTTTGATTTTTTTGAAATCCTGGATTCTCTTACTATTGCACGCTCTCGTAAGCATATTACAACCTATTATGATACATCCGATATTGGAAAGTTTCCAATACGAAACAAGCCTGTATCACTAGAATGTGCTCTTACCCAAGAAAAAAACATAACATATACAGAAATAGCAGATTTACTAAGCTGCTTAAATTTATCAGTGTATACACCTCTAAAATATATTCTCCCAAGTCAGAAGGAAAAATATGCAGAACGTTACGATAAAAAAACAAAAAGTGGTAAATTAACACAACTTGACCGCGAGACAAGTTTAAAAATATTGATGCGTATCAACATGCTGAAACGTATTGAAAGTTCTATTGACTCTTTTAGGATTACGACAAATGGTATTAAGTCACAAATAGAACAAACTTTAAAATCAATTTCAAAAGAAGGTTTGGAAACCATATCCGAACAAAACTTTGATACGCAATCTGAAAATTTCGATTGGGATGCTAATTGGGGAGATGAAGAAAACCTAATAGGTAAAAAAGTAAAAATACATTTAGCTGATATTGATCGTCGACAATGGAAAGAAGATTTAGAAGAAGATTTAACCCTATTAAATCAACTTCTGATGAAGGTAAATCAGATAGTTCCTCAACTCGACCTAAAGTTACAGACACTAATTACTACTATTGAAGATAAGATTCGAAACCCTATCAATACAGACAATAAAAAAGTTATTGTATTTACAGCTTTTGCAGATACAGCAGACTATTTATATAAAAACATAAGTACCTATTTTAAGGATAACTATCATATTAATTCAACACTTATATCTGGATCGAGAAGAGTAGCTACTACTAAAACAATTCCAACGGAACTTAATACTTTGCTAACTTGCTTTTCACCTAAGTCGAAAGACAAAGCCTTATTATTTCCATCAATCAATGAGGATATAGATATTTTGATTGCTACGGATTGTATTTCTGAGGGGCAAAACCTTCAGGATTGTGACTATCTCATTAATTACGATATCCACTGGAATCCGGTTCGTATTATCCAGCGTTTTGGCAGAATTGACAGAATTGGTTCTAAAAATGATTCCATCACATTAGTCAATTTCTGGCCAGACATCACTTTAGATAATTACATCAATCTGAAACAACGTGTGGAAGACCGTATGACGATCTCTGATATGGCGAGTACTGCCGATGATAATATCCTGAAAGAAAATCAGAAAGATCTCGAATATCGTAAACTGCAATTACAAAAACTGCAAGATGAAGTAACAGACTTGGAAGATCTTCGCGAGGGTATTGATATTACAGATTTAGGACTGAATGATTTTAGAATTGACCTATCCAATTATATCAAACAATATGGAGAACTAACCGACATTCCCGAAGGAATTCATGCAGTAGTTTCAGCTACGGAATTGTTGAAACCCGGAGTGATCTATATATTGAAAAATATCAATGAAAATATTAACATTAACAAACTAAACCGTTTACATCCTTATTATTTGGTTTATATTGACAATGACGGCAAGTTATTATTCAATCATATAGATTCTAAAAAAATTCTGGATGCCGTAAGATTGTTATGCAAGGGCATTCAAGAGCCCATTATTTCTTTATGTGAACAAGTTAACACCGAAACGGATGAATACCACAATATGTCTGCATATTCTGATTTACTAAAAAAATCAATCAGTACAATACTGGAAACCGAAGATGAAAAAGAAGTTTTGAGTTTGTTTAAATCAGGAGGAACAAATGTTATGAAAGATAAGTTCAAAGGAGTAGAAGATTTCAAGCTGATTTCATTCTTAATTGTAAAATAGTATTATGTTCAATCTGCCAAAATCTACATTAATTCAAAAAGTTGTACCCAAAAATGCATTTGATGCCTATACGAATACTAAGCAAAAAAAAGCATTTGCCGAGAAGATACAACGAATAACCTGGTTGAATAAAATTTCTTTTGAAACCATTAACCTGAAAGATGCAGAAATAAAAGAAATTCAAATTTTTAAAGTTGAATTAAAAGAGAAAATAGAAATTAATGATATAGTTAATATCATTGATAAAGCGATTCCTTATCACATCATTTTTTTAATATATTTTAATAATGAATTTTATATTTCCACCTCAGTAAAGCATCTCCATCCAAATGATGAAGATAAAGCCGTTATTGACTATACTTTTAAATCTGTTTGGCTAAGCATTGATAATAATCCTTATACAGTAGAATTGAAAAATGATCTGGATTGGGTATTCCAAAACTTTTGTGAGCAACTAAAAACAGTTAATACAAATGCATCTAATATTTGGGAATTAGTTCAGACACAAAAGCAGGATGATTCTTTACGAAAAGAAATCGAAAAAGTAAAATCTGAAATTGCCCGGTGTAAACAATTCAATATAAAAGTAGAACTGAACATCAAATTAAAAAGATTAGAAAAAAGCTTAACTTCTAATTTTAAATCACAAAATTAATATCTAAAGATATCACAAATCTTCAGAAAACATAATTATTATCATATGTCAAAGTCCAAGTCAAAAAAAATAGCCGAAAAAACAATTTTTGCTGCATTCAGAATATTGAAAGAAAATGGTGGTGAAATGAGAGGGAAAGATGTTGTAGATAAAATCAGAAATACTATACCTTTTGATGATTATGAAAAACATCGTTTTGAAAAAACCGGATATATCCGTTGGGAGTCTATATTACATTTTTATACAATTGATTGTATGAAAGCAGGCTATTTGCGAAAGCAAAAAGGGATTTGGTACTTGACAGAAGAAGGAGAAAAAGCAATTGATCTTGGAGCTGAAAAACTACTAAGCTCTGCAACGAAATTATATAGAGAATGGGATACAAAAAGAAAAACTGAAGACGATATCAAAACTGATCTTGAAGATTTTACAGAAAAAGACGCTGCACAAGTTCAGAAATCGTTAATCAATCAATATGAAGAGGATGCTTATAATGGGATCAGAAATTTCATTATTAATAAAAATCCTTATGAATTTCAAGATCTGGTAGGCAAGCTTTTAACAGCTATGGGATATTATATTTCTGATATTGCTCAAAGGGGAGCTGACGGCGGTATTGATCTTGTGGCTTATACAGATCCTTTAGGAACCAAACATCCAAGAATAATTGTTCAGGTTAAGCATCGGCCTAATGATTCAGTTTCTTCTGATGAAATTCAAAAGCTAGGAGGTACATTAAAAAGAAATTCAGACGTAGGAATATTTGTGACCTCTGGCACATTTTCAAAACCAGCAAAGAAAGAAGCTCGTGAATCTAGAGAACATATTGAATTAATAGATTTTGAAAGATTTGTTTCTTTATGGCAAGAATACTATACAAAAATGACGGATGAACAAAAGTCATTTTTACTTTTGCATCCAATTTATTTTTTAGGGGAATAATATTTAGTTTAAAACAAAAATAATAACTCGATACCAAATACAAAAATGTTCAACAGAGATGTTCAACATTTTATCTTAAGTTATCTCTTATCAATCAACCTCTCCAATCTCCCCATCATCTCATCCTTCTCCTTCAGCATCCTTTCATAAAGTTCCATTTTCTCTTCATGCATTTTAAGGATAACTTCTATGGGATTAAAAACAGGATGTATATTGATTGCTGAAGCTCCATCTTTGAAATCTGTAAACGTATTAGAAATAATATTCACCGCCTGCTCCTCATCAAAATTCTGAAATGCTTCCACCGGGATTTTCAATACTTCAGAAATTCTTTTCAGTAAAGGGTCTTCAATAATTTCTTTCTGTTCCAGCAGAGAAACTTTCTTCTGGTTCCAGTCGTCTCCAAGGTCAAGAGCCAATGCTTCCTGCTTGATGCCCAGCATTTCCCTGAATCGTTTTACATTGCGGCCCTGATGTATTTTGTGTTCCATGACAATCAACTTTATTAAGGAGTTAAATATAGAAAAATATTTATAAAAACGGGTTGCCGGGGAGGCATAATTACGATCTTTATTCTTTGGGTCTGCACTTGAAAACGGTACCGTTTTTCACTTTCGTTATTTTCATTGTTTAGATATTGTTTTTTTAAGCTAATCTATCGAAAATATGAACCCTGTTATCCTGTTTGTATTATCTGATGAATGGCCGCCGGAAAATTGATAAGCTGCGTTTTTTCGGAATGCTGTACTTGCTATATTTGATGGTACTAACCACAAAAACAAAATAATATGGCACTCGACAATTTAATCAGTTTAAGCTTTACCACTGAAGAACTTAATAAGCTGGACCAGGCATTGCAGACGCTTGAAACGGTTCTGACAGGAAAAACCATTAACCTTACTCCCGAAGAAAGGCAGCAGTACGGAAGTATTGCCGAACAAAACAAACTGTTTGTGAATAAAGTTAAAGTGTATATGGAACAGTATCCTCAGTATGTTCCTAACTTTTTAGATAAGGCCGAATTTGATAAGGATTATCTGGGAAGGGAGCAGGTGGAGCAACGCCTGCAGAGGATGAGTTCATTGACGGAACAGTTATCCGACACCAAAGTTCTTCTGGATCATGATAATTATCAAAATGCGATTACCTTCTATCGGAACCTGAAATTCCTTTCAGGAGAAAATGTTCCGGGAACCAATGTTATTTATGAAGATATGAAACAGTTCTTTGTGACAACAGGGGCTTCAACTCCTCCCACAACCCCCTCTGATGAGGTAAAGAACCCCTGACAGCCGGTTTATCAAGTATCCGCAGGCGGTTCTGAAGTTCAGGCACCTGGTTCCATAAGTATCAATACCCCCTTGCCTAAGGGGGTATTGCCATTTAAAAACTCCCTGCAGGCTATTAAGGAGGTGCCTGTAGTTTATTCTAAACTACATCGAGAACCCTGTCCAACCTGTTGCAGCCATTTCAAAACCGGTTCCTGATATATGGGTAACGTGCTTTAAGGGCTTTGTAAGTATCGGGAGGTGGTTATGTAACTGGTTTTACCCCCTTACCTAAGGGGGTAAAACCAGTTATTAAGGAGTTAAAGGGAGTCCGGAAGTGGATCCTGTGGTCTGGTGTAATAGCAAGCGGTCCCTTGGAATGGAAAACACAAGAAGGAGTTCAGTTAAAATATCTGGAAATATAATAGCCGGATTTTACTTCACAGGAGCTATTGAGCTGTTAGTAATTGCCTATTCAGCTCATATTCTGTAAAAGTTCAACTTATCTTTATTGTGCAAAAAAGTTTTTATTTTTTTCCAGCGGGTTATAGTTTTCGAGGATTTCCTTTTGTTGCTGTTTGGTGAGAAGATCGAGATCTTTGGTTTCATATTTCACTCCGTTGGCTTCAAATCTGAAACTTTTATCTGTTTTCATTTTTTGCCTGATCTCAATAAAAGGATCGTTAAAAAATTCTTTTGCTTTTCTGTAAACCGTTTTTTCAGTCACGGCTATCGGCTTATTTCCATAACGGACCTCAAGAAAATCAGAGGTGTCGTAAGTTTGTGGGAGGTTTTTGTTCTTCACCAGATGGAAGATAAAATCAGATTCGGAATCTTTGAGCTGTACGATCAGTCCCGGCAGTCCCTGGAATTTATACGGCCCTTCGCTTATGGGGATATCTTTGGTAAACCATGCCGTCCATTCCCGTCCACCGAAGTTGGCAGATGCTTTCTGGCAGGTCATGTTTTCTATTTTTTGTGTTTCATCGGAAAGTGTCCAGTCAATTTTATCATTTGTTTTATAGACAAAAATATCGTTGCCTATCATCACAAAGTTGGAGTTCTCTGTGGAGTTTCTTTTTCTTTTCACGGGGATCTGTTCAGACCAGCTTGTATTTTGGGTATGATGCAGCCTGTTGAGGGAGTCTTTCTCTAAAAATGAATAATCATAATACTTGGTTTCATCCGGGTTCACATCCAGAACCATATACATATTTTCATGGGCATCATCTTTCAGGGAAGGCCTGTAGCTGAGCTCATAGATGTATCTGTAGGTCTGGGCATGTAAAGAGATTGCCGATAATAAAAATATAATGAACAGGACAGGTCTCATCTTCTTTCAGGTTTTTAAAATTAGTAGTCAATAATATCTTTAAAAATATGTTTTTATAGGAACTGTACAGCTTATCCGGATGGTTTACATTTCGTTTACGGAAGCGGGGGTATGTTCCAGCTGATTTTTAACAAGGTTATAATATTCGCCTCCTGCTTCCAGGAGCTGATGGTGGGTTCCCTGTTCTGCAATCTCACCGTTTTTCATCACGACGATATGATCTGCGTTTTTAATGGTGCTCAATCTGTGCGCTATGATAACAGCGGTTCGGTTCTGTAAAAAGTATTTAAGGTTATGCATTATTTTTCTCTCCGTAATGCTGTCCATAGAGGATGTTGCTTCATCTAAAAACACATAATCCGGATTTTTATATACGGCTCTTGCAATCAGGAGCCTTTGCTTTTCGCCTCCGCTTAGAGAAATTCCGGCTTCTCCAATTTTGGTGTTATGTTTCATCGGTAAGCTTTCAATCTTATCAAAGAGCTCAGCTACTTTAAGGGCATTGGTAAGCAGATCAGGGTCAGGCCGGGTAGAGGAGAGGGTAATATTTTCCATGACCGATCCGCTGAAAATATAGCCTTCCTGCAGAATAACACCGCATCTGCTTCTCCACGTTTTCAGGTTCACGTCCACAATATTATTATCTCCAATCATAACATTTCCGTCTGAGGTATAATAAAACCCCAGCAGCAGCTTAAGCAAGGTGGATTTACCGCTTCCACTGGCTCCTACAATGGCTGTAGTCTTATTTTTAGGAATTTTTAAACTGACGTTTTTAATGATGTCTTCAGTGTCTGAAGCACTGTATCTGAAAGATAGGTTTTGAAGTACAATGGCCTCAGGTGTTCCTATTTCGGCATAGGTTCTGTTTTCCAGGACTTCTTCCTCTTTATGATAAACATCCGATAGCCTGTCGAATGACAGCTTGGATCTCTGAAGCTCCTGAGTGTAATGGATGAGCTCATTGAACGGACCTGACAGCTGGCCTAAAACGTAGCTGATCATCAGCATTTCTCCCATCGTCATATCCTGTTTAATGACCATAAAGGAGGCCATACCAATCAGGAAAATATCTCTCAGTCTCTGAATGAAGCTGTTCCCATTGCTCATAAAGAAATCGATATAGGCTGCTTTTATCTTGATCTTTTTCAGCTTTTCTTCCGTCTTCATCCAGTTGGCAAGCTTGGTTTTTTCTGCACTGTTGATCTTAACTTCGGTGATGCCCATTATAAGCTCGTAGATGTTGTTTCTGTTTTCAGATTCAAGAGAAAAGAGGGAGTAATCTATGAATTTCTTCTGTTTGAAGAAGAACAGGGTGTATATTATGGCAGCTACTGTAAAAAATATAAAACAGATGAATATCTGATAATTGTAAACAATCAGCAGGGTAGAAAATACGAGGATGTTCAGCAGCATGATAACCAGGCCGGTAAAATAATTGGAAATAGAGGTGCTCACCCTGTTCTGGTCATGGATACCGCTGATGAGGTCAGATTTGAACTTTGTGTCGTAATAGCTTATCGGCAGATTAAGGATTTTTTTGAAATAAGACCGGTTCAGGTCTATATTCAGGTCTAAGCTTAGTTTGGTTTTGAGTATTTCTGAAAGACTTCCCGAAAATAAATAGCTGATGGCAAACATAAACTGAAAAAGCAGGATTTTCCAGAGAAGGCCGAAGTCTTTCTGCATAATGCCTTTATCGATATTCTCTTTTAGCAGCAAAGGCATAGCCCAGTTGGATATCAAAAGGAGCATTGTGAAGAGAAGGATTGTGGCAAAACGGCGTTTGTTTTTCTTTAAAACTTCAGTAACGTTTTTTCGGATCAGGGTTTCTCCGTTTCTGGTGTCTGAACGTTCCAGATGTTTTTCATGAAAAAGCTCATCCGGTTCCAGAATTATGGACAGGCCTGTGGATCCGGTAAGCCACCTTGAGCAGAATACCTCCTCATCCAGAGCCAGTCTTCCGAAGCTGGGATCGATGATATGATACACAACACAGTCTTTTTTTATCCGGATTTTTTCCAGAATGACATAATGCCCGTAATTTAAAAATAAAATAGCGGGCAGGGGCATCTCATATATATCATCCAGACCAATGTTTACGGTAAAAGATTTAAAGCCGGCTTTATGCAGGCAGTTCCGAAGGTCCTTAATGGAAACACCAAGCTTGGATACAGATAAATTGTGCTTTACATCTTTCAGTTTATACGGTTTACCATAATACTGGCAGATCATCTGTACACAGGCCGGCCCGCAATCATTTGATTCAAGTTGATGATAAAATTTTATTCTTTTAGTTTTCATTCACAAATAAAGAAGATAAACGATACATAATAATATCATCTTTTTGCTGGTCATTGATGCCGATCTGGCAGGTATTCAGACCTTTATTTTCTAAATTCACCTGATGGCACCCTCCCCCGCATAACGGAAGTATTCTACAGTTCTGGCATGCCTTCGACTGGATTTTTATGTTCTCCCACTCATTGAGCTTGTCTTCTATCCAGTCTACGTTACCGTCGGAATCCAATGTTCCGTATTTATTCTCCTGACTGAAATCTCTTGCGGTACATTTGTAGATATCACCGTTGAAGTTAACGACAAGTTCGTTTTTCTTATCTGCATAGCATGGATTGTTTAAATTATCCATATAGAGATCGTTCTGGTTCACACTGATTTCGTTGGTGTGATAATCAGCATAGATGGTATCCACCTTATCCTTCACTTTTACCTTGGTGTCGTCCTGCCAGACTCTGAAATAGCCTACATTCAGATATTTTTTGAAATCTTCGGGTATGTCCTTCAGATCATCAATGATTTCCCTGGTTGAATCAATATTCTGAGCCGTATAGTTTACCCTTGTCAGAACATCGATCTTATTGCTGACCAGTTTTTTTATAGAATCAATAATCTTGTCATAAGAACCTTCTTTCTTACCGGAATCCCTTACCTTATTATGTTCTTCCCGCCCACCGTCAAGAGTGATCTGGAAGTGTTTGTACTCCTCTCTTTCCGTTAAATGAGAAATAATTTCATTATTTAAAATATAGGCATTGGAAGTAAAATGAATTGAAAACTGGATGTGTGGATATTCAGAATATTTTTCCCTGAGAAAATCAATGATCTGCCTGGTTGTTTTATTATAATACATTAATGGTTCGCCTCCAAAAAAAGAAAGGACAAACCGTTCCAGCTTTTTGTTCTTTGTAAGGGTATTCTCAATCAGCTTGTAAATCCTGTCAATGGTATTATTAGACAGTTTGGAACCCGGAATATGGGACTCATAGCAATACCAGCATTTGAAATTACAGTTCATTGTAGGGTTAATGATCAGTTTAAATTCTTTTTCGCTGCTATCAATCTGTCTGCTTTTAAGAATGACTTCTGCCAGTTCATTTTTATCGCTTTCAACAATAGCATTGATGTTTAGAAGGTCGTTATAGATGGCCGGGTCTATGGATGCTATCATGCTGGGATCCATAGAAAAAAGGTGTTTTTTTTCGGTGTTGAATACCAGGCATTTATCTTCCTTGGAATTATACAGGACGGAAGAATTGGGAGTGACGTCCAGAATTGTATTGTATTTACTGAGTTTCATAGGATTTGGTTTTAAAAAGATTGCTATAAACGATTAGGAATTAATCCATTGAAAAGGAAGGATTCAGTTCTTTTTCAGTGTTTTGGCAGCCGGATCCGAATAATGTTTTGGTATTGGTGGCCCCACTGCAGCCTGAACTGTTATTATTAGTACAGTTTCTGTTGTTGGAATCGTTACATGAAGCAGCAGCGTTACTGCAGGTACTGTTAGCTCCGGCTCCCATATAATTGTTTGCACCCGAACTATGAATAATCATTGACTCTTGGTTGCTGTCAAGCATTTTTTGCTCTAATCTGGCAACGAATTTTGAAAAGTTATTGTCTGTTTTCATATATATAATTTTTGTTTATTGTTCCTACTCTGTTAAGGTTTTTCGGATAACACCCGTTTATAGCAATCTTAGATTTTTTTTTAAGGTAATAGAGATAGAATGAAATTACATTTTCTGTTGTTCAGCGTTTTTTGTAATCAGAAAAATAAATGAAAGCCTGAACAGTTGCCTTTGCAGTAATGAATACTCTGCAAAAAGAACATTGAGTCTATTAAATAGAATGTTTTTCATGGTCAAGAGAATGTAATATGGTTATTGTTGTGAGTTGTGTGATTCGTAAGAAAACTTTCTGTTGATCATTAACTCTCCAACAAAAGAAATAATTTATTCTTAAAAAAACAAGTATTTCACATCAAAGAGATGTTGACAATATTTAATTAATATTTATTCTAAATTAAAATTTAACATAATTAATGATAAAATAGTGTATATTTTTAATCAATTACATTGTAAATGTGTGATAATTGAAACGGGGCTTTGGGTGAGGTATATTTAATTCTGATTGACATCTGTCTGCAAATGCGCTCAACTCCTACGCCATTCATAATACTTTAACATCCTTTATACCGTCATCCCAGATAAATTTTCGTTCTTTTGCAAAAGTTTTTAATCTTAAATAATTGCATGTCGAAGTTTGATGAAATCCGGTTTTTTGATGATCATGAAGTGAATGGAGCACTGGCCGGAATAGCCCGGGATCCGATGATGAAAGCCCTGATGAACTTTACATTCCCGGACAGGGAAGAGGAGGTGTGGCAGGAGCAGCTGAAGAATGTACATTCTACGAGTGATTTTCAGACCCATTTCATTGCACATACCGTTCGCCAGATCCTTGCAAAAAGCTCTGACGGGTTAACGACTTCAGGCTTCGACCGGCTGGATAAAAACACGCCTTATCTTTTCATTTCCAATCACCGGGATATTGTGTTGGATACCTCACTGCTTAACCTGGCTTTGCTGGAAAGCGGGCATATCATGACGGCTTCTGCGATTGGTGATAACCTTGTCAACCGGAAATTTTTAAATGTCCTCGCCAAGCTGAACCGTAATTTTCTGGTGCAGCGCGGACTTTCGCTTCGTGACCAGCTGAAAAGCTCCCAAACCATGTCGGAGTATATTGAACAGCTTTTGCATGTCGAAAAACACTCCGTATGGATTGCCCAACGTGAAGGCCGCACCAAAGACGGAAACGATGCAACCCAGCAGGGTGTACTGAAAATGCTGGCAATGGCCGCAGGAGACCAGCCGCTAATGGAGTATTTCAAGACCCTGAAGATTGTTCCGGTATCTATTTCTTACGAATATGATCCTACCGATACCCTGAAAATGCCACAGTTGCTGGCACAGCACAGGGAAGAGCAGTATATCAAAGGGAAAAATGAAGATTTCACCACGATGCTCAGCGGGATTTTAGGCCAGAAAAAACGGATCCATCTGCATGCCGGTGATGTCCTCAATACGGAGCTTGATGAAATTGCATCAGAAATTGAAAATAAAAACAAGCAGTTACAGGCAGTAGCCCAGGTAATCGACGATTCCATTATCCGGAATTATAAACTATGGCCTACGAAGTTTATTGCCTACGACCTGCTCCGGAATACCGATACCTATGCCTCACAATATACGGAACAGGAAAAACAGCTGTTTGCCCGCAGGCTGGAGATGCGCATCGATCCGTCTGATCCTGTTTCAAAGGAATATTTCCTTTCGATGTATGCCAATCCTCTGATCAATAAAATGAAACTTCAGTAATATATTAGTTTACTGATCCCTATACTGCCAGGCATAACATGAACCTATCTGGCATTTTCTGTAAACCGAGGATCTTTTTGAAACAGTTATTTGAATTTAAGCCGCTATACCCTTATCGTAAATCATAAGGTTTTTAGGAATATTAAGCAGAACTCCACATTAAGGCGTTCAGTTTACAACAAATCTTTGATTTTTTTCCTTAATGAACCCTAATGTTTCAAATAAAATCTAAATAGGTTTAAGTATCAGGTAGAATCATAACATCCCTCATCCATCTTCCATCACCCCACTTCCAACCTTTCTCCCACCTTTCATCAAAAACCCTTATCTTCGCACTACAAAAACCTGACAAAATGAAAAAAATAATCTTCCTGGCCTCAGCCGTACTGATATTAAATTCCTGTGTGGTAAGAACTGCCGCAAAAATGGTAACAGGAGCTGCCACATTGGGCTATAAAGCCGTAAAAGGAACCGTAAACGGAATCAGCTGGGCGGTGAGCAAAGCCAAAGGAAAAATAGATGAAGACCGCCTGGATGGAACCTGGAAAATAGTAGGTGTATACCGAGGTTCTTTTGAAGATTTTTCTAAAGACCAGAATCCGGATGCCTCCTTTACTTCAGACTGTACAGACAGCTTCGACCAGATTATTTTCAAAGCTAAAAAATCAAAGTTCAAACCGGTACACTGCAGCTCTGAAGAAGAAAGCTGGGTAAAATATTCCCTGGAATTCGGGAAAAATCCTGCGACCAAAGAAAAGGAAAACTACATCGAGTACAATTCCAACAACTATATTTCAGTGATTGATGTGAATAATAAAACGATGGTTCTTGAAGGAAATGTGATGCCTAAGCTGGCTTTTTCCGGAGCCAAATTATACCTATTGGAAAAAGTAAAGTAGAGATATCTGCACACAAAATCAATAAGCCTGCAATCCAAAAGAAAGCAGGCTTTTTTATTGATATCAGTTCTAAATTTCCAATCTTAGAAAAACATCAGAAGCCACTCATCGCTTTATCGAATCAACGGAGTTGATTATCTTCTTTGCCTCCTTAAGAATCATCATTGCCTAAGTCTCAGCTTTGTATGAATTAAAAATAGCATCCAACAAATTTGACTTGTAATATTATTTCTCACAGATTCTGCTGATTTCCCGGATCTTGTGGATATTTTTTCTCGCGCAGATTTTGCGGATTGTGCAGATTTTAATTCACCCAATAAAAATCGTAGATTTTTAAAAACTTTAGTGAACTTCTATGCAGAATGTATTGAACTTAAAGATTACTTATGTGTTCAAACCTTTTGTGGTTAAAATAATTTCCCACAGATCACCCAGATGACACAGATGCTTGTGGATATTTTTTTTCGCGCTGGTTTTGCGGATTGCGCAGATTTTAATTTACCCAATAAAAATCGTAGATTTTTAAGAACTTTAGTGAACTTCTATGTAGAATGCATTAAACTTAAAGGTTATTTACGTGTTCAAGGCTTTTGTTGCTTTTGTGGTTAAAGAATCTCCCACGGATCCCACGAATAACACAAATGTTTGTGGATATTTTTTCTCACGCAGATTGTGCGGATTTCGCAGATTTTAATTTGCCAATAAAAATCGTAGATTTTTAAGAACTTTAGTGAACTTCTATGTAGAATGCATTAAACTTAAAGGTTACTTACGTGCTCAAACCTTTTGTGCTTTTGTGGTTAAAAGAACCTTCCAGAGATCATCCGAACTATATTGATGTTTCTTACCTGTTCTCAATTTCTGCAATTTTCTTTCCCTGTTCGCCCAGATAGTAGGTCACCAGCTTTTCATAGACTTTATAACCATCATCGGTATTGGTTAATATCAGGATTCCTTTTCCGGATTTTGGAAGTACAATCGCCATACAACGGGTTCCAAGGTCGGCACCTCCATGGGCCAGTGCATATTCACCGTTTCCGAGGTCGTATATTTCAAAACCTAATCCGAAATACTTATTTTCTTTGGTTTTAACCTGTCTTTTAATCATTTCCTGAAAAACTTCAGGCTTCAGAAGGCTGCCTTTCATGGCTGAGACCATAAAATTCCCATAATCTTCTATGGTGGTATGCAGATCATCTGCAGCATTGGCTGTTTTGTTCTTTTCTGTAGGATAAGGTTTTCCTTCCGGATTATATCCGATGGCAAATCTTGATTCATCGGTATTTTTATCCCAGATATAATTGGTATCCTTCATTTTGAGAGGTTTAAAGATTAATTCTTCGGCTAACTGGTCAAGAGATTTTCCGGACTTTTTTTCCAGTGCTTTTCTCAGGTATTCAAGACCTTCACCTGAGTATTGGTATTTTGTTCCCGGGTCGAACTGGAAATTCAGTTTTTTATCGGCGTTCATCCATCGCCAGTTGGGGAATCCGGTTTGATGGGACAGGACGAGGCGGGTGGTCAGTTTTTGATGTCTGGGATCATGGGCAATATCCGGATCTGTCCAGTAGGCGGCAAGGGGTTTATCCAGTTTCCATTTTCCGAGACTGATCAGACGTAAGGCAACCATGGCAGTAACGGGCTTGGTAAGCGAAGCTACATTAAAATAAGTGTTATAGGGAGCTGAAATTCCCTTTTTTATTTCACCAAAAACTTTTACCTGCTTAAGTTCTCCGCCTTCTATGATTCCTAACCCAAGGGTTGGAATATTGAGCTCTTTTAACCATTTTTCAAGGTCCTGATCATTTTCAGGGGTAGCTTCTTCAGAGGCTTGTTTTGCATGATGATTAAAGCTTAAAGATCGGGCCAGTTTCCAGTTTCTGTTTTCAAGGAGCCAGAAGTTGGTAAACTTTGCAGAGCCTGCCAGTTTCTCGGGCTGTCCATTGATGCTTTCGTAAAAGTCATGATCTCCGTTTTGAATGACGGCATAGATCTGTCCGTTTTTATACATCGGGTAAACTTGGGTACTGTTTTCCAACAGCGCTCTCCGCGCCCGATAGGTTTGGGGTGATTTACATAAACCGTTTTTAAAGTCGGTCAGGAACTTTTTCTTATCTGAAAAACCATCTTTATCATGGTAAAATTCGAGCTGGTCACTGATCAGGTTTTCCATTTGTTTAAAATCGCAGGTATTAAAGCTAACTGAAAAAAGCAGGCTGTCTCTGGACATAATGGTTTTATAAACCGGGTCTGTTTTTTCTGCCTGTGCGTATATGGTATTCCCTGAAAGAATTAAAAAAATGAGGATCAGCTGAGCATACTTTGTCATTGTTACAATTTTTGACAAAGATTATATTTTCCGGCAGTTTTATCATAAAAATGAACCCGCCAACAACCCGCCAAAGTCCTGACAGGAATTATATCATGCTGAAATTCAGTTTAAAGTGCAGTTTTTTATTCCGGTCTATGGAAGCTGCATTCCGGAGGATGATAAAGACATTGGAGAGTACAATAAGGATCATCAGGACCAGCGAGAACTGCCTTCCAAGCTTTAAAAAGATGCCCAGCATAAATACAATGGGAGCCAGAGCCGTCCACATCATCTGAACTGAAATAATCTGTCTCGTCAGGCTGTTCCGTTGTTTCAGAACATACATCAGCAGGAGAGGAGTAAGAATATTCAAGGGTGGAAGAACGACAAATAACAGCGAGGAAAGATTAATCATTTTGATCTTTGAATAATCAATTCCTTCTTCTTCTATGGTCCGGATGTCTTTCTCTGTTTCCGGTTTGGTCTCCTGCCCGGTTTGAGGAACCGCTGGGATTTCCAGCAATACACTTTCCTGTATTTCCAATGCCTGGGCCAGCGCTCTTAAAGTATGCCCTTTAGGCTCCGTACCGGATTCGATCCGTTGAATGGTTCTTACAGAGATCCTGGATTTTTCTGACAGCTCTTCCTGCGTCAGATTTTTCTGTTCCCTTACAGCTTTTAGTTTAGACATGGCAGTGATTATTCCGGAATACTTTTTTTACGGCAGCTAAATTACATTTTTTCCAATGCGGATACAAGCCCTGTACTTTATTCCCGTTATTCGGGATTTACTGCTGATTAGGGGTGAAGGGAAGGCTTTTCTGAAAATAAACTTCCGGTAAAATAACCTTGATTTCATTTTCGGATCCTTCTTTCAGCCAATACACAATAAAATTTACCTTTACGCTGACCAGTTCAAAATTTTTAGACTTCATATCATCAATGGTCTTACGGAACTGTTGCGAGAATTTTAAAACAGACTGTCCGTTGGGTGTAAAACACTCCGTTCCGCTCACGATGAGATGGTCTCCGCTTCTGAGTTGGGAAATTAACGACTGATTGCCGATGAAATAATCCAGCCAGACATCTTTATACGTCAGATGCATGGCGATGAGGTGAGGAGGAGAATGGGTTTCTCTGTCCTCGACCCGTTCCATATTCTCCGCCGAGATATGATCGAGAAGATCAGAATTAATGTGGATGGTTAAATCTCTTTTGGCCCTTGTCATAGCCACATACAGCTGCCGTTTATCCTGATCATTGTTGAGATGAAAATTTTCAAGAAGTAAAAAGACATGGTCAAACTCTTTACCTTTTGCTTTATGAATGGTGGATACAAAAACAGTTTCCCCGCTTTCACTGAAAAAATCTTCTAACCTGGATTCGCGGATAAAAACTTCCAGATCCGATTTGTATTTTGTTTTGGGATTAACGGTTTCAAAATCTTTTATAAGTCTGAGGCATGAATCCAGCTGCGTGCTGTGGCGAAAGCTGTTGATCAGTTCCCGTTTGGCATGATCCCACGCGTGATCACTGATGGTAAAGGTCTGATCATTCCGGTTTAACAGATTGAGAAAAAACCTGATTTCAGCAATATGATACAGGCTGAAGGCGTCGTTGGTCTGGATTAATTCTGCGTGTATTCCTTTTTTCAGGAGCAGCCCGGTAACCTGTAGTGCCTCATCATTGGTTTTAGTCAGCACGCAGGTGGTTCCCTGAAGTCCGGTATTGAGGAGGTCGTCTACCAGCGGAGTAATGAGATTTGCGTTTTGGTACTTTACAATTTTTATTTTCCCGTTATCAGTTTGTCTGGCAATAATGGGTGTTTCCTTCAGGCGATGGGAGATCTGTTTCACAAACTGATTGGAAAGCTCTACAAGATTGCTTTTGCTTCTGTAGTTTTCGATCAGTTCATATTTTACAGCGTTATTAACTGTGATGAACTGTTCCAGATACTTTGAGCTTGCTCCCCTGAATTCATAAATATTCTGATCGTCATCCCCTACAGCAATCACTCGCATCTCTTCGTTCTGTTCCATGAGGGCATTGATCAGCTCAAACTCGTCACTATCCATATCCTGTGCTTCATCTATAACGAGCACGGTTTTGGTGATCTTGCTGGCTTCAACTTCTCCATTCCGGATCTTTTCAATGGTCTTTCTGAGAATGATCTCTGATTTTTCTATCGTTCCTACTTTACCCAAAAGATCAAAACAATAAGAATGAAACGTCTTGATATCAATATAAAGCACGGAATTTCCGATAAGCCGGATCAGCCGTTTCTTGAATTCGGTGGCGGCCGCCCTTGAAAAAGTAAGCATCAGCAGCTGCTCTTGTTTTACGTCTTCCATGGTAAGAAGGGAGGCCAGCTTATGAACGAGTACTCTTGTTTTTCCGCTTCCCGGGCCGGCAGCAACAGCAATATGCCGTGTTTCATTATCTTTGATGATCTTCAGCTGTGTGGGAGACAATTCTCCGAAAAGCTGTCTGAATTTTGCCGGAGTCAGGTTTTTTCTGATCTCTTCCTGCCTGCTGCTGTTAAAATATTTATTGAGAAAGGAGGTATAATTGAGCTGGAAGTAATCTTCTGCAAACTGAAGGGCATCCTGATAGCTGGAGATCATTTTTTTTGCATATTCTCCTACGATATGAATCTGCTGCACTTTATTTTCGTAAAACTGCTGTAGTTTCTGGTAATCGTCCTTGGTATATCTTTTCTTATTATCCTGCTCGGTGCGCTCAATAGTGAGCCTGTTGTATAGAACCAGAAAGCCGCCTTCTATTTTAATGGCTTCAATTCTTGAGAGGTAAAAAAGGGTGTCTTCAATATCATGAATGTCAATATCCATTTTGAAGAGATTGGAGCTGTTATTATAAGCGTCCTTCAGCTCATGAACTGAAAATTCAACGAGAACTTCCTCTTTTCCGGTCTCACCTTTGGTAAGGTCCAGACTGCTTTTTTCATACAGCAGTTCAACGATGAACCTGGCCAGTTCATGTCTTTTTTTCAGCTTCTCTTTCAGTTCTTCTTCGGGATGAAGAAGGCCGACAATGAGATGATTCTTTGAGAAGGGAAGAGGTTGCCTTTTGACCCAGTTTTTGATCGCCCAGAAGTTGACGATGGTTTTAATTCTGGCGGTATTGATTCCTTCGCAGCCATTTTTTTCACCGTCCTCATTAAGCTGTTTAAGGTGAAATTCTTTTTGCTGCTCTTCCAGTAAAGGGAGCAGGAAATTCTCAATCTTAGCGTAAGCTTCAACGATGGTGAGCGAGCGGTTCCGGTTTTCGCCACTTTTGATAAATGCCGTGAGATCTCTGGTGTCGGCTAAAATTCCTTCTTCACGAAGGAGATTAATGATATTAATAACCTTTTCCTTTACAATACCTAAACGGTCGCTAATATAATCAACCCTTGATTCGGCGGTTTCATCACTGGACTGCTTCCGACTTTTGCTTGAAAAAAGTTTTTTTATAATTCTGACCCCGTGTTCTTTCTGTGTTCCAATGAATTTTTCGGAAGCATTGATCTTATCAATGGCTTCCTGAGCATTTCGGGCTAAAATACTGTTGGCAAAAATTCTCGGCATATTCTGCCCCCGCTTCAGGTAGCCGGCATCTTCCAAGGCAGCAATGGCAGTGGTCACACGGGTTTCAATCTCTATGACGCTGTCGTCCCAGCCAGCCTTCCGGGCAATTTCCAAAGCAGAATTGGAAACTTTGTACCGGAATCGGGTGATGTCTTTTATGGCTTTCCATATCTGCTGGATTTCTTTAATGGAAACTTTATTCTGATTCAGTAAAATAAAGTGTTTGCCAAGATCTTCCTCATTGAACAGAACAAAACAGTCTGCGGTGATATTTTCATCTCTGCCCGCCCTTCCGGCTTCCTGAACATAGTTTTCGAGTGAATTGGAAATTTCGTAATGAATGACCATGCCTACGTCCTTTTTGTCAACGCCCATTCCAAAGGCCGATGTGGCCACCATGATCTGAGTTTCTCCGGCAATGAACGAGTCCTGGTTGGCTGATTTTTCCTGTTTTTCCATCTTTCCATGATAAGGCCTGGCACTGAATCCGTCTTTGGCGAGTCTTTCAGCCAGAGAAAAAGCTTTTTTTGTTTTTGAAACATAGATAATGGTGGGACAGTTTTTTCCTTCGATCAGATCCCGGGCCGCCTGGTATTTTTCTTCTTCATCTGCTTTTTCATACACTTTGTAGTGGAGATTGTTTCTTGAAGCTTTTGAAGTAAACAGCTCCAGATCAAGATCTAGTTTTTCTTTAAAATAATCCCGGATATCCTGAATAACTTTCTGCCGGGCCGTGGCGGTAAAGCAGGAAACAGGAATTCCTTCTTCCAGATTTTTCTTTTCCTGAAGAGATCTGATAAAATCACCAATATAAAGATAGTCAACACGGAAATCCTGACCCCATGCGGAAAAGCAATGCGCTTCATCAATAACGAAACGGACGATTTTTCTTCCTAAAATTAATTTTTCTATACTTTTAGAGCGTAGAGATTCCGGGGAAATATAAAGGATGGAAGCTGAGCCGTCTTCAATCCTTTCAAATGATTTGCCTCTTTCAACCTCATCAAGCAATCCGTTGATGGTGACCGCTTCGGTAATTCCGATCTTTTCAAGATTGTCGACCTGATCTTTCATCAGGGATTGAAGGGGTGAGATGATCACGGTAAGTCCTTTGGCTGTTTCGGCACTGATGAGAGCCGGAACCTGAAATGTAATAGACTTACCACCTCCGGTCGGAAAAACAGCCAGCAATGATTTGTTGTCCACAGCAGCTTTCACCGCTTTCTCCTGAAGAGCTTCACCGCCATACTTCCGAAACGAATTGTAGTCAAAGAACTTTTTCAATCCTTTATGAATGTCCAATGCCCGGTTACAATAAAAACAACCTGGGATGCAGGGTCTGTTTCGCAGCAGGAACATAATCCTTTCTGTTTCCGGATAATTTTTCAATACCCAGGGCGGAGTAATAGAATGAATTTCCTGATGTTCAATGAAAGAATGCGTAAGAGACAGGCTGTAAGCAAGCTCTACCGGATATTCTGAAATCAGCTGTGCTAAATCGGCGTGTTCACAGATTTCGTCTTTGAATTTTATCAGAATCAGCTTCCTTACATCGGTTTCTTCTACGGAATAATCAGTATAACGGAAAAAAGCATTGAACTCTCTTCTGTCTTTCAACAGTAAATAAAAAATCTGTTTCAGGGTTTGGTCTGTCTCACGGAATGCTGTTAATTCAGCATAAAACAGGTCTTTGGCCTTGATGGAATCATGTAAAGGGTTATTGAGCTCATCGGTCTGAAGTTTATCATCTTTCAATAAAGAATGATAAGGTTTGGTGGGAAACAGGAGAGGGGACAGGTACAGGGTGTCAATAACATTTTCGGGATGAACGCCTGCGTCCGCTGCCGCTTTTCCGATATATACCATATCGTGATTGAATATATTGTGGCCGCATATAAATTCTGTATTGCTGAGAAACCGGATGAAGTCTGTAACAGAATTCTTATGGAAGATATTTCCGTCATTTTTAATGCCGCCTATGTCCAGAATTTTAAGGTTTTTAGGCTCAATTTCGGTATCAATAAATGCTATGGAGCGGCCGGTATGTTCTGTTTCTCTTATCAAGGTCTGTAGATGGGTGTTGGTGATTAATTTTTCCTGAACAGAATCTGCAGGATACCGGAAGACGACACCGCAGATTTTTCAATTAAGTTAAGTTACAAAAATATAATGAATTGGAAAACAGTACCGAAGTAAAGCCGGGGCTGGGCTGTAATCGTATTTTTTTGCTGTGGATACTCTTTATAATCTCTCTTCATTTTCATGAATTTCTGTTACATTTTAAGGAAAAGTTTATTAAAAGTAAATTTAAAGCAAATGTAGAGCCTGGCACCTTGTTTTTATTACGGGTTTCCGGAAGGTATAAATCCTTTGATATTATCTTAATAAAGGTTTCTAAAGATGCTTTTTTTTGAATATTCCTGTTTATTCTTTTTCCATTTCCGGAGCAGGGGTCTTTTCTCCTGAAAGTTTTTGGGTATAGGTGTAATAGATTCCGGATAAAGCAATGATGATCACTACAGAAATAATCAGCCAGAGGCTGCTGAAACCATAGTGTCCGGCAATAAAAGATCCTGAAAGTGGGGCGAGAAATAGTGCGACTGAAAATATTCCTCCGAATAAACCCATATAAGCTCCCATATTTTTACCTTCTGCCCGCACAGAAGCGATCGTTGACAGAAACGGAATCACCAGCACATTGGAAAGGGAGATCAGGGTAATAGAAAGGATAATGGAGTACAGATCGGAGTAAAAAGCCAGTATAAGGTAACCCGCAAAGAGCAGAAATAAACCCAATACAACGGTATGGATGGTGCTGAAAGTTTTGGCTGCCCAGTTTACCAGAGGCATTTCAACAATGAAAAGCAAAATTCCGCAATAGCCGAACAGCATCCCGATTTCTATTTTGGAAAGCCCTGTATATTGATAAAACAAAGGTAAGTTGCTGAACAGCTGCATAATGCATAAAGCATACAGGATACAGAAAAAAATGAAAATAAGGAATGAAAGATCCCGGTAAGGAGACCGGAAAGAGGGATGGACTGTTTTTTCTGCTGAAACAGGTGGTTTCTTTTTTCTGAAATACAGATAGATGATACTTCCTGAAATCAGTGCAGCAGCGGCATTAACGTAGAATATCAGGCTATAGGAAACGGAAGAAAGCAGCCCTCCTAAAGAAGGTCCGATAAAAAATCCAAGATTAAGGGCCAGTCTGTTCAGTGAAAAGGCCCGGGCCCTGTTTTCTACTGAAGAATATCGGGTAATAGCAACTGAATTGGCCGGAAGGAAAATCTCATTGATGGTACTTTGCAGAAAAAGGATCCCTGACAGAAGATACATGTTTTTCAGATGAGGGATCAGCAGGAGTCCCGGAACACACAGAAAAAGGCTGACAACCTGAACTTTGAAGTATCCTGCTTTATCTGTCAGTCTTCCGCCAAGGTAAGCCCCCAGAATGGCCCCCAGTCCGTAGCAGCTTAATAAAGCTCCTGTCTCCTGCAGAGAGAGATTCAACTGTTCTGAGAAGTAAACGCCCAGAAAGGGCAGGACCATTGATCCTGAACGGTAAATCAGCATGACCAGAGACAGCATCCAGGATTCTTTTGACAATCCTTTATAAGCGTCTGAAAAAAAGGTAATGATATGGCCCATATCCGTTAAAATCAGATAATTCTTCAGTGTATTTTTCCGGGAAATAATCCCCGCTTCTTCTGTTTCTGTAACTGAATAAACCCCGGAACGCTGAGGAAAACTCCCGGTATCTTTACTGTGAGTAGTCTATAAAAAAGACAGGATCCTTCAGGTTCCGGAGGTATTACAGATTAAACGTTTCTGATCAGTAAGTAGAAATGATGAAGGTCATAAAACTGATTGTTTTTATAAACGGCATCAATTGAAACGCCTTCTTCAATGAATCCGTTGTTTTTCAGAACTTTCATAGAAGCGGTATTATATTCGAAAACCCGGGCAAAAATCCGGTTCAGATCCAGGTTTTTGATGGCATAATCAATCAGCTTTTGAGTGGAAATACTCACGATTTTTTTACCCCAGTATTCTTCCCCGATCCAGAATCCTATTTCTGCACTTTTTCTGTAGACGTCAGGTTGTCTGATCAGGCTTATCATTCCTGCAAAATGGCCGTTGTATTCTATGGCGAAACTCATTTGGGGATCTTCCGCAGCAACCATGCCGATAAATTGCTGCGCATCCTTAAGGGTATAAGGATGGGGGAAGATATCCCTCATGTTATCCCAGATGTTTTTATTATCTGCCAGCCTGCTTAATGCTGTGGCATCATCCGCGGATAGTTTTCTTAAAACGATTGTATGTTCCATTATCAATTAATTTAAAGTCTGATGATTCTGACTGCTAAAAAAGTTCCTCAACTCAGATGCTGTAGATATTGAGCGAATTCTTAAGAGGTTCCAAAGATGCCTTTAAGATATCCTGTACAGATTCTTTCCCTTTATCCAGCACATCCATTAAAAATGCATTGGTAAGCCTGTTTTCCCTGAACGGACGCAGCTCTTCGGATAAAATACCGAAAAACTTCATCTTCTCCTCAATGCTGAGTGCATTATGCTCCAACGCCTGTGAAAGGTCTTCCCTGTGAAGCGAGTTATACCATTCCTGCAATACTTTTTTATCCTGGATAGACATAATCTTCGCTTCCAGATCATCGAGTTCTTCGCTCAGAAATACACAGTTTTTCTGAATCATATATTTCCCGTCCGTTCCGTTGATGTATCCGATTTTTGAAGGCAGATATTCAGGAACACTGATGGAGATCTTATTTCTTCTCCTGAGATTTTCTGCGATTTCTTCCATGATATAAATATAGCCTATAATCTCTTCTCCGCCCTGAAAATAATCGGCATTAAGGCTTAATGCCATAGCGGCAATCCCTATCTGCGGATACAGCCATTCTGTAACAGACGGATAATTACTGAGGCCCAGCTCCTTTCTCTGGTAGGATTTCAAAGATCCCAGAAAAGAATTCTGGTACAGGTGATTACAGTATTCCACATCGATCACGGTGCTGTAATACAGCATATGCTCAAGAAATAAGGGGGCAATGTCCGAAGTCAGCAGGATATTGTTGTTTTCTACATCGAACCCTGAATTGATAAAATCCTGAACCACAAATAAAGTCCTGTTCTGAATGTAATCTCTTTCTTTCGGGTACATAAAATAAGCCAGAAGATCGTCGAGAACTACAAAAGTATTATGCTCATACTGAGTTTCTGCTAAAGATTTCATCGCTCCGAAATAATGTCCCAGATGTCTTGGGCCGGTTACCGGATTATGGGCGCTGATTAAATTTTTTCTTTCCATTTTATTAATTTTTTTTGATGATTCGGTAAATATAGAGACCAATAAATTGGTCCCTATATCCTATTAAGGAATTACAGTTTTTATAAGATTATTCGCAATCCTGCTTGATATCACTGTCGTGAATGATGATATTTTCATCTACCATATTCATCATTCTGAGTTTATCTCTTGTGATTTCCAGCGGAGTGCTCAGCATAGGCTTTACATTCTCAAAAACCGGTGTGGCTTTACTATCAAGGGATTTTACTTTTCCTTTGATCTCTTTGGTGTTTTCTTTCAGGGTTTTCATTGTTTTGTTATTTAAATTATTCACAATCCTGTTTGATATCACTGTCGTGAATGATGATATTTTCATCTACCATATTCATCATTCTAAGCTTATCTCTCGTGATCTCCAGCGGAGTACTCAACATAGGCTTCACATTCTCAAAGACCGGTGTGGCTTTGCTATCAAGGGTTTTTACTTTACCTTTGATCTCTTTGGTGTTTTCTTTTAAGGTTTTCATTTTAATAAATTTTTGATGGTTAATTATAGCAATTCCTTAATATTTGCTGTTTTACCGAAATAATTGTCGCTGGTGGTAAGGCTTCTCCATTCATTCATCTTATCAGAATTCTGCCAGATCCGGATCAGATCATTGCCGATAATGCTGCCCGCATTCCATTCATGGTCGTTTTCAACATCCACTCTTTTCAGTTTTACGGATACATAGCATTGTCCCTGCGGAGTGATCCTCATCAGCCGTTCTCCTGTTCTGGTCAGTAAAGGCTGATCATTGATCAGGGTTCTGAAAGTTTCTTCACTCACGTCATTCACGATTTCCTGCCATGCAGAATCAGCAGGTCTGATCACTTTATCATCTACAAGCTGTTTCAGCTGAAGATTGGCTTCATACAGCTCTTCATTATCAGGCATATCGTGCTCTAAATTGAGTGCCCTTCCCGCTATATACAGCGGAGCAAAGCTGTATCCGAGTGGTTTATAGGGCGCAATAAGCTTCCCGATATTGTAGATGTCATCTTTGTTGTGTTTGGTCAATACGGTTCCTACAATAAACGGAACATGATGCCTGTGGAGGAGGTCCATTCCTTTCATCACCTTATGGAAATTACCTTTGCCGCGGTATTGCTCGCAGATCTCCTGTGTTGAGCCGTCCAGGGTGGTTTGCAGGAACACAAAATTTTTCAGCTGGCTTAAAAAGATAATATCATTTTCAGTAGTTAAGGTCAGGTCCGAGCCAATCGAAACCATCAGGCCGAGCTGGTCCGCATACGAAACCATTTCCAGCAGATCCTTCCTTCTGGTAAAGGGATCTCCACCGGTAAACCGTACGTAATAAACGCCGGAATCAGAGATGTTTTTAATCACCGGAAGCCATTCTTCCACAGATAGCTCCAGGGAAATATCAACACGCGGATTACTGAAATAGGAACAGTAAGAACATTCTCTTGCACATTTATTGGTGCTTTCGATCTCTACACCTAAAGGAGCGTAAAAATATTCATCTGAAAAGTTCTCATCCGGGATGTCCTCAAAATAAAAAACGGGATCTTCCATGTACGTCTGTCCTTCGTATGCTTCACATATGTCAACTCTTTTCAGGAGGCTGACAAAGCTGTCGATTTCTTCTGGCAGCACATTGGAGATGTCAAAGTCTTCCGAAATTTTTTCATAGATCTCCGGAATGCTTTTAGGGGTTTTCAGGGCCAGGATGATCTGATAGCCAAGTCTGTTGAAAAAACGGACTGATTTTCTTTTATTAATAAGGACAATACAGCCGAAACCTTCCTTCCGTACCTTTAATTGTGGGTTTAAAATGAATTTTTCCATATTATTTTGTTTTTTAGTGATTCAATGTTTTCAGAGGATATGATAAATTTCCCGCTTCAAGGTCCTGATATGGGCCGAGAACTGCTGCTGGACCGGCTCATGGTTACCGGCAATAATTTTGTCCAGATGATCTATTTCCAGCTGATTTTCCCGGAAAGGCCTTAACTCATTCACCAGGATATCTTTAAGCAGATTTTTGAGATATGTAAAATCCTGATCAGCAGAATAAAATTCAAAAACATTCTGATGGCCTGCGGAGGTCAGCCAGTCCTCAATTACCTTTTTATTTTCGATCTTTTCAATTTTCTCGATCAGGGAATCTTCATCCTCCGACAGAAAAATACTGTTGTGCTGGAACATATATTCACCATCGAGTCCCAGAACATAACCGTTTCTTGCCGGTTCATAGATGGGCGGATAGTTATAATCGTTATATACTTTTTTGATGTTGTTTTTAATGATATTCATGATATAGGTGTAGCCTATGATTTCTTCTCCGCCCTGAAACAGTTCAGCTTCCAGAGCAAAGGAAACGGCAGGTATGCTCAGTTGCGGGTAAAGCAGTTCAAAAACAGAGGGATATAAATTAAGGCCAAGTTCATCCCTTTGATAAGATTTGAGACCTCCTAAAAATGAGTTCTCATACAGGTAGTGGCAAAACTTGAAATCTATAAAATCGGAGTAAAAAATAATCAGTTCCATAATGTCCGGCATAAAGGAACTTGTAAGGACGATACGGTTGTTTTCAAAATCATAGCCGCAGTTGATGAAATCCTGAAGTACAAAATAGGTCCTGTTTTTAATGGCTTCAGATTCTTTAGGATTCATAAGAATTGCCATAACATCATCAATCACAAGAACAGACTCGTGCTTTTCCTGGCTGCTGATAAAATCTTTCATCGATCCCCAGTAATGTCCTAGGTTTCTCGGTCCGAAAATAGGATTTTGTACACAGACCTGTTTCAGTTTATACGTCATATTATCTTCCATAGCTGTTGGTATAAAATAAGTTGATAAATTCCCTGGTGAGTTCCACTTTCCGGGCCTGGATATCGGCCATAATAGAGGGGATGATCACTTCCAGAATCTCTTCCGATTTGGAGTCATATCCCTGTTTCTTCATGGAACCGGCTTCTTTGATATAAGAGTTCAGCAGTTTCAATTTCTTTTTCTGTTCTGTGAAATTTTTTTTATTGGCCTCAAAGGTTTCGATGACCTTTCTTTTCGTTTCTTTCACCTCATTGATATCGATATTCCGCTTATTCTTAAAAATATCTCTGAATAAAGGATCGTTATTTAAGTTGTCGTGGAAATCCTCTTTATATTCCAGCTCTATCAGCGTATCGGAATATTTAAATTCATTGCTCATCACCAGGCTTGAACAGGCCAGATCGATCAGATCAATAGCCTTATCCGGAAAATAGGAATCCTTGATGTTTTTCGTAAGTTTCACAGCTTCCAGAACTGCTTCATCATTAATCAGTACTTTGTAAAACTCCTCATACCGGTGCTTCAGTTTCTTGATGATGAGGTAAGTGATATAGTCTTCCGGTTCTTCAATGACTACCTTATGAAACCGCCGGTCCAGCGCTTTATCCAAAAAAATAGAACTGTCATATTCCATAAAGGTAGTTGCACCGATCAGCTGAATATCACCTCTTGCAATATAGGGCTTGAGCAGGTTTACAAAATCTACGGAACCTTCCGAAGCCCCGGCTTTCATGATGGTGTGCAGCTCATCGATAAACAGGATCACTTCACTGCGGCATATCTCTTTGAGCAGTTCTTCCGCCCTCTCTTCAAACTCGCCCCGGTAGCTTGTTCCCGCCAGCATTGTAGACATTTTGATTCCGTATACCTTCTTATTCTGAAGAACATCGGGAACCTCATTCCGTACGATCATCTGGGCAATGCATTCTACAATAGCTGTTTTTCCGACACCGGGATGCCCCAGCAGGATAACGTTGTTTTTAACTCTTCTGCATAAAGTTTCAATGATTTTTTTGATCTCGATATTCCTGTAAAAAACAGGATCATAGCGGTTTGATTTTGCAAGTTCATTGAAATTAACAGCATACTTGTCAATGGTGGAAATATGAAGCTTAACGTTTTCCATTAGATGATCAGTGTTTAGCGGTTGGTTATTCATGATTTTGAATGCACAGGTTCTTACAACCTCTTTATAGAGTTGTTTGCGGGTCTTTACTGATTACTGATAGCTTATCACCCATAAAGCCGGGAATTTGATCCTATGTGGCAGGTTGAGATAAGGCATAAGACGGATGTGCCGTCAACTTCTAAAGTTTTCAGTAATTGGATAACATATCCTGTCCGGGCTGCTTCCGACCCGGGAATGACAGTATTCCTCAGGCTCTGCAACTGAACCTTAATGTTTTCAGAAAAGGATAGGGGGATTTATACCATAGATATGATATGAATATAAATATAACCCGACCAATATTTGGTCCTTCTTACATTTCTATCTTATTGATAACGGTAATTGATGATTAGTTTTAGATGAATACGAAAAGTGTATTCCGGTAAATCTGGATTTGAAGTGTGACTTTCAAATCTTAATTGGAAACTACGGATTCCCAAAAATTAGAATTTTCTCAGCCTGAAGGTATTCAGGATAGTCTGCCAAGTAAACAGACTGCGGTTTCAGATTATTTGTTTTTTTAGCTAAAGTTCTGCATGTGATCAAAGGAAAGAGGATGGTCTGATGACAATTTTTTGCCCTTGATCCGGAAGCAGTTTTTTAACCCTATACAAATCCTGAAATACTTTTGCCGGAGACCTGGTCCGCAGCAGTAAAATGGTTTGCCTTGTTCATAAAAAAAATATTTAGAGTTGATTTGTTAATGCAATATACAAAATATTTGTCACAATCAATAGAATTATAGAATTATTTTCATTATTGTTTAAAATCCTTTATTGAAAGGCTTTTTATGATGAAAAAATACATATTAATAATTGAATTAATGAAAAATAAACTTTTTAATACGCTGAAAATATTTAAAAAAATAGCTTTTTTCACCTTGCAGATGTTTACCTTTGCCGGTGAAAGTCATCCTGAAGGCATATTCAGGTTGATGATTAGAATTTAATGAACAGACCATTAATTTTATAAAAAAATCAGGGATAATGATACCGTTTCAGGAACTCTTATTTTTTATGCTGGCCGCTTTGATTCTGGTGATAAGTCCCGGACCGAATATGGTTTATCTGATCTCGAAATCCATTACTCAGGGGAAAAGATCAGGATGTATTTCTTTAATGGGGGTTATCTGCGGTTTTTTATTTCATATCATCATGGTTTCTTTTGGGCTGACTGCTGTTTTACTGGCAGTTCCGTTCGCTTATACGATTTTGAAAACCGCAGGAACGCTTTACCTTTTATATCTCGCTTATCAGGCGGTAAAGCCTCAGAGCAGAAATATATTTGAGGTGGACAGAAACAGTCCGAATGACGATCCAAAAAGACTTTTTACTGTAGGCTTTCTTACCAATGTGCTCAATCCTAAAGTCGCTGTATTTTATCTTTCACTTTTCCCGCAGTTTATCAAACCGGAATATGGTTCCGTTCTGCTTCAGAGCCTTGAGCTTGGCGTGGTACAGGTCCTTATCAGCTTTAGTGTTAATTTCCTGATTGTCCTTTCTGCTGCAAAAGCCGCAACTTTTTTTGCAGGTAATCCTTTCTGGGTTAAAGTTCAGAAATGGTTTATGGCTGGTATTTTAACTGGTCTGGCTGTAAAAATGGCTTTTTCCAAAGCGAAGTAAGCGAATTGCAGTCTTACACCTGATTGGAATAAAATAAAAAATTTAACGTTGGTAATACATAAAGCGAAAAATCAATAGGAACGAAATTCAATCATTTATATAGAAATATGATCATACATCTACTCAGGAATCAGATAAAAACAGGATTAACGGCGATCAGCATTGTTTCTTTTGTACAATGGTCACAAGCTCAGAACCAGCTCTCATCCTTTCATACCACCTACAGCCTTATACAGGAAAAAGATTTTTTTAATGCAAAAAAACAGTTTGAGGCAGAAAAGAACAGTTTCCCCAAACCTTATCAGGATTTTACGGATGCCATATTGCTTAACGCTTTTAATAAACCTGATCTTTCCGAAAAGAAAATTGTAGGGTTAATCAGTTCCGGTTCATCTCTCCCGGATTCTCTGATGCTAAAGGTCTACAGAACCAGGGAAGACAATGCCATGAAGCAGTACGATTACAGATCGGCTAAAAAAATGCTGGAAACCATCCGGTCCCGATACGGCAGCCTGCTTTCCGCAGAAGAAAAAGACGACCTGGAAAATACGATGAAGATCTGGACCGCACTGGAACAGCAACCTCATCAGAAAACACAGATCAAAAGTACGACAAGCTTAAAGACAGAAAAAGATAAAGCGGGTCTGAAGAATCTGAAAGTAACGATAAACGGAAACTCTGCGGATTTTATTTTTGATACCGGAGCCAATTTATCGGTGATGACGGAATCTGCAGCCAGACGGTTCGGGATGAATATTATTCCTGCCGGAATTAAAGTGGATGCCATTACCGGAGCTTCCGTAACAGCTGGTCTTGCCGTGTGCAAAAAAATGACAATGGGAAATATCACCGTTGAAAATGCTGTATTTTTGGTATTTCCGGATACGGCATTGGCTTTTCCGCAAATCAGCTATCAGATCAATGGAATTCTGGGATTTCCGGTTATCGAATCCTTTAAGGAAGTGCAGATGACCCGCGATGGTTATTTTATAGTTCCGAAAGAGGAAACGAAGATCAATGCTCCTTCCAATATGGCGATTGACGGGCTTACTCCGATGATTGAGATGGACGGAATGCATTTCAGCTTCGATACCGGTGCCGAACGTTCCATGCTGTATTATCCTTATTATCTGAAAAACAAGCCGTCGATAGATCAGAAAAAGACCGTCTCTATCAGTCTTGGTGGAGCCGGAGGGACGAAAACCTACCAGGGAGCCGAAATCCGGGCAACTTTCCATATCTTAGATCAGGAAGTAACCCTTGATCAGCTGAATGTTCTGAAAGAAAACTTCAACAAACATCACGTATACGGAAATATCGGCCAGGATGTTATCAGCCGGTTTCAGAAGCTGATCCTGAATTTTGATAAAATGTTTATTAAATTTGAATAGTGCCGGAGTTAGCCATTATAGTAAACCATCTTAGGCTGGTGGCTAAAAAACTTCCTGCTTTCCATTTAAAATACCATTTGTACCGTGACAAAAATAAAACAGCCCATTCCTACCTATGATCTGAATGATCATGCGCAACGGGGTTTCATTGTTGAAAGAATGGATGAACGAACCCGGAACTCAGAAGACATCCTTCTGGATAAAGGGATACACCGGGACAGCCATTATATTTTTACCTTTATGGAAAGCGGTCATGTCAGGATGCTGGTAGATTTCAAAAGGGTGGAGGCAGAAGGCCCGTCGATGTTCTGTTTATTGCCGGGGCAGGTTCATCAGGGGCTTCTGATGGAAGAAGTTTCCGGGTGGTTTGTAGCCGTTAACACGGATATGGTGCCCGATACCGTAAGGGCTGTGTTTGAAGAATCCCTCATGGAAATACAAACATTACCTGTTGATGAAAGCTGGACTGAACAGCTGAACCGGTCTGCGGAAACGCTCAGAAGATGCTGTACCGACGATATGTTTTCGGATAAAGACGGTATTCTGGTGATCCGCTCCCTGCTGAATGCTTTTACCGGAATGTTTGCCTATAGCTATAGCCGGAATTCCGGAGCTGAGATCTCAAATGACAGTCGTTCTCTTCAGTTGGTCAGGGCATTCAGGATTCTGGTGAGGAAGAATTTTAAAACCCTGAAAAGTCCATCCGGATACGCGGAACTGCTGAACATTTCACGGAGCTACCTTACGGAAGTAGTTCGGGAAGTCACCGGAAAACCTGCTCAGTACTGGATTCATCAGGAAATTCTGACAGAAGCCAAAAGATCCCTGTTTTTTACCGGGCTTACCGTTAAAGAAATTGCTTATGAATTGGGCTACAGCGATCATGCCTATTTTACAAGACTGTTTTCAAAGCTGGAAGGAAAATCACCATCTGAATTTCGGGTTAAAAATCAAAAACAAAAGTAAAACCGCGTTTTGTCCAATAATTCCCACGGAAGAGCTATCGGTATATTTCCATTTTGAAGCTTCCTTTGCAGTAAAAAATAAACATGCCGAGTTTACCGAAATGGATCAATGACACCGTAGAAAATGTCTGGTCCTCAAAATTTAAAGAATGTACCGTTACCCATATAGAACCCGTATCAGAAAATCTTCGGAGAATACGTTTCGGTACAGATCTGGATACTGTTGATTTTGAACCGGGTTATGCCATAGGGATCAGAGTTAATGACAGGGATTTCCGGAATTACTCGCCCTTCAGCTTTCGTAAAAAAGAAGGTACCTTTGAGGTAATTTTCCATCTTCACAATACCGATGCTGCCGGAAGCAGGTTCATCCGTAACCTGTCTCCCGGAGATGTTGTAAAAATCCTTATGCCAAGAGGAAAGCGCTTCTATGAACCTGATGCCGGAATTCATTTCTCTATTGGAGACGAAACCTCGCTGGGAAGTTCGCTGTCCTTCAAAGAAGCGGCTGAAGAGACCGGCTGTTCTTTTGTCTGCCTGCATGAACTTGATGATCCTGCCGTGCTTGAAACTTTCGGGCTGTACGGATATCATACCCCCAAAAATGATCGCCTGGAGATCATAGAAGCTTTAACCGATTTCCTGAGAGAAGAAAAACAGGCCATCCATCATGATGAAGTGGTCTTTTATCTCACCGGAAACGGAGAAACCATGGCCCTGATCCGTAAGTTCCTGAAAGCAAAAGGCGTGGCCCCGAAATGCATCCGGTCGCAGGCGTATTGGATGGAAGGCAGAAAAGGACTGTAAAATTCTTCAGAAAAATAAGGTTTCCCGTAATCAGGAATTGAAGATTTTGCTTATACTTGCGGTTTAACTATACTTTTTCTAAAAAGTAAATAAATTAATACCAAAAGATAAAAACTAATGTCCACTGAAATAGTAAAAAATGAATCTCAAGACTTAATCCATTCAAAGGAATTTTATTTTCAAAAAGGAAAAGATGCTTTACAAAAATGGCTGGATATTATTCTTTCCGATACGGGGCAAGATGAATTACGTAATCTTTTAGATAACTATAGTTTTTTTGCTGAACTTCCAAAAGATCATAAATTTTATTCAGTAAAAGAATTGTTTTTTGAAATCATATCTTATTGTGACCTACATGCAAGAAACAAAACAATTTACAATAGATATGAAGATAAAAGAGTATTGGCAAAAGTCGGAGTCAGAATGAAACCCTGGGTCATTAATACCTTTTATTATAAATATAATCCAGATAAGGTGAATATAACGGTGAAGAATGCTTTAGATATGCTGGCTGATCCGATTAATAATATTAATTCTATTGCAGTAAGTCATAGAGAATTAATCTCGAACTATTATTTGGGTCATTCTTATCATTCAGATTCATTTGTAAAAGAACTGAAAACTAAATTTTCTGATTTGGAAACAACTCAATCGCCAGAAAATCAAACTCTTTTAATTGCTAATCAGATTTATGCAGAAAAAAAAGAATGGGACAGAAAAGCAATGAACTTTAAAGCACTTGTTAATAATCTTAAAGAATATGTTCAAAAAAATCAATTAGAATATGATTTTGGAAAAGTCGGTAGAGAACATATCTGGATGTTTGATAAAGAACACTATTTCAACCATGTAAGTGCTCACTATGAGATTATCATAGAAAAAAAAAATATTTCGGTAGATCTTCATTTTGAAGATGAAAAAAGTGCAGAATTTATGAGGAGTAAATTGGGGTTACTGCCTGATTTTTTGAAATGGAAAAAATGGCATTATGGAAATTCTGTTTCACATTGCAATACATTTAAACTTTCAGACGAAGATGTTGTAGATAATATAATAACTGCCTTGGATGAACTTTTTGAGGCTACTTTTGAAAAGCTAATTGATACAGTAAAAGAATTGAGAATTAATAATATGAGCTATAAAAATAACACTCAGGTAAAATATCCTTTAAATCAGATTTTGTATGGTCCTCCTGGCACCGGTAAGACATATAATACCATTAATAAGGCAATACAAATTGTAAATCCTGAATTTGATTTGTCCTTAAATAGAAAAGAAATAACTAAAGAGTATGAAAGGTTAGTGGAAAATGGTCAGATTGTTTTTACTACTTTTCATCAAAGTATGTCTTATGAAGATTTTATTGAGGGAATAAAACCGGATACAATAGATCGAAAAGACGGTGGTAAGGATATTATCTATGATATAAAAGACGGAATTTTTAAACTTATCAGTGAAAAGGCAAAAGATAACTGGTTAAGTTCACAATCTAAGGATAGTGCTAAATTGTCATTTGAAGATGCTTTTAGTAAATTGAAAGATGAATGGGAAGAAAATAATGAAATAGAATTTCCTTTAACTCAAGAAAATAAAGAATTTACAATTCTTGGTTTCACAGAAAAGTCGATCAGATTCAAAAAGTCAAGCGGAGGTAGTAGCCATACATTAAGTATTAGTACTTTAAGTGAGCTATATTATAATAAAAAAGAAATTAAAAAAGGAGGAGGACTAGGTATTTACTACATTTCTGTTTTAAACAGATTAAGCACTTATTCGTCTAATATGACTCAAAAGCAGGGTCTTCAGAGTTTTGTACTCATTATCGATGAAATAAACAGAGGAAATGTTTCACAAATTTTTGGAGAGTTAATAACCCTTTTAGAAGAAGATAAAAGGATTGGGAATGAAGAAACCTTAGAAATAACACTACCTTATAGTAAAGAGAAATTTTCAGTTCCCCGTAATCTTTATATTATCGGGACGATGAATACAGCGGACCGTAGCGTGGAGGCTTTGGATACAGCACTTCGAAGAAGATTCTCTTTTGAAGAAATGCCTCCTAAACCGGAACTTTTGCTCCCTTCTCATATGATAGAAAATCTATTATGGAAATACGAGGAATCAGGTTGGAATGAAGAAGAGTATAAAAGTGAAGAAAGTAAATTATTTCAACTTTTGGGAACCTCTGATGAATTATGGAAACAGAGAGAAAAAATCTGGGGTAATATGACAAGTGATCTGAAGAAGAGAAGTTTAGCAAACGGAACATATTTCAGAGATTATGGATATTCGGGGATTAATCTTAAGGATTTATTAGAAACAATTAATAAGAGAATAGAGCAGTTAATCGATAAAGATCATGCTATAGGACATGCGTATTTTATAGGTAAGAACAGCTGGACAATGGTGGAGTCTTTTTATAAAAATATTATACCTCTATTACAGGAGTACTTTTTTGGTGATTATGGTAAAATAGGTTTGGTGCTGGGAAAAGGATTTGTAAGATTGAAAAATGAATCGTCTGTTTTTGCAGAATTTGATTATCAGCACGATTATTCTGAAAAAGAATGCTACGAAATTATAGATTATAGAAATCCGGATTTAAATTATATGTTGGAAGGAAGTGATGTCAAAATGGATTTTATTAAAGCCATCCGATTGCTAATGAATCAATCTGTATAATGAGTTGGGTACGAAATATTGTAGTTTTTGAACATGGTAAGCATTATTTTACCGAAGAAGAAAAAAAACTAAAACTTAATGAAGCTTTAGAAAATTATTATGGTGATTATTCACCATTCTTTAAACTGATCAGGAATGGAATAGAATTTAATCAATATGTAGGAATATTAAAAGTTGGAAATACAATTATTGAGGTATTACCAAAAGCAGATCGAAATGATGAAGATGTCTGGAGGCGTTTATTGATAGACATGATTAAAACAGTCTGGGGATTTGAGGTTAAGGTTACAGGCAATGCGGATCTTAAACTTAAAGGTAACTCTATTTTGGATTTATATTTTGAATTATATATTAAAGAATTAGAATTTTTACTGCATCGTGGACTTGTTAAAAGATATAATAGAAAAGAAGGAAACCTTTATACAATGAAGGGACAACTTCATTTCTCAAAGCACATTTCTCAAAATTCAGTCCATAAAGAAAGATTCTATGTGAAATATACAGAGTATAATGTATATCATAAAGTACATTGTATTCTTTATAAAGCTTTGAAACTGATCAATACGATTAATAGCAAACCTGACTTTAAAAGCAGGCTAGGAGCATTAGTTTTAAATTTTCCGGAAATGGATGATATAAAAATTACAGAATCAGTTTTCGATAAAATAGTATATGATAGGAAAAATCAACATTATGAGAGAGCTCTTCAAATTGCAAAATTGCTTTTACTAAATTATCATCCTGATGTTTCAAAAGGAAGAAATAATGTACTTGCTTTAATGTTCGATATGAACAGGCTATGGGAGCAGTTTGTATTTGTTGTATTGAGAAAGGGATTTATAAAATCTGATGTTAAAGTAAGATCTCAGATTTCAAAAGAGTTCTGGAAATCAGAAGATGGAATTAAAAGCAGAATGAAACCTGATATTGTTTTGGAATCAAAAAATACGACAATAGTTCTTGATACCAAATGGAAAAATTTATACGGTAAAGGACCTTCTCCGGAGGATTTAAGACAGATGTATGCTTATCATCACTATTATAAGGCATCAGCAACTGCTTTAATTTATCCAGGAGAAGAAGAAAAGCTGATAACAGGAAAATATGCTTCTATTGATTATAATAAAGATTCTTCTCAACCTTCTTGTGGGGTTGCATATATATCGACGCATCATGATATAAAAATCTGGAAGAATAAAATTATTCTGTTTATAAAAGAAAAATTACTGGATGTATAATAAAGTATAAACATGGATGAAACAAGACCTAATCAACCAATACAATATCAGACTTCAGAATAAAACCCTACGTTGGGAAGGGTTTGCCGAAAATAAAACCATCAGGATCATTGAAACCTGCCATCCCTTTCTGACCGATTTTCTGAATGATTATTCCGCCGAAGATTTAACAGATTATATCATTCCTGAAACAGAAAAGGTTATGAATGGAACCTGTGAAGAATTTGAAACCGGTTCTGCAACCATTTCAGTTTCTGTATTTATCGGTAAAGTGGATTTTTATGATCACAACATGAATTTTGTCGGACACATCCCGGTGCAGGATTTCAAAGATATCTGTGAAGGATGGAGAGATTTTTTAATCTCATAAATCACCTGATTTCAGGTTGATTAACAAAAAAAACAGAACTTGGAGGCTGAAATTTCAAAAGAATATAAATAATGTTTTTATGTTAGAAATGATGAAGTCTTTCTTAATAATCCGGATTAAAAACAGATGAAAAGTGGAAATTTTTTTTCACTTTTTTTTATTTCCGCTAATGCCTTTCCTGTATAGAAAAAATAGGGATTGGTTTCCTTCTCTTATTTTTTTTATTATGTTAAATGTACAGTTTGGTATATAAATTGTTCGTGCTTTTTATGATATAAAATTTTCATATTTTAATTAATTAAATATGAAAAAAATGTTAATTTTTTGTAAAATAGTATGGATAATTTAAATTTTCGCTTTATTAATGAAAAAGTGATTTTCTTTTTTTTAGTCCTTTTTTACGGTATTGCGGGCGCGCAGTGTATACCGTATACAGGACAGGCAATGACTTCAGGGAACACCTATTGCCTTAATGGGAATCTTACTTTAGTTACCGATATTGCTATTCCTGCTGATGCGGTTCTGATTATTCAGTCCGGGGTGCTTACAGTGAAGGGAGTTACAGTCTTTGGAGATCTTGAAATCAATGATCAGGCCGCTGTAAAAGCTGAAGGTGCAGTCCTGATCGGGAACTTCGGAAGCCAAAAGAATTCAAAAGTTAAATTAGGAGCCAGAGCTTATCTGTCACTTACGGGATCTGTTAATCAGGGGGATCCTACCTTCTTAGGGAATTTTCCGGGGACTTCTGCGGTAATAGAAATGAGTACAGGCAGTGTGGTGGAAATTTGCGGAACATTCAACCAGCAGTCCACGACTTATCCTTTTGTGAACTATGTAGGAGCCCCCACTGGAAAAGCTTACTGTATTGCCAAAGGTCAGGTAAGCGGCGGTGGAACTTCCATTCTCAGTAATGACAGTCAGATCGTGGCGATAGCTATGGACTCTGTAGTAGGAATGCTTCCCGGAGGATCCAGTTTCTGTGGTCCTAATGCCACTCCGGCATTGTGTCCTTCCCTGTGGCCGGCAGGTCTTCCGGCGGATAAATCATCATGTGGCTATGCACCAGAAGTAATCGATGAAATGGATGAATACTGTACCAAGCCTGGTGCTACGGGTATTCCGGACGGATATACGAAATTCGGAATAACGGTACAGCAAAAGAACAGTTTATGGCCTGAAAATATTCCCAATGGCTTCCTGGCCCTGGAATCAAAATCTAAAGGGTTTGTGGTTTCAAGAGTAGCCCACGTCAGTCAGACCCCTCAGCCGGGAGACGCTGTTGCTGAGCCCAGAGAGGGAATGCTGGTGTATGATATCCAGGATAAATGTGTAAAGCTTTATAACGGTTCCGAATGGAAATGTATCCAAAGAGGATGTAATGATTAATCTTAAAGAGCAAATACGATGAAAAATATAAAACATATAAGTATAGTGGTTGCACTGTTGATTTTTGATGCTTTTTACGCCCAGGTTGCGATCGGAAAAGACATGGTAGATGGGAACAGTACCGTTTTAGATTTCAATAGTTCAGCGGGAAATACCAAAGGACTGATTCTTCCGGCCACGTCAGGGCTTCCTTCAGGAGCGGGTCTTGCCAATGGCACCTTTGTTTTTGATGTGACGGATAATAAAGTGAAAGTATATGAGAACAATACCTGGAAAGCACTTACAGATGCCGGTAATTCAGGAGCAATTTCAGGAAATACTTCCGATGAATCCGGAAATGGGGTAATTATTGGTGCTACTGCCAGCAGTGCAGATGGTGTTCTAGTCCTGGAGTCAGACAATAAGGCGATGATTCTGCCTAAAATAACCTCGCCGCATATCAATGTGAAAAATCCATATCCGGGAATGATCTGTTATGACACAGCGAGTAAGACATTGGCTGTATTTGATGGCAACGTCTGGAGCTACTGGAAATAACAGTACGGATACCGTAATCCCAATAAAATAAATACCCTCAAAAAAAATAATTTATGAGGGTATTTTTATATAACATAGATTTGGAAATGTCAGAAAAAGCCCCCTCGCCCGGTAATAATTTCTCATTTGTGTCTGTTTTTTCATTGTTGTGTTTTTTTAATTTTTTACCAGATTGATTACAAAGAGGGGACATTATTTTTACAATGCAAACATATTTATTCAGCCTGCAAAATTCCAAAAAAACAGCTACGACACAGATACATCATAGAATGTTTTTGTTTTTAAATGATTGACTATCAGTTGTTTTATTTTTAATGAAAATTAAATTAAAAACCATCAAATTTGAAAATTGAAGCTGCTAAGTTTAATGCATCGCATATAGAATTAAAGCTTTTAAAAACCTGCGATTTTTATTGGTGAATTAAAATCTGCTCAATCCGCACAATCTGCGCGAGAAAAAACACCCACAAGATCTGTGAAATCAGCGTATCTGTGGGAAATTATTTTAACCACAAAAGCAATAAAGCTTTGAACACGTAAGTAACCTTGAGTTTAATGCATTACGCATAGAAGTTCACTAAAGTTCTTAAAAATCTGCGATTTTATTGGGATATCAAAATCTACGCGAGAAAAATATCCACAAACATCTGTGTTATCTGCGGAATCTGTGGGAGATTCTTTTTAACCACAAAAGCAACAAAAGATTTGAACACGTAAGTAACCTTGAGTTTAATGCATTGCGCATAGAAGTTCACTAAAGTCCTTAAAAAATCTACGATTTTACTGGGATATCAAAATCTGCTCAATCCGCACAATCTGCGCGAGAAAAACATCCACAAGATCTGTGAAATCAGCGGGTTCTGTGGGAGATTCTTTCCAACCATAAAAGCAACAAAAGCTTTGAACATGTAAGTAACCTTGAGTTTAATGCATTGCGCATAGAAGTTCACTAAAGTTCTTAAAAAATCTACGATTTTATTGGGATATCAAAATCTGCGAAATCCGCACAATCTGCGCGAGAAAAATACCCACAAACATCTGTGTTATCTGCGGAATCTGTGGGAGATTCTTTTTAACCACAAAAGCAACAAAAGATTTGAACACGTAAGTAACCTTGAGTTAATGCATTGCGCATAGAAGTTCACTAAAGTTCTTAAAAATCTGCGATTTTATTGGGATATCAAAATCTACGCGAGAAAAATATCCACAAACATCTGTGTTATCTGCGGAATCTGTGGGGGATTCTTTTTAACCACAAAAGCAACAAAAGATTTGAACATGTAAGTAACCTTGAGTTTAATGCATTGCGCATAGAAGTTCACTAAAGTTCTTAAAAAAATCTACGATTTTTATTAGTGAAGTCTAAATCAGCTCAATCCGCAAAATCTGCGGGAGAAAAAACACTCACAAGATCTGTGAAATCAGCGTATCTGTGGGAGATTCTTTTAACTATAAAAACAACAAAAGATTTGAACACGTAAGTAACCTTGAGTTTAATGCATTGCGCATAGAAGTTCACTAAAGTTCTTAAAAAAATCTACGATTTTATTGGGATATCAAAATCTGCGAAATCCGCACAATCTGCGCGAGAAAAATATCCACAAACATCTGTGTTATCTGCGGAATCTGTGGGAGATTCTTTTAACCACAAAAGCAACAAAAGATTTGAACACGTAAGTAACCTTGAGTTTAATGCATTACGCATAGAAGTTCACTAAAGTCCTTAAAAAATCTACGATTTTTATTGGTGAAGGAGTGAAAATCTGTTAGGTTTAGAAACAAAAATCTGTGTTATCTGCGCGAGAAAAAACATCCACAAGCATCAGTGAAATTCATGGGGATCTATGGAAAATTCTTTAACCACACAGTCACAAAAGATCCAATAAGTGTTCATCTTTCTGTGTTTGTCTCCGGTTTTTGTGATTAATTCATATAAACGCAATCATTTAAAAAAAAAACACCTGTCCAGGTGCTTGAACAGGTGTAAAATAAACACTAAAAAATTATGTATATATAAACTCCGCTTCATTAAATCTACGGAGTTAATTCTATTCTTTGGCGGCAGAAATTATGTGGATGATATTGAATAAAAAATGCACCCTTCCGCTGATCATTATTTTCTCATTTGTGTCTGATTTTTTCATTTTGTGTTTTAATTTTTATCAGATTGCTTAACGGTGGAAGGGATGCATGATAAGTATGAATTGATTTATGATACTTTATTTAGAGTTTTGATTTTTTCAGTTGCTATTTTAAACTCGATAAATTTTACTTATGTATTTTTTATTGTACAAACATATTTAATCACCCCATAAAATTCCAAAAAAACAGCTACGACACAGATACATCATAGGATGTTTTTGATTTTAAATAATTGATTGTCAGTGATTTTAATTTCATGTAATAATAGCCTGATTATAATAATCAGATTGAAGAATTACCCGGTTCAATCCAATTAATAATGTGTTTTATTCATACAAATGTTTAATCAGATGAAAATAATGTACATTATTACGGCCCGCAATAGGTATTTCTAACAGGTCGCCTCTACGAGGCTCTCCAATCTTTTAAAATTACTCAATAGCTATTAATAGGTCGCTCCTACGGAGCTCCTTTCCAAACTCCCGGCCTCGGAGTCTTACTAGTGTGACTCAAGATCAGAGACTTTCTACAGTAAGAATACTCTGCCTTCTAAAGGCTCCTGGCTTCGGAATTATATTTCATGAAAATTATCTTACTCAAAGTCAGGAAACTTTGCGTAGCAATGACCTTAACCTTCTTTTCTCTAAAAAATAGACGGTTGTAAAACGGATTTCGGCATTTCGTATGGTGGTCCGTATTATAAAACATCCGTTGCATTAAATTAACGAAATTGATTCCCTTCTCTGCTTCCGGAATCAACAGGATAAGATCCACAGCATTACTTTCTGCCGGTTCAACCTGGTTTTCCTCATTCATTTTTATTTTGGAAAATCAGCCTGGTAAACCCAATCTGTTGCCTCAGTCTGAGCGTAAACTTATAGAATTTGAAGGGAAATTAAATGTATAAATAGAAAGGAATAGGATAAAAATAAATTGACTGTTATTAAAAAGCCTAACAAGTCCCGAAGGCTGTTAGGTTAATAAATTTCCAATTTCTAAGTTTGATCCCCATATAGGATTGATGATACTAAAGAAAAAAATGCACCCCTTCGCTGTTCATTATTTTTCTCATTTGTGTCTGATTTTTCATTTTGTGTTTTTAATTTTTATCAGATTGTTTAACGGTGGAAGAGGTGCATGATAAGTATGAACTGATTGATGATACTTTATTTTGAAATTTAATTGTTTCAGTTATTATTTTAACGTCAGTAGATTTTGCTTGTTTATTTTTTTAACTACACAAACATATCTAATCAGTCTATAAAATTCCAAAAAAACACCTACGACACAGATACATCAGATTATATTTTTAGCTTTATATTGTTGATTGTCAGTTATTTTAATTTTGTTTAAAAATTCTTTAATTCCAAGAATTGAATTAAAGAATAAAACAGGTAAAGTCAAAAAATAATGTATTTTGTCAATATAAATGCTTAATTAAATAAAAAATAAACATTATTCAATGGCTCAAAGTGTCAGTAGGAATAAAATCATACGCATGATAAAACGTCTGCTTCATCGAATCAACGAAGTTGATTTTATCATTTGCTCCTGAAAATATGCATCATGAAGTTAAATCTTTGCGCGGTAAAAAAACACAGTATTTTATAGCAATTTTAAAACTGTTAAATCCTCCATATCAGCCATATTATTAAACTAATTCTATCAAAGCTTATCCCATCAGGAAAGCTGTGCCAATATGAAGAAAATTCATCAAAGAATCTGTGCACTCTCCTTAATGCTGCTCATCACAAAAATACTTTTGGTTTGCCCGATTCCTTCAATTTCAGAAAGCTTATTGATAAAAAACTCATGAAATTCATCCATATTGGGAGCCAGAATTTTCAGCATAAAATCAAAATCTCCACTGATGTTATAAAACTCAACAACTTCTTTTAGCCGGCCGACTTCATCAATGAATTTTCCGGCCGTCTTTTTATTATGGACATTCAGGGCAATCATGCAGATGACCATCATACCTTTGTTGACTTTCTTCCGGTCAAGAACAGCTGTATATTCTTTGATGATAGCTGCTTTCTCCATGCGTTTGATGCGCTCATGGGTTGGGGTAGGGCTCAGGTTAATCCTTGCTGAGATATCCCGGATACTCATTTTGGCATCTTTTTGAAGTAAACGAAGGATGGAAAGGTCTTTCTCGTCCGGAGTGTAATGGTCTGTAGTCATTTGTTCTGTTTTTAGATGAATATTAGCACGTAAAAGTTTATTTGTTCTTTATTATATTTATTAAATGTTATTTTGTTCCAAATTTACCATATAATTTTTATATATGTTCTGCTAATTTTAATTTTGCAGGAAATTTGAACATATGGATACAAGGAAGAATTTAATATTGATTATCGCATCGGTTGGAACGTTTGTAGAGGCTTTGGATATTGCTATTATTAATTTAACGATTCCTTCTATCCAGGAGCAGTTCGGTATCGGAGCGGCAACAGTACAATGGTTGCAGACTTTATATGTATTGTTTTTCGGAGGGTTTCTGATCATTGGCGGGAAACTTTCGGACCAGATAGGACGCCGGAAAATATTCCTGATCGGTGCATTGATTTTTATGCTCACTTCATTGGGAGCCGGACTTTCACAAAGTTTTGAGGCTCTGGCTGTATTCAGAGCTCTTCAGGGACTCGGAGCAGCTCTGGTAATGCCTTCCGCTTTATCTATTGTAACCCATACTTTCAGAGGCGAACAGGAACGTAACAGGGCTATAGGGATTTTCAGTTCATTTGCAGCCATTGGTTCCGGCAGTGGGCTTTCTGTTGGCGGGATCATCAGTACTTATATGAGCTGGCACTGGGTTTTCCTGATCAATGTTCCTATCCTTCTGATCACCCTTATTTTTGCTTACCGTTATCTGCCATTGGATGAAGAAAATGAAACTGCGCAGAAAACGGATCTTGCTTCGGGGATCCTGCTTGTTTTAGGACTGTTGAGCCTTACTTATGGAACGCATGAACTGATTCATGTACAGGAACAGCCATTGCCTGTTATCGGATCACTGGTATTGTCGGTTGTACTTCTGATGGCGGTGTATAAAAGATTAAAATCTGTTTCCCAGCCATTAATTGATCTGAAGCTTTTCAGGCACAGATCTCTTGTCGTTTCAAATGCGGTATTCTTTACTTTGGGAGCCTTTTTCATCGGATTTCTGTTTCTCATCTCTCTGATGCTTCAGAAAGATATGGGGCATAGTGCAGCCTCTGCGGGATTAATGCTGGTACCGTTCAGTATCATGTCAGCATTGGCAGCAAAATTTATACTTCCTCAGGTATCCAAAAGACTCAGCTCATCGCAAATGGGTGTTTTTGGATGGAGCTTTATGCTGGCCGGAGCTTTATCCCTGCTGCTGTCTGTGTATACCGGACATCCGTTGGCAGTCGTATTGCTGGGAGCTGCCTGTATTTCCGGAATCGGGATGACCTTCTGTTTTACGGCTCTTTCGGTGATGGGGATTCAGGATGTTGAGCCTACCCATTATGGCGTTGCTTCAAGTTTAAGTTCCACAAGCTACTTTTTAGGCGCAGGAATAGGTCTTTCTTTCATGACCTTAATGAGCCAGATTTTTCCATCGAAATATGCTGTGGGAGATCTGAGCCTCATGATCCTGATCGGTTATGCGCTTCTTGCATTGGGAATGCTGCTGTATTTTATATTCCGGAGCTTAAGGATAAGACAGGCTGTTGCTGTTTCATCATTGTAAAAACACACAAACTATATGATAAAGGACCGATGCTGATGTATCGGTTCTTTTTTTGCAGATTGACCTGTCGGTTTGGGACTTTTATCATTACTTTTGTAGCTATGAAAATACAGATCATCAGTGACCTGCACCAGGAATTCGGATCTTCTGATCATGATTTCAGCAAGGCAGACCTTGTGGTGCTGGCGGGAGATATTAATCTGGGAACAAAAGGAGTGGAATGGATTAAATCTAAAATTCCTGATCAACCGGTTATTTATGTCCTCGGAAACCATGAATATTATAAAGGTTCCTATCCGAAAACCCTCCATAAGATCAAAGCAGCTGCGGAAGATTCGCAGGTTTTTGTTCTTGAAAATTCCTCGGTAGACATCGGTGGGATCCGTTTTCATGGGGCAACACTCTGGACGGACTTTTCTGTTTTTGGAAATCCCGTACAGTACGGAATGCTCTGTCAGCCCAAAATGAACGATTATAAAATGATCCGGCGGGACCCGTCATATTCAAAAATGAGAACAGTGGATACCTTTAAAATCCATCAGTTTTCAAAAGTATGGCTCCAGGAAAGCCTGGAAGAATCAAAAGGACTGAAAAATATCGTGGTGACCCATCATGCCCCAAGTCTCCGGTCTGTTCCCGAACATTTTAAGAATGATCCGCTTACTTCTGCTTATGCCTCGGATCTTGAAAATATAATTACGGAGCATCAGCCTTTGTACTGGATTCACGGACATATTCACACCCCTTGCCGGTATAAAATAGGAGCCACCGAAGTCATCTGTAATCCCCACGGGTATATCGATGAGAAGGATAATGGCTATGACAGGCAACTCATCATTGAGCCGTAAAAAATAGAGGTAATCCGGTATTTTACGGATTTATTCATAGGCGTTGAGTTTCATTTTTTCACAAAAACGTTTAATTTAGCAATACTTTTCACCTTTCAGATGGCTAAAAAATCTACGGCGGCATCCCCCGAATTTGTTTCCATATTCACATTTGAAGAACTTCTTCAGCAGGTTGAGTTTGACCTCAGGATCAAAGAATTTGTTGTAATGGAGATCGACAGGGCGAATTATGCCGTAAAGCTTAACGTCCCGTACCGATCCGATTATTTCTGTATTTTTATGGTACAGCAGGGAAGTATTCGTTTCAGACTCTATGAAAGCAGCTATGAAGTGGAAAAAGGTGATGTTGTTTTCTGTCCGATGTCCGAAACATTCTGGGTGGAGAAAATTTCCGAAGACTATAGCTCCAAATATATTTTCTTCTCAGTTGATTTTATTTCTCAGGCCGGATTTAATTATAAATCCAATAATGTGATGAAAAGCCTGTCATCAGATCCTACGCACATCATCCGCAGTGAACCCGATCTGTACAGAAGACTTAATTTTCACCTGGATGAGCTTAAAGCCCTGAACAATACCGAGAAGGATAATTATTATTTCAATGAAATGATCTGGCATCACTTTTCGCTGGTAATTTATGAAATTGATAATTACTTCAAAAAAATAGAGCAGCCTCATCAGGTGACCCTGCGTGAAGATGAGCTGACGACCAGTTTTTTTATTCTTGTGCAGGACCATTTTAAAGATGAGCATAATGTTCAGTTTTATGCCGATAAACTCTGTATCAGCCGTAAGTATCTCACCAAAGTGATCAATAAGACCATGTTTAAATCGCCGCGTGATATTATTCATCAGGTATTGGCGGTAGAGGCAAGGCTGTTGCTTAAAAATCCCAATCTGAACGTTGGTGAAGTTGCTTCCCAACTCAGATTCTCAGACCAGGCCTCTTTCAGTAAGTTTTTTAAAAAACATACCGGTAAATCACCAATGGAATACAGGAAAGATGATTTGTATTGATAATCAGACGGTTATGTTTTTAGGTGTCTTTTTGCTAAATCAGTGGCGTTATTTCGATTAAAAATATGAAACACTGTCATTTATATTGTCTATAAATGATATATCTCATGTTTTTAAAAATAAGGAGTCTTTTTGACAAAAGAAGAGGTTTTTTGAATATTTCTATTGAATTTTTTTCGGACGAATTTTGCCCGGTAAATTTTAAAGGAATATTGTTATGCAGAGATTTTTAATCCAAAAATCGACTATCCTTTTCCTCTCGCTTATAGTTCTGGCGGGATGTAAGAAAAGTAATCCAAATCAGTCCTATCAACAGCAGGCCCCTGAGCTTCCGGTAGAAACGGTAAAGCAGGGAGATGCCTCTGTTTCCAGAGAATATGCAGCATCGGTGGAAGGCGTTTCCAATGTAGAGATCCGTCCTCAGGTAACCGGCTATTTAAGCAAAATTTTTGTAGATGAAGGAGATTATGTAAGAGCGGGGCAGCCGCTGTTCAAAATTGAAGACCAGGTATTCCGTGAGCAGCTGAAAAGCGCACAGGCAGCCCTGATCACAGCACAGGCCAACCTGGCTACTTCCAGAATAGACCTGGACCGGAAAAAAGAACTGTTGAGAAACAAGATGGTTTCCGATATTCAGGTGAAAGAAGCTGAAGCCGCGTATAATGCAGCCAGAGGAGCGGTGAGCCAGGCCATGTCTTCCATTGAATCTACGAAGATCAACCTTAATTTCTCTACGATCAAAGCACCTGTGAATGGTTTTATCGGAAGATTCAATTACCGTCTGGGAAGTTTGATGACGCCTTCCAATCAGGAACCGATCACCCTTTTATCTGATATTCATGAGGTATACACGTATTTCAGCATGAGTGAAAATGATTTCAATGCTTTTCAGAAGCAGCATGCAGGAAGCAATATCAATGAGGTGATCAGCAATACACCTGCCGTTTCCTTACTGCTTTCGGGAGGTGAAAAATATGCACAAACCGGAAAGATTGATGCCGTAGAAGGACAGTTCAACAAAACCACAGGTTCCATTACCTTAAGAGCGAAATTCAGCAATCCGGACCACCTCTTAAGAAGCGGAAATACAGGGAAAATCGTACTGGATCAGTTTTACAGCAATGTAGTGCTTCTTCCGATCGCTTCCACGAGAACCATTCAGGATAAGACCTTTGTTTTCACGATCAAAGAAGGAAAAGCGATGATGCTTCCGGTTGAGGTAAGTGGAAAAGCGGGAGACAATTTCATTGTTTCAAAAGGACTTAAAGCCGGTGACCAGTACATCGCTACAGGCTTTGACAGGCTTCAGCCGGGAACTCCCGTAACGGCACAGAAGAAAAATGCGCAACAGAAAAAATCGTAAGAAGAAATCATGTTAAAAAGAATTATAAAAAGACCCGTACTGGCAACGGTAATTTCCGTGCTGCTTGTCATTCTGGGGATCGTAGGTATGGTAAGCCTGCCGATTACAAAATTTCCGGACATTGCACCGCCTACCGTTATGGTAACGGCAGCCTATCCGGGAGCCAATGCAGAAACGATTGCAAGATCGGTGGCTCCGCCTTTGGAAAATGCCATCAACGGGGTGGAAAATATGGATTATATCACTTCCACCGCAAGTAACGACGGTACTTTAAGTATCACCGTGATCTTTAAATTGGGAACAGATCCCGATCAGGCGGCCATCAACGTACAGAACAGGGTGGCACAGGTAACCAACCAGCTTCCCGCAGAAGTAGTACAGGCCGGAATTACCACCCTGAAAAGACAGAACAGTATGATCGCAATGGTCTCACTGACCAGCAAAGATGGTACGATGGATGATCTTTTTCTGGAAAACTATGCGAAAATCAATATCGTACCTGAACTGAAAAGGGTAAAAGGAGTAGGGGATGCCATGGTATATGGAAACAAGGATTACTCCATGAGAGTATGGCTGGATCCTAATAAACTGACTTCCTATAACCTTACGCCTGCCGATGTTTCCCGTGCGATCCAGTCTCAGAACCTGGAGGCAGCACCCGGAAGGTTCGGGGAAAGAAGTAAGGAAGCCATGGAATATGTGCTCCGTTATAAAGGAAAGTTTACAGAGCCTGAACAATATGAAAATATTACAATCAAAGCCCTGAGCGACGGCTCTGTTTTAAAATTAAAAGATGTTGCAAAAGTGGAATTCGGGGCGTATAGCTATACGGTGTCTTCCAATTTCAACAAAAAACCTTCGGTAACGATGGCGATTTTCCAGATGGCAGGATCCAATGCCAACGAAGTGCAGATTGCCCTTCAGGAAAGAATGAAGGAACTGGAAAAGTCCTTCCCGGAAGGAATGAACTATGAAATTCCTTATGCTACCAAAGAAGCGCTTGACCAGTCGATAGACCAGGTGATTCATACGCTGATAGAAGCATTTATCCTCGTATTCATCGTGGTATATATCTTCCTGCAGGATTTCCGTTCTACCCTGATTCCGGCCATTGCTGTTCCGGTATCTATTATAGGAACGTTCTTCTTTATGAAAATTTTCGGGTTCTCAATCAATATCCTGACGTTATTTGCCCTGGTACTGGCCATTGGTATTGTGGTAGATGACGCCATTGTCGTCGTGGAAGCGGTCCATGCTAAAATGGAACATAAAAAACTCAACCCGAGGGCCGCAACCATGTCGGCGATGAGCGAGATCACAGGAGCGATTGTATCCATTACCCTGATCATGTCTGCCGTATTCGTTCCTGTAGCGTTTATGAGCGGTTCTACAGGATTATTTTACCAGCAGTTTGCTTTAACGTTAGCCATTGCCATCGTTATTTCTGCGGTAAACGCTTTAACATTAAGCCCTGCGCTGTGTGCTTTATTACTGAAGCATAATCACGGAACAGCCCATGAAAAAATGAACTTCAAAGACCGTTTCTTTGCGGGCTTTAATGCAGGTTTCAACAAACTGACCTTCCGTTACGGGAAATCTATTTTGTTCCTGCTGAAAAGAAAATGGGTGGCCATGATCCTTATTCTTGTCTTCGGAGGCCTGTTTGCATGGATGTCGATGACAACTCCTAAAGGATTTATTCCGGATGAAGATCAGAGCTTTATCATCGTGACCGCCAATCTTGCTCCGGGAGCTTCCAAGGACAGAACTTCCAAAGTGGTTTCTGATACGGAAGATCTTCTGATGAAAAATCCGGCAGTAGATGAGGTGATCTCGGTAGACGGGCTGAATCTGTTCAGTGGATCGATGTCATCTTCGGCAGCATCTATTTTCGTGAAGCTGAAAAAAGGAGAAGAAAGAGGAAATGTAAGCAATATCAATGATATTATCGGACAGGTTCAGGGAGCACTTTCTCAGGATAAAAGAGCGAATTTCCTGGTACTGAATACCCCTACAGTAGATGGTTTCGGGAATACCAGCGGTATGGAACTGGTGCTTCAGGACCGTACCAACGGCGAATTGCAGAATCTCGGGAATATTTCCTACGGAATGATGGGCGCTTTGATGCAGAGACCGGAAGTAGCGGTGGCATTTACCACTTTCGATGTTACCTATCCGCAGTTTGAAGTGCTTGTAGATGAGGTGAAAGCAGCCCAGCTAGGCGTAAGTGTGGCTGATGTGCTTGGCGTGATGCAGGGGTATTACGGAAGCATACAGTCTTCGGATTTCAACCGTTTCGGGAAATATTACAGGGTGTTGGTACAGTCTACCCCGGAAACCAGACAGGATAAAGAATCGCTGAACGGGATTTTTGTGAAGAATAATACAGGGGAAATGGTACCTGTGAATACCCTGGTCACTTTAAAACAGGTGACGGGTGCTGAAGTGGTGGACCGTTTTAACCTGTTCAATTCATCCAATTTAACCGTAATGCCGGCGCCGGGATTCAGTACGGGACAGGCTATGGCTGCTATCGAAGAAGTAAGCAGACAGGTTCTTCCTCCGGGATATACCTATGACTATAAAGGGATGAGCCGTGAAGAAGTTTCGGCGGGTTCGCAGTCGGTAATGATTTTCGGATTGTGTATTGTGTTCGTCTTCTTCCTTCTTTCGGCGCAGTATGAAAGCTATGTTCTTCCATTAGCGGTTCTGATTGCTATTCCGGTAGGTTTATCCGGTGTATTTGTCGGAATTACGATGGCAGACCTTTCCAACAATATTTATGTACAGATCGCTCTGGTTATGCTCATAGGACTTCTGGCCAAGAACGGAATTCTGATCGTGGAATTTGCCATCCAGAGAAGAAGAGCAGGAAAAAGCCTGATTGCGGCGGCGGTAGAAGGGGCCAAAGCACGTCTCCGTCCGATCCTGATGACCTCTCTGGCATTTATTACAGGACTTCTTCCGTTGCTGTTTGTAGTAGGACCTTCTGCTTTGGGAAACCATTCTATTGGTTATGCAGCGGTTTCAGGGATGCTTTTCGGAACGATCTTAGGAATTTTTGTGGTTCCGGTGCTTTTTGTAGTCTTCCAGGCTTTACATGAAAAAATGAGCGGAAAAACAATTACGGAAGCCGACTGGGAATATTAATCCAAATGATTATTAAAAAAATGAATTCAATTAAAAATATAGCCTATATCGCCTTAATTTCAGGAGTGGCAGTATCCTGCAAAGTGCAGCCGTATGAACAGCCTGAAGTGAAAATGCCTGAAACATTCAGGAGTGACAGCCTTGCTGTGGATACTCAGGAAAATATCGCGAAGATCAGCTACAGGGATTTCTTTAAAGATCCTGTTCTGGTAGCATTGATCGATAAGGCAGTAGCACAGAACAATGATCTTCTTGCCGCTCTGAAACAGATCGAATTTGCCTCGCTGGCTTATAACCAAAGCAAATGGGGAAACGCTCCGGTGATCAGTGGCGGCCTGAATGCCAATATCAACAGGCCTTCGGATAACAGTATGAACGGAATGATGGCCGGGCAATTCATGGGGAAACGGTATATGGAAGATTATACAGCCTCTGTGAACATCTCCTGGGAAGCAGATATCTGGGGCAAAATCAGAGGCAGAAAAGAACAGGCACTGGCAGAATACCTTAAAACCCAGGAAGCCGCAAAAGCGGTGAAAACCCAGTTAGTGGCATCGGTGGTACAGGGATATTATAACCTTCTGATGCTGGATATGCAGCTGGAGATTACCAAATCCAATCTTACGTATGCAGACAGCACGCTGAAATTTTTAAGCAAACAGCAGGAATTAGGCCTTACAACAGCTTTGGCGGTGCAACAGCAGGAGATTGTAAAAGATCAGATTCTGAAATCGGTTCCGGCCATTGAGAGTTCCATTGCCATTCAGGAAAATGCGTTAAGCCTTCTTACAGGGTCCATGCCTGATAAAATTACGAGGAGTGCAAGCCTGAATAATGTACAGTCTCCGGATACAATTGCAGTAGGAATACCTTCGGAGCTGCTGAGCTACAGACCGGACATCAAAAGTGCCGAACTTGAAGTAAGAAAAAGTGCCGCAGCCATTCATGTGGCCAAAATGAATATGTATCCTTCTCTGAATATTACAGCGCAGGGCGGTTTAAACGCTTTTCAGGCCAGCAAGTGGTTCAGCATCCCCGGATCGCTGTTCGGAATGGCAGCAGGAGCCATTGCACAGCCTATTTTAAACGGAAAGCAGCTGAAAACACAATATGAACAGTCAAAAGTAATGGCAGACCAGGCTGAGATCAGTTTTAAGCAATCTGTACTGAAGGCGGTAGGAGAGGTTTCTGATGCGCTGGTACAGATTCAGAAGCTTGAAGAACAGCAGAAAATAGCGGAAGGACTGGCCGTGAAATCTGATGAAGCGGTAAAGAAAGCTGATATTCTGTTTAAATACAATTCAGCGACATATGTTGAGGTGATCATGGCCCAGACGAATAAGCTTCAGACAGAGCTAGACCTTGCCTCACTGAAAGCTCAGAGGTTAAATGCAATCACCGCACTTTACAGAGCCGTAGGCGGAGGATGGCAATAAAGTAAAACCGAACCTGCTTCGTCTGTAAAAATGCAGCAGGTTTTTAATCCACATCATTATGAAGAATGCAGATATACAAGACGGTATTATACTTATTCCTGATTTCAGCGGGTTTACTGAATTTGTGTTCAGTACAAAGCTTTATACAGGAGAATACATTGTGAGACAGCTTCTCTCAACGTTGATTGACGTGAATGGCCGTTACTTTGAAATTTCAGAGATCGAAGGCGATGCTATTCTGTTTTACCGGTATGATGAAAAGCCGTCTTACCAGAATATTTCTGCTATGCTGTGGAAAATGAGAAGTGCCTTCAACAAAAAAATAGAGGAATTGAGTAAAGCTTTAAGCACCTCTATTGATCTTTCCCTGAAGTTCATTGTTCATTATGGAAAATTCTCACAGTACCAGATCGGTAACTTTAAGAAGCTGTATGGTAAACCTGTGGTAGAGGCTCATCAGTTGCTGAAGAATGAATTTGCAGAGCAGCCGTCGTATGCGCTCTTCAGCAATTCTTTTTTAGAAAACAGCAGCAACAGTGAGGCAGATCCTCACATTTCCAGACTTCACCTGCCGGAAGTGGGCATGATCCATTATTTTGAAAATATAAATTAGCATATCTTTTTTAATCCTTGTAAATTTGCTATTGCGATGCCCGGAGAAATCCGGGCATTTTTCATTGATTTGTGATATAGTGAGGCTTGTTTTTTCCTTTAAAAACAGGGCTTGAAAATATTTTTTACTTTTTTTGATCTTTAATGTAACAAACTTTCATCTACAGGTGTCTTATAGGTGAAATATTACCGTGGATGAAAATAATTACATGTTCGATCGCTTTATTAATGGGAGCCTTTACGATGGCCCAGGTCACCAATGACACGATAAAGAAAGATGAAAAAGAAATAGAAGCAGTAACCTTAACCGCCAGGAAGCCTACTGTAGAATCTAAAGTGGACCGTACCGTCTTCAATGTCGCCAACAGCTCTATCCTTGCCGGAAACACTACTTGGGATGTTCTCAGAATGACTCCTTTGATCAGTATTGACAATAATGATGCGGTGAAAGCAGAAGGAGAATCGGTTACCGTATACATCAACGACCGTAAATCTGTTTTTACAGGAAAAGAACTGAAGGAGTATCTTAAAACCATTCCTGCAGACAACCTGATGAAGATTGAGGTCATCACAAGCCCGTCCTCAAGATATGAAACAGCGGGATCCGTTATCAATATCGTATTAAAAAGAAGAGATGATGAAGGAATGAAGGGGAGTGTAACCTTCAATAACAGACAACAGAGAAAAAACTCGCAGTATACGAACCTTAACCTGAATTATCATAAAAAGAACTTCACCCAGACTCTGAGCGGAAGTTATAGCGATAACACCTATGTTCAGAAAAGCTTTTATGAAAACAGCCTGTACAAAGACAATTCTCTAAGCCAGGTTAATAATGAAGTGACCGGAAGAGGGAAAAGCCCTTCTTTCTCTTCCACCTCCGAGTTTGAACTGAATGATAAGAATAACATCGGGCTGATCCTGGAATATTATCAGAGCAAGAATACTTCCACATCAGATGCTGACGGGATCAACTATCTTAATAATCAATTTCAGAATTCCTACCATCAGGACCAGGATGTAGCGGGAACCTACAAGGCTTTGGGAACCAATCTGTTCTATAAATATTATGATAAGGAGAAAAACAGGATTCTGGATATCAATGTAGGTACCAACTATAATTCCCAGCAAAATGCCAATACCTTTCTGAAAACATTTACAGCTCCCCCAAAAACCGAACTTCTGGAGACCAATTCCCATGAGCAGATGAGGAATTATTATGTGAAGGTGGATTATACCCAGCCTTTGGGAAAATCCTGGGGAACCTTTGAAGTAGGAGGAAAAATGGATTTCAATAATAATGTGATCCCGAATGATGCCAACGGAAGCTACCTGAACAATATCCGTAAAAGTGATGTTTTCCATTATGAAGACAACATCAATTCCCTGTATGCGAACTACAGTAAAACGTTCTTTGAAAAGCTGGAAACCAGAGTAGGACTTCGATACGAGCACATCGATCTTAAAATGAGACAGGATGTTGCCGGTACCGAAAGAAAAGATTCCTATGGGGCATTCCTTCCCAATTTATTGGTGAAGTATACTTTTTCGGAAAAATTTGATCTGAGTCTTACCTACAACAAAAATCTCTGGCGCCCATGGTACTCGGAATTCAATCCTTTCCTTCTGCCTACCAATGAAGGAACCTATTCAAGAGGAAATATGGACCTGGAACCGAATCCAAGCCACAGATTGTATATGAAGTTCGGGTTTAAGAAAAAGTATTTCCTTTCGGCAAGATACACCTTTACCGATCAGGATTACTGGACGACCTTAAAAGAAGAAAACAACTTACTGGTTACCCTTCCTTCCAACCTTAACGGGAAAGTTCAGAAATACTACCTTTTTGCGAATACCAATCAGTCGTTCTTTAAGAATAAACTGAATGTAAATGTGGGAATAGGCTGGTATTATCTTGACAACCATGACTTCAATGAGAAGAATAATCTTAAGGGTGATAAATACCTTAGTTATCTGGGAGGTTCTGCCAACCTGTCGTATACGAATCTTTTCAATAAAAACATTAACCTGAGTGCCTGGGTGGAAATCGCCAACCAGAATAACGGGAACTCTTACGGAAACAAGGTCAATGTTTTTCATAATATCTCTGCGACGAAAATATTCCCTAAAACACAGATGGAAGTCAGTCTTCAGCTGATGAATATTTTCCAAAGACCTAATTATGATGCCACCAGCTACAGTGAGTACGGAACGGTTAGAACTTCCTCACAATGGGACTGGTACGGAGCTTCAATTTCTTTTGTAAAACGCTTCGGAAATCAGAAGGTAAAATCCAATACCAAAACCGATGTTGAGAAAAACGGAGGCGGAGGAAAATAATCCATGATACTCTGCTATAACAAAATTGCCGGAAGATTCCGGCAATTTTTATTTACTCTGTTTGGGTATTACTGAATAAAGGAAAGTTGGTGGTTAATCCTACACTTAGCCGTTTCATCAGGCCGTTGTTAAGATTTTGAGTGTCAAAAAAATCATTGAACTGAAAATTCAATCCTATCGTAGGAACACTGATGTCTTTTTTCATCTGGGAAATAAATAGGATGACTCCCGCATCGGTAACAGGTTTGGCAATTTTGCTGGGTTTCCCGCTCACATAAACGCTGTATCCGAACATCAGGCTTTTCTCCTCCATATTATCCGGAGTCAGCCGGCTGATGCTTACATTAAAAGGATAGCTGTCATATTCTTTATAGCTGCCTTGTCTGGCTGTTTTCGTCGTTAAAATCTCCCGGGTTACCGAACTTTCAGCGTCGGTTTGAAACTTGCTGTCCCTTACCTCAACGGACGTAAGATCATTATAATTATTCGTTCTTGAATATCCAGCCCTAAAACTGATCAGCCACCTGCTTTTTATAAGCATATTATAGTTGAGTCCCAATGATAATCCTGAAAAAGTCTTTGAAGAAAGCTGGTTTTTGAATAGCGTATCACTTTTATAAAGCTGATATTTATTCACCGAATAATGAGCGTAGATGCTGCCCCAGTCCAGGAAGTTATTTTCAGGTTTTGTGGCTTCTCGGTCAAATATTTTAACCTGGTTGAGGGATCCGGAAATATTGACTCCCGGTGAAAACTGCCCGTTTTTAAAGACAGCCGCATAACCTTCTGTAGGTTTCACTTTCACTCCTAAAGTCCAGAATTTGTATTTTGGCTGCCCCAAAGGAGTTGTTCTGTTGTAATAGTCAAATCCGATACTCTGATCACCTGTATTTAATTTAATAAGACCGCTGTTTATGAGGGATGATGTTCCGTCTATGCTCAGCATGGGCTGAAAAAGGGCATCTCCGTTTTTATCCTCAAGGAAAAGCTGTCCATGTATATGACACAGTGAGAGGAGCATAAAGAGAAGACTGAGCGTAATCTTTTTCATACTCTATAAGCCTGATGTCCGTAATTATAATCCGTATTTCTGCAGATGACTTTATCAGGCTGTTCCGTATTATCAATAAAAACAGAGCATTCTATTTCTCCGTTCTCTTTACCTTCACAGCCTATAAATACATCCAGGGCTTCATCATCAATTGGGAAATGATCCAGTTTGATGTGATAATAGCCGGTTTTGGCATTGTAGTACCATCCGCTGCCTAATCTCGAATTGCTGTTGGTATTTTCAAGAAAAACTTCCCAGCTGAAAACCGAGCCTCTCTTTTTAAGCCTCAGTTCGATGTTAATGATTTTTTTCATGGGGATATAGTTTAAGTTAGTGAAAATTGATGAGGTCAAAAGTTGGTAAACCTCTTTTACTCCATCAAAATTAAATTGTATACTCACACGAAAAAATACTCCTTTCGGGTACCATTTAACATTATTAAAACCTTCAGCATCGGAAGAAAAGCTATGGGACAATCTTTTAAACGGGAATCTGGATTCCTGTAATGATTTAATGTTTTTTTATATGATTTTAAAACAAGTCCAGAAGTCTTTCTTTCAGAGTCTGTTCCTGCAAAGCTTTAATAAATTCAGAAAAACTGTTGGCAATACATTCTGCTTCTTCATACTCCGGTTCTTCCCCGAAATAGATCTTTCCAAAATGACCTTCTGCAGTACCGATTGAGAAATAGGCATAACCGTTTTTCACAGAAAGAATGATTGGCAGATGACTGGCCCAGAAATCGCTCACCTGTTGCTGTGAGGCTTCATCCCCTTCAAAAGCTTCCAGAGACTGCTGTTCAAATTCATTCCATCTGAATTCACTTTCCGAATGGGTACCGTTAAAATCTGCAATACTGTTGAACCAGGTCGTATCAGACAGATTGGTCAGCAGCGAAAAAGATTTCAGAAAAGTCAGATAATCCTCAGGGATTTTCGGATATCTTTTCAGGAATTCTTCTGAGAGGTTTTCATTAGGTAAACTCTCGAAAATAAAATCAGGATGTTCTGCAAGCGGATTCATACTTTTCTTTGTGATTGATTTCAGTTTATGTTGTATTCAGGATGAGGTGAAAATCTTTTCAGGGTAAATTTAAAATAATCCTTTGATATTGTGGAATAATAATCCTTCTATATGCTTATAGATTAAGCTTAATGATTATTTAAGTATTCAGTCTGTTGCGGTTAAAAGGGTTTCCACAGATCCCGTGAATTTCACTGATGTTTGTGGGTATTTTTTCTCGCGCAGATTGTGCGTATTGAGCAGATTTTAATTCACCCATAAAAATCGTAGATTTTTAAGAACTTTAGTGTACTTCTATGGGCAATGTATTAAACTTAAAGGTTACTTACGTGTTCAAAACTTTTGTTGCTTTTGACTCCGTCGAACCTTCGGTTTGTGGTTAAAAATATTTCCCGCGGATCACGCAGATTTCCCTGATGTTTGTGGGTGTTTTTTCTCGCGCAGATTGTGCGGATCGAGCAGATTTTAATTCACCCATAAAAATCGTAGATTTTTAAGAACTTTAGTGAGCTTCTATGCGCAATGCATTAAACTTAAAGGTTACTTAAGTGTTCAAAACTTTTGTGCCTGTTGTGGTTAAAAAAAATTCCCACAGATCCCGCGAATTCCACTGATGTTTGTGTTTTTTTTCTCGCGCAGATTGTGCGGATTGAGCAGATTTTAATTCACCCATAAAAATCGTAGATTTTTAAAACCTTTAGTGTACTTCTGTGCATCATATATTAAACTCAAGGTTACTTACGTGTTCAAAACTTTTGTGCCTGTTGTGGTTAAAAGAATTTGATTTTCCAGCACCTTAAAAGTAGTATGAAGATTTAACATCATAGTGCTTCTGAGGAACACATCAAGATTAAAGAAATAAATTTTAAAGAAAATAAAAGCAGGCTTCCGATGATCGGAAACCTGCTTCTCAACTAAAAAAACGGTCGGAAATAAGTCGCTGTACAGGAACTCTATTTTCAACCCTATGTCTATTTCAAAGTAAATTTTACTTTTGTTTTAATGGCATCTGAGGAATTACCGATCAGGGCTTCAAAATCTCCCGGCTCAGCCACCCAGTCGTGTTTACCGGCATCAAAATAGCTTAATGCTGATGAGTCTATGGTGAAAGTCACCTCTTTTTGTTCACCCGGATTTAAAAATACCTTTTCAAAACCTTTCAGCTCTTTTGCCGGGCGGGGAACAGAGGCCTTCATATCGCTGATGTATAGTTGGGCGACTTCAGCACCTGCCTTTTTTCCTGTATTTTTAACTATGACAGTGAATGTAATGGTGTCATTCTGTGAAAGTGTGGTTTTATCCGCTTTTGCCTTTCCGAACTCAAAAGTGGTATAGCTCAGGCCATGCCCGAAACTGAACAGAGGTTTGATTTTTTGGGTATCATGCCAGCGGTAGCCTACGAAAATTCCTTCATTATAGGTAATATTAATAGGATTTTTCTGGTCTTTTCCTTTTCCGGCAGCCAGCTCATCCTTCTGACCCGGATATTCTCCAAGCCGATGCGCTGAATTGTCTTCCAGTTTTACCGGAAAAGTAAAGGGAAGCTTTCCTGAAGGATTGGCGTCTCCGGCCAGTACGGAAGCGATGGAGTTTCCGGATTCTGATCCCAGATACCAGGCCTGAAGCACAGAAGGCACCTCTTTGATCCACGGCATGGCCACAGCATTTCCTGAAACCAGTACCACAGCCAGATTTTTATTCGCTTTTGCCAGTGCGGCAATTACCTGGTCCTGATTATAGGGAAGGCCGTAGCTTTTTCTGTCGTTTCCTTCGCTGTCCTGGAAGTCCGCTTTATTCAGTCCGCCTACGAAAATTACGTAGTCTGAATTTCTGGCCAGCTCCACGGCTTCGTTAAGCAATTCGGATGCAGAGCGTTTATCTTCCAGATTCTGGCCGGATTTCACCCCGTTATATTCACCGCCGATATCGCCTACATATCCTCTTGCATACTGTACCTCTGCCTGTTTCCCGAACCTTGATCTGATTCCGTCCAAAGGAAATGTTTCATATTTTACCTTTAAAGAAGAAGAGCCGCCGCCCACTGTCATGATTTTGATGGCATTTTCTCCGATAACGGCTATTTTTTTAGCTTTATTAAGATCGATAGGGAGTACATTTCCCTGGTTTTTTAATAAAACAATGCCTTCCTCACCAATTTCTTTGGCTATAGCTTTATGTTCTTCGGAGGCAATATTTCCGAACGGTTTGTTTCTGTTCATCGTGGTTTTGTAGGCCAGATGAAGCAGCCTTGTTACTTTATCGTCAAGTTCTTTGGTTCCGACTTTTCCTGCCTTGATCAGATCTAAATAAGGTTTGGCCAGGTAATAATTGTCATAGGCATTTTTGGTTCCTGCCGAAAGTCCGTTGGTCCAGCTTCCGAATTCAAGATCCAGACCGTTATGGATAGCCTGTTCGGTATTGTTTACGGCACCCCAGTCAGAGACCACGACACCTTTATAGTTCCATTCCTTTTTCAGAATATCATTTAACAGATATTGATTCTGGCTGGCATACTGGCCTTTGTACATATCATAAGCTCCCATGATGGTCCAGGAATCTCCTTCTGTAACAGCTGCTTTAAAAGGCGGAAGATAGATTTCATACAGGGTTCTGTCATCTACATTTACGTTACTGGTATGGCGGAACATTTCCTGATTGTTTAAAGCAAAATGTTTGACGGAAGTCGCCACCCCGTTGGACTGGACCCCTTTGATGTAGGGAACCACCATTTTTGAAGTTAAATAAGGATCTTCACCCATATATTCAAAGTTTCTTCCGTTTAACGGCGTTCTGTAGATATTAACCCCAGGTCCCAGAAGAATATCTTTTTTTCTGTAACGGGCCTCTTCTCCCAAAGCTTTACCGTAGTTCCATGACATTTTTTTGTTCCATGTAGCCGATAAAGCAGTCAGGGCAGGGTAGGCGATAATGGAGTCATTCGTCCATCCGGCCTGGTCCCATTCATCCCACATCACTTCCGGACGTACCCCGTGAGGTCCGTCAGTAGTCCAGAACTCCGGAATCCCCAAACGGGGAACACCTGGGGAACTGAATTTCGATTGGGCATGAAGCATAGCTACTTTTTCTTCCAGGGTCATTCTGGAAAGTGCATCCTGAACCCGCTGTTCTACAGGTTTGGATTCATCTAAATAAACGGGTAACGCAGTATTGGTCTGAGCCATATAAGAAACAGAAATAAAGGTGAATAAACTTACAATGGCGGTTTTCTTTAACATAATGCCTTTTTATTTGATTGTAAGCAAAAATAGATAAAATTTTTTATTATCTCAAATTGAGAAAATAATTTTAACATACAAAAAAACTGCCGGGACATCAGCAGACAGTTTAACCGTAATGGAAATCTTTATTGGAAGGAGAGATGTGGAGATAGATGGATAAATAAAAGACAAAAGGTAACAGACGAAAAGATGATAGATAATAGACCGATAGATGAAGAACAGGAAAGATGATACTGAGCGTCCAAAAAGACAATTTGGCTTCACCAATAAATTGTGAATTCTAAACACTTATACGCTCAAGCCCTCCAACCCTCCAACTTTCTCACTCTCAAACCCTCTCACCTTCCAACTCATTTACCATCCCTTTACTGCACCTCCTTTAAAAATCTCTTTGGCCTTCTTCTCCACTTCATCAGATTCATAGGCTTTTACAAAGTTTTTTACCTTCTGGCTGTTTTTGTTGTCCTGTCTCGCAACAATTACGTTCACATAGGGAGAATCTTTATCTTCAATCAGGATTCCTTGTTTTTCAGAATCCAGTCCGGCCTGGGCAGCAAAATTATTGTTGATAATTCCCACAACCACATCCCTGTCATCCAGGACTCTCGGAATCTGGGCCCCTTCAATTTCCATAATTTTAAGCTGTTTCGGGTTTGCTGTAATATCAGTCACCTTTGGAAGTAATCCGATGCCGTCTTTCAACTTCACTAATCCGTTTTTTTGCAGTAAAAGCAAAGAACGTCCCCCGTTGGTGGGATCATTGGGAATAACGATGGTACTCCCGTCCTGCAGCTGGCCAATGTTTTTAATTTTTTTGGAATAAGCGACGATTGGGTAAACAAATGTATTTCCTACAGGAGCCAGATTGTAACCTCTCTGTTTCGATTGCTCCGTGAGGTAGGGGATGTGCTGAAAAGCATTGACATCAATATCACCATTCGTTAAAGCTTCATTCGGGACAACATAGTCATTGAAAGGAATCAGTTCTACCTCCAGATTATATTTCTCTTTAGCAACTTTTTTGGCTACTTCGGCAATTTCCTGCTCCGGACCGTAGGTAATTCCAACCCGGATAAAATTCGGATCATCTTTCCTTCCTGAACAGGCACTGAACAGCAGTATTCCGGCAGCCAGCACCCCTAAAATCTTTATTTTTTTCATTGTCTTGTCTTATTGTATTAAGTAAAAAGGTGAAAATTTTCGCTGATGATAAGATATCCTTTATCGGTGGTCAAATCTTTTGGACAGTCTGTCCCCCGCAAACTGGATGATGAACACCAGAAGAACCAGCAGGATAAGAACAGTATTCATGATCACAATATCATATCCTATATAGCCGTACTGATAGCCAACCTGACCTAAACCACCGGCTCCGACAGCACCACCCATGGCAGAATAGCCGACCAGGGTAATCAGGGTGATCGTTGCATTATTGATTAATGAAGGAAGGGCTTCCGGCAGAAGAACCTTTCTGATGATCTGAAAAGGTGAAGCGCCCAAAGCTCTGGCCGTCTCTATCAAACCATGAGGAACCTCAAGCAGGCTGTTTTCTACCAGTCTTGCAATAAACGGGGCAGCGCCTACACTTAACGGAACCAATGCCGCATTCACTCCAATGGAAGTTCCCGCCAGGATTCTCGTAAAAGGTATCATCCAGACAATCAGAATAATGAAAGGAATGGCCCGGAAAATATTGACGATAACAGACAGCGTCCGGTAGTAAAAGGTATTCTCAAGAAGCTGCCCTTTCCGTGTTAAAAACAACATGATCCCAACCGGAAGTCCAAGAACAAATCCGAAAAATCCCGAAACAAATGTCATATAAACCGTTTCCCAGGTTCCCTTTGCCAACAGGGCAATTACCGTATCACTAAGCATATCCTTTTACTGTATTTTGAATTTTATTCTGATTGAAATAGTAGATCGCCTGCTGGTTTTCCTCCGTTCCGCCCTGAAGCTGAAGCAGCAGTTTTCCAAAACTGGAATTCCCGAGGTATTCCACATCAGCTTTCAGAAGCCTGTAAGGGACTTTATATTGGGTATATAACGTTGAAAGAAGTTCTTCAACGCCGATGTTTTCGTTAAGTTCGATTTCAATCAGAGGAAATAAACCATCCTGTGGCTCTTTCTGTAGTTTCTGATTAATTTCCTGAGGGATGGTCATAATATCTGAATTGATGAATTGTCGGATCACCGGATTTTCTTTATCCGATATGATCTCGCTTAAAGTTCCTTTGGCTAATAATTTTCCTTTGTCGATGACGGCCACATGATTGCAGACTGCTTTAATCACTTCCATTTCGTGGGTAATTAAAAGAATCGTGATTCCCAGCCTTTGATTGATATCTCTCAGCAGCTGTAAAATAGATTGTGTAGTGGCAGGATCCAGCGCGCTGGTAGCCTCATCACATAATAACAGGTGAGGATCGTTGGCGAGTGCCCTTGCAATAGCTACCCTCTGTTTCTGACCGCCCGAAAGGCTTCTGGGATAGTCATGGGCTTTATCTTCAAGACCTACTACTTTCAGCAGTTCGTTTACTTTCTGATGGATCTTGTTTTTGGGAGTATGATCCAGTTCCAGTGGGAGTGCAATATTATCAAAAACCGTTCTCGAGGATAACAGGTTGAAATGCTGAAAGATCATTCCTATTTTTTTACGTTCCTCCGCCAGCTGTTTTGAATTTAACCGGGTAAAATCCTTTCCGTTGATGATCACTTCACCTTCGTCCGGTCTTTCCAATAGGTTCACCGTACGGATCAGCGTACTTTTACCGGCTCCCGAAAATCCGATGATACCTACAATATCGCCTTTTTCTATCGTAAGACTTACCTGGTCCAGTGCTTTAAAGGACTGTTTTTTCTGATGAAATGTTTTGGATATATTTCTGATTTCTATCATTCTGATGTTTTATACTGTTTAAATAGGCTGATAGCCTTTGCCTGTTCTGTTTAAAAACCTTTTTACCTTTCTTAATTTAACCTTTGACCGTTTTGAAAGTTTGAAATATTTGGTGACATTCGTAAGAAGTACTCCCAATAATATAATGACTAAACCATACAGCTGGCCCCCGTTAATGCTTTGATTCGCCACAATCCAACCGGCAATCACCGTCACAATAGGATTGATGTAGGTATGGGTACTTACCAGAGCAGCAGGTTTCACAGACAGCAGCCAAATGTACGACAAATAAGCGACTATCGATCCGAAGAAAATCAAAAACAGCACTCCCAGCCATGCCGAAAACGGAACAGCAGAAACCGTAAAACCTACCCATTCTTTTCGTAAAAATGCAATCAGAAAAGAGGCTAATCCTGCTACAATAAGCTGTTGGGCTATATTCATAAAAGTAGAGTGGGAAGCCGGATTCTTCTTGGAATAAAGAGAACCCAGTACCCAGGCTACCGAACTCAGTCCTAATACTACAAACGCTGTAATCCGAAGCTGCCCGTCTGCTACAATATGAGTGGCATTGGAACTAACGCTTCCTCTGAGAAATAATATTAAACCTGTAAATCCAATGATAAGCCCGATCGGAATAAACTTATCGGAAAAATAATACTTCCAGTTTTTGCGGTCAATGGCTATAAACCAAAACGGTCCGGTAGCGATTGAGATGGCCGCTTCCGAAGCGGTGATGTACTGCTCACCCCAGGCGACAAGTCCCGTGCCTCCCGTAAGAATCAGAATTCCTGTAATAGCATTCTTTTTCCAGTTCACCAGTGAATTGGCCTTTTCTCCCTTAGAAAGAAGATACCCCATCATCAGAACTCCTGCTACCAGAAATCTTAATCCCGAAAGAATGAACGGGGGAAAACCTTTTAAACCGAATGATATTGCCAGAAATGTAATTCCCCATATCACATAGATATTGGTGAAAGCCAGCGGAATCAGCCATTTGTTTGTAGAATTATTCATTTTATATTTTTTTAGGGTGTTGGTTGTTGAAATAAAAAAAGCCTTACACGTGGTAAAGCCTTAAAAATATGTCTATAAAAAGTAAGGTCAGCCACGGAGTTGTTGATGCATAGGCATACAGGTATCCATCATCATCATTGTAATGTTATGTTTCTTCATTGAATTATTTTTAAAATCCGGGCTCATTTTTTTCTGTTTTCCTAAATTCTGTTGCAAATATAAAACATAAATTTTTATTAGTCCACTAAAAAAGTAGGCTTTTAGTGTTTTTTTTCTTCCTCTCTGTTTAATTATTTGATTTTTAAATATTTATATATTGTTTAATTTTTATTCATATTCAGCAAATTAAGTCGAACTAAACTTTAACAATATTTATGACTAGACATTAATGATTAGTCATTAAATTTGAAAAATAAATTTTATTAATTTTAAAACCCATTATTATGAAACGTTTTGAAAACAAAGTCGCTTTTATTACAGGAGGAAATTCCGGAATCGGTAAAGCTGCAGCCATTCTTATGGCAAGGGAAGGAGCTAAAGTGGTGATTGCAGATCTTAAGGAAAATAAAGAAACCCTGGATGAAATTCTCAAGGAAGGCACAGATGCCCGGTTTATTGCCTGTGATGTATCAAAACCTGAAGAAGTGGAACATGCCGTTTCTGAAACCGTGAAAATCTTCGGAAGTTTGGATGTGGCAGTCAACAATGCCGGAATCGTAGACGCGTCACCCATTCATGAAAAATCGGTAGAAGAGTGGCAAAAGGTGATTAATATTAACCTGAGCGGAGTGTTTTACGGCATGAAATACCAGATCGCCCAGATGAGAAAACAGGAGACCGGAGGTGCGGTCGTCAATATGGGCTCTATTATGAGTCAGGTAGCGGAAGTCGGAATTGGCTCCTATGCTTCATCAAAACACGGACTGGTAGGACTTACCAAAGTGGCTGCCCTGGAAAACGGAACCAGCAATATCCGCGTTAATGCTATTGGCCCCGGATATATAGAAACCCCATTGCTGATGGATAACGCTGCCCAAAGTTCAGAATACAGATCCTATATGGAGTCCAGGCATGCCATGAAAAGACTAGGCAGACCGGAAGAAATTGCCAAAGCAGTGCTGTTCCTGGCTTCCGATGATGCAAGTTTCTGCACAGGGGCTTATCTTCCTGTAGACGGTGGCTATCTGATACAGTAATTAAATAAATAAAATGAAAAAAGATCTTCACGAAATACCGCTCCGCCGGAAACTCGGCATCCGGATGGTAGAAACCTACAACAGTGTTTATGAGCAGTCCCAGGAATTTTTTTCCGGGTACGGGCTTACCTCGCAACAATATAATGTTCTGTCTGTTCTGTCTGATGCAGGAACACCTTTGTCTACTTCAGATATTTTAAAAAAGATGCTGGAAAAAAATGCCGGGGTTTCCAGATTGGTAGACCGTCTGATCGTTAAAGATCTTGTAGAAAAAAGAGTGAATCCGGATGATAAACGTCTGATAGATGTAACGCTCACCCATAAAGGCGAAGAATTGTACAAAGAAGTTTCTGATGCGCTTCCGGGAGTAGATGCCGTTTACCGTAATCTCACCGATGAAGAAACAGAAATGCTGATCCGCCTTTTGGATAAGATCAGAAAAACATAAGTAAACTCAGATAAGTCTACTTATCATGACAGAAAAAAAGCCATAAATGGAATAACTTTTTTGATCATAAATGATGTTTTTTCTGTAATGAAAAAAATAATTTTGTTTCCAGATATATTTGAGAATAGTATTGTACTAAACGATAAATGTTAAACTATTTTAAATAAAATATTTGATTGATTAAATTAATGAAAATTCCGGATCAATGAGAACAACTCCACCCCATACAGCCCTGGATCTCCGGATTCATAATGACCGGGAAAAACAGATTTCCTCCAGAAAGATCACCAGCGAAAGTCCGGAAGGTATTTCAGGGGATATCCATGAATTTTCCCTGTTTCTGGTGGAAAAAGGTTCAGGAATACAGATTACTGACGGTATTACAAGAGAAATTGAGGACCGTGAGCTGCACTTTGTTTTCCCGGAGCAGCAGAATCATTGGGATCCCGATCCGGAAAAAGAAATAAACATCAGCAGGATTTCTATTCCGGATTCCTTATTTGAAACCTTTGGAAGTTATCTGAAATATCCCTTTTCCCATTATATGAAAATAGGCAGAATCAGCCTGTCTGAAGAGAGCTTTGAAAAATTCCGGTATGAATTTTCAAACATTCACGATGAACTTTCAGAAAGAAAAGAAAGTGGGTTAACCGCAGAATTCAGGCTCAAGGTGATCATGCTGATGCTGAGCAAGGAAGTTTACAGAATGCATTACGAAAAAAGAATGGATTCAGCCTGCCTTTTATCACGGTTTATCACTTTGGTATTTGAGCATTACAGGGAACACCGTACCATTGGGTTTTATGCAGACAGGCTGGCTGTTACACCCAATTATCTGAACGTATTGTGCGTAAAGCATCTCGGCAGGACAGCCACCGGAATTATCAGCAATGAGCTGCTGTCTGAAATAAAACAATATCTTATTGTTTCCGGAATATCAATTAAAGAACTCTCAATTTTGATGAACTTTAATACGATAAACAGTTTTTATGCGTTTTTTAAAAGGTATACGGGAATAACTCCCAAGGAATTTCAGGATCAGCATAAAAACAGGACGTTACCTGTTATCGCTGAAGATCTCTGACCATACTAAAAACTAGCCTATAATTCATGCACTGAGAACACGACCACTGTCAACCGGCAGAGTAAGAAATGGTATGCTAAGAAAACAGTTGTCACATCAAACCAGGCTGAAGTATGAACGATAAAAATATTCCCGTACAGCGGATCACTGAGATCCAGAAAAGGCTCAGTATAAATCACGACATCATTTACCATCAAATGAAAGGATTGTGCCCGTTGTATTCCCCGATAAGACATGATTTCTTTTCCCTGATTCTTTTTGAAAAAGCAACAGGCAGACATATTATTGAAGGAAAGGAATATCCGGTGCATGAGAGACAGCTTCATATGGTATTTCCGGGACAGAGCCATTTTTGGGAATATAGTTCGGAAGCAGACATTTATCAGCTGTTCATCAGTGGAAAACTCTTTGAACGCCTGGAAGGCTTTATGCAGTTTCCCGCTCTGGTATACCGGAAAAAACCAGTGATAGAGATGAGTCGGGAAGATTTCAGGACGTTTGTGCATGAATTTAAGGATATCGGTGATGAACTGAAAAACCCGTCACCGGTGATGAATGAGATTATTTACTCCAAAATGAAAATCATTACCCGGAATATTTCCCGGGAAGCCCGGAAAAATGCAGAATATCTTGATATTTATGAAAGTCACCCCGTTCTTTTTGATTTTATGACCTTACTGAATAAAGACTACAGGCCGCAGAGATCCAAGAAATATTATGCCGATCAGCTGGGAGTGAATGCCAACTACCTGAATATTCTCTGTAAAAAATATTTTGAATATACGGCAACAGAGATCATCCAGAAGCATATCGCCGAAAAAATAAAATGCAAACTGGAAATGACTGAAGAACCCCTGAAAGATATTGCCTTCGATTTTGGATTCCATAATTACGGATATTTTTCAGGATTTATGAAGAAATATACGGGACTGACTCCTAAAAAGTTCAGGGAAACCACCACCAGTCCTGAAAAATAAAGAATAATAAGAATGAATTTTAAAACGATCCATATAGGAAGCTACATAGAGCAGAAAGTAGAGGAGGATGGTATTTCTATGGAACATATCAGGGGCTTCTTTGGCTGTTCAGAAGAGGAGATCCATAAAATGTTCAGGCAGCCTCACCTGGCAACGGATACCCTGCTGATCTGGTCGAAAGCGCTTGCTTACGATTTTTTCAGGATTTATACCCAGCATATGATCCTGTACGCACCGTGTAAGGCCGTCGAAACCGGAAAAAATAACAGCCTTCAGGAATCATCACAGTTCAGGAAAAACATATACACTCAGGAGATTATTGATTTTATCCTTGAGCTTCTTGCGACAGGTAAAAAAACAAAACCGGAGATCATCAGCGAATACAGAATTCCCAAAACCACCTTATACCGGTGGATCGATAAATACAGTCCTTTAGAAGAAACCTATGAAAGAGATTACCCCCAACTATAAAAAGATTTATAAAGACCTTGTTGCCATGAAATATCCGGAAAAAGAAAAACAGTGCAGAACGATTTTTAGGAAAGAAAAGCTTACTCCACTGGACGTTCTTAGCCTCAATCATATTCTGTTCGGATATCAGAAGGATAACCAGAAATTCAAATCCTATACTCCCGAGGTCATCCGGGAAATCCTCAGCTGCCAGAGAAAGAAAAAACTCACGAATACCGCACTGGCCAAAGAATTTAAACTGAGCCGGAATACCGTCACCAAGTGGAAGAAAATGTTTCCTGAATTAACATGATTTCAAAGGATGATTCCGGCATAAACGGAATAATATTTCCGATGATTTCAATACCTCATCCCGCTGCTTTTGTCCATAGCTTTGCTGAAAGAAGAATACAGATGAAAATCTATATATAACTAAGTTATGAACAAAGCAACCAAGTTTCTGAATGGGTTTCTTACCTGCCTTGCACTACTGTGCGGAGAAAAAATATACAGTCAGGTAGGAATCAACAATACTGTACCGAAAGCTACCCTGGATGTGTCGGGAATGGCAGATGATCCTTCAAGGATAGATGGTGTTATTGCTCCCCGGATCACAGGAGACCAGCTGAAAAGTAAAGATCAGCTGTACACCGCTTCCCAGGATGGAACCATTGTATACGTTACGCAGCCTTTAGCTTCTGATCAGACCACTCCTAAAACCATAAATCTTCTGGAAAAAGGCTATTATCATTTTGATGCTTCCAGAGGAACCGGTGGCGAATGGGTAAGAATGTTCCACCAGTATCCGGTGATAGGATCCGGAGCCGCTTCGGGAAGTGCCAATACCGGAAATTCATTGGTTCTTACCTCGAGCAGTTCGTCCAACGGAACAGCTGTTTTGCTCACCAGAACCTTTACCCTTAAAAGACCTGCACTGGTGATGTTTACCTTTTCTGTACCGGTTACCAGTGTAACACTGGCAGATGGAGCCGGCCTCAGCGGGGGAAGCTCCAAGCTCCTTGCTGCCAATGTTTTTTTAACAGGTCCCGGGTATACCAATTATTTAATTGTAAGATCAGGAATGTCCATTGTCAACAGCAATACCGGGGCTTACACCAACAGCGGTTACCAGGTAAACGGAACAAGATCGCTTGTTTTACAGCCCGGGAGCTATACCGTAAATCTTAATCCACTTGTTTTTGCTCAGGATGCCTTAGGAATAAGAGCCGTTTTTGGCGATAATTCCTATGCCGATACGGTATTTGATATTGTGGCATTACCGATGCCTTAATCCCTCATTCAATTGTACCGTTAGACGGAAAAAGATTCAGCCTGTGCCGGATCTTTTTTTTATTTAAAATAAAAAGATTTTAAGCTTTTGGTTATCCATCCGCTTCATCGAATCACCAAAATTGAAATAGAGCCTTTAGTTTGCATTATAAATAATCAGTTCAGGATTCTTAGCTTTCCGGTTATTCATCTTCCACAAGAGACAAGGTGAGTTTTTGGCTGGGAAAACTTTAGAGTAATTTATTTTGAGAAAAAATAAACGCAAAGTAAAAGTGATTCGTCTGTTTTATCAAAGTAAGCAAAACCCTGCAAGTTCGTTGCTAACTAAGCATAAGGATAAAACGTCTGCTCCATCGAATCAACGGAGTTAATTCCTTTCTTTGCCTCCTGACATAACAGTATCTAAAATTGGATTTTGCGTCTGCAAAAAAATGTTTTGACCGTTACCATACATTGATAACGGTCAAAATTCCGATCTCCATCATCCAATTAGGCGGACTCAAAAAAAATCTTGTTCCGGATTCCGATTAATTTATTAACCTAGCTCAATGCGCAGGATTTCTTCCTGTTGTAATTTAGCATTGTAATCATGAGTGTTTTATTTATATTTAAAACCGATCAACTTTTAATCCAATCTCTAAAACAATGCACGAAAAACTACTTTTAATACTGGGACTTCTTTTAATAGTCATGATGCTGGTCATGCTGGCACAAAGAATCAGGATTGCGTATCCTATTTTTCTGGTACTGGCAGGGTTAGGAATCAGTATGGTGCCGGGAGTACCGGTTTTACAGCTGGATCCGGATATTATATTCTTAATCTTTCTGCCTCCGCTGCTATATGAAGCCGCCTGGTATACTTCCTGGAATGATTTCTGGAAATGGAAACGGCCCATCAGTCTGCTGGCATTCGGACTGGTTTTTCTGACCTCTCTGGTGGTGGCTTATACTTCACAGATGCTGATCCCCGGGTTTACACTGGCATTGGGGTTTTTGTTGGGCGGAATTGTTTCGCCGCCGGATGCCGTTGCTGCCACTACCGTATTAAAAGGCCTGAAAGTACCGAAACGCACCATCGCGATCCTGGAAGGGGAAAGCCTCATTAACGATGCTTCTTCCCTGATTGTTTTCAGATTTGCACTGGCTGCAGTCATGACGGGAGCTTTTTCTATGCAGGAAGCTACAGGGCAGTTTTTTCTGGTAGCAGGAATGGGAATTGTTGTGGGAATTGTGGGAGCCCATATTTTTTATGCCATTCACCGTTTTTTACCTACCACACCTGCTATTGATGCTGCTATTACTGTAATTACACCCTATATTCTGTTTCTTTCGGCGGAACATTTTCATTTTTCAGGCGTAATGGCAGTGGTAAGCGGAGGGCTGTTTATGTCTTTCCGTGCCCATGAAATTTTTAAAACAGGAACCACAAGGATCAATATGACAGGCGTATGGAATACTCTGATCTTTGTGATGAATGCCCTGGTATTTGTGCTGATAGGCCTTGAGCTGCCGGATATTATTCGCGGTTTAGGCGAAACTTCTTTAACGGAGGGGATCAGGTACGGATTGATCATCAGTGGAATTGTGATCGTTGCCCGGCTGTTGTGGATCTATCCCGTAGCTCATCTTCCGAGATGGCTCAGTGCAAAAGCCCGCCGGGATCCGAGTCCGGGATGGAAAAATCCTTTAATCATCGGCTGGGCCGGAATGAGAGGGGTTGTATCTCTGGCAACTGCTTTATCAATTCCCGTCATGATGAATGACCAGGCTCAGTTTCCCATGAGAAACCTGATCATCTTTATCACTTTCATCGTTATTTTTGTCACTCTGGTGTTTCAGGGGCTGACGTTACCTTTGATTATTAAATTAACAAAAATCGGGGAAATAGATGCCATTCTGCCTTCCCATGAACAGCAGGCCGGTATTCAGATGAGATTGGATCAGTTGGCAGTAAGCAGGCTTAATCAGGAATATGAATCCGAAATGAACCGCAACAGTCTGGTTGAAAACCTGAAAAATGCTCTGGAAAATGATATCAGGCTGCATCAGAATCATTTAAGCTCCCTCGAAATGTGTACCAACCGGCAAAATGATATGAAAGAATACCACAGGATCATGCTCGATATTTTTGCTTTACAGCGAAAAGAATTATTTAAAATGAAACGCGAAAAGCTCTTCAGTGATGATGAAATCAGGAAAGCCGAATCACAGCTGGATCTGAACGAACTGAAAATTACCGGAAACAAACATTTATGATCAGCCAACGGTAATTCTCCTAATAAAAGTTCCCATGACGATGGAGAAAAATTTCAGAAAAAATAATGAACAGGTTTCGTTAATATGGTTAATCAGGCTCTCTTTTTAAGAGGGCTTTTTTGTTCATAGGATTTGCTGAATTTAGATCGTTAGACAGGTACAGATATTATGGATTCAGTGATCACCTGCTCATCTTCAATGCTAAACTAAATTAGCGAAAGTCAAAAAAAATCCCGATTTTTGCACTCCTTCATTAAACCCGAGTTCATGAAATTATGTATTGCCGAAAAACCCAGTGTTGCCAGAGATATTGCCAAAGTATTAGGGGCTACTACGCCCAAACAGGGCTATATGGAGGGGAACGGATATTGCGTGACATGGACGTTCGGGCATCTCTGTACGCTGAAGGAACCTCACGATTACGGACCCCAGTATAAATCCTGGAACTTATTTTTACTGCCGATTATTCCAAGCAGTTTCGGGATCAAGCTTATTCCGAATAAAGGCGTTGAAAACCAGTTTAAAGTGATTGAAAAACTTGTGGAAGAATGTGATGAGGTCATTAACTGCGGGGATGCCGGGCAGGAAGGAGAACTTATCCAGCGTTGGGTTTTACAGAAGGCCAAATGTAACAAACCGATTCAGCGTTTATGGATCTCTTCACTGACGGAGGAAGCCATTAAAGAAGGTTTTGCCAGCCTGAAACCCGCAGAAGACTATAAAAATCTTTATCTGGCCGGAAATGCAAGAGCAATAGGCGACTGGTTACTGGGAATCAATGCAACAAGACTTTTTACCAAGAAGTTTGGCGGAAATAAGGCAGTGCTTTCCATTGGAAGGGTGCAGACACCTACACTGGCGATGCTGGTACAGCGTCAGAAAGAAATTGATGCATTTACCACTGAGGAATACTGGGAACTGAAAACAAAATACCGTGACGTTATTTTCAATGCCGCCATTGACCGTTTAAAGACTCTGGAACGTGCTGAAAAAGGACTGGAATATCTTAAGCAGAACCCTTTTGAAATTGTTTCTTTTGAAATTAAAGAAGGAAAAGAGAAGAACCCACGGCTTTTTGACCTTACGGCACTACAGGTTGAAGCCAATAAAAAATATGGCTATTCAGCGGAAAATACGCTGAATTACATCCAGAGCCTTTATGAAAAAAAGCATGTGACCTATCCGCGTGTGGATACCACTTATCTATCCGAAAGCCTTTATCCGAAAATAGGAGGGATTCTTCAGAAAATGTATCCTTACCAGGAACTTATTGCACCATTGCTGGAAGCTCCTATTCCAAAATCAAAAGCGGTTTTTGATGATACCAAGGTAACCGATCACCATGCCATTATTCCTACGGAAGTTCCTCCTTCCCAAAATCTGAGCAGGGAAGAAAAGCTGATCTATGATCTCGTTGCCAAACGTTTTATAGCCGTTTTCTATCCGGAATGTAAAATTTCAAATACCCTGGTAGAGGGAAAAGTAGGAACAATTCCATTTAAAACAAGTGGAAGGCAGGTTCTGGAACCGGGATGGAGAGCCGTTTATGCCAAAGAACCTAAAGAAGAATCTACAGAAAAAGACAAAGAAAAAGAGAAGGAGGAAGAACAGACGATTCCTGAGTTTGTAGTTGGAGAAACCGGACCTCATGATCCACTGATCCACCAGGGAAAAACCACCCCTCCGAAACCTTATACGGAAGCAACATTGCTGAGAGCGATGGAAACTGCCGGAAAGCAGGTGGAAGATGAAGAACTTCGCGAACTCCTGAAAAATAACGGGATCGGAAGACCTTCTACCCGCGCCAATATTATTGAAACCCTTTTCAAAAGAAAATACATCGAGAAGAAAAGGAAAAACCTGATTGCCACCCAAACCGGGATTCAGCTGATCGATACCATTGAAGATGAACTTTTAAAGAGCCCGGAACTTACCGGAGAATGGGAATCCAAGCTCCGTAAAATTGAAAAAGGGGAATATGAGGCCAATCAGTTTAAGGAAGAGCTTATCCAGATGGTGAGTGAGCTAACCGAAAAAGTGGTTTACGGAAAAGGAAAAGTCATCACCCTGCAGGAAGAAGAGAAAGAAGAGGTAAAGGAAAAGAAAAAAAGAGAACCTGCCCAGAAAAAAGAACTTCAGTCCTGGGAAGAAACCCAATGCCCGAAATGTAAGGAACATAACCTGATCAAAGGTAAAACAGCAGTCGGGTGCTCCGATTTTAAAAACTGCGGATTTAAAATTACTTTTGAAATTTTCGGCAAGAAACTTTCAGATAAGCAATTGATGGATCTGGTCGTCAAAGGAAAAACGTCAAAACTGAAAGGCTTTAATACCCATCCGGAAGCCATAACAGAAGGCGTTCTGTCTTTAGCTGATGATTTTCAGGTACACCTGAACTGATTCATCTTCAAAATCTGCGTCATCAGTAAAATCATTTCGAGAAAATTTCCACAAACATTAGAGCAATCTGTGCGATCTGTGGGAAATATTTTTAACCACAACAGGCACAAAAGAATTTCAGCACGTAAGTAACCTTTAGTTTACTCTATTGCGCATAGAAGCTCACTGAAGTTCTTGAAAATCTGCGAAATCCGCAAAATCTGCGTGAGAAAAATATCCACAAACATCAGTGCAATTTGTGCGATCTGCGGGAAATATTTTTAACCCCAACAGGCACAAAAGAATTTCAACACGTAAGTAACCTTTAGTTTACTCTATTGCGCATAGAAGCTCACTAAAGTTCTTAAAAATCTGCGATTTTTTATTGGTGAATTAAAATCTGCGTAATCTACCCAATCTGCGTGAGAAAATATCCACAAACATCAGTGCAATCTGTGCGATCTGTGGGAAATATTTTAACCACAACAGGTACAAAAGAATTTCAACACGTAAATAACCTTTAAGTTAAATGCATTGTGCATAAAAGCTCACTAAAGTTCTTAAAAATCTGCGATTTTTATTGGGCGAATTAAAATCTGCTCGATCCGCACAATCTGCGCGAGAAAAAATATCCATAAACATCAGCGCAATCTGTGTGATCTGCGGGAAATATTTTCAACCACAACAGGCACAAAAGAATTTCAACACGTAAGTAATCTTTAAGTTTAATGCATGGGAGATTCTTTTAACCACAAAGAATTTAACTCTTAAGTAACCTTGAGTTTAATGCATTCTACATAGAAGTTCACTAAAGTTCTTAAAAATCTATGATTTTTATTGGGCGAATTAAAGTCTGTGTCATCAGTAAAATCATTTCGCGAAAAATACCCACAAACATCAGCGCAATCTGTGTGATCTGCGGGAAATATTTTCAACCACAACAGGCACAAAAGAATTTCAACACGTAAATAACCTTTAAGTTAAATGCATTGCGCATAAAAGCTCGCTAAAGTTCTTAAAAATCTGCGAAATCCGCAAAATCTGCGTGAGAAAAATATCCACAAACATCAGTGCAATTTGTGCGATCTGTGGGAAACTTTTAACCATCACAAAAAAGCCATTCAATAGAGGTTTTAACTCTAAATAATTAACCTTTAACCAAAACATACACAACAGATTGTAATATTATCCACAAACATCAGAGCAATCTGTGTGATCTGCGGGAAATTTTAAAAAAACTACCGGAACAGCCTGCTATACCAACCCTTAATATCTTTTTTTATATCCTCATGATACTGGCATAGAATCTTTGCAAGCTCCAGATCAGATTTGTCGGCTTTATAGGTATTCAGGCTGAGAAAACCGTAAAAATTTCCGTCCTGATCTACAATGGCAGGAGGATAGGAGGCATATTTGCTCCACGGAGAGAAAATACTGGACGAACTGCCGTAATTGCCATAGGAATTCCAGATAGATTTCGAGCTGAGTGGGCTTCCGTAATCTCCGAAGGTATTCCATACCGAATTTTTATCAAAATCATCGCAATCCAGGCATCCCAGATACTGATTCTGATCGGCACCTCCGTACAGATGGAGGGTCTGAGCCTGAAAGACACAGCTGATCATAAAACCTAATAGAGTGATACTTCTTTTGAAATTCATGGCATTTCCTTTACTGCAAAGCTAATCTTTATTTAATTTTACATCAAATTAAAATCAATGACACCAGAGAAAAAGAAACTCATCACAGACAGTTTCAACCGTTCAGAAACCCTGAAATTTTATAAAGCAGAATTATTGGAAGTGGAAACCGGTTTTGTCTCCATTAAAATTCCCAAAATGGAAATGATGACCCGGAAAGCTGGGATGTTCAATGGAGCAATGATTGCTTCGCTGGTAGACGTTTCTTCGGGATATGCTTCGGTAAGCCATTATCCGGAAGACTGTTATGTGGTAACGGTGGAGCTGAAAGTGAATTATCTGCGTCCCGCAATCGGGGATTCATTGATTTCCAAATCTTACGTTATCAAAGGAGGCGGGAAGATCATTGTGGTGAGAACCGAAATCTATGTTCAGAGTGAAGATTCTGACTCAGAAAGCCATGTAGCCACTTCACTGGTTACGATGATGAAAATAAAATAGAAGCATTAGAATATTTTTTTCGTGAATCAAGGGTTTTTAGAAATTTTCTTCGCCGGAATGGAATGGCTTTTGCTCCTTAACCCCCATAAACATTAAAAAATAACAATATGAACTTACTTATCCGATTGTTTGTAACAGCCATTGTTGCCTATCTTTTAACAAAAGTGTTACCGGGAGTACACTTTGAAGGATTTTCAACAGCAATTATTTTTGCTATCGTACTTGGGGTTTTAAACATATTTGTAAAACCTATCCTGAGTCTGTTCGGGCTTCCTCTCACCATTATTACGTTAGGGTTCTTTGCCCTGGTGATCAACGCGGCGATCATTATGATTGCAGACTATTTTATCGATAGTATGGTGGTAGATGGCTTCTGGTGGGCTTTTATCTTTAGTATTTTATTATCAATTGTTACTTCACTGGCGAACTCGATGTTCTCAGATGGAGATTAATGCATGGAACCTATAATATGTAAAGTCCGTCAGTTGAATTACTGACGGACTTTTTGTTGGAGTGAGCTTTGAGATGGAAGATTAGTTTTTAGGAGCCTTCCAGATATACTTTAGAAACATCCAGCCTCCTTCTTCCAACATCCGGCCACTGATAAAATAACCATTTATAGGTTTTCCTCTCTTCATTTCTTCTGAAGCGCTAATTTTAATGTTAATTATTTCGCTAATCTTTATTTTAAATATTAACTTTGGCAATCTTTGAATGTAATAAAGGAATACATGAAGTCAGCCCGATTTCATGATCCGCTAAAAATGAATATCAACATATGAAACTTAAGTACAGTCTGCTGGCTCTGGCAGCTCCGCTCTTAATGAATGCACAACAAGTTATGACCCCTGAAATCCTCTGGACTTTGAAAAAAGTAGGAGTACAGGCCGTTTCACCGGATCAGTCTTCTCTTATCTATAAAGTGGGACAGGTAGATCTGAAAACAGAAAAAACAAAAAGCGAAAACTACTTCCTGAACGTTCTTAATCATCAGGCTTCCAAAATAGATTTCGGCAAAAAAGCACTTATTCAGTGGGATAAAAACGGGATTTATGCACAGGAAGGTGATAAAGTATACCTTTCCAAAGATGCGGGAAAAACCTGGACAGAATTCTATACCATTGGTGATGCGGATAACATCGTGATTTCCCCGGATGGGAAAAAAATTGCTTTCAGCAAGCAGGTTCTGGTGGAAAAATTAATGGGGAAAGATAAATACAGCGACACTCCCAAAACCACCGCTCAGGTATATACGGACCTGAATCACAGACACTGGGATTACTTCAATGAAGGGAAATATAACCATGTTTTTGTAGTCAGTGCATCAGATAAGGTGGAAGCGGCTAAGGATCTGCTGGAAGGAAAAACCTGGGATTCTCCACAGAGACCTTTCGGAGGGGCTGAAGATTTTATCTGGAGTCCGGATTCTGCACAGCTTTTATATGTAACCAAACCGAAGAGCGGTAAAGAATATGCAACAAGTACCAATACCGATATTTTTGCCTATGATATGGCTTCCGGAACCACTAAAAATTTAACGGAATCCAACAAAGGATATGACGTTAATCCTAAATTCAGCCCGGACGGAAAATCACTGATCTGGCAGAGTATGGCCAGAGACGGTTACGAGGCGGATAAAAATGATGTGAAAATCATGGACTGGAAGTCCGGAAAAACAACCAATCTTACTGCAGGCTGGGACGAAAGCGTTTCCGGAGATGTGCTTTGGGGAGCAGATTCTAAAACGATCTATTTCACGGCAGCATTCAGAGGAACAAAACAACTGTTCTCACTGGATTCAAAGTCGGCAAAAGTTCAGCAGATCACCAAAGGTGATTTTGACGTCAACGAAATCTTTACGGATAATAAAACTTCCCTTTTAGTAGGAAGAACAGATGTGAACCATGCTACGGAAATTTTCTCTGTCAACCTTAAGAACGGAGAAATGAATCAGGTTACCGAAGCCAATAAAGAAACCTATGCCAAACTGACTCAGGGGAAATCTGAGCTTAAAATGGTAAAAACTTCGGATGGCAAAGAAATGGGCGTTTGGTTCCATTATCCGCCAAACTTTGATCCGAATAAAAAATATCCTACGCTGGTATACTGCCAGGGAGGACCACAATCTGCCCTTACCCAATACTTCAGTGTAAGATGGAATTTCTCTCTGATGACGGCAAACGGTTATATCGTGGTAGCGCCAAACAGAAGAGGAATGCCGGGATGGGGAACAAAATGGAATGAAGAAATCTCCAGAGACTGGGGCGGACAGCCGATGAGAGACTATCTTGCAGCTACGGATTTTGCAAAAACACAACCTTATGTAGATGGTGAAAGAGTAGCGGCAGTAGGAGCAAGCTACGGAGGATACAGTGTATTTATGCTGGCAGGAATCCACGAAAACAGATTCAAAACATTCATTGCCCATGACGGATTGTTTGATATGAAATCATGGTATCTTACTACGGAAGAACTTTGGTTTGCCAACTGGGATATCGGTTCACCGTGGGAAAAGCCGCAACCAAAAGCATATACGGATTTTAACCCTAGCAATTTCGTTGATAAATGGAACAAGCCAATCATGATCGTTCAGGGAGGAATTGATTTCCGGGTTCCTTACGAACAGGGGCAGGAAGCTTTCCAGGCTGCCAAATTAAAAGGCCTGAAATCTAAACTGGTTTATTTCCCGAACGAAAACCACTGGGTACTTCATCCGCAGAACGGACTGGTATGGCAGCGGGAGTTTTTCGACTGGCTGAAAGAAACACTTTAAGAAATCGTAATACGAGCGGGCTTTGGCCCGCTTTTTTAATGTAAATATTCTGAAGGCTTTATTCAAAAATTATATATCCTAATCATGCAGAACCGTATTTCTTCTTTTCCCCCGATTATTGATGAACAATCAGAAATTTTGATTCTGGGATCCATTCCCGGCGGAAAATCGTTGGAGAAACAGCAATACTATGCCCATCCTCAGAACAAATTCTGGAGAATTATCTTTGAATTGGTGAATGAAGAATTTACTGAAGATTACCCTCGAAGAATTGAAACGATCCAAAAAAAGCACATCGCCCTTTGGGACGTCATCGACTCCTGTGAAAGAAAAGGAAGTCTGGATTCTGAGATCAGGAATGAAGAGGCCAATCAGATTGCGGAACTGCTGGAAGAGCATCCGCATATCAAAGCTATTTTTTGTAACGGCGGCAAATCCTATAAAAATCTGATGAAGCTATTAGGAGAAAATAATAGCTTGCCTGTGTTTTTACTGCCGTCAACAAGTCCGGCATATACCATTCCATTTGAAAAAAAACTGGAGGGATGGAAAAAAATTATGGAGTTTCTGGATTGATGATGTCCTATAAATTGCTTATTTATTTTTCCGCAGATCTTTCATTGATGTCCCATAAAAATCGTAGATTTTTAAGAACTTTAGTGAACTTCTATTACGCAACGCATTTAACTTAAAGTTATTCAAGTGTCAAAAGCTTTTGTGGCTTAAAATAATTTCCCACAGATTTCTCAGATAACACAGATGTTTGTGGGTATTTTTTCTCACGCGGATTGTGCGGATTACGCAGATTTTCATTGCCCAATAAAAATCGTAGATTTTTAAGAATTTTGTGAATTTCTGAACGTAATGCATTAAACTTAAAAGCAGCTAAGATATCAAGAACTTTTGTGGGTTATAAAACCCCTAAATACGCCCTCAATCCTTTGAATAATTCCAGTTGATTCCTCGTCCTGTCCAGGTTATGTTCAGCATATTTCGTAGAATAATAAATACTTCCGTTCAGGTAATCTGTTAAAAAACGAAGTTCCTGGATATAAATGGCGACCTGGGCAGCATAATCAAGATGATCATATTCTTCCGAAGTGAGTTTGTCTTTCAGATAAAATAAAAAGCCTTCTTTTACCACCTCATACATCTCAGGGTTGAAATTGTTTTCAGCGTTTCCGTCATCTTCACCGGTTGTATTGGTGTAGGACTGGATCATCGTTCCAAAATCATATAAAACGGTAGAAATCATTGTGGTGTCCAGATCAATGACAGCGAGTGCTTTATGATCCTGATCAAACAGGATATTGCTGATTTTTACATCGGCATGAATGATTCTTTTGGGAATTTTATTGTTTTTTTCCATAGCGATCCATTGGTCTGGCAAGGAAAGAAACTGATTCGTGATTTCTATTTCAGTTTTTGCTTTTTCTTTTAAATAAGGAACTGCATTTTTCAGGGCAGTTTTATAATCCGCAATTCTTTTTTCAAAATTAAGGAAATCAGGGATCGTGTCCTCTATAGCCGGCAGCTTTTCAGTATTGATGGTAGTGAGGAAATAACTGAAGGCTTTAGCGGCTTCAAAAGCCGTCTGTAGAGAAGGAACCGTAATAAAAGTAAGACTGTTTTCTACAAAACTCAGCATGCGCCATGGTTCACCATCAGAATCTTTTACCAGAAGTTCACCGGTAAGGGAGCGGATAGGCTCTATAATCTGAAGATGATAATGATTGGACCTGAGCAGTTCATTAATGAGTAAATGATTATGGATGATCTTTTCCGGTTGTTGGAAAACACGGTCATTAATCTTTTGCAGGATCAATTTTTCATCCCGGGTTTTATCTTCCAGAAGGTAGGTCGTATTGATCAATCCGTCCGAAATAGGAGACAGGGTGTAAAGGTTTGTCCCGATAAACTGGGCGATAATATCTTTTATTTCCATAGATCTTCCGGGTATCTGTTTTTTTGAATCTCCGAGATCAGGAAATCCTTAATATTCTTTTTATCATCGGCATAGGTGACTCCCATCCAAGGTGAATCGGATGCTTTCACCCATACGCTCACTTTTCCTTCATCAATCATTCTCTGCACTGCAAAAGGGATATAGAATTCCTGCTTAGGGGAAGGCTCGGACTCTACAAAGTCATAAAAATAAGCTTCCAGGAAGCATAAAATATGCGGATGGAAAATAAAAAAGTTCATGGATACCAGGGTATCAGGGGATATAGGAACATTCTTTCCATTTTCCGTATAAATAACAGCATCATTTATTTTTTGAATGGAAGTCTGCTCATCTACTTTAATCAGGTAGTTTTCAGAATCTAAAGTGCATATTCCCCTTGCCACTGTTCCGTAACTGCTCAGCGTAATCCCGACAGGATAGGCGATCATACCCAACTGCGACTCTGAAATATGATGCTGGTCAATCTCATGGGCAGCCAGCTGATACGCTTCTTTTCCGTAAAAATCATCCGCATTGATCATTACAAACGGTTCCTGTAACGCATATTTTGCACAGAGAACAGCGTGAGCGGTTCCCCATGGTTTTTCACGGGGAGGGTAATCAAATCCCTGCAACGGAATACTGTTGATTTCCTGATATACCCAATGCAGTTCAAATCCCCTTGCTTCAGCAATGGAGTTAAGCCAGTCGATATAGCTTTGAGGGATCATTTTGTTGACAATAATGACCACTTTTTGAAATCCCGCTTCCAGAGCGTCATAAACGGAATACTCCAAAATCGGGGATCCGTTGTCCAGAATTCCATCTACCTGTTTCAGGCCTTTATAGCGGCTGCCTAATCCTCCTGCCAGAATAAGTAATGCCTTCTTAGAACTCATCAGTCATTCCGAATACAGGTTGACGGGTTTTCCATTTACCGTTGGTGAAATCAGGGATGTCAACTACCTGACCTCCTTTGGCTATAGATTCCTCACTCAGCGGGGTAATCGAGTACCATAAAGCAAGGTCGTATACATCCATAGGAAATTCTATATTCCTTTTGATACATTCAATAAAAGTATTCATTACAAAGAAATCCATTCCGCCGTGGCCTGCACCTGTGGCGGCACTTTCAAATCTTTTCCACATCGGATGATCAAATTCTTTCATCCATTTTTCCGTGTTTTCCCAGCGATGGCTGTGGTTCATTGTTTTTTCAAAATAAATATGTCCCTGGTTGAAATCTCCCCATCCGAAATCCTGCCATAAGCCTTCGGTTCCCTGTACACGGAATCCAAGGTCATAAGGTCTCTGTAAGCTTGTGTCGTGTGTTAAAAGAATGGTTTCTCCGTTAGCACAGGCAATCTGCGTCGTCACAATATCTCCCTGATTGAATTTTACTTTGGCATTCGGATGATTTTCACCTCCTTTAGCATGTTCGGTAATATATTGATGCAGTCCTACAGATTTTGAGGAGAAAGAAGAAAGCCTGGTCAGGCGGTTTCCACGGTTGATATCCATCATCATGGCAAGAGGTCCCAGCCCGTGAGTAGGATAAAGCTCTCCGTTACGTTTCACATAATGCTCTGTTCTCCATTTGGCTTCACTGAAGCCTTTTTCTCCGAATTCAGCCCCGGAATTATAAGGAGTTACGCCGTCATTGAAAAGTACCCCCCTCAGGTCATGCTGATAGCCGCCTCTGCCATGTACCAGTTCCCCGAACATTCCCTTGCGGACCATATTCAGAATGGCCATGACATCTCTCCGGTAGCATACATTTTCCATCATGAAAATAGGAACTTTGGTCTCTTCATATACCTTTACAAATTCCCAGCAGTCCTGAAGCCTGATGGCTCCGGAAACTTCCATTCCTACAATCTTTTTCGCACGCATTGCTTCTACACCCTGAGGAAGATGCCATTCCCAGGGAGTGGCAATAACCACCGCATCTATTGTTTTTAGTTTCAGCAGGTTCCGGTAATCATATTCTCCGTTGGAAAACTCCCGGGCAGCAGGTTTATTATTGTCTTTTAATATTTTCTGGGAAGCTGCAAGCATTTTGGGTTCCGGATCAGCAAACGCCACAATTTCCACATCACTGCGTTTGGCCAGCAATTTTACATGTTCCTGCCCACGGAGGCCTACACCAATAAAGCCGACACGGACTTTTTTATCGGATTTGAATTCATTGGAATAAGCAAATAGGGAATTGGGTAAAACAAGGGCGCCAAAGCTTGCCAAAGCGGCGGTTTTAATGAAATTTCTGCGGGTGGTGTCCATTCTTTAATAATTATATTCTCAAAGATATTTAAAATAACAATATTTAAATAAATTTAGAATTATTTTAGCTCAAAAGCTATGTTTAATTAATTTTTTAAATTCAAACACCGAAAAAAGGCTGCTTCATTATTGAACCAGCCTTTTTTGTATAAATAAAATTTTACTTTTCCATGTAATATACTTCTTCATAGGGCTGGATCAGTACCCATCCATGTCCTGAGAATTTCATCTGAAACTCTTCACCACTGCCTCTTCCGATCAGGCTTTTGAAAGAAACATTGGTCTTCAGCTCAGGGCTTAGGTTCCCGGACCATGCTACTGTGGCATTAGGATCCGTGAATACAGGAGTATCAGGAGTTACCAGCAGCGTCAAAGGATCTCCGTGAGTAGTAATCGCAATATGACCCGTTCCTGAAAGCTTCACCTGGAAAAGCCCGCCGGCAAGCATTCCTGCTACACTTTTAAGCATGGTAATATCGCTTTTTACACTTTGCTCATGAGCCAGAACATCATTTCCGTTCACACATACCGATTCATTGTTCAGATAAAGAATACGAACCTTTTTTCCTGAATCGGCTACATATAATTTTCCTGTACCTTCAGCTTTCATCAGCTTGGCGCCTTCTCCGCTGATAGCTTTTTTCAGAAGATTTCCGATTCCTCCGGAAAGCATTCCCTGTCTTTCAAAATTAATATTTCCCACATAGCTCACCATACTTCCTCTTTTCGTCCATACCGCCTGATTATTCAGATTAATTTCCAGAAGATGCTTTGTTTCCAGTTCAAAATAATCCCTCTGTTGCGGATTTTCCTTGGTCTCGTTGATGAATGCTTCAATTGAATACTTGCTCATAATGATAATGTTTTGAGATTTTAATGATATATTTTTTATAATTGTTGTATCGGGCATAATTTATATTCCCTTTTATTGCTTTTGGGATTGAGGTCTATGAATTCGTAATCTTCAAAACCATCCAGTTTGGCTCTGAAAACTTCTGTTGCTCTTTCTAATGACCATTCTTTCGGGTAATGAAACCCGTCAAACTCCACACTCCGGATCAATGCGTTGAAATCATGGGAGAATTCATAGTCTCCCGAATAGCTCAACGCAATTTTTCCTTTCCATTCAATATCATACTGTTGAGGATGATCTGTTTTGATGAACTTGATGGTGTGACCGGCGCAATTGTCGTGTCCCAGCAAATAAAGGCCGAAGGCAAGGTCTTCTTCCTCAAAATAATAATCGGATGGAAGATCAGTGCTGGATAATTCGTTTTCGATAGCGGTATGAAGATTCAGTTTTTTGTCCGGCTCATCTATTCTGATGCCGCCTTCTTCGCCCCAGTACATGGAAGACATGGTGCAGGACTGATAATTATTCCATACGGATCTGGAATGCCAGTCGGAAATATCCTCATTTTCTTCATCTTCATTATTGTCCGCAGTTCCGGCACCGTAATGATCGGTTTTCAGATGAAAATCAAACCAGATCGTTTCATCTTCATTGATTCTTCCCCGCCAGATAAAATCAATAATGTCGTGTCCTTCAGGGTAAGGATTATCTGAAAAATGAATTTTACGGATAGGTTTTTCCATGGTTATTTTTAATTCCAGGCTAAAATAAACTTTTTTTCAATGCAAAACTCCCGTAAAATCACGGTTTTATATTTGAATTTAAATAATACTTGACAAAGGGGTATCGAATGTCGTATATTTGCACTCCGAAAATTACACCATGTAATTTCAATAATTTTTAAACCGTAATTTAAAAAATGAAAACATCAGATTTTAATTTTGATCTTCCAGCAGAATTATTGGCAGAACACCCGTCAGAACACAGAGACGAAGCGAGATTAATGGTACTTGATAGAAAAACACAAACTATTGAGCACAAATTATTCAAAGATGTAGTGGATTATTTTGATGAAAACGATTTGTTTATCTTCAACAATACAAAAGTGTTCCCTGCACGTCTTTATGGAAATAAAGAGAAAACCGGTGCTAAAATTGAAGTTTTCTTATTAAGAGAGCTTGATAAAGAAACCAGAGTTTGGGATGTTTTGGTAGATCCTGCAAGAAAAATCAGAATTGGTAACAAATTATTCTTTACTGAAGACGAATCTTTGGTAGCTGAAGTTATTGATAATACCACTTCAAGAGGAAGAACATTAAGATTCTTATTCGACGGTTCTTACGACGAATTCAGAACGAAATTAAAAGAACTGGGAGAAACTCCGCTTCCCAAATATATCAAAAGAGCGGTAGAGCCGGAAGATGCTGAAAGATACCAGACGATCTATGCTAAAATAGAAGGAGCCGTAGCTGCTCCTACAGCAGGTCTTCACTTCTCCAGACATTTGATGAAGAGACTGGAAATCAAAGGAATCAACTTTGCTGAAGTTACCCTTCACGTAGGATTGGGAACCTTCAACCCAATTGAGGTAGAAGATCTTTCCAAGCACAAAATGGAATCTGAGGAAATCATCATTGATGAGAAAAATGCTGATATCATCAACAAAGCAGTAGAATCTCACAGAAGAGTGTGTGCAGTAGGTACCACAACAATGAGAGCTCTGGAAACTTCTGTTTCTTCCAACAAAAAGATCTCCGCTTTCAACGGATGGACCAACAAGTTCATTTATCCGCCGCATGATTTCGGGGTAGCCAACTCAATGATCACCAACTTCCACACACCGAAGTCTACCCTGATCATGATGATTGCTGCATTTGCCGGAAGAGATTTCATCATGCATGCTTATGAGGAAGCCGTAAAAGAAAAGTATAAGTTCTATTCTTACGGTGATGCAATGTTAATTCTATAAAAAAACAAGTAAAAAGAGCCAGGTTAAAAGATTGATAAGTTGAGATGAAACAAAATGATTTACTTACAAGAACTTTTACATTTGGAGTTGATTGTCTTATATTTTTAAGAACACTTCCCAATGATCCTGAAAGTAAATTAATAAGATTTCAGCTTGGAAAATCGTCTACTTCAATAGGAGCTAATTATGAAGAATCTCAGGCCGGATCTTCTAAGGCTGATTTTAAAAATAAAGTAAAAATTGCTTTAAGAGAAGCTAGGGAAAGTAATTTCTGGCTTCGGGTTTTAGAAAAACTGGATGGTTATGATTCTGAAGAATTTAAAGCTTTATTGAATGAAAGCAACGAATTGAAAAACATTTTAGCCGCAATAGTTAATAACACTAAGCTTTAAAACTTTTTACTTTTAACCTGGCTCTTTAATATTATGAAAGATATCCGTACATTATCATTAGACCAGCTTAAAGACTACTTTGTGTCTTTGGGAGAAAAGCCGTTTCGTGCGAAACAGGTCTACGACTGGCTATGGAGTAAAAACCTCCATTCGATTGATGAAATGACGAATCTTTCGAAAACACTTCGTGAAAGAATTTCCGAGGAATATACCATTAATCCCGTTTCTGTAGATCAGCTTCAGAAAAGCTCAGACGGAACCATTAAGAACGGCGTGAAACTTCATGACGGCCTGCTGGTGGAATCTGTGCTTATTCCTACAGAAACCAGAACCACAGCCTGTGTTTCTTCGCAGGTAGGATGTTCCCTGAACTGCGAATTCTGTGCAACGGCAAGGCTCAAAAGAATGAGAAACCTTGAAGTCGCTGAAATCGTAGACCAGGTTGCCTTAATAGACAATCAGAGCAGGATGTATTTCGACAGACCGCTTACCAATATCGTTTTTATGGGAATGGGTGAGCCGATGATGAACTACAAAAATGTGGTGGAAGCCATCCGGAAGATTACCCAGCCCGAAGGTTTGGGCATGTCTCCGAGAAGAATTACCGTTTCTACATCCGGAATTCCCAAAATGATCAAAATGCTTGCTGATGATGAGCTGCGTGTGAAACTGGCGTTATCCTTGCACTCAGCCATTGAGGTAAAACGTAACGAGATCATGCCTTTCTCTGATAAATTCCCGTTAACGGATATTATGGAGGCCCTTCAGTACTGGTATCAGAAAACCGGTTCTGTGATTACTTTTGAATACTGTGTATGGAAAGGCATCAATGACGGAGATGAAGATATCAAAGCACTGATCAGATACTGTAAGCAGGTTCCTTCCAAAGTAAACCTTATCCAATACAACCCGATCGGGGACGGAAAATATGACCAGTGCAACAAGCAGGCAGAAGAAAATTATGTACGCCAGCTGGAAAATGCCGGGATTACCGTAATGATCAGAAAAAGCCGGGGAGGAGATATTGATGCCGCCTGCGGACAACTGGCCAACAAAACCGCGGATTAAAATTTTATTAAAAAATCAGGAAATTTTCTTAAAGATTTCTTAAAACCCTACCTTTGCGTAAAGTTAATAAGTGATGATGGACTTTTTAATGAGCGAAGACGGGCTTGAAAGTGTATATGCATGGTCAATTCCACTGCATGCCGCTGTTATATTGGCTGAAATGATCTACAGCCATGTTTCGGAGGCTAAATTATACAGCGGGAAAGATGTGGCTACGAATGTCTATCTTGCCCTGATGAATTTTGGTCTGGACCTGATCATGAAGGCCTTTGCAATGGGCGTTATGTTCTTCTTTTACAGTCACAGGCTTTTCACATGGGATTTCACCATCTGGTACTGGCTCATTTGTTTCGTGATTACTGATTTTGCCTATTATGTGCTGCATTATGTAGACCATCGCTCCAGAGCATTCTGGGCAGTTCATATTACGCATCACAATTCAGAATTCTTCAATCTTACGACAGGTTTCAGAAGTCCTGTTTTACAGCCGCTTTACCGGTACCTTTATTTTTCACCGCTGGCATTTTTAGGATTTAATCCGTGGCATATTATGGTGGTGTATGCGATAGGGCAGGTATATGGAACCTGGGTACATACCCAGACGGTAAAAAGTATGGGCATCCTGGAATATATTCTGGTTACCCCTTCTCATCACCGGGTTCATCACGCCTGTAACATCAAATACCTGGATAAAAATATGGGCATGTGCCTGATTATCTGGGATAAGATCTTCGGGACTTTTGAAAAAGAAGACCCTAAGGTGCCTGTAAAATTTGGAATTTACCCTAAAATGCCTGACAACAGGCCTGATACGGTCCTTTTCTATGAATGGAGGAAAATCTGGAAAGATATTAAGCAGCCGGGACTGACTTTTACAGACAGGATCAATTATATCTTCAATTCTCCGGGCTGGCGGCATGACGGAACCGGGAAAACCGTAAGGCAGTATCAGAAAGAACACCAGGAAAGGCTGGCCAAAAGACAGGAACAGAAACAGAAAAAACAGTCTGCTTAACCAACCCTATTTATTTTACATCAATAAAAATCTACAATAAAAATCGATGGGACGGGCTCAGGCCCGTTTTTTTTGTTGAATAAAAGAGAAGAAAGCACCGAATAACTTCTTCGAATCATTCATAAACCTTTATTTTTACCCTATGAAAAAGATCCTTCTGTTGATTACCGTTATAAGTTTCCAGTCCGTATTTGCCCAGCAGACCGAATTTCTGAAAATAAGAAAGCACCGTGTGGCCTATCTGGATGAAAAAATCAAAGAAACCTCCGGACTTAGTATTTTTGACGGGAAATTATATACGTTCAACGACAGCGGAAATGCTCCCGAACTGTTTGAACTGGATGAAGCCACCGGAACTATTAAAAATACCCTGAAGATCAATGCGAAAAATAAAGACTGGGAAGCTTTAGCGAACGACGGAAAAAACTTCTATATCGGTGATTTCGGAAATAACGGCGGAACGAGAAGAGACCTTGAAATCTATAAACTGCCTTTCCGTAATCATGAACCGGAAAATGATTCTATTGCTAAAATTTCTTTTTATTATCCGGACCAGACCGAATTTATTCCCAAATATACCGATAATGACTACGATGCGGAAGCCATGATCTACCTGAACGGAAAAATCCATATTTTCAGTAAAGAATGGACTTCAAGAGCAACCTCTCACTATATCATAGATCCTGAAATTCCTGAGAAACAGAAAGCCCTTAAAACAGAGTCGTATAAAACAGGTTTTGTAGTTACCGATGCCGCTTATTTTGATAAAAAACTCTACTTTGTAGGATACACCAAAAAAACAGAAGTTTTCATGGATATCTTTACCGAAACGGAACCCGGAATATTCTTTAAAGAAAAGCCTCGCCATTATTATTTGGGAAGTGCTCTGGCAGTAGGACAGATCGAAGGAATTGCCGTTGATGAAAAAGGAATCTACATTTCAGGAGAGAAGTTCAGATCGAAATTCGGAAAGGCTGAACCCGCCCTTTATTTTGTTCCGAAAGAAAAACTCAAAGATTAATTTATCTTAAAATTGCCCGAAAAAAATTATCTTTGTGAGAATTAATTATTATTTACCTATTATTCGCAGATTGTGGCCAATATTGTAGAAGAAATCAAGCAACCGATCAATGAGGAAATGAAACTTTTCGAGCAGAAGTTTTATGAATCAATGCAGAGCAAAGTTCCTTTATTAGATAAGGTAACGCGCTTTATTGTCACCACAAAAGGTAAGCAGATGCGGCCTATGTTTGTATTTCTGTGTGCCAGGCTGGTAGGAGAGGTAAATGAGAAAACCTACCGTGGAGCTTCCATGATTGAGCTGATTCATACAGCGACTCTGGTACATGATGATGTGGTGGATGAGAGTTTCAAGCGCCGTAATTTCTTTTCAATCAATGCCCTTTGGAAAAATAAAATTGCTGTTCTGGTAGGAGACTACCTTTTATCCAAATCCGTATTGCTTTCCACAGACCATAAAGATTACGATCTGCTGAGTGTCATTTCCAGAACAATCCGTGAAATGTCGGAAGGAGAGCTTCTCCAGCTTGAAAAAGCCCGGAAACTGGATATTACGGAAGATGTATACTATGAAATCATCCGCCAGAAAACGGCAACACTCATCGCTGCCTGCTGTGAAATAGGCGTTTTATCCAACAATGCTGATGAAGCCCTTGCCAAAAAAATGCAGGACTTCGGAACCTATACCGGAATGGCCTTTCAGATCAAGGATGATCTCTTTGACTACCTGAGCTCCAATGTGATCGGAAAACCTGTAGGAATTGACATCAAAGAGCAGAAAATGACGCTTCCTCTGATCCATACTTTAAAAACAGCTTCGGAGAAAGACCGGAAATACTATTTCAATACCATAAAACGTTATAATAACAATCCGAAACGTGTTAAGGAACTTATTGAGTTCGTTAAAAGTTCCGGCGGTCTGGAGTATGCCATCAAAGTAATGAAAGACTTTCAGCAGAAAGCCAAAGACATTCTGAACGAATTTCCGGATTCTGAAGCCAGAAAGTCATTAAAAATTATGCTTGATTACGTTATTGAGCGTAAATTTTAAACTAAATGATTTTTACGGTTACAATAATAACGGCTAGAACTATACAAAATAAGGCGAATAAAAATAAATAATCCGCAATAGTCTCAAATTTGATTTCCCGCTTTTCATGCCTGGTCCTGATGGCCAGAAATGAAAAGAAACAGCTGCATGCAAACAGAAGGCACGCCAATCCTGCAAATTCGTCTAAATGTGTGTTGTGACTGATCTTTGTGATTTTCAAAGAGGTAATAATGATCAGTGAGAAGCCCAAAAGATTACTCGATGCATTCAGGATATGAGGCGATTTTTTTTCCATCTGTTACAATTTTTTTCAAAATAAAGCACAATTTTTTTTATTATCAAATTTTTAAAAAAGATTATTAAAAATTAAAATTAATTTAAAAAGTGTATATTAGCAAAATACTTGAAGAATAAAAACTTTTATATCTAGCTATGCAGACAACCTATATTGAAACACAGCAAATCTCCTTCCAGGATTTTAAAAATCAGATACTTGAAGATTACAGGTTAGGAAGGATCTCGCGCGAAATGTCTTACCTCGGAAGACGGGAAGTTCTTACGGGAAAAGCCAAATTCGGAATTTTTGGCGACGGTAAGGAGCTTCCGCAGCTGGCAATGGCAAAAGTTTTCAGAAACGGAGACTTCCGTTCAGGGTATTACAGAGACCAGACTTTCGCTTTGGCAGCAGATGCTTTAACGGTGGAAAGTTTCTTCGCTCAGCTGTATGCCGATACAAGCGTAGAAAGAGAACCCGCATCAGCAGGAAGACAGATGAACGGGCATTTTGCGACAAGAAGTTTAAATGAAGACGGAAGCTGGAAAGACCTTACCGCACAGAAAAATATCTCTTCGGATATTTCTCCTACGGCAGGGCAGATGCCAAGACTATTAGGACTGGCCCAGGCTTCTAAAGTGTATAAAACGGTACAGTTTGAGGGCTCTGAGAAATTCTCCAGAAATGGTAATGAAATTGCTTTCGGTACCATTGGAGATGCTTCTACGGCAGAAGGTCATTTTTGGGAAACCTTAAACGCTGCCTGTGCACTTCAGGTTCCAATGATTGTTTCGATCTGGGATGATGGTTACGGAATTTCCGTACCAACTAAGAACCAGAGAGCTAAAGCTGATATTTCTGAAATGTTAAGCGGTTTCCAGAGAAAAGAAGGAGAAAACCAGGGATGTGAGATCATTCAGGTGAAAGCCTGGGATTATCCTGCATTATTGGATGCCTATGCCAAAGCGGAACATTTTGCAAGAACAGAAAGCGTTCCGGTGGTCGTTCATGTAATAGAAGTTACCCAACCTCAGGGACACTCAACATCCGGGTCTCACGAGAGGTATAAAAATGAAGAGCGCCTTGCCTGGGAAGCAGATTTTGACGGATTGGTGAAATTCAGAGAGTGGATTCTGAACTATTCCATCGAGATCGACGGAAAAGAAGAGATTATTGCTACGGCTGAAGAGCTGGATACTATTGATGAGGAGTCCAAAAAAACAGTGAAGACAGGACAGAAAAATGCCTGGGAAAGCTATCAGAAAGCTATTACGGATCTTATTCAGGCAGTTCTTCCGTTGGTTGAAAACCTTAAAGGTCAGAATGCCGAAGTAGAAGGATATATTGCCCAGTTCAGCAAGCTTGTTTCCAAAGCGAAAAAAGATGTATTCCATCTGGCAAGAAAAACATTAATGGCAACAAGAGGTACGGATTCTGCAGAAAGAAGTCAGCTGATTCAGAAGTACCGGGAAGTGTTTGAAGTAGAGAAAGACAACTATTCTTCCCATTTATATTCCCAGTCTCAATGGAAAGCCGAAAATGTACAGGAAATCAAGCCTGTGTATTCAGACAGCTCTGAAGAGGTTGACGGTAGAGTCGTGGTAAGAAATAATTTCGATAAAATTTTTGAAAAATATCCTGAAACTTTAGTGTTTGGTGAAGATGCCGGAAATATCGGTGATGTTAACCAGGGACTTGAAGGAATGCAGGAAAAATATGGTGATGTGCGCGTTGCCGATACGGGAATCCGTGAAGCTACGATCCTTGGACAGGGAATCGGTATGGCCATGAGAGGTCTGAGACCTATTGCTGAAATTCAGTACCTGGATTATATCCTGTATTGTCTTCAGGGAATGAGTGATGACCTGGCTACGGTTCAGTACAGAACAAAAGGCGGTCAGAAATCTCCGGTAATCATCAGAACAAGAGGTCACAGACTGGAAGGAGTATGGCATTCAGGTTCGCCAATGGCAGGAATCCTGAACCTTTCAAAAGGGATTCTGGTATTGGTTCCGAGAAACCTTACCAAAGCAGCCGGATTCTACAACACCATGCTTAAGAGTGATGATCCTGCGGTAATCGTAGAATGTCTGAACGGATACCGATTAAAAGAAAAACAACCGGATAACTTAGGAGAATTTACGGTTCCTGTAGGTAAAATTGAAGTAACGAAAGAAGGAAAAGACGTTACCCTGGTTACCTACGGATCAACATGGAGAATCGTTATGGAAGCCGCCGAAGAGTTGGAAAAACTTGGAATTTCAGCCGAAGTAATCGATGTTCAGTCCCTGATTCCTTTCGACCTTACCCACGAAATTGCAGAAAGTGTGAAGAAAACCAACCGTTTGGTGGTTATTGACGAAGACGTGGAAGGAGGAACTTCCGCATTCATCCTACAGCAGATCCTGGAAAAACAGAAAGCATTCAGATATCTGGATTCTGATCCGTTAACGATTGCAGCCAATGATCACCGACCTGCTTATGCAAGTGACGGAGATTATTTCAGCAAGCCGTCTTCAGACGATATGGTGGAAAAGATCTACGCAATGTTTCACGAAACAAATCCTCAGAAATATCCTGCATTTTAATCAGGATTGAAAATACAAGAAGCCGCTTTCTTTTGAAAGCGGTTTTTTTGTGGGAATAAGGTAAATGCACATTATCTTATTGAATCAAATGCAAAAATTGGACAAACATAGAAACAGATGAACGTAAATGGTATGTTTGCTGTAGTTAAATAGTTTCCGACAGATTCTGCTGATTTCACAGATGTTTATGGTATTTTCTCTCGCAGATTCCGCAGATGGGGCAGATCTTGATAAAAAAGAGTTAAAACTAAAGGCCTTATTTATTTTATTCCGCCATAAGTGCTTGGATCTTAAATTCCTGATATTCCAGGGATGGCATCCCGATCAGTCTTCTTTTGCGGTTGATTTCTTTTCGGTCCGCATCCGGTGGAACAGCTGCAATAACATAATAGTCCGGAGCCTTGTTTTCTATTTCATTTCTCCGGTCTTCCATTGTAGCAAAGATAAAAGGGCTGCAACTCCCTTTTTTTATAAATTCAGGCAGGATCTGTTTAAAATACTTATAATCGCCGTTATAAGACATATGATTGAACAGCAGCTCCAGACTTATTCCTGAGTGTTGGCCTTCAACCAGATATTCACCGGTGACTTTTTTACCCGGAAAGCCATACATTGTGATGATTTCTTTCAGCCTTTCACTGTGTTTCCGGTCTGTCTGCACAATACTGTCATTATTTTTAATGGCTGTTCTTACTTTTTGGTCATCACGTGTCATCTGAGCCAGCTCTTCCCGTACAGGCCAGTTTATCGTCCTGATATTCTCTTTGACAATTGCCTGTATATCTTCTTTTTTCAGATTGAACTTCTCCAGAATTTCAACGATTTCCTTATCTTTAAAAACAGCATTGGTATCATAAGCTTTTTGTCGGAGGTAATTCTCAATATCCTTGTAATCAACCTGGGATACTTTGCTTTTCGACACCAAGTAATTTCTGGAGGCATCAACAAACCACACATTAACGGGTTTATATTTCTGAAATACCTGATCCATTATTGGGTAGCTTTCATCATACTTTTTCAGCATAAAAAGACTGTCAGCCTTATAAATTTCTGCATAATAAGGTATATAATCTGAACCTTTACTCTGGGCTGAAATAATTCCGGAAAATAAGAAGGGCAGGAATAATACACATATTCTGTTTAAAATCTGATTCATGATTACGTTATTTACATTCTAAACGAAATATTGTTGAATAAATTTTAAGAGATAATTTTTTCCGATAAATTTTAAAAATGATGATAGTCTACACATACAACATCCGCTTCATGGCATCAGCTCCGTTGCTTCTTAGCTTTGCCACTTAAAATCAGCGGTTTGTTTCGCCAAAGCTTTGCGTCTTCAAAAATTCAACATACAGATTTTGTACATTTTAATATTTATTTTGGGAGAATAGAGAAAAAATAATCAAATACTGGCGACTTTTTTAGAGTCTTTATCTAATATGCTACAATGTTCCGACTGCATCTCCTTATTCTGATACCGGGCTTCCCATTCCTCCAGCAGATATAAAATAGGGAGAAGTGCCAGTCCCTTCTCTGTAAGGGAATATTCAACCCGTGGGGGAAGTTCTTTAAACTCTTCACGAATAATCAGTCCGTCGGCTTCCATTTCCCTGAGCTGATCGGTCAGAACCTTTCTGGAAATTACATTAATCCGCACGGCAAGTTCCCCGAAGCGCAGCTTACGGTCTTTGATCACCAGAACAATAATCGGCTTCCATTTACTTCCCAGTGCAGCCATAGCTTTGCCCAAAGGGCAGCTGTATTGCATTAATTCATTCTTTTTCATAGGAGATATTTTTTATCAGGTGAATCAGATCTTATCCGTTACTTCAATGTTACCATTGTAAGTTACTGCGAAGTTACCACTATTTTTTCAATAAAAGATACAAAAACAAACTATTATTAGTTACTTTGCGTAACAATTAAGAGTGCACACGCAAAAAATATGACAAATGAGTACAGAATCATTGTTTACACCTTTTAGCTATAAAAATTTACAGCTTAAAAACAGAATCGTAATGGCTCCCATGACCAGAGCTCAATCTGATAACGGAATTCCTACCCTTAAAATTGCAGAATATTATGCCAGAAGAGCAGCTTCTGAAGTAGGTCTGATCCTTTCGGAAGGAACTGTAATCAATAGACCGGCTTCCAAAAACCTGCAGAATATTCCTGATTTCTATGGAAATGAGGCTTTGGCAGGATGGAAAAACGTGATCAATGCAGTTCATCAGAACGGAGGCAAAATGGGACCTCAGATCTGGCATGTCGGTGATACGAGAATGGCTGAAGATTATCCGCTTATGCCGATGGAAAAGGCATCTACCATGACCCTTGAGGATATTCAGGACACTATTGCACAGTTTGCGGCATCGGCAAAATCAGCTAAAGATCTTGGATTTGACTGTCTGGAAATTCACGGTGCTCATGGCTACCTGATTGATCAGTTCTTTTGGGAAGTAACCAATACCAGAACGGATGAATACGGAGGAAAGTCCATTAAGGAAAGAAGCCGTTTTGCCATAGATGTTGTGAAAGCAATCAGGGCAGCAGTGGGAGAAAACTTTACCATTATCTTACGGCTTTCCCAGTGGAAACAGCAGGATTATAAAAGCAGGCTGGCTGAAACACCCGGAGAAATGGAAGACTGGCTATTACCGCTAAAAGAGGCTGGCGTAGATATTTTCCACTGTTCACAACGCCGCTTCTGGGAACCGGAATTTGAAGGTTCGGATCTGAATTTTGCAGGCTGGGCTAAAAAAATTACCGGTCAGCCTACCATCACGGTTGGTTCTGTAGGACTGAAAGGAGATTTTCTTAATGCCTTTGCCGGACAGGGAACTGAAAAAACAGACCTTACCGAACTGACACGCAGACTTGAGAAGGAAGAATTTGACCTGGTAGCAGTTGGACGTGCCATTCTTCAGGATTATCAGTGGGTTCAGAAAATCAAAACTGGAAACACAGAAGAACTGCTGGATTTCTCAGCGGAAAGTATGGCGAAACTTTTTTAAGATGAATGGTGAGTGGTGAATTTGCTTAGCTGTTACTGACCATAATAAAACATCAATGGCCAATCGTGAATCTGCTTTGTAATCAATTTTTCAGAGCGTTAAGAATTCACTTCGCGAAGCAAAAACTGACTATTGATTATTAACCGTCACCACTCCTCATCAATTTCAGATACACTTTATTTTTTATATTTAATTTTTCACCTATTTATTAAAAACGCGGCTTTCAGGAATTCCTGAAAGCCGCGTTTTATTTTTTAAAGTCTGCATCCTATCGTGACCGGTTCACACGTCCAGTAATGAGGTGTACTGCCCTGCGCTTCATGGAAGCATGGGATTTCCCCGTTGCTGCATTTAGGAGCACTTCCTCCATTGATTTTTTTTAACTCAGATTTTGCTAATTTTTTTAAATTTTTCATAGGTAATAGTTTGTTGTTCATAACAAATTTAATCGTTTCAGTGGATTCCACAATATATTCAGCTAAAAAATCACCATGTGGTGTGAAATTTAACAAAATTTTTACAACCCCATCCCTTAATCATCTGTAAAAAGATCTCAAATTTACCCATCCGAGTCCCAGCGGGACGATTTACCAAAGGATAGGATACCGTCCTTTCAAATATATGAAACCATCAAACCATCAAACCCATCACATTTAAACAAAGCGAGTCCCAACGGGACGATTTACCAAAGGATAGGATACCGTCCTATCAAACAAAATATAACAGATTTAATAACCAAACGCATCCCAACGGACAATTTACCAGAGGATAGGACATCGTCCTTTCAAATCTATGAAACCATGAAACCCATCAACCAAACCATCACATTTAAACAAAGCGAGTCCCAACGGGACGATTTACCAGAGGATAGGACATCGTCCTTTCAAATATATGAAACCATCAAACCCATCAACCAAACCATCACATTTAAACAAAGCGAGTCCCAACGGGACGATTTACCAAAGGATAGGACACCGTCCTATCAAACAAAATATAACAGATTTAATAACCAAACGCATCCCAATGGGACGATTTACCAAAGGATAGGACATCGTCTTATCAAATCTATGAAACCATCAAACCATCAAACCCATCACATTTAAACAAAGCGAGTCCCAACGGGACGATTTAGCAAAGGATAGGATACCGTCCTATCAAATCTATCAAACCTATGAAGTCATCAAACAATCAAACAATAGATAATACAATTACCCAAAATCCCAGCGATATGATTAAAAAATTAAATAAAACCCAAAAAAAATCCGCCCCAAAGTGAAGGAGCGGACTACTAACAGATTTAAATATCTAAAATTGCCATACCGGCAATAGTGATTGTGTTTATAAACCAATATTTTTTGAAGGTTTCAACTGTTTCAGAATGTTCTTCGGAATGGCATTCTTGTGAACAAGAATAGCGGTAGATTTATACTCTACATATGGTCTTGTTACATAAAGATAACCTTCAAAATCGTTGGTTACTCCCCATGAATTTTTAACCATATAATACTCTTTTCCGGTTTGGTCCTTAGCCAATCCTACAATATGCATACCATGATCGTCTGTTGTGGAAAGATTATTTAAAGCTTTCTGACGCATATCTTCGGTAATGGTCTTATCTTTTTTAGGTTCCGTGAACAGAGACTGTTTGTTGTCTGCATTAATCTGATCCAGATCCATATCCGGAACATAGGCTACCCCGTTTTTATAAGAGAAATAAGGCTCGGAAACATCAGTGGCCCAACCAACGGAATATCCTTTGTTTACAGCATTATCAACGATTGCAGTCAGGTCTTTCATTGGAACATTCCAGTCAGAATCGTGGCTCCAGTTATCAGGAATCGGAACTACAAATTTCTGGTAGTATGGATAATCTTTATAAGAAGAGATTTCTACATAATCTTCTGGATTAATGCCTACTACATCTTTAGCGAATGTTTTTGGCGTGTAGCTTTTTCCTTCATAGGTAAAATTAGCAGGAACTTTTCCAAGATATTCATCAAGGATTGCATCTACGGAATCCATCCAGTTATCAGAAAGTTTTCCTTTAGAGCTTGCTTGTACAAGGCTGTCAAGAACAGGCTTCAGTTTTCCCTGCATTTCCTTAAAATTGTTAAGGGTCTGGCCTTGTTTCAGGCCGGTATATACATCCTGAGGTACAGCTCCGTATTTTTTGTACATATTGATTACGTCGTGAAGCTCACCTCCGTCACCCCAGCTGATTGCTCCGCTGTTCAGTACATATAATTTCGCTTTATCGTGGTAAGAATTTCTGGCTGTAAAAATCTCGGCAAGATCTACAGGCTTTTTGCCCATTCTCTGCATTTCAGATTCAAGGAAAGAGTTTCCCGAATAGCTCCAGCAAGTTCCTGAAGAACCCTGATTTTTTACTGAAGTGGCTCCTACGTCTTTCAGCGTGGTGAACTGGAAATTAGCATTTTGAGAGTGATTGTTCTTTAATTTGTTGATCAGATCATCCTGGGCAAACATCATACTTCCTGCAGACAAAACAAAAAGTAATGACACAAATTTGTTATTTTTCATTACTATTAAAAAGATTATTTATATGAATAGTCGTTCATATTAAAGATTTGTTACAAAGGTAAAAGTTAAATTTGAATGAAAAAAGTTTTAAATGTTTCCAACCTATCCAACCTATTATGCATCTATAAAAGTATAAATCCAGACTATGGAAAGAGAATTACTAATAGAATGCCAGCGTAACAGCCGCAGTGCACAGCGGAAGGTTTACGAGAAAATGGCGGGAAGGCTGTACTCAGTCTGCCGGCGCTATCTGAAAAATGATGAAGATATTGAAGAAGTATTGGCCGATACATTCTACAAAATCTTCACGAAAATCACCCAGCTTCAGAATCTGGAAACCTTTGAGGCATGGGCAAAAAAGATAGCCGTTAATGAATGTTTACAGAAGCTCAGAGCCGGAAAAGCTCAGTTTATTCCGCTGGAAGACAGCTTTACAGAAACGTCGTCTGCAATGGCTGAAAGTATTTCCTTTGAAAAAGATATCCTTAGTCTGCTGAGCTATCTTCCTGAAGGCTGCCGGGCAATATTCAATCTCTTTGCGATAGAAGGCTATCCGCATAAAGAAATCGCATCCATGCTTTCCATAAGTGAGGGGACCTCTAAATCCCAGCTCAATTTTGCCAGAAAAAAACTCCAGGAACTTTTGGTTAATCAAAACATTTAAACTTGACAACAATGGAAAATAATCACGATATAGATAAAAGATTCAATGATGCTTCAAAGCTTTCTGAAGAACCTGCAGGATTTCCGGGTTTTGAAAAAGTTTGGACCAGCGTTGAAGAAAAGCTGGATAAAAAAGAAGATAAAAAAAGACTCCTTCCGGTATGGTTCCCCTATGGAATGGCAGCCAGTCTTATTCTTGGCCTCGGAGTTCTGTATTTCCTGAACAAAGAAGAACTGGTACCTCCTTCCCAACAGCCTGTTATCACAAAAAACAGAAAAGAAGTTCCTGCTCCTGCTGTACCATTTGATACCTCGGTTCAGGAAATAGACCGTCTCGTAAAAGATAATATTCAAAAGGAAGCCAAAGAAATTAAAGCAAACGCTTTAGCTTATGAGCCGATCGCTGTGCCGGCTCCGGTTATGCCTCCTGTTTCCTGCCATTTGCCGGAACCTCCTCCTAAAATATATGAAGATTATACAGGTCCCCATAAAAGAGATACGGTAAGAGAAACCAGGATAGAAGAAGTGGTCATGACAGGATATGGAGCGAAAAGAAAAGTGGCTTCAGTTGCTTCATCAAGTACTTTGATCGCTTCATCCGATATGAGTGTTTCATCTGCTTTAAGCGGAAAAGTAGCCGGGATATCGGTTTCACCGGGTGTAAGTAAAGGAACTGAGATCAGGATCCGGGGAGCAAGCAGCATCGGAGGTACGAAATCGCCTTTATATGTTGTAGATGGTAAGGTAATAGAGGGAAAAGAAGGATTGTTCAATGCTTTAGATTCTGAAAATATCAAAGAAGTAAAAGTATTGAAAGGATTTGAAGCCAGTTCTTTATATGGTAGCAAAGCCAGTGAAGGAGTGGTGATCATTACTACCAAAAAAGGTTTGTCAAAAGCTGAACTGGAAAAAATCAACAAACTGGAGCCGGAGAAAGAAAAACCTGAGCCGGAAAAAGAACTTCCCAAAGCTGGACAGCTTACGGCAGGAGAGGTGAACGATTTCTCCAAATGGGATTACTGGAAAGATATTGCGCTTCCTACGCTTGACGAATATAAAAATAGCTGGAAATTCTTCCCGGACAAAAGAGTATCCGTACAGTTGGTGAATAAAAACCGGAAACCGGTGATCGGAGAGAAAGTCAGGCTTCTGAACGATAAAAAAGAAGTCATTTGGGAAGCCGTTTCCGATAATCTGGGCAATGCAGAGTTGTGGATCAATCCGATGACAAAAGGAGGAACGCCTTCAGGGAAATATGATCTTACCGATGGTTCCGGGCAGACGATCAGTACCAACATCAGGGAGTTTAAAAACGGGCAGAACCTGATCATTCTGGATAAACCCTGCCTGACCAAACGAAGTTTAGACATCGCTTTTGTGGTGGATGCTACAGGTTCTATGGGCGATGAGATCTCTTACCTTCAGTCGGAACTGCTGGATGTTCTGAAAAAAGTGGAGGGAAATCTCAAAAATACAGACGTAAGGTACGGTTCGGTTTTTTACAGGGATCAAGGGGATGAATATGTAACCCGTAAATTCGATTTTTCTGAAAATGCTGAAGATCTGATCGGCTTTATCAAAAAACAGAAAGCATCCGGCGGAGGTGACACCCCTGAAGCTGTAGTAGAAGCATTACAGGTTTCTGTGGACGAGCTGAAATGGAGCAGCGGAAATTCCACGAAAATCATGTTTCTGATTCTGGATGCACCACCACACCGTTCTGATGTAAACATTTCGCTTCTTTATGAAAAAATAAAAGCTGCAGCCAAAAAAGGAATTACCATTATTCCCCTGGCCGCAAGTGATACCGATAAACAAACGGAATACCTGATGAGAACCTTTGCCCTGATGACAAACGGAACCTACACCTTTCTGACCAACGACAGCGGAATCGGAAACGATCACATAAAACCAACAATAGATTCCTATGAAGTGGAAAAACTGAATGCCCTGTTATTGAGACTTATTCTTCAGAGAGCAACCCTTCCGGAATGTCAGGATGGAATTTCCAATGAAAACCTGAACAAAAAGCTGGAAACGGAAGCCAACAGTCAGGAAGATACCAAAGTAACTGTTTTCCCGAATCCAACAAAGGGAATCATCAATATCAGATCCAAAAGGACCATAGATGAGCTTTTCGTTTACGATCTGGCCGGCAAGATCATTATGAGAAAGGAAAATTTAGAAGAAGGGAAAAAAATGATTGACATTACAGCATATCCTCAAAGTATCTACCTGATCAGAATGAGGTTCAATGACCACTGGGAAACCTTTAAAGTGATCAAAAACTAATCATAAAAAAAGAAATTTCTTCGGAGATTTCTTTTTTTTCTTTATTTTTAAACAGATAACCATGTATGAAGAAAATTTGTCTGACCCTCTTGCCACTGGCGGCTAACTTTTTGTTTTCGCAGACCACCTATTATTCAGGAAGGTTTTTAGACCTGAAAGATCATCCCAGAAATTTTTTAAAGATTTATAATAAGAACAGCGGAGTTTATGAACTTACCGATGAAAACGGTTTTGCCATTATTGAAGCCAGAGAAAAAGATACACTGATCTGGAACAATGGTAAAAGCAGTCTTGTGGTCAACAGAACCCAGGAGCTTAAAAAGATTTTAGAAGGACGTATTGAGAAGAAAAATGTTTACAACATTACAAGTAAAGCCTATGATAGTTTGGTTACCAAAGAATTACAGGATGAGTTCAGCCTTGAAAACTCCCGGGGATATATCCAGCCGGATCGGGATTATTATAACTATTATTCACCCGGAGTAAGAAAAATCAAGAGGATAGGTGAAAATTCCTATCTTTTGGAAGGTCTGCCCAAAACAGAACTGGGTTTCGGCGGAAGTTTTACCACCTCTTTAGATATTAAACACCGGAATTCAATTCCTGATACTCAAAACCGTTATGTACAGGGACGTTCAGAAAACGGACAACTGATATGGCGGGGCCCTGAGACAGGAGAAATGTTCAGCTTTGGTCCTGATATTTCCTTGTTGGGATATGATCATCAGCCTTATCCGTATGACGTCAGCGGAAGATTGATTCCTTTAGCCAATGGAGGTTCCCGGGCAAAAGCTTACCGGAATGATATTTTCAAAACAGTTGCCGGGTATAATAACCAGTTGAGGCTGAATACGGTTCTGAAAAAAGGGTATGCCGAAAAATTGCGGTTGTCTCTCGATCTGGGCCAGCAGAAAGATATGATGTACTTTGCCGATCAGTATACTATTCTTAATTCATTTAAAGCAAAGCTGAATACGGAAATCCTTAAATATTCTCTGAACTTTGGTTTTAATTATGACGAAAATAAGGCCGTTAATTCAAACAGGATCGGGCTGTTCAACAGGATGTATCAGAACTCACTACTGACTCCGGTCTCTTTTTCAAATGCGCAGAATAAGTTGCTGCCGGATGGCTCCCAAAGAAGCTACAGCCAGTCAGCAGACAATCCTTATTTTTTACCGGATCACACAAACCGGTACAATTACAGGGAACAGAGAAGGCAGTTCAGCTTTGAGCTGTCCAGAAACTGGAAAAAATTTGATTTGAACATCAGGCAGACCTACGAAAACGATGCCTTCCGAAATACTGACTCTTATCAGCCTTCCGTATATGGATTTCTAAACGGAATTTCCAATGAAAGAGAACAGAACAACGCACTTTATTATTCCAATATTCAGGGAACTTATTCTCTGGGATCTTACAATAGCAGACACGTTATAAGCTTTAATTTTATTCTGAATAACAGGGAAACCGATCTGTATAACAGCTATACCCAAAAAAAATATGCCTATCAGAGAACATCACAGGATTATATTCTGAATTATAAATTTGATCACAACGGAAACAACGGGTTCCGGGTGGGGTTTAATGCTGGAAATGCTTTTTATGTATCCAATACGTCAGCAAAAAACAATTACTGGCTTCCAAAAGTAAGTGGCTATGTTTTCTTTGACGAGATCTTTAACTGGTATGACTCCAGCTTCAAACTTCTAGGAAGCTATACGCAGCTGAGTTCGGAGCCGGAGATCACAAGATCCTATGCATCCTATGCCACAACGACACTGAAGGCGCAGAATGCCTATCAGTATTTCCCGGTAAGGGAAGCTGAAACATTTCGTAATCTGTCCAACATCAACAGTAAAGAAGGAAAAATAGGAGCGATTTATACAGTGAACCGCAGGCTGAATATTGAAGCAGAATATTTTAACAGAAAAATAACGGATGATATTTTCCCCGTTTTTGAAAACAACAGGCTCTATCTTAAAAATATGGCAGATCATACCTACAGCGGTTATGAAGTAAATGCAGAATACAATAATCTCTATTTGGGAACAGATTTTACCCTGACGAACAAGGCTTCTTTCTTTAAGTATAAAGATCTCGTGAACAGAGTGAATTCCGGCTACAACGGACTCGCACTTTCCGGATTCAGTGATATTTATAAAACCCTTTCAGAGGGAGAAGTTTTGGGAGCAGTAACCGGAAGTTATTTTAAAAGAAATGCTGCCGGAGAGCTGATTATTGATGAATCGGGGTATCCCGAAAAAGCTGAAGGAATGAAAATTATTGCAGATCCCACTCCCGATTTTATTATGAAATTCACGCATACCCTGAATTATAAAATGCTGACTCTGGATATCAACTGGGAATGGAAAAGAGGCGGCCAGGTCTGGAACGGAACCCAGGCTGTACTGGATTATTACGGACGTTCACAAAGCTCAGGAGAAGACAGGAATATCAAAAGTTATGTGTTTCAGGGAGTAAATGAACAGGGAAGTCCCAATCAGATCGCGGTTGATTTTTATGATCCGGACCGCAATGTTTCGGAAAACCGATGGACGAGATACGGATATCCGGGCGTAGCAGAAAACTATGTTCAGAAAGCTGATTACATCAGGATCAACACCATTTCACTCACCGGAAAATTCAATGTCGGAAGATTTAAAAATGGGCTTGGCGTAACACTGTACGTTAATAATATTATGCTTTGGCAGGCTAATAAGAGTGCAGATCCTAACCAGAACTTTTATGACCTGGAGAACGGAAGGGGCCTTGACTTCTTCAATCTTCCTTCTTACAAGACTTTCGGATGTATGGTTTCATTTCAATTTTAAAGTATGAATTTCAGATTTACAACTTATATTGTGTTAATGATTGCTTTACTTTCAATGAATTTAAAGGCACAGCAACCGTTTAAAGATTTCGAGAAAGAAAAAACCTATATACAGACCAGCCATGTTTTTTATAAACCTGGTGAAACGATGTATTTCAAGATTTACACCGTCAGGGCTGAAAACAACCTTCCCGCAGACCAGAGCCGGGTAGTTAATTTTGAACTGATTGACCCGTCCGGAAGCGTTATTTCAAAAAATAAATATGAAATTACCAATGGCTGGGCAGAAGGAGATGTGTATTTCAGTGAAGATATGAAAGGCGGAATTTACAAGATCAGGGCTTTTACCAATTGGATGCAGAATGAACAGGGAAAAAATACCTTCGAAAAAGAAATCACTCTTCAGAAGATCGTTTCCCCGAGAATCCTGATGAAACTTGATTTTCCTAAAAAAGGATATGGGGCAGGAGATGAGGTAACTGCCGATTTCTCCATGCGGAGTCTCGCCAATATGCCAATTCCTTTTCAGGAAGCATATTATACCGTCATGCACAACGGTGAAAAAGTAAAAGAAGGAAAACTGATCACAGATAAGGAAGGAAAAAATCAATTGAATTTTGTGCTTCCCGAAGTGTTGACTTCATCAGACGCACTTCTGAATATTAAGGTGATTTTTGACGGGTTCACCGAATCAATTTCAAGGAATATTCCGGTTGTTCTGAATAAACTGGACGTGAAATTAATGCCCGAGGGAGGAACTTTTATCAACGGCCTGGAACAGAATATAGCCTTTAAAATTACAGACGAATTTGAAAAGCCTGTAGATGCTGTGCTGGAAATTTATAATCAGCAGCACCGGAAAGTAGCCGAAGCCTCAGCATATAAATTCGGAATGGGAAACTTCATTTTAATGCCTGAAAAAGGACAGACTTATTATGCAAAAGTAACCAGACCTGAAAATATTTCACAGACGTATCCGCTTCCGGCGGCTCAGGATGAAGGCATTGTTTTCAATATCCGGAAAGAAGGCCCGAAGATTGTTTTCATCATTACTTCCACAGAGAGCAGAAAAGTTGTGCTGAAAGGCAGTTTCAGAGAAAAAGAAACCTATAATCAATCGTTTTCCCTGCAAAAAGGAGTCAATAGGTTTGACATTTCAGAAAATGAACTTCCCGCAGGAATCAGCAGGTTTACTGTTTTTGAGGATGAGCATCCTCTGGCAGAACGGATTGTTTTTACCAATGAAGACCGGCAGATGAATGTAAAAATAAAACCCGTAAAGAAGAACTCCCTTCCACGGGAAAAAGTAGTGCTGGATATTGAAACCACAGACCATACCGGAAAACCTGTTCCCGCCAATCTTGCCATGAGCGTGGTGGATGATAAGCTATGGACCTATGCCGATGATCAACAAAACCATATCCTTTCATGGCTCCTCATGGATTCTGAACTGAAAGGGAAAATAGAAAAACCGCAGTTTTATTTCGATAAAAAAGAAGAGAAGGCAAAGAAAAGCCTTGATCTGGTCATGCTTACCAACGGATACCGCTATTTTGAACTTACTCCGGAAATTATCAGCAGTCAGAAATACAAATACCTTCCCGAAAAAAAGAATCCTATTTACGGAATTGTGGAAGATGAAAACGGAAAACCTGTGAAAGCTGAGGTTTATCTGACAGAAGGCAACAGGGTGCTCAGACAGGAAACTTCCAGGGAAGGAACTTTTTATTTTTCTGATCTCAAAAAAGAGTATGATTACAAACTGATTGCTAAATCCTTTCAGCCCAAACAGCAGGTGAAAATCAGAATCCTATCCTACAAGCTGCCCGTAAATCCTTTGGCTAAAAAATCCCTGAATCATGTGAATGTGGAAGAAGTTGTGAAAGAGTCTCTGAAAGAAGCCGGAACCATAAAGCTTAAAGAAGTAGACCAGCCGAAACAAACCTATACTGAAATTTCAACACCTTCAAGGAGCCGTCCGGAAAGACCATCAAGGTCGAGTCGCTATAAAAGTGATTCAATTGGAAGTCCTAAAATTGAAGAAGTGGTCGTCTTAGGATATAATTATGGTAAAAAAAAGGATGTAACCGGATCCGTAGTCAATATCAATACAAAAGAATTATCGAATCCTGACCTGGCTTCCGCAGTGAGCGGTAAGGTTGCTGGACTGATGGTAACCCATTCAAACGGACAGCCCGGTAGTATGGTAAACCTTCGGATCAGAGGAGTTTCCTCCATTTCAAACAAAACCCCTTTATATATTGTAGACGGAGTACCGGTAGAAAATTTTAAAACAATCATTAACCCGAATGATATCAATAGTGTCACCATTCTGAAAGATGCCGTGGCCACCTCTGTATACGGAAGCCGTGGGGTAAATGGGGTGGTCCTTATCAATTCTGTCAAAAATAAAAGATCGGAATTCACAGTGGATATCACCCCCAAAACGTATTATGCGGTAATGAACGTTCGGAGTGACAGCCTTCTGTCTTATTCCTACAGCAGGAGTTTCTCTTATCCTGTTTACAGTAATACCAATACCCAGTACCGTTTCGATTACCGGGAGACCCTGTACTGGAATCCCGTGGTAGAAACAGATAAAAACGGAAAAGCCCGGGTTGAATTTTATAATTCTGATGCCAATTCCGCATTCAGGATCCTGACGGAAGGAATTTCCGGAACCGGACAGATCGGAAGAGACGAAACCACATATGCCGTGCAGAGCCTGATCGCCATTGATGCAAAAATTCCGCAATACCTTACCAGAACGGATCAGATGACCATTCCTGTTGTTATTAAAAACAATTCCTCCGAAACCCGGACAATGAAGCTGGATGTTATCGTTCCGAACCGGGTCAGGCTAATGACATTCGAAAGTATCATCACCTTAAAGCCTCTGGAATCCGGAAGAATCCTGGTCAGAATGCAGACCGATGATGTGATCAGCTCCAATATCCAGTTTGCCGTACAGTCCGGAGACTTCAGGGAAACAGCGATTTTCCCGTTCCAGGTTGAAGAAAAAGGATTTCCGCATTATTATTCCCTCATCAGCAATAAGACCGAGAACATACAAAGGGATATTCCTGACTATATTAACGGCAGCTTCTCTTCATCTTATATGGTATTTGTGAACACTGCCCTGCAGTTGTTTGAAGATCTGGAAAGGCTGAAACGTGAACCTTACGGATGCTTTGAACAGCTTTCATCAACCGTATATCCTAATATTTTTATCCTTGATTACCTGAAAGCCATTGAAAGAATAACGCCGGAAACACAAGCTTTAGTAATACGGAATATGAAAAAAGGATTTCAGAAAATGCTGGCCTATAAAGGAAGAGACGGGGGCTTTGGATATTTCAATTCTTCAGAGTCCGATGCTGCGGTGTCTGCATTTGCCCTGCTGGAATTTAAAGATCTGAAAAAATATGTCGGTATAGATCAGAGGATCATACAGAATCTGACCTCTTTTATTTTGTCTAAGAAAACCGGAAACGGAACTTTTGAAGTGAGAAAAAGCTATGAGATGAGCCGGCCATTTACAGAACATGCATGGTCCAGAAATTCATACGTGATTTATGCCCTTTCCAAATCAGGAATAAAGGAAGGACTGGATGAGGTCTATAAAACAGCACTGAACAAAGCTAAAGCTACCGGAGACTCCTATCAGCTGGCCTTAATGGCTAATGCGGCATTCTATTTACAGAAAGAGATTGATTATCGGGAGCTGATGACTCTCCTGAATCAGCAATATGAAAAGGATAAGCTGAAAACACCAACTACTTTTACCGGATCAGAAGGCCTCTCTGCCAAAGCAGAAACCCTGTCCCTGTATATCATGGCCATGCAGAAAGATGAAAAACAGAACCAGGTGCAAATCGCAGAAGCTGTGGATAAACTTATTAATTATAACGGATATTACGGTTTCGGATCTACACAGGCTACAACACTGGCTCTGGAAGCTTTATCTGGTTTCTTTGCCAAAAATGAAAAATTATACGGGTCACTAAAACCTGTTGTCACCATCAACGGTACGAAAACACAACCGGATGTGAGCCTGGCTTCGGCATACAGAACCGGGCAGAATGAAATTAAAATTGACTACGAGGGTTCGATTCGGAAAGGACTGCCTTATAAGCTGGAATATCAGTATTACACGCTTCAGGCTCCTGAAAGCAAAGACATTCCGGTAACCCTGGAAACCAGATTGAACCCAGAAATATTAAAAGTAGGGGAGACCGGCAGAATGACAGTTAATGTTAAAAATAAGATCAACGGACCTTTACCCATGGTTACAGCCAAAATCGGCATTCCGGCCGGATTGACCCTACAGAATGCCCTGTTGAAAGATCTTATTGATAAAAAACAGATTTCCTATTATGAGATTTTCGATAATTATCTCGTCCTGTACTGGGAACATTTCGATCCACAGGAAACCAAAACTGTCAATCTTGATCTGAAAGTGGAATTTGCAGGAGAATACACCGGAAAATCCAGTAATGTTTATATGTACTATATGCCGGAAGCCAAATTCTGGAATCAGGGAATAACTGCCAGAATTGAGTATTAAAAGTGAATAAAAATCCCGGGTCAGGCTGATCCGGGATTTTATTTCCCACAGATCCCTCGAATGTCCCTGACAGACGGAGGATAGTCCATCATTTCATCAGATCAAGGTAATGGATCAATTTTTAGCAGCCTGAAATATTTATAAAGAAATTGGAACTTTGCGTGAACAAAAAAATAACTGTTATTATTTCCCACAGATCGCACAAATTGCACTGATGTTTGTGGGTATTTTTCTCGCGCAGATTTTGCGGATTTCGCAGATTTTTTTTCACCTAATACAAATAATATTTCTATAAGCGCTTTGGTGCTCTCGTATGCGCAAAGCTTTAAACTTTAAGTTTATTTATGTGTTGAAATTCTGTTGTGCCTGTTGGGGTTATAATTATTTCCCACAGATCGCACAAATTGCACTGATGTTTGTGGGTATTTTTCTCGCGCAGATTTCGCAGATAACGCAGATTTTTTTGCTCCTAAACCTAAAAGGTTTCCAAAAACCTGTTAG
>JAITMC010000002.1 GCA_031277615.1 Chryseobacterium sp. | reverse complement strand
GATAAACTCTCAGAATTTTTATCCGAATCGTTGCCGGAATACATGATTCCTGGAGCCTTTGTACATTTAGAATCCCTTCCGTTAACCATCAATGGAAAACTGGATAGAAAGCAGCTTCCCGAAGCAGACTTTACCGGCGATAGAGAATACACAGCACCTGAAACAGAATTACAGGAAAAACTCTGCCAGGCTTACGGAGAAGTGCTTGGATTAGATTCAAATAGCATCGGAATCTATGATGATTTCTTCCGATTGGGAGGAAACAGTATCATGGCCATCAAACTGATCAGTAAAATCAGACAACACCTGGATCTTTCTATTCAGGTTGCCGCTGTATTTAGCCATAAAACCGTAGCTTCTTTAGCCTCTGTTCTGGAGGGCGAAAGTAAGGATTCTTATGCGCTTATTGCCCCGATAGAAGTTTCTTCACCTGAAGAGCAGCGTTTATCTTTTGCTCAGGAAAGGCTTTGGTTTATTGAAGCCTATGAAGGGGGAAGTGATGTCTATAATATTCCAATGTCCTTCCGCCTTGATCAGAAAATACAGCTGGAACTTCTTCAGAAATCTATGGAGATCGTGATCATGCGCCACGAAGTGCTCCGTTCGGTAATCCGGACAACAGAATCTGGTATGGGATATCAGTTTGTTACAGATCTTATCCCTGAATTTAACCTTACAGAAGTAGAGACGGAAGAAGAACTTAAAGAACAGATTAATGAATATGCTTGTAAAGTTTTCCACTTGGGAACAGAACTTCCGATAGAGGTTAATATCCTCAGATTAGGAGAACAGAGCTATCTTTCTGTAGTTATTCATCATATTGCTTTCGATGGCTGGTCTGTTAATATTTTCCTGAGAGAAATACAAACGGTTTACGAAGCCCTTGTTAACGGAAAAGATTATCAGCTTCCTGAAATAAAATTCCAGTACAAAGATTTTGCCCTGTGGCAGAGAAACTATCTTACAGGAGAAATACTGGAGAAACAAATTCATTACTGGAAAAATGAACTTGAGGATTTTGAGTCTCTCAATATGCCTTTGGATTTCAATCGTCCTGCCTATATTTCATATGAAGGAGCTACCGCCCATTTTAATCTTTCTGCTGAGGTAGCTTCAGGGCTTAGAAAACTTTCCAAAGATTTCGGAGTGAGTTTATACAGCGTAATGCTTGGCGGGTATTATCTGATGCTTTCTGCTTATTCCGGCCAGGATGATATTGTGGTGGGAAGCCCGATTGCGAACCGACACCATGCTGAACTTGAAGACCTTATAGGCTTCTTTGTAAATACTCTTGCACTGAGGAAAAAAATTGATTCGGAACAGACGATCAAAGATTTTATCCTGGAAATATCATCATCTGTTATTGAAGCGCAGTCTCATCAGGACCTTCCGTTTGAAAAGCTGGTAGATGAGCTCGGGGTAGAGCAGGATACTTCAAGACATCCTGTCTTCCAGGTGATGTTCGGTCTTCAAAGCTTTGAGCGTGATTCTTCTCATGATGAGTCAGCAATATTTTATCCTTTCAATGAGGAAATAGAATATCATACGGCAAAGTTTGACCTTACCACTATGATTGATGACAGTGAAGAAACCATCCGGGGAATGTTCAACTATGCCACCTCTCTTTTCAAAAGAGAGACTATTATGCGCATAAAGGATACTTATCTGATGCTTTTGAAACAGCTTTCATACATGAGTAATGAAGGTGCTGAACATATAAAAATTAATGATCTTCAACTTCTGGAGGAAACAAATTACAGACAGGTAACAGAAGAATGGAATGCTACAGATTCCACCTATCCGTTTGATAAAACAATTCATCAGCTTTTTGAGGAACAGGTTGTAAAAACTCCGGATCATATTGCCTTAGTCTATCAGGATGTGAGATTATCTTATACGGAATTGAATGAAAAAGCCAATCGTTTAGCCAATCATTTAATTCAGACTTATGGTCTTCAACCCGATGATTTGGTTCCTTTATGTCTGAAGCGGTCAGAGAATATGCTGATTGCCATCTTAGGGGTGATGAAGGCGGGAGCTGCATATGTTCCAATGGATCCGTCATATCCGGAAGACAGAATCGAGCACATTCTCAGAGACACTGAAGCTACAATTATTCTTGCCCAGAACAGCACAATAGGTAAGATAGAGGTTTCGGAAAATACAAAAGTGATCTCTCTGGATGAAGTAACCTTCAAAGCAATGCTGGAAACAGCTGATCCTAATAATCCGGTTACTGGAGTTAGACCCAATAACCTGGCCTATGTAATCTATACGAGCGGAACCACAGGCTTACCAAAAGGCGTGATGATAGAGCATAAGGGTGTTTCTAATTTAATAGAACAGCAAACCAGAGAATTTGATTTAGACCGCAAACCCCATCTTCCTTTCTCTCCTAAAAACTGTCTTTGGTATGCCAATTATGTATTCGATGCCCATGTATGCGAACTATATCCTGTTATTACACATGGCCATAGCATTTATCTTCTGGATAAAGAAAGGCAGACGGATATTGCTGCTTTACAACAATATATAACGGATAATCAAATCAGTCTGGCATCTATTCCACCAGCTCTTTTGACCAAAGATTTTATACTATCGGTAGAAAAGCTTATTGTAGCAGGAGATGTAACGAACCCCCAGGTGATGGCCTTTTATCAGGCTGCGGGAGTGGATATTATTAATGGTTATGGTCCGACTGAAGGAACAGTATGTACTTCTTTACACCACTACAACGAAGACGGTAACCCATTGAATATAGGCGGGCCGATTGGCAATATGAAGGCCTATGTTGTAGATAGATACCATCGTATAGTTCCAATCGGTGCTGTCGGGGAGTTATATATAGGCGGAGCCGGGATCGCTCGCGGCTACCTTAACCGCGCAGAACTCACGTCAGAGCGTTTCATCTTAAACCCTTTCCAGAGCGAATCAGAACAATTATCCGGTGAAAACGGGCGCTTATACAAAACGGGCGACTTAGTCCGCTGGCTACCCAACGGAGAGCTTGAATACATAGGCCGTAACGACTTCCAGGTAAAAATCCGGGGCTTCCGTATCGAACTAGGAGAGATTGAAAACCAGCTTTTACAATATCCCAAAATAAGACAAACCGCCGTTTTAGCCAAAGACAGCAAAACAGGAATGAAATACCTTGTGGGATACTACGTATCCGACACCGCGATCGATTCAGAAACCCTATCTGCACACCTGTCGTCCTCACTTCCGGACTATATGGTTCCAAGTGCCTATGTCCACCTGGAGAACTTACCCTTAACCATCAATGGCAAACTGGACAAAAAACGCCTGCCGGAACCCGAATTCACCGGCAGCAAAGACTACACCGCCCCCGAGACCCCATTACAGGTACAGCTGTGCCAGATCTATGGCGAAGTCCTGGGCCTAGACCCCGGAATCATCAGCATCCATGACGACTTCTTCCGTTTAGGAGGCGACAGTATCATCAGCATCCAGCTGGTGAGCAGAATCCGACAACAACAGGAAGTAAGACTCAGCGTAAAAGAAATCTTCACTGCGCGTACCGTTAGCGGCCTTTCCCACCTGATCACAGACAAAAAATCCGGCAGTGGGGATACCATCCAGAGCGAACAAGGCCTTTTATTGGGAGAAGTTCCCCTTCTACCGATCCAGGAATGGTACTTCAGCCAGAAAACAGAAGGCTACCTTCCCGCCTTCAACCACTGGAACCAGTCCTTCTTAATCCATGTACCCGAACTAGACCCGTCCCTGCTGGAAAAATCCGTGCACCATCTCCTGGAAAAACACGATGCGTTCAGAATCCATTATCCCCAGGAAAACGGCACCTATAGCCAGCAGTATGGCGGAGGATCCCTTCCCGTAATCAAGACCCTTGATATCACCGGTATGACAGCCGAAGAACTCAACAGCCATCTTACAAAATGGCAGTCAGACTTTGACATCGAAACCGGCCCTTTATTCCAGATCGGTTACCTGAGTGGCTATGAAGATAAAAGCGCCCGAATCTACTTTGCCCTTCACCACCTGATCATTGACGGAGTAAGCTGGCGAATCATCACCGATGACCTTAAAACCCTATATCAGACCCTTGAAAAAGGAACCCCTATAGACCCTCCTGTTAAGGGCAGCAGCTACCGTCAATGGGTAAACGCCATAAAAACATACCAGTCAGAAACCCCTGCCCTTAAGGACCAGGAATTATCCTACTGGAATAACATCATAGAAACCGTAAAAGAAAGCACCCATTCCCTGAGCCGCCTGATCACCGATGGGCACCACCAGGGATACGTCCTTCTGGATAAAACCTATACCGGAAAACTCATCCGTGGCAGTCATCATGCTTACCATACCCAGATCAACGACCTTCTGTTAGCCGCATTATCATGCGCCCTAACCGGACTTACCGGCGAGAAAAGCAATGCGATCCTGCTGGAAAGCCATGGCCGTGAAGACGTATTCAGCCATCTTGACATCACCGAAACCGTAGGCTGGTTTACCTCCATGTACCCTCTATTACTAAAAACCGGTACCGATGTAACAGACACCATCATTCACACCAAAGAATCCCTTCGGAGTATCCCGAATAACGGGATCGGTTATGGTAGCCTTATCGGGTACACCAAAGCAGGACTCCCTAAAATCAGCTTCAACTACCTTGGTCAATTAGACCAGGAAGACACCTCGGGAGATAAAACCTGGTTTATTGCAGCCGAAGGCAGCGGCATCTCCAACTCCCCGGAGAACAGAGACAGCCATATGATCAGCATCAATGGTGCCACCATAGACGGTCAGCTTCGCTTTGGGATCAGCGGTTACCTCAGTTCAGAGCACATCAGTAAATTCTCGTCTGACTTTAAGACCCATCTTGAAACCCTTATCGACCACTTATCACAGGAAACCCGAAGCTACCTTACCCCTTCCGATGTAGGCCACATCGTGGACCATACCCAGCTTGCCAAAATCCAGGAACACAGTGAGACCGAAGGCGTTTACCTTGCCAACAGCTTACAGGAAGGCTTCATCTACCATGCCCTGAACCAGGGCGAGAAAGACGACGCGTACCGTGTACAGCTCATCTGGGATTACTATGCTGAAATCGAACCCTCCAAACTCAAAACCTCCTGGAAACTTGCCCAGCAGAACTACCCTTCCCTTCGTTTGAGATTCGACTGGAACGGGGAGATCGTTCAGGTGATCGATAAAACCGGAGAAGTAGACTGGCGTTACCAGGATATCAGTGCGATGTCAGAATCCGCCCAGCATTCCCACATCCAGGAGCTCACCCGTAAAGACCGCTTTGAGATCTACGACCTGTCCCAGGGCAGGCTCTTCAGAGTCTACCTTTTCAAACGCTCAGAAAACCACTACAGCTGCCTCTTCAGTAACCACCATGCCATTCTTGATGGCTGGAGTCTACCGGTGCTGCTCAACAGCATCCATGACGCTTACCAGGCCCTGCTAAAAAATCAGGAACCCATATTTACCCCCGATTCAGCCTATGGAGACACCCAGAAATACCTTCAGGGACATAAAGAACAGGGGAATACCTTCTGGCATAACTACATGTCCCTGCTCGAAGACCAGGAAGACCTGAGCAGCCTTGTAAAAGAATCCCAAAGACATATAGACCTTGGCACCTACCGTCATATCCAGGACCATCAGCAGGTAAAAATGCAGATCGAAGGAGACCAGTATCAAACCCTTAAAACCCTGACCAAAGAAAAAGGGCTGACGGTGAATGCCGTACTTCAGTACCTATGGCATAAACAGCTGAGTATATACAGCGGCTTAGGGACCACCGTAGTGGGGACCACCGTATCCGGTCGAAGCTTACCCGTTGACGGCATAGAATCCTCAGTAGGTCTGTACATCAACACACTACCATTGATCGTGAACCATGGAGAAGGCAGAGTATTAGATCATATCCTTGAAATACAGGAGAGGATCAGTGAGCTCAATACCTACAGTGATGTGAACCTTGGCTCCCTGCACCATGACGGACGCAGAATCTTCAGCAGCCTGTTTGTATATGAGAACTATCCTGTACCTAAGGGAGAAGGCGAAAATACGCTGTCGTTTGAGTTTAAAGCTGCCGTGGAGAAACTTGATTATCCGTTGGGCGTAATGGCCGCAGAACAGGAAGGTATCGTGGCACTGGAAATCAAATATGAAGGGATTCTTTTTGAGAGACATACCATAGAAGGACTGATAGAAGGGATGGAAATTCTTCTCGGTCAGATATTGGAAGATTGGCAAATTGATTCAAAAGAGCTTTCCTTTGTTTCGGATAGTCAGATGAGCCTGATGCAGAAATTGAATGATGCTACAGAAACGGCTTACCCGGTAAATAAGACAATTCATGAATTATTTGAAACTCAGGTGTTGAAGACACCGGATGATATTGCTGTTGTATATCAGGATACGAAGTTATCGTATAAAGCCCTCAATGAAAGCGCAAACCGTCTGGCTCATTATCTGGTTGAAAACCATGGTCTTCAGCCTGATGATTTAGTCCCTCTATGTCTGGAAAGATCAGAAAATATGCTCATTGCCATTCTTGCGGTGATGAAATCAGGAGCAGCTTATGTTCCGATGGATCCATCATATCCGGCAGAGCGAATAGAGTATATTCTTCAGGACACGGGAGCAAAGATTATTCTTGCAGAAAGCAGCACGTCAGAGAAAATACAGCCTGCTGAAAATACGGAAGTTATCTGTTTGGATGATATGGCATTCAATGCAATGCTCGAAGCATCAGACCTGGATAATCCTGTTACCACAGTTAAAGCTGAGAATTTAGCGTATGTAATCTATACCAGTGGAACCACAGGACTTCCAAAAGGGGTGATGATAGAACATAAAGGAGTCGTGAACCTTATAGGCTCAATGATACAGGCGCATCGTCTTGAAGATTATCAGCAGGTGGGCTGCTACTCCAACTATGTGTTTGATGCCTTTGTTTATGAATCCTTACCAGTCCTGTGCAACGGAAATACATTGTGGCTGTACAGCAATGATCTCAGAACTTCTGTGAGCGATCTCAATCTGTACATAAAAGAAAACGGTATAGAAGTGTCATTTATTCCACCTGTTCTGTTAAAAGAGATTGTGGACAATAAAACCTCCCTGAAACTGATATTCGCAGGAGGAGAAAGCTTCCCTGCATTAGATCAGAATATAGAAAATATCACGCTGATTAATGAATATGGGCCAACAGAAGGAACCGTGTGTGCAACGCTGCATCATTATAAAGAAGATCATAATCCGTTGAATATAGGCAGTCCGATTAATAATACGACCTCTTATGTATTGGATGATCACCTTCGCATACTTCCTGTAGGCGCTGTAGGTGAGCTTTATATCGGTGGTGCAGGTATTGCCAGAGGATATCTGAAGCAGCCTGAACTCACAGAAGAACGCTTTATACAGAATCCATTCCAGACCACAGAACAAAAAGAAAAAGGCGTGAATGGACGATTATATAAAACCGGAGACCTGGTACGCAGTTTATCAGATGGTGAACTGGAATACATGGGTAGAAATGACTTCCAGGTGAAGATCCGTGGTTACAGAATAGAATTGGGCGAAATCGAGAACAGATTGCTGCAATATCCTGGCGTAAAACAGGCCGTAGTTTTAGCTAAAGAAAGTAAAACCGGGATGAAATATCTGGTAGGATACTATATCTCTGAAACAGAATCGGAAGCCTCTGAACTTTCAGAATTCTTATCGGAAATACTGCCGGAATATATGGTCCCTAATATCTTTGTTCATTTAGCGGAACTCCCAATGACCATTAACGGAAAGATTGACCGGAGACAACTTCCTGAACCGGAATTTACAGGAGGTACGGAATACACCGCGCCTGAAAACGAATGGCAGGAAAAATTGTGCAGGATGTATGGTGATGTTTTAGGACTGAATCCGGAGCATATCAGCATCCATGATAATTTCTTCAGATTAGGAGGAAACAGTATCATGGCTATTAAGCTGATCAGTAAAATCAAAAGAGAACTGGGAATACAGGTGAGCGTAGGAATGATGTTTGAGCATAAAACCGTTGCCTCTCTTTCCCATATTTTAAGAGAAGAAAGCTTCGATGAAGAAATCATCATTACCCCTGTAAAAATATCATCGCCGGAAGAGCAGAGATTATCCTTTGCCCAGGAACGGCTTTGGTTTATAGAATCATATAAGGAAGGCAGCAGTGCCTACAACATTCCAATGACGGTGCTTTTGGGTGAAAAAACAGAGCTATCCGTTTTATACAAAGCCTTCAAAGCCGTAATTATGCGTCATGAAATACTTCGTACATTGATTAAAACCAATGAGGACGGGGTAGGATATCAGGTCGTTACAGACTTTGTTCCGGAATTTACAATAACGGAAGTCATGAACGCCGAAGAGCTGGATGCGCATATCAGCCAATGTGCCAACAAAATTTTCCGCCTGGATTCGGAGATTCCGATAGACATCAATATGTTCAGGTTTGACAATCGTCATTATCTGTCAGTCGTGATCCATCACATTGCATTTGACGGATGGTCTGCAGAGGTATTTTTAAAAGAGCTGGGAAGTCTTTATCGCACCCTGCTTTCAGGGGAAGTTTCCGAACTTTCCGAATTGAAAATTCAGTATAAAGATTTTGCATTATGGCAGCGTAACTATCTTAGTGGTAAGCGTCTTGATCATCAGATAGAATACTGGAAAGAAAAATTCGACGACTACCAGACACTCGATTTACCTGTTGATTTCCACAGGCCTGCTGAAATATCCTATGAAGGAGGAATGATCAGTTTTAATGTTTCTGAAAAAATAGCTGACGGCCTTCGGGAAATTTCCAAGAATCTTGATGTGAGTCTGTACAGCGTAATGCTTGGAGGATATTATCTGATGCTTTCATCGTATTCCGGACAGGATGACATTGTGGTAGGAAGCCCTATCGCCAATCGTCACTATGCGGGGCTGGAAGATCTTATCGGCTTCTTTGTGAATACACTTGCCCTTAGAGAAAAAATTGATTTCGAGCAAAGCTTACAGGACTTTATTCTGCAGGTATCAAAATCTGTGACAGAAGCTCAGTCCCATCAGGATCTTCCGTTTGAGAAACTGGTAGAAGAGCTGAACGTCGTACAGGATACTTCCAGACACCCGATTTTCCAGGTAATGTTTGGGATTCAGAGTTTTGGCGGCGAAAAAGCACCTGTTCAGGATGAAGAGGCAATATTTTATCCTTTCAAAGGTGAAATCGATTATCAGGTTGCCAAGTTTGATTTAACAACAATGGTTAATGATGACGGAAAAAACATCAGCGGAATGTTCAATTATGCGAAAGCGGTCTTCTCAGAAGAAACCACGATTCGTATGATGAATACCTATATTTTCGTGTTGGAACAAATGGTGGAGATCAAAGGTAAAAATGACTTGAATGCTGTGAAAACAAGCGAACTACAGATGGTTTCCGGAGAAGATCTTAAACAGATGACGGAAGTATGGAATGACACGGCCAGAGCATATCCAAAAGATAAAACCATTCATGAGCTTTTTGAAAATCAGGTTCAGAAAACACCTGATGCCATAGCAGTGGTGTATCAGGAGAAAACCCTTTCTTATCGTGACCTTAATGAAAAAGCCAACCGACTGGCCCATTATCTTCTTGAAGAATATCATCTTAAGCCAAACGATCAGATTCCTTTATGTATGGAACACTCAGAGAGTCTGCTTATTGCGGTTATCGCAGTATTAAAGGCAGGAGCATCCTATGTTCCTATAGATCCTTCTTTCCCGTCAGAACGTTTAAGATATATATTGGAAAATACAGCGTCAGAAATCGTTCTTGCACATGAAAATACAGCGGAGATGCTGAAGGATATAGGAAGTGTGAATGTTCTTTCCATAGACGATCCGTTATTCACCAGCCTTCTTGAGGATAAAGCATCTTCAGATCCGGTTATAGAAGTTACCGCTCAGAATCTTGCTTATGTGATCTATACCAGTGGAACAACAGGACTTCCTAAAGGAGTAATGATTCACCACAGCGCACTGCTGAATTACATAAGCTGGGCAGCAGATCAATATGTAGGAAATGAGAAAACAGCATTTTCACTCTATTCTTCAATATCATTTGACCTTACGGTTACCTCAATCTTTACGCCTTTGGTTACAGGAAATTCAGTCATTGTATACAAAGAAGACGACCCTGTCACTCTGATTGAAAAAATACTGGAGGATAATCAGTCTGATATCATAAAACTTACGCCTTCTCATCTCAGAATTATAAGAGATATTGATTGGCGTCAGGGACAGAAGAGCAGATTGAAAAAAATGATTGTTGGTGGAGAAGAACTGGATTATCAACTGGCAAAAGATATCTGCGATAAATTTGATGGAGAGATCACAATATATAATGAATATGGTCCTACAGAAGCTACCGTAGGATGTATGATCTATCAGTTTGACCCTCTCCGTACTGCCCATTCAGTATCTCTGGGACAGCCTATCAACAATACACAAATTTATGTATTGGACAAGTCTATGAATCCTGTTCCGTACGGAGCCATAGGAGAAATGTATATTTCGGGGAATAGCGTAGCGAAAGGATACTTTAAGAGAGATGACCTTACATTAGACCGTTTTTTACAGAACCCGTTCCTATCCGGAGAGAGAATGTATAAAACAGGCGACCTTGCACGGCTTCTTTCAGATGGAAATCTGGAATATATCGGACGTAATGACTTCCAGGTAAAAATCCGCGGATACAGAATAGAACTGGGTGAAATAGAAAATTCATTGCTGCAATACCCCGGAATCCGCCAGGTTGCCGTATTGGCCAATGAAAATAATATGGGCATGAAATATCTTGTGGGCTATTATGTGTCAGACCTCATGATTGAACCTGCCCTGATTTCGGAATTCCTGCTGGAATCTCTTCCTGATTATATGGTCCCTAACGTATTTGTTCATCTTGAAAAGCTTCCGCTGACCATTAACGGGAAACTTGACAGGAGGAAGCTTCCGGAGCCTGATTTTACCGGAATTTCGGAATATACAGCACCTGAAAATGAACTGCAGGAAAAACTCGCACAGATTTATGGAGACGTACTCGGACTTGATTCAGGGATGATCAGTATTCATGAGGACTTCTTCAAGCTGGGCGGAAACAGTATCATGGCCGTGAAGCTGGTAAGCCAGATTAAGCATCAGCTGGATATTCCGGTGAGGATTGTTGATGTTTTTAAAGAAAAAACCATAAGCAGATTATCTGCGATGATGTTGAATCATCAAAAAGAATATCAGGCAATCGTCGCTTTTGATCAGGAGAAAAACCGTCAGAAGATGTTCCTGGTACATCCAGGAAACGGAGGATGTGAAGTTTACCGGTCTCTGGCAGAACAGTTGAAATCAGATTATGACTGCTATGGAATAGACTCGTACAACCTGTATAATCCGGAAAAAATTGATCATCTGAACAAATTGGCAGATTACTATCTGACTCATATGGATAAAATACAGAATCCAAACGGGGGAGAAGAGTACATTCTGTTAGGCTGGTCTTTTGGAGGAACCATTGCATTGGAAATCGCTTCTTTATTAGAGCGCAGAGGACACAGAAAAATAAAAGTATACCTTCTGGATACGATTCTGTATGCACCGGATCAGAAACTGACTGATTTCCTTGCCTTCCCAACCGATGAAGAACTGATTGAAAAATTAGGAAATCCTGCAGACCGCCAGCGGATTGAAGAGGCCAGAAACTTTATGGCAGCAGAATTTGCAATTGTACAGCAGGAAGTATCAGAAAAACTTAAATATTCAGAAGTGATCCTGCTAAAAGCAATGCTTAAAGGAGCATCCAATGAAGACTTTTATGAGTATTTATTCAGTCTTCCGGATAACAATGTACAGTCAGCGGTTGAAAATCAGAGCCTTTTAGCCGTATATCCTGTTGAGGCAACTCACGAGACCATGTTGGAAAAACAACAGCAGATCATCGATATTATCAACAAAACTTCTATAAAATAAACAGACATGGGAGTACAAATCTCCCATGTTTTTTAACACACAAAACAAAAAGTTATGAAAAATAAGATATCATCACAGCCACAGATATTCCTGTTGCATTATGCCGGTGGGGACAGACATTCATTCCGTCCTTTGGCAGAAAGCCTTCAGCCTCACTTTCAGATAGAAACCCCGGAACTTCCGGGAAGAGGAGAACGTATGGCAGAATCATTCCTGGATAATGAAGAGAAAGCCGTGGCAGACGTACTGGAACAGATAAAACGGGCCAGACGGAAAGAAGTTCCTTATCTGGTTTACGGCCATAGTATGGGGGCTATTTTAGGCCTTGAAATTTGCAATGCTATGGAGAAAAATAAGGATGCACCGGTACATTTTGTTGCGACAGGATATCCCGGACCCGGAATAAAAAAGACAGCGCCTATTTCGGGACTTCCCAAAACAGAGTTCTTTGCCGAAGTAAAAAAACTGGGCGGGCTATCAGATGAAATCATGCAATACGAAGAATTACTGGATTTTTTTGAGCCTGTACTAAGGGCCGATTTCAGGTTGGTAGAGAGTAAAAGCAACGTGATTCCTGATATAAAATTGCAGACACCCATTTATGCAGTGATGGGTGAAACCGAAAACTATTCGTCGGATATAAGCAACTGGGTAAATTACACCCATGCAGACTGTGAGTGCCGGATTATGAACGGAAATCATTTCTTTATCAATCAGCACTTCAGTGACCTGTCGCAAATTATCAAAAAACTGATGAATGCGGCAACAGCTAAATGATAACATATCCATTCATCCATAAAGCAACCCTATGCCTGGAAAAAAAGAACACGCACTAACCTTTATCTATATCACAGTCCTGATCGATATCATCGGAATAGGGATTATTGGCCCCGTATTGCCTACTTTGATTACAAAACTGTCCCATGCAGATAACATCAGTATGACGGCCCGGTATATAGGATGGTTTATATCCGTATACGCCTTAATGCAATTTCTGTTTGCTCCTGTTTTAGGCGGTCTCAGTGACAGATACGGGCGTAGACCTGTACTTTTATGTTCATTGCTGGGACTTGGAATAGATTACCTCATCCTTGCACTGGCTCCCGATATTGCATGGCTGTTCGTGGGAAGAGTCATCAATGGAATCATGGGATCCAGCATGACAACGGCAGCGGCATATATTTCAGATGTCAGTACCCCGGAAAAAAGAGGGCAGTATTTTGGAATCATGAGTGCGGTGGCCGGAGTGGGAATGATTATAGGACCCCTTATCGGAGGGGTTTTAGGACAGTATGGAGAAAGAATTCCCTTTTATGCGGCTGCCGGATTAAGCCTGCTGAATCTTATTTACGGTTTCTTTGTGCTGCCCGAGTCATTATCAGAAAGCAACCGCCGTCCGTTTTCCTGGAAAACAGCAAATCCTGTTGGAGTCATAAAAAGTCTGGATAAAAAAATACTGGCTCCCGCATATATTGTGGCTTTTATTCTTATTGCTTTGGCAGGACATTCCGTGCAAAGTTCATGGAGTGTATATGTGATGGATAAATTTAAGTGGAAAGAAGATATGATAGGGTATTCAATGGGATTTCTGGGGCTGTTGATGGTCATCTTTCAGGGAGGACTGATAGGAGTTTTTATCAATAAGTTGGGGCAGAAAAAGTCTGTGATTGTTTTTCTGATCTTCTTTTGTTTAAGCATGATCCTCTTTGGAATAGCCAATAAAGGCTGGATGATGTTTGTCGTTATAGCCATTTATGCGCTGGGAGGAATGGCATCACCTATCCTTCAGGCAATAATTTCGGCAAAAGTTCCCGATAATAAGCAGGGGCTGTTGCAGGGAGGGCTTACCAGTGTCATGAGCTTAACCTCTATTTTCGGGCCATTGCTGATGACCTGGGTATTTGCCTATTTTACCTCTCCCCAGGCACCGGTTTCCTATAGTGGCGCACCTTTTATGTTAGGAGCCGTTTTAGCGGTAATTGGCAGCTTTTGTATATATACCGCCATGAAAAAAGACCATTAACTGAAATGAAAATAAAGGGATGAGGCTCAACAGTTGTGGACCAGGTATTTTTTAGAACCAACAATCCAGCTTCGCCCATATTTGAAATATAAAGCCTTTTTATAATGTGGCTAGGTTTTTTAATATTGGTAATAAAAGCCATATAAAATTATAAAAGCTTTAAAAATATCCATCCGCTTCTTCAAATCAACAGAGTTGATTTCCTGCGGTATCTCCTGAAATCAGCAGCATGATTCATAAAAACTTGCGATTAAAATTATCCAACCCTGTTATTGAGCAATAATAGACAACAGAAATACACTTAGGATCAATACCTTTGTTATCCTACATTTTTTATTTTGGAAGCCTATAAAAAACGGATTGTAAAGACCATACAATACATTGATGCAAATCTTGATGCTGATCTCTCTCTTGAAAAAATAGCAGAAATCAGTGCCTATTCGCCGTTCCATTTTCACAGAATATTCAAGCTCATTACGGGAGAAACCCTTCAGAACTATATTATCAGGAAGAAAACAGAGAAAAGTGCCTTTCTTCTGGCGGTAAAAAAAGAGATGGAGATTAAAGAAATTTATCTTGATCTTGGGTTTTCCAATCATTCTGTTTTCAGCAAAACCTTTAAAAAATACTACGGATTACCACCCTCAGAATTCCGTAAAACAGCTCCCGAAGCATTTCACAGGATTTTACAAACACAAAGCAAGAACGGACAAATCGATACGGTTTTCAGCCAATACATTTGCACTATAGAAAACCTTTTAAATTGGACAACAATGAATTTAAAAATCGAAGTAAAAGAAATGCCGGAAATGAATCTGGCTGCAGTAATGAGCCTTGGCCTTGCGAATGTAGAGCCCTCTTACAACGTGTTGATAGACTGGGCAAAAAAGAAACATCTGTTTCCCCGGGACCATGTAAAAATGATCTCCGTGTATCATGACAGCTTTAAAGTTACTCCTCCGGATAAGGTAAGGATTCATGCCTGTATGCTGTTGGATGAAAAACTGGAAGAACCAACAGGGGAAGTCTTTTCAGAAACCATAGAATCCGGAAAATTTATTGTAGGAAGTGGTGAGGTGACCCTCAATGATTTTGAACAATGCTGGGTCTCCTTATTTTTATGGATGAATGAACACAACTATTCCATGAGAAGAACTTTCCCGTTTGAAATCTATCATTCCAACTTTAAAGAACATCCGGAAGGAAAAATGATCGTGGATTTCTGTATCCCCGTTCAGTAATGAGTCTTGCATTGCAAAAAGAACATTTTCGATTGCAATGGCAGTTTGCTTAATAAGGCTGATTGTCTTTTTGCTGAGTGAAACGCCTTTGCGGACGAAAATACCCATAAGCTGATTAAAAAAGCGATTATGGCGTTAAAAATATAAAGTCTTTTTACTCAAAACCAAATTAATGACGATTCAGTCACAAAACAATGCCCTTCAGACAGAATTTTTTCATTGGAGGGCATTTCATCTTCTATTTTTGATCCGGAAAAACAATAACCATGAAAACACAAGGAAATCAACTATTGCTTCTGATATGCCTCCTCGCTTGTATAACGGGGTATGCACAGGTGAAAATCTCAGGAAAGGTAACCTTTAAAAATAAGGGAACGGGAGAAGTAAATGTCACCCTTAAAAACACTTATGACGGAGCAACAACTGATGCTCAGGGAAATTTCTCTTTTGAAACCACAGAAAAAGGAAACCATATCATCACTTTTTCCCATCCGGGATTTGAAGCGATAGAAAAAAACATCATCATTGAAAATCAGAGTGTTGTGTTAAACGCTGAGCTGAAAGAGCAGATCAGTGAAATTGATGCAATCGTCGTTTCTGCAGGATCTATTGAAGCCAGTGACAGAAAAAGAGCAACCACCTTGCTTTCACCCATCGATATTTATACCACGGCAGGAGCAGACGGCCAGATTTCTTCCGCTTTGAATTACCTTCCGGGAGTTCAGAAAGTAGGGGAAACCGGAGGACTTTTTATCAGAGGAGGAACCGCTTCCGAATCTAAAATTTTTATGGACGGAAGCCTCATCAACAACTATTTTTCCAGTTCCATACCCGGAATTGCCGGCCGGGATCAGTTCAATACCTCTCTTTTTAAAGGGAATGTATTTTCCAGTGGGGGTTATTCTGCGTTATACGGGCAGGCCCTTTCCGGAGTCCTGATGCTGGAAAGTGTGGATCTTCCGGACCAGACTTCTTATGATTTCGGAATTTCGCCGATCTTCCTTAGTGGGGCCTTTCAAAAGCTGACTCAGGATAAAAATCACTCTTATGGTGCTTCTGTTAGCTACTCTCTTTTAAGCCTTATGCAGAAAGTGCTGAACTTTAATACTGATTTTACGGATGCTCCAAAAGGCTTGGGCAGCAACTTCAATTTCAGGATTAAAACCAGATCAGGAGGTTTTTTAAAGTATTACGGTATGTATAATACGAATGCTATGGGGGTGAAATCAGAAAGCCTGGAACCCGGATATGATTTTGGACTCGTAAGACTGAAAGGGCGGAATACCTATCATAATTTATCTTTCAGACAGAAATTCGGAAAATACCTTCTGAATGTGGGAACCTCTTACTCATTCAACAGATCGGATCTCCATTTTTCTACAGAAACAGAGGAGAAGGAATCAGAAAGAACAAGGCTGCTTACCGATGATCAATACATCAATTTCAAGGCGGTTCTCGACAGAAAGATCAACAGAATCAGTGCCGTAAGAGCAGGGTTTGAACTGAATAACGCCAATGAAAAGCTGAATTTTGAAGAAGTAAGAAAACACTATAAAGACCTGATCTCCTCAGCCTTTGCCGAAACAGATCTTGGGTTCAGTAATGCCTTATCCGCCAAAATAGGAGTAAGGGCAGAACATTCATCGTACTTTAATAAAACTAATATTGCGCCCCGTATCGCTCTGGCATACAGGCTTGCAACCGATTGGACGTCCTCAATAGCCTATGGACTGTTTTATCAGAATCCGGAAAGCAAGTACATCAACGGTCCGGCAGATCTGGATTTTCAGAAATCCCAACACTATGTTTTTCAGCTTCAGCGGGCAACAGAAGGAAAGACCCTGCGTCTGGAAGCCTTTTATAAAAAATATGACCGGCTGATCAAAACCTACAGTATCACCCAGGGAAGCCAGCAGAATCAACAGGTTCAGACCGCTTTAAACAACGATGGCTACGGATATGCGAAAGGCCTTGAGCTATTCTGGAGAGACAACAAAAAAACTTTTAAAAATATCGATTACTGGATCACGTATTCATTCCTCGATTCTAAAAGAGATTTCCTTAATTATCCGGTAAGCCTGAAACCTGGATTTGCTGCAGAACACACTTTTTCCGTAGTGGCCAAAAGATTCATTCCGGAATGGAAGCTGGGAGCCAACCTGTCTTATACGTATGCTAAAGGACGCCCTTACTATGATATTGCTTCTTCCTTTGACAACGGAAAAGCCGTGAATTATACCAGAAATGAAGGACGTTTGAAAGATTATAATGCCCTCAACCTCAGCTTCAATTACTTACCGGCTCTTGGGAAAAAAGATGCCAAAGCCTTTACCGTATTTGTACTGAGTATTTCCAATGTCTTAGGCTCTAAGAATGTATACGGCTATAATTTCTCCCTGGATGGTTCAAGAAGTTCCGCCGTTGTTCCACCCGTTAATACCTTTATATTTGTCGGAGCTTTTATCAGCTTTGGAGTTGATAAAACAGAAGATGCAATTAATAATAATTTATAAAAATAACCGGAAATAGGTTGTAATAATATAATGTTTTCTACGAAATACATATCTTTGATAAAAATATAATTAATCTTAAAAATTGATATAATGAAAAAATATCTATTAAGTTTTGCTTTTGCTTTAATGAGTTTAACTGTTTTTGCACAAACAGACTATGAAAAAGTAATGACAGAAAAAATTGCCAGAATAGAAACATGTAAAACGGCTGAAGATTTCCAGGCCCTGGCCAATGATTTTGGAAGAATCAATGCTAAAGAAACCAAAGAATGGCTTCCTGCATATTATGCTGCATTTGCCTGCATCCAGAAAGGAAGAGTAATGATGAGAGAAGGGAAAGTAAAAGATCTGGATAATGTGGCTGCTGAGGCAGAAAAATATCTGTTTGGCGCTACATCAGTTTTAAAAGGCGATAATGCTGAAACCCACCTTCTCAGAAAAATGTCTTATTCTCTAAGACTGATGGTGAACCCGCAACAGCGTTATAAAACGAACGGTACTATGGCTGAAGCAGAACTGAAAGCCGCAGAACAGCTGCAACCTGCCAATCCGAGAGTGGCCCTGATCAAGGCAGAAGATCTTTATTTCACCCCTAAACAGTTTGGAGGAAGCAAAGCTAAAGGAATCGCGATGTTCAAAGAAGCACTGGCAAAATTTGAAGCATATACACCCAAATCAGCACTGGACCCGAACTGGGGAAAAGCAGAAGCTGAATATTTTATCAGCCAGCCGGCCAAATAAAAATAGCCTGAAACACAAAACCTTCCGAAACAGGAAGGTTTTTTTATGCGGTTCAGTCAGTAAAATCTGCCTTTCGGTGAGAAATAATTTTTAATACCTTTAATTAAAGCTAATTTTGGATCAATAAAAACCAACATGAAACGTAAAGACCTTATCATATTACTCTGGGTATCATTGGGAACAGCAATGTTCTTCTTTCTGTTTTTCAATGCGGAAAAAAGTATTTACAACTTTCTGGTAACGCTGCTTCTTTCCATGATGTATTCATTTGTGATTGGAGTTGGAAACGGCGTAATCAACGATTTCCTTGACCGAAAATTCCCGTGGTCCGAGGCAACCCGTACAAGAGCTGCTTTAACGATCGTTTCACTGCTTATCAGTAATTTCATATTGGTGTACTTCTGCAATTACATGAACTATGTCGTTATTCAGAAAGTGGCTACACCGGAAGAATTTTTCTCCAAAAAATACGCCGTCAGCAATTGGTTCATGATCAATATTGCCCTTCTGATCTCAGCGTTTCTTCATGCCAGAGGATTCATGGAAGAGCTGAAGAAAACTTCCAAAAAAGAAGTGGTGGAGCAGAAGCTGATTGCAAAATCTGCCAATGCCCAGTTTGAAAGCTTAAAAAACCAGCTTGATCCGCATTTTCTTTTTAATTCTTTGAATGTGCTGAGTTCTTTAATTGATGAAAACCCCCAACAGGCACAGAAGTTTACTTCTTCAATGTCAAAGATATACCGGTATGTACTTGAACAGAAAGATAAAGAGTTGGTGACGGTAGAGGATGAGGTTGAATTTGCCAAAACATACTGTGATCTTTTAAAGACCAGATTTGAAGATAGCGTAGATTTTATTTTTGAAGTCAATAAAGAAGACTACAGGAAATATGTGGTTCCGCTGTCACTACAGCTTTTACTGGAAAACTGTATCAAACATAATTTTGCCACCTCCTCAAAACCTCTGATCATTAAAATATTTTCCGAACAGGATACACTGTGTATTGAAAATAACCTTCAGGTAAGAGAACAGATTAAAGAAAGTTCAGGGATCGGTCTTGCCAATATTGTTCAGCGGTATTCTCTGCTTACCAAAAGAAATGTTTTTATTGAAAAATCGGATGATTATTTTAAAGTAAAACTTCCTGTACTGGCCACTAAACCCAATACAATCAATATGGAACCTGAAGATAAAGACCGGGCTTATGAAAGAGCACAGAAAAGAGTAAAAGAGATTAAAGGCTTTTATGGCAATCTCATTTCTTACTGTATTGTGATCCCGTTCCTGATCCTCCTGAATCTTCTGACCGATCCAAAGCATATCTGGTTTTATTTTCCGATGCTGGGTTGGGGAATAGGGTTGGCTGCCCATGGAGCAAGTGTATTTGCCATTGGCAAAAACTGGGAAGACCGTAAGATCAGAGAAATATTAGAAAAACAAAACCAACAATAATCATAACCATCATGGAACATTTAAATACCAACAGCATCCGTTATAAAGAAGCGGAAAACAGCGTGAAAAAATTGAAAAATTTCTATATGTCAGTATTTATTTATGCTGCCGTCAACCTTTTTATCCTTCTTGTGAATTATTGGGATCTGAAGCCGGGAGAAAGCATCTGGGAAATACAGTATTTCATTGTTCCCATCATATGGGGAATCATTGTGATGCTGTATGGTTTTACCGTATTCTTTCCCGGGTTTGTGCTCGGAAGAAAATGGGAAGAAAAGAAGATCAGAAAACTGATGGAAAAAGATCGTTAACAAATGATCTGAAATTAAATTTAAATCTTATTTAATACATCAATACTAAAATATCCCTGCTTATGAATCTTTTACAGATGATCTTCTATATTTCAATGGCCGCCTGGTTTCTGAGTGAGTTTCTCTATAAAAACATCCTCAAATCCAAAAAAGAAGACCCGAAAAATAAAGATAAGTCCAGCCTCAATATTTTATGGCTGGCTATCCCGTTTTCCATTGCAGCATCACTAGCCATCTCTTCTCTTACGAGTTTCCCGATCAGTAAAGGAAGCTGGATTCCGTATTTCGGAGAAGCATTAATCATCATCGGAATTATTCTGAGATTCGTCATCATCAGATCACTGGGAAAATATTTTACCGTAGATGTGACGATCAGGGAAGATCACAAAATAAAAAAAGAAGGCTTTTATAAATACCTCAGACATCCTTCCTATGCATTTTCCCTGTTAACATCATTGGGCCTGGGTCTGTACCTGAACAACTGGCTGGCCTTGATTTTTGCTTTTGTTCCTCCGTTTTTGGCATTTGCCTACAGGATCAGAATAGAAGAACAGGCTCTTGTAGAACAGTTTGGAACAGAATATACAGAATACAGGAAAAAGACAAAAAAGCTTATTCCGTTCATCTATTAACACAGAAAGTCAGCCATCAGCCGAAAGAGTGCAATACGCTTATCATTTACAAAATAAACGACAACTCGCTCATAAGGAAAAAAGGCAGATAAATCCTTTAAGCTGTTACATTAAAATCCGCCATTTTTTATAAGAACCTGTTTACATTGTATTCAGGAATTTTTGATTAAAAAGATTGACGCAAAGTTGATGAATAATTCCGTTTTATTTTAAGTAGGCAAAATGATGCGACTTCTTCGCTGATGAAGCGGTATGATTATCCATACGCTTCGATGAATCAACGGAGTTGATTCTATCCTTTGCCTCCTGAAAATAATCATAATGAATCTAAAGCTTTGCGTGGTAAAATACATCAGTACATTATCTTTTTATTAAGAAATGCATAAAGAATGTGATTGAAATGAAGATTGAAGGTTATACAAAAAGCAAATTTAGAAATTTAAAAAAGCTTCTAAGAACTTATCCTGTTTTTACCGCTGTTCCTGACTTTTCAGACCGTGATTTATCCCCGTCATCTTCAATTTACCATTCAGTCATCATAATCTACCGTTCAGTCATATAAAGTTGATAGAGGGCTATTTCCTGCCTTACCTTTGATTCAGAAAAATAACAAACCAATTATCAAATTCAATCATTATGGAAACAGTATCATTCAACAAAGAAACGCTTGCTTATGAAAAAGCCGTTAAAAGAGTAAAAGAACTGAAAGGGTTTTACGGAAACCTTACTTCTTATTGCCTGGTTATTCCTTTTTTAGTAGCTCTTAATCTTCTTACCGCTCCCAATCATTTATGGTTTTTCTGGCCGGCACTGGGATGGGGAATCGGACTTGCAGCCCATGCTGTAAACGTTTTCGGAATCGGAAAAGATTGGGAAGATAAAAAGATCGCACAATTGATGGAGGAAGAAAAGAAAAACACAAAAACACTATAATATATAATATTAATCTTAAAAACTGAATACTATGAACAACTATGATAATGCTTACAAAAGAGTGGAAAAACTTAAAAAATTCTATAAAAATCTCCTGTGGTTCGGGATCGCAACAGGGATTATTCTGGGCAGAAAATACATGAAGTACGGAACCCTTGATCTCTCTGTAACAGGCGGTTCAATAATAATTGCCATCTGGGGAATCGTTCTGGCTGTAAAAGCTGTTAATCTGTTTGTTTTTGATGACACTTGGGAAAGAGAACAGACGGAGCTGGAACTTAAAAGAAATAAAAACAACAATTGATCTTTAAAATTTCCCTGCTTTTGTCTAATTTTATTCCGGATTTTTAAAATTAAAACTCAATAACCTATGATCAAAACTGTCATTATCGAAGACGAAAAACCCGCTTCAAGGAAATTAGAACGTATGCTGAGTAATTTTCCTGATATTGAGGTTGTTGCTAAAATTGAGTCTGTAGAAGAAGGAGTGGCCTGGTTTTCAGAAAATGAACATCCGCAGCTGATCTTTTCAGATATTGTACTGGGAGACGGTCTGTCCTTTGATATCTTTGAAAAAATCCCTACCAAAGGCTTTATCATCTATACCACCGCTTTTGATCAGTATACGCTAAAGGCATTTAAGCTGAACAGCATCGATTATCTTTTAAAACCGATTCTGGATGAAGACCTGGCAGCAGCAGTAGAAAAATTCAAAACATTTATTCCTTCGGCTACAACAACCGGCTCTGAAGATATCAAACAGCTTATCAGAAAAGAAAAATCTACCCTTTCCAGGGTTCTGGTGAAGATCGGATACAATCTGAAGATCGTACAGACCAATGAAATAAGCTGTTTTTTCAGCGAAAACAAGATTGTATACCTTCAGACAGATGAGCGTACCTATCCCTCCGATTTTACGTTGGATGAGCTGGAAGATGTTTTGGATGAAAAAAAGTTTTTCCGGACCAACAGACAGTTTATCATCAATTCCGATCATATCAGGAATATTCATACCTCGCCTTATTACAAAGTGGAGCTCGCCTTTCAGCCCCAGGAAGAAATTACTGTAAGCCGGGACCGGGTGAAAGATTTTAAAGACTGGCTGGTTGGATAAGCCCTACGAATCAGATGAGCCAAACGGCTGTATGAGGGTTAATTTTGGATCGATAAATTTTTAAGCAAGAAAAACATCCTTCTTCCAATCTCCATCAGTTACCTGTAATCTATTCTGTTGGATTCTGTATCCTCAAGCTGTTTCAGGATAGAGGCCGGAATCTCATCACTGTCAATCGGAAAGCTGATCGAATCTGAAATAAACGTCTTTCGGTCTGCTTTCTGAAAAATTTCAAAAAGAGCGATAGGCTCCTGATTAAAACTGATACATGTACTTATAAAATGCAACTCATGGAGCTTGTACTCTGGATTTTTAAGCTTTTCCTTGATATCTTTTATCCTTGAGATAAAATGTCGCTGCCGGATGAAGGTATTGCTGTTCATGATGATGAAAATGTAGTCCGAATAAGCCGTTACCTTCCCGAAATATTTATGGCGGTCACCACCACTTCTTTCGATGAAATATTCGCCGGTGGTTTCAGATTTGTAGATTTCCATTGCAGAGCGCCATATACGGTCTTCACGGGCCTGAAGCGGATTCTCAGGAAGATTTCTGTTATAGGAATACCAGCATCCGGTAAGACGGTCTAAAAGTGCCGTATTCTGGCTGACATTGTTCAGGTCAATTTTCAGATCATTAAAATTGAATGCTTCTGTATTGGAATTGATGAAATCTATATAACTGGAATATCCCAGCACTTTAACGATGGTACTCAGCTTGGCAAGATTAGGCCGGCTCAGGGCAGCATTTTCATTCAGTTTAAATTTTTTTAGTTTATTGATGATGAGGTGCTCATACAGGTAGTTCAACCCCAGCAGATCCGGCGCCTTTTTTATGCCTTTTTCACTTTGGCTGGCCGTTATCAGCTCATTCAGTTCCTCGCTGATGTAGGCCCATTCGGTTTTGGTAACATCTTCCCAATGATTTTTCTTTAAAAAATGGCGGCCTAGAAAATTCATCAGCTTTTCCAGATGCAGGAGATCCTCTTTTTTCATATTCTGATTTTGTAAGACTAATTTAAGATTTTTATCGAACCAAATAAGATTTTTGAAAGACTTTTATATTGTGAAATCCATTGATATTTGAGTAGAAAAACAAAAGACAAAACAATGGAAACAACAATGATTATTAAAGACGAATCCCTTTGGAACAGAATTCAGGGGTTTTCGCTGGACGCTTCCAATGCCTGTTTTCCTTTCTCAAAAAAACTGGCCAAAGAAGAAAACTGGAGCCTGGAATTTACCGGAAAAGCAATCGAAGAATATAAAAAGTTTGTCTATCTCTGCTGTATTCTTCCCCAGGGAGCCTCTCCAAGTGAGACGGTAGATAAAGTCTGGCATATGCATTTGATTTACACCCAGAGCTACTGGGAGGAATTCTGCCCGGAAATTCTCCGGAGAAAACTCCATCATCATCCTTCAAAAGGAGGAGGACAGGAGCAGAATAAACATCAGAACTGGTTTCTGGATACGTTAAGCCACTACAAAAGTATTTTCCTGCAGGAACCCCCTGAAGAAATATGGCAGCCGGAGAAAAAAGAAAAACCGGAAAGAAGCTGGCTTAAAAAGCTCAGAGTTATCCCGCTTTTTTCCCTGCTGTTCCTTTTGTCATCCTGTCTGGGTGAAGTGATCGCTACCTTTGCCATCATTGTGGTATCATTTCTGGGAATCTTCAGCTTCGGAGTGATAGTCGCTCTGTTTCAGGACGCCAGTGACCGCAGAAATAAAGATGGAGGTGGCTCCGGGGAAAGTAGTGGAAGCAGTTGTAGCGGAGGAAGCAGCGGGAGCAGTTGCGGTGGAGGAGGCTGTGGAGGAGGTTGTGGAGGCTGCGGTGGTTGTGGAGGTTAAAAAAAATTATATCATTATGAAAAATCTAATCCTTCATTCAGTCCCGGTGATCATCAGTATGATCTGGCTGAATATCGAAAAACAGACCTTTAACCCGGTTATATTGAAAGGACCGGACTTTCTGAAATTTTATATGATCCTTTTATCAGGAACCTGTCTGGTTGCTTTTCTTCTGAAAAGATCCACCGCCAACTTCCCAAAAACCACCCTCTATTTTTTCTTTTTCATTCTGGTTCTGGGATTAATCAAGCTGATCCGGGGAATAAATCTTGGGAAGCCGATTGGATTTCTGGTGATGATCATGATCGTGGAAGTTATTATCATTCTGATTATTATTTATCATCATATCAATCATAAGATTAAAGACTGAAATTCTTTGATCCTGATAAAAAAATAACCCGAAACCAAAGCTTCGGGTTGTATGAATTAAAGTTCTTTCTGATTTTCCTGATCCGTTTTAAGACCGTATTTTCTGATCATAGATCCGGTAAGGGCTACCAGAACGGCACATAAAAACAGCTCTGATTTTTCCGGATGATAGATCTCCTGGTAAATGTTATACCCTAAAAGCATCGATACAAGGAAAAGTAAAACACTGTTAGCTTCTGCGTACTGTTTTTTTAAATGAGTTTTCATAATCGTATTTTTTATTGTTATTACAGAGTAAGTCTGACTATCTCAAATACGTTACAGAAAAAATTTAAAAAAAAATTGATTTCTAAGAAATTACTCCGCTTCCAATGAGTTCCTCATCAATATACCACGAGGCAAACTGACCTTCCGCAATCGCAGACTGTGGTTCATCAAACTCAACATAAAAAGCATCTTCAAACTGGTAAAGAACAGCTTTCTGCAACGGCTGTCTGTATCTGAATCTTGCCATTACTTCCATCGTTCCGCCATTTTTAAGCTTCAGGTCTTCCCGTACCCAGTGCAGCTCGGCATTGTCGATTTTTAAGGCTTTTCTGTACAGTCCCGGGAAACTGTGGCCCTCGCCAACGAAAAGAATATTGTTTTCCATATCTCTGGAGACGATGAAACAGCTTTCTTTATGTCCGCCGATTCCAAGGCCTTTGCTTTGCCCGATCGTGAAAAACTGAGCGCCCTGATGCTTTCCGATTACCTTTCCGTCCGCTTTCTGATAACGGATCTTTTGAGATAAAAATTCAAGCTCTTCCTGCTTGTCCGCGAATTCCGGAGTTTCTCCTGCAAAAAGTGGTGAATCTCTGAAAATTTCAACAATTTCACCTTCTTTAGGAACCAGCTGCTGCTGTAAAAACTGGGGAAGGCTGACTTTCCCGATAAAGCATAAGCCCTGGGAATCTTTTTTATCAGCTGTTACAAGCCCGATTTCTTTAGCAATCTCCCTTACCTGAGGCTTGGTAAGCTCTCCGATCGGAAACAAAGCCTTCGACAGCTGATCCTGGCTCAGCTGGCACAGAAAATAAGACTGGTCCTTATTATGGTCTTTGCCGGCTAAAAGATGGAAAATCTCTTTTCCGTTTTCATCAAAAGTGGAATTCACTCTTGCATAATGTCCCGTGGCCACTTTATCAGCACCAAGAGACATGGCCGTTTTCATAAAAACATCGAATTTCACTTCTCTGTTACACAGGACATCCGGGTTGGGCGTTCTTCCTTTTTCATATTCGGCGAACATATAATCTACAATACGTTCCTTATAAAGGTCGCTCATATCAATCACCTGAAATGGGATACCCAGCTTTTGGGCGACCATCAGGGCGTCATTACTGTCCTCAATCCAGGGACATTCATCTTCTAAAGTTACCGATGCGTCATTCCAGTTTCTCATGAACAAAGCCACGACTTCATGACCTTGCTGTTGCAGCAGATATGCCGTAACACTGGAGTCTACACCTCCGGAGAGGCCTACTACTATTTTCATTATATTCAATTTTACGAAACTCTTAACGGGAGTTCTTAGTTTGATGCGGCAAAAATACAATTAAAAAGATTCGTAAAAAAACCATAATTTTAAACATTGATAAAAACGATATTATATGAAAAAATTTATTATTCCTCTGATGATAATGCTTTCAGTACCCGCATTTTCCCAGATTTCAGTAGGCACACCGGCGCAGGAAAACAATAAATGGACCTTCGGTGGCGGTATAGGACTGGGGTTCGGAAGCAATAGTGCCTTTTACCTGCAGGCCTCTCCAAGAGTAGGATATAGGCTTACCAACGACCTGGAAGCCGGGGTCGTGGGAAGTGTTTCCTGGCAGACCTCAGATTACTACAGATCAACGATGTTTGGTGTAGGCCCTTTCGTTAATTACTACTTTGCAAGATCATTCTATCTGGGTGCCAATATGCAGCATTATTTCATCAATTATAAAGATAAATTCTACGATTACAAATTCAATAAGGAAGAAACGGCATTATACCTTGGCGGTGGTTATATGCAAAGGATAGGAGGTAATTCCTTTATGCAGATCGGAGTGATGTACAATGTATTATGGAAAGAGCGGTCAAGTATATTTTCAAGCGGCCTGATTCCTAATATCGGTTTTGTAGTAGGAATGTAACCCTTCTGACTGATGCAACAAGCTTCGCTTCAAAGTATAAAAAAGCACCGGAAGTTTTTTTACGGTGCTTTTTTGGGTGGAAATTTATTTCTTAATGATGAGTTTAAAGGTTTTTACAGGAGTTTTATCCGGTTTACTGACTGTCAACAGATAAGTGCCGGTTTCCAGCCTGCCGGCAAGGTTAAAATGTTCCTCCGCTTTTTTTGAAGTTGGAGCAGAGTAAACCAGTCTTCCGGGCATATCGGTAATGGTAATGAGATAGGATTCCTTTTCTAAAATACCACCTTTTAGGCTGAAGTTTCCGTTATTGGGATTGTTGTACAGCACCAGATCTGTTGATGTACCGGTCTCAGACGTAGAAAGAACCCTTGAACTGAATTTAATCAGAAATCCAGCTCTTCCCAGTGAATTAGGCGGGTAAATAATATCCTGCAGAGGTGCATTGGGAGTTGTAAATCCCGATGTATTTTCTGTGGTGCCAAAAAGATAAAAGCTATCCGAATTTTCTGAAAATTTACAGGCAATTTCGGAGTCATTTACAATATTATCACCTAAGTTATTGTTTGGGCCACCATAATAAGAGGTGAAAATATGAGAGCCGGAAGTACCGAACATAGAGAAAAATATATCCCTCCTGGTTGGGTTTGGCCTTGTAGAAACAAAAGCTCCCGCTGATGCAATATTATTACTGGCCCCAAAAGTAGCTCCTGAGATCAGTATCCTGTCATTCTTTACATCAATACTGCCGTAGGAGTTTGCAAAATCATAGCCATTACTGCCCAGATAAGTACCCCATTCCTGTTGTCCGTTATCATTGAATTTTACTAAAAATAAATCAAAAGGATCTGTAGCTTCCTGCTTGTAAGCTCCTGAAGTTGCATAATAAGTGCTGGGAATTATAGTGGTTCCTGAAAGATAAATACCGCTGGATGTTGTTTTGATACCGGTAATACTTCCGGAATCCGTATGAGGAATACCATAGTAAGTGCCCCAGATTCTTTTTCCGGTATTTCCGTTAATTTTAGAAAGGAATTGCCCTGACTTTTCAATCTGGAATGCTCCGGGTGTGGCGAGAGCAGAATTAGTCTGATCAAGATCGTTATAACCTGAAATATATATATTATCCTGATAGGCATGAATGTTTAAAATTTCTTTGGAAGGAGTGTAAGTCGCCCATATTTTTTGCCCCTGAGGATTAAGCTTTACGATATAAGAATTAGGAAGTGGTGATCCAAAAAAATCAGGAACAACTGTAAAATCAGGCTGAAATGTCTCAGGATCTCCTAAATTCTGCCAGGAGGTTGTTCCGGTTATATATATATTTCCTTCACTGTCTGTGGCAATAGTAGAGCTTACTTTCCCTGGAATATAGGTTCTCCATAAAAGATTGTTATTAACATCATATTTTGAAAGAATCCCGTCTTTATCGGTTACAGGATTGGAAAGCCAGACACCTGAAGGCAGAGGAGAGGTGGATATGTTTTCACTTATTATGTAAACATTTTCTGGTTCGTCTTTAAAATATATTTTTTTTCCCGAAAAAGGATATTCTGAAAGAAGCATATTTCCGGTTGAAGAAAGCTTTCCGGAGAACATATTGCTAAAATTATTCTCTGTTGAATAGGTGAAGGGATGCCCTCCCGGACTAACAAACTGGTTGTAGTAATCTAAAGGGGGAGCCGTTGTAATAATGGGGTATTCTGTATATCCATAGACGGAAACAGACTGGGTTTGAGGGTCTTCATGAACCTGGGAAATTCTGGTGTTGGCCCCTCCTAAATAAGTGCCCCATTGCCGTTGATAAGGAAAATTTTGTGAGAATAAAAATGTGGGAAATAAGATGATTAAGGTATGTTTGAGTTTCATAGGTTAAGTTTTAATTTGGGTTTTATTTTTTAATAATCAGCTTAAACGTTTTTACAGGAGTTTTATCAGTTTTGGTAACAGACAGGAGGTAATTACCGTTTTCCAGCTTACCGGCAAGGCTGAAATGTTCTTCTGTTTTTTTTGAAGTTGGAACAGAGTAAACCAGTCTTCCGGACATATCGGTAATGGTAATGAGATGTGATTCCTTTTCTAAAACACCACCTTTTAAGCTGAAATTACCATTGTTGGGATTATTGTAAAGAACCAGATCCTTTCCGGTATTGGTTTCAGCGGTAGAGAGAACCGTAGAACTGAATTTGGCTACAAATCCCGTTTTTCCTCTTACTTCAACAGGCGGATAAATAATATTTTGCTGATGCCCGTTAGCCGTGCTGAATCCGTTCGGGTTTTCGGTGGAGCCAAACAGATAAAATGCATCTGAGTTTTTTGAAAACCGACAGCTGATGTCCGTAGGATAATATAGCCCATCGGTGTTAATATTGTCATGACCTCCATAATAAGATGTGAAAAGATGAATTCCGGAAGTGGTAAACATTGAAAAAAAAGCATCTTCCCGCTGAGGATTAAGCTTGGTAGAAACAAAGGCTCCCGGAGATGCTATATTCTGAGTTCCATAGGAAGAGCCCGATAACAGTATTTTATCATTTTTTACATCAAGAAAACTGTAAGAAGTTACAAAATCAATGTCATCTCCTCCAAGATAAGTACTCCAGGCCCGTTTTCCGCTTTCATCAAATTTCGTTAAAAACAGATCAATCCAGTCCGTTGATTGTGCCTTATATGCTCCTTCAGTAGCGTAATACGTACTGGGGTTTGCGGTGTTTCCGGCAATGTAAATGCCTGTAGACGTTGTTTTTATACCAACGATCTGACCGGAGTTTATAGATGGGATTCCATAATAAGTGCCCCAGATTCTTTTCCCGTTGTCTCCACTTATTTTGGAAAGGAACTGCGCCGACCTGGCCTGCTGAAATGTTGCCGGAGTAGCCAGCGCCGCATTCGCTTCAAGAAGATCATCAGCTCCTGCAATATACAGGTTGCCCGCATAGGCACTCATACACATGATAAGCTTGGAGGGGGTATAGGTCGCCCATATCTTTTGTCCTTGTGGATTAAGCTTTACAATGTAGGAATTAGGACGTAGTGTTCCGTCCAGGTTTTGTATACTGGTAAAATCAGGCTGGAAGGTTTCCGGATCTCCTAAGTTCTGCCAGATGGTGGTGCCGGTAAAATAAATATTTCCCTGGTCATCATCTGCGAAACTATAGGTGTTCCCTCCGGGAATATACGTCCGCCATAAAAGAACATTATTGCTGTCATATTTGGAGAGGATCATATCCGAATTGATCACAGGTTCAGAAAGCCAGACACCGGAGGGCAGCGGGGAAGAATTTCCCTTTTCAATAAAATAGATATTTCCGGACTGATCCCTGAACCGCACATATTTTCCGACAAACGGGTACTCCGAAAGAAGAAGATTTCCTGAAGAGGAAAATTTGTTGTGGAATTCATTGCCAGAAGGGAAGGTGGTTACAGTGGTATAAGGATGTCCTCCGGGAGTAATAAACTGGTTGTAATAATCAGCGGGCTGGGCAGGGGAATTCAGCTCATAGCCGGAAATTCCGTCTGTAATAACCGTATTATTCTGAAGGTCCTCATATATGGAGGAGATCTCTGTATTGAACCCTCCTGAATAGGTCGCCCAATCCCGTTGATAGGGAAAATTCTGGGCAAGCAGAAAACCGGGGATCAGGGCGAGAACTGCACATTTTAGCTTCATATTTTTAGTTTTAATTTGGGTTCTTTATTTCTTAATAATCAGTTTGAAGGTTTTTAACACCGTTTTGTCAGTTTTATTTACGGATAGAATATATGCGCCACTTTCAAGTTTATCGGCAAGGCTGAGGTGTTCTTCAGGTTTTTTTGAAGTGGGTGCGGAATAGATCAGTCTTCCCGACATATCAGTAATATGGATAGTGTAGAAGGATTTTTCCAGATCGGAACCTCTTAAGCTGAAGTTTCCGTTATTGGGATTGTTGTAAAGAGCCAGATCCTTTCCTGTACTGGCTTCAGTGGTGGAAAGAACCGTAGAACTGAATTTGGCAAGGAATCCAGCCTGCCCTTTTGCAATTCCAGAAGGATAAATCATGTTCTGCTGATGTGCGTTGGCAGAAGCAAATCCGGTTTGAGTATCAGTTGTACCAAAAAGATAAAAAGCATCTGAGTACTCTGAAAACTGGGCGCTTAAATGGGAATTGGCGCCTATGCTGTAAATGGACGGCCCCCCATAATAAGAAGTGGAAATATGATTTCCGGAAGTATTGAACATCGAGAAAAATACATCCGTATTACCCGGATTAGGTTTGGTGGAAAGAAAAGCACCCGGTGAGGCAATCTGTCCCTGGGAAATTCCGGTAACGATAATCTTGTCATCCTTTACATCAAAACTTCGTGATCCGATGATCCACTCATACTCGTCAGTCCCCAGATAGGTGCTCCATACCTGTTTTCCGTCATCATCAAATTTCGATAGAAAAAGGTCAAACCCATCGGTAGTCGATGCTTTATAGGCTCCTGGTGTGGCAAAATAAGTGCTGTTTACCGGGCTGAAGGTAGTCCCCGTCATATAAATACCGGTTGAAGTTGTTTTCAGATAAAGGATCAGAGAAGCTGATGAATTGGGAATGCCGTAATAGGTTCCCCATATTCTCTGGCCGGTACTGCCGTTTATTTTGGAAATAAACTGATTGGACTTTGTTGCCTGGAAAGCTCCTTCGGTGGCCAGCGTAGAAGCTGATGTATTAAGGTCATCAAGACCTGCAATATAAAGGTTATCCTCATATATTGCCAGGCAGCTAATAACCTTGGAAGGCGTGTAGGTAGCCCATATTTTCTGTCCCTGAGGGTTCAGTTTTACAATATAGGAATTAGGCTTTACAAATCCGGTAGGATCGGTAACTGTTTCAAAATCTTCCTGGAAGGTACCGGAATCACCTAAGTTCTGCCAGCTTGTAGTTCCTGCCATATAAATATTCCCGCTGCTGTCAAAAGTTAAAAGGGGAGATTCTGATCCCGGAATATAGGTTCTCCATAACAGATTATTGTTCTCATCATATTTGGAAAGGATTCTGTCCTGATTCGTAACATTTCCGGAAAGCCATACTCCGATAGGGAGAGCCGGATTGGTGATATCTTTTTCAATAGAGTATCGGTTCCCGGACGGATCTCTGTAAGAATATTGGGTAAATAATGAATACCCTGCATGCAGAAGAGCGCCAGAAGCGGAAAACCTTCCCCGAAAATTATTGGAAAAGGGTTGGGTTGAAGAAGGGATAAATGGTTGGCCTCCTGATGTAATAAACTGATTATAATACTCGGGTGCCGGAGCAGGTCCAATGGACGGGTAGGCCGTAAATCCGTCAACAAGAACTGAGTGATCCGGCTGATCTTCGTAAATCGCGCCGATTTGGCTGTCCAGACCACCGTAATAAGTTCCCCAGTCTCTTTGATACGGAAAATTCTGAGCAGACAGAATACCCGGTAAAAAAATAAGAAACAATTGCTTTAGTTTCATTGTTAATTTGGTGTTTGATGATTTTTAGTTGGTTATCTGCAAAAATAGGCAAACATAAATGAATTATATTCATCAATTTGGGTAAAATACGGAAAATAAAAAAGCATCGGAATATTCCGATGCTTTGATTATAATTAAATTATTTATTTTAAGACTGAGAAGACTTTTCTGCCGTCTTTTTCGGTTTGGAGGTTTTTCCTGCCAATCCGTCTTTGGCCTCGTTCAGGTCAAGAACTACAGTTTCTCCTTCGTTCAGCTGTTTGTTGACAAGCATTTCGGCCAGCAGATCCTCAATATATTTCTGAATAGCTCTCTTCAATGGTCTTGCACCAAAGTCTTTATCCCATCCTTTTTCAGAAATAAAATCTTTTGCTTCTTCAGTAAGTTCTACCTTATAGCCTAGCTTTTCAAGTCTGCCGTACAGTTTGTTCAGTTCAATATCAATGATTTTCTTGATATCGTCCTGTACCAGAGAGTTGAAGATCACGATATCGTCAATTCTGTTCAGGAATTCCGGAGCGAATGCTTTTTTAAGGGCATTTTCAATCGTGCTTCTTGCTCTTGAGTCTGACGTTGTTTTCTTAGCAGATGTACCGAATCCTACACCATCTCCGAAATCTTTAAGATCCCTGGTTCCGATATTGGAGGTAAGGATAATAATGGTATTTCTGAAATCAATTTTTCGGCCTAAGCTGTCCGTTACGTGTCCTTCATCAAGAATCTGTAACAGAATATTGAATACATCAGGGTGAGCTTTTTCAATCTCATCCAGAAGAACCACAGCATAAGGCTTTCTTCTCACCGCTTCAGTCAGCTGGCCACCTTCTTCGTATCCCACGTATCCAGGAGGCGCACCTACCAATCTCGAAACCGCAAATTTCTCCATGTATTCACTCATGTCAATTCGGATCAGAGATTCATCGGATTCAAAAAGCTCTCTCGCCATTACTTTGGCAAGTTCGGTTTTACCAACTCCTGTTGTTCCAAGGAAAATAAAGGTACCGATAGGACGGTTAGGATCCTTAAGGCCGGCTCTGTTTCTCTGAATTGCCTTAACGACTTTCTTCACCGCATCTTCCTGTCCGATAACTTTTCCGTTCAGTTTCTCATCCATCTGAGCTAATTTATCAAGCTCATTCTTACCTACTTTGGTTACAGGAACTCCACTCATCATAGAAACCACTTCCGCTACATTTTCTTCCGTTACGGTTTCTTTTTTCTCTTTTACATCCTTATCCCATTTTTCCTGGGCAGCATTCAGTTCCATCTGAAGACGTTCTTCTTCATCTTTCAGTTTTCTTGCCTCAAGATAATCCTGAGCCTTCACGGCTTTCTGCTTCAGTTCCTTGATCTCTTCAATTTTCTTTTCAAAATCAATAATCTCGGTAGGAACTTTCATATTCTTGATGTACACTCTGGAACCTGCTTCGTCCATCGCATCAATGGCTTTGTCCGGTAAAAAACGGTCCGTAATGTATCTCGATGTCAGGTTCACACAGGCCAGAATGGCTTCAGGCGTATAAATTACATTGTGATGTTCTTCATATTTATCTTTGATCTGGTTCAGAATCTGAACGGTTTCATCAATAGAAGTAGGCTCCACCATTACTTTCTGGAATCTTCTTTCCAAAGCCCCGTCTTTTTCAATATACTGACGGTACTCATCCAGGGTAGTCGCTCCGATGCATTGAATTTCACCTCTTGCCAAAGCCGGCTTAAACATATTGGATGCATCTAAACTTCCTGTTGAACTTCCTGCTCCCACAATGGTGTGAAGCTCATCAATGAATAAGATGACATCTCTGTTTTTCTCCAGTTCGGTCATGATGGCCTTCATTCTTTCTTCAAACTGACCACGGTATTTGGTTCCGGCCACTAAACTTGCCAGATCCAGAGTGATTACACGCTTTCCGTAAAGAACCCTTGATACCTTTTTCTGTTGAATTCTTAAGGCCAGACCTTCGGCAATCGCAGATTTACCAACTCCCGGTTCCCCGATAAGAAGCGGGTTGTTTTTCTTTCTGCGGGATAAGATCTGAGAAACACGCTCAATTTCTTTTTCACGCCCGATTACTGGGTCCAGTTTTCCATCTCTTGCCAAAGAAGTAAGGTCTCTGCCGAAGTTATCCAGAGTCGGCGTTTTACTTTTTGCAGAACCTAAATTTCCCGTAGGCTTTCTCATCTGCTCAAAATCCTCTCTTTCATCATCGTCATCATAGGCACTCATCTGTGGAGACTGCCCGGAATTTTTAAGCATGGTCTGATACTCTCTTGAAACACCTTCATAGTCGATGTCATAAGCTCCCAGAATATTTGAAGTAGGATCCTCATATTTATATAGAATACCCAAAAGCAGGTGAACGGTATTAATTTCATTGCTTTTATATTGACGGCATTCTAACTCCGCACGTTTAATGGCATGATCTGCCATCTTCGTGAAAGAAATATTGGTAACCTCCTCAGAAATAGGATTTAGACTGGCTGTATTTAGAGTTTCAATTTTTCTTCTGATTTGTGTTAAATCCGCATTAAGGTTTTGAAGGATTTCTTTTGCAGAGTTTTCCGTTTTTATAATACCTAAAAGTAGATGTTCTGTATTAAGAAATTCACTTTTCAGCCTTTTAGCTTCGCTTTTGCTTTGTTTGAACACCTGGCTCAAACCTTGTGAAAACTTATAATCCATAATATATCTCATTAGAATAAAGGCAACATTACCATTTATTCATTATCTAAATTACAAATATTTTACCAAAAACCAATTAATGACTTTATGTCACAAAAAATTTTATTATCTTATTGAAAATGATTAAGTTTGTTATCCCTAAAATTTCTCCATGGATTCCAATATTACGACCTATGTCGGCTATTCTGCATCAGTTTTTATCGTACTGAGTTTCATATTGAAAGATGTAAGAAAAATCAGAGTGGTCAATATGATCGGCTGTATCTGCTTTGTCATTTATGGTATATTTAACGGAATGCTCTGGCCGGTTATTATTCCGAATGGGCTCATCTGCTTTATTCAAGTCTACCATCTGATGATCGGAAATAAAAAATAATGAAGAAGAAGATCATTACTTCTGCATTCAGTAATCTGTACACAGACCAGCGTATAGAAAAGGTTTGCAGAACGTTGTATGAAGATGGTTATCAGATAGATCTGATTGGAAACGACTGGAACGGAGCCGAAAAAATGGAGCGTCCCTATCCCTTTTCCAGAATACATCTGGCCTCCAAAAGTTTAAAAACCGCTTATTTTGAATTCAACTGGAAGCTGTATCATGAATTAAAAAAGAAAGCAGACCGTAATACCATTCTTCATGCCAATGATGTGGATGCCTTGCTGCCGAATTATCTTATGGCCAGAAAGCTGAATATTCCTCTGGTATTTGACAGTCATGAAATCTTTTCGGAAATGCCTGCCATTCAGGGCAAAATGTCACAAAAATTGTGGCGGTATCTGGAAAAAAAAATTATTCCCGGTCTTGATCTGATGATAACGGCCAGCGGAAGCTATGCAAAATGGTTTCAGAAAAAATATGGCATCAAGCCGGTGGTGGTACAAAATGCTCCGAGAAAAATGAATTTTACGGCGGAAATTCCTGAAAATTCCCCTAAAATACTTCTGTATCAGGGAGCCATTAATCCCTTCCGGGGTATTGATAAAGCTATTCTGGCGATGCATCATCTGGAAGGCGTACTGCTGAAAATTGCTGGAGACGGACCCAGGAGAAATGAATATGAAGAGCTGGTGATCAGGGAAAATCTTCAGGATAAAGTGCAGTTTTTAGGAAAACTGAGCCCTGAGGACCTGAAGAAGATAACCATTACCGCTGATGTGGGAATGAGTATTGAGGAGAATGGCGGGGACAGCTATCTGTATTCGCTTCCGAATAAAGTGCTGGATTATATTCAGTGCCGGGTTCCGGTTGTTTTATCAGGCCTTCCTGAAATGGAACATATTAAAAGCCAGTTTGACGTGGGAGAGATCATTCAGGATCATCAGCCTGAACACATTGCCATAGCGGTAAAAAAAGTGATCAGCAAAGGAAGACCGGCTTACCGGGAAGAACTGGAAAAAGCTTCCAAGGTCTTCTGCTGGGAAAATGAAGAAGTAAAACTACTTCAGGTATTTGATCAGGCATCCCGGTCTTAAGGAAGTAGAAGGTTTTATCCGCTTAACAATATAAATAAAAGCTTAAGAAAAACTTAAAATTTCTAAATTTAGTATCTTTGCATTAAGAAATTTGTAAAAAATGACCATTAAAGAAAAACAGCAGGAAATAATCGACGAATTTGCATTTCTTGACGACTGGGAGCAGAAATATGAGTACATCATTGATCTGGGAAAAGAACTGAAAGGACTTCCGGAAGATAAGAAAACTGAGGAAAACCTGATCAAAGGCTGCCAGAGCAAGGTATGGATTGATGCTGAATTCAAAGATGGAAAACTTTTTTTCAACGCAGATTCAGATGGAATCCTGCCTAAAGGAATTGTTTCTCTTTTGGTAAGTATTTACAGTGGTCATGCTACTCAGGAGATTCTGGATTCTGATTTTGAATTTATCTCGGAAATCGGGTTGCAGGAATTTCTTTCGCCATCCAGAGCGAATGGGTTGATGGCAATGACCAAACAGATCAAGTTTTACGCAGTAGCTTACCAGCTGAAATCATAATCGTGACCAGAATCTTAGCATATCGTTTTTCTGCATTTGGAGATGTTGCCATGACAGCGCCTGTTTTCAGAGAATTTCTGGAACAGAATCCTGATGTGGAAATTATTATGGTCTCCAGAAAAAATTTTGAAAGTTTATTTGCCGGAATTCCGAATGTGATTTTCAAAGGAATCAATCTGGATGAATATAAAGGTTTTTTCGGATTGAGAAGACTTGCCCATGAGCTGATCAAAGAATTTAACCCTGATTGTATAGCCAATCTTCATGATGTGATCAGAACCAAAATTCTTGACGGAATTTACAGAAGGAGGGGCCTGAAAGTCTTTAAGATCGATAAAGGGAAAGAAGAAAAAGAAGAGCTTACCGACGTCTGGAACCTGAATAAAAAGCAGTTGAAAAAAACAGTTGAGCGTTACGCCGATGTTTTCCGGAGCATGGGGTACCAGGTGCAGCTTTCCCATAAGCTGAGACCAATATCAGGACCAAAATCAGGAATAGGCTTTGCTCCTTTTGCCCAGCACAAAGGCAAAATGCTGCCTCTGGAAAAATCATACGAACTGGCAAAAATACTGGCACAGAAACATACTTTATATTTCTTCGGAGGCGGGAAAAACGAAACTGAAACCCTCGAAAGATGGGAAAAAGAAATTCCCAATACCCATAGTCTTTCCGGAAAACTGAGCCTTACAGAGGAACTGAAGAAGATTTCAGAATTAGAGCTGATGATTTCTATGGATTCTGCCAATATGCATCTGGCAAGTCTAATGGGTACCCGGTGTGTTTCCGTTTGGGGAGCTACACATCCTTACGCCGGCTTTTTAGGATTTGGGCAGAAGGAAGATGATGTAGCTCAGGTAAAAGACCTTACCTGCAGACCGTGTTCCGTTTTTGGGGATAAAGAATGTTATCGCGGTGACTGGGCCTGTCTTGAAGAACTGGATGTTCAGAAGATCATTGAAAAAATCCGGTTATAATGAAGCTTTCCATATGTATTCCTGTCTATAATTTTGATGTTCGCGAACTGGTTTCTGATTTAAAAAAAGAAATCGGGATAAACAGAATTGATGCGGAAATTATCCTGATTGATGATGCGTCTGATAACCATTTTAAAACGCTCAGCCAACATCTCAGTCACGGGGTAGATCAGTTGGTCTTTCTTGAAAAAAACATAGGAAGATCCCGTATCCGAAATCTTTTTAAGCAATATGCAACGGGAGATTATTTTTTATTTCTGGATTGTGACGGGAAAATTAATACTAAAGACTTCTTAAAGAATTATACTGAATTTATAAAGAAAACCCCACAGGCGGAGGTCATTTACGGAGGTCGGAATGCTCCCCCGAACGCTTCAGATCCTGAGCATTACCTGAGGTGGAAGTTTGCCGTAGAAAGAGAGAATCTTCCGGTTGAATTACGCCGTAATAAACCCTATTTAAGTTTTCAGACCAATAATTTTATCATTAAAAAAGAAATCTTTGAAAAAATAAAATTCAATCCGGAATTCCAGAAATACGGCTATGAAGATCTTCTGTTTGCGATGGAATTAAAATCTGCAAAAGTAAAAATCCATCATATTGATAATGCCATATTGAATAATGACCTGGAAAGCAATAGGGTATATGTAGAAAAAGTAGCTGAATCTGTAGAAAGTCTGGCCGGAATGCTTAAAGATGAGGATCTGAAACCTAAACTGGCTGAAGTTAAACTGGTAAAATGGTATATCAAGCTTCATAGCACCCCTTTTTCTTTTGTCATCAGAATTCTTTTAGGCGAACCGGCCCTGAAGATGATAAAAAGGCAGCTCCTAAAAGGCAATGTTAATCTCCGGTATCTTGATCTCTATAAGCTGGGACTCCTTTTTAAAATCATGAATTGAGCTACATTATAAAGAATAAGCTTAAAAACAAAAAAATCTCCCTTAAAAAAGAGAGATTTCTGTGGGTCCTGAGGGATTCGAACCCCCGACCCTCTGGGTGTAAACCAGATGCTCTGAACCAACTGAGCTAAGAACCCGAATTTTTTTGAAAGGTTTCGTTTCCTTTTCTGTGGGTCCTGAGGGATTCGAACCCCCGACCCTCTGGGTGTAAACCAGATGCTCTGAACCAACTGAGCTAAGAACCCTCTTATCTTTGTTTCCTCGATTAGAGTGGTGCAAATATACGACTTATTCGGATATCTCCAAATTTTTTTCTAAAAATTCTCCAACAACAAAGTTGCTTCCGCCGATAAAAATCATTTCTTCATTTGTACATCGTTCTTTTGCAGACAGATACGCTTCCTGTACAGAATCGAAAATTTTATAAAAAATTTTGGCCTCCTGAAGCAAATTTTCATAATCCCGAGGATGTCTTCCCCTGTTGATGGAAGGTTTGGCAAAATAAAACTCAGAATTTTCAGGAAGAAGAGCCATGACTTCATCTATTTTTTTATCATTTACAAAACCAAGAATAACATGCTTATGCCTGCCGATAGAATTAAGCTGCGAAAAAACATATTCCAGACCTGCCTGGTTGTGGCCCGTATCACATATGGTGAGAGGATTTTTGGAAAATTCATACCAACGGCCTATAAACCCCGTGTTGTTGTGAACATTCAACAGTCCCTGTTCGATATTTTTATCGGAAATTGAGATATTCTGTTTTTGCAGTTCAGTGATAAGGGCAAGCACAACACGGATGTTTTTCTGCTGATACTGTCCCTGCAAATCGGAGGTAAGATGTGTAATGATCTGTGTAGCGTCAATAAACGGTGCTTTTTCCTGAATTGCTTTGTTCTGAATAATATGTTTTACCGCTTCATTGTCATCACCGGAAACTACCGGAATGCCGTTTTTAATGATGCCTGCCTTTTCTGCTGCAATTTCTTCAATAGTATCCCCCAGTATATTCTGATGATCCAGCTGAACATTCGTAATGGCAGAAACCAAAGGCTTTATGATGTTGGTGGAATCCAGTCTTCCGCCTAATCCTACTTCAATAATGGCAAAATCAACTTTTTTCTGATAAAAATATTCAAAAGCCATAACGGTGGTAAACTCAAAAAAAGATGGTTTAATATCTTCCGGAAGGTTTTTCAGCTTTTGGATAAATTCAAAAACAAATTCCTTGTCACAGTTGATTCCGTTTACTTTAATCCGCTCTGTAAAATCAATAAGATGAGGCGAATTGTATAATCCAACCTTGTATCCGGCTTCCTGAAGAACAGAAGCCAGCATATTGCTTGAAGACCCTTTTCCGTTGGTTCCTCCGATATGGATGCATCGGATCTTATCCTGTGGATTTCCGAAAAAAGAACAGAGCCTGATGATATTGTCCAGGCCGGGCTTGTATGCCTTCTGGCCGTCAATCTGATAATTGGGAGCCTGTACAAAAAGCCAGTCTACCGCTTCCTGGTATTGTTCGTGTGTCATGATGCAAAATTCTCAAAAGTTTTTTTAAAATAAAATATATTTTTCTGTCTGTAACTTTTTTATATTTAATTCGTCTAATATTGAAAAATCTTAATATGAAATCGCCGTAACGGGAAGTACAAATATTGATGAAGAAGGCGCGGTTCCATATGACTATTAAAAACAAATAAACAATCTACTATGAAAAAAGTTTGGATTATCGTTTTTGGATTAAGCTGTCTGGGTTTGAGCGCCCAGAAGAAATGGTCCTTAAAAGAATGTGTGGAATATGCCGTAGAGCATAATCTTCAGGTTATCCAAAATCAGTATAACAAACAGTCACAGGACGCCAGCCTTAAAATTGCTAAAAACGGATATCTGCCAACTTTATCGGCAAATATGACGAACGGGGTAAGCTTCGGGCAGGCATCACTTGGGGCAGGAAGTTTCAGAAATGACAGGTTCAACAACAGTGTTGGAGTTAGTGCGGATATGTTGGTTTATAATAACGGAAGACTGGACAAAACGGTAAGGAAAGCCCAGTTTGATGTTGAAGCCAGCCAGTATGATATTGAAACCATTAAAAACGATATTTCTCTTCAGATCGCTCAGCAATATTTGACCGCTTTGCTGAATAAGGAGATTGTTAAGATTTCTCAGAGTGCACTGGAAAATGCTCAGAAGCAATATGACAGGGCTAAAATAACCACTGAAGTCGGAACAACAGCTCAAACTGTTCTGGCGGAGGCGGAAGCAGCTCTGGCCAGAGAGAAACAGAACGTTAAAAAATCTGAAATCGATGTGGGAAGAGCATTGTTTGCCATTGCTCAGCTTTTACAGCTTCCTGATTATAAAGATTTTGATGTGGAAAACGTAAATGTTCCCGATACATTGGATACACAGCTGATGACAGCCGATGAGGTTCTTGCCACAGCTTATGAAACACAGCCACAGATCAAAGCTGCAGAAAGCAGGATAAAATCTGCAGAGGCTCAGACGGAAGTAAGTAAGACGGCTTTCTGGCCTACATTGACTGCCAGTGCCGGATTGAGTACTTTCTATAATTATCAGATCTCAAAAGGCCAGGATAGACTTGTTGCACAACAGGGCTTTTTTAAACAATACAGTGACCAGTTCGGTCAAAATGTAGGACTGTCCCTGAATGTTCCTATCTTTAACAAAGGCATCACAAAATTACAGGTAGAGCAGTCCAGAATCAATGAAAGTTTGGCCAAAAATACACTGGAGCAACAGAAGCAGACCGTACGACAGAATGTACAGAAAGCTCAGTTTGATGCAGATGCTAACTATGAAACTTATCTTTCTGCCGTAGAAGCAGAGAAGAGTACCAAGCTGGCTTTAGAGTTTGCCGATAAAAGCTATGCTGCAGGAAGAACGACGATTTATGACGTGAATGTTGCCAGAAATAATTATGCAAACGCACAGGGATCAGTTGCACAGGCAAAATACAACTATCTTTTCAGCCTTAAAATGTTGAGTTTCTATGCGGGAGTTCCATTAAGCTTATAAAATGCCAATTGAATCATTAGAAAAATACTTACCTCAAAATACACTTAAATACTTAAAAATCTGGTTTTCAGATTATTATATCCATATAAAAGTAACACGGAACCGAAATTCCAAATTAGGCGATTACAGAAAACTGCCGGATAATTCCCATGAGATTACTGTAAATTCTACGCTTACGCCACCGCTTTTTTTCTTCGTTCTTACCCACGAACTGGCCCATCTGATTGCCTTTGAAAAATACGGAAGAAGAATCTCTCCGCATGGAAGTGAATGGAAAGCCGTTTTCAGAAATATGCTGCTGGAAAGCCTTGAAGTATATGATGAAGAACTGAAACCGATCATTGTGAAATTTTCAAAGTCCCCAAAAGCCAATTTCATGGCGAGCCCCGACCTGGTAAGATATTTTCATACTGAAAAACAGGATGATAGGCTTCATTTCATTGAGGAACTCCAAAAGGGGGATTTTTTTATGTACCGCAACGAAAAGTATTTATTAGAAGGTCTGATTAAAAAAAACTATCTTTGTAAGAATCTGGCTACTGGAAGGAAGTATTCTTTCAAGCCTTTGGCTAGGGTTGAAAAATGTAGGCAAGAATGTTAAAATCAGATAGATACTGCGTTATTATGGCCGGAGGAATCGGAAGCCGGTTCTGGCCGATGAGTACGCAAAAATTTCCAAAACAGTTTCAGGATATTTTAGGGACAGGACGTACCATGATTCAGCAGACCTATGATAGAATCAGCAGAGTGATCCCTAAAGAACATATATTCGTGATCACGAATAAAGAATATGTAGCGCTTTCCCATCAGCAGCTTCCGGAAATTCCTGAAGAAAATATCGTGGGTGAGCCTCTGATGAAAAATACAGCGGCCTGCAACCTGTATATGGCCAACAAGATCGCTGAGATCAATCCGGAGGCAACGATGATTGTACTGCCGGCAGATCATCTGATTCTCAAAGAAGAAGTGTTTCTTGAGAAAGTAGAGCTGGCTTTTGATCTTGCATCGAAGCATGAATACCTTGTCACACTGGGAATTACCCCAACAAGACCGGACACCGGATACGGTTACATCCAGTTTGTGGAAAAAAAGGGATCGGAATATTTTAAAGTCAAAACATTTACCGAAAAACCAATCCTTGAAATAGCCCAAAGCTTCCTGGAAAGCGGGGACTTTTTATGGAATGCCGGAATATTTATCTGGAATGTAAAAAGCATTCATCATGCCTTTGAAATGTATCTTCCCGAGATGATGCAGCACTTCATGGCCTGTGAATATAACTCTGAAAAAGAGAATAACTGTATTGAGATTATCTATCCTAAAGTGCAAAAAATCTCTATCGATAACGGGATTCTGGAGAAAGCGAAGAACGTTTACGTCATTCCTTCCGATCTGGGATGGAGCGATCTCGGAACCTGGACTTCTGTGTATGAAAACACAGAAAAAGATAAGAATGGAAACGCTGTAAAACTGAAGCATCTGCTGGCCTATAACTCAAAAGGAAATATTATCCGCCTGAAAAACAATAATAAAGCGGTCATTATCGACGGACTTGAAAATTATATTGTCGTGGATACGGATAAAGCATTGCTGATCTGCCCGCGGGAGAATGACCAGCTGATCAAAGACTATGTCCTGGATCTGAAAAGTTTCAAAAAAGGAGATAAGTTTATGTAAAAATTGGTATATTTTCTGCTGAATCTGAAGCTATGATAAAAACTGCAACACGAACGATCGCCTTTATAGGTTTATTTCTGGGAATTCTGGGAAATGCTCAGGAAAAAACAAAATTTCCGGGTATTTCCGGTATTTTACAGCAGATTATTCCGAATGACAGGATAGATTCGTGGGTACTGGTTTACAACAGCTATGGCAAAAATCAGGAACTTAAAACTTCAGGCGGTAAGAAAGAATATACCCCGCAGTTTTCCGGATTTAATCTGTTTCCCAGTGAAGACAGCTTTTACTATATCGCGTATTCTGCGGGTGGTAAAATGAACTATATCACAGATCTTGAAGGCCTGAAAAAGTTTGTCGGAAAAATAGATAACGCAGAAGAAGCAGCCATTGCCTTAACGGCAGACGGCTATATGGTAGACGGCGAGTTTAAAGATATTGCCGGAAATTACCATCAGGATTCCTCCAATTATTACCTTGATCTGGGTAAACTTACCTCGAAAGAATGCCCTTATCAGAAAACCCATTACACTTTAACCGTAAATAAATCTACGGGGGTGGTTTCCCATGTAAAAGATAACGGAACCTACATCGAACTTTACAATAAAAAGTGTCCGAACAACCCAAGACTTTTGAAAATCGAGAAAAAAGAAGAACCAAAAGATGACCCCAAAAAAACACCCAAGCGCAGATAATATCTATGAAACCGAGCGATTAATCTTTCGCCCGATGTCCGGTGAGGACAGAGATTTTATTTTTGAACTTTATAACAGGCCTAAATTTATTCAGTATATCGGCAACCGGAATGTGAATACCCCAGAAGATGCTGAAAAATATATTCTGAGTAGATTTGCTCCGCAGATCGAAAGACTGGGATTCGGGAACTATCTCCTGGTGACTAAAGACACGAACGAAAAAATAGGAGCTGTAGGAATCTTTGAAAGGGAAGGTCTGGATATTGTAGATATCGGATATTCTCTGCTGGAAGAATTTGAAGGAAAAGGATATGCCTATGAAGGGGCTCAAAAGGTAAAATCTATTGGTATGGACGAATTTGGGCTGTCAAAATTATCAGCTATTATTTCAAAAGATAACATTTCTTCCCAGAAGCTGATCGAAAAACTGGGCCTGAAATTTAAAAAATATATTACGCTTCCTGGCGAAACAGAAGAACTGAATTATTACGAAACAGAATAGAAATTATTGTAATATAAAATAACCGCGGCTGCCTTTGGCAGCCGCGGTTTATTATTAGTCATTATTTTTTTATTATTTTAAATGATTTTGTAGATCCGTTTTCATATTGTAAGGAAATAATGTAAATTCCTGTATTTAAGTCTCTTAAATTGATTTCGGTAGCCGGAATCAGATCCTTTAAACTTCTTCCGGAAATATCGTTAATCCGGATCGACTTCACGCCCTTCACATCTGAAATTTTCACGATATCAGCAAATGGATTCGGATAAACCGAAATTTTAGACTGATTGGCATTGGATTCTGATACTGCTAAAGGAATGAGGGTAAATTCGTAGGCCCCCATATCAGGAGAGGCACCTCTTGCAACTCCGTCAAAGTCTGTCGTTACTTCAAGAAGAGAAACTCCTTTGTTATCTAACCCTGAATTGGCGCTGGGATTCAGATGAAGGTCCGTACTACTTACAAAAACAGGTGAAACATTCAGGGAGTTAACATTCCCTCCAAAGCCGGTTTGAATGTCGGCAAGAGTAGTCCTGTTGGAACCGATGAATCCTGGCGCAGTTCCGGTCGTATAATAATCATTGTAATCAATGTTTCCAAAAACAGTATTGGCAGCCGTAGAATAAATGGCATACCTGGAACCGCTGGTTTTATTATTGGCAAAGATATTATTTCTTACATCCAGAGCATTGGCTGCTGATATATTGGTGGCACCTCCTAAAACATATAATGCAGTTGAGGTTCCGGTTTCAGAATTAGACGTATTCAGGTTAACAGTATTGTTATATACTTTGTATCCTGCTCCTGAAAATGCATAGATCCCGGCAACCTGCCCGTTTCCAGTTGCCTGAACATCTGAAATAACATTGTTGTATATCAAAGCATTAGCCGCTGTAGATGAAGATCCGAGAAGGATCCCCTGCATGGGATTTCCCACAGAATTTGTATTCTTAAGTCCGGATATTCTATTGGAATAGATATTGACATTAGGAGTTGCTCCTCCAAGATATATTCCGGAACTGTTTACATAAGCGAGAATTCCATTGATTTCAGTGATTGTGTTATTGCGAATAGTAGTGGAGACATTAGTGGCTCCGGAAGAAATGATAATTCCGGAAGCGTAGCTTACCCCGGTTGTTGAGGCTGATGTATTTTTGGCACTGATGGTATTTCCAAATACTAAAGTATTATTGGTTCCTGTGGCAATATTAATTCCCACAGAAGCGGCAGGAGTTGCCGAGGTACCTGCACTTGATCGGATAACAACAATCGTATTGTTGCTGATGGTAGACGTGCCGTCTACTCCAGCTATCTGAATTCCAATTTGGGAAATATTGGTATTAATGGTGTTATCTGTAATCTGTAAGTTATTTCCGTTTCCGCTTGCTGTATTGGCACTGATAAAAATACCATTGTATCCATTTCTGATGTCATTATTTTGAACCGTAATATTGTTAAAATATCCGGCTGTTGTTGCCGACCCGGCTGCAATGAAAAAATTAGTAGAAGTGTTCCCTGTATTCAAAAGGATTGTATTTTTCAGAACAACATTGGAAACCGGAGTTGCTGCTGTTGCAGATCCTATATTAAATACTGTTGGGCTTGTAGCTGAAGTATTGCTGAAGGTAAGATCTCTGGTTGTTCCTCCTGTAGTGGAAGAACCATCAATGGTAACATTGGAGCCTAAAATACGGATAAGAGGGTTTGAACTAACGGCTCCGCTGATGGTAACAGAAGCTGTAGGCTTAATGATAACAGAAGAATAAGTGGTCACCGCATTCAGAACCGCCGTTGTGGTTTCTGTAGTATTAGCTGTTATACTTAAGCTGACATTTCCCTGATGTGTTCCCGCATTTATGGCATCAAATGCATCTTTAAGGGTGGTGTAAGTTGCTGTGGATGTTCCTGCACTGGCAGTTACATTAATCTGCGCATGAGCATAAAGCCCTATGAGCATAAGGCTAGAGAATAATAATTTTTTCATAGGTTTAATCGTTTTTTTTATTAAAAATACAATGATTATGTATAGTTGAATAAATATACATAAATAAATTTAATTTTTAAATTATTTTTTAATAAGAAAATGATGTTTTGCTGAAAATAATGTAAATGTTATTCTGAAAAAATTACTATTCTATGGCGGTGTCTATTAATTTTTTACTGGTAAACCAATGGGTTTTTATTCTAAAATTTGTTCAGCTGCCGTTTTGGAAGTCACTTTTTCAATAACCCTTGTGCAGATTCCATTTTCATCGAAAATAAAAGTAGTTCTTACAATTCCCATATAAGTCTTTCCAAACGTCTTTTTTTCCTGCCACACTCCGAATTTTTCAATAATATCACGGTTTTCATCAGCAATAAGATCGTATGGAAAAGCAAACTTGCTGTGAAAGTTTTTCTGCTTTTTTACCGTGTCACCGCTTATTCCCAATAGCTGGAATCCTGCTTTTTTCAGCTTTGAATAGTTATCGCTCAGGTTACAGGCTTCCACGGTGCATGTAGGAGTATTGGCCTGCGGATAAAAGAAGATAATCAGCTTTTTTCCGGTTAATTGGGATGAGGTTATTGTTTTTTCATCCTGATTTACGCCTTCAAATTCAGGTAATTTGTCTCCAACTTTCAACATAATGATTTATTTTTGTTCAAATTTAAGGGTTACATGACAAAAAAGCAAAGAGCCGAACTTGTTCAGCAGGAATTAGACAAATTATATCCTACCACGCCTATTCCGCTAGATCATACCGATCCGTATACACTTATGGTTGCTGTGGCACTTTCTGCCCAGACTACTGATAAAAAAGTAAATCAGGTAACGCCCGACCTTTTTGCCGTGGCGGGAACTCCGCAGAGAATGGCCAAACTGGAGGAATTTGAAATCAAAGAACTCATCAAAGAAATAGGGCTGTCCAATACCAAAGCCAAAAACCTGAAGAGAATGGCCGAACTTCTGCTGGAAAGGCATGATGGAGTTGTTCCTCAGACTTATGAGGAATTAGAGGCGCTTCCGGGCGTAGGGCATAAAACGGCATCCGTTGTGATGAGTCAGGGATTCGGTTTTCCGGCATTTCCGGTGGATACCCATATCCATCGCCTGATGACCCAATGGAAGCTTACTTCAGGAAAGAATGTCGTGGAAACAGAGCGCGATGCAAAGAAGCTGTTCCCGGAAGAGGTATGGAATAAGCTGCATCTCCAGATCATTTTCTACGGCAGGGAATATTCTCCTGCAAGAGGAAAAGGCGAAAAAGACTTTATTACAAAAATGATGTTTGAAAAATAAAAACGTTTTCTCTTACTGACTTTTTCGCATAAAATCCCGGTTTCTGATCTGTATGGCCAGTTCCCTGTATAATATGGAAGCCAGATCGGTACTGATATCCAGAGACTCATCCTCATAGATCATGGACAGGGATCCGCTGCCGTTTACCGAAATCGTAACGTGACAGGAATTATCCTGAATAAAGCTTTGGACCTCAATATTATAGTGCCTGCAGAGATGGATGAATCCTGTGTAGATATCTGTACCTCTGATGCTTTCGTCAATCACGCTCACCACAAGAGTATTGTTCCCTTCGTTGCCCTGTTTTCAGAATAACTTCTTCAAAGCCGAAAATATTGATGACAGGAGTAAATGGAGTGTGCATGACTTATAAATCCAATAATCTTCTGTGGTAGTTAATCTGTCCGAGGTGATAATCCAGATGGGAAATCAGATGGATCAGGAAGTATTCCGTAGTCATTTTGTCTTCAAAAACAACAAGAGGATATTCTTTTTCGAGTTCTTCAGAGGGGAATGAGCTGAGTACGGAATCGATCATGATCTTGGTTGCTTCAACTTTTTCTGTAAGCTCAGCTTGGGGAACACCTTTTAATGAAAATTCAAGTTCCCGGTTTCTGATGTAGCCGGTATTTCCCAGATGGGCTCCTATAAAATGATTCAGATTTCCGATAAGGTGCAGGCATAAATTTCCGGCGGAGTTGGAAATGTTTTTATCCGTTTTCCAAAGGTTTTCTTCATTCCGGTAAGCTTCAATTTCCGCTTTTAGTTTATTCAGATCTCTGTTGTAAAGAGACTTCAGGCTTTCTATAATCATATTGTTATTGTATTATGGTTTTAAAATTTTCTGTTGAAAAAAAATGATGGGATCACGATCAATCCCATCATCCTTATTTTATTTCTGCTTCTTGGCCCAAAGCTGCATTTTTCTGTCCAGTACATCAAGCGGAAGGCATCCCTGGCTTAATACTTCATCATGGAAGCTTGCCAGACTGAATTTTGTTCCCAGCTGCTTCTGGTATTTATCCCTCAGCTCACGGATCTTTAAAGAGCCTATTTTATATCCCAGCGCCTGTCCCGGCATAGCCATATACCTTTCCACTTCAGCAGTGGCACTGGCCTCATCATAGGAAATATTGCTTAAGAAATATTTGATGGCCTCTTCTCTGGTCATCGTTCCGGTATGGATTCCCGTATCTACAACCAGTCTTACCGCTCTCAGCATCTGATCGCTCAGATAGCCCATTTTCTGATAAGGATCTGTGTACAGACCGAATTCTGGTCCCAATGTTTCACAGTAATGCGCCCAGCCTTCACCATAGGCACCAAACCATCCGAATCTCATAAATTTAGGAAGCTTGGTGTTTTCCTGCTGAAGAGAAACCTGATAGTGATGCCCCGGAATAGCTTCATGGAGGAAAAGAGACTCCATTCCTGAAGTTACATTGAATTTTGAAGGATCAGGAAGTGGCATATAAAAAATACCCGGTCTTTTTCCGTCAGGAGTTCCCTGGATATATTCCGCACTGGCACTGGCCTCTCTGAATTTTTCCGTTTGCCTGATCTCAAACTTGGTTTTCGGGGTTACACTGAACATGGTTTTCAGCTTCGGGGTGATCTTCGTTAATATACTGTTAAACCCATTCAAAACCTCCTTAGAAGTCTTATAAGGCATTGCTTTAGGATCAGTTTTTACAAAATTGATGAACTCTTCCAGTGTTCCTGTAAAGCCAAGCTGCTGTTTCACCTTTTCCATTTCTGCACGGAGCATGGCTACCTGTTGCTGACCGATTTTATTGATCTCTTCAGGTGTTTTCTTTGTCGTTGTCCAGCTTTTTGCATAGTATCTGTAAATATCACTGCCGTTAGGAAGGCTGTTGTAGCCATCTGTATCCCTTGCTTTAGGCAGATATTCCTTTTCCAGGAAGACCCCCATTTTAGTATAGGCAGGAATAATCTTTTTAGTAATCGTTTCCCTATACTGGGCACTGAATTTGTCTTTCTGTTCTTTCGTAAAATTCTTAGGAAGCTTTCTGACCGGGCCGTAGAAAATATTTTTATCCATATCAGAGGTGATAATTTCTTCCGCCTTCATCTGAGGAATCATTTTGACAACCAGTTTTTTGGGAAGAACAACTTTATTGCTGATTCCCTCACGGAAGTTCTCCATGGCAGTATCCATCCATTCCGGGAACTTTTCCATTCTTTTCAGCCAGTCGCTGTAATCTTTTTCCGTTTTGAAAGGCTGGCTTCCCTCACCGCTTCCGTAAAGAGGAAAGGTTAAAGGCAGGCCGCCGAACTGGGTGAAAGGAATATATTCCGGGTGATAGACGTAAGCTTCTATTTTGTCTTTTAAAGTATAATCAAGAACGTCATATACCACTTTATCTTCATCGGAAAGGCTTTTGTAATCCACGCCCTCAAGTTGTTTCTGCACCGAATTGTAGAAGGCAATCTCTCCGGAAATAAAATCCTTGTCGATATTGATCGGAAGTTGGTCGTTATATCGGGAGTCTCCCTGAGAAGTGGCGTCTAAAGGATATAATTTAAGAGCCTGCTCATAATAATTGGCGGCAATGGAATCCAGATTGTTCGGGGTTACTTTCGTAAGGGGAGAATCGGACTTCTTGCATGCAGCAAGGCCTATCATAAATCCCAGCCCTAAAATGCTTTTTGATAAAATGTTTTTCATTTTCAAAATCTTTAGGAGACAAAAGTAAGTATTATTGAGATATACAGGATAATGGGCAGATGATTTAGAAAAATAATTTTTAAAATTTTTTCAAAATATTTTCAACTTAGAATCAATTTTTTATCTTTGTCCAAAACGTTTAACAATCATATTATTACAGTTCTTTTTTTAAGAAAAAATGAAAGGGATTTTAAAAATTTACCATCCGGACGAGACCCTAAAATACAATATCAGAAATACTTATTGTAAAGCGGTATACAGCAACCAACAGCATTTTCTTGAGGTTGAAGTGATTACGGATGACGGATTGGATCATGTAGAAGATGATTCATTACAGTACAACTTTCCACAGCTTTCACTTGAAATTTTTGATTTCCCGATCGAATCGGCAGAAATAGAAGGAAAGACCATCAGCATCAATGATTCTGATGAAGACACCTACACCGAAGTTGATCTTTTCGATGATGAAGAAGCTTTTATTTATGATAATGAGCTTCAATTTGAAAAAAACGAGGAAGGGGAGCTTCAGGTAATCTGGAAAGGAACCATTGACGATTTCTATACCGGTTCGGACCAGCCGATTCCATTCAGATTAAAATGCGAATTTAAACAGGACGACATTGAAGTAGACGAAGATTAACCGCTTCTGTCATCCTTATTGTATATCAGATTTCTTTTCAAAAGTGATTTTGGAAAGAAATTTGCTGTTTATATATTATAACAAAATTTAAGTTGTTTTTAAGCAATTTTAAGAGCGCATTTCATAATATTCCACTACATTTGTCGTTAAAAATTTTATAAAAATTCACATTAATGCTGTTAACGGAACTTACTCAGATTTTATTTGCACAGATTACTGCTCCTGCAGTAGCAACAGACGATTTAGAATTTTCATTTTGGAAGATCATGTTCCACGGAGGGGCATTCGCTAAAATAGTGATGGTAACCGTTCTGGCTTTGGGTGTATTTTCTCTGTACCTGTTTTTTGAACGTTTTTTCTTTATCAAAAGGCTGACTTCAAAAACAGATTCCGATTTTATGAATAATATTGAAGATTTCATCAAAGAAGGGAAAATAGAGTCGGCAGCAGATTATTGTAAAAGACAAAACTCCCCTGAAGGAAGGATTCTTGAAAAAGGAATTTCAAGATTGGGACGTCCCGTTTCGGATATTGTAAGTGCTATGGAATCTCAGGCACAGATAGAAGTCGCCAATATGGAGAAAAACCTGAACCTTCTGGCAGTTGTTCCGAGTATTGCACCGATGTTGGGGCTTCTGGGAACGGTAATCGGGATGATTATTGCTTTCTTCAACCTGTCTCATGCAACCGGATCTTTTTCACCCAAAACGCTTTCCGAGGGTATTTATACCGCATTGGGACAGACAGCAGTAGGTTTGGCAGTAGCGATTCCGGCGAACTTTTTCTACAATATCCTTTTAACAAGAATTGATAAATTTGTGCTGAAAGCTCAGGATATGTCAGGAGAATTCTTAGATCTTATCAACAAACCTTTATAAATCTGTTTTATGAAAATTCAGAGAAGAAATAAAGCGAATCCGGAATTCAGTTTAGCAGCGATGACAGACGTTATCCTCTTGATGCTGATATTCTTTATGGTGACTTCTTCCGCCGCGAACCAAAGCGCGATTGATGTGAAGCTACCGAAAACAGGGGCGGTTGAAGATAATATTCCGAATCCTTTAACGGTAAGCATCAAGCCGGACGGAACTTATTATGTAGATGATAATCCGGTAGCAAAAGACCAGCTGGAGCAGATTGTCGTTAATAAATTAACTGGCCAGACCAATAAATCCTTTACCATCAGAGCAGATGAAAATACGCTGCACAAGGATTTTGTTTTTGCCATGGAAATTGCGGAAAAACATAAGTTTAATGTTGCGATTGCAACGGTTAAGGATAAATAATAAAGCCGTACAACGGTGAGATTTATTTTTTAAAATGAGAAGTTATACTGTAAACAAAAACGAGGAAAACCGGGACCGGATAAAAAGCGCATTGCTTTCTGTCCTGATCTGGGCTGCAGTTCTTCTTTTTGTTTTTTTATATAAACTGAAACCGGAACTTGAACAGGAGCCGGAAGTGGTAACTACGATGCTTGTGAATTTCGGAGACAACCGAAACGGCAATGGAGTGGAAGAACCTGCCGACCAGCCGGGAAGTCTGGCTGCTGCAACGGAGGAAATAACTCCTGAACCGGCAGAAACGCCTGTTCCTGAAACAAAAACGGTGGTAAAGCCGGAACCTGCCCCAGAACCGAAAAAAACAGAGGTAAAAGAGAAAATCATCACCGGAAATAATTCAAAAGCGACCGTTCCTAAAAAAGAAGAATCCAAAAAAGCCGATAACAAGGCCTCTGCAAGTTCAAGTTCTTCAAAAACCACTAAAAAATCCGGTGCAACGACAGCGAATTCCAAAACCGGAAACGGAGACGGAAAAGGAAACGCGGCGATCGGAAACCTGATCAGAGGAAGAGGAACAAAAGCAGGAAGCCAGGGAACCGGAACGGGAATCGGAAATGCAGGAGATCCTTTAGGCGGTGACGGAAACGGAGACAGCAAAGTAGGAATAGACCGGAAACTGACCGGCTATATTCCGGGAACAATGGGCCGGGGCGGGGCACAGCCATCACACAGCTGTACGGCAAGCGGTTCCATTACCGTAGCTTATACGGTTGATAAAGCCGGAAATGTAGTGTCGGCGAGGAGAGCAGGAGGAATTTCAGATCCGTGTGTTGCCTCAACTTCTGTAGCCTGGGTGAAAAAGTATGTGAAAGCTGAAAAAGCCAGCACTTCGTCAACCGGAACGTATAAAATTACCTTCTAAAAATACAAAAGCACTTTATTCAAGTGCTTTTTTTAATTCGTTTATTCTGTTGATCACAGGAAGAGCAAAAATGCCGCTGGTCTGAAGATACATCTCATAGAATGTCTTAGCCTTATCCTGAAAATCTTTATTCTGTTCTTCTCTACTTTTGAAGTAGAAAAGATTTCCAAGCATTTCGTAATAGTCTTTATGATCTCTTTCCTGCCTTTCGTTAACAAGAGCGATCATTTCTTCTTTAGTCATTGATGATACCTCTGTGAAATTCATCTTGAAAATATCTCTCATCAGAGTATCAAAATCAAGTTCTTTCTGTAGTAAACTTTCTTCAGGTTTGTCCAGAATTAATTTTTCCAGCGCCTGTGTAAGCTGGCGGATAAGTCTTAGGGTGAATTCTTTATCTGTAATCATAATGGGATTAAGGTTTTGAGTTTAATGTTTAAAGTTGTCTGATCTTGTTTCTATGAACCTGTTGAATAGAATCATAATAGGTTGAATGTTCAATTGGATTATCAAACATTTTCAGCCCAAGAGAGTTGAAAAAGTTCTGATAGTTTTCCATACTTGCTTTTGTTGGTTTGCTTCCTTTTACCTGATTGCATTCAAAACATACAACAATATGATTCACAATTTTATTTTGATTTAAAAATAGAATACTATGTCTTGGGTAAAAGCAGTCAGCTACTTGCATTGCCGAATCTGTATTCTTGTTTTTTCTTCCGCTCAGAATATCATTCAGTTCTTTTATCTGAGCTGAATTCAATTTTACACTGATAGTGTCTTTAAATTTCTTTATATCTAATTCTTTGTTAAAATCACCGTCATAATAATCCATGGGATTGATATTGGCAAAAGCAATCACTTCATCATACTGAAAATCAATATAATCTTTAAGTTTCTGTTGTTCAGTATTGTTTTTTACTTTTTTATCAGATATGTCTTTTTTACAGTTGGTAAAAAGCAGGCAAATACTGATCATTACAAAAAATCTCAATATACTCATTAGGCAAAAAATAAATAAGCAAGCGCTATAGAGGTAATAATACCTACCAAATCAGCCAGAAGCATGGCAATTACCGTGTATCTTGTATTCTTTACGGCTACGGCCCCGAAATATACGGCTATCACATAAAACGTCGTATCTGAGCTTCCCTGAAGTACGGCGGCCAGTTTACCCTGAAAGCTGTCGGCCCCGAAGGTGGCCATCGTATCAACCATCATTCCTCTGGCTCCGGAACCGGATAAAGGTTTGATGAGGGCAGTCGGAAGACCGTCTACGAATCTCGGATCGAAGCCGGCGGTGTTCGCTACCCATTTCATTCCGTCGATGATCACATCAAATACTCCGGAAGTCCTCAGTAATGAAATAGCAATCAGCATCCCTACAAGGTAAGGAATGATCTTCACACAGGTGGTAAAGCCTTCTTTAGCTCCGTCAATAAATGCATCGAAAACGTTGATCTTTTTATAAACAGCACCCAATACAATGGCAAGGAAAATAAATAAAATAAGACCATTGCTGAGTACTTTACTGAAATCGTCCAGTTCATCTTTGCTTAAACGGACCAGATACAGTACAAGCAGTCCGATGATGACAGAAATACCTCCTACGTAAGCAATCACCACAGGACGGAGAAGATTGATCTTCTGGTATAATGATACAATGATCATGGCAGCCATTGTGGCGGCAAAAGTAGCGATCATACACGGAAGGAAAATATCCGTAGGCGTCTTGGAGCCCATTGATGCCCTGATCGCAATGATAGAAACAGGAATCAGGGTCATTCCGCCGGCATGAAGACACAGAAACATGATCTGTGAATTGCTGGCCGTATCCTTATTGGGATTCAGGGTCTGAAGACTTTCCATAGCCTTGAGACCGAAAGGAGTTGCAGCATTATCCAGACCAAGGAGATTGGCACTGAAGTTCATCAGCATATGTCCGAAAGCCGGATGGTTTTTAGGGATATCAGGAAATAATTTAGAGAAAAAGGGCTGGATAAAACGGCTTAACAGGTTAATTCCGCCTGCTTTTTCCGCAATGCTCATGAATCCCATGAACAAGGTCATGATCCCGATCAGCCCGATACAGATCTTTACGGCAGTTTCAGAGGTTCCGATGACTCCATCAGCTTCCTGAACACGGTATACTTTTACATTCTGTTGTAAAGAATCGGTTTTATAATGAATCCTGCTGTCGGCAAAATCATTTTTTTTCATCAGACTGTCCTTTACAGCAGGTGCGAGGGTGTTCATCGGCTGAGAAGCAATCTGAACCGTATCACCACCTTTTCCCACAACCATATCATTGAAAATGGTCTTGTAATGGCTTGATGAAATGTATTTTATACTGGCAATGGCAATGGCAATAATAATAAAAGCCGACCAAATTCTGCTGAGAACCATTCGATTGATTTAATTGTTTAAACTTATCAAAAATACTTTAAACCACAAAAGTTACAAAGAATTAAACACTTAAGTTTTTGAGATGGGGAAAGAATTCTGCTGACAAGATTCTCAAGCTTTTGAAAATCATATATTTTAACGCGATGTTCGCCAGGATTTTATTGGAAGATGCCGGTTTTCCGTTCACAGCGGCGTTAGCATTTGGCAGAGACCTCTGGTTGAGTTATTCCTTGCTGAATGAAATGCCCCTTGCGTTCGAAAAATATACATAATTATAGATTCTTTGCGAATTCTTGGTGTTTAAAAGGCATATGCTTAGTCTTCCAGATAAACAAGGTGTCCTTCAAAATCATCCTCCAGATTTTTTAGCACTTTAGCATCCTCCATTTTTTTGACCAGTCCATCGATAAAGAAACTTTTTTCAAAAAACTGGCGGTGAATTCCCGGAAGAAGCTCCATAAAATAGTCCATTCCGATTTTGTTGTTGTGAAGGTCCATTTTGGTTTCCAAGGGCTTATTCGGAAACAATTCCTCGTGCATATCCGTCATTCTCTTACAGAAATCCAGCGCTTTTTGGGGCGAAGATACCTTACAGCAGTACATCATGATAAAACAGCACCATAATGCATGTCTGAAGGCATTTCCGATCCCATTGTTGGAGGCGGTTTCGGGAAACTTTTTCTGGGCAATGGCAAAAGCCTGCACGGTGGCATGAAAACTCAGCAAGGCAAAAAGAGGATGGGGAAGAACGAGCGATAAGAGACGCATGATCTTTTTAAAGCTCATACTCCGGATGGTATTGAAAAATATCTTAAAAGTCCTCATAAATAAAAAATCTCTCCCCAATGAGAGAGAGATTGTATTGTTGGGTTACGGGAATTAAGCGTGTACAGCCAGTAAATTAACTGTTTTGGCTACGGTATCCTGAATTTCTGTTCTTTTAACGATGAAGTCTACAAATCCTTTTTCCTGAAGGAATTCTGACGTCTGGAAACCTTCCGGAAGATCTCTTCCGATTGTTTCACGGATTACCCTAGGGCCTGCAAAACCGATCAGTGCACCCGGCTCAGCCATGATGATATCTGCCGTCATTGCAAACGAAGCGGTAATTCCTCCGAAAGTAGGATCACACAGGTAAGCGATATATAAAAGTCCTGCTTCTGAAAGCTGGGCAAGTTTAGCCTGAACTTTGGCAAGCTGCATCAGGGAATAGGTTGCTTCCTGCATTCTTGCTCCTCCGGACTGACAGATGATCATGTACGGAAGTTTGTGCTCGATGCAGTAATCTACTGCTCTTCTGATCTTTTCTCCCATCACAGAACCCAAAGATCCTCCGATAAATGCAAAATCCATACAGGAAACCACTATTTGGGTTCCTTTTACTGTTCCCACAGCATTACGGATAGAGTCGGTAAGCTTGGTTTTAGCTTTTACCTCTTTTAAACGGTCCTTATAAGGTTTGGTATCTTTAAAGTTCAGGATATCAATACTTTCAACATTGGCATCCAGTTCAGTGAACTTACCTTCGTCAAAAAGGATATCAAAAAATTCTGCACTTCCTATTCTTACATGAAATCCATCTTCAGGAGAAACATAATTATTTCTCTTCAGTTCATCATGCTCCACTATTTTTCCTGATGGAGTCTGGTGCCATAGGCCTTTGGGAACATCCTTTTTTTCATCAGTAGAGGTGGTAATGTTTTTTGTTTTTCTTTTAAACCAGTCGAATGCCATTTTGTATGAGTATTAAGGTATAAATGTAAAATGTATTAATGTAAACGCATCCTGATGAATGTTTTTACATTAATACAAATGTACAGTTCTTATTTTAAAGTATTTACGTTATTTAAATCCTCAAACGCTTTTACCAGTCTTGTAGAGAAAGTTTCTTCACCTTTTCTTACCCATACTCTTGGGTCGTAGAATTTTTTGTTAGGTTTTTCTTCTCCTTCAGGGTTTCCGATCTGTGATCTAAGGTAATCGATATTGTTTACCATATAATCTCTAACCCCTTCTGTATAAGCGAACTGAAGGTCTGTGTCGATGTTCATTTTGATAACACCGTAGTCAATCGCTTCTCTGATTTCTTCCAGTGTAGAACCGGAACCTCCGTGGAATACGAAATTGATCGGCTTGTCTGCTGTTCCGAATTTCTCCTGAACATATTTCTGGGAGTTGTCAAGGATTTTTGGGGTAAGAACCACATTTCCTGGCTTGTAAACTCCGTGTACGTTACCGAAAGCAGCAGCAATGGTAAAGTTGTCAGAAATAGCTTTTAGTTTTTCATAAGTATAAGCTACATCTTCCGGCTGCGTATATAGTTTCGAGTTGTCTACGTCAGAATTGTCAACACCGTCTTCTTCTCCACCCGTTACTCCGATTTCCACTTCAAGGGTCATCTGAAGTTTGGCCATTCTCTCGAAATATCTTGCAGAAATCTCAAGGTTTTCTTCCAAAGATTCTTCAGAAAGATCAAGCATATGAGATGAATAAAGGGATTTTCCTGTCTGCTTGAAGAATTCTTCGTTCGCATCCATCAACCCGTCAATCCACGGCAATAGTTTCTTAGCACAGTGGTCGGTATGTAAAATAACAGTAGCTCCGTAAGCTTCTGCCAGGGTGTGAATATGTTTTGCTCCTGCAATAGCTCCTAAGATGGCAGACTTCTGTCCGTCATTGCTTAATCCTTTTCCTGCGTTGAAGGCAGCACCTCCGTTGGAAAACTGGATAATAACAGGTGAATTTAATTTCGCTGCAGTTTCCATCGTAGCATTTACGTTGCTAGAACCAATTACGTTTACTGCAGGCAGTGCAAATTTGTTTTCTTTAGCGTACTGAAAAATGTCGGTAACTAACTGACCTGTGGCAACTCCTGCCGGAAAAATTCTGCTCATGTTTTACTTTTTATTTTTATTATTAGGCGTTTTTATAAATTCCTGTAAAGGTAATCATTTTTGAGGAATTACTAATTTCTTTTGTCCCTGCCCCAAAGCAGCTTCTGGCGGATGGTTTCGTAGAAGCTTAAGGTGTTGGGCTGTACCAGAAGGATCTGGAAATCCGCCTTTTTAATGATAATCTCTTTATCAGTTTCAATATGAACGAGCCTGGAATCCAGGGAAAGGGAATACTGAGGGACACGGCTTTCCACTTTGAATTTTATTTCTACCCTGTCATTCACTACTAAAGGTCTTACGTTCAGGTTGTGAGGAGCGATAGGAGTGATGACGAAGTTTTCGTTGTTCGGAGAAATAATCGGCCCGCCGCAGCTCAGTGAGTAAGCAGTAGAACCTGTTGGGGTGGAAACAATAACCCCATCACCCCAGAAAACATTCAGAAATTCATTATTGATATAAGAATCTACGGTAATCATGGAGGTGGTTTCCTTACGGGAAACGGTAACGTCATTCAGGGCGTATGGGAAAAAATCGTCAGATTTTGGAGAAACCACTTCAATCACAGAGCGTCTGCTTGTTTTTACATCACCTTTCAGAATAGCATCAAGCTCTTTAAAAGCTTCTTCTTTTGTGAAAAATGCAAGGAATCCAAGTCTTCCGGTATTGACCCCTACTACAGGAATTTCAAGATCTTCAATGAAGGTTAGGGAATTCACGATCGTTCCGTCGCCCCCGAAGGTAAAAAAAAGATCCACTTCCTTGTCTATAAGGTCCTGTTTGCAGTTAAAAGTTTCAAATATCTTCGAAAACTGGAGGGCTTCGGCCATTTCATCGTACAGAACAGATTTTACGCCCCGGCTTTCAAGTTCTGAAATAAACTTGCTTAAATATAAAAAGGTATCGAGGTCTTTTTTCTGGGAATATATGGCAGCCTTCATGTTATATCTCTATAAATTTTTGGAAAAATCCGAACCGGTCCTTAAACAGATCTGATTTTTCATCAGAATAATATTTTTCTACGATTCTGTAATCGTACCGGTCAAAAGTAGCGTCTATCGAAGCCAGATTTTCATTGCTGATCTTGATGGTCACATGAATCACCTCATCAGACATAAAACTGATGAATCCGCCGTAAAACTTTGAATTGTTGCTTTCCACAATATTGGCGATCTCCGTCATTGAATATTTTCTGGCCGGTGTTTCTATCGTAAGAATAGCTCCGGATTCAGAAAACAGGGGATAGCGGGAAAGATCCTGAAAAATATCGTCACAGGTAATATAGCCCAGATACTTTTCATTTTTGTTGATTACAGGAATCACGTTGGAACTGAAGGTGTAGAACAGGCGAATGCTGTCCATAACATTGTTGTCCTCCAGAATGGCAAAGCGTTCAATCTGATGTTCAAGGTCTTTCAGGGTCCCGTCATGCTCATACAGGAAGTCTTTGGCAATAGCTCCGTAAAAGTGATGGGATTTTTTGATGAAAATATGGGAATATCCAAAGTCCTCTAATGTATTTCTTGCTGATTCTATTGAGTCAGACAGGCTAAAACACGGAAAGTCTTTTGAGATATAATCCTTGATAAACATTGTGCTAATTTATAAAAAATTAAATGAAATAATTTCTGAAAACAAAACTTTTTTTCTGAAAAAATAAAAAAAATGATTCTAAAATTTGTTTGTAAGGAAAAAAAAGGTATCTTTGTCGCCTTTCATTTTTACTTTTTATTAGATTTATTTCAAACTGCACTGTCTACTAAGGACATATGCAGTTTTTTTATTTTAGGGCTTTTGCAAATTCCCACATAACGATTCCGCCGCATACACTTACATTCAGGGAATGCTTGGTTCCAAGCTGTGGAATTTCCAGGAAAGTTTCAATATTGGGTAAGGCTTCATCACTGATTCCTTCTACTTCGTTGCCTAAGATCAGGGCATATTTCTTTGTTTTATCGATGCTGAAATCGGTAATCATTCCGCTGTCAGTAGTCTGTTCAATGCCGATAATTTCGTAGCCCAGACTTTTATAATCGCTGATGGCTGTATTGATGTCACTCTCATGGCTCCAGTCTACGCTTTCCGTAGCCCCTAATGCTGCCTTATGAATTTCACGGTGAGGAGGCTGTGGGGTAATACCGCAAAGAATGATTTTTTCGATCAGAAAAGCATCTGCCGTTCTGAAGGCCGCACCTACATTGTGCATGCTTCTTATATTATCTAAAATAACAACCAGTGGAATTTTCTCAACCTTTTTAAACGTTTCTACGTCTATCCTGTTAAGTTCTTCCAGTTTTAATTTTTGTACCAATGTTTTATTTTGTAGAGATTAATTGTCCGTTTTTATAGACTTCTGTTTTCAGAACGCTTCCGTCCTCCCGGTAATAGATTCTGGTGCCGTGACGTTTGTCATTTACCAGTTCTGTTTCCCGCTCAAGTTTTCCGGAAGGATAGTAGGTTTTCCATTTTCCTTCGGCTAATCCGTTTACATGACGGCCTACCTGTTTTACGGTCTTTCCGTCTTCATGATAAAGGGTGCTTTCCCCATCCAGCTTTCCGAATTTATAATTGGAAACCTCGTTTATTTTACCGTTGGGAGAATAAAAAGTCGCGGTAGAATTATCATCATAAATGTTTTTCTCGCCGTTTCTGTAATATTCTTTGGAAGTCAGGACACCGTTTTTATCGTAATACTCCCAGTTTTTGTATTTATAGCCCTTTTTATTTTCTCCCTTGGCTTTTACTTTTCCGTTCTCATGGTAATAAACGGCCTCACCGTCTATCTTTCCCTTTTTCCACTCCACGACCTGCTTTACCTGTCCGTTTTCATAAAAATCCTTGCAGGAGCCTTCCTGAAGACCGTCTTTATATCCGCATGGCTTCTGTGCTATGGCCCACGATGATGCCGAGATCAATAGCAGAAAAATGTATTTCATAGATTTTTTTATTTCAAAAATAGTAAAATAGTTATATTTGACTAAAAATATTAGCATGAAAAAAATATCTGCTTTACTGCTGTTTGTACTGACTTTTATTTTTGCAAAGGCACAGAATACTTATTTTCCACAGGCTTTCTTTGATAAAAAGATGGCCCGGGATATGCTCAGCTTCGGAAATTCTACCATAGAAGGAGTGGCTTCCACCAAACAGAAAAATAACTGGGGAATAAAACCCGTGTTCGGAACAAAACACTATGCTCCCAAAGGAACGGTGGTGATGCTTTTTCCTGTAACCCCTTATTTTGAGGAGTTCTATAACATGAGAAAGAAATATGAGAACCGGAAAACCACAGTTTATATGTCGGAAGAAGCCTTCAAATATAAAATTGAAGCTTTAACGGATGATCACGGCAGATTTAAATTTGAAAAACTTAAACCCGGTAAGTATTACCTTGAAACCATCGTTAATTTCACGGCAACAGCAAGCTATCAGCAGCAGACCGGAAGAACGGATACCTACAACGGGATGGGAGGATATATGTATTCTTCACCCATTTACCAGACCTTCTTCTATGGCTACTCAGCGGCCAACCGTGAAAGTAAGTTTGTAGAAATAAAACAGGACGGCGAACTCAAAGAAATCAACCTTTAAGGTTGATTTTTATTTTTTACCCATGATCTGATGAACATTTTTCTCAATATTCTGAGCTATTGTTTCCATCGGAATATCGTTCTCATCATTATTAAACGGATCTTCAATCTCTTCTGCAATCAGTTCCAGACTCATCAGAACATAATAAACAAAAACAGTAAGCGGGATCATGAAAAGTCCGATAGTGATCACATAGGCAATCGGCAGGGCAAATACATACAGGATGATAAACTTCTTGATGAAAGAAGAGTAAGAATAAGGAATGGGAGTGTTTTTAATTCTTTCACAGCCTCCGCATACTTCCAGAAAACCCGAGAGCTGGGTATCCAGATACAGCATTTCAACCTCCGTGATTTTGCCTTCTTTTTTTAACTGATTCAGTTTATGGCTTAAAAGAATCACGATTTCACTCGGACCATGATTTTTCAGTGATTTTTCTATTTCGGTATAATCTTCGTCCAGAGCCAGCCTTGTGGATTCTTTGGATAGATGCTTGGCTAAAAAGTGGGGAAAGTATTTCAAATACCTTGAAATCTGTTCTGCATCCTGACGGTGGTCTCCCAAAATTGTATTGATCTTTATGGCAAAGTTTCTGGTGTCGTTCACGAGCTTTCCCCAAAGCTTCCTTCCTTCCCACCATCGGTCATAAGCCGTATTGGTTCTGAAAACCAGCAAAAGCGATAATACAAAACCCAGTAATGAATGGATCATTCCTACATTGCTGACGGCTGATTTGGAAGTGAGATGGAAGTACTCAACTTCCAGATATTCAATTCCCCAGGAGTACAGTCCTACAAGGATCATGCTCGGAAACAGGATTTTCAGGGTGTCACTTTTATGCAGACTGAAAAGGATTTTCAGGAAATGTTTGGTGTTATAGACTCTCATAAACTCTTTATATGTACATTTTGGATCTCCTTAGGATTTTTTGTTTTTGGGAGATTTTATTTTTTTTATTTCTTTATCAAAATCTGAAATAATCTTTTGAGTTTTGTTGAAGACATCATATTCTTCAATAGCTTTTCTGTCTGCTGCAATTTTGGAAATTTTTCCCTTGCCTTCCAGTATTTTATATTCATTAAAGTTCAGAAACTTATTCACACTTTCTGCCAATTGTTGCATAGTGAATGTATTTTGTCTTTCAACGAGACCCTCTATATAATCAAAATATCCGGTAGCTGTTCTTTCTAACAGCTGAATTTCTTTTTCCTGAAGATAATTTTTGGCAACCACAACATCCTGTTTTAAAATTCTGCCGTTGGGAGCATTTTTCCAAGTCGTCAGGCCCATATTTTCCAGGGATTTATCCGCAGAGGAATAAATGATTTCCGGTGCTGTTTTTCCGGTTATGGCATAATGAAATTTATTTTGAACCATTGCGTAAAATTCCCTGGTTACTTCTGAATTCTTATCATAATCTATACTGCACTCAGCAAAGATGTCAGTAACCTGTTGATATATTCTCCTTTCACTGGCTCTGATCGAGCGTATTCTCTGCAGAAGTTCTTTGAAATAATCCCTGCCAAATATTGTCTGACCCTGCTTCAATCGGCTGTCATCTAAAACAAATCCTTTAATGATATATTCTCTTAAAGTTTGGGTTGCCCAGATTCTGAACTGTGTTGCTTTGGAGGAATTTACCCGGTAGCCTACTGAAATAATAGCGTCGAGATTATAAAACTTTGTCTCGTATTTTTTTTCATCTGAAGCAGTATGTTCCAAAATGGAACTCACTGAATTTTCTTCTAATTCTCTGTCTTCAAATATATTCTTTAAATGTTTGGTAATTGCTGGTCTCTGGACACCAAACAACTCTGCAATAGCTTTTTGGGTAAGCCAGACAGATTCATTCTGTAATAATACATTCAGTTTTACCTCCCCATTGGGCGTTGTATAAAGAATAAAGTTTTGGATATTGTCCTCCATAGGGTAAAGTTCCAAAAAAAAATCTAAAAAATAAAATTCATGAAGATTTATTCCTATGCCAAAATTTAAAATTTCACCTAACAGTCAGGATGACCCACAATTATGATTGAGTCATTATCTATCCATACTGTCTAAATTAAGCGTGATGGAAAATGATAACCGGTATTGGTTTTAAAAATTTCCGCAGATTTCAAAAAAACACTATTTTTATTTCGCATTAAATAACAAAGATAAAAATGATCCTCAAAAACGTAGATGTAGTTAATGATATCACCAAAGAAGACTTTCAGAAAAATTATTTTAAAAAGCAGAAGCCGCTTCTGATTAAAAATTTTGCAAGCCGGTGGGATGCTTTCGATCGGTGGAACCTTGCCTATATCCGTGAAAAAGCAGGGGATCAGGAGGTTCCGTTATATGACAATAAGCCGGCAGATGCTTCAAAAAGCTCGGATGCGCCGGTAACGCATATGAAGATGAAGGAATATATTGATACCATTAAGAGTAAACCTTCAGATCTGCGGATCTTCTTCTACATCATTACAGACCGGCTGCCGGAGCTGCTGAAGAATTTCACCTATCCGGATCTGGGAATGAAGTTTTTTAAAAGACTGCCTACTTTATTCTTCGGGGGCAGCGAAGCTCATGTGCTCATGCATTATGATGTGGACCTGGGCGATTTTATGCATATTCATTTTGAAGGAAAAAAGAGAATCCTGCTGTTTGATCAGAAGCAGTCTCCATTTTTATATAAAGTGCCGTTATCGGTTCATACCATCTATGATGTGGATTATGAAAATCCTGACTACGAAAAGTTTCCGGCCCTGAAATATGCCAAAGGATATGAGATTTTTATGGAACATGGGGATGCCCTTTTCATTCCCGGGGCTTTCTGGCATTTCAACCGTTATCTTGAGCCTGGTTTTTCCCTTTCGCTGAGGGCTCTTCCCAATAAGCCTTCTGTATTTGCCAACATGCTTTATCACGTTTTTATCATGAGGTATACCGATAAGCTTCTGCGTAAACTGTTTAAAGAAAAGTGGGTAAATTATAAGCAGAAATGGGCCTATGAGAAAAGCTCTGAAGCATTGGAGAACTATTTGAAGAAAGGGAAATAGTTTTTGGATGATGGGTGCTGGAAGAAGGAGGATGGATGTTCGGTCCCTCTTTGTACTTCTGGGGGGCCATCATTGTAATGAATAGGTTGGGAAGATGAATGATCATTTTGTTCACGTCTTTTCTTTAATAATCAGCTTCAGCAAAGCATTGGAGAAGAGTTGTATCGTTCATACTTCAAAAAACATCCGTCTTCCGGAACCCATCACCCTTACTCATTCACCAGCCCGAAAATGGTTGCATCTACAAAGCGTCCTTTCTCGAAAAAATAATCCTTCAGGATGCCCTCTTTGCTGAAATTTAAGGAAGTTAAAAGCTTCTCGGAGGCAATATTGGCCGGATCAATAAACGCATCTACGCGGTGGAGTTCCATGCTTTCAAATCCGAAGGTAAGGATCGGGAGGAGGGCTTCTTTCATATAGGAGTTTCTCCAGAATACAGGATTCAGTTCGTAGCCGATCTCTGCCCTGAAATGTTCTTTATACCAGTTATGATACCCGCAGGTTCCTATGACTTTTTTTACAGATTTTAATTCCAGGGCCCAACGGAAACCTTTTCCTTTTTCAAATTCACTGTTGAAATGTTTGATGATATTCCGGGCCTCTTCAATGGTTTTAAAAGGCGCCAGATCATAATATTCCATCACTTCATCAAGAGAGAAGTACTCAAACAGATCTTCTGCATCCTCAGGAGTAAGCTGTCTTAAAATAAGTCTTTCAGTTTCCAATACCGGATAGGTCATCATATTTTTTACTGAAAAATACGATAAATATTTTGTTCTGAGGCATATCAGCACTCAACAATATCTCCGGATGGCGATTAATTTCCCTATAAATTACGAAGCGTGAACTTATTTTTTTTTAAATTTGGGCCTCATTTTTTATTATGGCAAAGACGAAGAAGGAAACCCCGCTTATGACGCAGTACAATACCATCAAGGCAAAATACCCTGATGCCCTTCTGCTGTTCCGGGTAGGGGACTTCTATGAAACTTTCGGGCAGGATGCCGTGAAAACCTCCCAGATTCTGGGAATTGTTCTTACCAAAAGAGCCAATGGAGAGGGAAGCATAGAGCTGGCGGGATTTCCGCATCACTCTGTGGATTCTTATCTTCCGAAATTGGTGAGAGCCGGAATGAGGGTAGCGATATGCGACCAGCTGGAAGATCCTAAAATGGTGAAAGGAATTGTGAAAAGAGGCGTTACAGAACTGGTTACACCGGGGGTTACCTTTAATGATCAGGTCCTTAATTCTAAAAAGAATAACTTCCTTCTTTCCCTTCATAAAGAAAAAGAAAAGTACGGGATTGCCCTGGTGGATATTTCTACCGGTGAATTTCTGGTGAGTGAAGGAAATTTAGACAAGCTTCTGCATATCGTCAGTACATTTGATCCAAGCGAGATCATTTACCAGCGAAGCGTCCAGATGCCGGAACAGCTGAAAAACAAAAGTGCATTTAAGCTGGAAGACTGGGCTTTCCAGTATAATTTTGCCTATGAAAAGCTTACCACCCACTTTAAAACCAATTCCTTAAAAGGATTCGGGGTAGAAAATCTTCCGTTGGCCATTACAGCAGCAGGAGCTATTTTTGCTTATCTGGTGGAAGATACCCATCATAATCTGCTTGCCCATATCACCAGGCTGCAAACGATTCCGCAGGAGGATTACCTGATGATGGATAATTTCACCCTGAGAAATCTGGAAATCGTTTATCCGAGTAATCCACAAGGGAAATCACTTCTGGATATTATTGATAAAACAGCGACTCCCATGGGAGGAAGACTGTTGAGAAGGAGAATTATTCTTCCGCTGAAATCTGTAGAGGAGATCACAAGAAGGCTTTCCCTTATCGACTTTTTAAACGAAAATGACAGCCTTAAATATGAAATCTGCCAGCTCCTGAAATCTATTTCGGACCTTGACCGTCTGATGGGAAAGCTGGCCGCAGAGAAAATATCACCCAAAGAATTAGGGTATCTGCGCCAGAGCCTGATGAATATCCATACCATCAAAGGTTTGCTTCACCCTCACGCCGATGTACTGGCATGGCTTGAGCCGCTGTATGATCTGGAAGAGCTGATTAAACTTCTGCAGAGCCGTCTTAATGAAGAGCTTCCTGTGAATATAGCTAAAGGAAATATCATTAAAGAAGGTGTTTCTGAAGAACTGGACCGTTTAAGAGGGCTTCAGAGCAAGGGAAGAGGCTTCCTGGATGAAATGTGCCAGAGAGAAATTGAAAGAACAGGAATTTCCAGTCTTAAAATTGATTTTAATAATGTTTTCGGGTATTTTATTGAAGTAAGAAATACCCATAAAGATAAAGTTCCGGCTGAATGGGTAAGAAAACAGACCCTGGTGAACGCAGAACGCTATATTACCGAAGAGCTGAAAGAATATGAAAATCAGATTCTTGGAGCTGAAGAGAAAATAGGCGTCCTTGAAAATGAGCTGTACAGAAATGTATGCTCTGAAACAATGATTTATATCGACCAGATTCAGGGGAATTCCAATATTATTGCGCAGCTTGATGTGGCGGCAGGACTTTCGGAACTGGCGGTTTCTGAAAGCTATACCAAACCGGTTCTGAACGACAGCTATGCTATTGATCTTAAAGAAGCACGGCATCCCATCATTGAAAATGCCCTTCCTTTAGGAGAAAAATATATCCCGAATGATATCTTTTTAGATAAGGATTCCCAACAGATTATTATGGTTACAGGACCGAACATGGCCGGTAAATCTGCCATTCTCCGCCAGACTGCCATTGTATGTCTTCTGGCACAGATCGGGAGTTTCGTTCCAGCCAAACATGCGGAGATCGGAATACTGGATAAAATCTTTACAAGGGTAGGAGCTACCGATAATATTTCCGCCGGTGAATCTACATTTATGGTGGAAATGAATGAAGCCGCAAATATCCTCAACAATATTTCCGAAAGAAGCCTTATTCTTCTGGATGAGATCGGAAGAGGAACCTCCACTTATGACGGGGTTTCTATTGCGTGGGCTATTGCAGAGTACCTTCATCAGCATCCTACACAGGCCAAAACTTTGTTTGCCACCCATTATCATGAGCTGAATGAAATGACCGTGAACTTCGACCGTGTGAAGAACTTCCACGTTTCGATCCAAGAAAATAAAGGCAATATTATCTTCTTAAGAAAGCTGATTCCGGGAGGGAGCGAACACAGTTTCGGGATCCATGTGGCTAAACTGGCAGGAATGCCGGCGAAAGTGGTCAACAGAGCCAATGAAATTCTCAAAACCCTTGAGGCAAGCCGTACCCAGGGAAGCAATTCTTCGGAAAGCATCAAAAGGGTAACGGAAGAGAATATGCAGCTTTCCTTCTTCCAGCTGGATGATCCGGTTCTGGAAAATATCAGGGAAGAGCTTACTAAAATAGACATCAATACCCTTACCCCCATTGAAGCTTTAATGAAGCTGAATGCGATAAAAAAAATGATTGGAGGATAATCCAATCATTTTTTTTGTTAAAAGAGCAGGTTAACAGCAATAGCCGTCTTTACCTTTCGGGCCGACAATCAGGAAATGGCTTACCCCTCTGAGTTTGCATAAACCTTCTGCACAGGCTCCGGCTCCTCCGTTGATTTCTCTCAGCTCATGTTTGGTGAGCTTTCTTTTTTGAATGGAGTTTTTCATATTTTTTGATTTTGTGGTGATTGAAATACGGCTAACAACATAATCCGTCCTGAATTCCCGGAACCCCCGATAATTCTTCCCCGGTATAACGGTCTGTACAGCTTATCACTCTCGGGCACACAGGTCGTACTCCGCCAATGATCTCTTTCAGCTCATTTTTACTGAGCTTTCTTTTTTGTGTGATTAATTTTTTCATAATATTTTGATTGGTTGTGTAATGTTTTATATAATTCAAAACGATGTGATTAAAATATTATTGTGTATTTCGGTATAATATAAATAATGTTCTGTCTATGATGGGTTTAGATGATGTGCTGAATTTTATTTTTCAATAGAAATTCAACGAGAAATACGTATTTTCGACGTAAATTTTTGTAGACTTAAATCTTGTATTATCAGCTAATTTATTATTTTTGAGGATGAAAAACTGGATTACAATTGTATTTATATTTCTCGGAATCACTGTATTCAAAGCGCAACAGACCGATCTGAAGGTGATGAAATATGAAGAGCTGAAAAAACGCATTCAACAGGAGACCGATAAGTTTTTGGTGGTCAATTTCTGGTCAACCACCTGTGGCCCTTGCGTTAAAGAACTTCCTCATTTCATGGAGGTTAATGATAAAAACTCAGGAAATCCGGGATTTAAAATGGTTCTGGTCTCACTTGACAGGCTGGCCGATAAAGAACGGGTCATTAAATTTATAAAAAATAAAAAGCTTACCGCTGAAGTAATCCTTTTGGACGATATCAAAAGAATGAATACCTGGATCCCAAAATTTGAGAAGAACTGGGACGGAAATATTCCGGTGACCCTGTTTTATAAGAACGGAGAGAAAGTACATTTTAATGACGGTGAAATGAGCCGGGAGGATCTGGAAAAAACAATCAGTGAACATTTAAAATAAAATATAAATTATGAAAAACCTGAAAATTTTAATGACGGCACTCATTGCCGGATTGGGATTGCTGAGTTTTACAGCACCCAACCATGACCATAACGGGCCGGATAAGCCAAAAACCGTTTCTAAAGCCAATAAAGGTTATGAAGTAGGAGATGAAGCCGCTGATTTTAAGCTGAAAAATGTGGACGGAAAGATGGTTTCTCTGAGTGATTATAAACACGCTGCAGGGTTTATTGTGATTTTCACCTGCAATCACTGTCCCTATGCCAAAAAGTATGAGGACCGAATCATTGAGCTTGATAAAAAATTCGGTTATCAGGGGTATCCTGTCATTGCCATTAATCCTAACGATCCCAGTGTACAGCCGGAAGACGGCTTCAAACAGATGGTGGAAAGAGCGAAGCAGAAAGGCTTTACATTTCCTTATCTGGTAGATGAAGGGCAGAAGGTATATCCGCAGTACGGAGCGACCAAAACGCCGCACGTTTTTGTGTTACAGAAAGAAGATGGAAAGAATATTGTAAAATATATCGGAGCCATAGACAACAATTACGATAATCCAAAAGATGTTTCTGAATATTACGTTCAGGATGCTGTGAATGCGCTGCTTAAAAATCAGCCGGTAAAAATGCAGAAAACCGTAGCCATTGGATGTACGATAAAAGTAAAAAAATAGACCTTCTAAAAAAAATCAACCGACATCAAAATGCCGGTTGATTTTTTAATGTATCCTATTCCTTTTATTCAGGACTTGAACAACAGGCTCCGTTGGAATATACGGTTCCCGGGTAGGGTCTTCCGTTTGGAAGATAACAGGTTCCCGGGCTGCATAAAGGGGCGCCGCCGTTAATCTTTTTCAGTGCTTTTCTGGCTAATGTTTGTTGTTTCAGTGTTTTCATAATATGAATTTTTTATGATTAGCCAAATAAAGGTATTGCTTTTTGATGAGAAAAAAGGTATAATAGGTCGTTTTATTTAGCTTATGTTTCTCATTAACAGTAGATTATGGGTTTTGTAGAATATTTTTTCTTTGCCGGTAAAAGAATTTCATTGTTGTTTCGTTTTTTATATTTTTATCGGAAAATTTTTAACACCTATTTTTCAATAGATACCTGACCCGACTTAATTTTTACTCCAATGAAATTAAAATTCAATCTGAAATATTTCCTTCTGACCTTATTTATTTTTTTAATTGAAGTTCTTATCGCTACAAAACTCTCAGGGATATTCTTTGTAAGGGCTTATCTGGGCGATGTTATTGTGGTCATGCTGCTTTATACCTTGGTTAAAAGTTTTATCAAAATAAATGATGAAAAATTAATTCTCGGGATCCTGATCTTTTCCTGTCTGGTAGAATTTGCCCAGTATTTTAAGATCGCCGAAAAACTGGGATTCCAGCCTGGAAGCCTGATGTATATTATCATCGGAAATTGCTTTTCATGGATTGATATCCTTTGTTATGCCGCAGGATGCCTGATTCTGTATTTATTTGTAAAGTTGAAGCCCGGGAGAAACGAAGATAGGCGAAAGAAGAGGGAAGCTGTTTAAAGCCTGTAGGATAAACTGTTTTTTGATTTATACTCCCAACTGATCAATAGAAGTGAATAACCACACCTCAAGTACCAGGGGCAAACTATAACTTCCATCATCCTTCTCCCATCACCCTTTCTTATTATTCAAGCACGAAAACCAAAGGCTGTCTCATTCTTGCCCTCACCTTTACCCCGTCTTTTTCAGCGGGAGTCCATTGGGTGGTTACTTTTTTCAATGCTCTTAAGAATTCATTTTTTACAAGTTCATTCTCCGAAGATTCTATAGCAATCTGGCTCATGCTGCCGTCCGGCTCTACCATAAAGGTTGCAATCACTTTTGCGGTTTTTATATTCTGTTTGGCAGGAACAGAGGTCCGGAAATTTTTCAGAATTTGCTGCACAAAAGCCCTGTGCCCGCCTGGAAACTCGGGATTTACAAAGTTTGTTAAAGTGTCTGCAGGTTGGGACGGTGCTGGCGCAGGAGTCGGTGTATTCTGCGCAGAAACTGAAACAGCACAGAGCAGGATCATCAAAAAAAGGTATTTTTTCATACGTTGAAATTTATCTTCCGAAACTGTCATATTTATCTTCCGCATATTTTATAAACCGGTTCAGCAGGGCTACGTTTTCTTTTTCCAGAGGTGAAAGCTCTTTGTCTACATTCCCGGAAACAGGGATATACCAGTCAGTCTGTTCAAAAAAGTACCGGTAGGTTTCCTTTTTGAAAGAATAACCGTGTCTTGCAAAAACTGAATTTTTAATGATCTCAAGATCCAGTTTTCGCAGGTTTTTGATCTCTTTCTCCGTCAGTTTCTGTTTGGAGGCATTCAGTTTAAATACGGCATCAGAAGCTACCCGGTTTTTTGAAGTCGTATAGCTTTCTGTTTTTCCTTCACTGTCTGTATATTTTTCCACAAAATCCTTAGGATTGCTCCAGTCTACCAGCTCAGAATCCGGATTGAGCATGAAGTTCGGGTTGTATACAAACTCTTTTTTAGTCAGTTTGATTGTTTTTAAAGGCGCTTTTACGGCTGTTTTATTAAAGGCATTCCACTTTCCGGTCATGCTGTCGCCGGCCAGTTTTACTTCAAACCTGCCATCGGTTTTGTCATTTCCGGGTTCATCCAGAACGAATAATTTTGAAGATTCGTTGAAAACGCCTCTTACCGGGCGCTGGTTTCCGTTGACGATGCTCTGTCCGTATACGCTGTCTTTTGTAATCCTGTTGATTTTCAAAGAGATTCTTTTATAGACATTGGTTTCAAATTCCGAGCCGTCAGAATCATCAGTCATTTTTTCCATGCCGGCAAATTCACCGGTATAAATGCCGTAATATTCCTTGTGAACTTCAGGAATAACAACAGAATCTTTTTTTGCCGTCAGGGAGTCCTGTGCTTTACCAGCAGTTTTTCCATCGGTTTTTCCGTCTTTTTTGCAGCTCACCAGAGAAATGGCAAGCAGTGAAGCCAGGGTGTAATTTAAAATTTTCATATATGTTTTTTTGAGATTAAATATTCAATGAACAGGATATTCGGGATCCAGCCCAGCCAGGCAATGATCTGATAAACATCCATAGGATTCGGATGGAATAAATATACGATAATAACCTTCCACATCCGCAGGGTAATGGCAGATAAAGTAAGTGCAAAACTCCGCCACATCCAGTGCTTATGTTCTGCAAAACGTTTCTGTCTTGCCAGCTGATAGGCTTTAAAAGTTGTGAACCACCAGAGAATTCCCAAAATCACAAATGAGATTTTCGATAAAAGTCCCCCATTAGCAAAAATACCCATATAAATTCCGGAAGGAGCCGCACAGATCAGAATCAGAACAATGTAGACTTTTCCCATATTCCTGTGAAGGTTTTTCAGTCCGAAATCTTTCCGGATGATGGCCAGAAATCCTGACAAAAGCACAAAAATACTGGTGTACACATGGGTGTAGAAAAAATAAAGATATTCCGGTCTTTCCTGAACTTCAGTCTGTTTGATCATTAAAAAACTCACATTAGAATTCAGAGGAATATACTCCAAGGTGATCTTCAGCATCAGCCAAAAGAAATATCCGAATCCAATGATGAAAAGGATTGAAAATACTGAGATATTTTTTCGGGACCGAATCATGTTTATCTTCTTACCTGTTGAATTAAAAAAACTTTCATTTTTTTCTTAATCAACCTTAATTCTTAAAGAATTTTAATGGTTTAAATATACGTATTAGTTAAATTTTAAACACATCCTGATCTGAATTCATTGTATGACTACAGCTCATTCAGATGTTGTGCAATCAGCCATCCCTCACTCCAGCATGCCTGAAAATTAAATCCTCCCGTTACCGCATCAATATTCAGAACTTCTCCCGCCATATAAAAATTGGGAAGCAATTTTGAAGCCATGTTTTTAAAGTTAATTTCCTTTAAATCAACTCCTCCGGCAGTTACAAACTCCTCTTTGAAGGTAGATTTTCCGCTAACCTGAAATTTCTTTTTACAGAGATTCTCCAGGATTTTCTGCATTTCTTTCCCTGAAATATGAGCAACCTGTTTATTGAGGTCTATTTTTGAAATCTCCAGGATTTTCTGCCAGAACCTGTTCGTAATATCAAAGATTTTCGATTGCCCGATCGTCTTTTTAGGATTGCTTTGTCTGAAGTTCTGGAAAACTTCTTCTGCCTCATCCATGGCTATGGAAATAAAATTCACCTCTATTTCAAAATTATACTGAAGCTTCGCGAGGCTTATAGCTTCCCATGCAGAAATCTTCAGAACAGCCGGCCCGGAAAGACCCCAATGGGTAATCAGCAGTGGTCCGCTTTCATCCGTTTTCAGTTGGGGAATAGAAATCCCGGCGTTTTCAAAGCTTGTTCCCGGAAGATCTTTTAAAAGCTCATCTTTAATATTAAACGTAAAAAGAGAAGGAACAAGGTCTATGATCTTATGGCCTAAATTTTCAACGATTTTTAAAGATTTTGGAGAACTTCCCGTTGTATAAACCACATAATCGGCCTCAAAATCACCGGAATTGGTTTTGATCAGATATTTTTCATCCTGTCTTTCAATCTCTTTTACCGTGCATCTGGTTTTTACTTCGGTGTTTTTCTTCTGAACCTCATTCAGGAACGTATTGATGATTGTCTGCGAAGAATTGCTTTCAGGGAAAGTCCTGTTGTCATTTTCAATTTTTAATGGAACATTTCGCAGATCGAACCATTCCATGGTATCTCCCGGCTGAAACTTGGTGAAAACACTTAAGAGCTCTTTATGCCCGCGCGGATAAAACTGAACCAGTTCCCTGGGATCAAAACAGGCATGCGTAACGTTGCAGCGTCCGCCACCCGAGATTTTTACCTTCTGAAGAACGTCTGAATTCTGTTCCAGAATGGTAATATGATATTTCTTTTCGTCAAGATTCGATGCACAGAAAAACCCTGCCGCACCGCCTCCGATAATGATGATCTTTTTCATGTATAGGTAATCTTATGCTGAAGATTATTTTTCCAAAAGTACAATTTTTATAAACCATCTTATTTGAGTATTTTTGAAGATTATAATTTAATCATACTAAAAACGACTTTTACATGATTTTTTACCATACATTCGAAGTACGCTGGAGTGATCTTGATGCCAACAAGCACCTGGCCAACTCATCATACGTTCAGTACTGTGCCCAGGCCAGAATGGCTTTTATGACCAAAGAAAAAATGGGGGTAACCCAATTAAGCAGATGGGGAATCGGTCCGGTGATCCTGCACGAAAGATATTCGTTCTTTAAAGAAATCTATGCAGACCAGACGGTTATTGTAAGCGTGGAAATAGACGGATGTTCCGACGATTCTGCGATCTACCGTTTCGTGCACAAATTCTATACTCCGGACGGGGTACACTGTGCTACAGCTGAAGCAACAGGCGTATGGATCGATATGATGCTGAGAAAAATGACGACACCGCCGGATGACGTGATAGAAGCCATGAATAAATACAAAAGCCCGGAAACGGTGTTGCTGAGCAAAGAAGATTTCAAAAAGCTTCCTTTCCATCCCCATAATATTGATCCGGCAGAATTTACTAAATAAGGTAACGTTCAGAATTAAAAGGGAATACTTTTAACGTTGAACATTTATACAAGAAAATATGTTTGAAGATAAATCACAGGAATTAACCCCGATCTCTAAATTAGGAGAATTCGGACTTATTAAACATCTGACGGAGCATTTTCCGCTTTCCAACGAATCTTCGGAGCTTGGAGTGGGTGATGATGCAGCCGTCATTAATCCTGAAAATAAAAAAGTAGTCCTTACAACCGATGTTCTGGCAGAAGGAGTCCATTTTAATCTGGGCTATGTTCCGTTGAAGCACTTAGGTTATAAAGCTGTGGTGGTAAACCTCAGCGACATTGCCGCAATGAATGCAGTTCCCATGCAGATCTTAGTGTCTCTTGCCGTTTCAAGCCGTTTTCCGGTGGAAGCGCTGGAAGAGATCTATTCAGGGATTCAGGCTGCCTGCACAAGATATAAGGTAGATCTGATCGGAGGTGATACCACAAGTTCCAATTCAGGGCTGGTGATGAGCATTACCGCGGTGGGAATTGAAAGTTCAGAAAATATCGTTAAAAGAAACGGGGCAAAACCGAATGATCTTCTTGTGGTAACAGGAGATCTTGGAGGTGCTTATATGGGGCTTCAGATCCTTGAAAGAGAACATGCCGTTTATCTGGCAAACCCTGATATGCAGCCGGAAATGGAAGGTTACGATTATATCCTCGAAAGACAGCTGAAGCCTGAAGCGAGAACAGACGTCAAGCAGATCCTGGAAGAGCTGGATATTCAGCCTACTTCTATGATTGATGTTTCAGATGGTCTTGCCTCTGAAATTCTTCACCTTTCTGATCAGTCTGCGGTAGGATTCAGGCTTTATGAAGAGAAAATTCCTTTAGACAGCCTTACAATCTCTACAGCGGATGAAATGAACCTGAACCCGGTGATGACCGCATTGAGTGGTGGTGAGGATTATGAACTGCTGTTCACGATTTCTCCGAATGATTTCGACAAGATCAAAAACCATCCGGATTTTACCATTATAGGTCATGCGGTGGAAAAAGAGGACGGGAACTTTATGGTAGCCAGAGGATCCAATCAGCTGGTGGCACTTACCGCTCAGGGCTGGGATGCTTTTTTAGGAAGCCAGCAAAATCAGTAAAAATTATTTTTAATTTGAATATTGTAGAAAACCGCAGCACTTTTTTTGCTGTGGTTTTTGTTTATTTCTAATGAGAATGTAATGACGGCAATACCCGAAAAAGAAATTCCGGTTCATAACCTGACTTCTGAAGAATTTCAGATGAGCACCCTGAGAATGGCCGGTCCGGAAAATTTCCACGATGTTCACCGGCACAATTTTTTTGAAATTATCTGGTTCCGAGAGGTCTATGGAAACAGTCGTCTGGAATTGGATTTTGAAAGCTATAAGCTGGAAAACAATCAGATCTGCATCATTGCACCCGGACAGGCTTTTAATATGAAACTGGCAGGTGAGGAGGGTTATGCGATGGCGATAAGCCGGGAAATTTTCAACGAGGCCTGTGATATAGAATCGGTACTTACTGGAGGCGAGCTTCCCTTTTTTTTGGATCCGAAAAATGAAGAGACCTGTAGTACGATCATCTCACTGATGGAGCAGGAATATAAGGGCAATTCAAGAACAGAGCTCTTAAAGGCATATCTGAAAGCCTTCTGTATCATCATCGGCGAACAGATAAATCCTCAGGAACCTTTACAGAATGACCGCCAGCGTATTCAGGAGCTTATCGGGCTTATTGAGAAGCACTATATTGTGCATAAAGAGACGGCTTTCTACGCCGAAAAACTAACGATCAGTACCCATCACCTTAATGATATTGTCCGTCTTTTGAGGGGAACAACGGTGAAAAAAATGATTTCCCAGCGTCTTATTCTGGAAGCCAAGAGAGAACTCAGCTTTGGAGCGCTCTCGGTGAAGGAGATTGCTTTTAAGCTTGGTTTTAATGATGCTTCATATTTTTCGAGATTTTTCAAGAAACATACCGGTCAGAATCCCGATTGTTTTAAGAATAATGAAAAAAGATAATCCTCAGAATATACAATGAATGTGTAGATAAATCAACGTATTTTATTCATTGTTGCCTTGTGATCTTCAGTTTGTCCTATACTTCCTTCAGTTCTGTTATTGTAAGCCTTTGCTTTTTCAGGCATTTTTGCATCCTGAAAAAAATTGCCTGTGAAGGCCTGAAATTTATGAAGAAGTTAAATATGGTAGTGTTTATTCTGGCACTGCTCAACACATTGGAATCCCTGAGTATAGATCTTTATCTTCCTGCTTTCCCGAGCATGGCTCAAATTTTTAATACCGATATCGGAAATATCCAGATATCCATTTCTGTTTTCTTTGCAGGGTTTGCTTTCGGACAGCTGCTGTGGGGCCCTCTGTCGGACAAAAAAGGACGTAAACCCATGCTGTATTGCGGTCTTTTGCTGTTTATTATAGGGGCAACGGCAATCTACTTTACCTCAGATATTTATGTTTTATGGGCGATGCGTTTCTTACAGGCATTTGGAGGAAGTGCGGGAATTGTGATCGGAAGGGCTATTATTATCGATCTTTATGACAAACAGAAGTCGGTAACGATTTTCTCCCAGCAGTCTCAGATCAGCGGGATCGCTCCAATTGTTGCCCCGCTTATGGGAAGTGTATTTCTAAAGTATTGGGGCTGGAACAGTTCATTTGCCTTTTTATGTATTATGGGACTGATTACCTTTTTTATGGTGTACAGATATGTTCCGGAAACGAATACAAGAATTCATCTTCCTGAGGAGGAACTGCGGGATGAGAAAGGATTAAAACAACAGCTTAAAATGATTATGTCCAACAGGGAGTTTATCAACAGCACGATGGTGGGAAGCATTGCATTTGCCTCTTTGATTATTTATATTTCCAATGCTCCTTTCCTGTTTATGGAACTTCACGGATTTTCCAGCGGAACTTTCAGTTTTATATTTGCCTTTAATTCATTAGCCCTGATTACAGCGGCCTATATTACGCCCAGACTGATTAAGAGAATCAGCAATTCTGATCTTTTATTCGGGGCTACACTCATGCTGCTGGTGGTATGTGTACTTCATATCCTGATTGCAGCGGGAAGTCTTTCTGTAGCATTGGAAATAGCAACCCTGTATTTGTCATTGCTGGCTATAGGGATTCTGTTTCCGATTACCTCGGCACATGCTCTGTCTCCTTTCAAAGAAGGCAGAGGTACAGCGGCTGCCCTGTTGGGATTTATGCAGCTGATGGTTACTTTTTTAATGTCAGGAGTGCTGGGCCTTTTAGAAGCAGATTCTATCATGCCGATGGTGGTAACCCGCGCCGGAATGGCATTGGTGGCGGTGTGGTTTGGATATCGGATCTTTAAAGATAAAAGGAATGCAGTGCCGCAAACGGTTGCTTAAATGAAGGAGATGGAGCTGGGTGATGGGTGAAATTGATGCTTGAAGTTACGGTCAGGCTGTTTAATGTCTGGAAGGGATTTTAAGATAATGTTGAGCGCTGACCGGGATTTGTTATAGTACTTCATATTTTTCAGCTTCCGGGCAAATGACAGAAAGCCTTTATCCTGCTATTATTTCGATTGGTCATAAGATTCGCACACTTAATCAAGTAATTTTTGTGAAAAACGGCTAAAGGGTTCTCTTTGCATAAAATTTAGAATATGAAAAGAAACCTTTTGACGGCTTGCTGCTGTCTGCTGCCGTTAGGGTACTGGGTAAGTGCACAGTCGGGAATTTCTGCCGAACTTAAAACAGAATATATTCCTTCCTCTGCTTATATCCGTCCGGAAGACAGTGCCAGGACGAACTCTAAAAGCGACTTTAAAAGAGCAAGCCTGAATCTTAGTATTCCATTATCTTTAAAAAAAGACAGTTCCGGAAGGGTAAAAGCCTGGTCTGTGCTGTTAAGTGGTTCGTATGCTAAAATGGATCATAAAAATTACGAAACCCCATTGTTTCCGGATCAGATGCTGAATGCGCAGGTAGGATTACAGCATATAAGACCTTTAGGGAAAAAGTGGAGCATGATGATGATGGCTTCAGTAGGGGTGTATACAGACCTGGAGCAGGTGAATTTTGATGATGTCCTGGGGCAGGGAGGGGTATTGTTTATCAGGCATTTTAATCCTAATCTTGCTTTGGGTGGAGGACCGGTGCTGACTACGGCATTTGGAGTTCCGATGATTTTACCATGGATTTATTTTGACTGGAAAACCAACGGAAAGGTGAAATTCAAACTTAACTTCCCGGAAGGGGCGGAAGTAGGATATCAGTTTTCAGATACGTTTACATTGAAAAGCGTGGTGAACCTCAGCGGAATGTCAGTGGAAAGAAATAAAGAAGGAAAATCCGTCATGTTCGGATATCAGCAGATTACAGCAGGACTGAGGCCGGAAATAAAAATCGCTGATAAAATGAGTCTCAGTGTGACGGGAGGAACAGCTTTACTGAGAAGTTTCACGGAAAGTGAACGGAAAATCAAAAGTATTTTTAAAGACAAAAAAATGGCAGATCCCAGATTCGCAACTACATTTTATGTAGCGGTAGCCTTGCGCTGGAATTTACCCTAAAAATAAGGAGGAAAGAAGCCGGAGATCTGATCCGTTTTTTTTAACGTCAGTAATTTCCCCCATCCATGCTCCGGCTTCCTCCTTTATTTGCTGATCAGCTTCTTATACACCACCTGGTTCAGCAGCTCTTCTTTCCGGGTACGGGAAATAGGAAGTTCTGTTTTGTTGATAAACAAACGGCCTCCGGAAATCATATCGATATGGGTAATATTGATCAGGAATGATTTGTGAATCCTGAAAAAATGTTCGGATGGCAGCGATTCTCAGATAAGGCAGATTGATGTCCAGAAAAAGAAGATCAATCTCGTTTTCCTTTACCTTGGCGTCTGCTTCCAGTGCAGTGGCACAGGTTCCTTCTACAGATAAAAAATCAATCCGCTCTGCCAGTTCCTTAAGGTGGAATCTTGCCAGAGGCTCATCATCCACAATCAGGCATTTCATTTTAGGGATATTACTGCTCATTTTCTTCAGACAGTTTTAAGGTTAAAGTTACTTTATATATAAGATGATCAGATTCAATTTTAAGGTCATGGGCGCCCGGATATTGTAGTTTCAGCCGTTTCTTTACATTCTGAAGGCCGATACCTCCGTCTTTCTTTTTATCGACGGCCATTTCTGAATAAGGATTTTCAACATAAAAGAAAAGAGTATTGCTCTCTTCCTTACAGAAAATCTTAACGTAGCCGGTCTGCCCGGGAAGCCTGCAGACATATTTAAAGGCATTCTCTATAAAAGGGATCAATAGTAAAGGAGCGATAAGTGCTTTTCTGTTGCCGATTTCCAGCGTGGCTTTTACATTCAGCTCATTTCCCCATCTCAGTTTTTCTACTTCGATCAGATTTTGGAGGTATTCGGTTTCCTTGTCCAGAGAAACCAGGTTTTCATTACAATGATACAGCTGGTACCGCAGGATATCCGAAAATTTCATCAGTAAATAATCTGCCAGCTCCGTATCGCGTTTCATCAGGATGTGAATATGGTTCAGAATGTTGAATACCAGATGTGGATTAATCTGATCCTGAAGCAGTTTGAGCTGGTTTTCCAGGTGAGCCTGCTGAAGAAGAATATGATCTCTTTCTATTTTCCCGAGTTCCTGATAGAACTTAATGCCACAGGCAGAGCCATTGATTAAAAAAGAGGCTGGTAAACCCATATAAAAACCCCGCCACAAAAAAGGCAAATGCCCGGAAAAATGATTGGGAAGAGAACCTTCAAAGGCTATGTCTACATAGGTATAGATGCAGGAGTATATCAGGCTTAAAATCAATATGATCACAGAAACTTGGATAAGGAATTTTTTCATTTTTTTTAATCTTAAAGCTTTGGGAAGCAATGTAGAGGTCAGAAAATGAGTCAGAATAAAGGAACTGATGATGATAAGAACAGCCTGAACCAGGGCAGATAAAGCTCCTGCAGAAACCTGAATATTGCACCACAGCACAATAGCAAAGACAAGCCAGAAAGTAAATGAGAAAATATATTCTTTTAAAACAAAAGGTTTGGTCATAGGAGAAGTCTGAAGAGAATTGATAAAAAATTAGAAACTGCAGATTTACAGTTTCTAATCGGTCAAAGATAATTCAAGTTTTTAGAATAAGAAATAACCAATTCCCAGACTGAAGCTGTGAGGTTTGGATTTAAACTCTTTATTGAGGCTGGAAAGCCCGTTTTCATACCTGAGATCCACGGTGAAATTTTTATAATCTATCCCAATTCCTCCTGTAATTCCGATATTGGACTTGTCGAATTTGTTATAGCCTTCCTGAAAGGATTCAGAAACGGAAAGCTTATTGTTAAAAGCAAAACTGTACACCCCGCCGGCAAATGCCCTGACATTAAAGTCATCGGTCTTAATGAGCTTATAGCCTATTACGACAGGAACATCAACACTGTTCCATGTAAGTTTGGCGGAACCTTTATCTTTTGCTTCATAGGAGGTTTTTCTTTTGTTGAGCAGCGTTTCTCCCTGTACATACAGCCTTCCGATATCCACTCTTGCCATAGCACCGGCCTGATAGCCGAAACCGTATTTTCCTTCCAAAGAAGACTCTGTTGAGGTTTTTGTAAAATTCGCCCCGCCTTTGATTCCGAAGTGCAGCGATGGAGTTTGCTGAGCCTGAGTGTCCATAGAGCATGTGATGCATAATAGCAATGAAGAGCATGCTAAAAATTGTTGTTTCATAAATTGATTATTGTTATAAATCTGATGCAAAACAACAAATCAGTAAGGGGGAATGAAATTTTATTTGATGAATGGCCAGCATGCTTTGACAAGGGCCGGGTTTTGGATGAAAATAAAAAACCGGAAGCGCATTTACTTCCGGTTTTATTATTTAACCTGAATTCAGAGGAAGAATTGATGTTTGGCCAGTCTGATGACGGAAATTTATGGAAGTTGTAAACCCGACTGTTGATCACTAAAAATCCTTCAGTATCCTTTCTCCCGGCTTGCAGTCTAATAAGGCATTTCTTCTTCGCATCGGGATGGTGGGAAGCATCCGCCGCCACCGCCGGTACCACCACCGGGATTTCCGCCGCCAACACTTACACAGGTTCCGGGATTCCCGTCGTCTGCCATTTCGCAGGCTCTTCCGAACGAGCATTCACAGTCGGACCAGCAATAAGCGGAATCACCATTCATATGGCATCCGCTGCCTCCTCCAAGAATGGAAGTCAGGTCTTTTCTTAAAAGTTTTTTCATTTTTTTCATAATGCAATAGATTGTTAAAGTTATTGGTAATAAGGTAAATATACTGAAAAAAAGAACCCGCTGTACAGTACAGCGGGTTTTTATATTTTTATTGATTAAGTTTCAGATCGAAAGACATGACAACAGCTGAGATAACGGGTTTCCCGTTTTCTTCGGCAGGTTTCCATTTGCCTTTATCTTTAATCTTGTAAAAAGCAGCTTCAATAAAAGTATTCACATCTTCATTATTGCCTTTTACTTTAGGCTGAACAGCATTTCCTTGAGCATCCACCGCAAATCTTAAAGTCGTATGGTAAGAGCTGGCCGGAAAATTCAGAAAAGACAGATCAAGCGCTTCAGTTAAAAGCTTCTGAAAAGCAGCTTTTCCTGCCTCATATTCAGCTTCCTTGCTTACTTTTTGTCCTACAGGTGGCGGAACATCTGTTAATCCCTTCCTTTCCTCCTCAGAGATCTTCTTTAAAGCATTCTCATACGTAGCTATTTTTGCCTCCGTAAGAAGCCACTCCTGCTTAGTTCTTTCATTGTTAGGCTTTGGGTACTTCTTGTACAGAGCCTTTTTCTTCCTTTCATAACGGGAATCCGCTTTCTGAAAAGCTGACACCTGCGCATGACTGACCGCAAAGGCCAACAGGAAGAGGAATGCTGAAAATCTTTTCATGAAAACTAGGCTTTTACAATATTAATGATCACTTCAGTGGCTTTTTCCATGCTTTCCAAAGCTACATATTCATAAGGACCGTGGAAGTTAATGCCTCCGGCAAAAATATTCGGACATGGAAGTCCCATATAGGAAAGCTGTGCTCCGTCAGTCCCTCCCCGGATCGCTTTGATCTTAGGTTCAATTCCGGCCTCCTGCATTGCTTTGGCGGCAAGATCCACAATATGCATTTTGCCTTCAAACTGCTGCTTCATATTCCGGTACTGCTCTTTTATTTCCACTTCAGCAGTTCCTGCGCCATGTTTCTGATTGAATTCAGCCACTTTTTCTTCCATGAATTTCTTTCTCGCTTCAAATTTGTCAGCGTCATGATCACGGATGATATACTGAAGTTTACCTTCCGAAACATCAGCATTGATGTCCATCAAATGATAAAACCCATCAAAACCTTTTGTGGTGGAAGGAGTTTCCCCTGCAGGAAGCATCTGGGCAAATTCAGCGGCCAAAAGAGCTGCATTCACCATTTTTCCGTAAGCATATCCCGGATGTACGCTCAAACCGTGGATTTTTACTACTGCACCTGCTGCATTGAAGTTTTCATATTCCAGTTCACCCACTTCTCCGCCATCCATCGTATACGCCCATTCGGCACCGAATCTGGCAACATCAAATTTATGGGCCCCTCTTCCGATCTCCTCATCCGGGGTAAATCCTACGGCAATTCTTCCGTGTTTGATTTCCGGATTGGCAATCAGGTATTCTGCGGCCGTGACAATTTCAGCACATCCTGCTTTGTCGTCTGCTCCCAGAAGGGTGTTCCCGTCTGTCGTGATCAAAGTCTGACCGATATATTTTTTTAAGCTTTCAAATTTTGAAGGAGATAAGGTAAATCCAGTCGTTTCATTCAACAGAAGATCGTTTCCGTCATAGTTTTCCCAAACCTGTGGCTTTACATTTTCACCGCTGAAATCAGGAGAGGTATCATAATGCGAAATAAACCCGATGACAGGTCGTGCATCATTTTCAAGATTAGATGGGATGTACCCCATAATATACCCGTTCTCATCAAGGGAAACATCTTCCAGACCGATGGTTTTCAGTTCTTCAGCAATATATTTCGCAATATCCCACTGGCGCTCTGTAGAAGGGGTTGCTTCACTTTCAGCGTCGCTGGTTGAATATATTTTTACATAACTGAGAAAACGGTTCAGTAATTTCTCTTTCCATAAAGGGTTGAATTCTATTGTACTCATCAGATAACATAAATTTGAACAAATATACGATGTAATTTGTTCATAATGGGTACGGATACTCCCTTATCAATGATCATGGAGGCAAAAGAATGGTGATTGGGTGCAGCAGGAAGCTGATTATACAGCTTTTTTTGAAAATAAATGGAGGTGTAGTTTCTCCGGGGCTACTTTATGACCGTTTTTAAGGCTAAAACAATAATTCCGGCTAATAAAATCCAGATTAATATTTCAGCAACCGGTTTTAGTTTTTTCATTAATTTATACCCCATAAGAATTTTTTTCTGCTCCTTATCCTTATCGCTATGGCTATCCATCCTTTTGTCTTTTTTAGTGTTTTTTTGACAAATTTATATTATTTTTCCTATAATAATTTGCCTGAGATTAAAAAATACGCAATCGTTCTAACTTTCTGAAAATTAGATTTTTGTGTATTGAAAATCTTGTTTTATATTTTTAATTATTATTTGAAATTTTCGGTATAAATTTCTTTAAATTGAAACAATAGCTGCAATATTTTTAAATTAAATTTTTATTAAAATTTCCATTGAAACCGGTGTGTTGAAGAATTTGTAACAGGATAAGTGAATAAATAGTCAATTGATCTGCCCGGCCCGGATTATTGTAATCAAAATATAAAGTATCGAAATTATAAATCAGGGATAAAACTTTGAAAATCAAAATAATCTTAGATTTGTATGTCTTGTATATCAAATTATTTAGTTTTATTATATTTGAGAAAATCAAAAATTGAAAATGTACCTTACCGAATGTCCTAGAGATGCCATGCAGGGATGGGGAGAGTTTATCCCTACCGCCAAAAAAATAGATTATATCAACTCTCTGATGGAAGTTGGCTTCGATGTATTGGATTGTCTGAGCTTCGTTTCTCCAAAAGCGATTCCTCAGATGGCTGATTCTGATGAGGTTGCTGAAAATATTGATACCTCACTATCCGATACCAGAGTTTCTGCGATTATCGGAAATTACAGGGGAGCCGAGAAAGCGCTGAAACATTCGTCTGTAGATATCTTAGGCTTTCCGTTCTCTATTTCAGAGACTTTTCAGCACAGGAATACCAACAAAAGTCAGGAGGAAGCTTTTGAAGAGATCATCAGAATGCTTGAGCTGGTAAAAAGTGAAGGTAAACAGCTGAACATCTATTTTTCGATGGCTTTTGGGAATCCATACGGTGAAATGTGGAAATGGGAAGACGTGGATTTCTGGGCAAAAAGATTTTCGGAAATAGGAATTAAAGATATCTTACTTTCTGATACTACGGGCGTTGCAACGCCGGAGACCATTGCTCTTTTATTTGATAAAATTCCTTCACAATATCCGGATATCAATTTTGGAGGACATTTTCACAACCGATATGAAGATTCTTATTCAAAGCTGAAAGCGGCTTATGATAAAGGCTGCCGGAGATTCGACAGTGCGATCAAAGGGATCGGAGGCTGCCCTATGGCCAAAGATGACCTGGTAGGAAATATGCCTACAGAGCAGGTCATCAATTTTATGAGCGTAGAAAAGGCAGAACACAAGCTGAATCTCCTGAATTTTGAAAGTTCATACAATAAAGCGAAGGATATTTTTCATTTTTAGAATGATTGAAAATCTCCAGCAGATTTAGCACATAAAAACAGTTTAATTGAATCTGTGCGAAATTAAAATATTAAATAGGGCGGACTTTAGTCCGCTTTACTCTATTCATTAGTCTAATGGGTTTAGCCCAAACCTAATTATAATAACTTAAAATTCAACAAAATGTCTCCAATAGTTTCACCCGCTGAATTAAAAAATATCCACACGGAAAACCTCATCATCCTTGATGCCCGTGCCGGTAAGGATATGCATCAGAATTATCTTGAAAAGCATATAAAAGGAGCCCGTTTTATAGATCTGGATAAGGACCTTGCTGACATAGGAGATGATGCAGCTTTCGGAGGCAGGCACCCGCTTCCGTCTGTTGAAAAGTTTGCGGCCACGCTTGCTGATCTTGGAATCGTTCAGGATTCCCACATTGTGATCTATGATGATAAAAACGGAGCCAATGCTGCGGCGAGAGCCTGGTGGATGCTGCGTTCTTTCGGACTTAAAAACGTGCAGGTTCTGAATGGAGGAATGCAGAATGCAGAAAAGAACGGTATTGAATTTTCATCGGGAGAAGAAAGTTTTGAAAAGGCGGATCTGATTGAAAGTAATCATTGGGTTTTTCCTGTTTCAGATCTGGAAACGGTTGAAAATGAACTGAAAAACAATACCTCTGTTGTTATTGATGTAAGGGATGCCTACCGTTACAGAGGGGAATCAGAGCCTATTGATCTGGTGGCCGGGCACATTCCCGGAGCCATCAATATTCCTTTTTCCGAAAATCTGGATGAGAATGGTAACTTCCTGAAACCTGAAATTTTAAAAGAAAAATATGCAGCGATATTAGATGAAAAACCCGGGCATCTGATTATCCATTGCGGATCGGGAGTTACGGCCTGTCATACCATTTTGGCTTTGGATTATGCAGGGTTGAGTATTCCGGACCTTTATGTAGGTTCGTGGAGCGAATGGAGCAGGAGAGAAGGGAAAGAAGTGGCAAAAGATATTTAAAAAACAAAAACCTCAGAAATCATCTGAGGTTTTTATATGGTATTGACTGTTAAAGCATTCCCAGTTCAAACTTGGCTTCTTCACTCATCATATCCTTGTTCCAGCTCGGTTCAAAGGTAAGCTCCAGATCAACACTTTTTACATGTTCCACTTCTCCTACCTTATCTTTTACTTCCTGGGGAAGGGTTTCTGCAACCGGACAGTTGGGAGTCGTTAAGGTCATGATAATTTTTACATCAGCATCATCAGAGATCTGTACATCATAAATAAGTCCTAATTCGTAAATGTCTACCGGAATTTCGGGATCATATACGGTTTTTAATACGCCGATGATTTCTTCTCCGATGTCAGCAATTTGATCGTCTGTAAATTTCATTTTTTAATCTAGATTGATATTCCTTTTCAACAAATCTTCCTGACGCATACGCCGGAAAATATTTGCCAAAGTTAAGACATCTTTTTCACAATAGTCAACTATTCGCTGCAAGTCTTTTTCTATGTAGTAGATTGATGAAACCATTGAGCCGTCTATATCGTCTTTCGGAGTAGGAATTCCAAAGACATGAGCCAGCAATTCCAGGGAAACGAAACTTTTATAATCTCCGAATTTCCAGAGTTCCATTGTATCGATATGCGGAATTTCCCAGGGCTTTTTTCCGAACATCTGGAACGGTACCGGAGGCTGCATACCATTGATCAGAAACCGTCTGGCAATCCACGGGAAATCAAATTCCTTTCCGTTGTGGGCACAAAGGATGACATCGCGGAGCCTCGGGCTGTTAAAAATCTCCCCGAATTCCTGAAGCATCTTCTTCTCATCATGTCCGGAGAAGCTTTTTATTTTCAGGGTTTCATTTTTTTCAAGCATTCCGATGGTAATGCAGATGATCTTCCCGAACTCAGCCATAATCCCGGCCCGGTCATAGAATTCTTCCGCTGAGAGGTCATCTTTCCTCTGAAACCGTGTTTTCTTGTCCCAGAGATGTTGTTCCGTTTCTGATAAGTCATTCCAGGAGCCGGCCTGTGGAACCGTTTCAATATCAAGGAATAAGACTCTTTCTAAGGGGATGTTCTGTATCATGTGTGCTTTTTTGTTTCTATCCTACCTGCATTCCGTTTTTTGTCGGTAATGAAGGAGCTAAAAGGGTAACGTCTTTTTTATCTTCTCCGTATAATCCTAAAACAAGGCATTCGCTGAAGAAATTGGCGATCTGTTTTTTAGGGAAATTCACAACGGCTAAGATTTGTTTTCCTACCAGTTCTTCCTTCTGATAAAGCGAAGTGATCTGTGCCGATGATTTCCGGATACCGAGATCCCCGAAATCTATTTCAAGCTGATAAGAGGGATTTCTTGCTTTTTCAAAATCATTCACTGAAAGGATGGTTCCGCAACGGATGTCTATTTTTTCAAAATCTGCCCAGGTGATGTCTGGTTTTGTAATCATGGTAATGTGTTCATTAAATGTTCAACTTCTTTTTTCTGTTCGGCATATTTCAGCTGCATTTCAGATCCTTCGCCCATTCTTTTGTAATATTCAAGCGCTTTGCCTCCGAAAAACTTCTTATGAAAATCCGAAACATCCGGAATCTGCGGGAAAGCGGTATGGAAAAGCATTTCGCAATAAGCCTGAAATTCTCTTTCATTCTTATCTTCCACAACCTGCCCGGGGGCTTTCTGGCGTACATGCAGCATCTCGTGAGCAATCATATTCAGCACAAGGTTCAGGTCAAAATCAAACAGGTTTTTAGGAATCATTACTGTTTGCGGGGCCCCAAGCTCTCCTTCAGCGGTCAGAAGCATGGAAGTCGGGGAAAGCTCAGGTCTGAATCCGAATCCGGCAAAATTCTCATGCTCCAGATTAAAAGAATGGATCAGGTATTTCGCTGCATCCAGAATCTGGTCATGTTCTTTATAGGCGTCAAGATGCAGATGGATCTGTTCAAAATTCATGCGAAATATGTTTTATAACAAATGTATTAAATATTTTACGGACTATAGATAACTGACGGAGTTTTCAGAATTAAAGAAGTACTCATACGGATTTACGCGCTGATTTGATGATTACGATGTAGAAAGCAAAAACACAGGGTGAACGGTTTTTCGTGTTTTTACCATTATAATGCGTTTTTGTATCAGGTTCCCAGGTAGGTAATGAATTATCTTTGGACCAATTTTAGAGCGTAGAATTCACAGTCCACTCTATGTTTCTAATTTTTATTTCTTATTTCGCGGCCTGCGAAAAGTTTATAGAAATATTTTTTTTTCATCAATTGTGTTTATTAAACCATATTTTCTACAAATATGGTTTTTTTTATTTTATCAATTCAATACATCTTCGTGATTGTCAATTGTTTTCATAAATGTTTATAGTGTAAATATTTTCGTCATATAATGTTTATAATTAAAAAATATTATATTTATAGCGATTTATGTTTCTAAATTTCTAAAATACGGCATGATCAAAGGATGGAAGAATTTTTAATAGAGCCGTTTTTACACGCAGAAAATAACCAGCAGTATATCAATACGAAAGAAATTTCAGATTTGATTTTGCTCAGACCCGATCAGCTTCTGAAGCCTCATAAAGTATCATTTTATGCGGTTAATTTTTATTGTGAAGGTCATGGAAAACATTCTGTTGACTTCAATTGTATTGATGTAAAAGAGAAGCATATGCTGTTTTTATCTCAAAACCAGATTGCCCAGTTTCATGATCCGGCTGCCTATAAGGGAAGGGTCCTTATCTTTACAGAAGATTTTTTATGCAGAAATAATATTCAGACCCAGTTTTTTGGGCTCACAAATCTTTTTAATGACCCCCTGAAGCTTCCTTATGTATGTGTGAAAGATCGGTTTGAGGAGCTGCTTTCTCTTTTTAACTTCATCAGTGAAGAGCTCTCAAGGCCTTACAGCGAGCTTCAGTCTTCTATTTTAAATAATTATCTGTTTAATATTCTGTTGATTGCAGATCAGCTGTATAAGCCCCAGGATCATATTCTGGACACCCATCCGTATAAACTTCTGGTTTCAAAATTCAAATCTTTTGTAAGCCAGAAACTGAGCAGCCAGCATACCATACAGCATATTACTGATCATTTGAACGTGAGTATCAGGACATTGGAAAAAGCATTTGTTGAAATAGAGAAATGTACCCCCAAAAAATGGATGGCAGAGCGAATGATATTGGAAATTAAGAGAAATCTTGCCTGCAAAGAATATAACATCAGTGAGATTGCTTACAGCTTGGGATTTAGTGAAGTAACCAATTTTACGAAATTTTTTAAAGCAAATACCGGACTTACTCCAAGCCAGTTCAGGGAAAACCTGGGACGGGTTTAAAACAGTTCTGTTCCGGAGAATGGCAAATTGTACACTTTATCAGGATATACTTTTATTATTATCGTGAATTTTGATTTGTTTATAATTTATTGTTATTCATTCATTTGTATTGATTTTTTTAATTGTTTGTTCCTTAATTTGGTAAATAATACTGTTTCGTAAGAAATAAGAGAACTCTATTTTTGCACTGCAAGTTTATAAAGATTATAAAGAGCTGCGATTCTAAAAACAATGAAATGAAAAAAAACAGCAAAGAGATCTCTGTCAGGATTTACTCTTTGCTTTTTACAGAGCGGGGATCTATGATACAGATGTTCGCTTTTTTATCATTTATATGCGTCTTTATATTAAGAGGCAGAAAGTATCAGAATATAATTTTGTACAGTAGCAAAGATTGCTGTCAAAAGAAAAATAAACACAATTAATCCCTTTTAATATAGGGTTTTAGCAAAAGATACACAGGATTGAGTATTAAATAACTCTAATTATCCGGAGTAGAATTAAAAAGATAAACACAACCATAGAACCAGAAAAAAATTATGAAACAAGATACATCGGCTAGTGTGCCTGCCCAATGAGCAGGTATGTATGCAAACACGGGCATTTCCGCCCATAATCACTATTAGTTTAAATTTTTCATTTCCGGAAATGATTAGTATGATATTCCGCAGGTATGTTTACTGGAATAAGTAGGATTTATGTTTAATGGTCATTTTCCGAATATTAGTACACTTGGATGAATAAATTACTTCTACCCTTTGTTTTGCTGCTGTATATGGCAGTAAACGGTCAGGATACGTTAAAGTATAATACGATTTATACAAAGACCTATCTTGAAACCTCCCAAAAGAACTTTAATGATGCTGTAAAAACAGCTGATTCATTGTATACGATATCCGCATCTCCGTATTTTCAGGTGAAAAGCCTGATGCTGCTTGCTGCCCTGTATCAGCAGTCTGGTGATCTTAAAAAATCAATCAGTTATGCCCATAAAACCGAAGCAATTCTTGAAGAAACAAATGATTATCTGTGGAAAGCAAAAGTTTCGGGATTCCTGTCTACCCAGTACCGGCTGCTGAAACTGTACGACCAGTCCAGAAAATATTCCCTGAAAACATTCAGCATCTGTGACAAAATAGAAAACAAAAAAGTAGCCGATCTCACCAGAGGAATGGCCATGCAGGAACTGGCCTACTTTGAACAGGAAAAAGAACAGTTTGAGCAATCCAACCGGTATATTGCAAAAGCCCAGAAATATTTTGAGCTTTCCGGTCAGAATACTGATTTTTTCTCAGCCAATAACGAACAGCTTCTTGGTTTGAATTGCTACTATATGAATAATTTTGATGAAGCCCTGGTTCATTATCAGAAAGCTCTTCAATTATGCAAAAACTTTCCTGAAAATCACATTACCGGATTAATTTATAATGGATTTGCGCAGGTATGTATTGAGAAAAACGATCTGAAAAATGCCAAAAAATACCTGGATCTTGCCGAGAAAATAGCAGGCTCATCAGGATTTCTTCAACTGAAAAATACTGTATATGCAACCGCTCAGAATTACTATCTGAAAACCAGGGATCTTAAAAATCTAACAGAGGTTGCTGTAAAAAAAGACTCCGTGGACAGAAAAATCAATGAAAAAAGCAGTGCTTTTATTAATGAATCCTATACAAAGCTGTTTGATCAGAATCATAAAATAACTGAAGGCAACTCCAGAAAAGATATCATCATAATCATTGGAACGGTCATATTTGCCCTGATTATTGCCGGATTTATTATTTATACAAGAATAAAATACCAAAAGACAGCCCGGAGATTCAAAGAAATTCTTGAAAGAATCAATAAAGAACGGAGATCTGAAAACCAATCCGTTAAAGAATCGGAACCTCTTCCCAAGGACCCTGAAGAAAATGAAAAAAGGATTGAACCTGAATATTCTGTAACCATGACAACTGCCACAGAAAGAAAAATACTGATCAAACTTTATGAATTTGAACGGTCTGATATTTTCACCAATAATAATATTTCCCTCCCTTACCTGGCTTCGCTTTTTGAAACCAATACAAAATACCTTTCATTTATTATCAATACCCACAAGAAAAAAGACTTCAACAATTATGTAAATGAGCTCAGGGTTTATTATGTGATCCGGAAACTTAAAAATAATCCGAAGTACAGAAAATATAAGATTGCGGTATTGGCAGAGGAAGCAGGTTTTTCTTCCCAGAATAAATTTGCAACCATCTTCAAAAAAGTGACTTCCATGTCCCCGTCCCTGTTTATAAAACATCTTGAAGAAGAGAAGGTAAAACAATAGCTTCCGGACTTTATCATTTTGAGGAAAATGGTAAGTAGATGCCTTTTAAAGCGGTTCAGAGCGCATTATATTTGTCCCTGTCAAAGGAGAGTTATCTGATGAATATTTCTATAAGTCAGAACTCTTAAGCGGTAAGATATCCATACCGTTTAGATGATCCTGACACAATACTCATGAATATAAAAGCACAAATAACAGGACCGGCTAATATCCTTTTTTTCAGAAAGTGGAGGAATCTGTGCCTGCTTATTCTGATTTGTGTTTTTTCAAAATTTCAGGCAGTATCTCACGATGCCCGATCAGGATCAATCCCGGAAGAAAATACAATCTATGTTACCAAAGGAACGGTTGTATACAATCCGGACGGGAATATCAGGATAAAGCAGGTTCCGGAACCTGGAAAAAAAGAAAAGACAGCAGCCAGGTTTAACCGTAAAAAAGAGATTAAAAACAGGAAGCTTTCAGGAAAAAAAGAACTCAGAAATCCGGGACAGACCAGAAATGCTCCCACAGTATATTCAAAAAATTCTTCCCCAGGAAACGGCTTGTCTGTTCAGGCCAGAAATGAGATTGTTTTTGTTTCTGCTGCCGGAGATACTCAGATAAAATCAGCAGTGCTGAAATGGGACGGACTTTACATTTCAGGTTACCGGCATGAAATAAACATCGTCCGAAGACGATTTGAAGATCTGTTTCTGAAACCTCATTTCTCTGAATCTCATGCGATAAGACCTCCTCCTTTTTGTTGTTGATTTTTAATGGATTAACAGAAAATTCAATGCTCTTTTTTTTAGAGCACAGGTAGACGTATGCCTGAATTTAACGATGAAAAATAATTAACAAGGAATTAAATGATAAATAATATGAAGTATAATCTGCAGCTCAGAACTGTAATCGCTTTGGTATGCCTGCTGTGTAGCGGATGGCTTTTCGCAGATGGTTCAAGAGATCTGTATCCGTCGGGAGTAACGGGATACAGGGCATTTTTAAGGTCAAGTAACACCACTACGGAAAGCTGGCCTTTTGCCAATGAAGGAATCCACTATGTGTATGCCAAAGCAGGAGAAAGAATCACCCTGGCTTCCAGTGCGCAGAACGGAGGGACGGGAAGAATAAGGCTTTTCGCTCCGGATGGAACGCAGGTCGTTAACAATACAACAGCGGGCCAGATTAACAACAGGGCTGCAGAACTTGCAGGCCCTCAGCTGTTCGGTCAGTCTGTAGCCGGCAGATATTTACCCATCTATCATGCCGTAACAGAAGAAGGCATTTATCGGGTAGAATTTGTAGGAAGAGCGGGTACAGATCCGAGTACAACCGTTGCCGCAGATGCCAGCTGGTCGCAAAGCAGTACCAATGCAGGTATTGCAGCCTGGGATGTATCCGTAATCAATGCCGGAAATACCGGATTTGTACAAGGTCGTGTTTACACCAATATTCTGAACCTTTCCAACGGGACCTCGTCTCCCAATACCGATGGATTCTATGGGTTGGTGTATGTTTTAACGAAAGACGGATATACCTACCGTGTTAATAACAATGGAAATAACGGATTGTATTTTACTTTTTTTGCGAACAACAACGGATTCGTAGATCCGGCAACACAGGACCCGGTCTATAAAAGTCTTAGCCAGTCGACAACGGCTTTTTTAACGGGAAGAGTGCATAATCCCAATTTGGCAGATACTCCCAAACATATTACCCATAAGCTGTTTTACAGCCTTCCGGCATCAGATTTACCGGCAACAGCTTCAGGAGCTGTTCCGGGAGGATCTACCTGGATGAAAAATTCAGTGATTGTACCAGATGTAACGGGAGTACAGCTGGTAGGGGTAGACGGAACTCCGGCACAGGTCAGTGGAAAAGGAGGTTACATTAAATTTACAGCAGGAACTCAGGGACAGTATAAAATTGTTATCCAAAGTTCTGCAACTCCGGCCGCCTTTACAACACGTACTCTTACAGGTCCGTCCATAGCCGGGACAAATTCTATTTTCTGGGATGGTAAAGACGGTTCAGGAAATGCATTGCCTACAGGCTCAGTGCCGGCAGAAGTAACGGTTCAGCTTCAGGGCGCAGAGGTGCATTTTCCGTTTTTTGATATGGAATATAACAGGAACGGAACCATTATTCAGCTTTTGAATCATACCAACCTGAGCAGTATCGTTTCAGATCTTGTATACTGGAATGATGTTGATGTTCCTGACGGAACAAGCGGAACCAACGCTCCCCGGGGCAGATATTCCGATCCTAAAAACAATACCCACCTACCGCCGGTAAACAGTAACGGAATCAGCAGTACCACCAACGGACACATCTGGGGACAGGGTGGAACAGGAACTTCCGGACTGTTCGGAGATGTAAGGTCTATTGATACTTGGACTTTCGTTAAAGGAAATGCATCTACAATTACCACGAGTGTGGAAGTAAAAGTTGCAGATTTAAAAGTAACGCAGGTAATGCCTGATAAATCAGCAGTTTCATCCGGAGAATCTCTTACCTATACCGTAAAAGTAAAGAATGATGGGCCAAGCGATGTGACCGGTGCTCCCTTTACCTTCACTATCCCTGAAGGCCTGGATCCGCAGTCTTTTGTTTTCACTGGAAACGGATGTGGTTCCGAATCAGTTGCAATGACTTACAATCCGGCGACCCGCACGTATTCATCTTCACTGAATTTACCTAACGGATGTGAAATTACCTATAAGTTTGTTGTAATGGTAACTTCTTCTGCAACAGCAGGAAATTTAGTAGTGAAAGCAGGCATCCTGCGTCCTAATGACGTAACAGACCCGGATGCTACCAACCCGAATCCTGCCGTTCCGCCTACCAATGCAGAATATGAATGCGCCAACAACGGTCAGGGTGGAATCTGTAATAACCTGTTGAATAACAACAGTGTATTGTTTTCCCCTGCTCCTATATGTACGGAAGATGTTCTGGGCAATGCTTTCAGTACTTCAGACGGAACTCCGGTAACATTCTCCCAGCCGGCAACGGATTTCGGATTTGTTTTCGATATCTATACCCTGGATAATTCTTTCAGCCTGAACATCAATGGCGGAATGCTTGCCAACCAGGAGATTCAGTTTGCTACGGCCCTTAAGAACATACGTTTTGCAGATGGATCATCCTATGGAACAGGAGGTGTTCCTGAGATCTGGCAGATAACGGGGACCCCATCAGCACCGTCAATAAGAGTGAATATCAGTGCTACAGGAGCGGTGACATTATTGGGAAGTAAAACATCGGGAGGTCCCTTGTTTCCTATGGAATTGTATAATGGAGCAACCTTCAATACGGTAACCTGGAACATTGCTTCAGCCAATATCGTTACAGCAACACAGGTGGTAACAGGTCCAACTTATATGACCGGTTACGGTTCCGGAAAGAAAATTGTGCCTTGTCACTGTATCAAACCGGGAGCAACCGGTACACCGGACAGCTATGCTAAGGTGGGAATTCTTACAAAACCATCGATTACCGTTGCAAACTGGCCTAAAAATGTTCCGAACGGACAACTTGTTCTGGACAGCGCCGGCAAAGGCCTGGTGATCACCCATATGACAACGGCTCAGAGAGATGCCATGGTAGCCGTAGAAGGAATGATAATTTACAATACAGATTTAAAATGCGTTCAGCTTTACAGAGGAACGGCACCGGGAGCAGATACTTCCCGTACCGGATGGAACTGTATCAAAAGAGGATGTAATGAATAACAATAGGTGATTGAGTTTTAGAGATTGCCGGGATAGCTGAAAGAACAATATCCTGGCAGCTCTTTATAATCTAAAAATTGAAATTAAGAATGAAAAATATAATAATAACATCATTAAGTCTGATTGCTGCTGCTTTTTTTAATACGGTAAAGGCTCAGGTGGCATTCGGTAAAGACAACGTAAGCAATGCGAGCGCACTGGTTGAATTTGGTCCCGGTAATAAAGGGATCATCCTGCCATCAGTGGCTTCGGCTTCAGGAGCCGTAGGAGGAACATTTATTTTTAATACCGCTGATAAAGCTGTGGAAGTATGGGAAGAAAGGAATAATAACAATACGGGAGGCTGGACTTCGCTTACAGACCCGGCACAGGGAATAGCGCATGCCTTTTCTAATGCCGGAACAGATGCCGCAGCCACTGCCGGAGTGATTATCGGAGCGACCACGACTACCAAACCCGGAGCGCTGGTGCTGGAATCTGCAACAAAAGCCATGATACTCCCAACGGTTGCCAATCCACATTTAACAATGAAAAGTTCTGTAGCCGGAACAATAGTATACGACTCAGCGGCTGATATGCTGGCAGTATATGACGGAGCCAACTGGAGCTACTGGAAATAAAAATATCATCAGTTTAGTTTTGAGCGGCAGAATTGGGAATACACTTGTTTCCCCTCTGCTGCTTTTACCAAATTTAAAAAAATGACAAAAATTAATAATTTTCATAAAATGCAGATGATCATGAGGGTTTTAACAGCGATGATCATTGTTGTTTTTCTCGCATTGGTATGCACACCTTGGCATATAACGGCAAAGATGACTTTAGTGATTGCAGAGATCATTCTTATCAGAATCCTTCTGAAAGCCAAATGTATTGAATATGAGTTTTCAGGAGAATGTATCACGATCAAAAGATTTCACCCTTTTTATCAGAAAAAGAGGATCCTTCCTTTTGCCGAATTTCCGAGACAGTACCTGAAAGATTTCACCTTTGAAGAAAGCCAGATGATTTCCAAACTGATCATCGTACTGAATACCGGAAAAAGAAAAGACTATACAATGAAACTTCAAATGGCGGGCTTTAATGATCAGCAGGTGAAAGATCTGGCAAAATCACTGGAAAGTATAAAAAAAACCAATACAAATGAATACTGATTTTAAAAATATCCACGTAGGAAAGCTGGTAAAAAAGAGAGTTGCCGAGTGTGAAATGGATACATTCAGAATATGCAGATTCCTGAAATGTACTGAAGATGAACTTAAAATGATGTATCAGCAGCAGGATATGCCGTCTGATCTGATGTTAAAATGGAGTAAGCTTCTGGAGTATGATTTTTTCAGAGTATACTCCCAGCATCTGATCCTCTATTCTCCTCCGGCTAATGCCAATCTGAGCCATCTTACAGATAAGAAAAAGTCTGACCTTCCACAGTTCAGAAAAAATATTTACACCAAAGAGATTATTGATTTTATCATGGAACTGATCCTGTCAGGAGAGAAAACAAGATACCAGGTGATTGAAGAGTACCGGATACCGAAGACCACGCTGTATAAATGGATGGATAAATACAGCAGCCAAATAGCCAGCTAATTAAAAAATCGAGGGATGACAGTAACGGAAATATTTCTGATCGGAAAAACAATCGAGGAGGCAGAAGAACTCCTCGGGCAAAGAACCGTACGGATGTACAGCTCAAGATATGCCTTTGAGCTCAAGCGCTATTGTTTCGGTATTTTAAAGAGACGACTGCATATTTCTACCCACAGAGGAGTCATTTATGACTGTCATTACAGAATTGACCTCTAAAATTAATCCACCGAAAATCAGAATGATATGCTACCAGACAAACGGTTTTATGAACAGAATTTTCTTTTGGGGCTTTCCAAGAAGGAAGTCATCAATGAATTAGGACACGGATTCAATTTCTATCCGGATGATATCTGGTATTATGAACTCAAAAGAACCTGGTGGGGAATGAAAACGGTTCTCTTCCTTGTTTTCAGAAACGGAAAACTGCAACACAAAAACATTAAGAAAATATATGGGAAAATATATCAAACCAAACTACCAGAAAATTTATAATGACCTGATCGCCAGAAAATATCCGGATAAAAAAGAGAAATGCAGCACTATTCTTGCCAAAAAAGACCTGTCGGCGATGGATATTATCAAACTGAACAAATTAATATTCACGAAGGAACAGATGAACAATCATCTGATCAGCAATCAGAAACACCGCTCATATGATAAGCAGACGATTCTGCAGATTCTGAAATACCAGCAGGATAACAATATGAACAACAGTGAGCTCGCAAGACATTTCTGCCTGAGCCGTAATTCTGTAGCCAAATGGAGAAAGATTTTTTTAAAAGAAGAAAGCTCCGGCAGATATGCTGTGGAGTAAGAAAAATATAATAATGTTATCATGAGAACTAGTAAGGTTGCGGCTCCTTTCGGAGCCGCAACCTTACTAGTTTAACCAACCCATAAAATTACATGAGTTTAGCCTTTATCTGATGAGGTGCTTTTCTCAGTCAATACTTTCTTTAAGCTGTCTGAAAACAGCACCAATCCGCCCGCCATCATGATAATATCTTTAAGGACAAGGCGTCCGGCTCCTGATAAATAAGGAAATCCATGTTGAGGGGTCGGAAAATCTCCGCCAAGATCCGGAACGTAAACTTCCGGTGTGGTAATCAGAAATGATAAGGTAACCAGAGACATCAGAAACGTTAATGCCCCGCCAATGGCTCCTGTTTTGGGAAACCATATACCCAAAAGAACGGCAAATCCAATCATCACAATCACGGTTCCCAGTCCGTAAGAAAAAACATAGGTTCCGTTTTCCTGATGCCAGTTTATATTTTTCGTTACTGTTTTTCCTTCAGGATTTTTATAAAGCGTATATTCTGAAACAGTCTCTTTTTTCTCGTTAAGGACTTTATTTCCTGCGTTTTTATAAAAAAAGCTCATCCAAGGACTGTTGGCCACAAAAGGAACAATTCCGTCTGCTTCATACTGAAATGCCTTTAATCCTCCGATCCAGACCATCACAGTAAATATGGAAAACCTCAGAAAATGAAGAAAATAAGAATCTAATTTGGTAAGACGGCTGAGTAATCTGCTTGGTGTCATAATCTGCTTGTTATTTTTACAAAGATATCCAGACTCAGGCCGCTTAAAAATAGAGAAACCGGGATATTACATGGACATTTTTGCCACTATAGAGATGCCTACCTTTTCCCTGTACTTTTTAGGAGAACAGCCTACAGATTTCTTAAAATACCGGCTGAAATAAAACTCATCATGAAAACCCAGATCCACAGCAATTTCTTTTACGGACCGATACGTGAGGTGAAGCAGCCTTTTGGCTTCCAGAATAATCTTTTCCTTAATGAGCTGGCCGGGGGTTTTACCAAATTCTTTTTTCACAGACTTACTTAATGTACTGCCGGCAATATGCAGCTTATTGCTGTAAAACGAAGGTTCTTTTTCTTCTTTAAAATGAAGTTCCAGAAGTTTACGGAAAGCATCAGCATTCTTATTGGCTGTTTTCCCGTTGGAGAGCATTTCATCCTGAAGTGTGTTACTTTTCTGCTTACTGCAGATGGCCAGAACCAGCTGAATATAAGTTTTGATAATGGAGGTAGAAAACGGATGCTCCTCTGAACTTTCATGCCGGATATGATTAAAAATTCCATGGATCTGCTCATAATTTTCCCGGGTAATCCGTATGGCAGGATGTAAATAAATATTGTTGAAAAGAAGCCCGTTACAGGCTACTTCCTCTTTATGGTATTCTATACAGTAATAGTCTCCATGGAAGAAAAGACTGAAAATCTCCTGTCCGGACCAGGGAAGCAGCTTCAGTTTCTGGTAAGGAGAAAGAAACAGAACCGTATAGCCTTCATAAAAATAATTGATCTGATCTACGGAAAAAACTCCCGACCCATTCAATAAGATCACACTGTAATTTTCCGTCATGAAATCTGAAGGAAATCCGGAGATAGGGTAAGAATGAATCTCTGCAGCCATGGAATAAAGATAGGAAATCTCTGTCGTATGGCTATACTATTAAGATTAAGAAATTTTTTAGAAAAAAAATCAAATCTTTTTTCAATGCGTCAAGTTCTGTCGCTTCCGGCTCTGATATTTGCTTCAGTTAAACACAGAACATGAAAACAGACTTAAAAACGAAAGGTGGATATCTCCTGCCTGACACCACCTTAAAAAATAGGGTCAGCATCGGAAATCATTCATGATTTTCACTCACTTATCCAATAACAAAAACAATCAAAATCACAAAATGAACAACACTGAAAACAACGCTGTCGATATCCCGGCAGAAAACACACCGTCTCAAACGCTCTTTAGGTTTGTAAGCTTAAGAAGCCCGCAACTGTCTGACGAAGAAGAACAGAGTAAAAGATTCATTATGATTCCGGAATCATATAAAAATGATAATACATTTTATGTTCCTGTCACCAATGCTTCTTCAGGTTCTAAAATGAAAAAATTAAGAGAGTGTGCCGCTTCTTATGCTAATAATCCAAAATGCATTAAGACTGACTCAGGAAACTCAAATAGTTTACAGAACTTTAAAAGAACTTATAAAGCAATCTGTGACTTTGGGGCCTGGATAGCAAAAAATAAAGGAAAATATACTGCTGAAGAGCTTATTGCTTTAAGAAATGAATATTTTGCGGTATCAATACAGCCGATGCCTGATACTTCTGATCTTTGGAACAATCTGATTTATCAGGTAGTAACACAAAAAGACTTTTATATCAAAGAAATGATGATGCAGGTATTGCTCGCAATGCATGTATTGCCAGCCATCAATGAGGAGCAAGCAAAGAGTTTGGTCAATGCCAAAGTAGTTCTTCCTAAAGAAATAATGCTGGATGAAGAGAAGCCTCTTTCTATTCCGGCTGCTTTTTCAAAGACCGGAGAAGTAAAAGAAACGTCTCCCACGGAGGACATGAGAAAACAGCAGTTGGTTTCCGGAACAAAGGCAAAGCTGGAAAAATATGCCGGGCTGAAGAAAAACCTTTCTGCAATAGAAAGAAAATACAGATCAGAATATCAGTCCGAATATGAGGTGTACAGAGAAGACTATCAAAGTCAAATAGCTCCGCTTATAGAGCAGTATAACAGAGAAGTTGCCGCAAACAGAGAGAAATACTGTCCAACAAGAACACCCGGCGAAAAATATGATCCGGCAGATCCCTGTCAGCAGATTCCTAAAATCCCTGAACCTGTTCTTCCAAAATTTGATTTCAAGTTCCGTCCGGAAATAGAAGCGGGATATCTGGAATTGGAACTAAAACCGGATAGCCTTGATGCTCTGCTGGATATTCTGGGATTTGAATTTCAACCGGATGCAATTGTTAATAAAGCAGCAGCTCCCGTAAGCCAACAGCTTGAAGAACTGCTGGATGGGAGAACTGCCTTTTCAGAAATCAATAACCTGATCAAAGAAACAGAAGAAGAATGCAACCGGATTATTGCAGAAAATACGGAAGCCAATATTGAATCGTATACCAGCATTGGAGGGGTAATTATTCCTTTAACAAGAACAGTTTCGGTTCCGTTTACCTACCAGATTTGTCCAAAGGTTTTATATAAAACCTATGCTCTTGATCTTGCTTTGAATGTTCCGGATGCTTCCTGGGATGTTTCGGAAGTGTCCTACGCGCTAATTGAAAGTAATGGAAATACCAACGCAGGCAACGACGGATATACATTTGTAAAGGCAAGAACAGGAAATACCATTTTCTTAAACAGCCTTCTTGGGGAAGGTGTTGAATATGATGCTTTCCAGAACTCTTCCTTTGATATCAAAGTCTATTTTACCAACGGAAGAATGGCTCAGTTCAGAACATTTGGAATCAATACCAGATCATGTATTTCTTCCCGCTTTGAACTGCTGGTTGAAGAAACCGAAAACCCACCCGTTGTGATTGATGATGAACAGAACTTCATCCCTTCAGGCTTTGGTTTTAAACAGATCGGTATTGCAGATTATCTGAAAGTAGAACAGAGTACTCATGCTTATGTGGAAGGCGAAGTAGCCCATATCGAAAACATTATGGCAAGAGAATTCCGTGAAAAATCTACCCGGAAATTGAGAAGAAGTGAAAATACCACCACTTCCTCTACAGACACAGAAAGAGAGCAGCTTTCCGATACCACTACAGCCAACCGTTTTGAAATGCAGTCTGAAATTTCTAAAATTATGCAGGAATCCAATGATTTTGCCGGTTTTGCCAATGCGAGCTATAGAAGCCCCAATGGGTTATTCTCTCTGAATGCGGGAGCAAATTATGCCAATCACCGGTCCAAAGATGAGAGTACCCGGCAGGCTGTAAATCAGGCTCAGGATATTACTGCCAGAGCAATGGACAGGATCGTTACCAAAGTTCACGAAGAAAGAATTGAAAAGATTATTGAAGAATTCGAGGAAAACAATTCTCATGGATTTGATAACCGGAAAGGTGATAAAAATGTAGTAGGGGTTTATCGTTGGGTTGATAAGCTGATGAAAAACCAGATCTACAACTACGGAAAACGGATGATGTTTGAATTCATGGTTCCTGAACCTGCAAAACTTCATCTGTTGGGAATGGCTACTCAGAAAAAACCGGATCAGGTGAATCTGGTAAAGCCGGAAGATCCAAGAACGTCATCTGTGATGAAGCTTACCCATTACGGGGAACTGGCGAAAGATGATGTTCTCAAATACTGGACCGCGAAATATAACGTTGAAATTCCGGAAAGACCGGTAGAGGCCTACAGTATCGGGAAATCAATGAGCGGGCAGTTTGCAGATGAGCACAGTGCGATCCAAAATGTTGCTGTTAAAGATGAAATTCAGATTCCGGACAATTACGAAGCCGTAGCTTGTGGTGCGGGTTACAGCGCATGCGGAGACAATAGTGAGTCTGCCATGTGTATATTGATAGGGGATATGGACTTCTACCACCGTGGATACTATTCTCAGCTAAAAGTATATCCGAGAGTCCCTTTTGCCAAACCTTACTCAAAAACAGTTCCTATTTCTGCTACCTTCTATGAAATTTTCTCAGGAACCGCTAATTGCGTGGTTGATGTGAAATTAACAACTGAAGCAAGAAATGCCTGGTATCAGAAAGTTTTTAAAGCCATTATAGACGCTTATGAAGATGCCTTGGTAGAATATAACAATAAACTGACGGAAGAAAAGAACAAAGCAGTTGAAATCAAAGGCTCAAACCCGATGTTTTACCGTCAGATCGAAAATACCATTCTGCGTAAAAACTGTATTTCCTACCTGTCAGACAGAACATCCGGCTCTACTCACGGTTATGGATTGCAAGGACAAACCAGCGGCTCTTCCTTCAAAGACTATGAAACCGTTTTAACCAATAACCTGGATCAGTATACGGCTTTTGTGAAGTTTATGGAGCAGGCGTTTGAATGGGATAACCTTTCGTATAATCTGTATCCTTATTATTGGGGCAATCGAGAAAACTGGCTGGACCTTTACCAGGCCGAAGATACCGATCCATTGTTCAGATCATTTATGCAGAGTGGTATGGCAAGAGTGGTGGTTACCGTACGTCCGGGATTTGAAGAAGCCGTACAGTTCTATCTGGCAACCGGAAAAATCTGGAACGGAGGCGAAATTCCTGTTATCGGAGACGAATTATATCTGTCTATTGCAGATGAGATGAAAGAGCCGAAAGGCGAGAAACAAGGAAAAGCCTGGTTAACGCGACTTCCTACTTCCCTGAACATCCTCCAGGCAGAAAGCATCGGACTGAAAGTAAGACATGCATTACCCTTCAGCACAGAAAACCCGGATGATTTTGAAGTGCCTTCAGAAGTGATCACAGAAGATAAGTTCAATTTTGAAAAAAAGAATAGCTTATTGGGAGTTGAAACAGAAGACGAAGGACAGAAAGTTATTTCAGGAGACTGGAAATAAAAGCTATTAATAAAAAAATACAAAATTATGTCTATTATAGGAAAAATTATAAGGGTAAATGAATTGCCGCCTGTTGGAGAACGAGAAAACAATGTCATTTATCAGGTAGCCGAACCCGGCTCTCCCATTTATACGGATTATGCCATTGATCAAAATGGCGATCTGAAAACACATGCCGTTACCGATGGAAGCATTCCTCTGGAATTGGCAGATACACATCTTTCCGTGACCAATCCTTCTTTTATTACGGAGGGAATCACCAACCAGGAAAAATACAATACGGATACACGCGAAAAACTGAATCAAAAACTGAATCAACCTTCTGCTGATGGGAATGTTGTGGATTTTCCCAAAATTGTCGGCATAGATGATAATGGAAATGTCGCAAAATTGCCGGCCGGGGACTTAGGAAAAAATATCGCCAATTCCTCGCTGACGACCATACCGGGAGCGGGACTGACATTGGGAGCCAATTGGACGCTGAATACTTCAGGGCTTTATTATTCAATTACCGGATTAAATGATGGCTCTAATGACCCTACATTTAATACATTCTTATGCCAGGATGCTTCAGGACGAATCAGAAAAACAAATGGAAAGAATGCTCTTTTACAGCTTCCCAATGTTTTAACTTCCGCAGAGAAAGAGCAGTTTGGCCAGGCCTGGAATAATCAGTACAGTAACGGAGCACTCAATGTATATTCTCTCACCCCTTCAGTAATTAAGCGCGAGCATACCGTAAAATATTTTGTGCTGCAAGGATTGAATTTAAACTTAAATCCAGCCAATACTTCAGTGAAATTTATACCCCAGGAGAATCAATTAGGGATCGGGGAAATTGACTGTCTGGGATTTCAAACTTTTGCTGATGGAAAATCTATGGTGGTTACCATTTATGGAGATGCTCTTCTTGCAGGCCAGAATTATAATATGGTGATCAGGACTTCAACTCCTGTGGTTCAGGTGCATCGTACGGCAAGTTTTGTTACCGTGTCGGCATCTTCCAATAATTTTGATCTGAGTTCTATTGTATGGACCAAGAAGATTTATAACAATATTGCGAATGACGGGGTCTTCGGAAATGCAGGAGCCGGCCAGTATCAGAGCAATCCCAATGTAAAACCTTACGCCAATGAAGCTACGGTAGTATCCGCCCTGAAATCTTCAAAAATTATAGGAGCCAATCAGGATTTTTATTTAAGTTTTGATGTCAGTGTAAACTTTACCAGTCCGGGCAGCACCACTCCGTATCATTCTATCGGTTTAATGCTCAGCTCTACACCATTGGATTTGCTTAATCTTAATATTGCAAGTCTGAGGGTTGTGGGAAGAGCGGATTCTTGGACACGCCAGGTTTATTTAGACAATAGCTCTATGGTACACTCACAAGCTCCGATCAATCCCGAAACATTTAATTATATCATAATGAGAAGAGGATCAGTCGTCTATTTTGTTCTTACAAAAAACGGATCTGTTCTTACTTACTCCAAAAGCATCTCGACAGATGCACTTTCCTTTGCCATGTTCAATACCAATATGGGGGTAAGCGCAAACATATCCTTTAATATCACAGAATTAATCCTTTTTTAACCTTAAAAATCACAAACATTATGAACGAGCATTTAATTATACCGGAAAACATCAGGGAAATCCTTACCGGCATTCAAAACATATCAGCACATCTGGCCGAGCTGCCGCTACAGGCACATCCGAAACTTCCGCAATTCGAGAGAAGTATCCGGGTGCTGGACATTGATGCAAAATCCAAACAGCAGTTTATCTATTTCAACTATGAACAGGTACTGAAAGATAAAGAAACCGGCGAAGAGATCAGTATTTCCTTACCTACTCCGCAATGGGTGATCTATAAGGAAACATGGAGCTATCTCCGCGATCATTACAACCAGCCTATTGAATTGCCTTTGGCGGAACCTCTTGAAAATCTGGCGACTGATAAGGTGAAGGTCTCAAGCTATCTCTATATGCTTTGGCTGTTGAAAAACAATAAGGTCGGGTTTACTGAACTTTTGACTTCTTACCTGCAGGATTTTGTGAAAACTCACAAAGAACAGCTGGATAGGCTTTCTTAGGAAGATTAACCGATGGCAGAGCGTAATGCTCTGCCTTTTTCAAAAATGAGAAAAATGGAAAGTCAATAGATATAGAAAAGTATAATGAAGATATTGCTCTTTTCAGATTCTTAATCTAATCTCTTAAAATTTAATCTATGAGTTGTGTAAAACACGAGGTTATCTGGCAGCACGATAATGTGCTGCCTTATATCCTCACGACCTTGAAAAATAAGATTGATGAAATTACTGAGGTAGAAAAGATTTTTCTTTTCGGAAGCAGAGGCCGGGTTCCTTTTGAACAACGGAAAGACTTGATAGACAAAGATTACGATGTTGAACTACTTGTCCCGGATGAGGAAAAGATCAAAATGTATTATTCAGGAAATAAACTGACGATGATTTTTTCTGGAAATGAACTAAAAATACCGTTATGAGCCTAGATATATTAAACAACCCTTTGTTAGGACGTCCGGCAAACTCTCTCTTTAACACAGATGAACCTTCTGTTCTGAAATCACCATCTGAACTGAAACAGCTTACGGCAAGACAGATTGCAAATACCTATTATGAAGGGAAAGCAGCATTGAGCAGCGATGGGTTTCAGATTTATACGGATGATCCCATATTCGGAGGAAATATAGAAGAGGTGGTTATCTATCAAAGCATGTATAGAAAAGCCATTGGAGAAATTGATGTTATTCTTTTTGCCAGTAAGGACGGAGCCTTCCTTCTTCAGCGTTATATGGAGGCATTACCCAATAGTAACCAATTGATTCTATTTCTGGAAATTAATGATCAGTATAATTACAGTACGGTAATGCGGGCTGTAGCAGGGGCGGAACTGACAAGAAATAAAAAGAATTCCTTTGATGATATTCTGGCCTTTACAAGAAAACATCAGGTGAGTGTTTCCCCGAAAGCATTTGAGGAGCTGATAAAAAATGAAATTTATCGAAACAAGGTCAGTTTTATCAGTTGGTTTTTGGGATTAAAAGATGCAAGTATCGGTAAAATATTTACTTTCTTTAAACAAGAGCTGCTAGAAGGAGCTGCCGACTTTTTTATAGAAGGCATTGCAGACAATATTGCAAAACTGAGGATTTCTGAAAACGGATGGAATCCCTATCCTAAAGAAGGGGAATATGAACCTGTTTTTATTCCTGACACACTTTATAAGGAACTTAAAAAATTCTATGAGCATGAAGGTAAAAGGAACCCATATGAAAATCTGGAAGGACAGAAAAAAATCAACGCTCAGATTGTAAAATCTCTCTTTGAAAGAATAGATGATGTTAAAACAAGTTTCAATAATCTTCTGACTAATGCAGAAACTTTCTTCCCGGATTTCATTTACAAAAGGATCAAAAAATCTTTAAACTTCTTTTTCAGCCAGATCGGTAAAATTGAAAGCTTTCTCATTGATCCTCTTACCGGAATGCAGCATATTATCTATAGGAGCCATCAGATGACGAATGCTTTTCTGTGTGGGGTTTACAATAGCCTGATCGATATTGTTGCAGGGATCTTTTCCATTATCGGCTTTATTTTCAAAGCAGTGGCCGCTATGGATAGAGTAAATGACCGGAAAGTTGAGTACGGTGAAATGTTCCTTGAACTAACGGAAGATCTCATGGAAGGAATAATGAACTTCGATTATCTGGAGTTCTTTAAACAATGTCTGACCTTTCAGATAAGAACGGTCTTTCGCCTGGTAAAATGGATTGAGGAAAAAGTCCCTCAGATCACTTTTGAAAAAGCTTCCTATTATTACGGATATATCATAGGAATCATTGTAGATATCATTGTGGAAACGCTTCTTACCGGTGGGGCAGCAGCAGTTGCCAGACTGGCCAAAACAGTAGAAGGTTTTATATTAAACCCTCTTGAAAGGATCTCTAAGGCCATTACCCATGCCGGAAATTTCATGACCAGAATTCTGGAGTTTATTAAAATGATACTTCGGGAATTTAAAAAAGGAACAAAAGAAATTTTTTCTAAATTAGAGAAGGTTTTAGATGAAGTTTTCGGTTTTGGTGATGAAGTTGCTGATTATGGAATGACTTCTGCGGAGAGAAGAGTGAAGGAGAAGAAGAGGAGGAATCAGGAACAATTTGAGAGAAAAAACGATCCTGTAAGAAGAAAAAGGATCAAACAACATGAAGACTTTGTTAAGAAATGGTCTGAGAAGCCAATAAAGTCACTTGCTAAAATTGAGATAGCTAACGCTTTAAAAGGTTTTACTGAACAAGGAAATAGAATTGCAAAACTTATTGAAGAAGAAAAAATAATTATTCATATTTTAGATGAAGATGACTATATTAAATTGTGTATGGAGTATGGTGATACTTTAGAAAGAGCAACCAATACGTATGCCTTTACCGATGGCTTGGATATGTATTTTAGTTCTTCACGGCAACCAGATGTGTTTTTAAGTGAAATTATTCATGAAGGAACCCACGCTAAAGATACTTTAGAAATTATGATAATGCTTAAAAATGGCAAAACTGACGAAGAAATTATGGCTGTTTTTGGGGACAATTGGTCTTCTGAAAAACGTGCATTCTTTCATGAACATGCCTGGCAAAGAGCAACAGGCATGAAACCTGACTTTGATACAGTTAAGGCAATGTTAGATAATATTTTCACAAATTATGAAAAGCATTAAATATTTATAAATGAAAACAATAATAAAAGAATTATTAATAGAATTAACTCTAAATGGTAAAAAATCGTTTCATCATAAAATATTGGACAAAATAGATGAAGAAATGGAAGTAAGTGATTCTGTTTCTTTAACAAATCTTCTTATGCAGTGGCATAAAAAAATAAAAAAAGGATCTCCATTTGCTCAATATCAGAGTGATTATCTTCAACTTTCAGAATTAATGCAGGCAAAATATAAAATTTTATTTGAAAAGTGCCCCGAACTCTCAGAGCTTTATGAGTTTAATAACGACAGAATATACTTTAATGCTTTTCTTACTGATGCTGACAAACAGGAAATTTTAGATTATGTAGATGATAATTACAAAATTATCAGGCACAGCTATGGGAGGAAACTATAAGATAGTCACTTTTTAGGGTCCCCTTTTTGTTATTTTTAATCTAAAGAAAATTTAAGAATTGAACCAATGAAGAGTTGAGTGAATTCTTAAGACTTTATGAATAAATGACACACAAAAGAACAGTTACAAGGAAAAGCCCATAAGATAATGAAAGATTTTCTTGATAAGCATTATAAAAAAGACTGTATTCTTAATGTTGATTTTCAAAAAGATGATGATTTATTAAACTACTTTTTTTTATTAAAAACAGATAAAATTGTTTTAAATCCAGAGCTATCGAAAGAAGAGATTCGTAAATTACAAAAAATGGTTAATGAAGGATATCAGCATTCAATAAAAATAAACATAGGGAATTCAAAGAAATAAAATTTTGATATTAAGAAAGATTCAAAAGAGGAGATATATTTATTCAAAAATTACATAAAAACAGTAAATACACATCCCCTTAGAAACAGAGTAAAAAAGACAGGCAGCCTCGTAAAGCTGCCGTCTTCAATAATAAGCCAAAAAATATTTGATATTCATTTAATTCCTCTGAAGCAGACCCTATTTTGCCATATAGGTATAATTCTTATTATGGGTTTGTCCAGCCACTACAGTGGTTGTTACATCTGTTTCCAAAGCTCCGCCCACTTCTGTTTTATAGCTTACAGAGACAGGTCCTCCGTCATGATTGGTAACATGTGCATTTAAATTCCCGAAATTAAAAGGCTTCACCGTTTCAAAAACATAGGTTTGGGTAGATCCCGTAAAATCATCTATTCCCATGATAATATCGTCTTCATTGCCCTGTACAACTCCATTTATTTTCCAGACCGGAGATCCGTACTGGCTGGCATCATGGTTTCCGGCTCCTATACCAAAATCCACCTGGTCATTGGAATCAGCTCCGGTTACGCTGACGGTTATTTTGATATTGGCTTTGGCATTGGAAGGCTCATCATCATCTTTGTTGCATGATGTAGAAACCGTTCCCAGCGTAATAAGTGTAATAAGACCGAAAACCATTGATTTTGTCATTTGCATTTTCATAATTCTGCTGTTTTGAAATTTGTTTTCGCAAATGTACTCATGGGGTGATAGTCATCGCAATACAGAAAAATCAGGATTTTTATGCTCCCTGAAAACAGGTAGAAACTAAAAGTATAGTTGAATGACGTAAAATGCCGGGAGCTGTAAGAAAAGATATCATCATTTACTTTAGTGATGATGAAAACGATAAGTATCCAATTATTAAGATCGATTGAAACAAATAAACAACTTTTTTACGGACGTCAAAAACTTTCTGCTTCCATCACCCAACCTACAGAAGTCCTGAATTTAAACCCAATATTTAAATTTTATTCGCTGTAAATCAAATGATTAAATAATAATTCGGCTTTTTTAATAAAATTGTATGCAAGATTTTCTAAAAACCGGATTTTACTAATGAGTACTCAAAATAATGAATGTTTAATACAGAAAAAAATAATGTAATGAAGAAATTAATAGTACTTAAGTTTTTTGCGGCGATTTTAGCCGTAGGTGTGATTTTTACCCTGTTTACTTCATGTCTTGATGATAATGATGCAGAAATTCCTCCCGTCAGGCTGGAAGATCTCAATGGAAATTACAGGGGAAGACTGATCACGGTGCAGGGGATCTTCAGAACAGAAAAGGTGATTGATTTTAAAACAAAAAAAGACACCATCAGTTTTACGGAATTTCCGGTAAAAGAAATTGTAAAATCAGTGATCAAAGATCCGGTAAAGGCAGAGCAGGCGCTGGCAGCGATAGGTAAAGTAGCATACAATCTAAAGTATACTTCCGTATTGCATGCTGATAAAAACCTGGTAGAACTTACTTTTGCTCCTGGAAAGCTAAAATTTCAGATTCCTGTGGATGGGGTCAGCAAAAATGCTGTCATTACATTGGCCGCTCAGGAGAAAGGATACTTTGCAGGATTGGACCGGTCACTGAGATTTGGCTTGAAAGCAGAAAAAATTGAAATAGACGGAACAGAGCTCAGCCTGTATGAAGTGATTTATTATAACTTTCCTTATAACTTAAAATATTAACAGATATCATAAACCATAGATGGTATTTAAAAGATCAGGTCTATTTTTGCCTGAAATTTAAACAAGCCGGACGCCCCAACATTACATGAAAGAAAATAAGGAGCAGATTTTGATCAACCGCCTTCTTACAAAAGAAGAAGCTGCCTGGAAAGAACTTTTCGGAACCTATTCCGGAAGCCTGGCAGGGGTCTGCTCCCGCTATATCACAGAGAAAGATGATGTGAGGGATGTGCTGCAGAACAGCTTTATCAAAATGTTCCGGTCGATAGATACATTTGAATACCGGGGAACGGGCTCCCTTAAAGCCTGGATGATAAGGATCGTCATCAATGAAGCTCTGAAACATATCCGGCAGAATTCCGGATTCCAGACGATAGCATACACCTCAGAATTCCCTGAAGTGCCCGAGGATGAAGAACCGGATCTTGAAGAAATTCCTGAAGCAGTAGTCCTGAAGATGATAAAAGCACTTCCGGACGGCTACAGAACGGTTTTTAACCTGTACGTCTTCGAGAAAAAAAGCCATAAAGAAATTGCCGGGCTGCTGGGAATAGCAGAAAACTCTTCAGCCTCGCAGTTTCACAGAGCAAAAGGACTTCTGGTCCAGAAAATTAAAGAATTTAAAATGTCCAAAAAAGCACAATATGAATAACCGGTGGCTCAATGATCTGCGCAGGAAAATGGAAGACCATGAAGAGGATGTTCCGGACGGACTGTGGGATGAGATCAGAGATGAACTCTTCCCAAAGAAAAACGGGAAGATTGTTCCTCTGAGCTGGGATTCAGATTCTGAAGACACCGGCAAAACAGAACAGGCTCCTGTCGGAAAAAAGAATTCCTGGCTGTACCGTACCGCAGGAATTGCCGCTGCTGTCGTATTGCTCTTTTTCGCCGGAAAATTTTTACTTGATAGGAGTGGTGAAAAAGAAAACAGTCAGTATGTTGCTGTAGATTCCGGAAAAAGGAATCCGGGGAAATCCAAAGGTGACGATGTTGTGAAATCAGACGATCAGAGCATTACGGAAGATGGACGTATTTCCGGTCCTGAAATGCATATTGCTGAGAAAGAAATGGTCTCAGAGAAAACTTGGACTGACAATATATTCAGAAACATTTTTGAAAACACCAATAAAAAAGATAATTTAAATACAGAGAAAACTACTGTTTCTGACGGATGGCCACAGGAAAATAAGCCAACACCAGCCCAGTCTTATGCTTCTGAAACAAACCAGGAAAATAAAGAAGATGCAAAAGAAGAAATTCCTGTTCCTGCTGAGGATAATCTTCCTGAGAAATATGCTGCCCATAACCAGTCTAAAGTGATGAAAAAGCCTGCCAGAAAATCATGGATGCTGAGCATGCTCACCGGAAATGCCTCTTCAAACTCCTCGGAACAGCAGTTTTCCGGATATGCCTCCATGAGCGGAAGCCCCATGATGATGGATGAGGTATGGAGTGCTACCAGTGTAGATGATGATCCGCTGACAGAAATTTTACTGGCCAACCAAAGCAAGGAAGTTGAAGCAAGGATAAGACACAAGGTTCCTGTAACTTTTGGACTATCCCTGTACTATAACCTCGGGAAAAGATGGGGGATAGGAACAGGAGTGAACTATACCAAGCTCTCGTCTGAGCTTCATTCTGGGACCAGCTCCAGCTATATTAAAGGAGATCAGACGGTTCATTATATCGGAATTCCGGTGCAGGTGAACTATAATGTTATCAAAAAAGGACGATTTACAGGATATATTACCGGAGGTATGCTTGCTGAAAAACCAGTGGCCGGAAACCTTAAGACCCAATATATTGTGAACGATGAGGTAAAAGAATCATCAGAAGAACGCCTGCACTCAAAGCCCATACAGTTTTCAGTGAATACCGCAGCCGGATTACAGCTGAAAATCATTGATAAGTTCGGGGTCTATGCAGAGCCGGGAATCGGATATCATTTTAAAGACAACAGCGGCCTCAACACCATTTATAAAGAAAAACCTTTACACTTCAATGTAAAATTCGGAGTCAGACTGATGCTGGACTGACCTGTTAAATTATTGATCAACCCTTAACGATTTATATATGAAAGCAAAATTAATGTTTTTAGCTTTTCTGTTCATCTATGCCATGAATCTGAAAGCTCAGTGTAACCCTACCATTACCAGCCCAAGGCTTGGACTGAAATATCCGGATAAGATCCTGTTCTGTGATACCGAAAATGAAGTCCTTTCCACACAGGCATTCGGTACCTATCAATGGTACAAGCAGCAGTGGACGTGGGAAACTCCAAACAACAATCCGTGGGAGCCTATTCCGGGAGAAACATCACAAACCCTTACCATCAACGGATATGATGATCAGTTGTATTATTTTAAGGTAGCGGTTACCCAGGGAGACTGTACCGCAGAAAGCCCGGCTGTTATGGCTGACGGATATGCGTATGGGCTTCCTTCCATGATCAGCACATTTACGCCCGGAACTTACGAGCAGATCGGGGATGGAGAGTTTAATATCTGTGCCGGAGCATCTGTACAGTTCAGCGATGCATTTCCTGTTGTGTATGGAGTTCACACATGGTACAGATGTATTCCGAGTATTGCACCGCCATCAGTGGGTGATGAGTGTGTAATTGAAGGAGAAACAGGGGATTCCTATACGGCTACGCAATCCGGAGAATATGGATTCTATGCCTGCACGGAGTACTGCCCGGATCAGTGCCAGTTTTTAGGAACAGCATCATTTATCAAACTGAATTTCGGAAACTTTGAGTTCTGCAGCAACCTCGGAACAGGGGAGGTAAAAACCAAAGACAACAACCTGAAAGTGTATCCTAATCCTACTGCACAATTCCTGTACATCGGAAAAGAATCCGACAAAACCTACCGCGAAATTTCAATTATCGATGTTTCCGGAAAACTAGTCCTGAAGAAAAACGGGCATCAGTATAACGAAGCCATTGACGTGAGCAGACTGGTACCAGGTAATTACTTTGTGCTGTCTACTGATTCAAAAGGAAACGTTTACAAAAATAAGTTCATTAAGAAATAAAGATCAGTACGATCATCCTGAGTTAGTTTTTTTATGCTTGATAAGCCGGTACGGATTTCGTGCCGGCTTATTTTATGTCCAGCCTGTTTTTAAAATTATTCAACTGCTGGCGCAAGTGTGCCACTTGTGCCAACATCCTTAAAAAACTCCACGCATTATTTAATTAAAATCCTTCCCACCCCATCTTTTAATTCCGGAATATTATCCACAAAAAGTTCGGATTTGCAGTTCAGACAACTTCATAAACCCAGTCTTAGATTAGGTTTTATTGTTTTTATAAATAAAATTTTAAAACGACAAGTTCTGTCGCTTGCCCGATGGATATTTACATACAGAAAAACAAACAAATTACAAAAAATGATAACAAATGATAGAATTTCCAATAATAGCAACACGACCAATAATATATCGTACATGCTTTTTGGATTTATCAGCACGATAAATCCTCAGTTTGCCGAAACAAAAAAAGAAAATTTAAGATTTATCCATTGCTCCGGTTTAAACAATGCTTTTGATCAGGCAGTAAAAAATATAGTCGGGATTTCAAAATTACCGGCACTGGAAAAACAAGGCAGATCATTTTCTTCTCCATTAACTCGTAATTCAAGAAAGGTAATTGCACAGATCTCGATGGAAAGCATCAAAAACAATCATCTATAATGGTTGGTTAATCAATAATTATTAACCTGCTTTAGGCTCATGACGGTTGAAAGAAGCCAACCGCCATAAGCCATGAGCTTAAAACAAAAAATTATGACTTACGAAGAATATTTAAAAGAAATAGAAGATTTTGATGATCTTTCAAAGCAAGAGCTTCTGGCAAACTTCAAAAATCATATTCCGCTGGATAATCCCGGCATGATGCAACAGATGGGATATGGTAGTTTTCAGGATTTTATAAAAGTGAAAAATGACGCTCAAAATATGCAGCTGGGTGAAACAATTCGAGGAATGAGAAATGTTAGTCCATTGGCAGCGTATAAATTCTATGATCAAACATCCAATAACATTGCTTCCAAATACTTTGTAGATGGTAAGATAGTTCAGAAAGGAAATACCAGCATTATTGAAGATATTAATAAAAATGGGTATACGTTTAATGTTTATAATTATTATTTCGATAATAACCATAACGGAATTTATGGAGACGGGCAAGATGTACTTGCCTTCAGGCTTTTGTTATTTGTTTCTACAGACGGGAACAAAGTGAAAGAATGCTATGAGGTAGTAAAACCGGCTGATGATGAAGTCATTCTGTTTTTAGAGTCAGATGAAGATATATTGACCGAAGCTGTACTCTATGGAAGAATGTCAGAAAAAGTACGGCAACAGTTTACCGATGAAAAAGGAAATCTGAAAAGTAACCTTTTCAATAACGAAATAATGAAAGCGGTAAACAAATATGCAAGCATCAATCAGGATGTTGTGGAAGAACTCATGAAAAAGGGGTATATAGAAAACAGCAAAATTGCAGAAGGATTTTTCATATTCTTCAAATATGTAATGATGGGAGTTTCCGCGCCTGCAAAAGCCTTAGGATGGGTATGTAAGAAAATAGGGGATGGATTGGACTACCTTAAAATATCAGATGATTTCTGGGATACCCAAAGCGAAGATTACTTCTTTGACAAAGATAATATCATTAAGAAAATCACTATTTCTGAAGATCTTATTAATGATATTGACAAACTTTTTGAGAATAGAAAAGGGTTGGACTTACATGATATTACGCCCAATATATTAGAAAAGTATATTAAAGAATATTCAGCCGCTATAAAGAATTTTATACGGGATTATAACGATTTTGTTACCCAAGAGATAGAAACTTTTTATCAGCTTGGCAACAATACTGTTGTTGATCTTATGGCAGGAGCAACACAAATGTGGGTTGCTTACAGATGCGGACTCTGGAATGGTATTGTGGATTTTGTATCTTCTCTGTTAAAATTTGCAGGAGAACTCCTGGAGGCTCCTTTTAATGGCGCTCAGGATTTTCGGGCAGCAATGGAAACACTGGATAATATCTATGATTTTTTGTTTGGAGGACATTTTAAAGAAAATCTTAAGGCAGCGGTTGAGGAAATGTATAATAAGCTGTTGGATTTTTGCAAAACCCACAATAAGGAAGATTACGATTGGGTAAGGGTTTCTTATGTTGTGGGAAATGGAGTGGCCTTTATTGCAAGTTTTTTTATACCTTTTACACAGGTTCTGAAAGCCGCTAAACTGGGTAAGATAGCCGAAATCATAGGAGCAGTAAACAAAGAAGTGGGAGCCGCGCTTTCCGCTACAGCAAAATATGGGAAAAACCAGGGGTACAAAGCGATAAGTGCTTTACTGGAACTCTTTTCAAAAGGAGGTAAAGCATTTGGGGACTTTTTAAAGAAAGTTTGGGATGAGCTGGAAAAATGGTTTTTGAGTGCGAGATACAAATTGTCCAAGGCAAAAGAATTTCTGGGATTAGGCTTTAGTAAAGAAACCTCAGAAATATTGGGTAACCTTGGACTGAAACCTAAACTTGATGGTTTCCGGCAAACTGGTGCGGGTATGAATCTTCCATATGGAAACTTTATAACCAGATTGGAGTATAAAGGTTTTACGGTTTTTAGGGGGAGTAAAAAAGAGGTAGCCACTTTTGCCAGAGAACTTGAAGAAATGGGAGAAGAGGCTGCAATTAAGTATTTGGATGAATTATTAGGAAAATCTTTAGATGATTATATTAATTCTCAAGGGTTTAAGTTTTTGAAATTAGGCTATAAGTTTAGCCATAGCTTTTCTATTAAAAATGGAGTAAAAGACATCACCCATTATCTTGTAAATGAATCAGGAGAAAAACTATGGCAAGGAATATCTATAATTGAGAAAGGGGTTTTAGAAAATGTATTTGAAGTATCTATACAGGGTCAAGATGTTTCAACAGCAATGTATAAATTATTAGATAAGATAGGCTTTGAAAAGATTATTGGTAGTTACTATGGGGGTGGAACATTAAATACAAATTATAAAGTTTTTATCGAAGTATATGAGGAAACTGCTGACAAAATATTATCTGCTAAATCTACACCAGCAGGAAAAGCATTAATTAAGGCGTTAGGTAAAGATGTTGAACCTACTAATATCGTTATAGATAAAACAAATAAAAAAGTAATTGTTGAATGGTTAATAAAATAAATAAAAATGAAAAAAATTATTATTAAAAAAAGCGCTAATCCAAACATGAATATTTTATCTGTTCTCAAATCATTGTATATGGAAGGAAGCGAAATAAATTCGTTAGAAAAAATTGCAAACTTTAAAAAAACTTATGAAGATGTAGGTGAGGTTAATATCATTGTCACAAATGAAGCGTTAAACATATTTAAAGGATATTTTTCTGATGGCAAAATTAACTACGAAATAGAATAACTTTAAAGCAGTCTTCGGGCTGCTTTTTCTTTAAGCATTATAACAAACTGGTAAGAATTACAGAAAACCTTGGTACAAAAGTCCTCCCAACTGGAGAAACCGTACGTCTTACAAAAATAGAATACTGGATTAAAGAGATGGGAAAATGGAAATTAAAACCAGATACCCATACCTTTTTCCCGAGCAAATGGGATATCAATAAAATAAAGAAAGTAGTACAAGAAGCTGGTGAGAATATTACTTTTAAGCAAGGAAACAAATATAGAGGTATTACTAAGCAAGGAATTGAAATAGAATTTTATATTAGCCCTGAAACTAGAGAGATCACCACAGCCTATATTTACTTTAAATAAAAATATTAACAAATGAACAAGATAAACTTTAAAACCAACAGTCTATTAGATGGAAAAGAAATTGCAGGCCCAATAGCAACAGATGATAAATACCTGTTATTATCTTTATTTGTTGGACAATTTCGATTTCCAGATAATATTCAAGAAATCATAGATATATTAGAATCTGTAAGAAACGGCAGCAAAACTTGGCTAGAAGCAAATGATGATCTTATGTTTATGCAAATAGGCTATATGTGTGGAGATTTTAAATGTGATAAAGAGACAGCTTATTTCATTGCAGATAACTATGACTCTACTTCTTATCAGGATTTAGAAATGCCGTTACAGGAAGTCATAGACTTAATGAAAGATTGGAAAGTATTTATGAGTTAAAACATAAAGCAGTCTTGGGACTGCTTTTTTTCTTTTAGTTTTATGAGAAGCCAAAGACAGATGTTCTTATCTTTTCCCCCAGTAAATGGAATATCAATAAAATAAAGAAAGTAGTACAAGAAGCTGGTGAGAATATTACTTTTTCAGATGGAAGAAAGTTTCAAGGAATAAGTAAAGAAGGCATTGAAATTGAATTTTATATAAATTATATTATGAAAAAAATTTTAATTAAAAGAAGTGAAAATAAAAGTCTTATTCTTTTGAAAGTCCTTTCATTGTTTAGAGACAGAGATATTATACATTCATTACAAGAAGTTAGTGAATATATGAAGGCTTATGAAAAAGACGATCAAATTATTGTAGATTGTAAAATGTCAGAGTTTACTACTACTATTAAAGAACTTGAAGAAGAAAATGTTAATTACGAAATTTTGTAGGAATTATTAAAAAATTTGAAAATATTTAAAGAGTTTTCTGATGGCAAAATTAATTACGTGATAGAATAGTTTTAAAGCAGTCTTCGGGCCGCTTTTTTATTTTCTCAAATGAGGAAAAGCTGCTGAGGCTGGATATAATTATAGTGGAATTCTTCAGGATTTCATATACTATCTAAGCTGAATAACAAATTAGTAAGAATTGCAGAAAATCTTGGTACAAAACTCCACGCACTATTTAATTAAAATCCTTCCCACCAATCTTTTAATTCCGGAATATTATCCATAAAAAGCACGTATTTTCAAAATAGCATATTGATTAAATTTACTTCAAAAACACATTATGCTGATCAAAATCTATGGAAGCGCCATTCACGGAGTTGCGGCACAAACGATAACCATTGAAGTAAATGTAGATACCGGAGGAGTAGGATACCACCTGGTTGGGCTTCCCGATAATGCCATTAAAGAAAGCAGCTACAGAATTTCTGCGGCCCTGAAAAATGTAGGCTATAAGATTCCGGGAAAGAAAATTACCATCAATATGGCTCCTGCGGATCTGAGAAAAGAAGGTTCTGCCTATGATCTGAGCATTGCAGTCGGTATTTTAGTGGCATCCGATCAGATTGTAGCTGAAGAAATTCAGGACTATATCATTATGGGCGAGCTTTCTTTGGATGGAAGCTTACAGCCTATCAAAGGAGTTTTGCCAATTGCCATTCAGGCCCGGGAAGAAGGCTTCAAAGGTATTCTCCTTCCTGTTCAGAATGCGAGGGAAGCTGCTATTGTGAGTGATCTGGACGTATATGGAGTAGAAAATATAAAGCAGGTCATTGATTTCTTTAATGAAGGAAAACCTATTGAAAAAATCATCCTGGACACCAAAAAAGAGTTCCATGAAAGGATCAACGATTTTCCGTTCGACTTCTCTGAAGTGAAAGGACAGGAAACCGCTAAAAGAGCAATGGAAGTCGCTGCTGCCGGCGGACATAATATTATCCTGATCGGTCCTCCCGGAAGCGGAAAAACAATGCTGGCAAAAAGAATCCCGAGCATTTTACCACCCTTGACCCTGAAAGAAGCTCTGGAAACGACAAAAATACATTCTGTAGCAGGGAAAATCGGAACAGAAGCCTCTTTAATGACTGTTCGTCCCTTCAGATCCCCACATCATACCATTTCAGATGTCGCACTCGTGGGTGGGGTGTGATTTTGCAAAGTAAATGCGAATTAGCGAAGTAAATGCAAAAAATTGCAAAGTAGATACGAAAATAATATATTTAAAAGTTTAAAGAGTAAATCACAAAATAATTATTCAAAATGGAATTTTTAGTCTTTTTCGTGTTGAAAGTATTGGTAATATTTTGAGATTTTACAAGTGACCGATTAGGGTCATTCTAAATTAATAATTATGCGATCTGTATATAAAGATCCAACTAAGGCTCCGGAGGAGATTTACAAGCCACTTGGTTTGACTAGAGCAACGTTTTATCGTTATGCTAAAATTCTTGATAATCATACGAATGAAGAAATAAAAAAATGTCGATAAAAAAGTAGTAATTTAGATTATATTATAACTACGTCAAACTGATAAAATAGCTCTGAGAGAAGGTATTTAAAAGCAAATGAGCTCTATAAAAATCATTATAAGTATATAAAAATTACGTAATTTGCCTAATCTATACAGTTCAAAATGGAAACACTATCCGCAACATCAAATATTGCTAACAAAGTAAGAAATACGAGGTTACCTCGTACAAAACCTTTAATGCCATTGTTCGAAGTAATAAGTAACTCTATTCATTCAATTGAAGAAGCGGAAAAAGCTGATCTTTTGAAAAAAGCAGAAGGAGAAATTATTATAAAATGTATAAGGAATGGCGGCGATGACGTATTAAGTAGCCTTCCGGAAATAGATAGATATCCAATTCATTCTTTTGAAATCATAGATAATGGTATAGGATTAAATGCTGACAATTTGAAATCATTTGTTGAGGCTGACACAGACCATAAAATAGAAATAGGAGGTAAAGGTGTTGGAAGATTTGTATGCCTGAAAGCTTTTACTGAACTTAATATTTATAGCCAATTTAGAGATGAAAGTGATAGTTTGAAAGCTATTTCTTTTGATTTTAGAAATACTAAAAAAGGCTTTCATAATATCGAGGAACCTAAGCCTATAGATGATTCTACAGGAACTAAAGTAGTGCTTAAAACGTATAAAGAAGATTATCAGAAAAATCTTGATTTTGATTTACATTCTGTTGCTAAAGAGATAGTGGCCCATTTTCAATTATACTTTATTAGAGAACAAGTTCCGAAGATAATAATAAGAAATCAAAATAATGTTGAATTTAATTTACTTAACCTTTATAATGCAGAGTTCAAAAGTGATGTCCAAAATAGAGAGTTTAATTTAGATGGCGAAGATTTCACTTTGTTCTTAACTAAATCTCTTGAATTCCAAAGCCATAAAATACACTTCTGCGCTCATAACAGAAGTGTTATTAATGAAGGCTTATATACAAGAATAATAGATTTAGGCAGATCTTTTATAAAGGATGAGCATGGTGAAAAATTTTTTTATCAGGCTTACGTTGTAGGAGATCTTTTAGATGAGTATGTAGATACAGAGAGAATCGGCTTTAATTTTCCTGGCGTGGATGATGGAACAGAAGAAGAGTCATTGTATATTAATTTATCAAGGCTGAGAAGAGCTTCTGTTAATTGCATTGAAGATATCCTATCAGATTTCTTGAAATCAATAAGAACCCAAAAAGTAGAAAATTATAGACCTACTATCACTGAAGAACTTCCGCAATATAGAAGCACATTAAACTACCGTAAATCTGAAGTAATGAAACTCGCTCCTGATTTGCCAAAAGAAAAACTTGATATCGAATTATATAAAATTGAGGCAAAGTGGAGATTAGAAGTGAAGGAAGAAAAAATAAAGCTTCTGGATGAAAAAAAAGATATCACAAATCATGAGGAATATGCTAAAAAATATGAAAAATTTTTAGCAGAATTCAATGAGATTGGTAAATCTGACTTAGCCAGATATGTAGTACATAGACGAACTATAATAGAATTACTTGAGAATCTGATTGGAGTCAACTCTGAAAGTAAATTTGAAAATGAAGATTTATTACATAACATTTTCTTTCCAATAAGAACAACATCTGATGAAATCACACCAGACAAACAAAACCTTTGGTTGATTGATGAAAGGTTAACATATCATTCATTTCTGGCATCAGACAAAACTTTCAATAGTATAAACGAAGTTTCCCAAGATAGCAAAGACAGAACAGATCTCTTGATTTATAACGAAGCCTTTGCATTTTCTGATTCAAAGATGGCCCCCCATAATTCTTTCACCATTGTAGAGTTTAAAAAGCCGATGAGGGATAATTATCAGGACTATCATGAAGAAAAAAATCCAATTGAACAGACTGAAAAATACATTGATAGTTTATTGGACAAGAAAGTAAAAGGACGAAATGGAAGAACGATCGAAGTAACAGACAAAACTCCTTTCTATGTTTATATTGTCTGTGATATTACTCCTTCATTAGAAAAAGTTTTAAAAAACAGAGAGTTCGAAAAAACTCCTGATGGTAAAGGTTATTTTAAAGTTAAAAGTAAATACTACTCTGCATATTTTGAGGTATTGCCATTTGAAAAAGTATTAGATGATGCTAGAAAAAGAAATAGAATACTCTTTGAAAAACTCAACATTGACTAACTTTAATAGATCTATAATTATTTATTCAACAAATAATCTCAAAAAACGATCATAAAAATTACCCCCAGCTGTCAGCTGATAACTCTCCCGGTCTATAGACGGCCATATTGAAGCCGTACCTTATCATACAGATGGTACCCATTACACCGATCCGAATGAATAAGGACCACTTCCTTACCGTGGTTCTCCGCAACATTATGAAAAGGTGTGGAGAAATAAGGATTGGGTAATAATAGTTGCCCAAAACTATTAAATCCATTAACATGGCTTTCTCTAGACTTAGATACTGCTACTAATAGTCTGTGTTTTAATTTTAAATCTCTAAAAACGATTTTAATCAATGAAAATGATCTAGACAACTATATTTTAGTATACTAAAATATAATTGTTCTATGTATTATATAATATGTACAAATAAAGATGAAGTTTATAGAGGTTTTACTCTAAATATGTATAGATATAAAAAACTCTTTGACAGAAAAGGAAAGTTTACCAAATCATTACGGATTTCCGTAATTTCAGGATTATTTTTTTTTTTACTTTTACTAAATCGATTAATATACCATGGAAAATGAGCTAAAAATAAAAATTCTTACTAATAATGGAGAGAAGGTGTGTTTAAATAATATTCCCATTGATGTGGTCTATGAACTCTACTAATCAAATCAAGACATTTATTGTAATGCCATGTTTCAATGAAGAGGATAATTTAATTGAATCTTTATCATCATTGGGATTTGCTAGCAAAGGTATTCAAGAAAGCATGGATGTAAATATTGTTATAATCGATAATAACTCGACAGACTCTACCTTCTCTATTGCCAGTAGGATTAAAGGTCAATTTCTAGAAAGAATCCACTTGATTAAAGAGTCTGAACAAGGATATATTCCTGCTAGACATGCTGGAAATCTTTATGTTAAAGATCTGGCTGAAGAAAAGGGGTGGGTAATTGATAATATTTTAATTTTACAGGCCGATGCAGATACTCTCTATTCAAAAGATTATGTGTCTGCAATGAGGCATGCAAGTGCTTTTTTTGGCTTAAATACGATGCTTGAAGCATATAGCGAATATCCGACATCATTTAAGCACAAATTTTCGGATTATATTGAGTTGTGTAGTGGAATTGATCATACTCTGGAATCCATTTTTGTAAAGAGTAAAACATATGATATTATTGTTGATGATAAACAATGTGCATACAGATTAGGAGATTATTTTCGATGGGGTACACATGTTAGAGAGTTTTTGGCAAATGGCGATGAGATCTTTGCAGAAACAACAAGATTGTTTCTAAAAGCAAGACTTTCTGGTGCAACTAAGGTAATGCTCAATAATGTTTATGCTGAACATTCACCAAGGCGAATATTAGAACATCCAATATTTCAATATGTTACGGCAGGATTTCCCAGAGAAATGGCATGGAAAATAAAATGGCTAGATAAAAGTATAAACATAAAGGAATTTCTTAAACTAAAAGATCATGATTTTATTGCTTGGGATGATATAACTAATGTCAGGATTATTCACTTGATTTCTCTTTTTAATGTATTACCTATATATATAAACAGGATTTTAGGTATAAAAACTACAACTTGTTCCAACATCCTATATGATTCAATTTCGGATTCATTACCACTTTATAATAAGGAGATATTGATGGTAAATCCAGGGCATCTTATTCTTAATGTTTTAAATGTCGTTGAGCAGAACTTTACAAGCTTAAAGCGCTTAATATATAATGAAATAGGTGGAGAAAATGGCGATGAAAATATTAGTAAAAGAGGAGGATAATTTTATTATTTTTTTTAATTTTATAGTTTAAATAAAAATTGATTATGGAAAATTTTTCAACGAATGGATCGCCAATGGCAAATCCAAAAGATAAGTTGTTGCCAAAGTTAAAGCAACTTAACACAGTCCATCCTGCATTAAATAGGATGCGTTCAAAAGCAATGCAAGTTAGCGGGAATGAAGCTATAACTGATTATAGCAGAATGCATCACCGCCATAACAGGTCATAACTTAACTATCTTAATAACAGGAAGGGTTCTAATTTATTGCCTTCCTGTTAATTTTTTTATTATGCAAGTATCAAATCAACCAATTATAAGGTGTTTTCTCTTCAAAGTTGCATCAAGGTGTAATATCAACTGTGATTATTGCTATATGTATAATCACTTGGATCAAAGTTATAAATCACAGCCTAAAATAATGTCTAAAGAGATATTAGAAACTGCAGCAACCAGAATAAATGAATATGTAGTAGAAAATTCGATAAATCGCATTGCAATAGTTTATCATGGAGGCGAACCATTGTTATTGGGTGCTGAAGTGCTTGCGAAACATGTTGAATATGTCAGGGATATGATTCGACCAGAGACGATAGTCGATTTTTCTCTACAAACCAATGGGGTTCTGTTAAACGAGACTGACTTAGAGCTTTTTGAAAAGTGTGGATTACAGGTTTCATTGAGTTTAGATGGTGGGCAAACTGCAAATGATAAACATAGATTAGATCACAGAGGGAAATCAACTTTTGCAGACACAGAGAAAGCATTAAGATTACTGGAAAAAAAGCCTAATGTTTTTGCGGGTGTTATTGCAGTAATAGATCCATTTAATGATCCTTCTGAAATCTTATCTTTTTTTAGCAATTACGACATACCGCAACTGGATTTTTTATTACCTGATGCTAATTATGTCACTATCCCTCCTCATAGAAATGAACAACCGGATATATATGAAAATTGGTTGTTGAATTGTTTTGATTTGTGGTTTGATCATTATTCTGCTTTGAAGGTAAGGACATTCGATTCTATTTTGGCATCTCTTCTTGGTGCTCCAAGTGAAACGGATGGATTTGGTTTTGGTGATGTAGGATTAATTACTATTGAAACGGATGGAACTTATCATGATCTTGATGTTCTTAAGATAACAGGAGAAGGTACTGACCTTACTCGTGGTGATGTGAAGACGACTAATATTGCTTATGCAATCGATTCTGAAAGTGTAAAGAGACATAGGGAATTACTTCGAAAAGAAGGATTGTGTTTGACCTGTCAGGAATGCTCGGTAGTAGATGTATGTGGAGGTGGAGCTGTAGCTCATCGTTATAGTGATACAGGCTTTTTAAATCCTAGTATATACTGTAAGGAGCTTAAAAATCTTATTGAGCATGCAAACAAAAAAGTAACGGATCAATTGCAGATAGAACTTGATACAAATTCTATATCGCAGATTAGTGAAAATGATATCCAGGAATATGAACTTGAAACAGGAGTGAATAATTCATTTATAAACATTTTGGAAAGCTTTAGAAATAGTCAAAGCGAAATGTTTATGACAACTATTTCACAAATTAATAAGGAGGAATATAATGCAACAGTAGAAGAAATTCTTGCTATTGAACCTAACACACTTAAACAAATTGCCACAAGTCCTGCTGTTGTAGCGTGGACTGAAGTTATAAAGAGAAGGTTAGAAGGAAGCGAAGCTAAATCTGTAGATGGAGAAACTCTTCCAATTGATCTTAAATATTTGCAAGACATTTTAAATTGTGATATTACTAATTTACTTGCTTGGCCTAAATTACAGAATTCAGATAAATGGTTGAGACTGCCCTTTGGCAGCAGAGTTTATTTTGAAGATTTATCTCAAGTAACTGATGGACAGACTGTAATAGATAAAGCACTTAATCTTATTGTTAAATGGAAATCATCTATTGTTGATGAGATGAAAGCTATATCACCAGATATACTTTTTATTAGAGATTTAGATGCACCACTAGATAGGGTAGTTTCATTCAGTGATAATAGTGTACCGGGTGCTTTGTATGTACAGTTAATGCGAAATGACAAATATATTCATCCAGCCGATCTGGCTGATTCCATTATACACGAGCATCGTCATCAAAAGTTATATCTTTTGCAGCGTGTTTGTCCAATTGTATATTCAGATTATCCTTTAGTAGCATCTCCTTGGCGACAAGAATTAAGACCTCCAAGTGGATTATTTCATGCTTTGTATGTGTTTGTAGAGCTGCTGGATTTCTGGACGTTTTTACGGAAATCTAAAGAACAAGGCCTTACTGATGTAGCAACAAATAATTGCCGGAAAATTTCGGATCAACTAATAACAGGTTTTGAAGTAATAGACAAATGTGACCTAACTCTGTTAGGACGTGAGTTGCTAAATTGTTTAAAAAATAGATGTAAATATCTAATGATAGACGATGAAAATTAATGCTAAAAATTTACCTAAGAAAGAAGAAGATCTACAACAATTTTTGGTGGATTATTTTTCTGGAAAAGATATTAGAATTCTAGAACAGGATGATAATTATATTGATGTTTTATTAAGTAATCACGAATCTTCCGATTATTACATAGATCCTAATATCTTAGAAGGACTGCAGTGGTGGGATAAAAGCATTATGATAAAGCAAATACCTGATCAGTTTCGAAATCTTGTAAAATATCAACTATCGCTTAACGACAATTGGACTATATACAGTTGGAGCCTTTGGCTAGAACAAAGGCTTTTAGAAAATGATGTTCCGAATGAGATCGTTATATTACATATCGACGACCACACTGATTGTATGCCTCCTTTATTGTTTAAGAAAGATAATTTATTTATTAATCCATTCAATAACGAAGAAGTCAATTTATTTAATCCAAATACTGTAAGGCGAGCTATTGAAAGCGGTGCAATTTCTATTGGAAGTTTTATGACGTTATTTCTACATAGTATGCCAAGAATACAGTTTCGACACCTGATGCCAAAACATCGACTAAGTAAAGCGCAAGTATCAGGCAAAGTAAATCGTGGGTTTTTAAGTGATGAGACTATACAACCCGATCAAGAACGTCCACTTTTAAGTTTCTCACCATCGGAAGGTATAAAATCTAATCTTGAATATTCAGTGTTTACTGAAGTTGATGACTTTCTAAAAGACATTTCGAGTACAGCTTCTATATTGTTACATGTTGATATGGATTATTTCAACAATCGATTTGATGGCGATTCAGATTGGAGATCGCATGAATTTAATCATGACCCAAGTGCGGAAATAGTTTATAAAAATATTGAAGAGACATTTTCGACAATAGAGAAAAGCAATATTACAAAGAGAATTGAAAATTATACGGTTGCTTTGTCTCCTGGTTTTTTTCCAGTTGAATTTTGGAAAGAAAGTATATCGATTATCAATAGGGTGTTAATAGAAAAATCATGAATAATATAACACAGGTTTCTGAAAAAGATAACAATATCTCCTTAAAGCTGGGAAGCGGTCAAAACTTGCACGATAAAGTGAGAGGAAAATATTGGCATATATATCTTGGTGAACAAAGGGTCGGTAAAATATACATTGATTATAATACTGATGAAGTATTGGGGAATCATCCATCAATAGATATTTTCATCAACAAGCAGTTCCAAGGCCAGCATATAGGAAGGGTAGCTTATGCAATGGCTTGTAAGGAAAGCGGTCTAGATGAGATCTATATGCATTCACGAAAGTCTAATACCGCATCGATTAAAGCTGCCGCAGATGCTGGTTTTGTCGAATTGCAAAGACCAGAATTTCGGCAAGTTGTTATGGTGTGGAAAAAATAGTATGATTTCAGTGTTTTTTCCTTCCTATAATATCATAACTATAGAACTCGGCTTAGAGATTAGTTTTCGACATTTATTTCCTGCAATTGTTTTACTTTAATTTGTACAAACTGACCACGTATTTTAAAGATCATTTGATTAAAGAATTATCAATGGTAAAAGAAAATCCAGTAGTTTGCAAGCGTATCTATTATAGCCTTGCTAATAGTTTCTGACTGTCTGTTCGAGATATTAATTTTCTGGCGCAACCAGTAAACAATGCTGATGCAATAAACAAAGTAGCTATAGTTTTTTGTTTTCTATAACCATTAATTTGATAATTTCAATGAGATGGGGGAAAGTCACTTCAAACTATTAACTGTTGTCACTTTGTAAAGTATATGTAAAATATCAGAAGCTAACTTTAATAGTATTTAAGCATAAAAAACACTATTAAAGTAGAGCCTTACAAAAAACAGAAAAGATCTGTTCAGATTGTAGAAATCCTGCTGTTAAGCTGTTCAGATTTTATTTATCCTGTCTTTTCTAAAGCAAGTTTATTTATTAATTTTTTAATACACAAATTTAATATGTTAATTTAACTTTTTTTGTTACGAGCTTGTTTGTGATTTTACAAAGTAAGTGCGAAAATATTGTAGCTCTGTTTATCAATCTAAATAGTATATTTTTTAAATCCCTAAAATAGGAAAGTTTACCCTAAAACGAGTACTTTAATATATACTTAAAATGTTATTTATTTATTATAAAATGATTTTTATTGATAAGTCCTAAATTTATCTTTTCTTCATTTGACAAATCAATTTGACCATAATTCTTTATAATTTCTCCTATAATTTGAGTTTGGTTTTTAGTTATTCTAGCTCTATTAAAAAAATTGAAAGTAAATAACTCGTAGTGTACTTCTGTAGAATTGGGATTAATCCAAGGTTCTTTTTTTGCAAGTATATAAAGCTTTCCTGAATTTTCATCAGAATAAATGCCTACGAATTTTTCTTCCCAATTATGAGTATCACCCATTTTTACGATATTATCTCTAGCATTATCATTATATAGCAATTGAAGCTTAAAGAGAGGTTCGGTTTCAACATAGTCAAGATAATAATCTCCGTCTCCTTCATTCATTTTACCTAAAAATATATATAGAAATTCTTTAAAGAGCACAAAGTTATACCGTCCTCCCTTACAATAGAGTAAAATTTCTTCACTTTCATTCTGCTTTTTTAAATTGTTGACTTGAGTATTGATGTTTGTTTCAAAATAGAACGTATTATCATTTGTTACTTGAGATAGATGACTAGAAGTATTTAATAGTTTTAGGCTATCCAAGACATATTTTATATCTAGATTATCTTGTCTTCTTTCTAATATTTTCCTGGAATGGAAAAGATTAAAACTCTCTTTAAATGTGTTCAATTCATAAGTAGTATGAGAATTGTAAAAATCATTTAAGACTTTATAAGAACTACTGTCATTACTCATGGAATAGGCATATGAATAAAGTAATAATGCTTTTTCAATATTTGTTTCTCTATATTTATTTCCTTCAGCAATTAAATTATTAACAATAGCATTTTTCTCATTAATTTCTTTTTGTTGATAAAACATATATCCTAAAAAAGACACAGCAATGAATGTTAAAATTCCAATTGCTAATGCTATTATTACTCTTTGTCTTCTTTTTTTCTCTTCGCTTTCTATCTCCCTTGGTGCAATACCAGTTATTCCTGAGATAATTTTCACAATTTTATAGGTAAACCCTGGTGTTTTATAGTTACTTTTATTTATATAAGCAGACAAATCAATATATAGAGGTTCTTTATAAAACTTACCTCGTAAAATATATGGTAAGCAATCTGTTTTTTTCCAGTCAAAATCCAAATTAGATTTTTTGTCCCATTCTAAATTTCCAGCAGTCTTTACAATAAAAAACCTGTCAAGAGAAGGATTTAATGTTATCCATTTTTCAATTTCCTTTGTTATCCAAACTGATTGTGATGTTTTGGGAGAGGCTAATAATACAAAGTTATCAGAATTATTTAGTGCATTTTCTATATTTTCCCAAAAATGCGGATTGGCTCCTAAGTTAGTTTCGTCACGGAAAACATTAAGATTTCTTTTTAATTTATACCAAGGTTTACCAATATTCTCAATCGCATATTGAATTGCTGGTGCTATTGCACTGCAATCGGAATGAGAGTATGATATAAAAGCATTATATTTCATTCGATGGTTATTATATTAGGGTAAGTCTGTTTTTATATTTTATTTTAAAATAGAATGTCTTTATTTACCTTTTTAGTGTATAAAACTGAAAAAATAATATAGCTCTATAATGTATAAATCTATATTGTTTCTATTCTATCTAACCACAATATACCATCAAAAGCAATATTAGCTCTTATTTAAATATTTTCTTGGTCACCTCCAATATCTATAGACATAATTGAATGAGCTATTTTAGCTTCACTTTAAATATATTAATTGCAAAACAAAAATTCGTAGTTCTCATTATAAAATTAAACTCATTATTTAATTATTATGAATAGATTTAACTAACTCCTTTTTCGTAGGTTTCCACAATAAACCATCATAAAGTTTCATTAGCCATTCGATATCTGTTGGTATAAATTGAACATCGCAATCACTAGCACCAAAAGCCTTGTCTCTGCATGTCAATCTTACAGCCCATTTTCCTGATTTTTTCCATCCAACTGATTGATATTTATAAAGTTTGTCCATTTTCCAACCATTTACTAATTCTTCAATTTTATCTTTTTTTGATTGGTGTTTATTTATAGTCTTTTTATTTGTAGTAGTTCTTTCTATAAATTTTGGGTTAGCATTTCTAAGATCAAATAAATATTCGATTTCATATTTTGCAGAGGCCCCAATTATTTTTGCATACAATGTATCTGACTTAACTTCTAAATCAATAAATTGTTGATCTCCTAAAATTAATGGAAATTGAGAATGGATCCATGTTTTTGTATTCCAAATATTTATTTTATCTGAAGTTTCTAAAACTAACCAATTTCCGTTTGTTGAAAATTCAACATTGTGAACAGAGTGACCTGCAAATTTTAAGAACTTTTTTTCACCTGTTAAAATATTTCTTAATTCTACTCCAGATGTAATATCATTTTTTCTGGAATATGGTACTGCCATATATTTATTGAGAGGATCTACAGCTCCTTGAGAAAGGTAAGTTTTTGTTGAGTCTGATTGAAAGAACCAGTTTTTTGATGGTGCCGGTAATGTTTGCCACGATTTAAAATCTTTTATAGTACTTGAATAAAAACCCAAAGATGAACTTTTAACTTCATCCGTTTTTTGTCCCTTTCCAACAACCTTCCTTGTTTCTATATCGATGATTGACATATTACGTTCCTTGTCACAAATAACAATTTTTTTATCTCCTGGCAGAAAAGATATACTCTGAATAGGAATTTCTCCACGATATATTATTTTTCTAGTTTTCTCAAATGAACCTCCATCTATTACTTCTACCGTTATATCTACATCATTTTCAGTTCGACCTGAAAAAGCAAGTAAATGTCCTTTTTGACTCCAGCTCCAAGCATTTACAATCCAATTGTTAGGTTTAGATAAATCAAATGGGGTTCCATTGGGGCTTCCTATCCAATTAAATAATTTTGCTTTAGGATCCCAAAGACCTAACCCTTTTACTTTAAAATAATTAAGTGCTAGATAATCATCATCTGATGACCATTGAGCTTTACTATAGAAGGATGATGGATCAAAATCAACTTTTGTATATGATGTAATGTCAATTGCTCCATCATTAGAAACTAATACAAGTCCATTATCATGATGAGCAGCTGCGGTGCCATCTTTTCTAATATCAAGTGTTCCGTAAATTTCACGAAAATATCCGCTAAATTGATCTGATGTATCTTCAGAGATATATTTCTTTTGATCAGATAATAAGTCCCAAATTAACGTTTTGGGCTGGTGAAGAAGTTTAATGCTTACCTTATGTTCATTAATAAAATTTGGAAGTGTCATACCTCCGCCCAAAATTTTGTCACTTATTGAAATTGAAGCATCATTCCAGAGTTGATATACGGGAATTGCATTTAAACCTTCACCTTGCCAATTTCTTGTCAGGATTTTATAAGAATTATATGCCATGGGTATTATCCATCCTATTTGATCAGTAGTTATAGATGTTATTTTTAGCTTGGATGTTCTCATGTCATAAACCGCTAAGTTTGATCTATCCTTTGAGTCATCAATTAACAATATATAGGGTTCTTTAAAATCCGTGATGTGATAGTTATTAAGCACTGATGTGTAGTAATAATCAATTGAGGAAAGCGTTGCAAAAATTAATTCTCTATTTTCCGTACTTTTCTCAAATTTGTAGGTCTCTTCTGCAAATCTGTATGCTTTTATAGGATCACTTTCAAGATTACTCATTGCGGAAATTCTATTTCCTAACATTTCACTTTGTTGATTCAGATGATTAACTCTTTTTTCAGCCAGTAATTTTAGTGATTCAGCTGTATTTCTCAATTTTTCCGCTTTAATTTTTCCAATCACGGCAAGATTTTTCAAAGAGTCTGCTTGAATTTTTAATTTATCTGCCTTTTGTTTTTGATGTATTGCTTCTTTTCTATCTTTTAATGCAATATTTCTTAATTCATTTGTTCGGGTTAATTGTTTAAAAGCAATGTCTCTTAAACTATCTGCTTGCTTCTTTTCAATAATTGCGAGCTTAGCTTCTGTAGCTTTATCGCTTACAAAATAAGTTGCAAATCCTGAAATAATTAAAATCCCCAATATTACCGCCAAAGATACACTTCTAAGTCTTACACTCTTTTTTGTAAAATGCAACGCATTTTCAATCCTATCAAGTACATCTATAGCAGGTGAACTATTCTTTATATTTTCGGAAGAGTCATCTATTAATGCTAAACCTTCAATTTCAGAATACCACCTCACATTTGAATTAATAGCTCCATCAATTGTAATTGGGATAAGCGGTTTATTTTTGTTGTATTTTAAGAATAGTTTTATCTCTTGCTCTATGGCTTCAGAATTTGTAGCTCCCTCACTCCCAATCAATACAAACGCAGTTGATCTTTTAACGGCATCTTTTATATTTGCAGGTAATTTTTTACCTGGTGTAATACTCGATAATTGGTCAATATAGCATTCGAAACCCTTCTTCATGAAATATTGAGCAATAGTATATGCATAATCAAGACTATCTTTTCTAGAATAAGAAATAAAAATATCATATCCTAAAATTGTCTTTTTAGCTCTGTTTAGAAATGATATATTGTACATTTATTAATTTTAATGATTTAATTCTAATATATCAATGTAGTTTTCATCCAGTCCAACAGCATCTAAAATAGCTTTGTGAAACTCTAATGAAGCAGGCCTTCGCTCCTTGATCCGCTTAACAATATAGATCAAAACTATCCATAATTGATTTACAAATTATAAACATTTTCATTGATATTAATATGGATTCTAGTAATACTAAATGAATTTTTTTATTAATTTATAAAAAAATGGAATTGTATGGTTATAATTAAATCTAAAATTAGTAAAATTTGAGTGAAGTGTATTGCTCTGATATTTAGAAAAATAATTTCATGCTAATGGGTTTGGACGCTTTAGTCATTTCAATAAATTTTCCTATCCTAAAAGTGTATAAAAATAGTGGTATCTCTGAAGCTTATTCATCTGGTTCATTATAGGTAGTAGGATATAATGTTGCCTTTATATTCTTCTGCTTAATCTTTTTTTTGACTTTGATTTTTTTTACTTCAAGTCCAATTATACTCCTTAATATAAAATCTAGGTCCTCTTCTTTAATCGTTAGTATAACCTTCATCATTACTTTTGGATTAAATGATCGTGTTAATGATTTAATATTTTATTTTTTTCTGCTTCAAATTCTTCTTCATTAATAACACCTGATGAACGTAATTTATTTAATTTATCTAGTTGATCATATTTGTCTGAAGATACAATACTTCTAGAATTGGTTTTTAAATAAATTGTATTTCTACTAGAAAAAGCTTTTGCAAATGCAAGCCACCATCCATAGACTGTCCATCCAAAAAAAAGATTAATTATCAGTACGGTAAAAAATTTAAATCCAATTATGTGAGACCTAAATAAAGCAATTATTACGGGTATAAAATAGATAAATACAATTATTTTAAAAAATGGAAACCCTCCATTGGTATGACTTGCAGAAGATAGTATTGCTAACATTGTTTTATAATTTCTCTATATTCAATAAATAATGTTTTCAAATATAAAACATTAAAACAAAAAAGCCACTAATATGATCCATCTTTTTAGTGGTAACATAAGTGATGCTTATTTCCAAGCTTTGTATTCTCTAATTGAGATTAAATGGAGAAAAAAGAATTTTTAAAAGAAGAAGTTCTAAAGAACCTTGGCAAGAGGATAAAAGAGATTAGGATAGCCAAAGGTTATTCAAGCTACGAGTACTTTGCATATGAACATAATATATCAAGAGCCCAGTATGGACGATATGAAAAAGGTGAAGACTTGCGTTTTAGTACTTTAGCCAAAGTGATAAGTGCCTTTGGAATGACCATGAACGAATTTTTTGCAGAAGGGTTTGATGACTAGAATTAAATTTTTAAGCTTTCTTGCAAAAACAATGATAACATAGAATTTGTTATAAATTAAATGACAGGTACGTGTTATTTAAAGAAGCTAATTATCTGAAATAGAATATTTAATTCTTATCAACTCTTTTGGACAAAGGGGATTAAAAAATACTGATCAAGTTTGATCTTCAAACTCAAAAGAGGTTTTCAATAAGCTATAGATTTTAAATATCCATTAAGCTTTCTTAATAGTTCTACTAGAAAATATATTCCACATCAAATAGATGTTAGTTTTTTATTCTTTCCATAAACATTTAAAACACTGAATAAAGATTAATAATAAATGATATTATGTTGTAAATTAGAGCTTATATTTATTTTTACTAAAACTAATAACTAAACAAAACAATGTCATTGAAAAAAACAATACATATCACCTTTATTCATGGGATTGCTAATAAACCTACTGCAGAAAAATTACTTTTACAATGGAAAAATGCATTAGCTTCAGACTTTAATGGAAATGAGGACGATATTGATTTAGATACAAAAGGGATAACATCATCTATGATTTATTGGGCAGACGTACTGTATGAAAACCCATTGCCTGAATTAATATCAAAAACGTTGGAAATTGCTAATGAAAATATTGAAGAGGATCCTACATTAGATGAATGTGGTGAAGACTGGAGAGATAAATTAAATGAAGAAGAAAGAAAATTTGTTGATAATATTGCTTTAAAGACATCAGCAGATGTACCTGATCCGTTACTAAATAGAGAACTTGAATCCAAGAATGATCTAGAGCGTGTACCCATACCATGGATTTTTAAAAAACCTTTAATGGCTTACTTCCTTCGAGATGTCCATCATTATCTTTTTAACAAAAAATTTAGTCCTAGAGCTGGCGTTTCATATTTTGTACAAGATGAAATTCGGACGAGAGTCATTGAAGCTTTAAATAAAGTTAAAGTAGATAATCACATTATTGTTAGTCACAGCATGGGAACGGTAATAATTTATGATTGTCTTAAGCGTGTTACTGAATGTCCTTTTGTTGACACATTGATTACAATTGGTAGTCCTCTTGGCCTAGATGAAATACAAGATAAACTATCACCTGAGTGGACTAGGTTTGACGGTTTTCCTTCTAAGATAAAAAATTTATGGATCAATGTATATGATGGACTGGATCCGGTAGCTATGATGGATGGAAATATTGAAAATGATTATAAGAAAAATGGAGAGAAAGTAATTCGCGTTATCAGAGAAGACAACTGGGGGACTTGGCGGCATGATATTTCCAAATATTTACAAATGCCCCTTCTTCGGTCCGAACTTCAAAAACTAATTGATTAACTATGAAAAATACATCAAAAGACTATTTGAATAAAATCTGCAAAGAATTAAATGAATTTGATTGGTTTGCAGTCTCTATTACTTGTACCAACCTTATCGAGGATATTTTTACGAAAGAAATTGTGTTCGAAATTGATGATTTTCATAAAATAATGAAGCAATTACGAAGAAAACGTCGTTTTGCATTAATGGTTCGACTAGGTGATGCATTAAGCATTACCTCAAGAACAAACTTTTCTATTAGAAATTTGTATGCACAATCCCTCATTGAGCAGGGCTATTTTACATCAGGAATTTCTGTACTGGAAAAGCTAGAGTTAGAAATGAAACAATCTCAGTTTAAAGAATTAAATGAATATTTTGAAACACAGGGGATTTTAGGAAGAGCATACAAACAACTTTTTATAAGAACAGGATATAGTAAATCGACAACTTCTATAAATTTTTTGGAGAAAAGCATTAAGTATTATATAGAAGTTTATAAAAATGATACTAAAAATCGCACGTGGCATGGAATAAATGCAGTTGCACTTTTAGCAATGGCTAATAGGCATGAAATTCCATCAATTAGCTACCTTGGTGATTATACACAATTGGCTAATGAAATACTTTCATGTATAGAAGGAAAAGAAAAGGAAGGAACTGCAGATGCTTGGGATTTTGCTACAGCTGCAGAGTGTTGCTTAGCATTAAAAGATTTTGATGAATCGCTAAAATGGCTAGCTGGTTATTCTTCTCAAGAAGATTGTGATGCATTTGAACTTGCAAGCACTTTAAGACAATTTGAGGAAATATGGGAATTAAGTATGGATGAAAAATCTGGACAGATACTTATGCCACTTTTAAGAGCAGAACTACTTAAAAGAAGTGGTGGTGAATTTGAAATGGATCCTGAAGATATTCGAAAAGAGCTAGCGGTGGCAAAAACGGTGACTAGTCAATACGAAAGCATGGTTGACGATTCTTCCAAATCGTCTAGTACAAAATTAGAAAAAGTATTTGGGATGGATTCTTTTAAAACTTATAAATGGTATATGCAAGGAGCGGCTCGATGTCTTGCTGTAGCTAGAATAGGGCTTGATAGCAGTCGTGGTGAAGGTACTGGTTTTTTGATAAAAGGAAATAGTCTACATGCATCATTAGGTGAAGAACTTTTTCTTCTTACTAATTCGCACGTCGTCAGTGATGATCTATTAGAAAAGGCACTTAGTCCAGAGGAAGCAATTGTTATATTTGAAGTATTAGACTCCACGTTAGAATTTAGGCTTAATGAAATTATCTGGTCATCACCTAGTACAGAATTAGATGCCTGCCTAGCTAGCTTTTCGGCAGAAGATCAAGAAAAGCTTTTAGATTTAACCAAAGATGTAGACTGGTATCCTTTGTCAAATACACTTCCGGTGATGGGAATGGATCAGAAAGTATATATAATAGGACATCCTAGAGGAGGTACATTACAACTTTCTTTTCAAGATAATCATTTACTAGACCATCAGGATCCATTAATCCATTATCGTACGCCTACTGATAATGGAAGTTCTGGTAGTCCTATATTTAATAGAACTTGGATGCTTTTAGGATTACACCATGCAGGAGGGGATGAAATGAAATGTTTAAATGATAAGGGAGGTGTTTACTCTGCAAATGAAGGCATCTATATTCAGGCAATAATTGCTTCAATAGCGGAAAAATTAGGTCCTAAAGTGTAGATCATAATTTGTAATTAAGAACATTATCTAGGGGATGATAAAGTTTTGTATTAGAAAAAATTCTTGTTTCTTTAATCATTCTATTTTCAGACTCAGCAGAAATTTCAGATATATATTTATTAATAGATTTTATACCCCTAATTAGATATCCTACCTGTAGGTAATCAGGTAATTTCTTTTCGGAAAGATCTTTTAAGGTTAGAATTCCTAACCTTATCTTATTTTCATTATTTTGTGTATCATACTTATCTAAAATTGCTGCATGCCCATAGCCTACTTCAAAGGGAACCCATTGTGATTTGTAAGTTTTTTCAGAGATAACAACTAACATATGGGTGCTCTTTTTAATTCCTTTTTTAATAGAGCTTGTAATCTTTTCGGGATCATTATTTGTTGTGGCAAGCTGTAATTCTTTATCATCCTCATCTAGGTAATAATCGATTCCCGCATCTTTTAAATAATTAGCAATTTTTTTGCAGGCAGGTTTATCTTCTCTTTTATGACTTAAAAAAATGCAAGGTCTTTTTTCTATAGTTTTATCATCGATTGATTTTATTAACCAAGTTAAATCTTCATATATGTTCGCTTTATTAAACCCCTTTTTTATCATTTTAAATATAAATATATGTTAATAGTATTTACAGTCATTTTTACCAGCTTTCTAAGAATGTAAATTGTTACAATTCTCATGTTTAATAAGTTTAAAGGTCTTTTGTAATATAATAATTTAGAAAGTATAATATTACATTAAGGTTTGACTTTTGTCTTAGCAGAAATTGAATGAGTTCTTTTTAGGAAAGCCATATCAATATAGTAATTAGGATTATTACAAAAGTTCTCCCAAGTGGTCAAAACACAATAGCGATCATCTTCTTCCCAAGAACATTTGTCATTAGGAATGTAGTAGTTATACACAAACTCTTTTATTACAGTGTCATTGTTTATTTTAACAATAGTATGAATTCGGCCGCAGACACTGCAGATATTATTTGATTTAGGAAAAATTTTTTCAATCATTGAAGGTAATACTACTCCTAATATTCCATTTTTCGTATTCCCAATGCCATCATATAAAGATGATTGTAGTTCTCTTTTAATAAAACATTGATCTTCATACAGTGAATTTTCAGCAGATCTATCTCCAATTAAGAATATTGTAACTGTTGAATCTGATAAATAGTTTTCTCTTATCTTTCTCATAATATAGTCTTCATCATTAGAGTTGATAGGATCATGTAGAGATTTATCTATCATATCCACATTAAGATGGTCATGTATGAAAGTTTTATATCCTATATCTTTTGTTTTAAAAGATATGAAGCATTTGTGAGCCATAAATTTACCTGGAATAAGTTCTAATGGCATCAACTATAGCTTCAGTATTCCATCTAATATCAATTTTTGATCTAGAATATACTTCTTGAGATATTCTTTCTTGACCTCTTGGAATAATACCTATAATTGGAATACTATAATCTCTTGCCGTTTCTAACTCCCAAATCATCCATTCGCTGTGAGACGCATATATACCAGCCATAGCTAAAACTATGTCTGAAGATAAAATTTTGCTTTTTAATTGTGACTTAATATATACTGAATTTGTTGAATTAATAGGAACATCTTTTGAAGATTCTGTAAATTCTACATTGAAATATCCTCTCGAGTTTAACAGATTTCGTAATGCTTCCAAATCAGTATGGTAAGCCCAAGAGTGACTTATAAAAATTCTATATTCTTTTGCCATATTAGTCTTTTAGGTTATTCCGAGTCTTTAAACTCAGTTAAGTTTATTGTGGTCAAATGTACACAATTATCCTTATAGTGTGTAAAGTATAATGTTATGGTAATTATATTCAACAACATTTTTTTGTAAATAGAGTATAATATATTGAAATTTGGAGAAATACAATCATAAAAATGTCAATCTCAAACTATCCAAGTCTAATTAGACCATTAAATTTACAACGAATAAAATTAATTTTTCAAACTTTATTATAGGTTCCAGGCTAAAATCAAACTTTATTTTTGAGCTTTTTTTTATCATTTTGGAATCTACAATTTTCAATATATAGTAAGTGTTAGAGATATAATTGAAGCTGACTTAAATTTTATTTAGTATTAAGGTAAAAACAACTAAGCGATGTTTTAATAAATACCAATGAAGGAGTGTATGGTCGAATTAAAATAACTGAAATTAAGATGTCTCAAGAAAAAACAAATGAAGATTTTAATGAGACTTTCAGATTGCACAAAAATTATTTTAATTCTATATTTCTTGAATAAAAAAGAACTATAACTATGAATGATTTTTTGAACGAGGATCTGTTTACTATTGATTGTGATTTAATTGTTATTCCAATTTCAACTGAAGGTAAAATTTTAAATAATTTAAAGTCTAGATTAGAAAAATTTGAGATTTTACAAAATTTGCGGCAATATGAAGGATATAAGATAGGAGATTTAAAGATATTATCAGAGAAGTTAGGTGGCAAACATGTTGCAATTGCTTGTATATCTGATGAATATGATGGTTGTTATTATTTAATTAGAAGTATAGCGAAAAAGCTTGCGGAAAAAGCTTTTGAACTAAAAGATGTTAAAAAGATAGCAATTCCTATACTAGAGATTGAGAATAAGAATATTCAGCCTTTTCAAAGTGTCAATATTATGCGTTCCGCATTCTATGAGAATAAATACGCTAAAACAATTAATCTAATTTTTTGCTCTTTAGATGATGAAATCTTTGATTTTGTTAGAAATTCTGTATTTGAAATAAATAAACCTAGTAGTCAGTTAGTTCTTGAGGCGGAGATTCCCAAAATTCGTAGACATGAATTTATTGAGCCTATACTGTATGCAAGTGAATTTTACTACAAATTCGCAGTTAATAAGTATATAGAATTTTTGAATTATGAAGCTAACGAATATTTTTATGAAGACGTTTTGGAAAATTTTAAAGATTCGGGATTAAAATTTAGAGATTTTGTAAATTCCAATTTATTGGAAAAACAAACAAAATTTACCACTCTTTGTGGTGAGTTAGTTGCTTATATAGACTATAATGCATATCATAAAAACATATGGAATGAGTATCCTGATAAAAGAACATTAGCTAAATCAGCAGTTAGACAAGATGATTGGTTTATAAATTTCATCAAATTTAAAAAAGCTAATAATAATTTTAACACCTTAAGTTTAAGCATTAAAAATGCTTTTTATTACTTAGAAAATTATGGTTATAGACTAACAATGTTATCAGATAGACACAGAAAGAAAGTCTTTGAGCTATTTTTTCCAAATGAAATATATGGACATGATTTTGATGATAGAATTTTAAGTCTTTTTCATAAATTAGATATTCAACCAAGAAATTATGAAAACTTTGGTGCCACTTGTACTAGAATTCTATATTTGCCTTTTATAAAAGCAATTTGGGATGATACGAATTCAAAAAGTGATTTTCCCTTTGAAGAGAATATTGGTTACACAGATTTAAAAAGACTTAGTTTTTTAATCCAACAGTGTTTAAGTACTAAATCCAAGGTTTTAGATTTGGGAAAGTGCGGCTTAACAGATTTAACAATAATTCCAGAACTCTCCGAATGTACTCATATTGAAAGACTGATTTTAAGCAATGAATGGGCCGAATATAAGAGTGGAAAATGGAGAAAGCTCACAAGCTTAAATCATGGAAACCCTAATAAGATCCGATTTCTGCCAGAATTCATATGTAATTTGACACAGTTAAAAGTATTGATTTGTGGAGGAGATTGGAATGAATATGATCGAAAAGATTGGAATCGATGGGGGATTTCTTCTCTAGTTACCATAACAAAACTAAATAAACTTGAATATTTAAACCTTAGTAACAATATGTTAAAAAATATTGTGGGGCTAAATAAATTAACTGAGCTTAAAAGTGTTCATTTAAATAATAATGAAATAGTAAGAGTTGAGGATTTAAATAATTTAAAAAATCTTAAGGAGTTATATATAAGCAATAACAAAATTAAAAAATTAGATTTCATCAGTAATCTTAAAAATATCGAAACAATAGACTTGCACAATAATTATATAAAAGACCTTAGATCAATTACTAGAATTATTGAGCATATAGGGATAAGCAATGACAAGTGGGAAGTAGCAACCTTAAATATTGCTAAAAATCCATTGGAGTTTCCTCCAATGGAAATTATTAATTTAGGTAAAGATGCCGTTTTAAGTGTTTTAGATGACATAAAGAAAAGGGGCCAGTATGTTAACAAGGATATTAAAATTATATTGGTAGGTAACAGTGAAGTTGGCAAATCTACATTAGTCAAATATTTAGATAAAGAAAAAGACCTTGAAAAAGAGCATCTTCCCACTCTATGGATGGATGAGAAGATTATTAAAAGCAAATACCTAGTTGATACAATAGGAGATGAAGCTCTTTTACATATATTTGATTTTGGTGGACATGATTACTACCACGATACTCATCATTTATTTTATAGCACAAATACTATCTACATTCTTATCTGGGATGCACAGACAAATAATTTAAACTCTCGAAAAGTTATCCAAAAAGCAAGAAATAATAGAGAAATAGAGATAGAGACTCAAGATTATCCTATAAAATATTGGCTTGATTCAATAGAATTTTATACAAAAGGAGTTGAAGCAGACAATTTTGAATTTCAAATAAAAAGAGAAATAACTTATGATAGTCAACTTCTTATAATACAAAACAAAGTCGAAGATGCTAGTAAAATTCTTTTTTTAGATAGCAAGAGTCTTAAAAAAGATTACTCATTTATTTATGATAATATAAATATCTCTCTTAAGCCCAAAAGAAATTTGGATCATTTTGATAATTTATTTTTAGAAATGCTTAATAAAATGAATATTTTAGGAGCTGTTCTTCCAAAATTTTATGAAGAGATAAAAAATAGTATTTCTATTTATCAAGGAAGACCTGTGTTGTCTTTTGCCGAATTTATGGACCACTGTAATACAGTACTAAAAGATCCTATAAACACTTCTCAGACACAAACTTTACTTAAATATCTCAATCATGTAGGCATAGTACTATATAAAAATGGGATCTCGGGAGAAAAAATTTACATAGATAAAGATTGGATGATTGAAAATGTACATAGAGTTCTTGAAAAGCTTATGGATATGGATGGAGAGTTTGGAAGGGATTACGTTGTAAAAGTTTTAGGGAAGGATGATAGTGAAATTGATGATTTGATATTAGTAATGGTGGAATTTAAAATTATTTTTAAACATCCTTATTTAGATAATTATATTGCTCCACTTTATTTACCAAGGCTTCCTGATGGGAAAATAAATTTATTTCTAAATGATAATCAAATTTGTTATAGAAGATTTGAATACAAAGGCTTTATTCATAAAAATGTTATCTTAAGTATTTTTCAGCATTATGGAAATCTTTTTGCATCTAGGATAAATAAAGATATTTTTTATTACTGGAAAGATGGGTTAATACTTAAAAATCCAAACACAGATGAAATTGTAATGATAAAATTTTATTTAGGAAATGAAGAGGGTAATGCTTGCATTGATATATATCATTTGTCTCAAACGGAAAAACACACATTCATAGATGAAGTACTTGAATATATTAGAAAAATTAATGAAGGATACAAATTTGAAGAAATGGTTACCATAGATGGGAATGATTATATCTCTATTGATGTGTTAGAGCAAAACGCTAAAATTGGAAAGCACATTTTTTCTGAGAAGAAGCTTTCTGAACCTTTGAAAATGAAGCCCAAAAAGCTTTTTAAATTAAAGGATTATATACAGTTTATAAAAATTCCCGTAAAGAAAAAAAAGGTTGTTATATCATATTCTAAAAAAGATTTAGTTCATGTGCATACTTTGAAAAGATACTTACAGCCATTGATTGCTAATGGCTTTATAGAAGATCCTTGGTATTGTAGCCTCATGAACCCTGCTGATGTTTGGGATGAAAAAATTAAACAAGAGTTTAAAGAAGCAGATATAATATTTTTTATGATAAGTGAATATTTCTATAATACTATTTATATTATTGAAAAGGAGATAAAAACAGCAATTGATAGATATAATAATAACGAAAATATAAAAATTATTCCTGTGATTTTAGAATTTTATGATTGGCAAAGAGAAGAACCGTATAATCTTCAAAAATTTTCTGCTTTGCCATATCAAGCAAAACCTATTAGTGATTTTAGTAATCCTAAGATCGCATGGAATACAATTACTGCTTCAGTTAAGGTTATGATCGAGAAAGATTTAGATCCGGGAAAAATTGATGTAATTAGTAAGGAGTTGGAAGATATATATGAAAGGCTAGTAAAGGGAGATTTGAACTAATTTTAAATGTCATCAATTAAACTTTTTTGTCATCTATTCAAAAAATCCTTACACCAAAAAGTAAGGGTTTTTTGCTTCATAACGTATGGCTCTTGATTTGTAGCAAAAATCATTGAGAGTAGGTGAATAGACTTTGTATTTTGTTTAAAATATTAAGATAACACAAATCTGATATTTTTTCCTGATTCTGAGTACCATCATCATTTTTTATTTTTTTTACAATACGAGTTCCACCACGATTATAATTTGTAGGTTGAGCAAATAAAAAACCTGTAGACTTTTCACTTGTTCTCACTTTTTTCCAGTTATAACCATTATCCTCCGCTACATTTAAAAGCTCATTGATTTGTGGTACTGCAACATCATTTAAATCAGCAGTGTATATAAGTTGAATACGTTGATGGAAGTCATCATCCATTAAGAAAGCATATTTATCTTTATAAGAGACTTTAAAAACTATAATTTCATTATTTTTTGTAATGTGTTCACTGACAGTGAAATGATGTTTTAGTTTGTCTACTATAGAGTATATAATATGGAAAATTACATTTTTTTGATTCCTGTTGGGTGTTCTCTTTCCACCGCTAGTTCCTCCTGACTTAGAACCTGGATCTGGTTGTTTATCATCGAATGTTCCATAAGGAGTACTATTTGGAATGATGGGCTTTCCTCCGGATTTAGATTTGCTAGCCTTACTGTCAATGGAAAGTTTTACGATATCGCTTAGAACATCAATTCCTGATTCAGTAAAATTTTCTGCTAATTCAGAATTAACACCATCTTTTGTAATGGTTGTTTTTTTATTCTTATTGCTTTTTTTTGATCTTTTACCTGTAGAATCTTTTGGATTCTCGGCTAGGGTATTAGATGAGTTATAATAATCAATGAACCTTATATAGTCAGTTTCATAAAGGTCGTCAAAATTATTCTCCGATTTCACCTTTACAATTTCATTGGCAAGGAAGAAAGTCTTTTTCGGTGTATTAATATAGTTGCCATTTATAGTCAGATGTAGCTTTTCCTTTATGGGAATTAAAAAATTATAATTGTTCTTTTCAGAGTTATTTAATATTTTATGATATAAATTGCTTTGCATTTTAAGTAGGTTGTTCCACAGGTGGTTATCTTTTGAAAATAAAAAGAATGCCAATGATTTAGCCATTGATTTTATATTCTCAGTTCCATGTTTTTTCAATGATACTTCCCCTATAACAAGATTATCTTCATTTTTTGTTTCCCATTTAACAATTTCTGTTAATTCCTCAAAACCTGCTCTAAATAGATTTTTAATGATCAATGAGTTTACCAGATAAAATGCTTGGGCAATAACAACAGATGGAATAATGATCGTTATAGGAGGTCCATCTTTATATTCCTTTTCTATCTGGTAATATCTTGTACCTAAGGAGCCTGCTGAAAAAATAGGGTTCTGATCATCTTCTACTTTTTGGAAACGCATATTTTCATAACTATCCACCCAAACTGTCTGTTGATATTTTTTTTTTGTTTTTATCCTTTTTATCCTTTTTTTATTACCATCATCGAGTTTGATATCGAATTTATCCCCAATTTTTAAATCAATTAATGTCTCAATATTAAATTCATCATCATGGTAGGATTGTATTTTTTCAACCATAAAGTTATTCTCACGCTCATATATAATATGGGCAAATTCTATTTTTGTGTATATTTCATCATTGGCATTTTTGAACCAATACGGGAAGTTGGTAATTTTGTATACTCCTTCAGTACCAGGAGCAATGTCGAACTGGAAATCCATAATTATTAATATTATTTTATTTGATTAGGCTAAATTACATTGACGTTTATATTCCCTTATAGCATCTCTGTATTTTTGATTATTAATATATGCTTTTTTAGGAAGCATATTTTGATCTAGCCAATACGCCTGACCCCAAAGTGATTTATTCGTTTTCGGGATTCGATATTCATAAATCCTTTTTTCTTTTTCAAGTTTTTCCAGGCAGAAAATTATCTTTTTCTGACAAAATTTTTCTTCATTTATCGTGGCTGAGAGGTAACCTAAAATCTCATTTTCAGATAGGAATTTATTCTTAAATTTCAATAAATCTAATATCTGTTTTTCTGTTGAAATTTCAGTAGATGTTAGTACAGGATTAGGTTTTGTAGTGATCTGATAATTAGGATGTAAACTGTTTTTGTTTATTTGTTTTTTTAATGTACAGCCAAATGGGTTTTTCAACTTAAACAAGCTGCATTTTTTTTGTAAAATTTCTTGTAATTTCAGCATAATATATTTCATTATTAATTAATAAATTTTTATATTTGCTATAGAAAATAAGGGATCGGATAAAAGAATTTCCTTTACCAATATTTTACTAAGCTATAAGTCCGTTATTGTATTTCGAAGGTACTAACGGATTTTTTATTTCTCCTTTCTAATAGATTCTCTTTTTTTAAGTCATAAACGCAAATATAAATATTTTCTTTCAAATTGCAAATTTCACGTTTAACCGTGTAAATACTTGGTATGTACGGTTAGTTGAGTTAGTTTTTATGTAATATTCATAATATTCATAATATTTATTGCGAATATTATATTTTTTAGATTGGAGTGCTTTGAATGTATGTTCAGCTATATAATATCATGATATTCGTCTATATAAAAATCGAGTTTGTTATAATTAAATATTTTTGAATATTGCTTCAAATGAATATGGAAGTATATGATCCTTTTTAAATTCACTTAGTCTAAGGTTATAAGTGATAATCAGGTATCTTAGAAAAGAATAATCTTTAATGATTTTACATGCTATTTCGAAAATAGGAATACGATCTTCAATAGACCAGGTTGTAAAATTTTTATTTATTTCTGGCAGAGTACCAAATTCAAATTCACATGCCTCTCGTAGCCTTCCCCAAACTTGATGTTTTCGTGATAAAAGAGTCATGATATTTTGAAGGAGGTAGAAGTAAGAGAAACTGTAATGCATATTCTTAGAATATCCTTGTTCTAATATTTGGTATATTTTTATCTGATTTGCAATTTGATTTTTGTTTGCCTTATCAAAATCTTGAGTTAAATCATAATCACAAAACGAGCATAAATTTAGTGATTGAATCTTGATTATTTTTTTATTACCCTGTTCTAATCGGTGAAAAGTTATAGGATTATAACATTTGGTGCAGCAATCTCGTAAAAGAACTTCACAATCACAGCATACATAAGAAATTAATAACCTCCATTGTTTTTTGTAATAAGCTTTTTTTTTAAGCATATTGGACAATATAAAAGTCCATTATTCTTACGCTTTCTATGAGCAATGCCTAATGGAAGTATTCCAGAGGTAAAACCGTTTGGATTGTGATTTTCAAATAACATACTTTGATAATTACTTAAAAATAGATTGTTAATGGCAGTATACTCCAAAGGTGAATTATCAAATATTACTTTTTTTAAGTAATCTGTAGGCATGTTATCTACATCTCGGTTCCAGAATTGTTGATCTTTAAAATAATATTTTCCAAACGAATGGCTTTTTACTTCATGGGCTTGCGAAAGTCTAAGAAACCAGCTTGTGAACAATTCATCCTGATATGGTGGAATATAATGTGCCCATATATTTTTATTTAATGTATGGATGTATGGCATTATAAATTAGCTCTTCTGAGGACTTTCTTTCTGTCTTCAGGGGAAACATATTCGATATTATCCAAGATTTTATGATCAATTTTGTTTAAACCACTTTTCAGTGCAAGTTCTGCAGATCTTATCAGGATAGTACAGATTTCACCAACTAACCCATCTGACATTGCCAGTATTTTTGAAGCTATTGAATTCTCAGCAAGATATGATGGCTTTTCAAGAGGAAGAAGGGCTTCGTAGTTTACTAGGAACTGTAAGTATGCCTCATTCATTTTCCATCTTTCCAATGTTACTGTTTCAAACCTATTGGCGAGTTGGGCATCCGATTGAATGACATTAAATGCATCACGAATTCCAACACATATGATTGGAATTTTCAATTCATTACTGAGTTCTTTTAAATCATTCAGGAATACTCGTTGTTTAAGAGGGCTTCCGGCAAGAACATGATGTATTTCATCAATGATAATTATTTTTACTTCCAGCTTTTTAAACAATGAAATAACTCTTCTTTGCTTGGTATCAGGACTTTCGCTCTTTATTATTGGTGCATTAAGTATTTGCAGAATTCTATTGTAAAAACTTTTTTTATCAGGTTCTGATGGAGCTTGTACAACAAGCACAGGAGCGATAACACTATCATATTCTCCTTCTCGGATGTATGGATTGTTTTTTTTATAGAATCTATTAATCAATGCTGTTTTTCCATTATTTGTTTCTCCAACAATCAATAAATTATTCACTCTATCTACAGTTGGATAACCCTTAAGGTCTTCAAGTTTTGCTAATATTTTATCAGCATTAGGATAAGGAATCCATTTTTGTTTTCTTAAATGAAAGATTTTTTCTTCTAAGCTTCCACTTAAAACAAGTTCTTTGGTTTTAGTTGTCAAATGCTTCATCATCTAAGTTTTCAAATGGTTTTAATTTTAATTCGTTTTCAAAGTTAATCTCTCCGGTTTCCAAATTTTGGCTTTTACTTGCTCTGGATAATTCCAATTCATTATTAATTTTTGTAATATCTTCCAGGAATACTTCTTTGCCCATAAATTCTTTTGTTATCATCCTTCTGGAATTTTTGGAGAGTTTTTTTGTTGCCTTAATGGCTTTTAACTCAATTTCTTCCAGCTTTTTATAGCTTTCAAATATATGCGCCTCATTAATAATTCCGGTATTATCCTCTTTCCATTTTTTTACTGCAGCTCTATATTCCCACACTGACATAGGAGGGTAACGGGTATCTCTATAAGGTATCTCAAAATATTCATTAAGATCAGGATCAAAGAAATAAATGACACTGATGTCCTTGGGATTTCTTCTAAAAGAATATTTTCTTAAGTTCTTACTTTTATTGGGAACGTTAATATATTTTCTTAGAACTTCATCGTAATAATGTATATGATCTATAACAATTCCTGATGCCTGAATTGTTCGCTCTAAATAAGGCATAAAATCCAGCCTGACCTTTCTTTCATCATGAAAACGTGGGGGTAATCCCATGCCTTTCGTTTCATTATTGCCAAATATTCCATCAATATATTTTTCTTCAGGAGTCATTCCAATTCCTGAATGTACAGTTTTATGATACACATTGACTATATAAGTGACCATCCATTTCTCAAACTCCGCCAATGTGAATGAAGCGTGTTTTTCAGATTTATAAGTTGAACGTTCCTGAATGTTTGAGAATGTTGTGCCTGGAAGATCATGTACGGCTTTTGAAAATGAACCTAGGAATCTTTCGATATGTCCTCCATAATGGGGAGTTGCAACAGGGCGGAATTCAAGATTAATTCCATAATTTTCACATGCTTTTTTAAGCATAATTCCTCTGAATTCCTTGGCATTATCAACGTGAATAGTCTCCATTACTCCCCAGCATCCCCATGAGCCCTCAACCCCCAGCTTGTGAAGATATGTTTCCTTTCCTAAAATGGCATTTGAAATACAGAGTCCAGTTCCCATGGCTCCCGGTGGGTCAAATGAAATATTGATTCCTAAAATCATTCGGCTGTAAACATCAATGGCAACAGTTAAATATGGTTTGTTAAAAGGTTGACGAAATATTTCATCGACGAGTATTATGTCTACAGGGGTATGGTCAATCTGTACAACTGATAATGGATAATGGGCATGCGGAAAATTTCCACGAATTGGTCTGAATTTATTATCAGAAACTTTTTTGCCATAACGTTGCTTTACCTTTTCCTCTTCTGAAATTTCATTGATTCGTCTTCTTATGGTCGTAGAGTGTGGCATTTGTATACCCAATTTATTACATTCAAACGCAATCGCTCTAATAAGATAATTGATAGATTTCCTAAGGGAAGTTAAGTATATTTCGGTAATACATTTCTTTATTATTTCTTCTTGCTCTGGAGATAGTCGTGATTTCCCCCGGCCACCGTTTTTCTTTTTACCAAGTATTGAACCTATGCTTCCAGTTTGTTCATAACGGCTAATCCATCTATAAATAGTTGCTTTATCAACTTTAGCTTCTTTTGCTGCTCTTTCAACAATTTTTAAGTCTCCTCGATTCTCAAGAACCGGACGGATAATCTGAAATCTTTCCTGCGCCTTTTTCCATTCTTTATCTGTAAAATCAAGCATATCTCTATTATTAGATTCCTGTTGAGGATCAGCGGGAGAGATGTCACCGATATTAACCGTATGTATTATACCGCTTTCTATTTCCTCAATACTTACACGCTTAATATCAATATTTCTAATGATAATACATGGAATATCATTATAAGTTATTTGCTGACCAACATTCAGATAAAAAATTTCCTGTTTCATTTTGGATAAGAATTTTCATATAGCTCATCAAGCCAAATTGCAGAATCCATTGTTAGTGGTTGCTCCCAAATACACCTGATGATATTTATTGAAACCATATACCACATGTAATATATGAGTTCCATCTGTTTATATTTATCTCTTGCACAAACCTGAATAAGCTCTCTTGGTGTTGTACATTGCAAATCACACATGGTTTTTAGGATGAGCTGTATGTCCGGATGTTGATGATCAAAAGTATTCTTCTTATATCTGTATAAGAATTTACAATTTTCAAGATATTCAGTTCTGATATCCTCTTCAGTAAGAACTTTAAATTCATAACCATTCGTTTCACAAAATTCCTCAGCGGCTTTGAATTTGGGTTGATAAATCACCGAGTTCTTTCCTAGATCTTCTTTATATTTTATTTCGACAAGTAATGGTTTTGCTCCATTGGACGCAAACCGATAGTGCCAATAAAATAAAAAGTCAGGAGTGTAAGAACGTTGTTTTCCTTCAGAGTCTGAGTAATATATAGTAACTGGCTGCTCATGATAAGATTCAATAATCCAATCCATCTCAAGTAGAAATATAAAATCTCTTTCCAGAGAGGATTCAAACTGAACCTCTTTATTGGTTTTAGCACTGAAAAAGCTTCCAGATAGTGAGCTATGTTTTAAGCCAATTTTTCTCACCTTATTTTGTATGATTGGTACCATCTAAGATAAGAATTTAAAATTGGTCGCACGTACTTTGCGAAAAAATATACAAAGTAAGTGCGAATATGGGCAATTTCTCCATTGTATTTTGCATTTACTTTGCAAATATACATGGGGGAAGCTATCCGCAGCCCGGAGAAATCTCACTGGCTCACAACGGCGTTTTATTTCTGGATGAAATGCCTGAATTCAAGCGGACAGTGCTTGAAGTGATGCGGCAGCCTTTGGAAGACCGTGAAGTAACCATTTCAAGGGCCCGGTTTACGGTAAATTATCCCGCAAGCTTTATGCTGGTGGCTTCCATGAATCCCAGTCCGAGTGGTTTCTTTCCCGATGATCCCAACAATACCTCTTCCGTTTATGAAATGCAGCGGTATATGAGTAAACTTTCCGGACCGCTTTTAGACCGGATTGATATTCATATTGAAGTTCAGAAAGTGGAATTTGAGCAGCTTTCCGAAAAGAGAAAGGGCGAAAAAAGTAAAGAAATCCGGGAGCGGGTGCTGAAGGCAAGAGAAATTCAGAATGAAAGATATCAAAACCTTAATATCAGCAGTAACGCACAGATCGGACCGCGGGAAATTGAAGCATTCTGCGAACTGGATGAAACATCTTTCAACCTTATAAAACTGGCTATGGAAAAACTCAACCTTTCAGCAAGAGCATACGACAGGATTCTGAAAGTAGCACGTACCATCGCTGACCTGGAAGCATCCGAAAATATCCTTTCCCATCATATTTCTGAAGCAATACAGTATCGGAGTTTAGACCGTGAATTCTGGAATGGATGATTTGATGTTTGGATGCTGGGTGCTGGAAGAGGGAGGTTATGGAGGTCATATAGGATACTTCGTTCTCTTTATTCAGATAATTGAATAACATGGGGGCGTATTATTATTGATAACCGAAAGTAACTTCCATCACCATGCTTCCATCATCCATCCATTAAAACTCAGTCCAAGATTTTATATATTTTAAATCCCTTTTGAGAGATAATATTGTAATTATGTAACATTGTATTTTAAATATTATGTTAAATTTGATTGCCAATTTATTAAAAATATTACATTATGACATTCAAATTATCAATCACAAAAGAAAGAGAATAAACCTCTTTTTACCTTTTTCTTGTAAGTAATAAATAGGACTTTTCCTTATTTATAGTTCTGTTCGCCCGAACAGATCATCTGCCTTCCTCTTCAGTTACCGTTTACCTGATTATCTGTCTCATACCACATTGACTTCCGTCAGCTGTGCTTATTTCCTGCATTCTGTTATTGAAAAATAAAAACAGAAGTAATGTTAATATTTACAGATGATTGCAGGTATATAGGTGTGCTTACAGAAGATGGAAATATAATAAACTTTTAACCTAATTACATTATTATTATGTCAAACTCTACACCAACATTAGAAAATCACTCATTGGGCACCGCCGTATTGTTGTCTTCAGGAGACAGAGAAAAACTTTTAAATGACTTCAATAAAACCGGCTGGGATTACAAACAGGAAGAAACCCTGGTTTCCCTTTTCAGAAAGCAGGCTGAACGTTATCCTGACCATATGGCAGTGGTATTTCAGGATCAGACCATCACGTATAAAGAACTGGACCTGGAAAGTAATCAGCTTGCCAATCAGTTAATCAGTAAAGGAATAAAAGAAGGTAAATTTGTTCCCGTATGGCTTGACCGTTCCCTTGAATGGGCCGTAGCCATTCTTGGAATTCTGAAGACAGGAGCTGCCTATGTTCCTATAGATCCGGCATATCCGGCGAAAAGAGTGGAATATATTCTTTCAGATACTTCCGCAGAAATGATCATCACCAATTCTCATCTTGGCGGGCTTTTACCGGAAAATGAAAAAACGGAAATATTTCATTTGAATACAATAAAGGATTTTGAATCCTATTCTTCTGAACAACCGGGAACTGAAATTCACCGGAATGCACTGGCCTATACCATTTATACTTCAGGATCTACCGGGAAGCCTAAAGGAGTAATGATAACCCATCAGGCGATTCAGCATCTGGTAACATGGCACAACCACCATTTTCATGTAGATCATACCTCACGGCTGACCATTGTCGCAGGACTGGCCTTCGATATTTCCGTATGGGAAATCTGGTCTGCCCTTACTTCCGGAGCAACCGTTTTCATGGCAGAAAATGAAGAGAGAACAGCGGCTTCCGCTTTGGTAGATTATTACAGAAGAAACCGGATTACCCATGGCTTCGTTCCTTCTGTTCTGGCGCCTGCGGTAGTGGAGCATACCCGGAATTATACTGATCTGAAGCTGAAATACCTCTTTACAGGAGGCGAAAAGCTGAAGCCGGTACTCACCACGGAATTAAGCTATGAACTGGTCGATTATTATGGTCCTACCGAATGTACAGTATATGCAACCTTCAGAAAAGTTAAAGATGTTGGAGGAAAATATGTGTCCTCAATAGGAAAACCCATAGCAAATGCCAAGGCCTATGTTTTAAATGAAAACATGGAACTGATGCCGGTAGGAGCTGTCGGTGAATTATACATTGCCGGAGATCTCCTGGCTAAGGGTTACCTGAATAATGAAGAGCTCACCGCTGAAAAATTCATCACCAATCCTTTTATAAAAGAAGAAAAATTATACCGCACCGGAGATCTGGTAAGATGGCTTCCGGATGGAGACATCGAATTCCTGTCAAGAGCGGATAACCAGGTGAAAATCCGTGGTTTCCGGGTGGAACTGGGAGAGGTGGAACGTACTCTTGCCCGGCAGGAAGACGTTCAGGAAGCTGTGGTCATCACAAAAGATACCGCAGGAAGCAATAAATATCTTGTCGCTTTTATTGTTCCAAAGCCTGGGGCGGGAAAAAATAGTGCCTCAGTAAGAAACCAGTTGAAGGAAGAGCTTCCGGGATATATGATTCCTGCCCAGATTGTTTTTATCGACAGCATTCCTCTGACAGCAAACGGTAAAACCAACACCCAATATCTGAAAGATCTGGCTGATCAGGAAGCTAAAGAACTGGTTTCCTTTGAGCCGCCAACCAATGAAACTGAACGTATCATAGCAGATATCTGGTCTTCGGAGCTGGAACGTCCCGTGATCAATATAACAGATAACTTCTTTGATATTGGAGGAAACTCACTGTTGGTAGCCGTCGTGGCAGTGGCTTTGGAGAGAAGACTTGATGTAAAAGTCTACCTGAGAGATATCTATCAGTATCCGGTATTGCAGCAGCTTTCAGAAGTTTTGATCATCAGATCTAAAGAAGCAAGAGAAGCCGTTCCCGTAGAAGATGTGGAACCTTATGTAGAATTGCAGCAGGATGTTTATCTTGCTCCGGGAACCGTGTTTGCCGGAGGTTTTGATCCTCAGCAGCTGGAAAATCCGTCAGTGATATTCTTAACCGGAGTTACCGGATTTGTAGGCATTCACCTTTTGCAGGAGCTTTTAGATACAACAGATGCGGATATATACTGCCTGGTAAGGGCTCAGGATGATTTTCATGCCCGAGAAAAAATAGACCGTTGCTTTAAACAGTTTGCTATTCCTCAGAAAGAAAATCAGAAACAGAGAATTATTCCTGTCATTGGAGATCTTGCACAGCCATCGCTGGGACTTTCAGAAGAGATATTCAAAATGCTGGCGGAAAAAACAGACCTGATTTATCATTCCGGAAGTTCTGTGAATTTTATAGAACCTTATTCCTATATGAAAGCTCCCAATGTAGAAGGCTTAAGGGAAATTATAAAACTTGCGGGTGCAGAAAGAACAAAATGCCTTGCCTTACTGTCTACCATATCAGTTTACAGCTGGGGACATCTATTCACGGGAAAAACAGTCATGCTGGAATCTGATGATATTGGTCAGAATCTGATGTCGGTCAGCAAGGATATCGGCTATGTAAGAAGTAAATGGGTAATGGAAGCTGTAGCTGATTTAGCTGCAAAAGAAGGTTTACCGCTCATTACCTATAGATTGGGCTATGCAATGTGTCACAGCGAAACAGGGGCGAGTGCTCCTTATCAATGGTGGTCCGGATTGGTGAAAAACTGCGTGGAATTCCGGTCTTACCCGGCTCTTACAGAATTAAGGGAAGGCTTGATTACTGTAGATTATATGACCAGATCTATGGCGCATATCACCAGAAATAAAGAGGCAATAGGGAAAAAGTTCAACCTTATTGCAAGTCCGGAAACCAATCTTACCTTAGAAGATTTCTTCGGATTGATGAAAAAATATTATCCGTTTACCCTGAAAAGCCTTCCTTACAAAGAATGGAGAAAACAATGGGAAGATGACAGCAAAAACAGACTTTATCCGCTGACCAGTCTCTTCAGGGATAATATGCACGAAGGACTGTCTACCGTTGAGCTTTATCAGAATACGTATATATGGGATTGTTCCAATGTCATTAAATTTCTGGAAGGTTCCGGAATTAAAGAACCGGTATTTGATAAGAAAATGCTGGATGCTTATTTAAACTATCTTGGACTTCCTGTTTCGTAGTTTTCTATTAAATTAAATAAGCCAGACAGTTCATTCTGCCTGGCTTTTTATTTACCGTTACTTTAATAAAAAAAAGAATTATTTTTTTTAATACGTCAGTTTTTGACGCTGTACAGATCGATATTTGCTAAAGAACGAGAGAGACATGACTGTTTATACTTCTTCGTCTTCAGTTTCACCTCAACAAAATCCATAACAATTAATGCTTCGGTGATATAAAAACTATAATACAAAACAAAGTCTAATTCTTTATTAAAGGAATTAATTTGAGAATATAATTAATAATATTTTGTTAATTAATTGATTTTATACATTATTATATGAATTTAAATTAAAAAAATATTATTTCTTATTGAAATTATTTCTATATTTAGAGAATTAAAGCGGTGCCCGAAAAGCTGATAGAGTAGGGATCATAAAAAAATTAATTAATATGAAAAATCTGAAAAAATTAACAAGAGACAACATGAGAACAGTACAGGGTGGATTTGCCTGCTATTGCAATGGAACATATAAAGGAGAATATTCTTCCGTGTCTGCATGTGCAAGTGCCTGTGGAGTAAGTACAGGTCCTACGCAGCCTACTGAGCCTACAAAGCCTGTGCTGACAGCATAGTTAAAAGATATTTCCTTTTTTAGACTGCCCCTAGCCTGTGCTTTGGGCAGTTTTTATATTCCCTTTTTTCCGTTGAGGATCATCAGAATCATTTTCGCTTTTCTGTTTTCCCGGGTTTCAGGCTTTTTGGCCTCTTCAATCCAGCGGATATATTCCTTTTTGTGCGTATAGCTCATTTTATCGAACAACGCTTTTGCTTCAGGATGCTCATGAAAGGCAGAAGCGATATCATCTGCAATCTCAACCACTCTTTCTTCATTGTCTTCGGTGAGAGAAACATGTACCTCATCCCCAAAAGACTTTCCGAGCTCTTTACGGACAGCCTGGGTAAGTCCCAGAATATGACCGTCAGAATTCATTTTGGCCAGGCTGCCTCGATATTCTACAGTACCATCAAATACCGCTTTGATCTTAATTTGTCCTTTCTTACCAAAAACTTCCTCCACGGAAAAAGGAAACTTTACAAACGCTGCATTTATTTCACCGTTTTGCAGGATGAAGGCGGTAAACTCAATGGTTTTGGTTTTCATAATAATAAATCGAATTTGAATCAAAAATAAAAAAACCGTGAAAAATTACTTTCACGGTTTTAAAAAATATCAGCTGAGATTATTTTTTCTTTTTTGTTTTCTTAGGCATTTCAGTCGTTCCTGAATTTTTAGTCTTTGTATCAGGAGGCGTGTTTTCTCCTCTTACAAGCTTTAATTCATCAACGATTCTTCTTGCCCCTGCGTATTTGTCAATAGTCCAAAGAACGAAACGTACGTCTACGTTGATGGTCTTCTGCCATTCAGGCTCAAATACGATATCACCGCTTAATGCTTCGCTGTTTCCGTCGAATGCAATACCGATAAGGTTTCCGTCTCCGTCAATAACCGGAGAACCGGAGTTACCACCGGTAATATCATTGTTGGAAAGGAAATTAACAGGCATATATCCTGCCGCATCAGCATACTGTCCGAAATCTTTAAGGTTGTAAAGATCGATCACTCTCTGAGGAAGATCAAACTCTTCATCCCCTTTCTTGTATTTTCCTACAAGACCGGTCATATCCGTATAATAGTTATCAGTAACCCCGAAATAATTTCTGTCGTTTCTGATCGGTAATTTATCTACAGTTCCGTAAGTAAGTCTCATGGTAGAGTTAGCATCCGGATAGAATTTCTTCTCAGGCATAGCCTTCATCAGACCTGCTAAGAAAAGACGGTTCTTTTTAGCAAAGTTGTCATCAACAGCTACATATCTGTCATTGTTCATTTTCTGGTCTGCAACAATTCCGTTGGCAATTTTCCAAAGCGGATCAGCATCAAGCTTCAAGGCATCCGGGTTCAGGATGAAGTTTGTTGCAGAAGTTTTATTGGCGAAAATAGAAGAGAAAGCTACGTTGGAAAGATTCTTGGCATCCAGTCCTAAAATAGTAGCTGAAGCAATATCCTTATTCTTTACTCTTGATTGGTAAAGGCTGGTCATCGCAGTAAGCATTTCCCCTTCCAGAGTAGGGTTGAAGTTCTCATAAGTTTCTTTAATGGCTGCTTCAATTTTAGATTTCATAGCAATTCTTCCCTGCATATCCTGAGCAGCATAAGTCTTAAGCGCAGATCCTAACTGAAGAGCAAGAGAAATATATTTTGCATTTCTTGAGAACTGAGAAGCATAGTTTCTCTCTACATTTCTTTCGGAAACCTGCTTGTAATAAGCTCCAATATCTTCTAAAACACCGTCATATGCTTCGTTTCCGGCAATCATAGACCATGTTCTGTACGTGTTTTCTATCTTTTGCTTGTCAGCGATAGTCCCGTTTTTCTCAACAGCATCAATCGTTCCCTGTCTGTTTTTCCAGTAGTTGGCTACAGAAGCATATTGAGAAGCATAGTTAAGCTGAGTCGCTTTGTCTTTATCCATATACTTCTTCATCACATCCATGGCAACTTTAGAAGCTTCTACCCAGGCCGGATAATCTTTGTTTACCATTTGCTGAATTCCGTAAGAAGTCAGGTAACGGTTGGTTCTTCCCGGATATCCTAAGATCATAGAGAAATCACCAGGCTTGTAACCTTTAAGAGAAACCGGAAGGAAGTGCTTAGGCTTCAGAGGAACGTTGCTTGGAGAATATTGAGCAGGATTTCCTGCTGCATCAGCATATACTCTGAAAACTGTGAAGTCTGCAGTATGTCTCGGCCATTCCCAGTTATCGGTATCTCCACCGAATTTTCCTAATGAGGAAGGAGGTGCCCCTACTAATCTGATATCTTTATAATCCTGATATACGAAATAGTAAAATTCATTTCCGTTGAAGAAATCTCTTACTACAACCGTATATTTTCCGTTTTCAGAATTTTCTGACTGGATGGCTTTCGTTTCAGCGTCAATAACCGCTTTTCTTTCAGCACCGGTCATGTTGTTGTTCAGCTTGGAGTTGATTCGCTGTGTAGCATCATCCATTCTTACTAAGAATCTTACATACAGATCTTTAGCGTTGAATTCGTCCTTTTGCTTCATAGCCCAGAAACCATTCTTCAGGTAATCTTTCTCCGGAGTGGAAGCTGCCGCAACAGCACCGTAACCGCAGTGGTGGTTGGTGAAAATAAGTCCTTTATCAGAAACAATTTCACCGGTACAGAAACCACCGAAACTTACGATCGCATCTTTTAAGCTGGAATTGTTTACAGAATAAATTTCGTCAGGCGTCAGATGCAAACCTTCTTTTTGCATGTCGACCCCGTTAAGTCTTTTGATGAGCATTAACAGCCACATCCCCTCATCCGCCCTCATCTGGGCAAAGCCCAACAGGAAAGTGAACAGTAGAAATAGTCTTTTCATTTTATAAAATAATTTTTGTGTCGCTAATTTACTAATTTTTACGACATTCTGTCCCGGATTGGTATGAAAATGGGATGAAGAACCGCATGAAAAAGATACTATTATCACTTTTTAGCATTTTGCTCCTGGGAATTGTCATCAACTGTGCGTCTGTTCCGGAAAAAAAAACAGAGCTTCAGAGACAGTGGATGCTGATTTCTTTTGATGGATTTACCAAAGAGGAAATGATACAGAACAAAGCCGAAATTAACCTGACGGGGGAAATGAAAAAAGGAAAAATCCAGGGAAGCGCTTATATGGGATGCAACAGCATGTCGTTTGTTGCAGAATTTAAAAAGGAAGGAAAAGTAAAAATTTCCAACGGAGTAAGCACATTGAAGGCTTGTCAGAATATGAACCTGGAAACAGCTTTCAGCCGCAAGTTGGATACTATGACGAAATATTCAGTGGAAGGACATTTCCTTACTTTATCCGATGAGAACGGAAACTCAATGAAATTTGTAGCTGCCGATTGGGATTAAACGGAAAGAATAAAATTGCTGAACATAGAAAAAGCCCGCAAAAATGCGGGCTTTTGTTGAAAAATCCGGGTGTGGTTATCAGTTTTTAGGAATTGTCTTTCTGATCTCTGCCAAAGTAGCAGGACTGCGGAGGCCTGTCGTATTGCCGGATATTGGTTTTACAGTGGCAGAACGGGGTACCTTTCTGTTGGGAATTGATCTTTTTATGTCTTCAAGGCTTGCCGTATTGGGCAGCAGCGTTCCGGACTGTCCGGAAGCTGTCTGGGGTTTCTGCTCCAGCTTTTTGGAATCAAGACCCTGCTCAGAAACAAGAGCCGTTTGTGACGGTTTCTTTTCCGCATTAGCCTGAGCTTCCTTCATCATTGTGGCTTCAAATTCTTTGGCCTGCTTTACCGTCAGGGTCTGATCTTCTGCCTGCTGAACCTGTTTGTTTTCCTGGGAATAAATGCTTACCCCAAACAGGAAAAATAGAGTGATATATATTGATTTCATGATTGTTTATTATTTAATATTGACTAATACCTGAATTTTTCCGGGCTCATTCCGGCTGTAATCCTGAAGAGCTTTCCCGATTACCTGGCCTACTTTTACCTTTTTAGGATTGGCCTTCATAGCTGTTCCTGCTTTTGAAGAGGTCACCAGAAGATCTCCTCTTTTTATTTTGCCGCCTTCCAGACATACTTTCGTAGGAATAACCCCGATGACTCCCATAGGAACTTTATCGGAAAGATCAGAGTCGATATGCTCTTCCGCAAGAAGCACTCCCGGCTTGGTGGCATACACTCCGGCTACAAGATCAGAATACGGTTTTGAAGATTTCTCTACTGTACGGTCGGTAGTTGTGGAAATCACAAGAATATCTCCCATTTCATATTCGGAAACAGAACCTTCCACATCAAATGCTTCTGCAACGTCAGCTCCATTGGTCTGAGTACCTCCGTTAAAGTATCCCCGCCCTGCCTTGTTGATTCTGGCTACATTGGCATTCGCACTCTGGAAGATTGCAAGATTTCCCGAAGGTCCCGTATGGTTAACCAGTAAACCGGAACCGGTACCATTTGTGCTTACATGCACCACCGGCTGTCCGTTGCTGGCGTTGAAATTGGAAAATCTCCCTGCCTTACCCGTTCCGAAATTGGGAATAAAACCAGATACTGCATTACCTGAGCCGTCACAGGAAGCCTCGATACCATCACCTGTTCCACCGGCATTGGCTGTGATCCCGTTTCCGTTTCCATCCGTTAATGCCAGTACTGCCGGGCCATTTCCTGCGGTATTACTGGCATGGAATAATCCGGCATATCCTCCTGTACCGGAAGAAATTCCATAAACAGCAGCTGTTCCGAAATTGGCAAACATGGAGTTAACTTCAGCCTTTACAGCTGCCGAAGTTCCTGTAGTACGGTCTACTTTAAAGTTTCCTGCTGTTCCGTTTCCTACCGTAGTTACCGTAATTACATCACTCGTATTGTCTTCATTGAAAATATTGAACTTTCCGGCTCTTCCTGTGGCAAAAGAAGGAACCCAGGCATAAAGGGCATTTCCGGCTCCGTCAATATTGGTTTCCACACCATTTCCGTCTTTACTGGCGTTCGCTGTAATCGCATTTCCGTTACCGTCATTGATGGAAACCAATGACGCACCGTTTCCGGCTGGATTACTGGCATGGAATAATCCTGCAAAACCACCCGTTCCCGAAGAAACCCCAAAAACACCGGCTGCCCCGAAGTTTCCGAATATCGTTTTTACCTCACCTCTTACCGCTGCGGCAACACTGTTATTATTGTCTACAACAAATGAAGCTGCATTTCCAAGCGTATTATCGGGAATACTTCCATTTCCGATAGTCTTTACTTCAAGCGTATTCTGAAGATTGGTCTGATTCATATTTTCAAACATTCCTGCGCGTCCTGTACTGTTATTGAGTCCTACCTGGCCGTATACCCCGATTCCTGTTCCTGTAGTGCTGGTAGCCACAAAGCCTCTTACTCCGTAGCCGCCACCGTCATTACGTCCCACGACAGCTCCTGCAATATCACTGGTCGTACGTCCTACGATAGCTTCCCCGGCACCATTATTATCACCAACAATTCCCGCCGAGGTCTGGGAGCTTGTAATCCCCTGAATACTGAAACCGGCTGCCGTTGAACTCAGTACTCCTTTTCCGTTTCCGGTAGTCGTTACATTCACTACGGTTCCGTTTCCTACACTGGATGCATTAAGAACACTATTGTTATTGGCATTGTTGAAAATGGCAATGCTTGCCGGAATCCCGTTGTTGCTGGTGGCGGTAAGCCCTGTTCCGGTATTGCTGTTGGCATACACTCCCGTTCCGTTGGCAGACGCATTGCCGTACACCCCTAAACCGTTGGGAGTAGAGCCGTAAACACCCCATCCGCTTCCGTTCTGGCTTCCCCAGACTCCAACTCCCAGTCCGCCGGATCCGTTATTGATTCCCCGTACACCGGAAGAAAAACCGCCGGGAGCCGTGCTGTTCACGATTCCCCGTACTGCGGAAATGCTTGAAGTGGTTGTATTGTTGATACCTTCCAGAGAAGCCCCGTCTCCGTCATTAGTCAGTGAAAATAAAGTTGTGGCATTATTAACCGTATTGGTGTAAGGAATTGTAAAACTTCCGCCACCGCCACCGCCTGCGGATTTGGCATACATGGCATAAGGAACGCTCAGCAGCTGACTGGTTCCGGCAATGGTATAATTAGTCCCTCCGGCCGGATCTGTTTCTGTTTTCAGATAATAATTTCCGGAAGGCCAGTTGATGGTGGAAAAGGTTCCCGAAAGAACAGTTCCAGTACCGATCTCCAGGCTGAGAAGCCCGTTGATGTTGGTATTTCCGGTAAGTCTCTCGGAATACACCAGTGTTCCGGCAAGTGATCCTTCCAGAATACTTACTTTTACGGCAACAGCCTGGTTGGTCAGAAGCTGGCCTGAGCCGTTTCTCATTACGGCCTGATAGCTCATTTTTTCAGGAGCCTGCGCCAGACCCATAAACAGGCCCAGCATGATTCCCAAAGACAGTAATATTTTTTTCATGGTATTTATTTTTTGATGATTTTAAATGTTTTAAGATGTTCCCCGTTGCGGCTGATCCGGATGATATATCCGGTAGAGGGAAGAGACGAAAAGTTAAGTTCAGATTTGACCTGTGTGATCATATCTTTTCGGACAAGTTTACCCTGAAGGTCAAATAACTGATATTCGGCATTCTGATAGTTTTCAGAGGTGAAATCTATGTAGAGGTAATCAGAAACCGGATTAGGATATAGCAGGATGCCTTCCTGCTTTAAGGAAGAACCTTCAGTAGAGAGGGTCGTAATCTCGTAAGCCTGTTGAACGCCTTCTGCGACCTGAAAACCGGGACCTTTATAAAGGTAAGCCGTTTGCCCGATGCTGTAGGAGACAGAGCCGCTGCCGGCGGATACGTTTGTTCCGGACGCCAGAACAGCCGACTGGGCTTGAATTCTGCTGACGGAAAGGCTAAACAGGAGGAGAAAGAAACAGTAAATAGATGTTCTTTTCATAGGTAACAGTTTTGTGGTTATTGATGGTTGAATCCCATTTTTAGGGAATACTAAATTACCGTATATCAAAACTGAATTCCGAGAAAATAGACCAACGTCAAAAAAAATCGACCAATGCTGTTTTTGGATGAAAATATTGGTACTCAGTAGTTTTCACAGATCAAAGAATGATAAGTTGTCTTTATAGGTTCTGCCGATAGGAAGCTTAATGTTGTGAACAAGTTCTACCTGATGGCTGTTCTTTCCGCGGATGAGATACCGGGGAATGGCATAGCTTCTGTGAATTCTGACAAAAGAATCAAATGTATTTCTGTGAAGAAGATTTCCCAGCGAATCCAGGATGCAGTATTTTTTCTCATGGGTGACAATCCGGGTATAATCTTTGAGGGCTTCCAGGTAAAGGATATCTGTTGTTCTGATCTGGAAGATGGTTCCGTTTTCTTTTATTCTGAGACAGCTTTCCCCAAGAATGGCATCGAAACATTCACATTTTTCTTTCATTCTGAAAAAATCAAAGACCTTTTGAATAGAATCATGAAAGCGTTCCGTTTTCAGAGGCTTGGGGATGAAGTCTACTGCATTCAGCTCAAAAGCGGTAACGGCCAGTTCAGGATGGGAACCGGTAAAAATACAGGCGGGTATTTTATGGGCTAATCTTCTGAATTCCAGTCCGCTCATTCCTGTTAAGCAGGTCTCGGTGATCAGAAGGTCTATAGGAAATTCAAGATAAGGGACTGCCTTTTCCGCGGAGTCAAAAGAGGCTATAATTTCAATGTTTTCATATTGCCTGAGATGATGCTGAAGAACCAGTCTGTCCAGTTCGTCATGATCTATGATCATGCATCTGATTTGGGGGATCATGAGCTGAGGATTAGTTTTTATTTAAATAAATGGATTATATGTTTGATATCCATTAAATTACTTCATAAAGTTAATGGTTTTTCGCAAAATAAACATATTATGAATTGAATTTAACATAAAAATTCAGGTATTTGAAAATAGATTTTGTTTTTTTTCCTGAAAAATGGTATCTTGTGAAAATCACAAACATAGATAGAATTTAATGCTAGAAAAGAAAGAACATAATTATGAGAAGGCGGTTTTGGTAGGTTTGGTTACCAAAGACCAGGATGAGGAAAAGCTAAAAGAATATATGGACGAGTTGGAGTTCCTGGCCTATACGGCAGGTGCTACCGTTGAAAAAAGATTCACACAGAAATTGTCCCAGCCGGATTCCAAAACTTTTGTAGGGAGTGGGAAAGCTCTGGAAATAAAAGATTATGTAAAAGAACAGGGAATAGGAACGGTTATTTTTGATGATGAACTTTCTCCTTCACAGCTGAAAAACCTGGAGAGAGAAATGGAAGTCAAAATCCTGGACCGTACGAATCTTATTCTTGATATTTTTGCCCAGAGAGCGCAGACTTCTTATGCAAGAACCCAGGTGGAACTTGCCCAGTACGAATACCTTCTTCCGAGGCTGACCAGAATGTGGACCCACCTTGAGAGACAGCGGGGGGGAATCGGGATGAGAGGTCCGGGGGAAACGGAGATTGAAACCGACCGCCGTATCATCCGGGACAGGATTTCATTGCTGAAAGATAAACTGAAGACCATAGACCGCCAGATGGCTACCCAGCGTAACAACAGAGGGAAAGTAGTTCGTGTGGCGCTGGTAGGATATACCAACGTGGGAAAATCTACCCTGATGAATTCTCTTTCCAAATCAGAGGTTTTTGCTGAAAATAAGCTGTTTGCGACCTTAGATACCACGGTAAGAAAAGTGGTGATCGGGAATCTGCCGTTTCTGCTGACAGATACGGTAGGATTTATCAGGAAACTTCCTACCCAGCTGGTAGAATCCTTCAAATCTACTCTGGATGAGGTACGTGAGGCAGATCTTCTGATTCATGTCGTGGATATTTCACACGAAAGCTTTGAAGACCATATTGCATCCGTTAACCAGATTCTTCAGGATATTGACGCACACAGGAAACCAATGATCATGGTCTTTAACAAGATCGATGATTTCAGTTATGAGAAAAAAGATGAGGATGATCTGACGCCGTCTACCCGCAAAAATATTTCGCTGGATGAATGGAAGAAAACCTGGATGGCCAAATCCAAATATCCAACGGTATTCATTTCTGCCCTTACGAAAGAAAATTTCCCGGAAATGAAGAAAATGATCTACGATGAGGTGATGAAGATCCATATCTCCAGATTCCCGTACAATGATTTTCTTTTCGAGTATTTCGATAACGACGACGAAGAAAACAACAATTGATGAAATATCATTTTTTCCTTTTATTCATTCTGTTTTCGGTTTTTGGGTTCAGCCAGAAATCAAAAGTGGATTTAAAAAATATTGAGAAAAATCTCAAAAATCAGGAATCTCCCTATAATTGCGAGAAACTTATCTTTAAATATAAAGGATTTCCCAAATCTCTGGACAGTATTGAAACCCAACATCTTTACTATGGGAGGAATTTTATAAAAGATAAAATTTCAACAACAGATGACCGTTTTAAAACCCTGGCTGAAGCTTTCAAGCAGAATCATTTTGCGGACTGTATCAAGCTGGGAAAAGAGCTTTATGCCAAAGATCCTACGAATCTGGATGTTATTCTCGTCCTGCTCAGAGCCTATGATTCTCTGAAGGACGGCAATAATTTTGTCCATCATCTCAATCAGCTTCGGGCTCTTACTGAAGGAATTAAAAGTTCGGGAGACGGAAAATCTGAAAAAACAGCCTATCTGGTCAATTCCGTAGGAGACGAATATATCCTGCTCAACATCCTGAATATAGGAAAAGATTATACCCGGGGATCAAAACCGGATAAAGACGGCATGTTCGATATATGGGAAAAAGGAAACGATAAACTATATATCAAAATACTCTATTTAGATCTATTAAATTAATTTTTTAAAAAACACTTAGTGGAATTATATTATTCATTTTCAGCATTAATCGTATTAGCATCCATATTTGCCTACCTGAATTACAGGTTCCTGAAACTTCCCAGTACGATCGGGATCATGGTGATTGCCATCGTGGTTTCCATTTTTCTGGTCATGTTTGGGGAAACGGTACTTCCCAGAACATTCGGACATCTTAATAAGCTGATGAACAGTATTGACTTTACGGAAGTTCTGATGGGGGCCATGCTTAATTTCCTTCTTTTTGCAGGAGGAATTCATATTAACATCAATGACCTCAAGGAACAGTTCCGGCCCGTACTCATATTTTCTACAGTCGGGGTCGTGATTTCTACGTTCGTGGTAGGATTCGGAATGTTTTATCTTCTTCCGTTAGTAGGGATTAAGCTGCCTTTTATTTACTGTCTGGTATTTGGTGCATTGATTTCGCCCACTGATCCGGTAGCGGTACTGAGTGTATTGAAACAGGCCAACGTATCCAAGTCCCTGGAAACAAAAGTAGCCGGAGAATCTCTTTTTAATGATGGTATGGCGGTTGTGGTATTTACCGTAGTCATGCAGCTTGCCATTGGTAAAGAAGTGGATCTGGGTGTTGAAAATATAGGATTATTGCTGATGAAAGAAGCCGGCGGAGGAATCCTGCTTGGTGTTCTCCTGGGATGGGTTACTTCCAGGCTGATGCGTGAGGTGGATGATTACATTATTTCTGTTCTGGTAACGCTTTCTGTGGTTATGGGAGGCTATCTTGTGGCCAGACAGCTGCATATTTCGGGACCGCTTACGATGGTTGCCGCAGGTTTATTTATGGGGAATTTCAATGTGAGATTTAAAATGAAATCCATTACCCAGGATTACCTGATCAAATTCTGGGAGCTGATCGATGAGATCCTGAATGCTGTATTGTTCCTGTTTATCGGATTTGAGCTTCTGATGATCAAAGATCTTAAGCATTTTATGCTTCCGGGTCTTTTAGCGATCGTGGTGGTTTTACTGGCAAGATTTATTTCAATCTGGGGCCCAACGAAATTTATGTCTTTAAGGACAAGGTTCAGTCCGCAGACGGTAAAAGTTCTGGTTTGGGGGGGAATCCGTGGCGGGGTTTCCATTGCATTGGCGATGTCTATTCCGAAGAGTGAATACAGTGAGATTATTTTAAGTATCACCTACTGTGTAGTGGTGTTCTCCATTATTGTTCAGGGGCTTACCATTGCCAAAGTGGCCAATCCCAAGCAGATTGAGAAGGAGGAAAAAGAGCAGGAGAATATTGTTTTGGAAGAACATCCGTAAACGTTAATTATTTGTTCATGAAAATCCGTTTAAAAGATGTCCGGTAATATCCTTAAAGAAATCCGGGAAGCCTTAGCAGTGCTTTCCATTCCTGAAAAAGCTGAATTCTTTCCAAGATTTTTCAAAACGGGAAAAGGCGAGTACGGGGAGGGCGATTTGTTTCTTGGGGTAAAGGTTCCGGACCAGAGATCGGTGGCTAAAGAATATTATGCTAAAATAAATCTGGAGGAATTAAGCAGCCTGCTTTCATCAGCATATCATGAGCACAGGCTGACCGCACTTTTTATACTGATCTCAAAATTTGAAAAAACAAAAGATCAAAAGGTAAAAGAGGAAATTATTTCCTTTTATCTGGGCCATCTTCAATATGTGAATAACTGGGATCTGGTAGATTCAAGCTGTTATAAAATATTAGGACGGTATGCCTTTGAAAATCAAAAAGAAAGCCTGTTGAAGGAACTTGCTGATTCTGAAGAGATGTGGCATAAAAGAATCGCCGTAGTAGGGACGATGCATTACGTCAAAAAAGGTTTCTATGAGCTGACTAAAGAACTGGTTACCCAAAACCTGAAACATCCGCACGACCTGATGCACAAAGCCAACGGATGGCTGCTGAGGGAAATGGGAAATAAAAATGAACAGGAGCTGATCTCTTACCTTAACCAATATTACAGAGAAATGCCCAGAACCTGCCTGAGATATGCTATTGAAAAGCTGGATGAGGAAGTGAGGCAGGATTATCTGAAAGGAAGGATTTAGAAGCGATTCTTCAGGAGATAAAATATCAGTGGATTCAGGTATTTTTATACGATAAAAAATTAAGTAGTTTTGTATTTTAAAAACTCAATTATGAAAAATATAATCACGTTGTTTTTGCTGTGCTTTCCTTTGCTGCTGCTTACAAGCTGTTTCGATATTCTGGATAAAGCTTCTGTAAAAGCAGACGGAACAGGGGAGTACACCATTATTGTGAATGCCAGTAAAAGCAAAACAAGACTGGCTTCCATCTCTAAAATGGAGACCATCAACGGTAAAAAAGTTCCCAAAAAAGCAGAAATTGAAAATAAGATCAGTGAAGCAGCCAGGATTTTTAAAGCCACACCGGGAATCAGCAATGTAAAGACCACCATGGATTTTGATAACTACATTATTAAGCTGAGCTGTCATTTTAAAAAAATTGAAAATATCAATGCCGGGCTGGAGCAGCTGAAAGCAAAGAATATTCTGGGTAAAATGATCCCTACACAGATCTATGGCCAGAACCTTGAGAAAAAAACATTCACCAGAAATAAAACCAATACCTTTAAAGCAGATTACGACAAGATGAGCAAGGCAGATAAAGAGGTCTTTAACAATGCCAAATACACTTCCGTACTGCAGTTTGAAAATACGGTAAAATCACAATCCAACAGTTCTTACCTGCTTTCTCCGAACAGGAAAGCCGTAAAGCTTGAAGCAGATGTTCTGGACCTGATCCTCCAGAAAAAACAGATGCAAAACACGATTATCTTTCAATAAAAAAAAAATACTTTTCATCCATGAAATCTATTCTCTTAAAAACACAAAAGATCATATTCTTACTTTTCGGTTTTGGGCTTGCTTTTGCACAAACCAGTATGAAACTTCCCAAAGAAACCGTATTCTATATGGAAATCAACGGGAAACAGCTTAATAAAAAAATCAACTGGGAGAAGTTTAACCCTTTGCTGCAGGAAATGACGAAAAGCAGCAAGGAAAAAGCTTCATGGAATGATTATTCCAAAACCGGAATCAAATATGATGATGCTCAGTATCATTATGCATGCTTCAATGACTCTGTGAAAACCTACAATGCCCATTTTATTTTAAATAATACAGAGAAATTTAAGGAATTCATCCATTCGATCAAGAAGAAAGGTCAGGAAGTGTCTCCGAAAAAGAATTACTCCTATGTAGACCTTGATGATGATATGTTTGTGGCCTGGAATGATCAGCGTGCCGTATTGAGCCTGGTAAGCTATACCAGACCTTATAAGGATATATGGGCAACGGAAGCGGCAGTGGATAGTGCTGCTGTGGTAGCAGATTCAGCGGCAGCTGCCATTGTCGACAGTGCCTATATTGAGGAAGCTGAAAGACCTTTCAACTATAAAGAAGAAATTAAGGACCTGAAAGACCAGATCAAATACCTCAGGGAAAGCATCAAAGAAAACAATACTGAAATTGCCAGAATCCAGAAAGACATCAAATATCTGGAGAAGCATCACCAATATCCGGAAGAGAAAAAACAGCCGGAATATGAGGAAGAGCCGGAAATGGCGGAAGGCGATTATGATATTGCGGAAGCAGATTCTATCTATCAGAAAGAGCAGGATTCTATCCAGCGCGAGAACTTCAAGGTTGTAAAAAAACTGGCGGAAGATGGATTCGACAGATATTTCAGTTCCAATTTTAATATTGATGTGCCGAAAGATAAGCTGAATTTCCGTGATTCCGGTTCTGATGTCTTTATCTATACGGATTACGGAAGAATGGTGAATGAAGGACTGTATGGCAGAATGATGAAAAACTACGGTATCTGGCAGTTCTTTGGAAAAGCGTACAACTCGGATTCAGTGTATAACCTGTATTTTGATACTGATAAAGTAAAGCTTGTGAATAACTATCAGCACAAAGATTCCGACATTCAGAAAAGCATTTCGGAAGTTTATAAAGGAAAGAAAAATAAAAAACTGGCCGCGTTGATCAGTGATAAAAGCTTAGGATATTACGTGATGAATATCAATGGTCAAAAATCTTTCGATATGATGTATGACCTGTTTAAAAATACAGGAGACGCAGAATACCAGAAAGAAATAGAGCTGGTAATGGAAACCGTAAAGATCATCCTGGATGAAGAAGCGATCAGCAAAATTGCACCCGGAAACGGAATTTTCGTACTGAATGAGCTGAAATCTAAAAAAGTAGATTACACCGATTATGAATATGATGAAGATTATAACGAAAAACCGGTACAGAAAACCAAGGATGTCATGGTGCCAAACTTTACCTTTGCTTTTGCAACTGAAAATGAAGGCTACTGGAACAGGCTTTTCAGCCTATTGGTAACGAATAAGGAACTGGCCAAGAAATTCACAAAAAACGGGGATTTTTACTCTTTCAAAGATGAAAAGAAGACAACAGGTTACCTGGATCAGATGTTTTTTACCGTAAAAGACGGCATTGTATATCTTACTTCTTTCACCGATAATATCAATCCTAAAAATCAGTCTGATGTTTCTAAAAAATGGTCGAAAGACTCATCGAAATATCCGTTATCCGGAAGACTGGATCTGCAGAGACTTCTGATAGGTTTTGAAAAAGAATTCAAGAGCCCTTCTGAAAGAAAAACACTGGATATGCTCAGAAAAAATGCAGGGGAAGTATATTATAAAACAGAGGTGAAGAACGAAAGCATCCGTACCGAAATAGATTATAACATTAAAAACTCTTCTGAAAACAGCCTGATGTATTTCTTTGACCTGTTTGATGAGTTCTTCAAAATAAAAGAAGCCGATAAAAAGGCACCGATCCTGTAGATGAGAAAAAAGAAGCTTATTGCCTGGCTGATCCTTCCGCTGGCTGCCGTTATCTATTTTGTGTGTTTTCATAAAGACAAAACATTAAAGTTTGTCCCGGAGAATGCAGATGCGGTAGTACTGATTGATGTGAAAAAGCTGACGCAACAGTATATTTTCAGTCTGGCAGGGCATCCTTCGCTTTGGTTCAGTGATTCGGAAAAGACAAAAGAACATATTTCTTTCAAAGATTCGGGGATTCGTATCCCCGATTTTTTGCAGGTATTCCACCTGAAAGATACAAAGTTCACAGAATGGTACAGTGCCTTGGAGCTTAAGGATCAGCAACGGTTCTCAGCCTACTTAAAACAGCAGAAATTTGCAGATAAAGGAAACGGGATCTATCAGAAAGAACAGGTTTTCTTTAAAGTTGGAAACGGATATTGCATTGTCGGGACTTCTGACCGCGCATTTAAAAATTCAGTTCCGGAATTCTTTAAAACATCAGCAAAGAAAGAGCTGAATGCAGGACAATTCATCAGTGGAACCCTGGGAAGCTTTTCTCTGATCTCCGGGCAAAAGATCCGTAATTTTTCCATTGAGCTGAACGATGATGAAATTGAATTGAAAAATACTTCGGAAACAGATCTGTTTACACCGGTTATAGCCGGACTTCAGGAAAAAGGCCATTTTTTGCAGGCAGAGCTGGATGCCGGAAATATCAGGACTTTCGGACGTTTTTTTGACCGGGCGATCAGTGATTCTTCCGCCATAAAAGGGATGACGGCAGCCGCTGACCTGGTTCAGGTGAACGATACGATTGTTACTTACGGTTATGATGACAACTTCAATGAAGTAGAGCAGAAGACCTATCAGAAGATCGTTCAACCCGATTATATGATCGCCTTTCAAAGTATGGATCCGGAAAAGACATGGTCTTATTTTCAGTATAAAAAATGGATCAATGAGCAACAACAGTTTACAGCTATCCCGTTTCAGCCGAATAAGGTTTCCCGGGATCAGAAAGAAGTTGTCATAAGGTCTGTCAGAAATCCGGTTTCTCTTCCTCAGAACCAGAAAGAAAATTATATTTTTATCAGAAATAATGCTCTGCTGTATTCATCCTTAAGCAGCTTAACGGAATCTGAGAAAAAGCTGATTTCCGATATTGAATATATTTTCTACGGAAACAGGGCACAAAACCATTACCTTAAACTCAAAGTTAAAAAAGGAGATCTGCCTCTTATTTTAAGAAGATAATTTTTTCATTCCAAAAATGATTTGTCAATAATAATGATGATGCTTACTGACCTGCCCCTGATAAAACAAATCACCCACTATTTTTTACACCTGGTATTCCCGGTGTTTATCGCATTGATATTTTTCCGTAAAAACTGGAAAAAAGCTTATTTTATCATGCTTGCGACCATGCTGGTTGATCTGGACCACCTTTTTGCCGATCCTGTTTTCGATCCGTCCAGAAACAGTATAGGATTTCATTTTTTACATTCCTATTATGCCATTGCGGTGTATTTTTTGATGCTGTTTTTCAAAGGAACTCCAAGAATTATTGCGGTTGGTCTTTTATTCCATATGTTGACAGATTTTCAGGACTTTAATCTATGGGGACATTAAAATATCATTAATATTATCTTAGGATATTTCAAAATTCACATAGTTTTCGTATTTTGTAGACACTTTATGAGATTAAGAGAACTTTTACATTACACGTATATTTTTCCTGTCCTGGCGGTAGGGTATTACTTTTCCGGACTGATGGGTGGGGGCGTTATTTATGATATTATTGCAGGTATTCTTCTTACGGGAAGTGTTTTGTCTGCCGTACATCATGCCGAAGTTGTGGCCCATAAAGTAGGAGAACCTTTCGGAACCATTATTCTTGCACTCTGTATCACCATTATTGAAGTCGCGCTCATCATCTCACTGATGGTTGCCGGTGGAGATCAGGCGATCACACTGGCCCGTGATACGGTTTTTGCCGCAGTCATGCTGATCCTGAACGGGATTTTGGGGATCTGTATCCTCGTAGGCGGTGTAAAATATCATGAACAGTTCTTTGCCAGAACATCCGCAACAACGTACCTGGTAAGTATTGTTTCTATTCTCATTCTCACGCTTGTTCTTCCTAACTTTACTTCCAGCGTCAACGGACCTTTCTATAACGAAGCTCAGCTTGTTTTTGTATCTATTGCCTGTCTGGTGATCTATGGCGTATTCCTGATGGTTCAGACGGTAAGACACAGAAGCTATTTTATTGTTCCTGATGAGCATCCTGAAGAACATTATATTCCTACCTTAACGAAAACAATGATAAGCTTTGGCTTTCTTATTATCTGCCTGGCGATTGTTGTGATGATGGCGAAAGGACTTTCCGGAACCATTGAAGACATGGTACAGAGCATAGGAGCTCCTAAATCCCTGGTTGGGGTGATCATTGCAGCGGTTGTACTGCTTCCTGAAGGAGTAGCGGCTATACGGGCTGCCAGAAGCAATCAGATACAGTCCAGCTTAAATCTGGCCCTGGGATCTGCGCTCGCAAGTATAGGGCTTACCATTCCGGCGGTTTCTACAGTCTGCATTATGTATGATATCCCTTTAGTGCTGGGATTGGATAAAAAGGATATTATCCTGCTTTCGTTATCGGTATTTATTGTCATGCTTTCCCTAAGCCGTGGAAAAACCAATATTCTGTACGGAACCGTGCTCCTGGTGAACCTGGCGGCCTATATTTTTACGGTAATCGTTCCTTAGCAGAGTAAAACAAATCCATAATAACTAAGAGCAGAGGAGTGATTAAAGCCTTCTGGCCAGTTCCATTTTGAAAGCCATCAGTCTGGCAATATTTTCAGACTTATAAATGGCCATGTCGGCATTTTCTCCGGCAAAATTTTCTTCAATGGTCTGTCTCCAGAGTTCCAGCCAACGGTCGAAATGTTTCTGCTCCATAGCCTGGATTTCATTGATCGGGAAATGGACTCCCATCGGGTTGCCTTTATAGGTCATCTGTCCGAACAGGATCGATTCCCAGAATGAGTACATTTTAGGAAGGTGTTTGTCCCAGTCTACTTTTGCTATATCGTTGAAGAAAAATCCAATGGTCTCATCTTTAACAACTTTGGCATAGAATGCATTGACCAGGTGCTCAATATCTTCCCGGGATTCCAGTTTTTTCATACCTCAAATGTACAGCAATTTCCATTGATAAACTCAATTCCGGACTTGATAAATTTCATAATCAGAGGTTTATCTGTATAATAGCTCCTAAAACCTGAAATCTGTTATAACCTTTCTATCCTGTTATCAAAAAACTTTTGATAAATTTCATGAAAACAATATTTTATCTTTGCAGAAGAAAAGAAGTTGGCCGGACCGGCAAATGATATGAATTTAGATTTTTACAAAAAACAGGCTTTACAGAAGCAGAAAGAGCATAAGAAATTTTTAGACGGACTGAAAAAGAAACCGCCTAAAAACCTCGATTATATGGTTCAGGAAACCCATGATGAAGTATTTGATGAGGTTGATTGCCTGCAATGTGCCAACTGCTGCAAAACTACCGGACCTTTATACACCGAAAAAGATATTGAACGCATTGCCAGGCATCTCCGGATGAAACCTGCGGATTTTGAATCCAGGTTTCTGAGAGTGGATGAAGATCAGGACAAAGTTCTCCAGGATCTTCCATGTTTTTTCCTGAATACAGATAATACCTGCTCCATTTATGAAGTAAGGCCTAAAGCCTGCCGCGAATACCCGCATACCGACCGGAAAAAGATCTACCAGATCAATCATCTGATGCTGAAGAATACCGTCATCTGTCCCGCTGCCTACGAATTCGTGGAAAAAATGATGAAGAATCTGACAAAATAGAGCTGGATGAGGGAAGAATGGAATCCCGAAAGTCTGTGAAAGAAACAGCTCTTGCTTTAACAAATCTTTAATAGCAATCAACGGTAAATCTCTCTGTTAAAAAATAATAGGAAGTACGCTTAACTACAAGAAACCTCCATCATCTTTCCTCCATCTTCCATCCAAACTCCTTTCCGAATTTCCTCTTAAATAATTATAAAGTCCGTTAAATAAGAAACTTACAGATAATTTAATACATAGATGACCGTTTAAACTAAACAACCATTTAAAATATTACATTATGAAAAAGTTAATTGTAACGGCAGCATTTATAGGAGCCGGACTGATGACCGTATCTGCCCAGACAGAAACCAAAAAACCGGCTGAAACACCTCCAGCTAAAACCACAATGCCTGCACAGCCACAGGCGACACCGGCTGCTGCCGGAACTGTAGCTGCTGAGGCCGGAACTGCTAAGCAAAGTGTTCCTGCAACGGCAACCCTAGATGCAGCAGCAGCTGTACCAGCCACTGAAGTGAAGATGGGGACAGAAACAAATACAGAAGCCACCAAACCTTCCAAAGCCACCAAAGAAGAGAGAAAAGGCAAAAAGAAAGCAAAGTCAACAAAGTAAATATTTCAACCAACAGAAAGAGATCCTGAAGCCTATTGTTTCAGGATTTTTTTATTGAAAATAACTCAGATTAATGTAATGATTCCCATTATTTTATATCTTAGTTAAAAAAATGAATAACCAGTATAAATTCTGCTGTATAATTTTCCTGTTCTTTTTTTCACTGTCGTTTAAGGCGGTAACAATCCCTTTTGAACTGATTGACGGGAAAATTATTGTTGGCGTGACCATTAAAAATGAGCCGCATCACTTTATTTTCGACTCCGGGGCTTTTACCATTATTTCATCCGAACTGAAAAATAAGCTGAATGAAAAAAAGAGCCAGATTGTTTTTGAAGGCGTAGATGCCAACAGCGTGAAGGCAAAAATGGATGTTTTTTCTACTGATCTTTTACAGATAGGGAACCAAAACCTTAATAACATCAACTTTTCATTTGCCGACATAAGCTGGATGAAGGCCCGTGCCTGCCGGAAAATAAGCGGAATATTCGGGGCCAATATGATGAAAGGAAAAGTCTGGCGGATTGATTTTAAAACAAATACAATGACAATGTCTGATCAAGCATTGGAACAGGCGGCCGGTTCAGTATCGGTTCCGTTTTCTGAAGAAAATTTTACAGGAGTTCCGAGGATTCATGCTTCGATCAGGAAGCAGAAAATAGAATTCATATTCGATACAGGTTCCGGAATGGGAATCACAATGAATCAGAAATCTTATAATGCTGTTAAAGATGACCGGTTTCTTACTTTTGAAGGCCTGTTGTCGCAATCTTTAAACAGTACGAGTAAAGGTGAAAGACAGGTAGATGTCATGGATATGGAGATCAGTGGAGTCAACACAGGCGGTCAGATCATAGACAGCAGCCCGGATGCTTCTAATCTGATTGGCATCAGAATGATAGAAAATTATCTGGTAGATCTTGATTTTATTAATAAAAAGATTGTGCTCAGTGCTCAGGTTAAAACTCCTGAATACCCATCTTTCGGAGTTGCTTTTGCTCCAGTCAACGGTCATCTGGTCATTGTCAACAAACTGAAAATACCTCAGCTTGCCGGATTACATCTGGCAGACCGGATTATAAAAATAAACAGCAGGGATGTTTCCAACATGAGTGACGAGGCCTTCTGCGATATAAAGAATGTTCTAAACAACAGCGAAACCATCACCATAGAAACCGATTCCCACAAAACACTGACTTTGGAAAAGAAAAACGTGCTCCAGTATTTAGATTAAAAGACTGTGAGCCGGAAGAAGGGGACAGGCATCACTTTAGTCTGAAATGATGAACAGTTTCTTTTTCTGGCTGCCAAAACTTCAACCTTCCATCATCAGCCTGTCCGAAGTTTTTGTTCACACTTAACTGAAATAACGCCACACTTACTGATTCGTTGTTTTTTCTGAAAGATTGAGTAAGTAGTTTTATGATCATTAATAATATATAGATCATGAAAACATTTAGAAAACAGTCTTTAATGGTATTAGGACTGCTCTTTTTTCTGCTGAGTTGCGAGGATGAAATTCTTAAACAGAAAAATGATGAAAAAAACGTCTTGTCCAGAAAAATGTCATCTCTGTCTTTGCCCTGTTCCGTTCCGGTTTTATATAACGGAATGCTGGCTTTTGAAGATGAAAAGCAGTTTACCTGCTATTACAATTATCTCAACACACTGATCGCTACCCCGGACGATGAAATGGATGAGGATGATTTTCTCGCAGAAGTGGAACAATATGTTGGAGTAAGCTCTTTAAGAGCAGATGCCCTGGCAAAATTTGAGCAAAAGAATGCCGTGGGCTGGAGCAGTTATCAGGAGATTCCTGAAGAACACTGGATCACATCCACTGCCTTACGTTCCATCCTGAATACCAACCGGGAAGTGAAAATCGGAGGTTATATTTTAAGATATATCAACCCTGATTTTATCGCTTCGGTAAAGGATTCTCAACCGGAACTCCTGAAGAAAGTGGAAGCTCTTGGTGATAATCCTTCACTGGAAGACATCCTGAATCTGGATCTTACCCGCGAATTTATTTCCGTTACCTCTCCTAAAATTTATACCCGTGAATTCGGGACCATTGACTTTGCCGACGCGAAAGGAGTAAGAGGTACCCCGGTTCCGTTGGGAAGGTTCAGCTTAAGTGGTACTGTATACCAGAATTTTACATGCAGCAATCCCGGAACCGTAAAATTTGAAGGCTTTACATTAAGTCATATGGCCGTTCCCCAAAGAGCTAAATACAGAATCGAATTCAATGACGGAGCGGGGGCATACACTGAATTTACATTAGGCCCGAACCAGTATATCCTGCCTGTAATTGAACACGTCTATCCCGGAACAACGAGCATGTTCTACAACCCTGTTGTAAAAGTAAAATCATTGGGATCATTCAATTCCGGACCGATTACCTGGGACATGACAAGAACCTTTCAGGTCTATGTGAAAGGAATGAATGAAACCTGTACGATGGATGCACGCGGAGGATTGCAGGATCTTGTTATCAACTCATCCAATGTATTGCGCGGAAAAGCAGATTATTATACCTGGAAACCTTTTCCTTTCGGCTTGGGAGGAGCTATTTCTTCACTGGCAGGATGGACAGAGCTGCACCATATCGATAAAAACGGAAACTGGAACAGAAGGAAAGATAAAAAGACGACGTTATGCGTGAAGTTTTTGGGAAGTTTAATGCATCAGAACCAAGGCTCAACCCCTTATTTCTGCATGGATCCCATTTATCCGTATCTGGAATATGAATGCAGATCCAATACCAACCAGAAAAGAATGGAAAAACAGATGGGGCAGTACAATACCAATACCCGGGCAACGGCTGCGATGTCCTATTTTACGGTACAGCATGAAGTGGGTACTTCAGACGGAGTCAAAGGCTATTTTAAACAGACGATCTATGGATGTCCTTAATGTTCCGGAGAATGAGATGAATAACCAATAAAAAAAAGCGCTGTACAATACAGCGCTTTCTCCTTTCACTTTTTACTTTTTTCCCATTTTCCCGGGAACAGGCTATATTAAAAAAGGCCGGGAATCTACCCAGCCTTGGTTTATTTTATACCACTCCTTGAGCCAGCATAGCTTCTGCAACCTTTACGAAGCCAGCGATATTGGCACCTTTTACGTAGTTTACATAGCCATCCTCATCTTTTCCGTAATCTCTGCAGGCTTTGTGGATACCGATCATAATTTCTTTTAATCTTGCATCAACCTCTTCAGAAGTCCAGTTAAGACGGATAGAGTTCTGCGTCATCTCAAGACCTGAAGTGGCAACACCTCCTGCATTGGAAGCTTTACCAGGGGAGAATAACACCTTATTGTCAAGGAAATAGTTGATTGCATCTAAAGTAGAAGGCATATTGGCAGCCTCCGTTACACAAAGACATCCGTTTTCAACCAGTTTCTTCGCATCATCAAGATCCAGTTCGTTCTGAGTGGCGGATGGGAATGCTACGTCGCATTTTACATCCCAAGGACGTTTTCCTGCGTGGAATTCAGCAGACGGATATTTTTTAGCATAATCCTCAGCTCTGTTGTTTCCGGAAGATCTCAGCTCTAATAAATAATCAATTTTTTCTCCGCTGATTCCGTCTTTATCATAAATATATCCGTCAGGACCAGAGATGGTTACCACTTTGGCACCAAGCTCAGTTGCCTTTTTAATAACTCCCCAGGCTACGTTTCCGAATCCTGAAACCGTTACTGTTTTACCGTTGAAATCCTGTCCGATCGTTTTAAGCATCTGCTCAGCGAAGTATACAACTCCATATCCTGTAGCTTCAGGACGGATCAGAGATCCTCCGTAGGCAAGACCTTTTCCTGTAAGTACTCCGGTAAATTCGTTTCTGATTTTCTTGTATTGTCCGAAAAGATATCCGATTTCTCTTGCTCCTACACCGATATCTCCTGCAGGTACATCTGTTTCAGGACCGATGTGTTTGCATAATTCAGTCATGAAAGCCTGGCAGAAACGCATTACTTCCATATCTGATTTCCCTTGAGGATCGAAATCCGAACCTCCTTTACCACCTCCCATTGGAAGAGTAGTCAGTGAGTTTTTAAATACCTGCTCGAATGCTAAGAATTTAAGAACAGAAAGGTTTACTGTAGGATGGAAACGGATTCCTCCTTTGTAAGGTCCGATCGCAGAGTTCATCTGGATTCTGAAACCTCTGTTTACCTGAATCTCTCCTTTATCATCAACCCATGGAACTCTGAAAATAATAATTCTTTCAGCTTCAGCCATTCTTTCAAGAAGCTTCATGCCTGTGTATTCCTTTTTGGTCATAATAAACGGAATTACAGTTACAGCAACTTCTTTTACAGCTTGTAAAAATTCTGGTTCATTAGGATTTTTTGCTTCAATTTTTGCAATAAACTCCTGGATTTTCTGGTCAATATTATATTGTTCCATATACTAAGGTTGAATATTATTGTCAACAAATTTAATTTTTTTTTCAAGATTCACAACACTCTATTTTAAGATTGTTAAAAATTAAATAATAATGTTTCGAAATATTATTAAATTGATAATTTGTGTTTAAATATTATTAAAAATTAAATGTTATGTCTTAAATAATGCAATATTAAGAAATCGTTAATTCTCAAATTGCGACAAATTGCCTCCCGGAAAATGATTTTACTTTCCCCAAAAGTTCCAATTCCAGAATAACGGGAAGTATTTTGTGGGAAGAGATGGAAATTTTTTGTGCCAGGTCATCCAGCGTGATTTGGGGATGCTCTTTGATAGACTGATAAACTGTTTGTTGATTTTCAGTGAATTGTACGACTATTTCGGAGAAAGGAAACAACTCTTCCATTTTCTCTCCGGGATGGTTGAATCCTAATGAATCAATAAGATCTTTTACCGTAGAAACAGCACTTGCTTTGTTCTGGAAAATCAGTTGGTTACATCCCTGGCTGTATACATCTGTGATCCTTCCGGGCAGAGCAAAGACTTCCCGGTTGTAATCATTGGCAAAATTAACCGTGCTTACAGAGCCTCCTCCAAATGCTGTTTCCACAACAATCGTGGCTGGAGACAATCCCGCAATAATCCGGTTCCGCTGAATGAAATTTTCCCGGTCCGGTTTTCTGGAGGTATAGAATTCGGTCATCAAAATACCGCCTTCCTGAAGAATTTTCTCAGACAGTTTTTTATTTCCTGAAGGATATAAAGTATGAAAGCCATGCGCAAGTACAGCTATGGTAGGAATTTTACGATGGACAGACTGTTCGTGCACTTCTTTATCAACACCCAATGCAAGTCCGCTTACAGAAATATACCTTGCCGTTTGTGTGGCTTCAAAGAAATCTTCAATAAACTGCTTTCCGTAGGAGGTCATGTTCCGGGTGCCTACAATACTTACCCTGGGACGGGATTCATCAAAATTTCCCTTCTGATAGAGAATAGCAGGAGCATCAATACATTCGCTGAGCAGGGGAGGAATTTCATTAAGGTGCCTTAACCTGATCTGAATATTATTTTTTTCACAGAACCTGATTTCTTTTTCGGCAAATTCAAGATGTTCGGTATTGCCGATATCAGAAACGGTTTTCCTGCCTATTCCTTCTGTTTTGGCATATTCCTTTCTGGCTCTTTTCCAGGCTTCTTCGGCACTGCCAAAGGTTTGTATGAGCTTGTGAAAGAGAATGTCGCCAATCAGGCTGCATTCCCGCAGAGCAATCGAATAAAGATGTTCTTCAGAGATCATTATGTGTTTTTTATCAAATATAGTGAATTAAGTCTTTATTTCCGTCTTAATTCATCCAGATGCTCCCAGATATCGTCTTTTTTCTTATAGGGAAGTTCCAGAAAATCTTCAGGATGGTTCTCCTTGTATTCCTGCCACAGTTTATCGTCTTTTTCGTTGTAGTAATTAGGAAATTCCCAGATGTATTTCTTTTTTTTCTCCCCTACATTTTTAAAAGCAAATGCAATGATACTTCCAACGACGGCCCCGGAAAGATGGGCCTGCCACGAAATTTTACTCGGTTCCTGGAGGTTGTAGAACAGCTCTTCCGGGAACATTCCCCAGACAAGGCTGCCATAATATAAAACCACCAGCAGGGAAATGGTAAGGAGCTTCATATTCCATTTAAAAACCCCACTGAAGAACAGAAAGAATGCTAACACGTAAACCACACCGCTGGCTCCTATGGTACAGGTGTACATATATTCTCCGGTAAGAATATCAATCGGAGGAAGCAGCCATACCAGCAGTCCGGTAGCCAGCCATCCGATGATAAACACCTTATTGGCTACTTTAGGGTAAAACTGATATAAAAGAAACATCAGGGCAGCCATAGGAATAGAGTTGCCGATGATATGATCTATATTGCCGTGTAAAAGGGGAGATGTAATAATTCCCGGCAGCCCTTCAGGAAGCAGTGGAATAATAGCCCCGAAACAGCTTGCAAAAAAGCCGTGCATCTGCAGAAAAAAGCCAAACCACATTGCCGAAAGCATCAGCAAAGGGTAGAGAACAGCTCTTTTGGAAATTACATTTTTAAACATGCGGATAATCTGTCAAATCAAAAGCCAATGATAAATTTCGGAAAATTTGTCGAGGAATTTCTCTCACAACAGTTTATTTTAAGACAAAAGGGATCAAATTTTAAGATCCGAGCTTAATATTTTGACATTGAATTTATTAAAGCAGACGTTTTTCTCACTTCATATAATTCAGAAACCTATGTCTGAGGATTTTCCAGCCCGAATTTTGCTTAAACAGAAATTATATTAATATTTTTGTATTGAAAATCAAGTAATGTAATGAAGAAGTTTTTATTGATTCTTTCCTTATTCATAGGAATGTATGCCAGTGCACAAGAAGAGTTAAAAAAAGATTCAATAGTGACAGACACCATCAAGTATTGGTCGGTTTTAGGGAAAAACAACTTAATGATTAATCAGGCTGCCTTTTCCAACTGGGTAGGTGGGGGAGCCAACAATGTAGGATGGCTTGCCGGTGTGAATTATAATATTACTTATGAGAAAGACAAAGACCTCTGGGAGAATATTATTGTAATGGATTACGGGCAGAATGATACCAAAGGGGTAGGCGTAAGGAAAACCCAGGATGTGATTAATATTTCCACCAATTACGGGCGGAAATTCTCTAAAAGCTGGTATTTTTCTTTAGGGGCCGGGCTTCAGTCCCAGTTTTCTACAGGGTATGAAGACGGAAACAATCCTGAAGCGAAAAAAATATCGAATTTTATGGCTCCCGGTTATCTGAATCTCGGGATGGGTATTACCTACAGACCGAATGATAATCTCACGGTTACTCTCCGCCCAACCAATGCCCGTTGGACTTTTGTACTGGATAAAGACCTGCAGCTGGCAGGAAACTACGGTCTGAAAGCTGACGGCGATTCTTCATTGTTGCAGTTCGGTTTTCTGGGAACAGCACTTTATAAAGTAAAGCTGATGGACAATGTAAGCATTACCAATACGGCCTCTGTATTTTCCAATTATCTTGATCATCCGGAAAGACTGGTGCTTGCTTATGGTGCAGTCCTGAATCTGAAGGTCAATAAATACATTTCATCCAATATTACTGTTGATCTATTATATGATCATAACCAGATCCAGAAAACCCAGCTTAAGCAAACCCTAGGGATCGGCTTCGGCTATACCCTGAACAATGGGGTAAAACGTTCTGACCGTAAAGACAGCCAGTGGTGGATCAAAAAATAAAAATAGTTTATACAGAAAAAAAGTGCTTCGGAACCGGAGCACTTTTTTTGGGTCTGTAGTTAACGAGTTTTAAGTTGAGATAAGTTTACAGAGTTTTTTTTAATCATTTTTTGAGGTATTTTACAGAATTTCAATGTATTAAATAACAGTTTTGTATTTCAAATCAGGGTGATTAGTTTTTTAACAAAAATTATATGTATATTTTTGTATCGAAAAATCTTAATTATGAAAAAAATTTTATGGGCTGCTTTCCTGTCTTTCGGGGTCGGCGCCATGGCTCAGGAAGCCACAACAGAAGCTCCGGTATCCGATACCGTAAAAGCCTGGTCTATCCAGGGACAGCATACTTTAATGCTTAATCAGGCTGCCTTTTCCAACTGGGTAGGAGGTGGAGCCAACAACGTAGGATGGCTTGCCGGTGTAAACTATAACCTGACCTATGAAAAAGGAAAGGACCTTTGGGAAAACATTATTATTTTAGGGTACGGGCAAAACAATACCAAGGGAGTCGGAACAAGAAAAACCCAGGATGTCATCAATCTTTCTACCAATTATGGGCGTGAGTTTGCCAAAAACTGGTATATCTCAGGTGGGGTAAGCCTCCAGACGCAGTTTGCAGGAGGTTACGAAGACGGAAATAATCCTGATGCCAAGAAAATTTCAAACTTTATGGCGCCGGGATATCTTAATATGGGAGCAGGGGTTACTTATCGTCCCAACGATAATTTTACCATGACTTTACGTCCTGCCAATGCCCGTTGGACCTTTGTTTTGGATAAAGGCCTTCAGACGGCAGGGACTTATGGCCTTAAAAATGACGGAGATTCTTCATTATTCCAGTTCGGTTTCCTGGGAACAGCGATTTATAAGGTGAAAATTATGGAGAATATGAACCTGGTGAATACAGCATCCGTATTTTCCAATTATCTTGACCATCCGGAAAGACTGGTTTTAGGATATAGCGGGATTCTTAATATGAAGATCAATAAGTTTGTTTCTACCAACATTACCCTTGATCTTTTGTATGATCACAACCAGATTCGGAAAACACAGCTGAAGCAAACACTTGGCGTTGGGTTTGCCTATAATTTTGAGAACGGTAAAAAACGTTCAGATAATAAGGATAATCAGTCCTGGCAAAAAAAATAAGAATTTCTGCTTCGGAGAAGTTTGATGATGGGTGATGGAAGATGGAGGTTCAGGCAGCCGTAAAATGATAAGTGATTATCTGGCTTCAATAGTTTATACCATTGCTATTAATGATTGCTAAAGTTGCTTACAGCGTCCGTTCATTAAGCTTGCAGCCTTTTCATTTTCTTCGTCTAAAATCAGATTCAATATAAAAAAGCACTTCAGACGAAGTGCTTTTTTATGGATCAATTGTATAAGTATTAGAATTCTATATCTACCTCCAGCTTTTCAGCTAAGAGTTTAGAAATTTTTTCTTTAAGAGGTTCAATATCAATATTCTGCATGGCATCATTAGCGAAAGCATACAGAAGAAGAGCGCGGGCTTCTTTTTTAGAAATCCCTCTGGCTCTCAGATAGAACATGGCATCTTCGTTCAGCTGTCCTACAGTACAGCCATGGGAACATTTCACATCATCTGCAAAGATCTCCAGCTGAGGTTTTGTATCGATGGTCGCTCCTTCGCTCAGCAATACATTGTTATTCTGCTGGTAAGCATTGGTTTTCTGGGCAATTTTATCTACAAAAACTTTCCCGTTGAATACTCCATGAGCATTACCATCAAAAATACCTTTATAGTTCTGATAACTTTCGCAATTCGGGAAGTTATGGTGAACGGCTGTATGGTGATCTACCAACTGATCTTTTCCGATGATGGTGATTCCGTTCATGAAAGAATTGATATTTTGTCCGTTATGGATAAAATCCAGATTGTTTCTTACCAGTTTCCCTCCAAAAGAGAAAGTATTTACCGTCGTTAAGCTGTCTTTTTCCTGTCTGGCAAAAGTATGGTCAATAAGATAAGATGTATTGTTGTCATTCTGAAGCTTATGCCAGTCAGCCTTTGCATTGGGATACGTAAAGATCTCGGTAACTGAATTGGTCAGGACATATGTGCTGTCAAAATTATGATGACTTTCAATCACTTCAACTTTAGCCCCTTCTTCTACGATCAGTAAGTTTCTGGTATTGTAGAAGGTGTTTTCCTCCTGATTCTGCGATAGGTAGAAAACATGGATCGGTTTTTCAATTACTACATTTTTAGGCACTTTTAGGAAGAAGCCATATTTGCAGTAAGCAAGATTTAAGTTCGTGAAAGCACTGTCTTTGGACGCGATTGTATTGAAGTACGTTTCAAAAACTTCTTTATGTTTATCATCATTCAATGCATAATTGAATGAAAGGAATTCCACATTCTCAATAGAAACCTTTGAAAGTTCTTTATGAAGTTTTCCGTTCACAAAAACAATCCAGTCAAAATGTTCCTCACCCAAATGCAGCTGGTCGAGCTGTTCCCTGGTGATATTATGACTTTCTTTAGGGAAAAAATTATAATTTTTTTCCGTGATCTCTTTTAAGCTGGTATATTTATATTCTTCGTCTTTTTTAGTCGGAAAACCTAGGTTTTCGAACTTCTGAAGAGCTTCTTTTCTGCTTTCATCCAGAAATCTGTGACGCAGCGTCTCCAAAAATTCATTATGGTTCTCTATAATTTGTTCTTTTAAACTCATTGTTTATTTGAAATTTGAGATTTGAGATTTGAAATTATGGACGTTAAATTTATTCCCATTATGTTCGATAGTTTTTAAGTATCTTATAAAACCTGAAATCATTTTTGATAAATCCGCATAATCTTTTTTCAAATCATTAAATTCATTTTCGTTAATAAAATTTCTATCAAATGCTCTGATCAACTGAGATCTTACCTCACCACATGACCCTTTTGACATAGATAAAAAATTAATAAACTCTTTATTTCCTTCCCTTTCAAAACCTTCTGCAATATTATCCATGACAGAAGCAGATGAACGGTCGATTTGATTTTTAATATTTTGACTTCAATTTGAATTTTGTATTACTGAGATGAAAATTTTTTGGCATAATTCTCTGGATTTTTTCCATATGTCCAAATCCTCAAAATTATTTATTGTTGCCATAATTTCAAATCTCAAATTTCAAATTAATTCAGAAGCCAGTCGTAGCCTTTTTCTTCTAGCTCTAAAGCTAAAGATTTATCCCCGGTTTTGATGATTTTACCATCCGCTAAAACGTGAACAAAGTCAGGCTGGATATAGTTAAGCAATCTCTGATAGTGGGTAATCAGAAGAACTGCATTTCCTTCATTTTTAAAGTGGTTTACGCCGTCTGCAACAATTCTTAAAGCATCAATATCCAATCCGGAATCCGTTTCATCAAGAATAGCCAGCTTAGGATTAAGCATCATCATCTGGAAGATTTCATTTCTTTTCTTTTCACCTCCTGAGAATCCTTCATTAAGCGATCTCGAAAGAAAATCTTTCTTAATACCCAGTTTTTCAGATTTTTCGCGGATCAGAGCAAGCATTTCTTTTGCCGGCATATCTTCCAGTCCGTTGGCTTTTCTGGTTTCATTTAACGCAGCTTTGATAAAGTTCGTTACAGAAACACCCGGAATTTCCACAGGGTACTGGAACGAAAGGAAAATTCCTTTGTGGGCTCTTTCTTCAGGAGCATCTTCATTGATGTCTTCTCCTTCAAAAAGAATCTCCCCACCTGTTACTTCGTAGTCCTCTTTTCCTGCGATTACAGAAGAAAGGGTAGACTTACCAGCTCCGTTTGGCCCCATGATCGCGTGAACTTCTCCTGGTTTTATTTCAAGGTTAATTCCTTTTAATATTTCTGCGCCATCTTCAATTCTGGCGTGAAGGTTTTTAATTTCTAACATTTTATTTGCTTAAACAAATTATTTTTGAATTCTATATACTAAACTTTCAGGTTGACCAGGAACATCATTTAAGGTTCCGATTCTGGTCATACCTGCCTTTTCCAATACTTTAACAGAAGCTATATTGCCGGGACGGACAATAGCGAATATTTCTTCTTTATCGTCTTCATTCAACCCAAAATCGATAGCTTTCTTTGTGAATTCTGTGGCGTATCCTTTCCCCCATGCCTGGGAAGCAAAACGATAGCCTAAATTCAATTTTTCTTCTTCTCCGTAGAGTCTGTAGCTAAGTCCGCCAAAACCTATTATATTCTCCGGGCTTTCCTTTTCAACTATCACCCAGCTTCCCAATTGATATGTTTCCCAATGATCAAGCATTTTGGCAAATGTGCTTTCTGCTTTTTCAAAACTCATGGGCCCGCCTGGATTATGAATATTGGTCTCAGGGTCATGATTAATTTCAAAGAATTTTTCAAAATCTTCTTTTGCAGGTTTTCTTAAAATTAATCTTTCTGTAGCTACCATATTTTTTTATCCTACTGATCCTTCTAATGAAATTTCAAGAAGTTTTTGTGCTTCAATTGCAAATTCCATCGGAAGCTTATTCAAAACCTCTTTACTGAAACCGTTCACAATCAGGGCAATTGCTCTTTCCGTATCAATCCCTCTCTGGTTGCAGTAGAAGATCTGATCTTCACCGATTTTTGAAGTGGTTGCTTCGTGTTCCAGCTGAGCCGTAGGATCTTTGATCTCAATATACGGGAAAGTGTGGGCTCCACATTCATTACCCATCAGCAGGGAATCACACTGGGAGAAGTTTCTGGCTCCTTTTGCAGAAGGCATTACTTTTACCTGTCCTCTGTATGAATTCTGGGATTTTCCGGCAGAAATTCCTTTTGAAATGATCGTTGATCTGGTATTTTTTCCGATGTGGATCATTTTTGTTCCGGTATCGGCATACTGGTGGTTGTTGGTTACGGCAATAGAGTAGAATTCTCCGATAGATCCGTCTCCTTTAAGGATGCATGAAGGGTACTTCCATGTTACGGCAGAACCTGTTTCAACCTGCGTCCAGGAAATTTTTGCATTTTTCTCACAAAGACCTCTCTTGGTCACAAAATTGAAAACTCCTCCCTTACCTTCTTCATTCCCAGGATACCAGTTCTGTACCGTAGAATATTTGATCTCGGCATTATCCATCGCAATCAGTTCCACAACAGCGGCGTGAAGCTGGTTTTCATCTCTTGACGGTGCGGTACACCCTTCAAGGTAAGAAACATAGCTTCCTTCATCTGCAATCACAAGCGTTCTTTCAAACTGGCCCGTTCCTGCCTGGTTGATTCTGAAATAAGTGGATAGTTCCATCGGGCATTTTACACCTTTTGGAATGTAGCAGAAGCTTCCGTCAGAGAATACGGCGGAATTTAATGCTGAATAGAAATTATCTCCTCTCGGAACAACTTTTCCGAGGTATTTTCTTACGAGATCAGGATGGTTTTTAATGGCTTCAGAAATGGAGCAGAATATAATTCCTTTTTCCATCAGGGTTTCCTGGAAAGTGGTCTTTACAGAAACAGAGTCCATTACAATATCCACCGCTACTCCTGAAAGCCTTTTCTGTTCTTCAATATTGATTCCCAGTTTGGCAAAAGTTTTCAGTAATTCCGGATCTACTTCATCTAAACTTGCCAGTTCCGGTTTTACTTTCGGAGCGGCGTAATAGCGGATGGCCTGAAAGTCCGGCTTTTCATACTTGATGTTGGCCCAGGTAGGCTCCGTCATTTTAAGCCAGATTCTGAATGATTCCAGACGCCATTCGGTCATCCATTCCGGTTCTTCTTTTTTCGCAGAGATGGCACGGATGATATCTTCATTCAATCCGATCGGGAAATCTTCATAATCAATCTTCGTTTCCCAACCGAACTCATATTTTTTATTTTCTAGATCGACTCTTAAATCGTCTTCAGTGTATTTACTCATTATTATTTTTTAGATTTCAGATTATAGATTTCAGGTTCGGTTATATTTCCGTTGCCTGTAACCTAGCATCTTATGTCTTTTCTCTAAAGACTAAATGACTCACCGCATCCGCATGTTCTGGATGCATTAGGATTGTTGAATACAAACCCTTTTCCGTTCAGTCCTCCTGAATATTCAAGAGTTGTTCCGGCTAAATAAAGGATCGACTTTTTGTCTACAACGATTCGGATTCCGTTATCTTCAAAAACCTGATCTGCATCTGTTTTCTTATTATCAAAACCCAAAACATATTCTAAACCAGAGCATCCTCCACTTTTAACCCCTACTCTTATATAATCTTCAGCCGCATTGAACCCATCTTCTGTCATCAGCTGGATGGCTTTTGCTTTTGCTTGATCTGATACTTTTATCATTGTATTTATTTAGAATGATTTAATGAGGCAAAAATACGAACAAAATTCAGTAAATAAAAATCAGCATTTTTATTTTATCGATTTTTATTATTGATGGCTTAACTTTGATAACTTTTTGAAATCCAAATAATAAATTTATTCTCTAATGAAAAAATTAGGCATTATTGCTTTGGCACTGTTGATACAGTCTGTTTCTGCCCAAACCAACCGGTTTGTTTATCAGGTTACCATGAAGCCGGATGCAGGAAATAAAAGCGAAATAAAAACAGAAAATGCATATCTGGATATCTCAGGTGAAAAATCAGTTTTTTACTCTGAAAACAGGATCAAAAGGGATTCTATTATGCAGAAGGCCTTTCAGGGTGGAGGCGGAAGAGGAAGCATCAACAGGGATCAGATGGAAAGCCTGAGAACCCAGATCAGTTATTCCGTGGAAAAAGATAAAGTCAATCAGAAAACGCTGTTTAAGGACCGGATTGGAAGAGATATGTATTCTTATGAAGAAGACAGACCTTTAAACTGGAAGATCTCTTCTGAAACTTCCAAAATAGGAGAGTATAAAGTGCAGAAAGCGGAAACGGACTTTGGAGGACGAAAATGGACGGCCTGGTTTACAACCGATTTACCTTATCAGGACGGACCTTATAAATTCGGAGGACTTCCGGGGCTGATCGTAAAAGTGGAGGATGACCAGGGAGATTATTCTTTCGATCTGATGAAAAACTACAAAATTGCGGAGTTTCCAAGTCTGAACCAGTTTGGAAATACGCTGAAAGTAAAAAGAACGGATTTTGTAAAACAGCAGGAGAAGTTTAGAACAGATCCGGCATCGTTCATGTCACAGGGAGGAGGTCCCGGCGGAATTTCGGCTCCTATGAGAGCCGGCGGCGGCAGAGGTCCGGGCGGTGGGAATCAGAATCCGGCGGATATGAGAAAAAGAATGGAAGAAAGAGTGAAAGAAGAAGCGAAGAAAAACAGCAATCCTATTGAACTGAAATAATAAAAAAACCTGAAGAATTGACTCTTCAGGTTTTTTTAGGTCTTTTCATATTTTTAAGGGTTCGGCATAAAAGCATTGAAGGAGCATCATCGGTTCTGGGCAGAACCGTAACCTTTATCATCCTTCTTCCGGTTTCCCTTCTTTATTTTAAAAGCTCATCAAAGGTATTGCCCTGTCTGATGTCTCCGGTATTATATCCCTTCATAAACCATTCTTTACGCTGTGCGGAAGAACCGTGGGTAAAGCTTTCCTGGTTTACATAGCCCTGAGATCTTTTCTGGATGTTGTCATCCCCGACAGCCTGTGCCGCATCAATAGCAGACTGAATATCTCCGGGTTCCAGGATTTTTCTGGATTCGTCAATTCTTTTCGCCCAGACTCCGGCATAAAAATCTGCCTGAAGCTCAGTGGCTACAGAAACCCGGTTCATCTGTGCTTCCGAATACTGTCCGCTTCTTCTCAGCTGATCTACTTTTTGAGTTGTTCCCAATAAGGTTTGCACGTGGTGGCCAATTTCATGGGCCATTACGTAGGCTACGGTAAATTCGGTTACCTGTGCCCCGAACCGTTGCTGAAGTTCATTGAAGAAACTCATGTCCATATAAACTTTCTGGTCTGCCGGGCAGTAAAAAGGTCCCATTGCAGCCTGTGCAGGTCCGCATCCGGAACGGGTGGCTTCTTCAAAAAGAACAATTTTGGGAGCAGTATACTGCATATTATTTTCTCTGAAGACCTGTTCCCAGGTAATGGTGTTCCATTTTCCCATCATGTCTACCATATCGCCGATCTTTTTTTCATTGGCTGTAAGTTCTCTCGACTGGGAACTGCCGGAAGACTGTACGCTGCCGGAATTCAGGATACCGGAAGGATCTCCACCCAGGAAAAAAACAATGGCTGCTATTATTAAAGTTCCGAGTCCGCCTCCTACGATCATTCCACCTCCGCCTCCTCCGGAACCACGGCGGTCTTCAACGTTTCCGCCTCTGTCGTCTGTCCATCTCATAGTAATAAATTTTTTGAATTGTAAATTTAAAATAATATCATTACTAAATGACTACTTTTGTGAAAAATTAAAACCGACGTGAAAAAATTTAAAGGCTGCCTTTTACTGGCTGGCATATTGGCGTTTACAGCAGCGTGTAAAGAAGAAAAAGAAGACGAAGTAGAGCAGGTGAACAGGAAAGGGGCTGTTGAAACCCAGCTGTCTGTTGATCATATAGATCATGCGGATGTTCTGATCACTAAACATAAGATCTGGAAGGATAACAACCTGTTTAAGGAAATCATTAAAAGAGATACCATCCCGAGTCTTGGAGATACACTGGTGGGAGGAGAGGACAGCAACGGGGACAACCGCATTGCCAAAACAAAAAAAGATTACGAATTCTTTATAACCGTTCAATAATGAAAAAGTCAGGTTCTATAAAATTACTTTTTGTGACAGGAATTCTGGCTGCCTGCTCTCAGGAAAAGCCTAAGAATCCCAATGAGAAGAAAGTGTATATGAGATCGGATACTACGGCTTCCTATTCCAGGTCGCATGGTTTTGTGACGGGGCTTCTTCTCTTTCATGCATTCAGACCTTACGGGGTTTACAGCCATGGATCTTATCAGAAAGCGGGATATTACAGCGATGCGATAAGCAGTAAATCCAATATCGGAAGAAACAGCTATAAAGGCAATGTGGTAAGAGGCGGATTGGGAAAAAGCGGTTTCAGAGCATCATCATAAATTATGGAAAGAATTCAGTCACAATTCAGAAAAAACTGGCAGCATAAGCTGGAAAACCTGGGATTCGGATACCATTCCCTGGAAGGGCTTTATTGGGATGAAAGTCATTATTACCAGCTGAGTGCCGATGAAGTCAACAAGATTGAGAAGGCAACAGCCGAATTATGGCAGATGTGCCTGGAAGCTGTAGATTATATTATTGAGAAGAATCTATGGGCGAAATTCAGCATTCCTGAGTGGTTCCGGCAGTACATCATCACAAGCTGGGAGGAAGATCATCCTTCGGTATACGGAAGGTTTGATTTTGGCTTTGACGGAAATAACCTGAAGCTCCTTGAGTTTAATGCCGATACTCCCACTTCTTTATATGAAGCTTCGGTAATTCAGTGGTACTGGCTTCAGGAAATGTATCCCTATAAAGATCAGTTTAATTCTATCCATGAAAAACTGGTGGACTACTGGACGTACCTGAAAAAATATATGAATCCACATCATGTTTATTTTGCATCGCTTACGAATATTGAGGATGTGACGAATGTGGAATATATGCGGGACTGTGCTTCTCAGGCCGGTTTTGATACGGAATTTATTCCCATTCAGGATATCGGCTGGGCAGATGATGTGGCCGAATTTATAGCCGGGGACCGTTCCATTATGGAATATATCTTCAAACTCTATCCTTATGAATGGATTCTTGAAGACGGTTTTGGCGAAAAACTGGTGAAAAACGGATTCCGCTCACAATGGATTGAGCCCGCATGGAAGATTTTACTTTCCTCCAAAGCTATTCTGCCTGTGCTTTGGGAAATGTATCCCGGGCATCCGTATCTGCTGGAAGCCTATTTTGAACAGAGACACCTGAAGGATTTTGCCAAAAAACCGATCTATTCACGGGAAGGGGCCAATGTGATTCTTCATAAAAATTATATTCCGGTTGAGCAGAATTCAGGAGTGTATGGTAAAGAAGGCTTTGTATATCAGCAGCTGTTTACTCTTCCTGATTTCGGAGGAAATTATCCGGTGATCGGAAGTTGGGTCATCGGACAGGAGCCCGCCGGCATTGGGATCAGAGAAAGTGTTCACCTGATCACCAATAACCAGAGCCGTTTTGTGCCTCACCTTATCGGTTAAGTTTCTTTTCCTTAAGCCAGTATGACGTAGACTGATAGGCGGACACGGTTTCGTCTACCAGTTTCTGTTCAGGACTTTTCAGTAATTTTTCATCGTAATAAAGCTTGAATTCTGGAGCGAGACTGCTGGGCTCAAGCTCTAAAGAATATTGTTTCACCTTTTTTACCGGCGAAATAATAGTCAGCCTATTATCTTTCACAAATCCTAAATCCTGATAGGTTGCGATATAAGCTTTCGGCTGAAACTCCTTTTTGAAGACATCCTGACCTAAGAATTTGGATTTATAATTAAAATTAAGCATCCCGAAAAGAGTAGGCATTACATCGATTTGTGACATCAGCTTATCAAACTTTTGAGGCTGAATAAATCCTTCCGAAAAAATCATAGCCGGAATTCTGTATTTATCCATCGGAAGTTCTGTTTTTCCGGCGCTGGATGCACAGTGGTCGGCAATGATTACAAAGACTGTATTTTTATACCAATCCTGTTTTTTAGCCATTTCAAAGAACTTTCTAAGTGAGTAATCCGTGTATTTTACTCCTCCGTCTCTGGATTTTGCAGTTCCCGGAATATCAATTCTTCCTTCAGGATAGGTAAAAGGTCTGTGGTTGGAAACAGTCATCCAGTGATTGAAGAACGGCTTTCCGGATTTAGCCTCAGCATTCATCACCTGAATGGCTTTTCTGGCCATATCTTCATCGGCAACTCCCCAGACATTCGCAAAGGTAATTTCTTCAGGCTTAAAGCTGTTTCGGTCAACAATATCATAGCCATTTCCGCCGAAGAAATCTTCCATATTATCGAAATAGCTGTAACCGCCGTATAAAAACTTCACGTCGTAGCCTTTGGATCTGAAGACGCTTCCGGTGGTAAATTTATTTTTATTATCGTCTCTTTTGATGATACTTTCTCCTGCGGTAGGAGGAATACAAAGGGTAAGAGCTTCCAGCCCGCGTACCGTTCTGTTTCCGGTAGCATAAAGATTGGTAAACATCATCGATCGGTCCGCCAGACTGTCGAGGAATGGAGTGATTTTTTTGGTTCCACCGTAATGTTCCATAAAATCAGCCGATAAGCTTTCTATGGAAATGAGTACGACATTTTTCTTGATTTCAGGCTGTTCAGCCGTAATATTTCTTGAGAGAGCCGGTTCAGCATACTGGCTTAAAAAGTTTTTCTCTGCCTGCTGCTGATTGATCTGTGAATAGAACTGGAAATAATCCAGCTCATTATGGGTGAATGCCCAATAAAATTTAGGAATTCCGTTATCTTCAATTTCGTCGGCAAAGACATTATCGGAACGGAGCTGCATCAATGAAGGAATCACAAGAAGGCTGATCCCGCAAAGTACTGCAAAAGTGCCCAGCAGAATCATTTTCTGTTTCATATTGGGAAGATCCAGCAGCTCGTTTTTTGTTTTTTTATAAATGAACCATGTTACCACAGCGGTAAGTGCCACAATAATTGAGAAAAGCGGTACGACAGGATAACTTTCCATGATGTTTCCGATAACTTCGTTGGTGTAGATCAGATAATCTACCGCAATAAAGTTATAGCGTACCCCGAATTCATTATAGAAAAAATATTCGCTTACCGTATTGAAGATAATCGACAGGACATATAGAAACAAGGTGATGAAATACAGCGTATTCCTGATTTTAATTCTCTGGGCCGGAAGGAAAAGCATTAATCCGAAGAAGAACGTCTTTATTCCGACAAAAGTAAGAGCCACTTCAGAGATAGAGCCGCCGTACTGTTTGAAAATGTTGTTGGGAACAAGCCATATATACAGAAAAAACAGGACCATTGCTCCGAAAATAATATATCCGTATGGCTTTTTATATTTTGAATCGGAGAGAAATAAAAAGTAAATGGCCAGTAATGCACTTGCCAGAATGAATACGAAGATATCATTCAGAAGACCGATGCCCAGCACTTTTATGATTTCAAAAAATCCGAAACTTACCGTAGTGATCGGATGAAAAAAGAATACCACTCTTAGTATCAATGAAATAATAAGATAGAATATTCCTAAATACAGAAAAGGAGCTATTTTTTTTGAAAACATCTTGTTTAAGTCTAAGTTAATTTTCGCAAAGATAGTTTTTGTAGGTAACTTTTAGTAATAAAAAGTCAAAACATGACATTTATTAGAAGTTTTTTAATTTTTTTTAAAATATGTTAATCCCGTTAATTCCGCTGAAATATTGATGTTTAAGAGGATTTTAATAAAAAAAGGACTATTGAAAAATAGTCCTGTGTATCGTTAATTATAATAATAAATTTAAGAGTGTCCGAAACCGATATTCCCTTTTTTCTCTGAAAGATTCTTTTTAAAATCAATCATTCTTAAGGCGGTTACGGCAGCTTCCACACCTTTGTTGCCCAGATCTCCTCCGCTTCTCGCTACAGACTGTTCTTTGGTATCATCCGTCAGTACGCAGAAAATAGTTGGCGTATCGGTCATAATATTGCAGTCTTTGATTCCCTGAGCCACTGCAGAACATACATAATCAAAATGAGGCGTTTCACCGCGGATAACACATCCTATGGAGATCACAGCATCATATTTTCTCTCTTTGCAAAGCTGCATACTGGCATAGCTTAACTCAAAAGCGCCCGGAACCGGGAAAAGTTTAATGTTTTCTGGTTTTACTCCTTCTTTTTCAAGGATTTCCAGGGCTGCATCACGAAGATTGTACGTTACAAAATCATTCCACTCAGAAAAAACAATGCCGATAGAAAAATCTTCGGCATTGGTTATATGAAGTGGCTTGTAATCGGAAAGATTAACTGTTGCCATTTTTTAAAAATATTTAGTCATTTCGATATAAGAATCAGACATTCCGTTGTCGTAATCCTGATATTTCTCGTCAATAGCTGAGAAATATTTTTTAGCTTCTGCATTTTTCTTTAATCCCAATGCTACAATTCCTGCTTTTCTTGTGAAATAGTAAGTGGTATAAGGATCACTGGATGCTGATGTTGCTTTGTCTAATAAAGCTAAAGCTTCATCATTTTTATTAAGTCCTGATTTTGCATCTGCCATTGCTCCGTATTTAAGAGCCATTAATGTTTTGTTGTCAGATGAAAACTGATCAAGAAGATCATAAGCTTCCTGGAATTTTCCTTCTTTGAATTTAAGTAATCCGGCGTTGTAGCCTGAAAGTTTACCTATTTCTGTATTTGAATATTCGTTGTATGTTCCTACAAATCCAGGGTTGGCAGCCGATTTTCCACCTAAAGCTTCTTTATCCTTTCCTTCTGCCTGGTTTTTCTGAGCTGCAAGGAAACTCTTCACGGCTTCAGCGTTTTTAGGCGCTACTACAAACTGTTTGTAAGCGAAGAATCCTAAAACACCCAATACCAGAACTCCAAATACAATACCCAATTGTTTTGAATATTTTTCAAGGAACCTTTCTGTGTTTAAAGCTTCTCTGTCAAGGTCTTTAAAAAACTCAACGGTTTCTTTACCTTCTTGCTCGTTCTGAGCATTCTTTCCCAATTTTGCCATAAATTTTTAAAAATTGAAATGCAAATTTAATTGTTTCTGAATGATTTACAAAATACTTTATTGTTATTTATCAGGTAAATATTGTGAAATTGCAATTATTTACCGTAAAAACGCATCCGCTCTGCTCTGTATGACATTCCAGGTCGGGCATTTATTGATTTGCCCGGAGGCTGCCATCCTGAGCAGAGCGGAGATATTCTTTAGTTTAAAAGTTTAAGATGTGATAAACTTCGGCACCGAATTTTTTAAGTTTTTCATCTCCTTGAAGGTCTTTCAGGCCAATCAGGAAACTGAACTGGGCAACGGCAGCCCCTTGTTTTTCTACAAGTTTTGCGGCGGCTTCTGTGGTTCCGCCGGTAGCCAGAAGATCATCGTGTATTAAAACTCTCTGTCCCGGTTTTATCTGTCCTTCCCGGGTTTCAATAATGGCACTTCCATATTCCAGGTCATAGCTTTCAGAGATTACCGGAGGAGGGAGTTTTCCTGCCTTTCTGATCAGGATAAACGGAACTTCCAGTGCTACGGCAATCGCAATTCCGAAAAGATAGCCCCGGCTTTCAATACCGCATACGGCATCTACTTTTCCTTTGCTGAAAGCTGCAAGATCGGCAATAACATCTTCATAGAGTTTCGGATCCAGGAAAATAGGCGAAATATCTTTGAACTGTATTCCCGGAATTGGAAAATCAGGGATATTTTCAATGGTTTCGTTAAGTCTTTTGATCAGTTCTGCTGAAGCCATTTTTTATGGGTTTATTTTATAGCTGGAAATTTTCCAGTCTCCGTTTACATTTTTAAGTCCGAAAGTCACTTTTAGTGAAGTGGTCCGTCCGTTTTTATCTGTTACATCGTAAGTAGCATTTACACTGGCACTGTTGGCCGTTGTACCGCTGGTGCTGATATTTTTCACGCTCACATTTTTCACTGATCCGAATCCAGAAGTAGGGTTGGAGAACGATTCATAGCTTCCCCATCCCGGATTGTTGGAGGCATCATAAGCGGCTTTCAGGTTTTGTGAACTTACGTTACTTAAAAACTTGCTTACGGTATTTTTAGGATCAGCAGCAGGCTGTTTGGGTGCAGCAGGTGTTGTTGGTGCTGTCGTAGGATCCGTAGTGGTTCCGGAAGGAGTGGTTCCAGGGGTATTCGGATCAATTACAGCATTGGGATCCTGTGTTACGGCTGTAGAATCTGTTTTCGGAGCCACCGGAACTTTAAGAGCGGATGGATTTACATCAAGCCCGATTTTAGACATTTTGAAGGTCTTTGCGGTGGTTTTTACAGAAACTGTGATATCGATTTTGCTGTCTACCACTTTGGCAGCAGGAATGGATGAGAATTTAAGGTTAAATCCTTTAAAATTGTTATCCTGCATCAGGTTCTTGGCTGTAGAAAGTTTTACTCCGTTGCTGAAGACTTCTAAAGTGGCCTCAAGACCTGCTCCCGTGAAGGAAACCGGGTTTCCGGCTGCGTCTACCAGTCTGGGTACGATCTGGATAGCTGTTGGAGCACCTGTTCCGTCATCTCCGGTAGGTCTGGTCACAAGGGTTAATGAGCCTGCTTTTACGTCATTAGGATCGGTTTCTTTTGCTTTTTCGTCTCCGAAGATATTCATTTCTCCAAGAGATGGCGGTGCTGTACTGGCCCATTCAATTCCGTTTTTCTGAGCGACACCGTCTGCCATGGTAAGGATCTCAGGAACTTTCTTCCCGTCGATGAGTTTTCCCAAGGCCTTAAGTTCTTCTACATCCCCATCAGCTTCCACTCCAAAGGTCTTCAGAATATAAAGCGCTTCGTTGAATTTGATCTGTTTAATCGTTGAAAGGCTGGAAGTCATATCATTGATACTTGACTGCAGCGTTTTAGTATTCGTAGCATCTACATGATCTTTTTTGCATGCCATAAGCAGCAACAAACTGAAAACAAGTAGAAAAGAAAACTTTTTCATTTTTATTTGGTTTGTTGCAAATTTAGTAAAACCTTTATTAATAGTGGATTTTTATTTTCGATTTGTCGGTTTTTTAGTTTTAAGAGGGGTTTTGGAATAAACTTGAATTAAAATGCTGGATGATGGAAGAAAGGATGTTGGAAGACTGTTAAGGTTTCGGTTTTCCGGTATTTAACTTTAAGGAATCTGAATTCCTTATTCCCGCAGTAAATTATTTTGAGGGTTTATTCTGCTGTTCTTTCAGATCGTCTTTAAAGAAAGAGCTGAATATCGTCTGCATATCCGGAAATGAGGATTCTTTCCAGAATTGGGTGGTATAATTACTCTGATCGTTTTTGAACTTCACTTTTTCAATATCATCATCATTGTTAAAGCTCATTTCCGTAGGGTAGAAATTATTGTAGAGAATGATCTGATTGTAATTCGGTTCGCTTTTATGTTTCAGCTTAATAAAACCCACTTCATTGTATTCAAGGAAATCTTTCAGGGATTTACCGGTATCTTTTTCAAAAGACATATTGAGAATAGTCCTGATGTCAAAAAAGCGGTATCCGAATAAGGAAAATTCTTTTTCCTGAAGAGCCTGACCTGTTACTTCGATCTGGTCTTTACGGTCTCCTTTCAATTCTTTTATCGTATTTTTTTTCGTCTTGTACTCATCCGGATTTCCTACATTTTTAAGCTTTGGAATATGAAGTGAATTTCCGTAATCCCATGAAGAGGTTTCTTTTTTCTCGTTTTTGGCATCTGTAAGTCTGAACACTCTGTACTGTTCCACATTGGCACTTTTCAGTTTCCTGGTTTTATTATCGAAAATATAGGTAACCACACCATCTGCATAACTGTTCAGTTTACTATTTACCGTAACGTAAGCATTGAAGTTTCCCCTAATAAAAATATACCGGGCCGGTTTGGTATTTTTGATCACTACAGCCTCAATTTCTTTTACCTGGTCATTGATTTTGATGACGTCCTGATTAAAATCTGAGAAAGAAAGGGTGGCTACAGAAAAGTTGTTGTAAACCAGCTGAAATTTTTCCTGATCAGCACTCAGAGCGTGCTTATCTATTTTTCCATCGATATCCGAATACGCAAGAATGCTTCCGTCTTTGCCAAAAACTGAAACTTTCGGAAGAGGCTTATTGGTTCTTTCGGATATGAAGGTGATGGTTTGGGCCTGAATAAAACCAAACATACATATGAACAGGGAGTAAAGCAAAAGTTTTGTTTTCATAGGGAAATATTGTTTTTAGTGAATGTTCTCTTTTTTATAGACGCACAAAATTCATAATGGTTGCCTGCTGACATTCATCCACAAAAAAAAGACTGATCATTACAATCAGTCTTTTTTTATTTATTTCTGTTACAGATTCCTTAGAAAGGATACTCGTAAATTTCAGATTCGTGTAAGAATGGGTTTCCTGTAGGGATCAACTTCAGTTTGGATAAAGCTGAAAGTACAGTAAACATAAATAATCCAACCACAAACAGAACCGCTCCCAGGATTAATAAGAATACTTCAGGAGTTTTCCAGTATGGTCCTACCGTTCCAGGCATTACCATGTTGAAGTAATCTAAGATGTGTCCTAAAATAACGACAACCGCCATTGTTGTTACTACTTTGTAGTTTCTCTTGATGCTGCTGCTCACTAATACCAATAATGGTAATAAGAAGTTGATGATCAGCATTGGTAAGAAAGTAGGAGAGTAGTGCTGGAATCTTCCGAAGAAGTAGTTCACCTCTTCCGGAACGTTGGCATACCAGTAAAGCATGAACTGTGCAAACCAGGTATACGTCCAAAGCATACTTGTAGCGAAAAGGAATACTCCTAAATCGTGTAAGTGGTTATCATTGAACTGTGGAAGGAAACCATTTTTCTTAAGATAAACACTTAAAAGGATGATTACCGCAATACCACTTGAAAGGCAGCTCACCATTGAATACCAGATATACATCGTAGAGTACCAGTGAGGGTCAATAGACATCAACCAGTCCCAAGCCCATGCTGCAGAAGCAAATCCGAAGAATGCAATATAACCTACAGACCATCTGTAAAGCATCTGATACTCTACTTTAGACTTGGTTTCATCTACTTTCTTAGACTGAGCCTTTAATTTCCATGCGAAGAAAGAAGCACCAATCACATAGATTAAAGTTCTTACTGCGTAGAAAGGAATATTTAAGAATTTTTTCTTTTCAAACAGGATCACATCGAAGTGAGGATCTTTAGGATCTGTTAAAGCCGGATCCATCCAGTGGAAAAGGTGTCCGTTATGAGTGATATTCAGGATCATCATAATAATCAGAATAGCACCTCCGTAAGGGATAAAAGAAGCAATAGCTTCCATTACTCTTGTAATAATAATAGGCCAACCTGCGTGGGCAGCGTGCTGAATACAGTAGAAAAACAGTACAGCACAACTCACTCCAAAGAAAAAGACAGCTACGAAGTGAAGAGATGCCAAAGGCTGATTGTGAACCTGCATTTTAGCATGATCTAAATGAGCCTGGTGATCCTGTGGACCAACCATTTCACTTGAATGGGTAGGTGCAGTATGACCAGAAGCATGAACAGCTTCCATCATTTCTCCTATTTTAACATCATCCAGACCATGGTTCATGAAATAACCGGCACCGAATAGAATTAAACCTACAACAAGAAGTATTATAGAAGTTGATTTTAATTTTGGTGAAAAACTATACATTTCTTTTCTTATTTTTTAGTTTCGGTAGTCGTTTCAGTTGTTGCCGGTGCTGGAGTTGCTGTAGCGGCTGCCGGTGCTGCTGCTCCTTTTTTGAAAGCATTCATCACATACATGGCTACTCTCCATCTGTCACCAGGGTTTAGCTGTCCTGCATAAGACCCCATCGCGTTTCTACCGTTAGTTAATACATAATGAACAGATCCTACAGTAATTTCTCTGTCTGCATAGTTCGGTACTCCGGAATATGCTCCGCTCTGTACGATTGGTCCCTGTCCATCTCCACCTGTACCGTGACAAGCTGCACAGGTACGCTCAAATAAGAACTTTCCTCTTTCGATATCTTTTTCTGCATTGGCAGGATTCAAAGGAGAGGCAGCGATCTTTTTCGATGCATCATACCCGGCGTTGTACTCGTCAACATTTTTAGGGAGTAAGCTTTCTTCAAAAACTCCGTCTTTGTTCTGAGCTACGGTTCCTTCTACTGGAGAAAGTCCGGTTGCTCCGTTGTTTTTAACAAAGGCAGGGATTTCATTTTCATGATCGGAATAGGCATCCTCAGCTTTCATCAATGGATCGTAAGCTACAGGAAAGTACATATCCGGGAAATATACTAATGGTGCATTTTCTTTTGGTCCGCAAGAGTTAAGTAAAACGGTTGTTAAACCTAAAACTGCTGTAATTCTTAATACGTTCTTTTTCATTTTAAGCATCTTTAACAGTTATTTCTTCAACTCCAGTTTCAATAAGCAACTGTTTTACAGATTCTACATCATCAGTTACAAATTCCATCAAAAACTTGTCGTCCGTAGTTCTCGGATCTGGATTCTGAGCCGGAGCTCCCGGGTACATTTTGTTTCTAACCAGGAAGGTTAAAGACATCATGTGAGCGGCACAGAATACCATTAATTCAAACATTGGAACTACGAATGCAGGCATATTGTGTCCCCAGTCAAAAGCCGGTTTACCACCGATATTCTGAGGCCAGTCATGGTTCATTACGTACCATGTTATCGTAGCACCGATGGTTACCCCATAAAGCGCATATATAAATGCGGCATCAGAAATTCTGGTTTTCTTTAACCCTAAAGCTTTGTCAAGTCCGTGAACCGGAAACGGAGTATAAACCTCGTTTATTTTGATTCCTTTATCGTTGAATGCTTTAACGCCGTTCATTAAATCGTCGTCGTCAGCATAAAGTCCGTATACAATTTTAGTGGTGCTCATCTCCTTCTTTTGCTTTATAAGTTTCACCTGAGATTTTCAAAATCGATTTTAATTCAGCCTGTGCAATAACAGGGAATGTTCTCGCATATAATAAGAATAATACAGAGAAGAATCCGATTGTTCCTAAGTATACCCCTACGTCAATGATCGTTGGCTTAAACATAGTCCATGATCCTGGTAAGTAGTCTCTGGAAAGGTTGATAACGATGATATCAAAACGCTCAAACCACATACCGATGTTGATGATCAATGCAACGATGAACGTCCAGATAATGTTTGTTCTTAGTCTCTTGAACCAGAATGACGCAGGAACTACAAGGTTACAGATAATCAGTGACCAGAAAGCCCACCAGTAAGGTCCAACAGCAGCACCCGGAGAAAGATAAGTAAAGTCTTCAAATCTTGAACCTGAGTACCATCCGATGAAATATTCAGTAGCATAAGCTACCGTTACCATACCACCAGTTAGGATGATTACGATGTTCATAATTTCGATATGATACATGGTAATATACTCTTCTAAATGACACACTTTTCTTGCAACCAACAATAGCGTCTGTACCATTGCGAATCCTGAGAAGATCGCACCGGCAACGAAGTAAGGAGGGTAGATTGTAGAGTGCCATCCTTTAATAACCGAAGTTGCGAAGTCAAAAGATACGGTAGTGTGTACTGAGAATACAAGCGGAGTTGCTAAACCTGCAAGAACCAAAGAAAGTTCTTCGAATCTTTGCCAGTGTTTTGCTTTACCACCCCAACCGAATGCAAGGAATGTATAAATCTTCTTAGTCCAAGGTGTTTTCGCTCTGTCTCTGATCATTGCAAAGTCAGGGATTAGTCCCATGAACCAGAATACTGTTGATACTGAGAAATACGTAGAGATTGCAAATACGTCCCAAAGTAGAGGAGAGTTGAAGTTCCCCCAAAGAGAACCGAACTGGTTTGGTAACGGGAATACCCAGTAACCTACCCAAACTCTACCCATGTGGATTACAGGGAAGATCGCTGCCTGTACAACCGCAAAGATCGTCATCGCCTCTGCAGATCTGTTTACAGACATTCTCCATCGCTGTCTAAATAATAATAATACTGCGGAGATTAGGGTCCCGGCGTGACCGATACCTACCCACCATACGAAGTTGGTAATATCCCAACCCCAGTTAATAGTTCTGTTAAGCCCCCATGCTCCAATACCTGTTCCGATAGTATAAGCGATACACCCGAATCCGTAGATGAATAGAACTAAGGCAGCATATAATGAGATCCACCATAATTTACCTGCTCTTTCTTCGATAGGTCGTGCAATATCTTCTGTGATATCGTGATAAGTTTTGTGACCAATAATTAGAGGTTCCCTTATCGGAGCTTCGTAATGTCCTGACATTTTTTACCTATTTATTATTTAAACTTTATTTTTCTACTCTGTTTCTTACTTTAGTGTGATAGAACACGTTTGGTTTGGTTCCGATCTCCTCAAGTAAATAATATCTTCTGTTGCTGGAATATAATTCTCTCACTTCAGATTCTTTGTCATTCATGTCTCCGAACGTCATTGCTCCGGTAGAACAAGCAGCAGCACATGCACAAGAGTTTTTGAACTCAGCATCTGTTACTTTTCTGTTCTCTCTCTTAGCCGCTAAAATAGTTGCCTGAGTTTCCTGGATACACATTGAACATTTCTCCATTACCCCTCTTGTTCTTACAACTACGTCAGGGTTAAGTACCATTCTTCCTAAATCATTGTTCATGTTGAAGTCGAACTTATCATTCAGGTTATACGTAAACCAGTTGAAACGTCTTACTTTGTACGGACAGTTGTTGGCACAATATCTGGTACCGATACATCTGTTGTAAGCCATATGGTTCTGACCCTGCTTACCATGTGAAGTAGCCGCTACCGGACATACTGTTTCACAAGGAGCGTGGTTACAGTGCTGACACATTACCGGCTGGAAGATAACATCCGGATTATCAGCAGGGTGGTTTAATGCACCTCCGTCTCCGAATGCTGTACCGTATAATTCAGGTACTGCCATTCCTTCTTTCAATCCTTCGTATACTTCTACTTTCTGTCTTGAAGAATAGTAACGGTCAATTCTTAACCAATACATATCTCTCGACATTCTGATTTCTTCTTTACCTACAACAGGAACGTTGTTTTCAGCCTGACATGCAATAACACAAGCTCCACATCCTGTACATGAGTTCAGGTCAATGGATAGGTTGAAGTGAGGTCCGTCCGTATCATCAAAAGCATCCCAAAGGTCGATTTTTCTCGCCGGAAGTGCTCCGCTGATGGTGTGGTATTCCAAAGGCTTGTTCCATCCTTTGTGCTCATCATCGAAAGGAACGCTGATGAATTCTGCCAAAGGAACTTCTTTAGCGATTTCATAACGACCCATCAGTGTATTCTGAAGCTGGATTCCTGCGAATTCGTGGTCTTCTCCTGTTTTTTCGATTTTAACTCCTGAAACAGCTAAGTTAGAACCGTCAAATAAAGGATAAGCATTTACTCCCGTATCAGCGGTAGCTCCTGAATTCTTTTTACCGTATCCAAGCGCAAGACCTACTGATCCTTCTGCCTGTCCCGGCTGAATAAATACAGGAACGTCTTTTATTGTTACTCCGTTTACAGTAAGGTTTACGATAGAACCGTCCAACTGCATTCTCGCGTTAAGATCGTTTTCAATGCCGAACTTTTCTGCGTCTTTTGGAGAAATTGTCAAATAGTTATCCCAAGACATTCTTGTCAATGGATCCGGTAATTCCTGAAGCCAAGGGTTGTTGGCCTGAGTACCGTCTCCCATGGAAGACTTGGTGTACAATACCAATTCCAAATCCGAAGCTTTGAAGTTTCCTAATTCAGCAGCAGCCTGAGCACCATTTCCTCCGGTGTATGCTAAAGTAGTAGCATTGGAAGAAGTATTGATCCCGTTGTATAATGCTTTGTTGAAAGAGGTACCTCCAAGGATAGAAGGAGCATTGGTTTTTAAGTAATCATAATAGCTGTTAGCTGCATTGTTCTTACCGTTCTTCCAAACCAATAGAGATTCTTCAATCTGTCTTGATTTGTAGATCTTCTGAATGGTAGGCTGCATCAATGAATATACACCGGTCTGAGGTTCAATATCTCCCCATGATTCCAGCCAGTTAGCTACCGGAATAACAGCTTTCGCTGCCTTGTACATTTCGTTTTTCTTATCAGCAACTGCAATTACATAAGGAACTTTAGTTAAAGATTTTTTGAAATCTTCTCCTTTCGGGTGAGAATAGATAGGGTCTACATTGTTTGCGATCAATACGCCAACCTGACCTGCATTTACCCATCCTAAGAATTCCTGGTATCTTGCGTTATTAAATTCTTTAAGTAAGTTCGCTTTCCCTGTGAAAGCTACTGAACCTAATTTCTGGTTGATTAAGTGTGCTAAAACCTGAGCTCCTTTAGAACCGTCAGCAAAAACAACAGCTTTGCTTCCTTTTGCTTTCAGTTCGTTTGCAATTTCAGTAGCAATCTTATCAGAAGTACCTCCACCTACGATGGCATTGTAAACTTCAACAAGAGTTTTGTTGATGGCACTTGGCTTTAATCTGTATCTTGAGTCAGCATTAGCCCCTGTTAAAGACATATTGGCTTCTACCTGAATGTGTCTCAACATATTCGGTCCCGGCTTTCTTGCCGCAGCATAAGAAGTTTCTAAGCTTGCCGCATTGTAATCTCCTAAGAAATCAGCCTGGAAAGAAACTACCAATTCTGAACCTTTAAGGTCGTACACCGGTAATGCTCTTTGTCCGAAAACTTCCTGAGCTGCATCTAAAGCTGCAGAGTAAGGGAATGCATCGTAAGTTACCAGTTCAGCGGTAGGATATTTAGCTTTGAATTCAGTAAATAATTTTTTGAAGGTAGGGGAAGGTAAAGAGTGTGATAATAACACGATCTTTTTACCTGATGCCTTAGCTTCATCCAATCCTTTGATAACGAAGCTGTCTACTTTATCGAAAGTTTCGTCTTTACCCTCAAATTTAGGCTGCTTTACTTTATCATTGTCATAAAGAGAAAGTACACTTGCCTGAGCTCTGGCGTTAGTTTTACCTAAATCACCTGCTGCCGGGTTCGGATCTATTTTGATAGGTCTTCCTTCTCTGGTTTTTACTAAAACGCTGGCGAAATCGAAACCGTCAAAATAAGTTGATGCGTAATAATTTGGAACCCCCGGAATGATATCATGCGGTTTTACCACATAAGGAATCGTTTTAATAACCGGAGCTTCGCAGGCAGCCAGTGTTACTGCTGCCGTTGAGAATCCTAATAGTTTTAAGAAATCTCTTCTTGAAGTACTTGATCCGTTCTGTTCAGCATCTCCAAGGAAATCTTCTACCGGAATTTCTTCCTGAAACTCTTTCTGAGCCAGCTTATTATTTAAAGCCGGGTCTTTAAGTTCATGAATACTTCTGAATTGTATTTTGTTTGAAGCCATTTATACTTCTAATTTTTTAGTTATTAATAATGACATTTACCACACTCAAGACCTCCAATTGCATCTACCGTAATCTTACCTCCGTCTTTAGGGTATTGTTTTTTCAACTTGTCGTGTAGATTCTTGAAGTACTCTTTATTATAACCGTTGTTCATATCAACCTCAGTAGTTCTGTGGCATTCGATACACCATCCCATTGTAAAGTCGTTGGCCATCTGAACAACATTCATGGTATCGATTTTTCCGTGACAAGCTTTACAAACAACATCAATTTTGTTGTTAGGATTCTTTTTGTTGAAAGAATTGATGATCGCCTGTTCACCTGCTACTACGTGCTGAGAGTGGTTGAAGTAAACGAAGTCCGGCATGTTGTGGATTCTTGTCCATTCAACCGGCTGTGTTTTTCCTGTGTACTGTTGTTTCGCAGGATCCCAACCTGTTGCAGTGTATATTTTCTGGATTTCTCCGTCGTAGAATGCTTTGTCTTTTCCTGGCTCAAGGTATTTACCGTTGTATTCGGAAATAGTTCTGTGACAGTTCATACAAACGTTCATAGAAGGGATTTCAGATACTTTTCCGTATTTAGCACTTGAGTGACACAGCTGACAGTCGATTTTATTTTCTCCAGCGTGAATTTTGTGCGAGAAGTAGATAGGCTGCTCTGGCTTGTACCCTTTGTAAACCCCGATCCACATGATCCAGTTCCAAACGCCATAAGCCGCTAAAATAGCAAGGATTCCCAAGGCTGCTTTACCTACATAATGGTATTTCTGATAGATTTCGCTGAAAGATCTTACTCTTGTTTCGTTTAACCCTGCCAAGTCTTCAGATTGTCCTAATTTAACCAATTGTCTTAGTTTAATTAAGATCCATACTAATAAACCTGCGATTGCTAAAAGAGAAATGATCACAATGTTTGTAGTAGATTTGTCTGCCGGAGCAGCTGTTTCAGTTCCCGGAGTAACTGTTGCTGTCGGTTCTGGGTCCGGTGCCGGAGGATTAGTTGTAAAAGCTAAAATGTCGTCAATATCCTTATCGGTAAGATTTGGAAAGACCTGCATTTCAGTCTTGTTATACTTTTCAAAAATTTCATTGGCGTATTTGTCACCAGAAGCTCTCAGAGCTTTGTTGTCCTTGATCCACTTATGAAGCCAATCCTTGTCTACACCACCTTCTGTCTTTACACGTTCTACAACTCCTTTCAAAGGAGGTCCTATTACCTGTTTATCCAGCGCGTGACATGCAGTACAATTCGCTTTGAAAAGTTTCTCACCATTTTTAGGATCGCCGTCTTGCCCGTAAATTGAAGCACTGGTTGATAGCAATAAGCCTATTGCGATCAACGTTTGTTTATAATGCTTTCTCCAACTAATCATTTAAATTATCTTATGTTAGTAAAATATTGAACATTCAATCAATTCCGCAAAAATAATATTTTTAACAGGAATTTAACGGTATATGGAAAAGGGAAAATATCATTTACGTTTAATTTGTATTGATTCTAAATAACCATGTTTGGTATAATTTTTTAATTTGTATAAATTTGCGGAAACAAGTTTAAATGAGAAATTTTATCAAAATATTTTCGATAATATCTTTATTCGGATTTTATAGTGTTGAGGCCCAGCAGGTTGTTAAAAAAGATACGCTTTCGGGTACGGAGCTTGTCATGACGATGGACTCTAAAGTGAATGCGGCTCTGGAAAGCATCGAAGGAAAGTGTTCTAAAACAGTTTCTACAAACCCTGTGAGGGATAGTTCTGCAGATACCGGAAGCGGTACGGTAACCAGACCTCCTAAAATTTATGTTCCGAGCAGAGAGTTGACGAATGCTGAGATCTGTCGTAAAAATCCCAGAATTTTAGGGTTCAAAATTCAGATCACCACAGTGAAAAGTAATGAAGAAGCTAACGAAGTGAAATCTTATTTCAGAAAAAGGTTTCCTAATCTGAAGGTGGAAACGGATGCTTCTTTAAGACCGAATTATAAAATTCTGGCAGGTAGTTATTTTACCAAACAGAGTGCGGCTTCTGACCTTTCTAAAATACGGGAATATTTTAAATCGGCGATTGCAGTGCAGTACAGAATTTTCTGTGCAGAAGCCAAGTAACCGATTTTCATAGAAAATATAAACTCCGGAATTTTTCCGGAGTTTTTTATTGGTAATAAGTGTTCAGAAACCAGAAGAATTCTGACATTCTGATCGTATTATTAACAGCCAGGAAAGTGAATAATATTCCTGTTGTGAGTGTCAAAAATGTAAGCGTTTTAGGTTGTTCTCTGAAGGCGAAAAAAAGCCAGGCCAAGAGTAGCGGATATACGAAAACAAAATGTCCGCCGTAGATGTAGGAAGTGTGGAGTCCGAATCTCATCAGGCAGTGAATGGTGATGTCGACCAGAAATGAAATAGCCATAATCTGGACCAGCTTATTCCTGAAATTTTTAAGATAACTCCAACAAATCAATGCTAAAAATATCACGATAAAAACATAAGGAAATACGGATGAGTAAGGTTCCATCAAAAGTCCTTTAAAATGAAATCCTTTCATATTATGTTTATCCGAAATCATGAAGCTCGGGAACAGGATATTTCCCCCGAAAAAGTAAGAAAGAATCATGTCCCAATCCGGAATGGATTCTACATTGGAGAACTTTTCATACTGCTGGTTGGTCTTTGAGAAGATATTCTCATATTTGAAATCAATTCTAAAAAGGTAGAGAAATATAAAGCAGATCACCGTTAATGAGACTCGGAATACAGCATTACCCATTTTTTTCCAGCTTCTGAAAAGATCTTTTTCAAAGGCAACAGGAATGAAAACTTTTACCAGATTAGTGATTGTGAGTCCACCAATGCTAATTCCCGCCACGACCATGGCTGATCCTGATATTTTTTTATCTTTTTTAAGCTGTACTGCTGCATAATAGTTGTATAAACTCAACAGAAATAGGGTATAGGTAAAGTTTTCCGGGGTAAATGAGAGAATGATATTGGTAGAGAAAAATCCAAAAAATAAAATGATCAGCAGGCTGAATGCTAAAGGAAGTCCTATGATATTCCTGATGTATTTAAAAACCTGAACCATACAAAGGCTTATAGCGGTGTTGCTGAACCATGCAAGCGTAAGCCTGAAGGTAGAGTCTGTTTTTCCTCCGGAAATGAAAAGAGCGGTCTCTCTGACCCCATTGAAAAAATAATAGGAGAGAGGATGCCTTTCAAAGCTTCCTCCGGTCATAATAATGGCTTTGTTGTCAAAACTAAAATAAGCATCCCAGGGAATCCTGCTGTCAAAAATAATCCTGTAATGAAGGGCAATGTAGGTTCCCAGAATTCCATAGCACACAAAGAAGAACAGGAAAACAGCCAGCTCAGAAGAAGAGGCTGGAAATACAAGCCTTGCTATTTGGATGATTTTTGTTTTGATGAAAGACACAATTCTATTTTTTGCAAAAGTAAAATAAAAAAACCACCGGATTTGGTGGTTTTTTAGTTATTGTTTGAATGTGTTATTGCTTAATGATTTTTTCAGTAGCAGATGTCCCGTCTTCGAATTCAATTTTCATCAGATAAGTTCCTTTTGGAAGTGAAGAGATATCTGTTTTCCCAGATTCTCCCTGATGAGCAATTTTGCCTGTCATATCAAAAACTGAAGTTGTTTTTACCTTTTTGTCAGTTTTAATATGAACTTCTCCTTTAGTTGGGTTAGGATAAAGGGAAGTGTTGGATTTTGTTTTTGAAACTTCATTGGTGGCAAGTACTCCACTTGCGGTTACTTTTACATCATCAAGCATAAACATATATTGATTTGCTGACATATATTGGAAACCTATTTTTATAGTTTGTCCGGCATAAGTATCAAGGTTTAAAGTAACTTCCTGCCAGTTGGCATAAGGGGCAATTTTTGCTGCTGTACCTGAAATTATAGTAAAATTAGCAGCGGCTGTTGGTGTTCCATTTCCAACATATACTCCTACTTTATACCTTTCAGAGTAATCTTGAGACATTGATTTTACCCAGAATGTAAGGGTATTAGAATTGCTTCCCAATGTTATTGCCGGAGAAATGAGCCAATCATTGTTGGCGGTAATGCCGCCAGCAGGTGATCCAGCCCAAGATGCTGCATATTTTTGTCCTGAATGTGGTGTGAAGTTTCTTACTTCTTCGTCTGCATCTGTTGCGGTTAGATTATTGGTGACATTAGAATTTGAAGGATTGAAGATCTGAAAAGCCATAGGCTGTCCCACATTGGGCCAGTTAGGCTCCCAGCTTGGATCTGTTTCTCCTGCAATTACCGGACCACCACCATAATAGGTAGTCAAACCGTCTAAATCAAGAGTCTGCCAATTCCCCAAGCCACTAATAGCAAAATCTGTGTAGTTTTCAAATCCTTCATTTAATAAAACAGTCTGAGCACTTCCATAAATAGAAGATAATGCCAATAGAGAAAATAGAATTCTTTTCATAATATTAATTTTCTCTAAAATTAGTGAAATTCTGGGAATCTGTGCATTAAAATGAATAAAATATCACAAATATTGATGAGTTGATATTAAGAACTACAAGAAAGTGTAGAGCATCCTGTGGTGTCATCATAAGTTGACGGTCTTTTAGCGGAGAATTCCGGATATATTTCTTTATAAGGATTCTCTAAGGCTTTGGTCAACTTTTCCAGCATTCCTGTTTTACCTTCGTTAATTTCTTCTATACATTGGTAAAGAAGATAATTTCTTAGAATGAATTTGGGATTTGAGGTGTTCATTAATGCTAATGATTCTTCAGTTGATATACGATTAGCAGCAAGTCTTTTCTCATACTGATCTATAAAATCTTCCAGTTTTCTGAGTTGGTTTCCACTAAAAGACGAGTAGGATACATTTTCAAAAAGAGATTGTATATTTTGATTCTTATTCAAAACATATCTTTCAAGCTGGTTGAAAAATAAGGTATAGTCCAGATGGAGTTCCTGCATCAGGCCCTGCCAGTTGGTGAAAAACTCTTCATCATCCTTCCTTAGTTCATCAAATCCGAATTTACGGCAGAGCATTCGGTCGTGAGCCTCCCAGAAATACGTCCCGTAATGGTTTAAAGTATCTTCTAAAAATTGTTCATCTTTAATTAAAGGATGAAGAGCATTGGCTAGCTGCCACAGGTTCCACTGGGAAATCTGGCCCTGTTTTCCAAAAGCATATCTTCTGCCGGGAAGGTCTGTGGTATTGGGTGTGAAATTCAGATCGTATTCGTCCATCATAGAGTAAGGCCCGTAATCAATAGTCAGCCCGAGAACAGACATATTGTCTGTATTCATAACCCCGTGTACAAATCCGACCCTGAACCATTCAACCATTAAATTGGCCGTTCTGGTACATACTGAAGAGAAGAAGTCTTTGTATTTCTGAAGACCTTCTGAAGTAACTTCCGGAAAGTAATGATCAATCGTGAAATCAGCAAGGTCCTGAAGCGTGTTGTATTCCCTCTGGGCAGACATCAGCTCAAAGTGTCCAAAACGGAGAAAGCTTTCGGCGGTCCTGATTACAACAGCTCCTTTTTCCAGTTGGGGGTTGCCGTTGTACATCATATCGCGGACAACATCTTCACCGGTAAAAGCCAGGCTCAGGGCTCTGGTTGTAGGAACTCCCAAATGGTACATGGCTTCGCTCATCAGGTATTCCCTTACGGAAGATCTGAGAACTGCTCTTCCGTCTGCATGCCGGGAATAGGGAGTGGCTCCGGCTCCTTTCCATTGAATCTCGGTTTTCTTGCCCCGGTGATTCGTAATTTCTCCTGCCAGGATGGCCCTTCCGTCACCAAGCTGTCCTGCCCAGTTCCCAAACTGGTGTCCTGCATAGGCTGTGGCATAAGTCTGAATATTTTCAGGAAGGTTGTTTCCTGCCAAAAAGCCCAGGTCCTTATCTTCATATTTTCCCAAACCAATTTCTTCAGACAGAGGCTGGTTGAAGGCTATCAGCTGTGGGTGGCTAAAACCGGCAGGTTGGGTCATGGCAAATAAAACTTTCGGGGTGTTTCTCTGCAGGGGGTTACCGGAAAAATCTCCCGGAAATATTTCAGTGAAGGGCTGTTTAATCTGTTCAATATTCATAGATCAAAGGTATTAATTAAAAAAGAAAAGACCTTCCATAGTATTGAAAGGTCTTATGTATTTCTACAAGAGAATTTATTTATTGAAATCTACATCATCTGATGAATGAAGGTTTTCATTGGCGTTTTCCTCTTTCTTTTCGGTGTTGTTCTTCGGAGTAGGATCTGCAGGCCTCGGATTTTTGATCTCGTCTATGGTCTGAAGGCTTCCGTCATCTCCATATCCTTCACCCAGTCCTTTAAGGTTTGAGCATCCGTCTTTCCAGTCAGATGGTCTGGTAAACTTATCGTCAGGAGTGATTCCTAAAGTTTTATCGGCCCAGACCTTCTTCATAAATATAGCCCAGATTGGCAATGCCATTTTCGCACCCTGACCTTCACCGGTTCCGTAGAAGTGGGTGGCTCTGTCTTCCCAGCCTACCCAGGCTCCGGTAGCCAGTTTTGGAGTGATTCCCATAAACCAACCGTCTGAGTTATTCTGCGTGGTACCTGTTTTGGCTGCAATTTCAACTGCCTTTGAGATTCCTCTTCGTCCTAGTTCCCCGGAAGCTGTTCCGTATTGTGCAACGCCTTTCATTAATTCAATCATGGTGTAGGCATACATTGGATTCATGACTTCTTTAGGTTCTACATTTACTTCTTTGATCACCCTTCCGTTGGCATCCTCAATCCTCCAGATCATTTCCGGTTTGTTGTAGTTTCCATAGTTTGCGAAAGTACTGTAAGCCCCTAGCATTTCATAGATGGTGATATCTGATGAACCCAGTGCAATGGTATTGTTTCTTGGAATATCTTCTGTAACCCCCAGATCTCTCGCGGTCTGGATTACAGCGTCCACTCCGGTCATTTCAATAAGCCGTGCGGCAATCGGGTTCTGTGAGTGTGCCAGACCATCTTTCAGCGTAAGCATTCCTCCTCTTCCCGGAACATGCCACCCTTTGTGGTCGTAAGTTCCGTTGGAAACCGTTGAACAAGGAGTCATTCCCAGCTTCATAATAGCCGTTGCATATACGAAAGGCTTAAAGGTAGATCCTACCTGTCTTTTCCCTTGTTTGATGTGGTCATACTGGAAATGCTGCCAGTCGATACCGCCTACCCAGGCTTTGATCTCTCCGGATCCCGGAACCATCGACATGAGTCCTGCCTGAGCAATCTGCTTGTGGTATCTGATAGAATCCCATGGAGACATCTCCACCTCTTCTTCACCATTCCAAGTGAATCTTGACGTTTTGATCGGCTTTTTAAATTCCATAATAATGGAATCTTCAGGCATGTTGTCTGCTTTCAGTAGTTTATAACGGCCTGTTCTTCTTACGGCCTGCATCATTACATCGTTAACCTGCTTACTGGTCAGGTAGTAGAACGGTCTGTCTTTTCGGCCTCTCTGTTCTGCATCAAATCTTTTCTGAAGATCTGTTAAGTGTTCTTTGATTGCTTCTTCTGCATACTTCTGCATTTTAGAATCAAGGGTCACATAGATCTTTAATCCGTCTTTGTAAAGATTCAGCTTTTTACCGGTCTCTTTTTCGTGAGCCTCAAGATATTTATCGATTTCTTTTCTTAAATAGAATTTATAATAAGCAGAGTATCCGTCTGTAATGCTTTTAATAGGATGGAAATCCACTTCTACAGGAGTGTTGATGGCTTTTTCATAAGTTGCCTGATCAATATATCCAGTTTTCTGCATCTGATCCAGTACCACATTTCTTCTTTCCTTTGCTTTTTCCGGATATCGGTAAGGGTTATTTTTTCTCGGATTTTCCAGCATTGCAACAAAAGTAGCGGCTTCAGGAAGGGTAAGTTCCGAGGTCTTCTTGTTAAAATAGACCTTTGAAGCCATTTCAACCCCATTGGCATTGAAAAGAAAATCGAATTTATTGAAATATAAAGTAACGATTTCTTCTTTGGTGTATCTTTTCTCCAGGCTCACTGCCACAACCCATTCTTTAAGTTTCTGGAAAGCTCTTTCAACTTTGTTCTGGGAAGCTGTTCCCGTGAAAAGAAGTTTAGCCAGCTGCTGGGTAATGGTAGAACCTCCCCCTCGTCCGCCCCGGTATACAACTGCTCTGGCGATCGACTGAAGGTCAATTCCCGAATGTTCTTTAAAACGTTCGTCTTCTTTAGCCTGAAGAGCATAGATAAGGTACGGTGGAAGGTCTTTATAAACGATAGGCTGTGTTTTTTCCTTTTCAAACTTGCCTAAAGTAACTCCGTCTGATGAAATGATTTCAGAAGCGACATAGATGTCGGGGTTTTCCAGTTCTTTCACATCCGGCATTTCCCCAAGAAAGCCTTGGGAAACGGCAAAGAAAAGTCCTGAAATTCCTAAAACTACCGCAATGAGTGCAATCCAAATCAATCTAACCCATTTTTTCCAGGAGGTATCTTTCTTTTTTTTGGGAGGAAGCGGGAACGTTTTTCCCTTATTTCCTGCATTCTGTTTGTTGTCTTCCATTGATGGTTACGGTTTAGCCGTTTCTATTTTTACTCCAACGTCTTCTATTCCCGGCAGGTTATCGTTTCGCATCGCCTGGATCAGGCCGATTTCATATTTTCCTTTGGCCGGAAATTTATAGTTGGTTCTATACTGAAATAAAACTTCCTTCGTGTCACCAAAACCTGTACCAAGCCATTCGCCGTTAGGTTTTGCCAGAATATAATTAAGGGTATCGGTTTCCTTTTTTTTATTCTGAAGATTGGTGAAATTGACAATAAATCTTATATTACTGTAAGGATAATTGTTGTTATTTCTTACGACAAATATAATATTTTTAGGATTCTGCGGATCTGTAACTTCAAGATTAAATTTTTGCTCGCTTTTCTTATTCCATTTGTTATCAACAGAATTCATGAGTACCTCTTCTCCTGAAGAAGAATTACAGCTAAAGAAAAGGATAAGGGGAAGTAATCCTGAAATTTTACGCATTATTATCTTTTTTTGGAGGATATTTCTTTTTGAACTTTTTCTTGTTCGGGTTGTTGTTTTGAGGTTTCTTTTCACCATCAGCACTTGCTTCAGCCCTTTCTACAGGTGCTTTCTGCTGCGGATGAGGCTTTTGCTGTCTCTGTTGGTTTCCTGACTGGGCATTCGGATTTTCAGATCTTTCAGAACGTTCCGGCCTTTCCTGTTTGTCCGGTCTGTTTCTTTTTTGTCCCTGTCCCTGACCTTGCTGGTTGTTATTAGGCTTGTTCTGATTGTTTCGGTTTCTATTGCCTCTGTTTTTCTTTTCGAACCGGTCTACATTGTTTTCCTGAATCAGGTCAATGCTTTGCATTGGAGTATCAGGCTGCTTCAGATCTTCCAGAGGAAGTGTCTTTTCGCCTCTCTTATTTTTAGAAATCAGTTTTTTGACAAGGTCGATATCAAAATCATACCATGCCATAGAATTTTCTACGTAAGCAAACCACATTTTCTTTTTGAAAACATCTATTTTGATACAGAAAGCTCTTCCTTTTTCAGTATCCAGGGTTGTTGAAGAAGAAGGAAAGTGGCTTAACGCGTCAAGGTAGCTGTCCAGCTCATAATTAAGACAGCATTTAAGCTTACCACATTGTCCTGCCAATTTCTGGGGATTGATACTAAGCTGCTGATATCTTGCCACATTGGTGTTTACAGACCTGAAATCCGTAAGCCATGTAGAACAGCAGAGCTCTCTTCCGCATGATCCTATACCTCCGACTTTTGCCGCTTCCTGTCTGAACCCGATCTGCTTCATGTCGATCTTCGTTCTGAAAGCGCCCGCATAATCCTTAATCAGCTGTCTGAAATCCACACGGTTGTCCGCGGTGTAATAAAACGTGATCTTTGAAGCATCACCCTGATATTCAACGTCGGTAACTTTCATCTCAAGGCCGATCCGCTGTGCGATCTTCCGGGCCTCAAGCTTTACCCCGTCTTCTTTTTTTCTTGCTTCCTGCCAGACCTCAAGATCTTTCTGGTTGGCCTGTCTGTATATTTTAAGCGCAGATTCTTCTGAAAACTTTTTCTTTTTCATCTGAATCTTTACTAATTCTCCCGTGAGGCTTACTACGCCTACATCGTGTCCCGGGCTTGATTCTACTGTTACTACGCTACCTATATGTAAAGGAATATTGTTTACATTCTTAAAAAACGATTTTCTGTCGTTCTTAAATCTAACCTCCACAAAATCACACCTATTCGGTGCAGGATTGTTGATGTTAGAAAGCCAGTCAAAAACACTTAATTTATAACTATTCCCGCAGGTATTTACATTTGCACAGCCACTCGCTGTCTTTTTAGGACCACACGAATGTGAAGAATCGCCGGATGTTTTGCATCCACAACTCATATAACTATTATTTGTTTATAATCTTGCAAATTTATGTAAATTTATCTTTATGCGATTCTAAAATACTTAAATATTCAATATCATCATTGTTTAACATTAAACGTTAAAGTCTTAAATTAATATATGTGCTGTTAAGTCTTTAAATATGATAGGTTTATATATTGTTATGTTCAGAATGCTATTTTAAACATAATTTTCTTTTGGCATATTGTTTAAAATATTGGGAATTATTAACAAGTGTATTCAAAATAATTTTATATTTGGGTTATATAATAATAGTCTATGAAAAAAATATTAGTATCAACTGCTTTATTGGCGGGGGTTTTAGCTTATGCGGGAGGCTTCAGGGTTTCTCTGCAGGGGGTGAAACAATTGGCCATGGCACATACTAGTGCTCATGCCGAAGATGCAAGTGTGGCATTCTTTAACCCGGCGGGTATGTCATTCATTCCTTCTAAACTGAGTATCGTTGCTGGAGGATTTGGGGCAAGTAATAAGGTTACTTTTCAAAATGTGAATACTTTACAAAGTACGGAAACTGATAATCCTCTTGGAACACCTATCTATGCTGCGGTTGCCTATAAGCCGATAGAGAATTTATCAGTTGGTTTCAGTTTTTCAACGCCTTTCGGAAGTACAATTCAGTGGCCGGAAGATTGGGAAGGGAGAGAAATGGTTCAGAAAATGGAACTGAAAAGTTATTATTTCCAGCCAATGGTCTCTGTGAAAATGGCTCCATGGTTATCATTCGGTGCCAGCTATATCTACGCGAAAGGAAAAGTAGACTGGGATAAAGCGGTAACGCAGTTTGGTGGAACCCTTAATATTAATGATGAAAAAGCTTCAGGACACGGATACGGATTCGGTTTCTATTTCAGACCAGATCCAAAGCTGGATATCAGTGTGGCTTACCGTGCCCCTATCGATATGAAAGCGAAAAAAGGTACGGCTACCTTTAAATTCCCTACGGCAACAGCTTATTCATTATTGGGCATAAATGCAGCTACAGGACAGGATAAATTTACCGCAACACTACCGTTGGTAGAAGAATATACGATAGGTTTAACCTATAAAATCACACCGAAATGGTTGGTATCTGCAGACTTTAACTATCATGGATGGGAGAGATACAGTAAACTTACCCTGGATTTTGAAAATGCAAGAGTGGCATCAGCCAATGCGGATCCTACAATTCTTACCAATCCTAAAAACTTCAAAAATTCAAAAACCTTCAGACTGGGTACTCAGTACGCATTCAGTGATATGATTTTTGGACGTTTGGGAGCTTATTATGATGAAGCTCCATATTCTGACCAGAACTTTATTCCGGAAACACCATCATTCAACACCTATGTGATTACCGGTGGGGTTGGATTCAAACTGAAACAATTCGGAATTGATATCGCAGGTGGATATGCAATGCCGCAGTACAGGGACGTAGAAAATGCCAATCAGGGATTCTATGGCCAGGCTAAGGCAAAAGCCTTCTACTTTGGTTTAGGTTTATCGTATAATCCATTTTAATTGAAAGACTATGAAAAAAATTATAATATCAACACTTGCTGTTTCTGCGCTTCTTTTTACAACAAGCTGTAACAACGATTTTGATACTGATGTAAAGGATATCCAGGTTTCAAACGGGCAGGCTGATTTTACAAGATATGTCGCATTAGGTAACTCGCTTACTTCGGGGTACAGAGACGGTGCACTTTATATTGACGGACAAAACGAATCATATCCTTCTATGATTGCCCAGCAGATGAAGCTTGTAGGCGGTGGTGATTTCAAACAGCCTTTAATGGCTGATAATAACGGAGGGCTTCTTATGGCAACCCCGTTGGGTACTATACAGATTGCTTATACAAAACTGTTTATCAATGCATTTGTTGATGGAGCCCCTGATCTGAAGTATGCCAATGACAATAAAGCTACAACCTTAACCAATACTGTTTTAACGGGACCTTTTAATAACCTGGGGGTTCCGGGTGCAAAAGTTGCCCATCTGTTAGCTCCGGGGTATGGAAATATCCAGGGCGTGGCAGCAAAAACAGCAAACCCATATTTTGTAAGATTTGCTACAGAGCCGAATACCTCCGTAATTGCTGATTTTAAAAAGCAGAATCCAACTTTCTTCTCTTTATGGATCGGTAATAATGATGCTTTATTATACGCTTTGGCCGGGGCCGACAGTTCCGTAGAAACCTTAACTCCTCCTGCTCAGTTTACGCAATATTATAATATATTGATCAACGAAATTGCTGGGACCAATGCTAAAGGAGTTATTGCCAATATTCCAAATATAACCTCTGTTCCTGCATTAACGACAATTCCTACCAATCCCCTGACAGCTGCTGTGCTTGGGAAAGGTAATGTGGCTGTAGGTGAAGCTACTATTGATAATTTAAATGCCAACCTATACGGTCCGTTAAGTCAGATTTTAACAGCTCTTGGTGCTGGAGACCGAATCAAACCTCTTTCTAAAACAGCTGCAAACCCATTGTTGATTAAAGATGAACACCTGACTCCGCTTAATGATAAAATTACAGCAGCGGCAATGGCATCCGGTAATCCTACATTAATGGCACTTGCTGTTTACCTTGGAGCTACTTACGGACAGGCAAGACAGGCAAAAGCCGGAGACTTGGTTCCTTTAACAACCAAAGCTGAAATCGGAACTCTTGAAACACTTCCTCCGGGGGTTCCTGCAAGCCTTGGGGCTAGAGGAGTTGCTTATCCGTTTGCTGACAGATATATCCTGACTCCAAATGAAATCACAGAAATCAATACCGCTGTTGATGCTTATAATGTGACGATCAAAGCTGCAGCTACTTCAAAAGGGTATGCTTTTGTAGATGCCAATGCAAGGCTGAAAGAACTCGCTTCTCAATCGGGAATCTCTTATGATGGTGTGAAATATACTGCCAGTTTTGTATCAGGAGGTGCGTTCTCTTTAGACGGAGTACACCTTACCGGTAGAGGATATGCTGTTATTGCCAATGAGTTTATCAAGGCAATCAATGCCACTTACAAGTCTACATTACCACAAGTAAATGCCAACAGTTATTCAGGAATTAAACTTCCGTAATATCTGGTAAAATAAAAACTTAGAAACCACAAGAGTAAATCTTGTGGTTTTTTTTTAAATTTGCAAAATCTTTAAAAAGTAAAAATGGCCGATCAGTTAAGTTATCTATTTTGTACAAGGACGAGCAAAGACTTGGCAGAAAAAATTGCCCAGCATTATGGGAAAGAATTAGGGAAAATCAACTTTCAGGAGTTCAGCGACGGGGAATTTGAGCCTGTTCTGGATGAGTCCGTAAGAGGAGGAAGAGTTTTCTTAATAGGATCTACTTTCCCTCCTGCAGATAATCTTCTGGAACTTCTCCTGATGATTGATGCAGCGAAAAGAGCTTCCGCAAAGAGCATTACTGTTGTAATTCCTTACTTCGGACTTGCAAGACAGGACAGAAAAGACAAACCGAGAGCTCCGATCGGAGCAAAATTGGTTGCTAATCTACTAACAGCAGCAGGGGCAACAAGAGTAATGACGATGGATCTGCACGCAGACCAGATTCAGGGATTCTTTGAAATTCCGGTAGATCATCTTTATGCTTCTACGATTTTTGTAGATTATATCAAATCTCTTAACCTGGATAACCTTACTATAGCATCTCCGGATATGGGAGGTGCGAAAAGAGCAAAAAACTACGCAGGACATCTGGGTGCTGAAGTGGTAATTGCCTACAAAGAAAGGAAGAAAGCAAATGTAGTGGAAGAAATGTTCCTTATCGGAGATGTGGAAGGAAAGAATGTTATCCTTATCGATGATATGATCGATACGGCAGGGACTCTTTGCAAAGCAGCTGAAATTCTGATTGAAAAAGGAGCAAAAACCGTAAGAGCAATGGCTACTCACGGAGTGCTTTCAGGAAAGGCTTACGAGAATATTGAGAAATCAAAATTATTGGAAGTTATCGTAACTGACTCAATTCCTGTACAAAATAATTTGTCAACTAAAATAAAAGTGCTATCTTGCGCCCCGTTATTTGCGGACGTTATGAAGATGGTTCATGAGCATCAGTCAATCAGTAGTAAGTTTGTTATTTAGTTGATTTTTAGCAGTTTGCAAATTTAATACAAAACAAATTTTTAAATTTTTATAAATGAAATCTATTACAATTCAAGGTACAAAAAGAGAAAGCGTGGGCAAAAAGTCTACAAAAGCTTTACGTGATGCTGAATTAGTTCCTTGTGTTGTTTATGGAGGTGAAGCACCTTTGAACTTCTCTGCTGAAGAGAGAGCTTTCAAAGGATTAGTATACACTCCTGAAGCACACACGGTATCTATTGAGGTTGATGGAAAAACAATTCCAGCTGTTCTTCAGGATATTCAGTTCCACCCGATTACAGACAAAATTCTTCACATTGACTTCTACCAGTTATCTGATGATAAGCCGGTTGTTATGGAAGTTCCTGTAAGAATTACAGGTCGTTCTAAAGGGGTTGTTGCTGGTGGTGTTCTTCGTCAGTCTTTCAGAAAACTGAAAGTAAAAGCTATCCCTGCCAACCTTCCTGATGAGATCGTTGTAGATGTAACTCCATTAAGAATTGGTAACAAAATCTATGTTGGAGGTATCAAAACCGAAGGATATTCTTTCATGCACCCGGACAATGCAGTTGTTGTAGCTGTTAAGATGTCTAGAAATGCAATGAAAGGAGGTGCAGCAGCAATGGATGATGAAGATGAAGAAGAAGTAGCAGCAGAAGGAGAAGCTCCTGCAGCTGAAGAAACTACTGCAGCAGAATAAGAATTGCTTATTTAAATCATATAAAAACCTGTCATTTTTTGGCAGGTTTTTTTCGTTCTGAACAGACCATCATGAAATAAATACGTATCTGTCATTGGAGAAATGTGACCAGGCACAAGAGTTCAAGGCCAGACCTAGAAATAGATGAGCATAAAATTGAGATCCTGTATTTCAGAAATAAGCGAAGCGGCTTCGTTTATCCTGAAAAGCACTGATCGGGGAAGGGTTATTTCAATTCTCACCATCAGTTTTTATCACCTTAAGACATTGAATATTTCTATCAGTTGATAACGATCACTGTACTTGTGAGTACATCCTTTCGGAAAAAAAGCCGTAAATTTGAAGTGTTCTAAATAAGAGCGTTTTAATTAAAAAAAATAAATAAATGTTTGACATTCAGGAAATAAGAAGCCAGTTTTCTATATTGAAAAGGGAAGTGAATGGTAAGCCATTGGTTTACCTGGATAATGCAGCGACGTCTCAGAAGCCAGATTCGGTGTTAGAAGTCTGTCATTCATATTATACCGAGCTTAATGCCAATGTTCACCGAGGAATTCATACCTTAAGCCAGCTTGCTACAGAAGAAATGGAACTTTCCAGAAGGAAGATTCAGAAATTCATCAATGCAGAGCACGATTTTGAAGTGATCTTTACCAAAGGAACAACAGAAGGCCTGAACCTTATTTCTTATATTCTGACCCAGAAGCTGAAGAAAGATGATGAAATCATTATTTCTTATCTGGAGCACCATTCCAATATTGTCCCATGGCAGTTGCTGTGTGAGCGTACAGGAGCAAAACTCCGTGTTATTCCTATTGATGAAAACGGAGTTCTTCAACTGGATTACCTGGATCAGTTTTTAAGTGAGAAAACCAAGGTGGTTTCTGTGAATCAGGTTTCCAATGCATTGGGAATTGTAAACCCTATTGAAGAGATCATCGCAAAGACCAGAAAAAACAGCGATGCCTATATTGTGATTGATGGAGCGCAGTCTGCCCCTCATTTCGATATAGATGTTCAGAAACTGGACTGTGATTTCTTTGTGTTCTCCGGCCACAAAATGTATGCTCCTATGGGAACAGGAATTTTATACGGAAAAAGAGAAATCCTGGAAGAACTGCCACCGTTTCACGGAGGTGGGGAAATGATCGCAACCTGCTCATTTGACGGCACTACCTATGCCGGGCTTCCTTTTAAATATGAAGCCGGAACACCTAACGTAGGAGGAAATATTGCTTTGGGAGCTGCAGTTAATTTTATGGAGAAAACAGGAAGGCAGAATATTCAGAATCATGAAAATGCATTGCTGGAATATGCACAGAGACAGCTTTTACAGCTGGATAACATTAAAATCTATGGCGAAAAGGCGAAAAGAACCGGTGTTGTTTCCTTTAATCTGGAAGGCGTAGGGATTTCGTCGGATGTAGGCATGATCCTCGATAAAATGGGTATTGCCGTAAGAACAGGACATCACTGTACACAGCCGATCATGAACTTTTTTAATATTGCGGGAACTGTAAGGGCAAGTTTTGCCGTTTATAATACTTTTGAAGAAGTTGATCTTCTCGTGGAAGGAGTGAAGAAGGCACAAAGGATGCTGTCATAATAAAAAATTAACCTCTGAATTCTCAGAGGTTTTTTTTATGGAAAACCTCATCAGGATCACTCATGAGGTTCGGTATCTTATTTCTGTTTAAAACTCAGAATTCGGTTTCCAGTCTACTACTGCTCTGATAAACGCTTCTGCATTTTCTACCGGGATATTAGGAAGAATTCCGTGTCCGAGATTGGCAATATAACGGTCTTTTCCGAAGCGGTTGATCATTTCGGTAACCATTTTTTTGATGGTTTCAGGAGTGGAATGAAGCCTTGCGGGATCAAAATTTCCCTGAAGAGTCATCGTATGATTGGTTAAAGTTCTGGCAAATTCAGGGGTAATGGTCCAGTCAACACCCAGCGCAGAAGCTTTAGACATCGTCATATCCTCCAAAGCAAACCAGCACCCTTTTCCGAATACCACCACATGCGTTAAGGGGCTTAATGCCTCCACGATCTGATTGATATACTGCCATGAGAATTCCTGATAATCAGCAGGAGAAAGCATTCCTCCCCAGGAATCAAAAACCTGAACGGCAGAAACGCCTTTTTCAACCTTTCTCTTAAGATAGGCAATGGTAGTATCCGTAATCTTCTGAAGAAGCAAATGAGCGGCTTCAGGCTGCTGAAAACAGAATGATTTCGCAATATCAAATGCTTTACTGCCTTTACCTTCCACACAATAGCACAGAATCGTCCACGGAGAACCGGCAAAACCGATCAATGGTATTTCATGATCCAGTTTCTGAAGAGTCAGTTCAATAGCATCAAAAACATATCCCAGCGTATCGTTTACGTCAGGAACTACAATATTCTGAACCTGTTCTGCTGTTCTGATCGGGTTATCCAGCCATGGGCCTACTGATTCTTTCATCTTGAAATCAATTCCCATAGCCTGAGGAACGACCAGAATATCGGAGAACAGAATAGCGGCATCCAGAGGAAATCTTCTGATCGGCTGTACGGTGATTTCTGCGGCAAGCTCGGGAGTCTGGCATCTGGTAAAGAAATCATACTGGTCACGAAGAGCAATAAATTCCGGCAGATATCTTCCGGCTTGTCTCATCATCCATACTGGCGGTCTTTCTACGGTTTCCCCGCGGAGTGCTTTTAAATATAAGTCGTTTTTAATCATAATTTATTTAAACTAATACTCCCGTTCTGTTCTTCCCAGACAGGCTTTATTGATATATGGAACCTGAAAATATTTTTTTAAAGCTCCTTTCTGATCAGCTCAAAAATAGAAACGAGGTTGTTTCCTTCTGAGGTAAAGATCTTTTCTTTTGTATATTTTCTAAGTTCTCCGGAGGTGGTTTCACCTATTGAAAAAAGCTTCATGCCATCCAGAGAATTTGATTCTGCAAAACTACGAACTCCGCTCGGACTAAAAAAAACTGCGGCATGATATTTTTCAGATACTGAAGGATATAGTTCTTCCGTATTATAAATGGTAATCTTTTTATACCTGATATTCTGTAACGGAAGATCCTTGTCCAGAACATTGATTGCTAAATTCCCGCAAAAATGAAGAAAGCTTTCATGCTGGCATTTTCCTATGATGAAACCGGAGAGTGCTTCTGCATTTTTCAGGACCTTAAATGTTCCGAAACCATGTTTCCGAAGCTCACGCTTTGTTTTCTCCCCTACACAGTAGATTTTATTATAGTTTTTTGCCGTGAAATCTTCGTTAGGCTGAAAGCGGTTTTCAAAAAATGAGCTTACACCATTAACACTCGTGAAAATTAATGAATGATTTTTAAGGTCGAATGGCGTGGTTTTTATCGGTGAAGTCTTAATCACCTCAATACATTCCGCCGAAACATCCTGTCCCAGCTCTTTGGATAACAGTGATGTATCTATGATTTTGGTAAACAGGATTTTCATGATGTTAAGGTTTATCTTTTAAATGCAGATCGGTAACGAGCAGTCTGACTTTTTTCATAAAATCTTTTCCAGGATCATCTTTGGCTGTAAAATAATTAGGATTTGTTTCTTTCCACAGCCCCGATCCCCGGAAGGCGCCATACTCTGAATGGCCTATCAGATATTCTATTTTGTATTTTTTAGTCAGATGCCTTACCAGCCAGGCGTTGGCCAAAACCTGCTTTTCTGTGAGCGGCTGGGTTTTGCTTCCTATATTTTCAACGCCAATTGCGCAATAATTGATTCCTATGGTATGTCTTGCAAACATATTGGGCTCCATAAGCTGATAAATGCTACCGTCTCTGTCTATGATAAACTGAGATGAAACATTTAACGTGCTTTGTTTTTTTAAAACATTCCGGGCAGACTCCAGATGGGTTTTGTTGAAATATTTGTAATTGGTCTCAACCGTTCCGCCAGCCGTATAATGCAGTACGATTATCCTGGGCGTAATAACAGGAGTGCTCTGTACAATATTGTAATGATCTTTAAGATATTCCAGACTCAGCCTGGCTCTTTCCGCAGAATAATCTATCGGTTTGCTGATGATCTTAAATTCAGTGTTTTGCGCTTTTATATGGCAGGTCATCAATACCAGTAACGCATAAATGAAGTTTTTCATAATGCAGTTTATTTCTGATATTGATAATGTCCTGTAATGGTATATTTAAAAAGACAGTCTTCCATTACCTGTCCGCCTCCGATATTGTGTACAATCAGAAATCTTTTTCCGTCAGCTGATTTTTTATTCACAACAATTCCGATATGGGTAAGGTTTCCGGGCAGGATCCATGTCACAATATCACCGGGAACATAAAGTTCCGGGCGGGTTTCTGTAGATTTTACAGTTCCGAATCTCGAAAAAAATACGGCAAGATTAGGAACCCTTCTGTGGTCGATATTGGTGTCGGGCTTTTTTAATCCCCAGGTTTTCGGATATTTCGAGAAATTTTTCGCCATATCCTCATGCACTTCCTTTTGAAGATCTACATTGAGCTTTCGGTACGCACGGATAATGACATCTGTACAGACACCTTTGTCCGCAGGCACATCTCCGTTAGGATATGGGATCACAAAATAGGTAGGATCATATCTGATGGTATTATCAATCAGGCCTAAAGCAGAACCGGAAAGTTTATGCGCAAAAGTATTCTGTGCATTGGCTGCCAATACACAAAACAGGAATACGAATAAAAAAAAGGATTTTTTCATTGTTCTTCACTTAGGCATATTAAAAAATATGAATATGTCTGAAATTCCTAATACGAATTTTTAATTTCAGCCATCAGCTCCTTTCCTCCGTTTTCAAGAACTACTTTGGCAAACTTTTCACCGAAGTTTTCGGTTTCGTTGTATTCAAAATTCTCGTCGGTAGCAATACAGTTCTTTCCGTCCAATGAGCATAAAGCTGCCTTGAAACGGATCTGGTTTTCAATTATCTCTGCAAAAGCACCGATCGGGGCCGTACAGCCTCCTTCCAGTGTGCTCAGGAAATTCCTTTCCATTTCTACACAGATTTGGGTCGGCTTGTGATTGATCTGGCTCAGGATTTCATTGATTTCTTTTTTATTAGAATGTCCGGCAACGGTAATCACGCCCTGGGAAGGAGCAGAGATCATCAGTGGAAGCATTTCATAATCAATATCCATCTTCATTCTTTTGATTCCGGCTAATGAAAGGATCGTGGCATCAAAATCTCCATCCTCCAGTTTCTGAAGGCGGGTCTGAATATTACCACGGATATCTGTAAACTGAGCATTTGGATAATTTCTAAGCCAGAAAGCTCTTCTTCTGAGGCTGCTGGTTGCCAGCTTCAGTTCATGAAATTCTTTATTACGGGCAGATTCTTTCCGGATCAGGACATCCTGAGGATAGTCTCGTTCCAGATAAGCGATCAGTTCGATATTTTGAGGAAGCTGCGTAGGAACATCTTTCAGGGAGTGTACGGCAATGTCAATCTCGTCATTCAATAATGCGACATCAAGATCTCTTGTAAAGACTCCTGTGATTCCCAATGAATACAGCGGTTGGTTTAAGTTCTTATCGCCGGAAGAGACGATAGGGACGATTTCCGTTAAATAGTTGTTGTTTTGAAGGTGCCTCGCAACCTCCCTGGCCTGCCAAAGGGCAAGTGCGGAATTTCTTGTTCCGATCCTAATGCTTTTCATTGAATTCGTTGTTTGGTTGTTCAACTAATATTTCGTGCATTAATTTACTAATTTCTTCGGCTTTTAACGGATTGTCTATGATATATTTTGCAAAACGGTTGGTAATTTTCTGTATCATCTTGTCAGAAAGCTCCATGTCCGTGATGTTTATGTATTTATTTTTCTTGTAAAAATTGTGCATTTCATTACGTTCCATATTCTTCAGAACGGCTTTGAAGTGGTGGATATTGGGTGCCAGTTTTCTTTTTTTCTCCCATTCGATGAAATCTTTCATCAGATCCTTGATGATCTTTTCCGCTTTTGGAATTTCTTTTTCCCGCTGCTGGATGGTTTCCTGAATCTGCTTGGACAATTCATCCACATCAATCAGGGTGACATTTTCATTTTCGGTAACATCTTTTTCCACATTGTGAGGAATAGAAAGATCAATCACTAAAGTTTCCTTTCCGTTCGGAAAATGAGATTTGTTGACAATAGGATGTTTGGCTCCTGTGGCAACAATAAGAATATCGGTATTTTTTAATTCCTTGTCAAAATCAGAATAATCAACATGAGGAATATTGTATTTCTGGGAAATCTTTTCAGCTTTCTCCTGGGTTCTGTTGGCAATTTTAATTTTCGGCTGGTACACATGCTTCACCAGGTTCTCCACTGTATTCTGTCCGATCTCTCCTACGCCCAGAAGAAGAATGTTCTTCTCGGTAATTCTTTTCTGGCTGTTCAGGATATAATGTACGGCAGCATAAGAAACAGACGCCGCGCCGTTGGAAATTCCTGTTTCATTTTTAATCCTTTTTGAAATCTGGATCGCAGCATTGATGGCTCTTTCCAGGTAAGGATTGGAGTTCTGTCTTTCTTTTTTGAACCGGCTGTAGGCTTTTTTAATCTGTCCGATAATCTCAAAATCCCCGATAATCTGGCTTTCCAGTCCCGCTGCTACTCTGAACAGATGGATCAGAGCCTCTTCTTTGGTAAGGATATTGGCAAACTGAAGAAAATCGGTAAGGTGTACCCCGATGGTTTTACAGTATTCCTCCGCTACCAGGAGATAATTGGGCGAAGTGGTGTAAATTTCGGTTCTGTTACAGGTAGAAACCACAAAAGCGTCCCCAAGATCCTCCGTGTGAATTCTGGTGACAAAGTTTTTAATGTTCTCATCAAAAAAAGCAAATTTGCCCCTTGTTTCTACATCAGCTTTTTCATAGCTGATGGAAAGTACAGCAAAATTCGATGTTTGATGGATGTTGGAATACTGTAACATAAGCGGTGCAAATTTACGGTTTTTTTAATTAATCATTCTGTGATAATGTATATGATAATTATCGTAAAAAACTATATGATGGGTAACGCATACTGTGTATTTTTTCAGATAAAAGCTTAAAGAGAGTTAAAAAAAATTAAATGAATAACCTTAATTTTGCTTAATGACCCATGGGGTTCTGAGGTTGATTTTTTCAATACTGAACTGTCTTCTTTTTGCCATTTTCCTGTTTTGTGGTCTCTCCATGAAATTTAGTTGAAATCAGACTCTGTAAATGATTAGGGCAAAAGTTAATAAACAATAATAAATTTTAATAAAACTTTAACCAAATTATGTGCTGGTTAAATTTCTTTAATAGTGTTAAATTTATATCTTTGTAAACTTAAAATCAGAAGAAAAATATGAGTTTATTCGATATGTTTACGCAAGAAATTGCGATAGACCTAGGTACTGCCAATACCCTTATCATCCATAATAATAAAATTGTTATAGATCAGCCGTCAATTGTCGCAATTGAACGTTCTACGGGTAGACCGATTGCGGTCGGTGAGCAGGCTAAACATATGCAGGGTAAAACTCACGAAGATATCAAAACCATCCGTCCGCTGAAGGATGGTGTTATTGCAGATTTCCATGCTTCGGAGCATATGATCAAGGAATTTATCAAAAAAATTCCAGGCATTAAGGGCAAATTCATTCAGCCGGCATTAAGAATTGTGATCTGTATTCCTTCCGGCATTACAGAAGTTGAGAAAAGAGCCGTAAGAGACTCTGCACAGAAAGTGAATGCAAAAGAAGTAAGACTGATTTATGAACCAATGGCAGCTGCAATAGGAGTTGGAATTGATGTTCAGAAACCTGAAGGAAATATGATCATCGACATCGGTGGTGGTACTACGGAAATTGCTGTGGTTGCTCTTGGAGGAATCGTTTGTGATAAATCTGTGAAAATTGCAGGAGATGTATTTACCAATGATATCGCTTACTATCTGAGAACTCACCATAACCTTTACATCGGGGAAAGAACTGCGGAAAGAATTAAAATTGAAGTAGGTTCTGCCGTTGAAGATCTTGATGTGGATATTGAAGATATTCCGGTACAGGGTAGAGACCTTATCACCGGGAAACCGAAAGAGATCATGGTAGGCTACAAGGAAATTGCACGCGCATTGGATAAATCCATCATCAGAATTGAAGATGCCGTAATGGAAACGCTTTCTCTTACACCGCCGGAACTGGCTGCTGATATTTACAAAACAGGTATTTATCTAGCCGGAGGAGGTGCATTATTGAGAGGTCTTGCGGACAGATTACACAAAAAGACCGGTCTTCCTGTTTTTGTAGCAGAAGATCCGTTGAGAGCTGTAGTGCGCGGAACCGGTATTGCCCTTAAGAATATGGATAAATTCAATTTCTTAATTAAATAATTTTAACTTTTTACGACTTTATATCTGAATGGGATTTTTGCTGAGATTATTTTCGAAGAACGCTCTTTTTGTCTTCTTTATATTCCTGCAAATTATTGCTCTGATTCTGATATTCTCTAAAAACGCCATGCAGAGATCCTGGATTGCGGGCCAGTCGGCTGCGCTGAACTCCTGGGTTTCGGGCTATATTGATGAAGGAGTTTCTTATCTGAAGCTGAAACAGACCAACGAAGATCTGGTCGCTCAGAACAAAGCCCTGATGACCGAGCTTTACGGTAAAGAAGGAGCGAAGAATCCTGTATTCAGAAAAGTTCATGATACGTTGGGTGGTGGACAGATCTATACTTTTGTAGATGGGGAAATCGTTTTTAACAGTATCAACCGGCGAAATAATTATTTTACGATCAACCGTGGCCGCAGAGACGGAGTGCTTCCTCAAATGGGGGTAATGGCACCGAGAGGTATTGCGGGAATCGTCATCAATTCCACAGACAGCTATGCACTTGTTCAGTCTATACTGAGTGTAAACAGAATCAGGATCAATGCTTCTCTTAAAAATTCAGGATATTTTGGAACCCTAACCTGGAATGGTGATAACTCAAGAGTGATGCACCTGGCTGATATTCCGAAATATGTTGCCCTGAAAATTGGCGATTCTGTGGTTACAGACGGAAAATCGGCGATTTTCCCTAAAGGAGTGATGATCGGAACCATTGCCGGTTACTCGGTAGACAATAAAACAGGTTTCTGGGATATCTCCGTGGAGCTGAGCGAAAAAATGGGAGCCTTAAGCAAAGTATATGTAGTGAAGAACCTTAAAAAAGCTGAGGTTCAGAAAATTCAGGATACGATGCAGGCCGTAATAAAAAAAGAAAATGATTAGCAGGACTTTATTTACTGATATTTTGATCATGATTTTCCTGGTTGCATTACAGGTTTTTGTCTTGTACAAAATCACGATCTTCGGAAAATATACACCGGTATTGTACCCGGTGTTTGTCATGTTCTATCCTTTCTTCAGAAATAAATTCCAGTTTCTGGGCTTAAGTTTTCTGATTGGTCTTTCAGTGGATATCCTTCTGTATTCAGGAGGGATCAATGCCTTTGCTACAACGCTGATCGCCTATTACAGAACCTTGATATTCAGAACTTCCACAGATACTTCCACAGACTTTTTTTCCTTTCAGTCCCTTCAATGGGCGCAGTTTTTGCTGTTTCTGTTTTCAAGTATCTTTCTGCATCAGCTTGTGGTGCAGTATATTGAGTTTTTTAAGTTTAGCAGGTTTTTTGAAATATTACTTAATGTATTGATAACAAGTGTAATTTCGTTTGTATTTATCGTTATTTATGCATTAATATTTAAAATCAAACAAAAAGTTTGAACACACGTTATTTAAAAATCTTTTCCATTCTCGTTGTTATCGCTCTTATTTTTGTAGCGAGGCTCGCTTATTTGCAGTTGTTTACAGATCGTTATGCACTGAATGCAGCCAATACTTCCATCAAAACAGAATATGTTATTCCACAGCGAGGCGTTATTTTCGACCGTAACGGAAAAATTCTGGTAGGGAACCAGCCTGCCTATGAAATTTCATTTACCCAGGCTCTGATGAAGCCTGATTTCGATACCTTGGGATTCTGCAATCTGATGCAGATTTCTAAAAATGATTTTGTCAGCAGGATCGAGCTTATTAAAAAAGAAAAATACTATTCCAAACTTACCCCGATGACGTTTTTGAAAAACCTCAGCAGGGAAGATATTGCCAGGGTACAGGAAATTATTTTCAAATATCCGGCATTCAGTATTGTTTCAAGACCTCAGCGGCAATATGAAGTCTCCACTTCCGGAAACCTTCTTGGGTATACCAGTGAGGTGAATGAAAAAGAGATTAAAAAAGATTCTGTCTACTACTTGCCGGGAGATTTTATCGGGAAAACAGGTGTTGAAAAATCTTATGAAAAAGAGCTGCGCGGAATAAAAGGTGTGAAGTACATCCAGAAAGATATCAGGCTTCGTAATATAGGATCGTATAAAAACGGGGCATTGGATAAGGATGTTATTACCGGTAAAGATATCACCTTAACGATTGACTATGACCTTCAGAGAATGGCTGAAGAAATGCTGGTGAACAAACACGGAGCTGTTGTAGCTTTAGACCCTAATAATGGGGAAGTTTTAGTTGCGGCAACCGGACCCGATATTGATCCGAACCTTTTTACCGGACCTAATAAATCAAAAAATTTATACGCGCTGTCAAAAGACACGCTTTATGAAAATAAACCTACTTTTGACCGTTCTTTACAGGCAGGGTATCCTCCGGGATCAACATTCAAATTATTGACTGCCCTGGCTGCAATGCAAATGGGAGTGATGGATGAAAAAACGATTTTCCCTTGTGGCGGAGGTTTTTTCTATAAAGGAAAAAGAATTAAAGGACATGGAGGTGCTGATCCTCTGATTCCGTCCATTCAGGTGTCCAGTAACTGTTTTTTTACGTATGCATTTATTGCCATCATCAAAAAATATCCGGGAAATCCTTCAAAAGGTGTTGATGAATGGAAGAAAATCATGAGCAGCTTTGGAGTCGGAGAGTTTTTGAATAATGACTTTGCAGTGGGTGCAAAGGGAAGAATTCCTTCCGGTGACTTTTATGAAAGAAGATTTAAAGCGATCATGAAAGCAAGCGGTTCCCAGAGAACTGATTTTAAAAACTGGGATGAAATGTCTACGGGGGCTATCTATAACGGAATGGGGCAGGGAGATGTTTTGGTAACCCCTATTCAGCTTGCCAATTATGTGGCGGCTATTGCCAACAAAGGATGGTATTATACCCCTCATATTGTAAAGGCAATTGATGGCAAACCCAATCCTGATCCAAGATTTAAGGTTAAGCATAAAACCCTGGTTGATCCCAAACATTTTGAGCCTGTTCTAAAAGGAATGGAAGCTGTGGTTTTGAGAGGAACTGCAAGAGGGTTAAAATCCAATGATTTCACACAATTAGCTAAAACAGGTACGGCACAGGTACCACAAGGAAAAGATAATTCTATTTTTGTTTTGATTGCTCCGGCCGATAAACCTAAAATTGTGGTCGTCGCTGTAATGGAACACGCGGGATTTGGTGCAACCTGGGCAGGCCCTGCCTGTACCGTAATTGCGGAAAAATATATTACCGGTGATCTCAAGCGTGAACATCTTTATAAAAAAATGATTACTTCCAGCTTTATGCCGGAATATAAGAGGCAATGGGTAATTGATCTTAAACGTAAAGGTTTGTATGTTGATCCTAAACCGGATTCAATTAAGCAAAAAAGAATTAAGGATAGTCTGGAACTTGTAAAAAAGAAAAAAGCTGAGCTCCAGAAAAAGGCAGAAGAAACTAAAAACAATAAAAAACCTGTAAAGCAATGAAATGGGCAGAAGGAATAGATAAATTAGGTCTCGGGCTGTATTTCCTGCTTTGCATTTTTGCCATTGCCAATATTTACAGTGTTGATCAGAAGCTGGGAGAAAAACAATTGATATTTTTCTGTATTTCGCTATTCGTGGGACTTATCATTTTTTTCAGCAGGAGTAAGTTCTTTGAGAATATGGCGGGGATTATCTATATTGGTGGTGTTTTGCTATTGATAGGTCTTTTCCCTTTTGGTAAAGAAATCCTTGGACAGAAAAACTGGTATAAGTTCGGAAGCTTCACCATGCAGCCGGTAGAGTTTGCAAAAATAGGAACTGCACTGATGTTGGCGAATTATGTTTCCGGTCCTGACTTTAATCTTAAAAATAAAAAATCCCTTTGGACGGCACTGGCTATTATCGGGATTCCGGCGGCAGTCGTTCTGGCTATCCCGGATGTGGGCTCCATGCTTGTGTTCATTGCATTTTTCATTGCTTTGTACCGGGAAGGGCTTAGCGGAATGCTGTTTGGAGTTGGTTTTATCTTCGCAGGTGTATTTCTGATTTCACTTGCCGTTCCCCCGCTGTATGTCGTTATTGCCATATTGGTGATTGCAGGCGTCCTGATTGCAATGAACTATCACAGGATGTCATGGGATGTGATTTCTATTTCCGGAATTTCCGGGTCTATCCTGTTGCTGTGCGGACTGGCTTTCGGATCTCCTTATATCCTGGAAAAGCTGCCGAAACACCAGAGAGAAAGAATTGAAGTGCTTTATAAAGGTGAAAAAGCCTTTAGGGATACTTCAGGATATAACCTGCTGTATTCTAAAACGGCGATCGGATCCGGTGGACTTACCGGAAAAGGATATCGTGAAGGATCCGTTACCCAGGGGAAGTTCGTTCCTGAGCAGGAAACCGACTATATTTTCTGTACCGTTGGAGAAGAATGGGGATTTATCGGGAGTGCGGTGCTGGTATTTTGTTACATGATCTACATCGGAAGAATCTATTACCTTGCAGAACGTCAGAAATCCACCTTTAACAGGGTATTCGGATATTGTTTTGCTTCGATCCTGCTGATGCACTTTTCCATCAATTTAGGAATGGTTATGGGGCTTTTCCCAACAGTGGGTATTCCGCTTCCTTATTTCAGTTACGGAGGTAGTTCCCTGCTGGCCTTTTCAATGATGACCTTTATTTTCTTTAAACTGAATTATTCAGACAAGAACAGTCTTGTTTAAGATCAGTTTCATTCAATAGATATAATTAAATCAATATTAATTTGAGAAAGATCCTTTTCTCAGCATTACCCTTGTAAACTTATGAGAGACATTTATGCAGCTGACCGGAACTTTGAAAATATCAATTTTGCCGCATCTCCTCCGGAAAAAGGAGAGTATGAGAACTGTGCTTTCATCAACTGTAATTTTGAATACGCAGACCTTTCCGGCTTCACGTTCACAGACTGTGACTTTACGGGTTGTAACCTCAGTATGGCGAAATTGGTGAATACGGCTTTTCGTACCGTTTCTTTTAAAGAATGTAAAATGCTGGGTCTTCAGTTCAGTGAATGTAACGGATTTGGGCTTTCATTCAGGTTTGAAGGATGTTTGCTGAATAATGCTGTCTTCTATGGAACTTCTGTAAAGAAAACGCTTTTCAGCCATTCAAAATTAATTGAGGTGGATTTCACAGATTGTGACCTTTCCGGCTCGGTATTAAAAGGATGTGATCTTTCGGGAGCTGTATTTGACCATACCAACCTTGAAAAAGCTGATTTGAGGACTTCCTTCGCCTATTCTATAGATCCTGCTGTAAACAGGCTTAAAAAGACTAAATTTTCAATGTCTGAAGTCCATGGACTGTTGTATAAACTGGATATTGAAATTGACAGGAATAATTAAAGAGCTAAAATTTCTTGCATCACAACCTTAGAAATTCAATAAAAATGAGCTTCAGCCCATTAATTTACCCGATTATATGAATAAAAAAGCCGTCAGGATTTTCTGACGGCTTCATTATTTAAATCAATTATTTAAAATTAAAAACTTGCAGAGGCTGCTGGAGTGGTGGATGCCAGGTTATTGTAAGCATCTCCGTTTTCGTTGATCACTCTTTTGGCGAATCTGAATTTAGGTCCCCAATAAGAATCGTTCAGTGACGAGATCATAACTCCTTTTGAAGTGGCTGCGTGAATAAACTTTATTTCGCCTTCTTCAGTTACACTTTCTACAATACCTACGTGAGAGATTCTTCTTCCGTGAGAGAAGAAAATAAGATCTCCTTTCTGAAGGTTTTCTTTTTCAATTCTTTCTCCTTCCTGAGCCTGGGCAGCTGCTACTCTTGGTAAGCTTAATCCTGCTGCTGCTCCGAATACAGAAAGAACAAAAGCTGAACAGTCAATCCCTTTTCTGGTCATCCCTCCGTATCGGTAAGGTGTTCCAAGGTATGTTTCAGCTTCAGTAAGAATATTGTCGATGGTTTTATTGTATTTGACTGCTTTTGCAATCTCAGAATTCTTAATTGCCTTTTTCGCGTTAGCGATAGATGCCGCTTTTTCAGCCAGGAAAGAATCAATAAGTCTTTGCTTATCCTGCTCCATTTTCTTATTTTCAATAGAAGCTAGTTTGGCATCTGTTTTGTATTCTTTATTGTAAGTTGCTGGTTGTGAAACCACATAGTTTGTAGCACAAGATTGTAATGAAACAGTAGACACTAAAGCAACTAAATAAAACAAAACTCTTTTCTTCATATATATTTGATTATCCGTGTTAAAAGGAATATTTATTTTTCAAAAGCATTACAAAAGTAGAGATTCCGAGCAAAAGACCCCTGATATGATAATTGTCAGGATCTTATTTTAACACTATTTAACATATTATTTACGTATGTTAAAGAAAAACAAACCGCAACCGCTGATTTTTGGCGCGTCCGCGGTTTTTTTTATTAAGATTCTTTAACAAACCCCATCGATTTTCTTCTATAAATCAGGTTTTGTAATCTAAAACTCCAATTTTTCAGGGTGTTAACAAAACACAAAAAATCCCCGGAAAACCGAGGATTTAAAACTAATATGGAACTTTACAGATGTTATTTTGTAAATAACATTTCTCTATATTTAGTCATTGGCCAAAGTTCATCATCCACCATCATCTCAAGATCATCAGAAGCATCTCTGATGGCATCGAATAAAGGCTTCACTTTGTTGCAGTAATCTTCTGCCTGCTTCTGACTATTTGATACAGCTTTCGCTGCTTCTCTCGCTTTGATAAGGTCTTCAACCCCTAATTTGATTTTAGATACATTTTCAGAGATGTTGGTAATCAAGCTCATTTGCTCTTTAGCCAATGCTTTGAATTCTTTGTCTCCGAAGATTTCCTTTAAGCCTTTAACGTTCTCAATTAATCGGTTCTGATACTTTAATGCAGAAGGAATGATGTGGTTTCTGGCGATATCGCTTAAAACTCTTGCTTCAATATCAATTACCGTAGAATATTTCTCTAATTTGATTTCGTTTCTGGCTTCAACTTCTCTATGGGTGAATACGCCAACCTCCTCATAAAGATCCAGGAATTTTTTGTTCATTTCCTGCTTAAGCGCTTCAGGAGTTGTCTTCAGGTTATTTAAACCTCTCTTTTTAGCCTCTTTTGCCCAGTCGTCAGAATAACCGTCTCCTTCAAACATAATGTTTTTACACTGCTTGATGTATTCCCTTAATACGTTGAAGATCGCTTCATCTTTTTTAAGGCCGGTTTCGATAAGAGCATCCACTTCTTTTTTGAAATCATTCAGCTGCTTGGCCGCGATGGTGTTCATTACCGTCATAGACTCTGCACAGTTGGCGGAAGAACCTACCGCTCTGATCTCGAATTTATTTCCGGTAAATGCAAATGGCGAAGTTCTGTTTCTGTCGGTATTATCAAGAAGGATTTCAGGAATCTTTCCGACTACATTTAGTTTTAATTCTGTTTTTTCCTCCGGGCTTAATTTTCCGTTGGTTACTTTTTCAAGTTCTTCCAACACGCTGAACAGCTGGCTTCCGATAAATACGGAAATAATAGCAGGAGGAGCCTCATTAGCCCCAAGTCTGTGATCGTTGCTGGCTGATGCGATACTGGCTCTTAAAAGATCAGCGTATTCATGTACCGCTTTGATGGCATTTACAAAGAAGGTAAGGAACTGTAGATTTTTCTTAGGGTTTTTTCCAGGGCTTAAAAGATTTTCACCCGTATCTGTTGCCAGAGACCAGTTGTTATGCTTGCCGCTTCCGTTTACCCCTGCGAATGGTTTTTCGTGGAATAAAATATGGAAATGATGTCTGTGAGCAATTCTTGCCATAATGTCCATCAATAAAGAGTTGTGGTCTACAGCAACATTCACTTCTTCAAACATTGGAGCCAGCTCAAACTGATTCGGTGCTACCTCATTATGTCTTGTGGTTACCGGAATTCCCAGTTTCATACACTCAATTTCCAGTTCTTTCATAAAGTTCATTACCCTTGTAGGAATAGAACCGAAATAGTGGTCGTCAAGCTGTTGTCCTTTGGCCGGAGAATGTCCTAATAATGTTTTTCCTGTGATCACAAGGTCAGGACGTGATTGGTATAATGCTGAGTCAACCAGGAAGTATTCCTGCTCCCAGCCTAAAGTAGGGGTTACCTTGGTTACGTTTTTATCAAAATACTGCATTACACTGGTTGCAGCTTCGTCAACGGCATTCAAAGCTCTTAAAAGAGGGGCTTTGTAATCTAAAGTCTCTCCTGTATAAGAAATGAAGATCGATGGGATACAAAGAGTCGTTCCCATAATAAACGCAGGAGAAGTTGGATCCCATGCGGTATAACCTCTGGCCTCGAAAGTGTTTCTGATTCCTCCGTTCGGGAATGAAGAAGCATCAGGTTCCTGCTGGATCAGTAAGTTTCCGCTGAATCTTTCAATGGCTCTGCCTCCTTCAATAGGGGTGAAGAAAGAGTCGTGCTTTTCAGCAGTCGTCCCCGTCAAAGGCTGAAACCAGTGGGTATAATGGGTTACCCCTTTGCTCATCGCCCAGTCTTTCATTGCCACCGCTACCTGGTCTGCAATATGTCTCTGGATCTTAGTGCCTTTCTTTACAGCATCCATAATAGACTGGAATGCTTCCTTTGTAAGATATTCTCTCATGGTCTCTTCTGAGAAAACATTCTGGCAGAATAATTCTGACAGTTTCACCGGAACCTCAACCGAGTTGTCTCTTCTGAAGTCCTTAAATGGAAGGGTTTCTAACGCTTTGAATCTTAAAGTTGACATAATAAGGTTAATTTTTACAAGGCAAATTTACAAAAAAAATGAATTGAAAACATTTTAACCCTAAAAAAAATAAGGGGTGTTTTTAAATTTTATACATTTTTAGTGTGATGATGGTATTTTCTACGGGGTGTTATGGATATGTTACCTTATCTAAGTATATATGCAAGCTAGTTTTTGAGCTCCTTTCTGAAGATCACCAGAAATATCACCAGGAAAATAATAAATGACCAGATAAAGTCTTTCAGGCAGTAAATGTCATAAGTGCCGGAGGTATAAAGGATGATATTGGTAATGATAATGGTCATCAGATACGAAGCCACCTTTTTCCGAAAAGCAAACTCTGTTATCATAAGCATCACAGCCATCTGAATGAAAATCATCAATGGAAATCTTTCAAACATTCCATAGATTCCTGGTAAGAAGGCAAGCAGTAGTACCTTCACTATGTGAAAGAAATCGGGTTTTTCCTCAAACTGGAAGAGAAAGAATAACGCCCTTATAGGATAATAGATGAAAATATGACTGAGCCATATTTTCCAGAAAAGAGGAATTTTACGGAATATATTTTTCATTCGCGATTATGATTATTGGCAGTTCGTTCTCAGTTAATCTGTTTTTACATTGGAACTCCTTAAATATAATATTAAAACAGATAGGCTACACTATATCAATGGCAAGAAATAAGTTTTCTACAGTATGTTTTAAAGAACTTATTAAAAGATAGTTAAAATAAGTTGAGCGGAGATTTTGTATATTTGTGTGAAATTTATTTTATGACAAATTCTAGAGCAAGAGAAACAACGGAGGCTATTGAAAGATTATATATCTCTATGAGACATTTATTTTATAGAGGATTTTTCAAGCCGGCAGGTGTTTCGGGAGAGAGCATCAGAAGCTTGCTGAAAACCATCAACCCTGAAATTTACGGTTCCATGAATATTCCCAATAAGCTGGAGCTGGACGGTTTGATGTATGTTTTAGACAGGCTTCCGGAAGGGATCGAGGAATGCGCTTTTATTCATCTTACTTCAGATGAAGGGTTTGATAAAGGAAGTTTCGAGCCGATTGTTCCCAAAAAGAGAAGAAGAAACTGTTATAGAATAGACGAACACCAGATGAATATTGAGGTTCTTTTGGGCCGTTCTGAAATTTATGACATTCTTACCCATCTTACCTTCTTATTTATAGAAGCAGATAAAATCCGTAATCTGGCTTTCATCCAGGATGAAAACTGGAAGCCTACCCGCGCCTTCAAGATCATTGAAGAAGTAGTGAAAGGCGAAAAGAAATTCAGCAGAAAAGAAAAAGAAGTGGCATTGATTCACCTTTCCTCTTTAATAGGAAGAACCTTTGATGAGACTTTAAATGCTTATAATACGTTCGGGGACGATCAGAATCCGGACCGTTTGTTCAAAATTATCTATAACTTAGGAAAGGTAAGCCTGGAAGATGCCAAACAGACCAGAGAGCGGGAAATTCATTTCAGTGCCATATTAAAGGAAAGAGTAGGACATCACTATTTTGGTGAAAAATGGGCCAATAAAGTAAAAGAAGTCCTTTTTGATAATGATCTTCACATGCGTCCACTGCATATTATCTCAGCAAACATGCACTCAGTGAAAAATATGCTGTATTCCAATGATGCCCTGAAGAAAAAGCAGACCAAAGAAGTAGATTATCAGCTGTACGGAGATATCTCTGATAAAAAAGAGCTGCGTGATAAAGTTTCCAAATACGCTTTGGAAGAAGGAATGCTTTATATTAATGATAAAAGCGGAAGTAATATTGATGTTCAGATCATTGATTTAAGCAAAACCGATCTTAAAAACACACCGTTTCATGATATTAAGTACGGAGGCGATGATGTGATCATGGTATTTGATTATGCTTTCGGTGAGCAGGCTTATGAAGTAATGGACGAGTTACTGAGACCTTACGAACATAAAGGAGAAATCTACATGATGAAGGTAAAATCCGTTTCCATTATGGGGAAAGCCGGAATTCTTGCCGGTGGAAAAGGAGATATTATGATTCCTACTTCCCACATTTTTGAAGGAACAGCCGATAACTATCCATTCGAAAATGCCCTGAAACTTGATGACTTCAAAGACGATGAGCTGAAAGCTTTTGAAGGTCCCATGATTACCGTTTTAGGAACATCCCTTCAGAACAGGGATATCCTTTCTTATTTTATGAATACTTCATGGAAAGCGATAGGTCTTGAAATGGAAGGAGCGCATTACCAGAAAGCGATTCAGGTAGCGTCCAAAATCAGACATCATATTTCACCGGATTTATTTGTGATGTATGCTTACTATGCATCGGATAACCCGTTGGAAACGGGAAGCACCCTTTCTTCGGGAGGATTAGGTCTTACCGGAGTAAAGCCAACCTATCTGATTACGTTAAGAATCCTTGAAAAGATTTTACAAAGCGGGAAGAAAGTAACTAAATAGTTATATTTAAAAATGAACTTTCTTTATAAATTAAGAAATATTTTCATGAGCATATTTTTATTTATGCTCATGTTTTTTTTAATATTAAGTTGTAAAAAAATAAAGGAGATAAAATCTTTTCCATTCTATCAACAAACAAATGAAACGAATTGTGGGCCTGCTTGTTTAAGAATGATTTTTAAATATTATGGAAAAACTTATACAGAGCAATACTTAAGTGAAATCGCCCATGTTAGCGATAAAGGAACAACTATGCTTGAATTATTCGATGCAGCTGAATCATTGGGGTTTAAGCCCGAAGGATGGGAGACAGATTTTCAAAATTTGAGTGAGAATATAAACTTACCCTGTATTGCTTATTGGAAACCTAATCATTTTGTCGTAGTTTATAAGATAGAAAATTCAAAAATTTATGTAGCAGATCCAAGAGATTCATTGAGAGTTTATGATAAGAATGAATTTTGTAATTTGTGGGAGGATCCTAAAGATAATGGAGAAAAAACGGGTTATATTTTGACAATTAATAAATAAAAATGATGAATCAAGGTTTTCAGCTTGCAAAAAGATTCAGGGAGGTTATGTTGGATGGACTCTGGATTGCCAATACCAATTTTAAAGACCAGCTTTCAGGCGTTACCTGGGAGCAATCGGTGACGAGAGTGGGTTCTTTGAATACCATTGCTATGCTCACGTTTCATATTCATTATTATATTGCCGGAGTTGCAGAGGTCCTGGAAGGAGGTGAACTGAAAATAAAAGATCAGTACAGCTTTGATCTTCCACCCATTGAATCTCAGAAACAATGGGAGAATATGCTGACGAAACTATGGACTGATTCGGAAAGATTTGCAGGGTTGGTTGAACAGATGCCGGACAGTAAACTGGATGAGGTTTTCGTAAATGAAAAATACGGAACCTACAGGCGAAATCTGGATGGAATGATTGAACATGCCTACTATCATCTTGGGCAGGTTACTTTGATCAGGAAAATGCTTGCCGATATCTAAAGCTGAACATATTCCTTTTATTTGTATCTTCATATAAGTTATCCCTGAAATGCTTATCAACGAATCTCTTATATCAGACATAAAATCCATTATTGCACAATCGAAAGAGAATGCTGTTCGTGCTGTTGATCATCAGCGGACATTGATGTACTGGCATATTGGCAAAAGAATTTTTGAAGAAGAGCAGGAAGGTAAGAATCGGGCTGATTATGGGACTTACCTTATTAAATATCTGTCAAAGCAGTTACAGCCTGAATTTGGAAGTGGTTTTTCTGTTCGTCAGATTAATCTTTACCGTCAGTTTTATCGCACTTTTCCAATTGTGCATGCACTGCGTGCACAATTGAGCTGGACTCAATATAAATTACTTTTAAGCGTTGACAACGAAGATAAAAGACAGTTTTATATTGCAGAAGCCGTCAAAAATAACTGGACTTCCAGACAGCTGGAACGTCAGATGTATAGCAGTTTGTATGAAAGACTTTTATTAAGTAATGACAAAGTAAGTGTACTGGCTGTAGCCAGAAATGAGAAACTGCCTTCTGATGCAAAAGAAATCATTAAAGATCCGATGGTCCTGGAATTTCTTGGATTAAAAAGAGATTCGTCATACTATGAGAAAGATCTTGAAAGCTCAATTATTACTCATCTGCAGGACTTTTTACTGGAACTGGGAAATGGTTTTTCATTTGTTGCCCGCCAAAAAAGGATACACATTGAAGGAGACGAGTTTTTTGTGGATCTGGTTTTTTATAACAGGCTGCTGCAATGCTTTATCATTATTGAGATCAAAACGGCTAAGCTTACCCATCAGGATATCGGACAGCTACAGATGTATGTTAATTATTATGATCGTATAGAGAAGCTTTCCCATGAAAATAAAACAATCGGCATCCTGCTCTGTGCCAGCAAAAATGATGCAGTTGTAAAATTTACGTTGCCCGAAGATCAGCAGCAGATTGTGGCAAGCCAGTATGAACTTTATCTGCCAACCGAAAAACAATTGCTGGATGAAGTGAAAAAAGAAATGGAAATTCTTAGAAATGAAGAGGATTCGGAATGATCATTCCAGAGTAATTTCAAAAAGAATTTAACCAACCTCTCTAAAATCAATCTAAATTACAGTCTACAGAATACCCCCGGGATCACTCCTGTTTGAGGTTCTTAGTTAATTTACCTACCTTTAGAAAAAATAAATTTTAAATGAGAAAATCGGCTGCAATCCTTTTTGCGTTTATCATTTCACAATTTCATGCCCAGCAGGGCGCTTATTATCAGCAGGCTGCGAAGTACAAGATGGACATTGATGTTAATGCTGAAAAATTTACCTATCAGGGAAACCAAACTTTAGAATACACCAATAATTCGCCGGACGAGCTGAATGTAGTGTATTTCCACCTGTACTGGAATGCCTTTAAACCCAATTCGATGATGGATCAGAGAGTGGCTGGTCAGGGGAAGAACGGAGATTCAAGACTTCAGAAAGAAGGGATCTCAAGGCTGGCTTCTATTCCAAAAGATCAGGAAGGAGCTCAGAATATCCATTGGATCAGACAAAACGGAAAAGACCTGAAATTTGAAATTCAGGAAACCGTAATGAAAGTATATCTGGCACAACCTATCAAACCTAATTCCAGTACAACCTTCACTATGGATTGGGATGCGGTGATCCCTCAGCAGATCAGAAGGAGCGGAAGAAATAATAATGAAGGCGTAGATATGACCATGACCCAATGGTACCCTAAAATTGCAGAATACGATTATGACGGCTGGGCAACTTTTGACTATATCGGAAGAGAGTTTCATGCACCGTTTGCGGATTTTGATGTTACGATTAAAATCAACAAAGATTATGTAGTGGGAGCCGGAGGGCTTCTTGAAAATCCGGCAGAGGTGAAAGGATATGCATCTGATGCTAAAATTAAAGCAGATAAAAACAAAAAAGCCGTCTGGAAATGGACGGCCAAAAATATTCTTGATTTTGCATGGAGTGCAGACAGAGATTACTCTGTTGAAAGCTTCGACGTACCTCAGGGACCAAAAGTATACCTGGTGTACCAGAAAAATGATAAAACGAAAGTGTGGGCAGAAGCCCAGCCTTATATTACAAAATATTTCCAGCTGATGAACGGACATTTCGGAAAATATGTATATCCAACTTATGCTTTTATCCAGGGCGGTGACGGTGGAATGGAATACGGAATGTGTACCATGATCCTGGGCGAAGCCAAAAGTATTAAAGACCTGATGGGGCTGATGGCTCACGAAGGAGCACACTCATGGTATCAGCAGATGCTGGCCACCAATGAACCGGTACGCCCATGGATGGATGAAGGGTTTACAAGCTATGCAGAAGGATTTGTGATGCACCAGCTATTCCCCGAAGATCTTCCGAACCCTTTTGCCAAAACCCTGGATGCGTACAGAAAGTTTATTAAGAAAGGAATTGAAGAACCGGCAGTATGGCTCGGAGATCATCATGATAACGGATCTTCCTATACGTATTCCACGTATGTAAAAGGAGAATTATACCTGGTACAGCTGGGCTATATTATGGGAGAAGAGAACCTTGCTGAAACGCTGAAACAGTATTATGATCAATGGCATCTGAAACACCCGACGGACAGGGATTTTCTGCACATTGCCCAGAAAGTTTCCGGAATGAATCTTAAATGGTTCCATCACTACTGGATCAATACAACAAAAACAATTGATTACGGAATCAAAGAGGTAAAATATGATGCCAAATCTACAACGGTTACGCTGATCAATAAAGGACAGGTGCCTATGCCAATCGACTTTAGTATCGTGACTACCGATAAAAAAATTATCAACTACCAGATTCCTCTGAATATGACCCATACATGGAAGGAAAAGGATATTTATGGGGATCTGAAAACCCAGCCTTACTGGCCGTGGACTCAGAAAGAATATACACTGACGATTCCTTACACAAAATCACAGCTGGCGGCACTGGCCATTGATTTCAGCCAGAGAATGGCCGATGTCAACCAGGAAGATAACTTTGTTGAGGTTAAATAAGTATTACAATTAAAAAGGGGAACATTGAAAAATGTTCCCCTTTTTTTAGTGGTAAATACCATCAATTACCAAATAACTCCTGATCCGCAGTCATCAATAGACCTTATACAGAATGGCCGTGCTGTGCATGGGTCAGGTGGGCATACAGTTCCTGGACACAGGGCTGGGGTACCGCTTGGCATAGGGCAGGAAACATAAGTACCTCCCTTAATGGATTTTAATCCGTTTCTGGAAATTTTTTTCAAATTTTTCATAATAATAGAATTGATTGGTGATCAAATATAAAGAATAATGATGAAAATAAGCATAATAAAGCAGTAAATGCGCGCCGTTTCTTAATAAGTGTAATAAGAAGTATGGTAAATGAGTCATCGTTTTAATAGGCACAACATTAAATTAATCCCGAGATTCAGCGGGATTTTAACGAGAAAGCCTTATTTTTACAATCCTTTTTTTAACCCGTAACTGTTTAGAAAATAAATGAATTCAATCGTCATCAACGTAGGAAACAGCAATATAAGATTCGGACTTTTTAACGGAGACAACTGTGATATTTCATGGGTAATCAATACCAAGCCGTACAGAACAGCAGATGAGCTGTATGTACAGATGCTGATGCTGTATCAGACCTATAAAATTGAGCCTTCGGAAATCAGTAAAGTGATCATAGGGTCCGTCGTACCTCAGCTTACCAAAGTCATCAGTTCGGCGATAAAAAAAATTCACGGTATTCTTCCTGTTATTGTAGACCGTACTACACCGTCAGGAGTACAGGCAAAATCCAAACAGATGGGAACGGATATTTATGCCAACCTGGTAGCGGCCCACAATATGTATCCGAACAGAAAAAAAATCGTCATTGATTTCGGAACTGCACTTACGGCAAGCTGTGTAGCGGAAACAGGCGAAACATTGGGCGTGATCATTGCTCCGGGAATTGTAACCTCCCTGAATTCCCTGATCAGCCATACGGCGCAGCTTCCGGAAATTGAGCTGAAAAAACCCAAGTCGGTACTGGGGCTCGACACGGTAACCTGCATGCAGAGCGGTATGGTATACGGATTCCTCGGAATGGTGGAAGGCTTTATAGACCGGATCAACGATGAGGTGAACGATGACTGCTTCGTTGTCGCTACCGGAGGTGTTTCCCATGTTTACAAACCACTGACGGAGAAGATCCATGTTATGGACAGGTTACATACCTTGAAAGGACTTTATTTCCTGGGAAAAGATCTTTAGCCTTAAAATACCACCCATCATGAAAAAACTCAATGAATTCCCGGTAATAGAAACAGAAAGACTTATTCTCTCCAGACTTAAGGAAGAAGATCTTGATGCGGTCACGGAATATCTTCAGGACAGAATCTATTCAGACCTTACCTCAAATATTCCCTTTCCTTATGCCAGGAAAGATGCGGAGTTCTGGCTGAAGATGTCAGATGACGCATTTAACGGAAATACCGGTTATACTTTTGCCATCCGGAATAAACAAGGGCAGATAATGGGTGCTATAGGACTTCATGACAGGGATGATGATAAAGCGGAGCTAGGCTATTGGATGGGAAAACCTTTCTGGAACAAAGGATATGTTACAGAAGCAGCGAAAGCATTGATTGAATTCGGGTTCAGGGAATTGCAGGTTCATAAGATTTATGCCACGTATTTCCTTCATAATCCTGCCTCAGGTAGAATCATGGAAAAAATAGGAATGGAAGAGGAAGCACTTCTGAAACAGCACATCAGAAAAGATGATGCGTATCTTGATGTGATGATGTATTCTGTTTTCAGACCCTAATTTATTCTGCGTTCTCCTTATTTAACTTTTTATGGAAGATGGAATCCAATCTTAAAATATCTCCATGAAAATAATTTATTCCTTACTTGCATTCGCGATCAGCACCTCAGTACTTTCCCAAACCAAACTGATTGCCTACAAAAGCCACAGCGGAAGTTCAGAAAACTTTACGAAAGCTGTTGCGGAAGATCTTTTCGATACCAACTTTTCCAATCTTGGGGCGGTTCCTCAGAAATTTGTTAAAGACGCAAGACTTGATTCCGTGATTATTGTTGATGAAAATGAAAGCATCCTGATCACCAGTTCTTCGGATAAATTCGTACCTATGGGCAAAAAAGATACCCGTAAAGTATGGGCTCCGGGGCGTGAAACTATACATATTCCGCTTTTTTCCAAAAAAAATGTAGACAGTATAAAGCAGGTTTTGAAAAGACACTATTTCTTTGTGAATGATATGGACAGTGTTGTTTTTGTAGAGTATGATAAAAAGACCAGGTCTTATAAGCCGATCCGGCCGGCCGCAGTAAAACCCGCCAGAGAAAAAACAGAAAAAACTCCGAAAGGTCTCCTGCTTGGGGTTCTGATGATTTCCGGGATTTCCGGTTTATATAGCTGGAAGAAAAATAAAAAGAAATAATGGGCGGTAAGCTTGCAGCGTGGACCGGAATATTTTTTCTGCTTTTCATGCTTTTCTTTCCGCTGGATTTTCTGGGTAATTTTCAACGGGAAATCTCAGTATTTCTATTCGGAGGTCTTACGGAATGGATATCGGGTACCGTTTTTGGTATCAGAAATGCGCGCATTGATTTTTCTTCAGACAGTATTTCAATGGTGATTTTCATTGGAATTCTGCTGATCATATCCGCTTTTATCACGGTTATAGTTCCAAATACATATCATAAGAAGGTTATTTCTTTTTCAAAAGAAGCTGCTGTTTTTTATCTTGTAGTTATTCTGATGGAATATGGTTTCAATAAGCTTTTTAAAGCCCAGTTTTATCTTCCGGAACCGAATATTCTTTTCTCCCGTTTCGGAAATCTGGACAGAGATATCCTTTTCTGGAGTACGATGGGAACATCCAGGTCCTATTCTTGGTTTAGTGGCGGAACAGAGCTGCTGGCAGCTGTTCTTATCCTCTTTTCCCGTACCAGAATTCCGGGATTGCTGATGAGTGTGGGAATTTTCATTAATATTCTGGCGATCAATATAGGATTTGATATTTCCGTAAAGCTATTTTCCCTGCTCTTACTGCTGATGGCTGTTTTTGCTCTGAAAGATGTCTGGCTTCCCCTTTTCCGCTTTTTAATTGTAAAGGAAAAAACGAAGCTTACCGAAGATCATGCTGAACACACAGCACTTCAACCGATACTGGTTTTTCTGAAAACAGCGTTTCTGGGATCGGCATTGGTTCTCATCCTGTTTCCTTATTTCAATTCAGGGATTTTTAATGATGATAAAGCAGAGAGACCCCCTATTCACGGAGCATTTAAAAATAAGGATGAAAATTCAGACCTGCAGTATATTTTCTTCCACCGTGACCATTACATGATCCTGATGGATAAAAAAGAAAGAATGAGAGATTTTCATTATGTTCAGGGAGCGGAAAATCTATTGTTTCTGGAAGATAGTTACGGTAAAAAGATTCGTATGAACGTTTCTTATCAAAAGAAGGACAGCCTGATCGTTCTTCATTGGGGAAGCGATACAATCCAGGCCAAAGCACTGAACTGGAAAAAGATGAATGCCTTACAGCCTCTTTTTCATACCATTATAGAAAAGGTAGAGTAGATGGATGAAAGGTGAGGGTTGATGGAAGCTCTGTCACTGCATACCGAAAAATTTGTCTATTGATATTGGAGTATCTTTTGGAGTTCTTCTGTTTCTGGTGTCGGATTAAGAGCATCCATCTTCCATTCCTCCATCTTCCTTACCATAATTACCTTTTGCTTTTAAAAAATTCTTTAACAATAGCAGAGCACTCGTTTTCCATAATGCCGGTTACCATTTCTGTTTTGGGATGGAGCGAAAGATGTTTGTTGATGAATCCCCGCTGTGGATCTCTGGCTCCGATCACTACTTTGGAGATCTGTGACCAGGCCAAAGCACCTGAACACATCACACAGGGCTCAAGCGTTACATAGAGGGTACAGTTTTTCAGGTACTTTCCGCCAAGAAAATTGGCTGCTGAGGTGATGGCCTGCATTTCTGCATGGGCGGTTACATCATTAAGCGTTTCCGTAAGGTTATGAGCTCTTGCAATCACGCGGTTATTAACGACAATTACGCAACCAATGGGAACCTCGTCTTTTTCCAGGGCGGCTTCTGCTTCCTGCAGGGCCATTTTCATATAATATTCGTCGGTAAACATCGGTTTAATCTAAAGTTAAGGTTAAAGGAAGCCTGAAACGGTATCTCACAGGATCTCCTTTTACAATCGCCGGGGAGAATTTTTCTGCCACGGAATACAAAGCAATCTCCGCCTGCCGGTTAAAGGTAAAATTATCACCCTGTGCATGAACATTGCTGATGCTGCCATCTTTTTCAACAATAAACGCAACATTGGCTTTTACGGTTTTGGTTTCCGTATAAACGCCGTCAGTATAAAAAAGATGGGCAACTTCCTCTCTCAGGGTGTTAAGTCCGCCGGGATAATCTGCGGGTTTCTCAACATTCGCCGGATAATCCGGATGGCTGTCAGACAAATTCCGGAGTTTTTGTATTTTCTGAAGATCTTCCAGATTCCTTACTTTTAATAAAGCCCCGATCAGGGCGACATTCTCAATACTGTCCATCTTTTTCATAAAAAAGCGAAAGTCATTCTTAATTCCGGCTTTGACGAAAACATTGGTTTCAGAATCAAATTTTTTTCTGAATTCTGTATTCAGCATCATCCGGTGCTGATTGTAGTAGCTTTTTACGAGCCTGAACTCTTCTTTCTGCTGTGAAAAACAGAAGGAAGAAATGATACAGCAGATACAGAATAATAATGCTTTCAAGTTGGTATATTTATGTAAATATAACTAAAAAAAGCAGAATTTCTTAGCCGGTTTCTTAATTGTCCGGATATTGGTTTAAGGATTCCTGAAGATGGGCACGGATCTCATCAACTAAACATTTCGGTTCTAATACGGTGACTTCTTTTCCATAGGAAAGAATCTCCTGCATAAAATCATAGGTTGGATGAAGGAAGAACTCAAAATAGATTTCTTCCGGGGTTTCCCTGGTTTCTTTCTGAGACTGATGAAGTGGAAAGCTCCTGATGTATTCTCCCTGATGGCGGCTGCACTTCAATACAATATTCTGAGGCTTCTGTTCCGCGAGATTCATCACACCGAAAGCATTTTTAAAATGCTCCCTGAAATTATAATTATACTTTTCCCTGAACTTATTTTTGCTTACATCCAGATAATTAACTCTGTCCAAGCCGAAAGATTTTAACATCTCATCTTTGGTATCCATGGCGATCAGGTACCATCTGTCTTTAGATTCCTTTAAAGCCAGCGGATGAACTTTACGGGAGGTCATCAGTTTGTTTTTATAGTTATAGTGCTCAAAAGTAACGACTCTTTTATTGCGGATGGCGAAGAACAGGTCATAGAAATGCTCTATTCCTGTAGGCTTTCTGCTTTCAAAAAAGATAAAATCTGAAAAATCGGGATGAAGGTTCAGTGCGTTGCTTACCTGAAAAGATTCCAGCAGCTTCTGGTTATATTCATCCACTTCCATGATCGGGCGGCTTTCGATATAATAGCGGTTGTCTCCTTTTTTCTTGTTATGGATAGAAAGATTAAAAAGATCAGATATCTCACGGATGTCGCGTTGCAAGGTACGGATCGAATAACTTTTGATCTCCGCATCCTGAAATTCAAAAGAGTTCAGAAGATATTCTTCCAGCTGGGGATAGGTAGCCGGAGAACTTTCCAGTCTCTTGATAATTAGGGCATATCGTGTCAGATAAAAATCTTTTTTCATGGGGTTTACTGTTATGGTTTTTACCTCTTCTATAATCTTTTAAAATGGATTTACAGAGTAAGCTTAATGGCTAAAGTTCTATGTAACAAATATATGTGCTTAATGCGACAAAACGTGTCGTATTATATTTTTTTGTGAATCATTGCTCTATTTATCTGATTTGTGGTGGGATTAATTTTCTCTTTTTCAAATTATAGTTTCTGTTTTTATTCCTTTTTCCCATTTGGAATAGGAAATCAGATTTCCGTTCTCATCCCATTCTTTAAAATGTAGGTCCAGCTTTCCAAAGTATTTGTAATATTCCTGTTTTACCTTTCCATTGGGATAATAATCCCTCTGTACACCGCCGATATGCCCATTGGTAAACTCTTCATCACTCATTAAAATGTTGTTGGTGTAATGCCTGATAATCCCTGTAAAAGGTTTTCCCTGGTAATGGTAAATGACGCCTCCGCTATAGTCCGTTCCCTGGAATTCAAATACGCTATCTTCTTCTTCCGGGGTGTAAATTTTTATGATGAGTGACATTTTAAATGATGTTGTATTTTTAATGAGGCAATCGTTTAATAGCTGCTAATTTAATAAAAAAAGCCTGCGGTCCCGGGGGAAACAGCAGGCTGCAGAAATTATTTCAATAGTAAAGTATTTTTTGAGTCATTTGGCGTGATAGGCCGTAAGCACTCTTTGGATTGAAATAGTTCCTTCTAAGTTCTGGTTTTTAGTTTTTATATGGTTTCAACAGGTTCCGGATTTGATATTTTGTGAATGCTGAACCGCAGAGGTACTGCAATATGATGAGGTGATATGGTGGTGTGTTGGTGTTTCAAAAGTAAATACGAACAAAACCGGAACCTGTCGTGAGTTTATTTAAAAATGATCTTCTTTAGGCATTTCTTCATCAACATAATCTTTAAAGAAGTTTTCAATGTCATTGAGATAGTTTTCATAATCCATCTCTGCATTTTCGATATCGCTCCATTCTATGGTATAGAGATCAGTATTGACTGCTATATCCGGGTTATGATCTGGTGTTTCCATGTTTGGTGCTTTTAGATTTTGCGGAACTGTTTTCGGCTGTCCGGCATACATTAATGTTGAATTCAATGGCATTTAAATTTTTAGTTGATCTTTTTTGTCTTGTTTGATATTCCAAAGATATCCGGGGAAGGCGACAAAACTTGACGCATTAAAAAAATTTTTTTTAATTTTTTTAAATACCCTGAATTGGAGAAGGTTAAGTGATGGATGATGAAAGAAAGAAATTTGAAAGTCTTAAATACTAATTGTCATGATAACAGAAAGTACTTCCGGCATCCCTTCTTCCATCTTCCAGCCCATATATTATCTTTTCAGCTTATATTTGTTGATTATAAGTCAAAAGGCTTATATTTTATTTCTGATCAGTTTCTGGACAATCTGATTTAAGATCTCGCGGTGGTCATCAATATAGCTTAATCCCGCCTGGATCAGATTTTCAATATTGGATCTTCTGACGTTATCCATTGCAGGAGACGCATTTTTTAGCGACGGATTCAGGCGGTAATAATTTTTCTGATTTCTCTGTCCTAAAGTCTGAAACATCTGGCCCAGCTGATAATCTACAGTTTCCGCATTGGCAGACATTAAAATATCGATAATCGGATTCACCCAGCCGATTTTCCCGGCTTTCTGCATTTTCCTGAAAGAATAAGGTCTGGCTTCAATCCCCGTGCCTATGGAAATGATGATCATATCATTTACGCCGGGGTGATTGGCCTTCTGGTGATTTTTCAGAACTTCAGCAAAGGGAATTTTTCTTGCTTCCGCATAGGCACACAGCGCAGGATTGTTGGCAAACATTCCTCCGTCGATCAGGCTGAAAATCTGCCCGTACATCGATTTGATCTGTACCGGTCTGAAGTAAGTAGGTGCAGCGGAAGTAGCCCTGCAGATGTCTTTTACATAAAAATTATCGGTGCTCAATCTGGCTTCCCACGAATTGAAAAGCTTGGCTCTTCTGTTTTCTATATCATAGCTGGTAATTAAACATGGTTTTATAAATTCTTTAAGTTCAAGGTTTCCAAAAAAGTCATTCAGATTTTTTTCAAGTGCTTCCTGGGAAATTTTTTCGTTCAGCAATCCAAACGGATTGACCAGCTTTTCCCAAAAAGAAACCTGAAAGATATCTCCGCCCTTCTCTGCATACAATTCCAATCCTTTCTGGATCGAATATTTTGCCTTCCGGTGCTCATCAGGGCACAGAATAATTGAAGCAATCAGTCCTCCCGTGCTGCTTCCCGCTACCAGATCAAAATAATCACCAAGCCTGGCGCCCGGATGATCATAATACTGGAGCTGCTCTTCTATGTAACGCAGAATAATACAGGTGATAATTCCCCTTATTCCGCCTCCGTCTAAAGAAAGAATGGTTGTCTTTTTCATGATGTATTGTTGGTTTTGTATTTAAAAAATAACAGGCCCTGAGACAACTAAAACCAACAGTCTGCCTGTAAAAGCTGATGCTGGTTTTAGTCTTGAAATCTCAGGTAACTAACATTTTCCTATGAAACAAAGGTAGGCCGGGGAAGCGACAGAACTTGTCGTATTATATTTTAACTTCAAATAAAAGGGAATTAAAAAACCACATATTGCTGTTGATCCCTGGCCATTTTAGACAGTGTTCTCCAGCTAGTTTTTATCAGGCCTTTTTTAGTCCGGATATTCTTTTTTTCAAAGTGGGGGAGGTCTTTAAAGGTTTTCCAGTTTCCACCCCAGTCCCAGCCGTGCTTAGCGAAGATTTTCACACATTCGTACCAGTCGGCAACCTGGTCGTTGTCCCAGTCTCTGGCGGTATCCCAGCTTGCTGTCTTCCCATCGATGATCAGGCAGATGTCTACCGCAAGCCCGTAATTGTGAATACTTTGGCCCGCTTTGGCGTTGGTGACCTTTTTTCCTGAAGTAATCCTTCCGAGGGCATACAGCCTTTCCTGTTCTTCCATAGAGCGGAGACCCTGGGTGATTCTTACTTTTGCCCTGCCGGTAAGCGCTTCATCACATTCTTTGATAATCTGTCTGACTTCGTTTCTTACTTCAGGGTGAAGCTGATTAATTCTTTCTAAGGTTACTTTATCCATCGTCTTAACTTTTATACAAACAAAAGTATAGCTGGAAAGCGACAGAACTTGACGTGTTTTAATCAAAATTGAGCACAAAAAATAATGAGAACAGTGGTTTTACAAAAAAGGTTTTGAAGGTAAAAATAAAGCGCTAATGCGACAAAACATGACGCATTAAAATAAATTAATATCATCAGATTCAATGTGTTAAATCTGACGTTAATTTTAAAAGAAAAGATCATTTTCTTCCCGGAAAATTCTAATTTTGTATCAGATATTCATCCTCCGTTATGTATGCGCTGGTAGACTGTAATAACTTTTTTGTTTCCTGTGAAAGGACCCTGAATCCTGACCTTGAAGGCAAGCCCGTTGTGGTTCTTTCCAACAACGACGGTTGTGTGGTGTCCAGAAGCAAAGAGGCAAAAGACCTGGGAATTCCTATGGCGGCACCGGCTTTCAAATATAAAGAACTTTTTAAGGAACACGATGTAAAAAGCTTCTCTGCAAAATTTGAGCTGTATAATTACAAAAGCCAGCAGGTAATCGGTATTGCAAGTTCTTATGTGCTGGATTATGAAGTATACAGCATCGATGAGCTGTTTTTGGATCTGACCGGATTTAAATATATCGATACCTATGAATACTGCTCTACAATAAAGGAAGAAATCTGGATAAAGGAAAACATTCCGGTAAGTATCGGGATTGCTCCTACCAAAACACTGTGTAAAGTAGCCAACAGGATTGTAAAGGATTTTCCCGAAAAATTCAACGGGGTTTACATTATGGACACTCCTGAAAAAATTGAAAAAGCCCTGAAATGGCTGAATATAGGAGATGTATGGGGAATCGGGCGCCGGCTTTCTGCCAAAATGCAGGATAGTGGCGTTTATAAAGCCTGGGATCTCCTTCAGAAACCTGAAATGTGGGTGCGAAAGATCATGGGCATTCATGGAGTGAGAATGATCAACGAGCTGAAAGGAATCCGTCAGCTGGAACTGGATGCACCATCTCCTAAAAAATCTATTGCAGTCACGAGAAGTTTCATGGAAATGCTTACCAAAAAGGAAGAAGTACGGGAAAGGGTGGAAACCTTTGGAATGTATTGCTCGGAAAGACTTCGGAAACAAAATACCTGCTGCAAAATGGTAACGGTTTTTGTACAGACCAACCGCTTCAGAAAAGACCTTCCGGAGTACAGAAATGCAATGACTCAGATTCTCCCGAACCCAACCAACTCCTCTATCCTGATCGGACGGGTCGTCAATGAACTTTTTGAAGCCATTTACAGAGACGGATTTCATTATAAAAGAGCAGGCGTACTCGTTAATGATTTCGTTCCTGAAACCGAAAGGCTCATCAGTCTTTTTGAAGAAGATATCCAAAATCAGCATCTTCCCGTGATGAAGGCGATGGATGCCATGAATAAGAAATTCGGAAAAGATAAAGTCCGTCTCGGAAGCATGAGTGGCGAAAATACTTTCGGGCGTGCCCGGCTGTCACCGGAGTATGAAGCGTTTCTGAAAAATAATACCCTGCCCGAAGCTAATTTCAGGTTCCATTAATGATACCGTTCCGTTTTTCTTAAGTCTTTATCGTCTTTTCTATGACTGTGAAATGTCGTCAAGCGCTTTAATAAACGCTGAAGGGTGCATCCCTGTGATCTTTTTGAATTCAATAGAGAAGGCACTGTGAGAAGAATATCCTGTTATTTCCGAAAGATGGTTGATTTTATATTTCCGGAATTGAGGGTCATTTTTTAATTTGCCGACAATATAATTGATTCTGAGGTGGTTGATATACTGATTGAAATTAAAATTCTTATGCTTTTTGATAACTGCTGAAAGGTATTTGGTATTGATATTCATGGTGTTGGATAAATGATACCGGGAAATGTTCTTATGGTTGAACTGAAGGCTTTCTTCAAAAGTTTCAAGCCCCTTTAAAATATTTTTTTCTGTTTCGGGAGACATCTTTACCTCTGTCGGGCTGTTGTTTTCAGGGAGTTCTTCAGCCGCATCCAAAGGATCTTCTTCATAAGTAGCCGGGGCAATTCCCTGCCGGTAAATTTGAGCTACTGCTTCCTTGTGTTTTTTTCTTAGACGGAAACTATTGAACATTACAATTCCCAGGATGATCAGCAGAGAAAGGCAGGCCGCTATGAGACCTTTAGAGACCGTATGGCTTTCGTTCAGCTTCCTGTCGAAGTTTTCTTCCTTATTAGAAAGGGTTTTATTGACGGCCATTTTCTGATTATAGGCAATGCTGTCTTTCAGCTCAAGATGTTTCATTTTAAATTTCTGAACATTCTGAGGATCAGCAAGCATTTTATAAGCCTCCTCCATATTTTTGGTGATCTCTATTTTCTTTTCATTAAAACCATATTGCTCTGCGATTTTTAAGGCTTTCTGGTAATAAACTACGGCACTGTCTGGCTTATTCTGTTTAGAAAGTGAAAACCCTATATCTGTAAAAATACTGGCCTTCAGATAATGATTGTCATTCCCAACCAGGGCGATTGCTTTGGCGAAATAAGACTGGGCTTCCGGAAATTTACCGGTTTCCGATAAAGTATAGCCCAGATTGGTATAAGCCGAAACGAGAAGCTCGTTGCGTCTGGAAACATTTTTAACCTTCTGAAACTCCTGAACCGCATTTTTGGAATAGAATTCTTTCTTCTGGTATTCATTCTGATTGAGAAGAATCAGAAAAGAATTATAGATCATCCCCGTAAGTTCGTGGCTTTCATCCGTATGCTCATTTTTTACTTCAGCCAGAGCTTTGTTAAGACTTTGAGAAGATTCCTTTAAAAGGCCCAGTTTGGCATATTGGGTACCCTGCATTCTGTAGGCCAGGGCTTTTCCTGCGGGATAATTGTACTGTTCAGAAATCTTCAGAGCTTTCTCAGCAAGATCAAGCGTTGTTTGGGCATCAGATCTCAGGTAGCTGTTGAATGATTTCAGATAATAGGCTTTAGCCAGATAACGGGGTTGTTTTTTTCTTTCGGCAGAATCAATGATCATATTCAGTACGATTTCAGAGCTGTCCGGGTTCTTTGATGAAAGAGACCGTGCATATTGATACTGATTCTCAAAATTAAAATTTTGAGAGCATATGAAATTTGAAATGGCCAGAAAGAGAAAGAAAATCATTTTTTTTCTCATCTGTTTACTTGTGTTTATTTTTTTTCGTACTTCCAGTTTCTGGATTTCCCTTCAGCAATCCATTCCAGAGCCTGTTCCATTCTTTTGTTCCGGGTAGCTTCTGTTTTAGCTTCCATGATCCATTTGATATATTCTTTCCTGAATGATGGGGAGGCTTTCTCAAAAACCTGCGCGGCCTTTTGATTGGCTTTTAAAGCAGACTGAAAATAATCCGGGATTTCCGTTTCTGTTTTGGAAGGAGCGGCTTTCTTCATGGTAACGCCCATATCCGTAAGTTCCATTGCTTCCTTAACGGCTTTTTTCAGCAGGGATTTTGATGGAAGTTCTTCCATTTTAGTAATTTTTCCCAGGCTGAACATTGAGCTTTTTTCAGCAGTTGTTTCCAGGTCTTTTATGGTTTTCATCTCCTGATGCAGCCAGAATCCGAGACTGCAATAATGCTTGAAAGCAGTAATCGAACAGAGGATTTTTCCTTTGTACATGAAAGCCGGAAATTTCCATTTGATAGCTTCTTCTGCCTCAGGGCATGCTTCATGGATGATTTCCCGAAGATAGTTTAAAACAGGTTTCGCAAAATCCGGAGATTTTTCGATGTATTCATCAACCTGTGCGTTGTATTTTTCCATTATACGGTTTGAAATAGTTGTACGGTTTCATTAACAAGGAATTTCACCTGATCCGGCCTTCCCCTGTCGTTCTTAGGATTGTTTGCATAGCTTCCGGTTTTTACAATGACCATGTTGTGCTCCGGAACCATAATGATATACTGCCCCTGAAGCCCAAGGAAATAGTAATGTTTAACAGGATTGTCATGATTGATCCAAAGTCCCAGTCCGTAGATCTCCTTCGATTTTTCAGTAGGAGTACGCATCTGCTCAATAAAACTTTCATTCAGAATCCGGGTTTCTCCGGCTTTTCCATTATTTAAAAACAATTGTCCCAATCTTGCAAAATCCCTGGCACAGGCATGAATGCAGCAATATGTTTTTTCCATACCATGATGATCGGTGCTCCAGGTTGCACTTTGTTCCATCCCCAGCGGAATCCAGAATTTCTCTGATAAATAACTGGCGAGAGGCTGCCCGATTGCTTTTCGCAGTGCAAAACCAAGAAGCTGCGTAGAACCGCTCTGGTATTCAAACCTTGTTCCCGGCTCTTCCTTGAATTTTCTTGAAAATACGGCTTTCACCAGACTCTTTCCGTAATACGCTTTTGCATTGGGAAGAAAAGGATTGTTGTAATCTTCATTCCAGTCAAGGCCGGCTTCCATCTGAGCCAGATCTTTAAGGCTAACCTCATTCCCGAATGGTTTCTCCTTAAATTCAGGATAAAAATCCGACAGTTTTTCATCAATATTTTGGATAATATCCTCTTCAAGGGCTTTTCCAAGAAGCATTACGGTTACGGCCTTTGCCATAGAAAAGGAATTGGTGTGTGAAAGCTGATTATATCCTTTCCAATACTGTTCGTGAAGGATCTTTCCATTTTTAATAACAACAAAAGCGGCTGTCCTGGAGTGTTTTAAATCCTGAATAACAGATTCCGGAAGTTCTTTCTGATTATATTGGGGATGTTCAGACCACGGCTGAGGTGCTCCCGCTGCGATGGGATTACCCGGAAAAAGAGGTCCGTCATCAATATAAGCACTTGATTTGCCTTTCAGATAGGTTTTGGAAATGCCGCTGAATAAGTAATCATATCCAAAAAGATAAGCTGCTGCCACACCAAGTGCTGCGCCGCCAATTACATATTTCAATACTTTCATAGGGTAATTGAGTATCAGTCCTGAACAAATTTAAAATAATTTTAGTTAGAATTAGACAATGCGTAAGTAAATACACTATTTTTGTTTTTATTGATGAAAAACAATGACCAGAAAATTGATATTCCTGATGCTTACCCTATGTTCTGTGCCGTTCTGTGCACAGGCTTATAAAGCAATAGATACCGCAGATTATGTACAACGGAAAGAATTCCTGAAAAACTTTTCCGGCAATAATGAAAACCTTATCAGAAAGCTGAAGTCACAGTATTCAGGAAGAACAGCTTCCGAGCTGGTTAAAATTTATAAGGAATTCGGTGCCGATTTTGAAAAGCAGGTGAAAAATAAAGACTTTGTTTTCAGATCTGAATTTGATCCCGTTATCCGAAACTTAATAGAACGCCTCAGAAAAAATAATCCCAGGATTCCACAGGACCTGAAAATACTGATTGCCAAAGATAATATGCCCAATGCGTATTGTCTGGCAGACGGAACTTTTGTGATTAATATGGGACTCTACAGCTGGCTGGATAATGATGCTCAGATTGCAGCAGTCATTGCCCATGAATTGGGACATAAAATAGATGATCACACCTTTAAGATGGTTCTGAACAGGGTAGAGCAGAATGAGCAGGACCGTTCTACAGTGCAGGGAATCAAAGAAACCACAGAAAACAGGAGCCAGGGACGGAATCAGAAAGCTTTTGATATTTTGAAAAACAGGGTCTATAAAAAAAGTGTTGAGAAAAGAAAGCAGGAAATGCAGGCAGATTCTTTAGGGTACAGTATCTTTAAAAGAAGTGATTTCAACAAAAATGAATTTGTGAATGCCTTGCAGAAGCTTCAGAATTTTGATACCATTTCTCCCCGGGTGCTTAAAGAAGAGACCTACAAAAAACTGTATGATCTTCCAAAGCAGGCTTTTAAAGAAAAATGGATGAAAAAGGAAGACTTCTCTTTATACAATTATAATTTTTATAAAGAAAAGCTGAACAAGGATTCCCTGGCTTCACATCCTGAAATGGCAAAAAGAATAGAAAAGCTCAAAAAAACTTTTCCTGAACTTAATATTTCGGTGGAGTCTGAAAAGCCTTCAGAAGCTTATATTTCTTTAAAAAAGACGGCGAGGATGGAAATTCTGCCCAACTATTTTCACTCAGAAGATTACGGGGTAGGGATCTATTCTGCCATGCAGTTTCTGCAGGATGAAGAAGACGAAAAGTATTATAAAGCGTGGCTGGGAAAATGCTTTGCTAAAATATATGAAGCCCGTAAGAATTACAACCTGAACCGGTATCTCGACAGGATAGAACCAAAAGAACAGAGCGAAAGTTACCAGCAGTTCCTGAATTTCATGTGGAATCTGAGCCTTGATGAGATCAAAAATATTGCAGATTATTATCAGTTCGGTGCCATTACTGTAAAATAAGTAATAAGTCGCTTTCCGAAAATTATGGATTTCGCACAGGTCTGTGTGATTTTATAGAAGTAAAAAAGCTGTCCGGATTGATTGGGACAGCTTTTTTGTTTAGTAATTCAGTTTTTCCAAACGGATCTTATTGTATTTCTCTTTGGCATTAAACTCACGGAGAAGAATATAACCTTCCTTGGCTACATAAGGAATCACAAGATAATTATCCTTTTCAGAAATAGGAATGACTTCCTGTTTGAATTTTCCGTCTATCACCGTATTGATGAAGAGGTTCCATTTTTTCTGCCGGGTCACCTCATCCTTCTGATAATCGCGATAGAAGAAAGCGACATCTTTTCCCCCGTTGAGGTATTGGGAAAACAGGTAATCGTTGTTGGCCCATTTGGTTTTTTCTTTTTCAAAAACTTTAAGATCCTTGATTTTAAAATCTTTATCGGTGTAAATATAAACCAGATCGGTCGTTTTTGGTGCGTTGTACTGGCCTTCAGGTTTATATTTTTCTGTAAGGATGCCCACGCTGCCATCATTCATAAAATAAAGATCTTTGGTTTCAAGATAGTATCCGCTTTCTACGAATCCGTTTCTGTTGATTTTAGGAAGATAGGAGGCCATATCCGGCTTGTAGTTAAGCGTTTTAAGATCAACGGTAAAATCAGATTTATTGATGATTAAACGGGCATATCCTACATTGTCGTTATTTTCGTAATTTCTGCCTGTCACAACTATTTTATCATCAAAAGTCTTGTCATTATCAATACGGCTGTAGTTGGCAATAAAAGTATCGATATTTTCAAGAGTTACATCAGAAACTCCTGTAACCGGATTATTGGCAACTTCTTTCCCTGTTTTCATATCCAATACCAGGAGGCTGAATGTTTTCTTGCCGTTGTCTTCTTTCTTCAGGATACAGTACATATATTGATCATCTTTATCTACAGGGGAAAGAGTAGAGAAAACTTTTTTGCTTCCATCTGTATTATATTGGTACTTCCAGACCTCCTTCTTGTTCTCATCAAACTTCATCAGACTGTTGTGGTTGACATATTTTCCGTAATCTTTATATTCAATGGCAAAATATCCTCCTTCCTTTGTTTCTCCCACCGCTGAAACATAGTTATATCCTTTCTCTCTTTTCTCTACACGGTTTTCCTTTCTCTGGTCCTTCCAGGTTTTAGGTTCGTTGATTTCTTTGAAGCTCCCGTCTTCAAGATAGTCATAATAAACTTTCCGGGTGATGGTATTGGTTTTAGGATCAATCACCATAGAAACAGGGGTAAATATTTCCCTGCTTTTTACCAGGGAATAATCCATCATGGACGGTTTTAAGATAATTTTTCCTTTAACGTCCACATATCCGGTATAGGAAGCAGCTGTAATATCTCCTTCAAATTCTTTGTTGGCGACAGGGTTGAGGTTCTTATCCAGAATAACGTATTCAAACTTTTTGGTTTTATCGCCGCTTTTTCCGTAAGAATAGAGCGAAACATAGCCGTAAAGATTATCCTTATCATCAAACAGGGCATTCATCCCTACGTGGTCGCCTGAGGCCAGTGTTGAAAGATCCTGTGTCTGGGAATAGGCCAGTGTCTGAATCAATCCAAACACTAAAAGAGTTATTTTTTTCATGGTTGATTTTTTTGAGGGATAAAAATAATAAATTAAGCGATACTTTTTAAATAAAAAAAGCCCTGATTTCTCAAGGCTTCTATACTATAGTTTTGAAAGTAAATTTCTGAAGTTGGTTTTCTCATCAATGATCCTTCTCAGGTCAGCAACCGGAACTCTTTCCTGCTGCATTGTATCCCTGTCTCTGATGGTTACCGTATGATCAACAAGTGAATCGTGGTCTACCGTGATACAGTAAGGCGTACCGATCGCATCCTGTCTTCTGTAACGTTTTCCGATCGCATCTTTTTCTTCGTAGAACAGGTTGAAATCATACTTCAGGTCGTTGAAGATCTTTTCTGCATATTCTGCCAGACCATCCTTTTTCATCAATGGAAGGATTGCTGCTTTGATTGGTGCAATAGCAGGAGGTAAAGATAAAACCGTTCTTTCCGAACCGTCTTCCAATACTTCATCCTTCAGGCAGTGAGAGAATATCGATAAGAATAATCTGTCTAATCCTACAGACGTTTCCACTACATAAGGAACATAATTTTCATTTCTTTCAGGATCGAAGAATTGAAGTTTTCTTCCGGAGAACTCTTCGTGGGCTTTCAGGTCGAAATTTGTTCTGGAGTGAATTCCTTCCAGCTCTTTAAATCCGAATGGGAAGTTAAACTCAATATCAGCCGCAGCGTTCGCATAGTGCGCCAGCTTTTCATGATCATGGAATCTGTAGTTGTCATCACCCAGGCCTAATGCTAAGTGCCAGTTCAGACGCTTTTGCTTCCACTTTTCATAGAATTCCAGTTCCGTTCCCGGTGCTACGAAAAACTGCATTTCCATCTGTTCGAATTCGCGCATTCTGAAGATGAACTGTCTGGCAACAATCTCATTTCTGAATGCCTTTCCGATCTGGGCGATCCCAAAAGGAAGCTTATGACGGGAAGTTTTCTGTACATTCAGAAAGTTTACAAAGATTCCCTGAGCTGTTTCCGGTCTCAAATAAAGATCCATCGCGCTGTCTGCGGAAGCCCCTAATTTTGTTCCGAACATCAGGTTGAACTGTCTTACTTCCGTCCAGTTTTTAGAACCCGTATCCGGATCAGCAATTTCAAGCTCTTCAATCAAAGCTTTTACATCAGCAAGATCCTCATTTTCCAGAGATTTTGCCAGTCTTGAAAGAATAGCCTCTCTTTTGGCTCTGTATTCCAGAATTTTTGGATTGGTAGCCACAAACTGGTCCTTATCAAAAGCATCCCCGAATCTTTTCGCTGCCTTTTCAATTTCCTTGTTCTCTTTATCTTCAATTTTAGCACAGTAATCTTCCACCAGAACGTCTGCTCTGAAGCGCTTCTTGGAATCCTTATTGTCAATCAATGGATCATTGAAAGCGTCTACGTGGCCCGATGCCTTCCATGTTGTAGGATGCATAAGAATCGCCGAGTCAATACCCACAATATTTTCGTTAAGCTGTACCATCGCTTTCCACCAGTATTGCTTGATATTATTTTTAAGTTCGGCCCCGTTCTGTCCATAGTCATAAACAGCGGATAAACCATCGTAGATCTCACTGGATGGGAAAATAAAACCATATTCTTTAGCGTGAGAAATCACTTTCTTGAAAACATCTTCTTGCTTTGCCATAATTTTTTTAACGTCTGAAATGCAAAAATAGCAAATTGGATCCAAAATCATGAGATTCAGTAAAAAAAGCTATTAATAATACTTTAAATAGTTTGATTTTCGTTTTCAGGAGCCGGGAACCTGCTTTCGCTGCTCGCTTTTTTCTGTTTTCGGCGGCGGCTTTGCCGCCGCCGAAAACAGAAAAAGAGCTCAAACATACCGCTCAATCAGGGCTATTGGTTCCCATCGTTTACAAAACCCGAAGGTTTAGAATATCATTTTGCTCTGTCATGGCTCGGTTCAGAAAATTTATTGTACATTTTCAGAATAGAATTTAACGATGAGAAAAAGATTTGAATACAAAACCGTTATTATTGAGCCTAAGGGATTTTGGGGAAACCAATATGAGCCTGCTGAAATTGATAAAATTTTAAATCAATACGGAAGTGAGGGCTGGGAACTTGTGACCTCGGAAAGCAGAGATTACGGAGGCACTTTTTATGGCGTTATTTATACCTTTAAAAGAGAGTTGTAGAGCTATTTATACTTAGTTTTGCAGAATGTTAGAAATTCTTTATCGTGACGAGCATCTTATCGCCATCAATAAACCCAGCGGATTATTGGTTCATAAATCTTTTTATGCCGGAGAGGCCGATACTTATGCTATTCAGGAATTGAGAAATCAGATTGGGCAGAAAGTTTATCCTGTACATCGTTTGGACCGCAAAACTTCAGGAGTATTGTTGTTCACTTTAGATAAAGATACGCTTAGAATCATGAGCGACCGTTTTGCTACCCGGGAAGTGGACAAAAAATATATTGCCATACTGAGAGGCTGGGCTAAGGAGGAAGAAACAATCGATTACGACCTGGTTAATGAAAATGAAGTCAAGCAAAGCGCTGTTACCTATTATCATCTTTTGCAGAAATCAGAAATTGATTTACCTTTTCTAAAACATCAGACTTCGAGATATTGTTTAGTAGAAGCCATGCCTGAAACGGGACGGTTTCACCAGTTAAGAAAACACTTTAAGCATATTCTGCATCCGATTTTAGGCTGTCGCAAACACGGTTGTAATAAACAGAATAAATTGTGGCTTACAACATTCGGTATTAATAAAATGACCCTTCACGCCCATCAATTGATTTTTAATCATCCTGTTTCCAACGAGAGAATAACGGTAAATGCCACTATAGATGAAGAGTTCAGAAGAGTAGGAGATATCCTGAATTTTGATTTAAGCTCATATTCATAGTTATTGCTGCTGCCTTTAACGCAATATCTGCAAGGTTTCTTATTATTGAAAAGATTTCTTCGATCAGCAGCGGCAGATGGTTACAGAAAGAAGATTAATAGCGAACTTTGCTGAGTGAAACGCCTTTGCGAACAAAAAATATTCACACTTCTCATTAAATTACCGTTCGTAGCGTTTAAAAAAATTCGCTGATTTTCCGAATGAAGCAGGTATTATTGTTATAGATAATGTATATAATCCATTTTGATAAAATATCACAGGTTAACCCGCCGTTAATTTTAAAATGAGTAATTTTGTAAAACTTTTTTTCAATGTACAAATCGCTCATTCGTCCCATTCTTTTCAAATTCGACCCTGAAGAAGTTCACCACTTTACTTTTTCAATGCTTAAGAATTTTGGATTTCTCACTCGATTATTTTTCCCTAAACCTGTTGAAGACAAACGTCTGGAAAGAGAAGTTTTCGGATTGAAATTTAAAAATCCTGTGGGACTGGCTGCCGGTTTCGATAAGAATGCTGTTTTATTTAATGAATTGGGAGATCTGGGTTTTGGATTCGTGGAAATCGGAACCGTAACCCCGAGAGCGCAGGCCGGAAATCCTAAGAAAAGACTCTTCAGGCTCATAGAAGACGGAGGCATCATCAATAGAATGGGCTTCAATAATGACGGGCTTGAAGCGGCGATCGGAAAACTGAAATCCAATAAAGGAAAAATAATCATTGGCGGAAATATCGGTAAAAATACAGATACAAAGCCTGAAAACTATACCCAGGATTATCTGGACTGCTTTGAAGGTCTGCATCCTCATGTAGATTATTTTGTACTGAATGTAAGCTGTCCGAATGTAGGAAGCCATGCCAAGCTTGAAGATGTGGAATACCTGAGAGAGCTGATCACGGAAGTGAAAAAAATCAATGAGTCAAAATCTGTACAGAAGCCCATATTGCTTAAAATTGCACCGGATCTTAATAACCATCAGTTGGATGAAATTATTGACCTGATCGCAGAAACAAAAATAGATGGCGTGATCGTTTCCAATACCTCGGTTAACAGGGAAGGTCTGAAAACCTCTCCGGAAGTTCTGGCACAAATAGGAAACGGAGGGTTAAGCGGAAAACCGATCCGTGAGAGAAGTACAAAAATGATTAAATACCTTTCCGATAAAAGCAACAGGGCATTCCCGATTATTGGAGTAGGAGGAATTCATTCGGTAAGAGATGCCATGGAAAAATTAGATGCCGGAGCCAGCTTAATACAGCTGTATACCGGGTTTATCTATGAAGGTCCCGGGCTGATCCACGACATCAACGAAGAGCTTTTAAAAAGAGCAGGCAGATTGCCGAGATAAAATACAGAGGGCCTAAACGGCTCTCTTTTTATTTTGATTTAATAACAGAGGCGTTGTTGATGTCCACCGTAAGCGTATAAGGCGGTGAAGATTCAGATTTTCCTACCTGATAGCGGATCGTTTTCCGGTCTTTGGATTTTGTTTTGGTAGTGCCGTAAATAGATTCCAGACAGCTTTCAGTCAGGAACTCATCATAGTTTTTGAAATTCCAGTCTTTGGTGAAATAAAGGACACGGTAGCCTTTTTCGCCTTCGCTGGCCCCGCATCTTCCGCAGGCATTCAGGTTAGACATATGCTCAAAATACAGTAAAATCCGGTTGCCGTTTTCTCCTGAGGTATAAGAGATCAGCTCATTTCCTCCATGTTGATTAATAAAATCATAGGTATTGATTTTTTTACGGTCAGGCAGGGTCAGATAGTTGTTGTAGCGGTAGATCATATCATTACCGGTAAGAAGCCGGGCAGGCAGAACTTTATGATTCAGATAAAAACTGCCGGAAATGGTGTTTTGCTTCGTCCTGTTTCCATCTCCGTTAAACAGGATATATTCCTTAGGAGCTAATGCCTGTGCTATTTCATTGGTTTTTTCCACCTTCTGAGGGGACGTGATCTGCTTTTTCAGTTCTTCTGAGCTTTGTTTCTGTTGCGGGCCAAAATTATATAAGGAGAGCTTTCCATAATCATAAACCCCTGTTAATGGGATCTTCTTCTGATACTTATCATAATAATACCATCCGTCTACAAAATATTGGTGGAGACTGCAGTCTGCAATTCCTGAAAAATTCAGCTGGACGGTAACAGGAACGCCCGCAATCTCTCCCTTGAAGATTTGTGAAGAATCGGTGACTTTCTTTAACTCAACCTTTTGACAGAGGAAATAAGTAAAAGATAGAAAAAAAAATACGGTAAAGATTTTTCTCATGGCCGGAATATCGTTGATTAGTTTTTTTAAATAAAGAAGTGGGCAATGGTATAAATGATCAGGCCTACCAGTCCACCTACCAGAGTTCCGTTCACGCGGATGAACTGAAGATCTTTACCTACTTCCAGTTCCAGTTTTTCACTCAGCTCTTTTCCCTGCCAGTTTCCAACGGTTGTGCTGATGAGGTTTCCAAACTGATGGGTGTTTTTAAGGATGTATTTATAAGCCGTTACCCGTACCCAGTGATCGATTTTGTTCTGAAGGCTTTCATCGGTTTTTAAATTCTGTGAAAACTCATTCAGGTTTTTGGTAAGATAGCTTTTCAGGGAAGACTGTTCTTCCTGGAGTTCATTCATCAGTGTTCCTTTGATCGAAACCCAGATATCAGTGGAGTAAGCTTCCAGCTTATCATTTTTAAGAAGACCGTTTTTGATGGTCTTGAATTCATCATCCCATTTCGGGTCTTCCTTCAGGTCAACGGAGAATTCATGGATTTTTTGAGTAATCAGGGTTCTTACCTCATGTTGAGGATTTTCCTCTATCTCCTTAAAAAAATCAGCGAGCCCGTCTGCAATTTTATCTGCAATTTTATTATCGACAAAAGAAGGAATAAACGAATAACTGCCTTTTTTTACACGGTCTTTGATCATTTCATCGTTCTCCAGAATATATTCTTTGATCTGTTTGGAAAGATTGGTGATGATCCGCTGGTGATCGTTTTTTTCCAGGATATAGCCGATTCCGTTTCCTACCACCTTATTAAGCTTGATATCATTGGTCATTTCAGATACTTTTTTACTGATAAACTGGCTCACCGCCGTATCGTCAAGCTTATTGAGGATGTCCAGGACGATATCTGAAATATTTCGGACCAGTATATGCTGATTCTTTTCTTTAGCCAGCCATTCTCCCACAAAATTCGAGATTTTTAGCTTCTGAATATAGGGACGGATATTCTTTGGCGACAGAAAATTGCTCACCACAAAACTCCCGAGGTTGTCCCCAAGCCGCTGTTTGCTGTTTTCAATCAGATTGGTATGCGGAATGGGAAGGCCAAGAGGATGACGGAATAAAGCGGTTACTGCAAACCAGTCTGCAAGAGCACCCACCATAGCCGCTTCAGCAAAAGAACGGACATAGCCGATCCAATGAGAGTTGTGGGACTTCTGTAAAATTGTAGTGATAATGAAAATAACGGCCATCAGGACAAATAACCCGGTGGCAAATGCTTTATATTTTCTGAGTTGTTTTCTTTTAGCGTCATCATTCATATTCTCAAATTTACTAAATTTGACTTTCAAATCATTCAATATTTAAACCACAAAAGACATAAAGTTGTATTTGAACGTAAATTAAAGTTCAAACTGTGCCTGAAGATGAATTGAACTTTAAGCATTTTTACAGCTCTTATCTCTTTGCAGGTAAAATAAAGGAAATTAAAATCTATGATGAAATTTTTGATTTCAGTCATTATATTCATTTTTCTGCAAGAATGCGGGCAGAAACATCAACCTGTTAAAATTACCTCTATGGAACATAAAGAAGCAAAAAACAATCCATACTATTCCAGAACCGATACCACCAAACTTAATGTTTCCAACGACGAGTGGAAAAAAATTCTTACCCCGGATCTGTATGCCATCGCAAGAGAAGCAGCTACAGAAAGAGCTTTTACCGGAAAATATAATGAATTTGATGAAACCGGAGAATATTACTGCGCCGTTTGTGGAAATCATCTGTTCCGGTCCACGTCCAAATTTGCCAGCAGCTGCGGATGGCCCAGCTTTTTTGAAGCCGATAAGGAAGGAGTATATTACCAAAGAGATCTTGCCTATGGAATGGATCGGGTAGAAGTGCTCTGCAAAAGATGTGATTCGCATCTCGGACACGTTTTCGATGATGGCCCCAAACCTACAGGACTGCGCTATTGCATGAATTCTGTAAGCCTTGAATTCGTCGCAGATGAGCATCAATAACTGCCTTTATTTCACAAAATCAGGAAGTTAAAGTTTCTTAAATTCAGTTAAACTTTGCCGCGTTATAACCCTCTCATAATTATGTTTTTATAATTTTGCCCCACTAATTTGGAATTAATATAGTATTGAATGAAAGGATTTTATAGCGTATTAGGCCTTGTTTACATGGTAACGACGTCATTCTATCTTTCTCCCAAACCGGCGGTAAAGAGTAAGAATGTCCCCACAGTAAAAACTGAAAGAGTAACCGACACGAAATCTGAGAAGACTACAGCAACTGTATCCTCGTCAGAAGCATTATATCAATCCATTGTGTTTGATCCCGGGCATGAACTGAATTTTGAAGTATTCAACAAAGCCCTGACAGGATATGAAAATTTAAAAAAAGCAGGACTGCTGAACCAGGATTCGCATTTATTGACCATTTGCGATTTTTCTATGTCTTCCAATACCAAAAGACTCTGGGTAATTGATCTCAACGATAAGAAAGTACTGTTTAACTCACTGGTAGCTCACGGAAAAAATACAGGCGAAGAATTTGCTACGAATTTTTCTAACACGGAAAGTTCGCAGCAGAGCAGCATGGGATTTTATATCACAGATGCCACCTACAGAGGAGATAACGGATTTTCTTTAAGACTGCTGGGAATGGATAAAGGATTTAATGATGCAGCCTACAGGAGAGCAATCGTAATGCACGGAGCGGATTATGTAAGTGAACAGTTTGCCGTTACACACAAAAGAATCGGCAGAAGCTGGGGATGTCCGGCTATTCCGAGAGATCTTACACAACCGATCATCAACACGATCAAAGGAAGAAGCCTTCTCTTCATCTACTATCCCGATCAGAAATACCTTTCTTCTTCGGAATGGTTAAAAGAAGCCTAAAAAACAAAGCAGTCATTTATTTTGACTGCTTTTGTTTTTATATAATCTACCAATTGATAAGGTCAGGTTATCCATCTGCTTCATCGAATCAACGGAATTGATTCCCACCTTTGCCTCCTGAAATCTACGGTATTATTCATAAAATTCTGCGTTTAAGATATTTCACATTTAATCTGAAAATAAGATTATTTAAACTTCTTGAAAATCAGAGTCGCATTATGTCCCCCAAATCCAAAAGCATTACTTAGAGCATAATTGATTTCTTTTTCTTTAGCCTCTCCAAAAATAATATTCACGTCTTTCGGGATATTTTCATCAATTTGGTGAAGGTTGATCGTAGGAGGAATAATTCCCTGTTCAATCGCCTTGATGGAAAGAATAGCTTCCGCAGCACCGGCAGCACCCAATAAATGCCCGGTCATAGATTTGGTTGCGCTGATGTCAAGGTTTTTACTTCCGTTAAAAAGTTTGCTGATCCCTTTTAATTCTACCAGATCTCCCAACGGCGTGGAAGTAGCATGAGGATTCAGATAGTCTATATCTTCGGCGTTAATTCCTGCTTCGTTCAGAGCGAGCTGCATCGCTTTAATGGCTCCCACCCCATCAGGATGAGGGGCGGTCATATGGTAAGCATCGGCAGTCATGGCGGCGCCGACTAATTCTGCATAAATCTTAGCGCCTCTTGCTTTGGCGTGTTCATATTCTTCCAAAACCAGGGCTCCGGCTCCTTCTCCCATCACGAAGCCATCCCGGTCTGCATCATAAGGGCGGCTGGCACTGGCAGGATCATCATTCCTGGTGGACATCGCCTTCATAATAGAGAATCCTCCTACGGATGCCGGAGTGATGGCCGCTTCAGAACCTCCGCTGATGATGACTTTGGCCTTTCCAAGGCGGATATAGTTGAAAGCATCCATTAATGCGGTATTTCCCGTTGCACAGGCAGAAATTGTGGTGTAATTAATGCCCTGAAGACCGAATTTCATAGAGATCATTCCCGAAGCCATATTGGCGATGAACTTAGGAACAAAAAACGGATTGAATCTTGGGTTTCCATCACCTTTTGCAAAATCCATCACTTCGTTTTCAAACGTCCACATTCCACCCTGGCCGGTTCCCCAGATCACCCCCGTATCAAAAGGGTTCATATGGGCTAGATCCAGACCGGAATCCTGTAGAGCCTCTGCAGACGAATACATGGCGTATTGGGTGAAAAGATCGCTTCTTTTTATTTCATTGTGGGTTAAATAGGTTTTCGGATCAAAGTTTTTCACTTCACATGCAAAATGTACTTTGAATTTTTCTGAATCAAAATGAGTGATTTCAGCAGCTCCGCTGACTCCGTTAATGCTGTTTTGCCAAAATTCTTCGACATTGTTTCCCAAGGGCGTTACTGCGCCCAGTCCTGTAATGACAACTCTTTTCATACTTAGTTATTAATTTTGAATAAATTAGAGATTCCCCGGGCAATGAGCCGTGTTTTATCTGCATTCCATATTTCACATTGGGCATTCACAAACTGCCGGCCTCTTTTTATAATTTTCGTTTCGGCTACAATATTATCACTTTCTTTTGCGGCCGAAAAATAATCGATCACATTATTGATGGTAGTGATGAAAGAATCTTCATTCAGCGAAAACATTGTAGCTCCGATGATATCATCAATAATGGCTGCCGTTACCCCGCCGTGAAGATTTCCGATCGGATTCAGCCATTCCGGTCTTACGGTATACTGAAATTCAAGATGTCCTTCCTCCGCGGAAATAACAATCGGGTTAAGCCATTTCATAAAAGGTGATGGCGAATGACTGAATTCTTTTCCGATAAACTGCTGAAGCTGTGCTAATCTGTCCATATATACTGTATTATTTTTCGATGATCATGGTAACTCCCTGGCCACGGGCAGCGCAGATAGAGATAAATCCTTTTCCGGTTCCTTTTTCATGAAGAAGCTTGGCCATTGTGGCAATAATTCTGCCTCCGGTAGCTGCAAAAGGGTGGGCTGCGGCCAGACTTCCGCCCTTTACATTCAGCTTATCCCTGTCGATCTTTCCTAATGCTTTTTCCAGACCGAATTTTTTAGCCAGCTCATCGTTTTCCCAGATCTTCAGGGTAGCCAGAACCTGGGCGGCAAAAGCTTCGTGGATTTCATAATAATCAAAATCTTCCAGATTCATATCGGCTTTTCTCAGCATTCTGTCTGCTGCAAAAACGGGAGCCAGCAAAAGATTCTGTTGGCTTTCAACATATTCAATTCCAGCAACCTCTGAAAAAGTAATGTAGGCCAGAACCGGAAGATGATTGGCTTTTGCCCATTCTTCGCTGGCCAGCAGCACCGCCGATGCCCCATCTGTAAAAGGGGTTGAATTTCCAGCAGTAAGTGTTCCGTGTTCCTTGTCAAAGGCCGGTTTCAGATGGGAAAGTTTTTCGAGGCTTGTATCACGACGAAGATTGTTGTCTTTTTCCAGACCGAAAGCAGGGGTGATCATATCATCAAAAAATCCTTCGTCATAAGCTTTAGCCATATTCTGATGGCTTTTTAAAGCAAGCTGATCCTGCTCTTCACGGGAAATTTCATAATATTTGGCTGTAATTTCCGTGTGCCCGCCCATAACAAGACCGGTCTTCGGTTCCTGTCCTTTGTAAGGAACAGGCATCCAGTCTTTAAGCTTTGGCATCAACAGCTGTTTTATTTTTCCGAACACCGATTTTTCTTTGTTCGCCTTTAAAAGAGCCTTTCTTAAACGCGGTGCAGATTCAAATGGAATATTGCTCATGGCTTCCACGCCGCAGGCAATTCCGCACTCTATTTGGCCTAATGCAATTTTGTTACTGATATAAACAGCCGCTTCAATTCCTGTATCACAGGCCTGTTGAAGATCACACGCAGGTGTTGCCGGGTCCAGTGGCGTATTCATAACTGCTTCACGGATGAGGTTGCTTTCAGAAATATGCTTGATAACGGCACCTCCCGCTACTTCTCCCAAAAGTTTTCCTTCTAAATGGCACTTCCGGATCAGTCCGTGTAGAGCAGCTTCCAGCAGCTCCTGGTTATCCTGGTCCGCATACGCTGTATTGATTCTGGCAAAAGGAGTTCTGTTATATCCTACAATAGCCACTTTTTTTGTTTCCATAACCTTTATTGTTTAAGAGGGAAGAATAATGAGTTCATGATTGATCATATGGGTAATTCTGTCCAGTGCGAGATTCAGAAAACTTTCGTCATCGGTCGTTTTGGAAAGCAAGATTCCGCCTTCAATAAGCATAATGAAGAGGGATGCATATTCTTTGGCATCGATATCCGGACGGATCTCCCCGGTGTTCTGTCCCTGCCGGATGACTTCAGCCGTTTTTTGAGTCCACATTTCAAAAGATTTTCTGACATGTTCTTTTAACGCAGGAAAGGAATCGTCTGCTTCGGTGGCGGCATTCATTAAAGGACAGCCCCCGTTTGAAAAAACGGTACGCCAGTTTTTTCGGTAAAAAGCAACGAATGCATACAGTTTATCAGCCGTTGTCGGAAAATCATTACCAAATGAGCGGCTCATTATCCTGCTGAGCTGAGCCGCATTGTATCGGTATACTTCAATGGCGACTTCATCTTTATTTTCAAAATTTCCATAGATGCTGCCTTTGGTAAGCCCTGTTGCTTCTGTGATGTCTGACAGGGATGTTGTAATATACCCTTTGGAATTGAACAAAGTGGCGGTTTTCTCAATAATAAACTGTCTGGTTTTTTCTGCCTTCGACATTTTTATACAGTTTTTTTCAGTACAAATATACAAAAATATACCAATCGGTATATTTTATTTTGAAAGATTTCAAAATTCTCTAAAACAGGAATGTGACAACCGACCATCTGATTCTCAAAATTCAAGCAAACAGAATAATATCTGTGTAATTGGCGGGATCTGTGGGAAATTACTTACCACAACATAATATCATAATTCTGCAGGTATAATGTTTTTTCTTTGACCATACCCCCTATTCAATAGAGGACTTTAGTCTACCTAAATTATTTTAGCCAAAACCTATCATATCCACATCATTATTTGATCTGCGGGAAAAAATAAACCATTAAAACCCGCCGGAAATAGGAACTGCAAAATACTTTCCTGCAATTCTTCCAACCGGTTTTAATGGTTTAAAAGAAATTAAATAATTATTGAGCTAAAGTCGCATTCAGCGTAATCTCAAAATTAAGTGCTGCGCTCACCGGGCATCCTTCTTCGGCAATTTTAGCATATTTCTGAAACTCCTCTTCTGAAATTCCCGGAACTTTTGCTGTTAAAGTCAGTTCAGATTTTGTAATTTTTCCGATAGCTGGGTCAAGGGTAATAACGGAAGTTGTTTTAAGCTCTTCAGGATTGAAGCCTGCCTGGGACAATTCTGCACTCAGTTTCATGGTGAAGCAGCCTGCGTGTGCAGCAGCCAGTAATTCTTCAGGATTGGTTCCCACTCCGTCAGCAAAACGGCTGTTGAAAGAATACTGGGTTTCGTTTAAAGTAGTGCTTTGAGTGGTTAAATGACCTTTTCCTTCTTTAATAGTACCGTTCCAAACGGCTGTTGCGTTACGTCTCATAATGTTTGTTTTTGTTATTGATATTTTTTATTAATTTTTGATGTGACAAAGATATTGCAGTGGATGGTTGGTTTCAATAGATATTAAGCCTTAAATGTTGTACTTTTTTCCCGAGGTGTAGTTTTTTTTGAAATTGGCAGGCGTGCTTCCTGTTTTTTGGGTGAAAAGACGGTTGAAATAAGCGGGATCTTCATAGCCGAGATCATAGGCAATTTCTTTCACCGGTTTATCCGTATAAAACAGGAGTCTTTTGGCCTCAAGCAGAATTCTGTTAATAATCAACTGATTCGGCGAATCAATGTTCAGGCTTTTAAATTTATGGGTTAATGTTTTGGGTGCAAGGTGAAGCATTTCTGCATAATCTGATACCTGATGTTTTTTCCTGAAATGAATTTCCAGGTGCCTGCTGAAATCCCTGAAAATATCCAGCTCACTTCCCGGAATTTTTAGGGTTTCATTGTTGAGGTTTTGCTGTTTCCATTTTCTGGTGGCACGGATGATGATCTGTTTTACGTACGTTCTGATCATTTCTTCAGCAGAGGAGTCTTTCCATTCAAGCTCGTCTTTTATATGGCTGAACAGATTTCTGATCACTTTTTCTTCTTCAGGATCAAGTTCTACAAAAGGAATTTCAAATACATTATGAAAGAGAAGCCCGTCACAGGCCACTTCTTGATCATGGATCTGAATGCAGTAAAAATCACGGTTATAATAAAGCAGGGAAGCTTCCTTTTTTCCTTTTCCAATCTTCAGGTGCTGTCCGGTAAGAAAAAATAATGAAGGCTTTGAAGTTTGATAATGGTTGAAATCTACGGTTAGTTCATAGCCTTCAGGAATGAGAAAAACTTTAATGTCAGATCTTAAACTGTAGCGGTGAACCGTTTCCAGATCTTTTTCCGAAAATATTTCCAGACCCAGTTTTTTATAATGATCTTCAAAAATAAACTGCATAGAATTACTTTAGCTAAAGATACGAAAAAGAAAACGGTAAACAGACTGAAATAAAAGAAGAAAACCGGAAGCCCGATAACTCCCTTTTTTCTGTGTGGAGTTTGTTGAAATATTTCTACTTTTTAGCGGAAATATAACTGTTGATTGGATCTGATGTTTAGCTTGTTTTCAAAATTTTAACAAAAAACAGATAAAAAATAAAAATTATATATTAGTTGATTGTTTTTTTATCAATTTTGTAAAAATACTGTATTTGATTTATAACTTAATTTTCTTCAATAACCCATGAGCAAGTTAGAAAATATATTGAGAGAAATAACACCGTTATCTCCCGAGGACAGTTTTCTTGTATTTGACCGTATCAAAGCATCGTTTGATTTTCCTTATCACTATCATCCGGAAGTGGAAATCAATTTTGTATATAAAGGGAAAGGCTACCGAAGGATGATTGGCGACCATACCGGAGAAATCGGCGATTATGAACTGGTGCTGGTAGGCCCGAATCTGCCTCACTGCTGGGCCAATCATAAATGTAAAAACAGAAAAACCCACGAGATTACCGTACAGTTTAACCAGGATTTCTTTAACCAGTCGATGATGGATAAAAACATCCTGAAACCCATCAGCAATCTGATGAAAGATTCCATCAGAGGCATTCTGTTTTCTCCGGAGCTAGCAGAAAAGCTGAAAGACTCGTTCCTGAACCTGTCTAAAATGAGCAGCTTTGAATCCTTCATCGAAATCATGAAAATCCTGAATGAACTGGCCACAGCTGAAGAGAAAACCCTGTTGTCGTCTTACAGCATAGAACTTGAAACTTTTGCAGATAACGATAAAATGAAGATCGTTCACGATTTTGTCCATAAGAATTTCGAGACTAAGATCAGCCTTAACGACGCTGCTTCACTGGTGAGTATGAGTAATGTAACTTTTAACCGGTTTATCAAGAAGAGAACAGGAAAGACTTTTGTGAATTATCTTAATGAGATCAGGATCAGTTATGCGGCCCGATGGCTGATGGAAAAGAACCTTACCGTTTTTGAGACGGCTTTTGAAGCAGGCTTTAATAATATTGCCAATTTCAACAAAGTTTTTAAATCCATTAAAAAGACAACACCTACCGAATTTAAAGAACAGTTCAAAGGGGTTAAAAAAATCGAATAACGAGACAGAAATTAAAAAATAATACTGCTGACTACCAAAATCCGGAACTCTATTTCCGGATTTTTTTGTTGAAAAAATGAATAATTATTAAATAATTCCCCTGAAATTGACTAAAAAACATATAAAATTCATGAATTGTGATTGCCTGTAATACGTTGGATTATAGGGTTTAATGACCTGTTTCTGAAATGACCTGAAAAAATAATATCGTTTTATGATAAAATAATGTTATATCTGGCTGTTTACAACATTTAGATTTGCTAATGTGAATTAAATCTTAATCAAATTTTAAATTATTTGATGTTTTCAAAACATAATATTGCGAAAAAAACAGAAGAAGTCTGTTTTAAGCTTTAAAATAATATTTGATAAGGATGTAATTGATTTTCAGATAAATCTAAATAATCCTAAACCTTATGAGAAAAACTGTTATACCGGTTTTGTTAGCTGTTTCTTTATCTGCCCATGCACAGGAAGCTAAAACGGCAGATACTGCCAAAACAACCAGAATAGAAGAGGTGGTTGTTACTTCTTTGGGGATCAAAAGGCAGGCGCGTTCTTTAACGTATTCGAGCCAGCAAATCGGTGGGGATGAGCTTACGGAAGTAAAGACGCCCAATCTCTTAAATTCCATCAACGGAAAAGTTTCCAACGTACAGATTAACAGAACCAACGGTGTAGGAAGCTCCGTAAGGGTAGTGATGAGGGGAAATAAATCGGCCTCCAACAGCCGTCCGCTGTATGTGATCGATGGGATTCCTATTCTGAATGAAGGCGGAAAGGCACCTGATATCAGCCAGTATTCCAATATGCCGGATACCGGAGATATCCTGAGTACCATCAATCCGGATGATATTGAAAGCATCAATTTCCTGAAAGGAGCTTCAGCTGCTGCTTTATACGGTTATGCCGGTGGTAACGGAGCCATATTGATTACAACCAGAAAAGGGCGTGTGGGAAAAAGCTCCATCACGTACAGTACAAGCCTTACTGTAGACCGGGCTTACAGCTTACCGGAGCTGCAGCACAGTTATCTTTCCTATGATCCGTCAGTGGCCGGACAGGTTCCCGGAGCATCCATCAGCAGCTGGGGAGCAAAAGGTTCTTCCAGGGATTATCTTAAAGATTTTCTCCAGAACGGAACAACATGGGTAAACAGCCTTTCGTTCCAGTCGGGAAATGAGAAATCAACAAACTACTTCTCTATTGGAAATACCACCAACAAAGGTATTGTTCCGACCTCTACTTTTGATCAGTATACGATATCTTTCAGAAATTCAAGTAAATTTCTGGATGATAAACTGACATTGGATGCCAATTTCATAGGCTCTTTACAAAACAGCAAGAACAGACAGACGCCAGGAACCTCTTTTTCACCTCTGGCCAGCTTATACTGGCTGCCGAGGGGAGTGGATTTTGATCAGTATACTCCGGATAATTATTTCTACATCAATAAGACAAGACTTCTGCCTGCACAGAACTGGTGGGAAGTAGGCGCAGACGGAACTTTTAAGGGAGCTCCGGCCACCCAGAATCCTTATTGGATCCTGAACAGAAACCCTGTGAAAGTCAACAATAAAAATACGTATAGTGCAGTAACCCTTTCTTATCAGATCAATCCATGGTTATCTGCAAGAGTTCGTGGGAATTACACGTGGAGCATATCGGACAGCCAGAGAGATATTGCCGCTTATTCCGATCCGGTGATGCTGGCCAATGGAATAAACGGAAGAATCCTTAAAAATGTTAATGAAAGTTCTTCCACCTACGGCGATGTTCTATTGATCGGAAGCCCTAAACTGAGCGAAACAATTTCATTGGATTTTACCGTAGGAGCGAGTATGAATACGGCAAGATATAAAATTACAGAGATAGATAATGCTTATCTGGCGAATCCGAATCTGTTTACTCTGAATAACCTGCAATGGAATGTAGACCGAAGCCCCGGAGACGGATATCATCATATTTATACCAATATGAAAAAACAGATACAGTCGGTTTTTGCCAGTGCATCTGTTGGGTACAAGAATTTATTTTATGTGGATATGACTTTCAGAAATGACTGGGATTCCACATTATCAGGAACGGGAAGAAGCGGATTTGATTATGAATCCGTAGGTGCTAATGCTATTCTGACTTCCATTTTTAAGCTTCCTGAAGTATTGAATTTCTGGAAAATAAGAGGTTCCTACGCAACAGTTGGGCTTGGATTACCTCCGAATACGGCTATGGTAGCCCAGTCAGAATACTCTAAAGTATATGCTTACGGAGTGGATGCCGGCACAATTATCTATCCGAAGAGTTCATTTGTTACTGACCCGAGATACAAAGACCTGTTTCCAAAGCCGGAACTGAATAAGTCATTTGAAGCCGGTACAGAGCTGAGAATGCTGAAAAATAAGCTGAGCTTTGATATCACCTATTATAAATCCAATGCAACGAACCAGCTGCTGGAAACCACAATCTCATCCAATTTAGGAGGAATTCCTTCAGGATCATACTACATCAATGCTGGAAATATCCAGAACATCGGTTTTGAATCTACTTTATCCTATAAGATTTTCGATTCTGAAAAATTCGGATGGACTTCAACGCTGAACGGTTCGGCAAATAAGAATAAAATTAAGGAACTGTTCCCTTCTAGCATTAATGTTCCGCAGGATCAGCTTTTTGGACTGTCGGGAGGCGGAAGCTATACCAAAATGAAATTGGGCGGTTCTTTCGGAGATCTTTATGGAATCAAATTCCAGAGAGATGATCAGGGACGTATTCTGGTGGATGAAAACGGAGTACCACTGGCAACTACCGGAAGCCTGCAGTATTTAGGAAATCCGAATCCTAAATTTATTTTAGGATTTAACAATGCCTTTAATATTGGTAAACTGGGAATTTCATTCCTGATCGATGGTAAATTTGGAGGAAAAGTATTATCCCTTACAGAAAAAGCCAACGATTTGTATGGCGTGAGCAAAGCAACAGCGGATGCCAGAGATGCGGGTGGAGTATCGATTGCAAATGCGGTATATGCGGCGGGAACCCCTCAGGCAGGAACAGCTTATCAGGGTAAAACAGATGCAAAGGCTTATTACTCGGCTACTGGTGGAATCAATAACGGGACCGGAATTGATGAAGCTTACCTTTACAGTGCTACAACAGTCCGTTTACGTCAGGCTGCCATTTCATATACCTTTGATATTGACTCGAAATATCTGAAAAATGCTACGGTGAGTCTCGTGGGAACCAATCTGTTCTTCTTCTATAAAAAAGCGCCGTTTGATCCGGAACAGGTATCCGGAAATACCCCGGGAGGAGTGGGAGTGGATTCATTCGGCCAGCCAATTACCAGATCTGTAGGACTATCTTTAAAAGCGAACTTCTAACTTTTACATTACCAAAATGAAAATAAATACGATTAAAATGTGGGTATTCGGAGCAGCAGTACTATTTTCTGCTTTCGGATGTACCAGCGAACTGGATGATTATAACCAGGAAAAGCTTGGAGGACCTGAAAATTTCTATGCCGATTTTATTGCCGTAGTTAATCCTCTGAAATCTCTTCAGCGAGGCTTGCAGTCAGACTATCAGCTGTATCCTAACCTCAGTGCGGATATGTACAGCGGAATGTTCAGTACGGCAACCCCTTTTAACGGTGGAAAGAATAATATGACCTATTATATGATGGATGGATGGAATAACAGAATTATAGCCAGACAGCAGGATATTTTCAATTATTCCATTACTATTGATAATGCGGCCAAAAAAATTTATGAAGGAATTGATTTTACAGGCACTTTTGCCGTTAAAACAATCCTTAAAGTCATTACAGCGGCAAGAGTTTCCGACAGCCACGGGCCTGTAGTATACAGTAAATACGAAACCCCGAATGCCAACGGAGTTACGGATTTCGATTCACAGCAGGATGCATACAATTATTTCATCAGTGATCTCAGTGCCGCTATTGCTGACCTTCAGAAGGTTAATGCCAGTACAGGAAATATTGAAGATAAGTCTACCTTAAAAAAAGCGGATCTTGTATACGGAGGAAATCTGGCACAATGGGCAAAGCTGGCCAACTCACTGAAGCTGAGACTGGCCATGAGAATGAGCTATGCCGATCCTGTAAAATCCAGACAGTATGCAGAAGAAGCTCTGGCGTCACCTGCCGGGCTGATCACTGATAATGCCGATAATGCTCTGCTAAGTGTAGGGCAGTCCGAGCTTAGTTTTATCATCTATTCCTGGGGAGACTGTCTGATAGGTGCACCTTTAATGGCTTATATGAACGGCTATAATGATCCGAGGCTTTCTGCCTATGCAATTCCGGCTACAGATAATCAGGTGGCAGGACAATATATCGGAATCCGCCAGGGAATTGATATGCTGGATGGAAAAACAACTTACGGAGGGTTTTCCCAGCCTCAGGCAAAAGCTGCCAGTGGAGATTATTTTTCCGGAACCAATGGTAAAATGAAATTATTTACGGCAGCCGAAACCTGGTTCCTGAAAGCCGAAGCATCCCTGAGAGGATATGCAGGCGCAGGAGATATCCAGACCAATTATGAAACAGGAGTCCGCCAGTCTTTCGGGGAATGGGGGAAAACAGCTGAGGTAACAACCTATCTTACGAATACAACAGCAACTGAAGCGGCTTATGTGGATCCCAAAAATCCGTCGAATAATATCAATATCGGCGATACTCAGCTGAGTACCATTACCATTGCCTGGAACAACAGTGATTCCGGCGAAAGAAAACTGGAAAGAATCATTACCCAAAAATGGCTGTCCCTTTATCCGAACGGACCTGAAGCATGGGCAGAACAGAGAAGAACTGGCTACCCGATCCTTTTCAAGGTAAGAAAAAATGACAGTGGGGGACTGATCAGCACCAATGAAATGATACGCCGGATTCCTTTCACTACCGATACAAAAACTTCACTTTATAATTATCAGCAGGCCGTACAGACGCTGGGCGGAGCTGATACAGGTGGAACCAAACTGTGGTGGGATAAAAAATAACACTTTTCAGGATCAATTATAAAGAAAACAGAAGGCCGGCTCAAAAAATAGATTTAATTTGGTTTTTTCATACCGGTATAGAAAAATCTTTAACATATTCGTTTTTTAGATTATTCTTTTTTTAGTTTCGTTCAATCCGGAATGACATTTTGAACGGCCTTCTTTTCTTTAATATTTTAGTTTGAATATGGAAAAAAACAACGCTGAAACCCATTCAGTACCCCCTATTTTCTGGATCTCGACATTATATTTCGCAATGGGAATACCTTTTGTGACCATTAATGCCGTTTCCGGGATTATGTATAAGGATATGGGTGTTTCAGACGCGCAGATTACCTTCTGGACAGGACTTATTATGCTTTCATGGACGCTGAAGCCACTTTGGAGTCCTTTTCTGGAAATCTATAAAACCAAAAAATTCTTTGTCCTGTTTACCCAGGCAGCCATAGGTGTTCTTTTTGCCCTGATTGCATTAAGCCTTCCCCTACATGATTTTTTCAGGTACAGCATCGCTCTTTTTGCCGTGGTTGCTTTTTGCGGAGCCACACATGATGTAGTGGCAGACGGTACCTATATTGCCTTTCTCTCCAACAAAGAACAGGCAAGATATATCGGATGGCAGGGAGCTTTCTATAATTTAGCTAAAATTATCAGCAGCGGAGCCTTGGTTTATTTTGCCGGTGTCCTGGAACAGACAAAAGGAGTTACCCATGCCTGGATGATCATCATGGCAGTCTATGCCCTTCTGTTCTTTGGTTTAGCGGTTTACCATTATTGGGTTTTACCGAAAGAGCCGGAAGATAAGAAAAAACAGCATAAAAATGCCGGAAATATCCGTAAAGAACTTTTAGAAGTCATTACTTCTTTCTTTACCAAACGGAACATCCTGTGGTCGGTTATGTTCATTGTTTTTTACCGTTTTGCAGAAGGATTTGCCATTAAAATCGCACCGTTGTTCTTTAAAGCACCGCGAGATTCGGGAGGATTAGGATTATCTACTTCAGATATAGGACTTATTTACGGAACATACGGTTCCGCAGCATTTATTTTAGGCTCGGTACTGGCGGGCTACTTCATATCAGCAAGGGGATTGAAAAAATCCTTGATCTGGCTGTGCTGTGCATTCAATATACCGTTTGTGGTCTATGCGCTGCTGGCTCACTATCAGCCGGAAGACCTTCTCTCCGTAGCATTAGCCGTTATAACGGAATATTTCGGTTACGGGTTTGGATTTGTAGGATTGATGTTGTACATGATGCAGCAGATTGCTCCCGGAAAACACAAAACAGCCCATTATGCATTTGCAACCGGAATTATGAACCTTGGAGTGATGATTCCCGGTATGTTCAGTGGAATGATCAGCGACTGGATAGGCTATAAAATGTTTTTTATCTGGGTGCTGATTGCAACTATTCCTGCATTCTTAGTGACTCTATGGGTTCCATTCCCTTATTTGGAAAATAAAGAAGAACATCATTAGTTAAACCTGACAGTGTTTTTTAAAACCGGTTATGTTTATACAACAGATATATTAAATTAAAAACAATTAAAATAAAAGTAATACTACTTTATGACATCTCAATCAGTAATGATCCCCTGGCAGGAACGCCCGAAGAACTGCAGTGATATTATGTGGCGCTTCTCTGAAAACCCGATTATCAGCAGGTACGCAATTCCTACATCCAACAGTATTTTCAACAGTGCCGTTGTTCCTTTTGAAGATGGATTTGCAGGCGTTTTCCGGTGCGATAACAAAGCGGTACAGATGAATATCTTTGCCGGTTTCAGCAAGGATGCCCTGGACTGGAAGATCAATCATGATCCCATTGAAATGAAAGCCGGGAATACCGAAATGATCGAATCCGATTATAAATACGATCCGCGTGTTACCTTCATTGAAGACCGCTACTGGATTACCTGGTGCAACGGATACAATGGTCCGACTATCGGAATAGGATATACCTTCGATTTTAAAGAATTTTTCCAGTGTGAAAATGCATTTCTGCCCTATAACAGAAACGGAGTGCTTTTCCCTGAAAAGATCAACGGCAAATATGCAATGCTGAGCCGCCCGAGTGATAACGGACATACACCGTTCGGAGATATCTACATCAGCTACAGCCCGGATATGAAATACTGGGGAGAACACCGTTGTGTAATGAAAGTAACACCTTTTGAAGACAGTGCCTGGCAGTGTACGAAAATAGGAGCAGGACCTGTTCCTATCAAAACCAGCGAAGGATGGCTGCTTTTCTATCACGGAGTGATTAATACCTGCAGAGGATTCAGATATTCTATGGGAGCTGCATTGCTTGATCTGGAAGACCCTTCAAAAGTATTGTACAGGACAAAGCCTTATCTGCTGGCTCCTGCTGAAATGTATGAACTTACCGGAGATATTCCAAATGTGATTTTCCCATGTGCCGCATTAACGGAGGGAGACAAGGTCGCCGTGTATTACGGTGCCGCCGATACTGTAGTCGCTGTAGCTTTTGGATATATCTCGGAAATTATTGATTTTATGAAAAGCAATTCAATATAATCATCTGAAAACTTTAATAATACCCATAAAACCTATGCTTTTACCATATAATATTGTCGTTATGATTTTCATATTCCTAAATAAACTCTTATCTTAAAAAAAATTTGAGATCTTCCTTATCATTATGAAAAAAGAACTGCTTATATTTTTAGTAACGATCCTGCTTTCACACTACGGAAATGCACAGCAACAGAAAGGCGATATCCTTTCCTGGGTAGATCCGTTCATCGGAACCGGCGGTCATGGGCATACCTTTCCCGGAGCAACCACACCGTTCGGAATGATACAGCTCAGCCCCGACCAGAATACCAAAAGCGGTGACTGGGATTGGTGCTCAGGGTATCATTACAGCAGTAAGACGATTATGGGATTCAGTCATAATCATCTTAGTGGAACCGGATGGGCAGATCTGGGAGATATTCTGGTAATGCCCACAGTGGGACAGATCAGAATGCTTCCCGGCTCAGAAGAAAAACCGGAAAGCGGTTACCGCTCTGCCTTCAGTCATGAAAGAGAAACAGCTTCTCCCGGATATTATTCTGTTATGCTGGACAGCTATGGAATTAAAGCAGAGCTGACCGCATCACCCAGGGTAGGATTCCATAAATATACGTTCCCGAAAAGTGAGGAGTCCAATATCATTATTGATCCCGTTAATAAAATCTTCGGAAATGTGTACCATACCCTGGTGAGCATCGAAGGAAATAATAAGATCAAAGGTTATAGCTACAGCACAGGCTGGGGCGGTAAAAGATTTGCTTATTTCGTGATGGAGTTTTCAAAGCCTTTTAAATCTTATGGAGTGTATTCCGAAGGAAAGATCAGAAACAATGAGAAAATGGCTCTGGCTAAAGATGCCAAAGCATTTGTAAGGTTTTCCACCGAAAAGGATGAAAGTATTGAGGTTAAAGTTTCTTTATCTCCGGTAAGTACAGAAGGCGCACAGGAAAACTTCAATGCCGAAGCCTTAAATACGGATTTTGCCAAAGCTAAAGAAACGGCACAGAAAACATGGCGGGATCTGATCAGCAGATTCCAGGTTTCAGGAGGAACGGATGATCAGAGGAAAATTTTCTATACAGGAGTCTACCATACCTTTATAGCTCCCAATCTTTATATGGATGTCAATGGTGATTATGTTGCGGCAGAAGAAAATATGAATACCCAATGGTTTACCAACTACAGTACTTATTCTTACTGGGACGGTTTCAGAGCAACCCATCCGCTGCTGACGATTATGGACCAGAAGCATACGAAAGAGTTTGCCAACTCACTGATCAGCAGGTATACAGACCGTAAAGATCATATGCCGATCTGGGAATTATGCGGTTACGACAACTTCTGTATGCTGGGTTATCACAGTGCATCGGTAATCTGGGATGCCATCTCCAAAGGCGTACCAGGAATTGATCATGAAAAAGCATTTGCAGCTATGAAAGATGCATCTTTAACGGATAAAATGAGCAGCAGTGACGGAGGCGGAGGCCTGAACGACTATATTAAACTGGGCTATTCTCCTTCCGAAAACGGAGCTTCAGTTTCCGCAACTCTGGAATATGCCTATGATGACTGGTGTATTCAGCAGCTGGCAGAGAAACTGGGTAAAAAGGATGAAGCAGAAGTATACAGAAAACGGTCAATGAATTTTCTGAATACCTTCAGTAAAGACAATAACCATTTTTGGCCAAGACATAAAAACGGAGAATTCCTGCCTGACTTTCCGCTGAACGACTGGAAAAAGCTTCAGCCACACTGGGTTTCCGGAAATATCTGGGCTTATGACTTCTTTGTTCCGCATCAGATCGATGAAATGATCAAACTGTACGGAGGAAAAAAAGGATTTGAAGAAAAACTGGACAGAACCTTTACCGAAAAACTGAATATGCAGGGAGAACAGCATGTGGATATTTCAGGATTCATCGGATCTCTGGGATTTGGGGATGAGCCGGGGCATCACGTTCCTTATCTGTACAACTATGCAGGCACTCCTCACAAAACCCAGAAAATGGTAAAATTCATCCGCGATAATATGTATGCAGCAAAACCGGATGGAATTGTCAACAATGAAGACTGTGGCCAGATGTCGGCATGGTATATTTTCTCATCATTAGGATTCTATCCGGTAACGCCGGGGAAACCGGTATATTCTATCGGGGCACCACAGTTTCCGAAAGTTTCCTTACAACTGGAGAATGGAAAAACCTTTACGGTTATTGCAGAAAAGATCTCAGATAAAAATATATACGTCCAGAAAATATTCCTGAACGGAAAAGAATACAAAAGCTGGGAACTGAATCACAGTGATATCATGAATGGCGGAGAACTAAAATTTATCATGGGAAGTAAGCCTGTACAATAAATCTAATACAACAATAACGAAATAAAAAGTATCAATGGAAAGGAGAAAGTTTATTAAAACAAGCGCACTGGCAGGAGCCGGACTGCTGTTTACCCAAAATGTTTTTGCAAAGAACCTGGTTACGGAAGAATTTCCCGTAGTGCGTGTTCCCAAAGAAAAAAGACATTTTACCAGTGAATCAGTAGAAAATGCAATTGCAGCCTTCAAAAAGAACGTTAAAAATAAAGAACTGGTCTGGCTTTTTGAAAACTGTTTTCCCAATACATTGGATACCACTGTTTTTTATAAAGAAATCAATGGAACTCCGGATACTTATGTGATTACAGGAGATATTGATGCCATGTGGCTCCGGGACAGCTCAGCTCAGGTCTTTCCTTATCTTCAGTTTTCTAAAAAAGATGAGAAACTGCACAAGCTGATTTCGGGAGTCATCCACAAACAGACCGAGTTTATCCTGAAAGATCCCTATGCCAACGCATTTTATAACGACGATAAGAAGATCAGCAAGTGGAAGGAATATGATCATACCGATATGAAGCCGGGAACCCACGAAAGAAAATGGGAAATAGATTCCCTATGCTATCCGATCCGTCTCGCCTATCATTTCTGGAAAACAACCGGAGATACAAAACCTTTTGATGATAAATGGCTGAAAGGAATTCAGCTTACCCTGCAAACCTTTACCGAACAACAACGTAAAAAAGATCTGGGCCCTTACAAGTTTGAGCGTACAACAGCATGGGCTACAGACGGAGTTCCGATGGGTGGATATGGATATCCAACAAATCCTGTAGGTTTAATCAGCTCCATGTTCCGGCCAAGTGATGATGCTACCATCTACGGATTCCTGATCCCTTCCAATCTGTTTGCCATAGTAAGTCTCCGCCAGGCCGCAGAAATGGTTGCAAAGATTAAAAATAATAAAGCCCTTGCCGGACAACTAAACAGCTTAGCCGATGAGGTTGACGCGGCAGTCAAAAAATACGGAATTTATAATCACCCTGAATACGGGAAAATATATGCCTTTGAAACCAACGGATTCGGAAGCTATAACCTGATGGATGATGCCAATTGCCCGAGTCTTCTGGGATTACCTTATCTGGATGCTGTAAAGCCCGATGATGAGGTTTACCTCAATACCCGTAAATATGTATGGTCAAAAGACAATCCTTTCTTCTTCAAAGGCAGTCTTGCAGAAGGAATAGGGGGCCCGCATATCGGTCTTGATATGATCTGGCCAATGAGTATCATCATGAAAGCACTTACCACCAAAGACAAAAATGAGATCAGATGGTGCATACAGACCCTGCAGAAAACCCATGGAGGAACAGGCTTCATGCATGAATCCTTTCATAAGGACAACGACAGGAAATTTACCAGAGAATGGTTTGCCTGGGCAAATACATTGTTCGGAGAATTATTATGGAAAACTTTTAACGAAAATCGGGATCTGCTGAGCTAAAAGCCCGGAACCTGACTACTCTGTTTATTCTTTTTTGCGGTATTCTTTATGCAGAACAGGCTTTTTGATGCCGGTCTGCACGGGGAACTGCATATTTTAAAACAGCAAAAAAATTATACTATGAAAAAAAACTCCATTCTTGCTGCGCTGATGCTGATGGCTTGTCAGGCAGGATCTTTGTTCAAGGCACAACAGCTTAATCCTCTGGGAGTATGCTATGTGGAAGTCAATAACAACAATATGCTGAATGCGGGTTCCTATACCCTGCAGAACACTAACAGACAGCTTTTTGATGTTGCCATTATTTTTGCGGCCAATATCAATTATGATGTTTCCAAAAGCAGGGCGTACATTTCCGGGAACAATAATGTTACTAAAGTCCTGAATGACGTCAATACCTATGTAAGGCCCCTTCAGCAGAAAGGCATAAAAGTATTGCTGGATATTTTAGGAAACCACCAGGGAGCCGGAATTTCCAATTTCCCGACCCGTGAAGCTGCCCGCGATTTTGCCCGGCAGATCGCCAACACCGTTTATACTTACGGTCTGGATGGTGTTGATCTGGATGATGAGTATGCAGGCTATGGAAATAACGGAACCGGACAGCCAAATAACAGCTCATTTGTAATGCTGCTCCAGGAGCTTAAAGCAGCCATGCCGGATAAGCTGATTACTTTCTATTATTTAGGCCCTGCAACAACAAGGCAAAGCTATAACGGTGATGCCGCCGGAAATTATATCAATTACAGCTGGAATGCTTACTACGGAACCTATAATGCGCCTGTTGTACCGCCACTCGATAAAACAAAACTTTCAGCCGCCGCAACCTGGATCCGGAATACCAATCCGGACTCTACACCGACTTCTGTACTGGCTTCAATGGCTACCAGTACCAAAAATGACGGGTATGGCGTATTCATGTGGTATGACCTGGGCGGAACAGATGTTGCCGGCTACCTGAGCACAGGATCAAACATTCTGTACAATGAAAATACCCAGCTTACCGGACCGCTTTATTCATGGACGCAGGGACAAGCCTGTGATCCGCCTTTAGGGCTTGAAGCGTCGAATGTCACAGGAACTTCAGCTACTTTGAAATGGACTTCCAATGCCTCACAAACCTATAATATCGACTATAAGCCTGCCAACTCCACAACCTGGACGAATGCAGGAACCAATTATTCAGGAAACAGCATTGTGATCAGTAACCTTACCCTGAATACGGAATATGACTGGAGAATACAGTCCAACTGCTCTTCAACGCTTACCAGTATGTACCTTTTTGCTCCCCGCTTTAACTCGGGAAACGGATGCGCAGTCCCGGCAGGTCTTAAATCTGAAAGTTTTCTCGGAAATACCACTAAAGTATCCTGGGATGCCGTAGGAACTGCAACATCTTATAACCTTCAGTATAAAACAACAGCTGCAACATCCTGGACCGATGTTCAGAATATTTCAGCAACCAGCTACAACCTTCCGAATCTTACAGAAAATACCAATTATGTATGGAGAGTGCAGGCCGTATGTGGAGCAACAGCCAGCAGTGCCTATTCCGCAGATACTCCATTCAACAGTGGTTTTGCTCCGGTTCAGAGCCCGGGTCCCAGATCGGTTTCCTTCAACGGGAGTACCCAGTATCTCAATGCAGGGCAGTTTAATCTGAGTGGAAATGCCCTTACGATTGAAGGCTGGGTAAAAGTAAACGCCTTTAAAACAGGCTTTCCTTACATCACATCCGTGGCAGGAATTGAGGTAGGAGACAATAATTCAGCAATACTGAGATTCGGGGATGGAAATCTTGCCGCCAATAAACTACAGTTTACATTGAGTTTCGGGCCGTCCCAGATAAAGCTGAGCAGCAATACTTCATTCAGTACCAATACATGGTACCATGTAGCAGCAGTTTACGATGGAGCTTCTATGAAACTTTACATCAATGGGAATCTTGATGCCAGCAACACGGCTTCCGGGAATTTTACAGCCAACGGAATCCTTTATCTGGGAAGGAACTATGATAATTCACGGACACTTAATGGATTTTTAGATGAATTCAGGGTTTGGAAAAAAGCACTGACTGCCCAGGAAATTATGGATAACAAATGTAATGTAGCAGCGGGCGCTCCAGGTCTGGAAGCCAATTGGAAGATGGATGAAGGAAGCGGAAACGGTGTTTTGGATGCAACCGCCAACACTCATTTTGCCACGATGATCAATATGACCAATTCCAACTGGAAAACAGATGTTGCCTGCACTGAGCAGTTATCCGTAAAAGAAAATACTTCCGGTAAAACGGATAACCAGGTATACCCGAACCCGGTTAAAAAAGGACAGGATCTTCATTTTACAGTGAATGAAGGATCTGCCGGTGAAGTGGCTTTGTACGATGTCTCAGGAAAGCTGATTATCACTCAGAAAATGAATAAGAACAATACCATAATCAATACCCATAGCTTATCTCAGGGAACTTATATTTATAAAATAAGCTCAGCAGATGGTAAGACCCTGGTATCGGGAAAGGTATTGGTGAAATAAGAACAGCATAAAAAAAATAAAAATTAGGGGATTTTTTTAACTGTGGCTTACGACAGGCAGACAGCCGGTGAAGAATTCAGGAGAATATGAAAGATCATACTTTTTACTGCTTACCTTTGCTTTTTGGTTTGCCTGTCAGGTCACAGGTTTTTTATTGAAAAAAGGAATATACCATGCAGAATATAATAGGAATAGATATTGGCGGTTCGCATATTACCCTGGCTCAGGTGGATCCGGTAAAGCGTGGGATTGTTGCCTCAACGTACCTAAGACAACATGTGGATTCTTTCGGTCCGCGGGAAAACATTTTTTCGTCCTGGGTTGCTGCCATTGAAAAAGTAACTGAGGACCTTATCAGAAAAGATCTGCTGATCGGAATTGCCATGCCGGGACCTTTTGATTATGAAAACGGTATTTCTCTCATGCAGCAGGGGAAATTTATCGACCTCTATCAGGTTCATATTAAAGAACAACTGGCAGAAAGATTATCCGTTTCAAAAGGTCAGATCCATTTTGTAAATGATGCCGGAGCTTTTCTGGAAGGTGAAGTTTTCGGGGGCTGTGTGCAAAATGAGACAAGGGTTTTTGGAATTACATTGGGGACAGGTCTGGGAACAGCCTTCTATGACGGTATTGCCGCAACCGATGAAGATTTATGGGATTCTCCTTTCAGAGCGTCCATCTGTGAAGATTATCTGGCAACACGATGGTTCGTTCAGCAGTATGAAAAACTGACCGGAGAACAGATTTCCGGGACTAAAGATCTCCTGGATAAGCCTGAAGCCATACAGACACAGATATTTGATGACTATGCAGATGCTTTTGCAGAATTCATTATACGGTATGTGAGTCATTATCAACCGAAAGTTTTAGTTATAGGTGGAAATATTGCCAGGATGTATCCGTATTTTGAAGAAAGGCTTCACCGGAACCTCGCTGAAAATAAAACAGATCTTCCCATCAGAATTTCCGCTATTTTTGAAGATGCGGCTATTTTAGGGGCTGCGGGTTATGCTTTAAAAAAAACAACACAATAACAGATTGATACCATGAAGTTTATCGTTTCATCTTTTTTTATTTTATTGAATGTATGGGCATTTGGGCAGGAAATATCTCCCGCCGACTATGTAAATCCCTTAATGGGAACCCAGTCCAAACCATCTTTATCCAACGGAAATACCTATCCGGCAATCGGACTTCCGTGGGGAATGAATCTCTGGACTCCTCAGACCGGAAAAATGGGTGACGGATGGGCTTATACCTATGATGCCGATAAAATAAACGGTTTCAAGCAGACGCATCAGCCTTCTCCATGGATGAATGACTACGGGGCCTTTGCCATCATGCCGGGAGTGGGAAAACCCAAATTCAGAGAAGAAGAAAGGGCCAGTTGGTTCAGTCATAAAGCTGAGACTGCAAAACCTTATCATTACAGCGTTTATCTGGCTGATATCAATGTGACAACAGAATTTACTCCCACAGAAAGAGCCGCCTTTTTCAAATTTGATTTTCCCAAGACAGATAGTGCTTATGTGGTTATTGATGCTTTAAATAAAGGATCCTATATCAGGATCATTCCCAAAGAAAGAAAAATCCTGGGCTATACCACCAAATATGCCAGAGGAAAATATGAAAATTTTAAAAATTATTTTGTCGTTCAGTTTGATAAGGATTTTGATCTGAAAACAATCTGGAAAGACAATGCCTTTGTAAACGGCTCATTAGAGCTTACGAGTGAGCATGCCGGAGCCGTTGTAGGTTTTAAACTTAAAAATAAAGAAAGCGTTTATGCAAGGACAGCCTCTTCATTTATCAGCTTTGAACAGGCAGAACTGAATCTGAAAAGAGAAATCGGAGGCAGAAGTTTTGAAGAGGTAAAAACGGAAGCCAGAAATATCTGGAATAAAACCCTGGGAAAAATTGAAATAAAAGGCGGAACGGACCAGCAGATGAGAACATTCTATTCTTCGATGTACAGGACCTTATTTTTTCCCCAGAAACTCTATGAAATTGATGCTCAGAACAAAATAAAACACTGGAGTCCTTACAACAGCAAAATTATGGACGGAAGAATGTTTGCCGGAACCGGTTTCTGGGATACTTTCCGGGCGTTATATCCGTTTCTGAACCTGGTATACCCGGCCATTAATGCAGAAATGCAGGAAGGACTGGTGAATGCCTATAAAGAAGGCGGTTTCCTGCCTGAATGGAGCAGCCCCGGATATTCTGACATTATGATCGGAAACAATTCTGCTTCCGTCGTGGCAGATGCTTATCTAAAAGGACTTCGCGGGTATGATATCGAAACCCTTTGGCAGGCCGTTAAACATGGAGCCGGCAATGAAGGCCCTATTGATGCTGTAGGACGAAGAGGCGTTCAGTATTACAATACATTAGGTTATGTTCCCTATGACGTAAAGATCAATGAGAATGCCGCCCGGACTTTAGAATATGCCTATGATGATTTTGCGATTTATCAGCTCGGGAAAGCTCTGGGAAAACCTGCTTCAGAAATTGATATTTATAAAAAAAGAGCTTATAATTATAAAAACCTTTTCGATCCGGAAACGGGATTAATGAGAGGTAAAAATAAAGACGGCAGGTTTCAGGCTCCTTTCAACCCTTTCAAATGGGGAGATGCTTTTACAGAAGGGAACAGCTGGCATTATACCTGGTCGGTTTTCCAGGATATCGCAGGACTTTCCCAGCTGATGGGAGGAAAAAAGAAATTTGAAGCCAAACTGGATGAGGTATTTTCTCTTCCTCCGGTTTTTGATGACAGCTATTACGGAGGAGTTATCCACGAGATCCGTGAAATGCAGATCATGAATATGGGCCAGTACGCCCACGGAAACCAGCCCATTCAGCATATGATTTACCTGTACAATTATGCCGGAGCTCCCTATAAAACACAATACTGGACAAGGCAGGTTCTGGATAAACTGTATCAGGCCACTCCTGACGGATACTGCGGAGATGAGGATAACGGGCAGACCTCTGCGTGGTATGTGTTCTCAGCCTTAGGATTCTATCCCGTCACTCCGGCTACTGATCAGTATGTTCTGGGTGCCCCTTTATTTAAAGAAGCGGTCATTCATCTGGAGAATGGCAGGAAAATTGAAATAAAAGCCCCGGACAACAGTGCTGAAAACTTCTATGTAAAAGCACTGAAGGTAAACCATCAGCCTTATTCCAAAAACTGGCTCAGCCACAAAGAGCTGCTAAAAGGAGCCGTTCTGAATTTCGAGATGGATAATAAGCCAAACAAGGAGAGGGGCTCGAAGGAAGTAGATTTTCCATACTCAATGTCTGCAGAATAATAAAGAATACTTAATTTTGAAAATGATTTTAAAGAATAATAAAAGCGCATGATTACAGAAAAAAAAGAGATATTCGATAAAGTAGAAAAAATGCTTGGTGCACAGGGTTTTAATCTTGTGGCCAAAGATGATACAAGGCCCTGGGGTGGTTTTTTTGTGATCGATGAAGATCAGGCGCAGGATTTTGCCAACCGTTATTTTGAAGGAATTGATGTCAACAACTTAAAAATAAGCGGCAAGTTAAGTCCTAAAATTCTTCTTGTTGCCCCACAGGCAAGATTAAGCTGGCAGTACCATCACCGAAGAGCTGAAATCTGGCAGGTCGTTGAAGGCATTGTCGGAATCAAAAGAAGCATGACCGATGAAGAAGGAGAGCTGAAAGAGTACCACCCGAAAGAACAGGTAAAACTTCAGCAGGGAGAAAGACACCGTTTGATTGGTTTAGACGGCTGGGGCGTTGTTGCTGAGATCTGGCAGCATACCGATGTAACCAATCCTTCAGACGAAAACGATATTGTAAGAGTCCAGGACGATTTTGGAAGATAAAATAAAAAAGCAGCATCAATTCCGATACTGCTTTTTCATTTTGGTAAGGATGCTGGAGGCTGAAAGAGAGAAGCTACCGGAGATTTTCATTACGTCTGGTCTTTATGCTTACCATTTAAAATCTAAAAATTTTTGATGATATTACAAAACCAGCATCAATTCGATGCTGGTTTGTATTTTAAGATATTTCCAGACAGAAAAAGAAGTTAAAAGGATTTCAGGTTAATAAACGATCTGCCGGTACTTTCATCCTCCATTTTCCATCTCCTGCCTTTTAAAACGTTACATCCAGTCCCACATAGAAATTGGCTTTCATAATCGGGGCGTATACCATACCTCCGTCAAAATAGTTACCGAAAGGATTCCTGAAATCTACGATCGCATTTTTCTGGTAATAAGACGTTAAGTTCTCACCCCCTACATACGCTCTGATTTTTTTGTTGAAATTTCTTGAAATCTGGGCATTCAGCACGGCATAAGAATCAGAATATACAGGCAACTGAAATTCTGATGGATTGGCAGAGGTATCAGGCAGCCTTTGCTTTCCTACCCAGTTCAGGGTCGTATCAAAGCTCCAGAATCCGCCTTTGTCATTTTTATTGGTGGCATAAGCTAGGTTGACGAATCCTCTGTGCTTGGCCATAAAAGGAATTTCTCTTCTTCCGTCGATATAATCCGCCTGTACATCATAATATTTATAGGCAAGCCTTACATCAAAATTTCTGAAAGGGGTAAAATCCCACTGCGTCTGGAATGAGTTGGCAAAAGATTTACCTTCCAGATTATAAAAAGTAAGCTGCTGAGGTGAACGGTCTAAGTCTACCAATACCTGATCCTGAAAATCGGTTCTGAAGAAATCCGCAATCACAGTAGACTTTCTTCCGAAAAGCTTGAATTCCTGTTGTAAACTAGCTCCGTAATTCCATGCGATTTCCGGTTTCAGTCCATAAATACTTCCATTATTAGGCAAAATCTGAATGCTTCTGTTGGAAGCAAAATACTGCTGGTTTTCAGCGAATACATTAGTGGTTCTGAATCCCCTTCCCGCAGAAAGCCTTAAAATAGTCTGGGGAGTGAAATCATACTTGAAGTTTAGTCTTGGTGTGAACTGGGTTCCGGCAAGATTATGGAAATCCGCTCTTGCTCCTGCCACTAAAGTATATTTTACTCCGGTTAATGTATATTCTGCAAAAATTCCCGGAACAATTTCATTTCTTTTAAGGTCATCCGTTAAATACGTTTCCTCATAGCCGTCATACAGAAAGCTTGCTCCGGCTTTATACTTGTGATTGGTATTGCCGATGATGCTTTCAAAAATAAGGTTAGAGTAGTAGGTATGCTGCTTCCCGGCGTAATTTCTGAGTCCGAAAAAGCTGTCCTGCTGGTGATACACATACTGGTTCATCCATCCTAAGCTCTGGTAAGGTTTTCCTTTGAATACATACCCCGTTTTGTTCCATATCTGGAATCTGGAGATATCAATTCCCACACCGTAAGCAGACTGCTTATCCTGTGCCAGCTTTTTATCAAAACCGGTCTGCCCGGCTGTTCTTTCATCTCTGATAAAATTAATTCCGAAATGAGATTCGAATCCGGATTTTTCAAGATCATTGAAATTAAGAAGATAAGCCGCATTGATCTGTGTTCCTTTCGGTCTGTCCAGAAAACCGTCATCATTCATATCCGTATTTCCGAATGTTCCGTTCCCGTGCAGAAGGAAAGTCTGGGACCATTTATCATTGATGGGAGATACGCTGGTAATATTGGCTTCGGCTCTTCCGTTAAAATCAGAAAAAAGGTTCAGGGAAGTCTCAGGTTCCTTAGCATTCTTCAGAAGTTCGGTGTTGATTTGTCCGGTGATACTTTCATATCCGTTGGTTACGGTGCTTCCCCCTTTGGTTAGCTGGATGCTCTCGATCCATCTTCCGGGAATGAAATTTAGTCCGTAAGCAGAAGCCAGCCCTCTGATCTCAGGAAGAAGCTCTTTGGTGAGGTTGGTATATTTCTGATCCAGTCCCAGCATTTTAAGCTGTTTGGTTCCTGTTACTGCATTGCTGAAAGAAACATCTACGGTAGCATTGGTTTCAAAGCTCTCGGAAAGGTTGCAGCAGGCGGCTTTCAGAAGTTCTTTTTTGTCGATATTAAAAACAAGTCCAGCCTCCTTTTTATTAATAGCTGTAGCAGCTCTGGTTCCGGTAACCGTTACTCCTTCAATGCTTTTTTCATGACTGGAGTGACTTTCTTCTGAAGAAGCAGCCTGATGATCCTGATGTTCATTGTGTTGGGTTCCCTCTTCAAAATGTACTTTCGGATTAGGTGCTCCGAAAGGAATTTCCCGGTCATACAGGCAGCATCCCGGCAGATTTTTGTAAACAGCGTCGGAAGACCTGTATTTTTCATTATCGTGACCGGCATCAGCAATCGCTTTCAGAATTTTGTCTGATGATGTTTTTGAAGCATCAAAATTTAAAGTAACCGTCTGCTTTTCGGCACTCCATTCTGCGGAATCTGCACCGGCTGCTTTGGCTGCTTTTTCAATCCTTGCTTTACAGGAGCCACAGTTTCCTTTTACGTAAAATTCATTCTCCTTTTTTGCCTGATGCTGATGGGCTTCTGCTGCGGTAGGCTGAAGATCTCTTTCATAGTGGCAGCATCCCGGAAGCTTGTCATAGGTTTCCTTGGAGGATTGGAATTTTTCATTATCGTGGCCGGCTTCGGCTACCTTCTTTAAAATTTCATCGGATGATACATTGCTCCCTGTTTCTACAGTCAGCTGTTGAAGATCGATAGAATAGACTGCGGTTTTTGCACCTGCCTTTTTGGCGGCGGCTTCTATTCGCGACTTGCACATCTCACAGTTTCCTTTGACTTTAAATTGGTTTTTGGTGAGGCTTTGAGCGGATATAAAGTGTGCAGACAGGATCAATAGTCCAAGAATAATCCTGGAAAAATATAATTTCATTTGTTTAAAGTTTAAATTAATTAAAAAACGGTTCATTAAAAAGCTTAATGAACACTCCGTAAGATAATTAACCTATTTTAGGCGGCTGCCAGATTTCCTTTAAACGGTCTGATAGATAAGGATCTGAGTATTGAAACTGCGGATTGTTATTCTGTTGATCATAAGAAAACTCAAAACGCAGACTCTTTGAGAAAGGGGTTTCTATAAAGGTATAACATGCCACACAGGATGAGCAGCAGTCGTCATTACATGAAGATTGTTTACGGCTGTCATTTTTTTCTTTGGAAGAATGGTTTTTACAGCAGTCACTTTTTTCCGATTCAGCTTTACAGCAGGTTTCCTGCATAGATTGTGCATAGAAGTTATCTTTAGGAATCAAGAAAATTCCTAAACAGAAAACAACGGCAAGAATCTGAAACAGCTTCATCGCTGCAAAAATACAAAATTTATGGCAAAGGATCACCAACTTTTACTGCACAATTATGCCAGGGCTCCCCATGGGCAGGGTTTAGTTTAGGTTTTTCTCCTGTTGGCGGTGGAGCTGGTGCCGGAGCTTGAGTATTCTGTGCTATGTTTTGGGCAGCAGGTTGTGGTGCAGGAGCAGGTTTGCTGTTAAGAGGCTGCCCTACAGGAATATCACATCGGTGGCCGGGAGCTCCGTGTGGAGGATTCATTCCCGGTGCGGTCTTCACCATTTTTCCTTTATCATCAATCATCACTTTTCCCGGAGTCATAGAATTGGGATCGATCTGGATGGTATGATCACCGTTTGCGGGTGCATTATTCTGTGCCGGAGCCGGAGCGGGTTTGCTGTTAAGAGGCTGTCCCACAGGAATATCACAACGGTGTCCCGGTTGTCCATGCGGAGGATTCATTCCCGGAGCGGTTGCCATAGGAGCGGGAGAGGTATTAGACTGGATTCCTGCCTGATCCAGCAGGGAGGCTTTTGGGGTGTTAACGGCCACATTGGTGGGCTGTACGCCTGCTTCTTCTTTTAAATAAGTAGCTTTTTCATCTTTTTTACATGAAACGGCAAGAACCGAAACGGCGATAACGCCTAAAAGTGTATTTTTCATATCCAATCGTATGAAACAAAATTAGCAAAACATTTTCAATTGTTTTGCTAATTTTTTATTTATAATCAGGTTTTGAGGTTTAATTTTTAACCAATAGCCTGAATCCTTCTCCGTGTACGTTGATGATCTCCAATCCTTCGTCGTCTTTCAGCAGCTTACGAAGCTTTGCAATATACACGTCCATACTTCTTGCCGTAAAGTAATTTTCCTTTTTCCAGATTTTTCTTAGAGCAAGGTCTCTTGGCATGAAATCGTTTCTGTGGATGCAAAGAAGCTTTAGCAATTCATTCTCTTTAGGAGAAAGCTTGTATTCTTTATCACCTACCTTAAGCTGTCTCAGCATCGAGTCAAAGAAAATATTGCTGATCTTGAACTGTTCCTGTTCTTCATTTTCCAACGTAGAACTCCTCTGCAGGATAGCTTTGATCTTATACAAAAGAAGCTCGGTATCGAACGGCTTTGTAATATAATCATCAGCTCCCAGCTGATAGCCTTTAAGAATATCCTCTCTCATATTTCTTGCGGTAAGGAATATGATAGGCGTGTTTTTATCGATTTTTTTTACATCTTCCGCTAATGAAAAACCGTCTTTTTTAGGCATCATCACATCAAAAATACAGATGTCGAACTCATTCTCTGTAAACTCCTTCAACCCCTGTTCTCCGTCTGTTGCTAAGGTTACCTCAAAGTTATTGATCGTCAAATAATCTTTCAGCACAGCCCCGAAACTCTGATCGTCTTCTACTAATAATATTCTGTTGCTCATAGTTTTAAAATTAATAATTAACAATTAAAAATGAATTGTTTATCCCTTTTCTTTATAATATTTTGTTTAGGTCTTATCTGGTATCAGCTCATCGGCAGTTTGATCACAAATGTGCTTCCTTTTCCTTTATGAGAATCTACGATGATCTGTCCTTTATGCAGTTCTACAATTTTCTTTACATATGAAAGCCCAAGTCCCTGGCCTTTTACATTATGAATGTTTCCGGTTTCTTCCCTGAAGAATTTTTCAAAGATTTTCGTTTTATTCTGGGTTTCCATTCCCATTCCCTTATCAGAAATCTCAATCACATACAGAGGACCCTCGTTTCTTGTCTTTACATGAATTTCAGGAGCCTCCGGAGAATACTTATTGGCATTATCCAGCAGATTCACCAGCATATTCGAGATGTGAAACTCATCGATTTTAAATGTATAATTCGTGGCATTGAATTCCTGGGTAAGCGAGCCGTTTCTCTGCTGTACGATAAGGTTGAAAGACTCGGTGGTTTTCCTGATCAGCTCCCTTACATTGGTTTCCTTTAAAAATAGTTCTACTTCATTTCTTTCAAGCTTCGACATATTCAGAACGTTTTCCACCTGCTTCTTCATTCTCAGGTTTTCCTGCTTGATCAGTTCCGAATAATATTTTACCTTATCCGGATTGGTTGCAATCTTATCATTGGCCAAAGAATCCGTAGCGACCGAAATCGTTGCCAGTGGCGTCTTGAATTCATGCGACATATTGTTGATGAAATCCGTTTTTACTTCCGCCAGCTTTTTCTGCCTCATCATATAGTTGATGGAAATAATATAAATTCCCAGAATAGTAAGCAATGACAGAAAAGTTCCCAGAAGCATCGGCCAGTTGTTCATGGCCAGGGAATATTCTTTTTTAGGAAATACGAGAGCAAGAGAATATAAGGTGGTGTTCTTGTTGTCCGTAAAAAGAGGATAGCTGTAAGTATTACTGTCCTTTTTTTCTTTATAGGCTTTGTTGACAACGCTGGTAAGCTTATTGTTTTTATCAATAACTCCATACCCGAATTTAGCGGTAATGCCTTTCATTCTTAGCTCTTTGGCAACTACAGAATCCAGAACTTTGGAATCAACCCTTTTGGAAATCGGAAGGTTGGTTCCTACTATTCTCACAAAATTTTTAATGGAATAATCACCGCTTTCAATATCATTATTGATATCTGTAGTAAGAAGCTCACGGTTGGACGTGTCTTTTTTAACCTTGTAGGCTGCTTCGTCCGTATAGAGCGTGGTAAGGTTCACAGAATCTCCTTTTTTAGAGATCGGAAGCTGGGTTTTAGCAATGATATTTTTAGAATAAATGATCTGTCTCTGGGTCCCGGAATCTTCTACCTGCTGGATCGTTGTTAATGACGGCTGATCCTTACTGGCAAGGATATCGTTTCTGAAATTATTGTTATCTTTATTTAAATACTGATCTACTTCAATCTCTTCAATATTTTTTGAAGTGCTCTCCAGGGCAGCATATACCTTGTTGGAAAAGTCCTGTTCCAGAGCATTGTAATAACCTTTCAGCCAATAAAACTGGAGCGTAACAAAGACAATCAGTGAGATCGTCATAAACACCGAAATTATTGGGATGAATTTATTATTCATTACTGTTTTTTATATGTTTGGAAAAAATGAATGTTAAAATTAATTATTTTAAGACTTCATAAACAAAAAACGCGCCAAAAAATTGTGTTATTTCTCTTAAAAAATTGTTTTTTAACGTTTATTTATGAATTTTTGAAAATGGTTGTATCAGCGGTATCCAGAGCCTTAAGTGACTAATTCTGTTTCAATAGAATGTTTAACTAGGTATTTAAATGCTTGTTATCAATTAGTTTAATATAATAAAGAAACCTTGCTTATTCTACATTATGGGAAAAAATAAATGGTTTTAAAAGAACAGGGGACAGCTTTACTGTTTTAAAAAAAATTAACGAAAAAAAATAAATATTTTTGTGGTATATGTCCGCTCATGTATGAAAACTCAACCGTCCATCATTTTTTCCTATGAAAAGGAACGGTAAACTATGAAGTAGATAACTTGTCTTTAATAGGTGTGAGATTGCCAGATGGATTCAATAAATAGCAGGATATACATTTTCAGTAATAAAGAATGTTTACTTGTCATAGGAAAAGTGTGGTCCGTCAATAAATAAGTAACTTTATCAAAAATAATTACTTATGGAACCGAATATCACTTTCAACAAAGATTTTGACGCGAAGACAGTCTATGTAATGAAAATTTATAAGGCTGACGTCACAAAAGTGTGGGACTATTTTACCCAATCCGAATTATTGGACCAATGGTGGGGGCCGAAACCCTGGAAATGTGAAACTGTTAATCAGGATTTCAGGGAAGGTGGAGTCTGGCTGTATGCCATGGCAGGGCCGAACGGCGAAAAGGCTTATTCAAGGTCTAAGTACGGCGAAATTACAGAACACCGCAGCTTCGACTGGACCAGTGCTTTCTGCGATGAAAACGGAAATGTGAATAATGATTCACCCCAATCCAATTGGCTGATCGGCTTTACAGGGGTGGAAGAAGGAACAAAAATAACCGTAAATATTCATTATCAGTCTGAAGATGTTATGAAAAAAATGCTGGAAATGGGCTTTGAAGAAGGCTTTAAGATGGGGCTTACCCAACTGGAAGAGCTTTTAGGGTAATCCTGATTTTCTGATAAAAAATAAATCAGCCTCTTTGTGGGGGCTGATTTATTTTTTAGTATCGGGTTTGATGAGAAAATTAAGATGATTTGCCGGATGCTGGAAGTACGTTTAATCAATGACAATACACCAGATTGGAAAAACATTTGCCTTTTCCGGCTGTCAAAACACCCATCACCCAACATCGTATCTCTCCAAATCCGGGTTTATTCAATCAGATTCTCTTCCTGGAAATATTGAATAATTGCCTTTTTCATGAGAAGGGTCTGTTCGTTCGGTTTTAATTCCGGCAGTTCCTCCAGTTTGTCAAACTGTGGCCAGCCGTCTTCATAATGCGTGAATTTATAATAACCGAAAGGCTCCAGCAATCTGCACACCGCAATGTGAATCAGATTGACCTTATCGTCTTTTGTGTATTTCTGCTGACCGCTTCCCAGCTCCTGAAGCCCGATGAGAAAAAGGAGCGTCTCAATCGGAGGATTCTTTTCAGTCTGGAAATGGTCTTCAAAAAACTGTTCTATCTTTTTCCAGTATTCGGATTCGTTCATATAATGAGGAGTGATATTTATAGTTGATTTATTTTTTAGCGCTTATTAAGTTTTCAAAAAAAACTTTGATTTTTTCTTAATTTATCTTAACCCTTAATTGTTCTTAATGGCTAACATTTAATATTACTTTTCGTTGATTTTCAGTAAAAATGCATATTCCAGAGCGTCTTCCTTCAGGGATTCAAATCTTCCGCTTGCCCCTCCATGTCCTGAACTCATATCGGTTTTGAATAACAGCAGGTTATCATCTGTTTTCAATTCCCTTAATTTTGCGGTCCATTTTGCCGGTTCCCAATACTGAACCTGCGAATCATGCAGTCCGGTGGTGATCAGCATATGAGGATAATCTTTAGCTTCTACATTGTCATAAGGGGAATATTCTTTCATATAATGGTAATATTCCTCATCATTGGGGTTTCCCCATTCATCATATTCTCCGGTTGTTAAAGGAATGGTTTCATCAAGCATGGTCGTTACCACGTCTACAAAAGGAACCTGGGCTACAATTCCGTGGAAAAGTTGTGGTTCATAATTCACCACTGCTCCTACCAGGAGGCCTCCTGCACTTCCACCCATGGCAAACATATGCCTGGAAGAAGTATAATTTTCATGAATCAGATGCTTTCCGGCATCAATAAAATCGAAGAAAGTGTTTTTCTTGAAAAGCATTTTACCGTCTTCATACCATTCTCTTCCCAGGTATTCACCACCACGGATGTGAGCAATGGCATAAATAAAGCCTCTGTCCAGAATAGAAAGTCTCACGTTGGAAAAGCTTGCATCTACAGTATGTCCGTAACTTCCGTATCCATACAGCAGCAATGGTGTATCCGCAGACTTTTTAGTGTTTTTATGGTAAACGAGTGAAATGGGAATCCGGGTTTTTCCGTCTCGCGAAGGAGCCCAGATTCTCTCTGAGATATAATTTTCGGGAGCGAACTTTCCTCCGAGCACTTCCTGTTGTTTCAGGAGAACGGTGGTTTTTTCCTCCATATTATATTCGTAGGTAGAACTTGGCTGTGTCAGGGATGTGTAGCCGTAACGGAGTACTTCCGTATCGAATTCCATGTTGATTCCGATATATGCCGTATAAGTAGGATCAGAGAAAGGCAGATAATGAGACTCATTAGTTCTTTCATCAATGATCTTGATCTGCAGAAGTCCTTGTTCTCTTTCTTCAAGAACCAGATAGTCTTTAAAGATCTCAAAACCTTCCAGAAGAACTTCAGCACGATGAGGGATAACATCTACCCAGTTTTCCATACCGCAGTGGGCAATCTTTGTTTTAACGATTTTGAAATTGAAGGCATCGTCTGCATTGGTAATGATGTAAAATTCATCTTTATAATGCTCTACGGAATACTCCAGGTCATCTATTCTTGGCTGAATCACCGTCCATTCAGCAAAAACATTGTCGGAAGGAATAAAACGGTGCTCATCAGAGATCGTGCTTGAGCTGGCAATGAAAATATATTCCAGTGATTTGGTCTTGAAAACATTCACATCAAAGGTATCATCCTCCTCATGGAAGATCAGAACATCCTCCGAAGAATCCGTTCCCAGTTTGTGTCTGTATACCTGGAATGCACGTAAGCTTTCATCCTTTCTGATGTAGAAAACATGCTCATTATCATTGGCCCAGACAGCCTTACCTGTGGTATTAAAGATTTTATCGGAAAGAATCTCTCCGGTTGCCAGATTTTTGAAGTTGATCGTATAGATTCTGCGGCTTACGTTATCTGTTGAAAAAGAAGCTAGTTGATTATTCGGTGAAACGGCAACGCTTCCTACTTCAAAATAAGTTTCGCCTTCAGCCAGAATATTCACATCTAGCACAATTTCTTCAGGATGGTCAAGTGTTTTATGCTTTCTGCAGAAGATAGGATATTCCTTTCCTTCTTCATAACGTACCATATACCAGTATTCGTTGAAGAAATAGGGAAGAGATTCATCATCTTTTTTATAGCGGGCTTTCATTTCCTCAAAAAGTTCTTCCTGAAGAGGCTCTGTGTCCCTCATAATGAATTCTTCGTAGGCATTTTCCTGTTCAAGGTATTGGGTTACTTCAGGATTTTCCCTTTCGTTAAGCCAGAAGTAATGATCAATTCTTCTGTCGCCGTGTATTTCAAGTATTTTTTCTGTTTTCTTTGCCTGTGGAGCCTTCATCCGTTTTTTTATTTTTATGGTGCGGATTATCGCCTGTTAAATATTTTCTTATCCCGAAAACTACAGCGATTTTTATTCAGTGTTAAATTTTGTTCAAATATAAAGAAAGGCTGTCAGATTTTGACAGCCTTTCCTATGAATATCAGTGAATAAATTATTTTTTGATGGTTTTAATCGTTTCTGCGGTTCCGTCTTTTATTTCTAAAGTAATAAAATACATTCCTGCTTTTAAGTCGTTTAGGTAAATGGTTGCCGCAGGGTTTTCGATCGTTTTGATCAATCGTCCGGAGCTGTCTGAAACAACAACTGTTTTTACTTTGGCTATATCAGAAATGGTTATCTGATCATGGAATGGATTAGGGTGTAGAGTGATTTTCTTTTTTTGGTCGGTTGTTTCATGGGTAGACAATACGGTAGTATCGTACGCTGAAATCTGAAGTTCTCCGCTGAGCACATCCGGATCGTGTTTCCAAACGCTGATATATAAGGTGGCTCCCGGCGTTTGCCCGGTTAACGAAACACTAGGAAAGCCATCTTCACTACATTCAATTTCAGTTAAAGATCCACATATTCCACTGTAGACAGTGAGCGAAGCGTTATTAAACCACGAACTGTTGACTACCCGTGTTTCGATTTTAATATTTCCGCTTGCAGGAACGGTTGCCTTAAACCAGATATTTTCAGCAGCATCTGCATTACAGGATGGGAGGTTTTCATCTGTAGTGGCTTGTAAATTGTTTGCGATCATCATTCCGGAATTAAAATCTGTTCCTACCGTTAATGAAGTTGCTTCTGAGCAGTTATCGTTCGCAGGTGGTATGGGATCAAAAGCGGAAATCTGAAAATTACCGTTGGCCATATCCGTGCTGTATCTCCAGGCGCTGATGTATAAAGTTGTTCCCGGTGTTTGCCCGGTTAGTAAAATACCCGGAGTTCCATACTGATTACACTCAAGTTCCATTAAAGAATCGCAGGCTCCACTATAAACAACAAGTGTTGTAATATTCAATAGACTATTAGTGCCGATTGGTCTTGTTTCGATCTTAATATTTCCGCTTGGAGGGACTACTGCTGTGAACCAAATATTTTCAACCGCATTATTATTGCAGGATGGGATATTGCCATCAGTTGTTGCTTCTGTATTATTTGCGATGATCATTCCAGAATTAAAATCTGTACCTACCGTCAATGGAATAGCATTTGAGCAATGGTCGTTGGCTGGTGGAACGGGATCATAAGCCGAAATCTTAAACTCTCCATTGCTTATGCCGGAGTAATATTTCCAAACACTAATATATAAGGTGGTTCCCGGCGTTTGCCCCGTTAATGTAATGCCTTGGGAGCTATTCCGGTTACAGCTGATTTCGGTTAAAGAACTACAAATTCCACTATAAATTGTGGCGGTAAGTAAACCTCCGGATGTCCTTGTTTCGATCTTTATGTTTCCGCTTGCCGGAACTACTGCTGTAAACCAAATGTTATCAACAGCGTTATTATTGCAGGATGGAAGGTCGCCGTCCGTAGTAGCTCCCGTATTATTTGCGATGATCATCCCTGAATTAAAATCCGTTCCCACCGTTAAGGAAATGGCTCCTGAACAATCATCATTTTGAGCATGACAGAGTGCAGCTATAAACAAAAATAAAGAGAATAATATTTTTTTCATAAATTAAGATTTTATTTAAAAATAAATATTAAAAATCTTAAAATCTGAAAAGAGAATAATATTCTAATTATTTGGTTGTTAATGTTATAAAAGTTAAATGTTAAAAGATGTAATATGAAAAACATTCTTTTCAATATTGAAAAAATGGGTTTTATTTTTGAGTTAAAGGCTATTGATGCACTGCTTTAATGTATTTTTCTAAGGCCATAGGCATCGATGGCGTTTTCTTCCTGTTTGAAATCGGGAAAGTTTTCTATAGAAATTTACTTCACTGAAGGCTGAAAATAAGTACATCGACTTCTCTTCAGATTTAAATTTTGCTCAATTATAGGAAAGGCTGTCAGATTTTGAAGCCTTTCCTATGAATATCAGTGAATAAATTATTTTTTGATGATTTTAATCGTTTCTGCGGTTCCGTCTTTCATTTTTAAAGTAATAAAATACATTCCTGCTTTTAAATCGCTTAGGTAAATGGTTGCGGAAGGGTTTTCAATTGTTTTTATCAGTCTTCCTGAACTGTCTGAAATAATAGCAGTTTTTACCTGTGATACATCAGAAATATGGATCTGATCATAGAAAGGATTAGGATATAAGGTGATTTTCTTTTTATAACCAGCCGTTTCATGAGTAGATAATACACTGGTATCATATGCTGAAATACGGAATTCTCCATTATCTTCAGTGTCGGTATATTTCCATACGCTTACATATAAGGTAGTTCCCGGCGTTTGTCCGGTTAATGAAATGAGTGAGAAATTATCTTCACCACTATCGTCGTCACAACCAATTTCCGTTAAAGAACTACATGTCCCACTGTAAACAGTAAGGGTTGTATCACTAAATGAAGAACTATCTGCTTCCTGAGTTTCAATTTTAATATTTCCACTTTGAGGAACAGTTACAGTAAACCAAACATTTTCAGTAGCTTCTCCTCTGCAGGCAGGGATGTCTCCATCGGTAGTTGCTCCGGAATTGCTTGAAGTGATTGCATTGGAATTAAAATTTGTCCCTACTGTTAATGGAATTGCTTCAGGGCAGTTGTCGTTGGCTGGCGGTATAGGATCATAAGCAGAAATTTTAAATTCTCCATTGCGTGCATAGGAACTATATTTCCAAACACTGACATATAGGGTAGCTCCCGGAGTTTGCCCGGTTAATGCAATACTGGAAAAGCCATATTCATTACATTCAATTTCGGTTAAAGAACCACATGTTCCAGTGTAAACAGTAAGTGTAGGGACATCAAACAAAGAATTATCAGCTTCCCGGGTTTCGATTTTAATGTTTCCGCTTGAGGGAACAATTACGGAAAACCAAACGTTTTCAGCAGCTTCGTCATTACAGGATGGCAGCTCTCCGTCCGTAGTGGCTTCTAAATTGTTTGCGGTAATCATTCCGGAATTAAAATCGGTTCCTACTGTTAATGCAACAGCTCCTGAGCAATGGTCATTGGCCGGCGGTATAGGGTCATAAGCAGAAATCTGAAATTCTCCGTTATCTATATAAGAGTTATACTTCCAAACACTTACATATAAGGTAGTCCCCGGAATTTGTCCGGTTAGTAAGATACTGGAGAAGCCATATTCGCTACATTCAACTTCGGTTAAAGAACCACATGCTCCATTATAAACAGTGAGTGTGGGGGCATCAAACAAAGAATTACCAGCTTCCCGGGTTTCTATTTTAATATTTCCGCTTGCCGGAACAATTACAGAAAACCAAACGTTTTCAACAGCTTCGTCATTGCAGGATGGCAAGTCGCCGTCCGTAGTGGCTTCCATGTTATTTGCGGTGACCATCCCTGAATTAAAATCGGCTCCTACTGTTAATGCAATAGCCCCTGAGCAATTGTCGTTGGCTGGCGGTATAGGATCATAAGCAGAGATCTGAAATTCTCCGTTATCTATGTATGAGTCATATTTCCAAACGCTGATATATAAGGTAGCTCCCGGAGTTTGTCCTGTTAATGAAATCTCGGAAAAACCATAATCGCTACATTCAATTTCAGTTAAAGAGCCACATGTTCCGCTGTAAACGGTGAGTACGGCATCATCAAATAATGAGTTGTTTGTTTCCCTCATTTCAATATTAATATTTCCGCTTGCCGGAACTATTGCTGTAAACCACATGTTTTCAATAGCTTCGTCATCACAGGATGGAAGATCGCCGTCAGTAGTTGCTCCCGTATTATCGGAGGTGATCATCCCTGAGTTAAAATCTGTTCCTACCGTTAATGGAATGGCTCCTGAACAATCGTCGTTGGCCGGGGGAATAGGATCATAAGCGGAAATTTGAAATTCTCCGTTATCTATAAAGAAGTCATACTTCCAGACACTGATATATAAGGTCGTTCCCGGAGTCTGCCCGGTGAGTAAAATACCAGAGAAACCATAATCGTTACATTCAATTTCCGTTAAAGAACCACATGTTCCACTGTAAACACTAAGTGTAGCATCATCAAAGAACGAACTGTTGATTTCCCGGGTTTCGATCTTAATGTTTCCGCTTGCCGGGACAACTGCGGTAAACCAGACGTTTTCAACAGCATCATTATTACAGGATGGAAGGTCTCCGTCAGTTGTTGCTCCCGTATTATTGGCGGTGATCATCCCTGAATTAAAATCTGTTCCCACCGTTAAGGAAATGGCTCCTGAACAATCATCATTTTGAGCATAACAGAGTGCAGCTATAAACAAAAATAAAGAGAATAATATTTTTTTCATAGATTAAGATTTTTACCTAAAAATAAATATTAAAAATCTTAAAATGGGAAAAGAGAATAATATTCTAATGATTTGATTGTTAGTATAATAAATGTTAGTTTCAGAAGAGTTAAAAATAAAAAACCATCTTTTCAATATTGAAAAGATGGTTTTTTATTTATTGGATTAAAGGCTATTTATGAAGCGCTTTAATGTATTTTTCTAAGGCCATGGTCATCGATGGCGTTTCTTTGGTAGGAGCCATAAGGTCTACCTTTAATCCGGCTTCTTCAGCGGCAGCCATGGTCGTGTTTCCGAAAACACCGATTTTGGTTTCTTCCTGTTTGAAGTCAGGGAAGTTCTGCTGTAGGGATTTGATTCCCTGAGGGCTGAAAAAGATCAGCATATCATAATCCTTAATGCTAATGTCTGTAAGATCACTGCATACTGTTCTGTACATGATCGCTCTTGTCCAGTCTACGTTGGCGGTATCCAGAGTTTTTACAATATCCGGGCTCAGCACATCAGAAGACGGCAGAAGGTATTTTTCAGAAGGGAATTTTTTGAAAAGAGGTAGCAGATCCGAGAAATTCTTTTCTCCGAAGCTGATTTTTCTTTTTCTGTATACAATATGTTTCTGAAGATAGTTGGCTACCGCTTCAGACTGACAGATATATCTCATCGTATCAGGAACGGCAAAACGTAGCTCTTCAGCAAGTCTGAAGTAATGGTCTATCGCATTTTTACTGGTAAAAATAATACCCGTATACTGCGTCAGATCAATCTTTTGTGTTCTGAGTTCTTTGTTGTCAACTCCTTCGACGTGGATGAAAGGGCGGAAATCAATCTTTATCTTTTCCTTCTTCGCTATATCCAGATATGGAGAGGACTCACTTGGCGCTGGTTGAGAAACCAATATAGACTTTATTCTCATCATTGACTTTTATTAAAAAAATAACAACTTCCAAAGCAGCAATAATGGTGCGATTTGGAGGGTGCAAATATACAAAAATTTATAATACCATTTTTGCGGAAGAATTTTGTTTTTGTGAAACAAATAGAAGAAAACCTTGAAAATGAACACAAAGGCAAAGAATGAAAAATAGTATAAAAACATTTTATTTCTGTCGATAGGGAAATAATTGTGGGTTACACATAAAATTATTAACAAAAAAGACAGAATGAAATAAAATTTGGTGGAGGTGAAGTAAAAAATTGACCATTTTTTGCCATCACCTATACTTTGATAAAATAAAAACCCTAATGCTGATTTCGTCAGATAAAAAAAGACAACGATCAGAAAAGTATATCCGAATTTATTCAGCTGATATCCGAACAGCTGCAGATCGGCTATATATTTAGGCACAACCGGAATATACTGGGAAATAAGTACAGACAGGGTGAGGGCCGTTACGCAGGAAGTAATGATCCAGCTTGGCAGGTTGTTGCTGGCATCAAAATATTTCTGAAGCAGAAAGTCCTTCAGACTGGCATCCCTTTCTATGATATTCATCATGAAGACATATAAAAATATACATCCCAACAGGATAAAGATTACCCAATCATTGTTTTCAGGTATTCTTATGTGATTGATAAAGTTTTGTGATAGCGGCAAACGAATATTTTTTGCAAAATTATAGATTATTTTGTATAAAATAAAAAGGTTAAATAAACTATCTTTGCAAACTGAAATGAAAAAACTAGTCATTATCCCGACCTATAACGAAAAGGAAAATATTGAAAATATTATTTCCGCGGTTTTTGCATTGGAAGATGACTTTCATATTTTAGTAGTGGATGATTCTTCTCCGGATGGAACGGCAGATGTGGTGAAAGAGCTTCAGAAAAGGTTTCCGCATCATCTCCACCTGTCTGTGAGGCATATTAAAGATGGGCTCGGAAAAGCTTATATCCATGGATTTAAATGGGCTATTGAAAATAAATACGACTATATTTTTGAAATGGATGCCGATTTTTCCCATAACCCGAATGATCTGCCAAAGCTTTTTGAAGCCTGTCTTCAGGCGGATATGGCCATCGGGTCAAGGTATTCAAAGGGAGTGAATGTGGTGAACTGGCCTATGGGTAGAGTTCTTCTTTCTTATTTCGCTTCTAAATATGTACGGTTTATTTTAGGACTTCCGATTCATGATACCACAGCCGGATTTGTCTGCTTCTCCAGAAAAGTGCTGGAAGAAATAGGCTTGGACAATGTAAAGCTGAAAGGATACGGGTTTCAGATTGAAATGAAATTCAGAGCGTTCAAAAAAGGCTTTAAAATTGTAGAAGTTCCTATTATTTTTACCAACAGAATTCTGGGTGAAAGTAAAATGAACGGCGGAATTATTCATGAAGCTGTTTTTGGGGTTTTAAATTTAAAATGGAAATCACTGATCAACAGGTTATGAAAAAACTGATCTTCATTTTTGTAATGATGTGCATGTTCTCATGTGGAGACTATATCGACAAGCCTAAAAACCTGCTCGATAAAAAAGTCATGTCTGAAATTCTTGCCGATCTTGCCCTGAATAACCAGGCTATCAATATGTATCCGAATAAAAACCTGGAAGCAGGAACAAGATTTGTACTGAAAGCCCATAACGTAAAATCTGAAGACTTTGTAGACAGTTTCAAATATTACGTGGTGAAACAGAAAATAGATGAGATTGTGGATGACGCCCAGCTTATTTTATTAAAAAAAGATCCTAAAGCGGAAAAATACATTAAGGAAAAGATGAAAAACAGAGAAGGGAATCAACCGATACTCGAAAGATAACCTTCCTGATGTAGAATTCCGTTCACAGGAACATCCGCTTTGAGCGGTATAAAAAATAGACAGATGAAATTTTTTAATATAGAAAAAACCTCTGAAGGAAAAGCCAGAGCAGGAGAAATTACTACGGATCACGGGACAATACAGACTCCCATTTTTATGCCTGTAGGAACCGTAGCGAGTGTGAAGACAGTTCATCAGAGAGAACTTAAAGAAGATATCAAAGCCCAGATCATTCTGGGAAATACCTACCATTTATACCTCCGTCCCGGCATGGATATCATGCAGCAGGCAGGAGGACTTCACAAGTTCATGAACTGGGACCTGCCGATTCTTACCGATTCAGGAGGCTTCCAGGTATTTTCACTTTCCAAAAGCAGGAAAATGTCCGAAGAAGGCGTGAAATTCAAATCCCATATCGACGGAAGCTACCATATGTTTACGCCTGAAAAGTCTATGGAAATCCAGAGACAGATCGGAGCAGATATTTTTATGGCTTTTGACGAGTGTACTCCGTATCCGTGTGAATATAACCAGGCCAAATCATCTATGGAGCTTACCCACAGATGGCTGAAGAGATGTATTGAATGGACGGAACAGAATAAGGAGCTTTATGGCCATAAGCAGAGACTTTTCCCTATTGTGCAGGGATCTACCTATTCTGATCTCAGAAAAATATCTGCGGAAGTCATTTCAGAATCCGGAGCAGAAGGAAATGCAATCGGCGGACTTTCCGTGGGGGAGCCTGAAGAGGAAATGTACCGAATCACTGACGAAGTGACCGATATCCTTCCCAAAGAGAAACCAAGATACCTGATGGGCGTCGGAACACCATGGAATATCCTTGAATCTATCGGTTTGGGTATTGATATGATGGATTGTGTAATGCCGACAAGAAACGCCAGAAATGCTATGCTCTTTACATGGCAGGGAGTGATGAATATGAAAAATGAAAAATGGAAAGCCGATTTTTCTCCTCTGGATGAGTTTGGAACCAGTTTCGTAGATCGGGAATATTCAAAAGCTTATCTTCGTCACCTGTTTGTATCCAAAGAATACCTGGCCAAACAGATTGCGTCCATCCATAACCTGGCTTTCTATCTTGACCTGGTAAAAGTGGCCAGAGAACATATCATGGCAGGAGATTTCTATGAATGGAAAAACTCTGTGGTTCCGGTATTGAGACAAAGGCTTTAAAACTGAAAGAAGAACATGATTAAAATTATAGACAGATACATCATCAAAAAATATCTTGGAACATTCAGTTTCATGCTGATCCTGTTGTCTATAGTGGTATTGGTAATCGATGTTCAGCAGAAGATCCCAAGGATAGAAAATGCAAAGGCCATCGATCCGAAACTGGATCTGATGTATTTCCTGATCCATTTTTATCCGTTCTGGATCATCAACCTGGTGGTGACCTTCCTGTCTATTCTGGTGTTTATCTCCGTGATCTATTTCACCTCAAGAATGGCAAATAATACGGAAATTGTCGCCGTTATCAGTAGTGGCGCCAGTTTTCACCGGTTTGCAAAACCTTATCTGTATACTTCAATTCTGATTGCGATGGTATCACTGATGGTCAATCACATGGTTCTTCCGTGGGCGAATATCAAGAAAAATGCACTGGAGGCCTATACTTATAACGCTGCGAACAAGGAGAAGATCCTGGGAACTGCGCCTGCATCAGCACAGCTCAGCAAAACAGAATACATCTTCGTCAACTCCTGGAATAAAAGAGAAACCAGAGGATCCGGATTCATATATCAGAAGTTTGATAAAGACCGGAAAATGATTTATGAGCTGAAGGCTTCTGATGTATCCTGGGATCAGACAAAAAAACAGTTTGTGCTTTCAAGCTATCTTGAAAAGACCATCAATAAAGATAATACGGAAAAGCTGGGACAGGGTTTTGACCTTAGGAAAAGCTATGGCCATTCCCCTGAAGAACTTTTTCCGAACGAACTTCTGGGGCAGAATAAAACCACTCCGGAACTTGTTAAATTCATAGAACGTGAAAAAGCAAAAGGAAACAGCAACCTGAATTCTTATCTCAATGAGTTCCACCAAAGGACCTCCATGCCGGTTTCAATTATCATTCTTACCTTTCTGGCACTTTCTCTGGCCTCCCAGAAAAAAAGAGGCGGATTGGGAATTAACCTGGCGATAGGGATTTCCCTGGCGTTTGTCTTCGTTTTCTCGTTTGAAGCTTTGAAAGTGGTTTCCGAAAATAAAAGCCTTTCTCCGGCGGTTGCAATGTGGCTGCCGAATATGGTATTCTTTCCCCTTACCCTGTATTTATATCTGAAAAGGGCCAATCAGTAAGATCAGTAAAGGAGTTTTACCTCTTTATGGTAGAACTTCTTTATACCGTCCTTTTCCAGCTCAATCCATAGTTCACCATTTTCATCGGCATGGCGGATGATGCCATTTTGTCGCTCTTTTTCAATTTCAAAAACGGAAATTTCGTCCTTACGGAATAAATGTTGGTTAAAAACGCCTGAAATTTCATCTTCAGAAGGCATACTTTTCAGTCTTTCAGTTAGAAATTCGTGAAGTTCAGCGGTGAATTTTTCAAGGTCGAAAACCTTTCCGGTAAGCGTCAGGATTGAGCCTGCGTGGGATATTTCATCAAAATTCTCCTGCAGCACATTGAATCCTGCTCCGATGATGAAATAATTATTTTGATTAATTTTTTTCTTTTCGATCAGAATCCCCACAATTTTTTTACTTTTAAGGATGATATCGTTCGGCCATTTTATTTTCACCGCATGATCAGTCAATTTGGCAAGGAAATCCCGGATCAGGATTGCGGTATAATAATTGAACATGAAATCGGAGATCGAAAAGTTTTGAGCCTTCACTGCCAGCGTATACGCTAAGTTTTTTCCGGCTAGTGAAGCCCACGAATTTCCATACTGTCCGCGGCCTTTGGTCTGATTGAAGGTATGCAGTCCTATAAAATCTGAATTTTCATAAAGTAAAAACTTAGAAATTTCGTCATTAGTAGAAGAGCAGTCTTTTAGATAGAATAGTTGGGTCATTTAAGAAAACTTTAAGACTTTAAGGGCCTAAAAGTAAGGCGAAAGTAAAGAAAAAACAATAAATTTGCAGATTATAGTATTTTTTTAATGAATAAAACAGCAGAAAAGCAAGCACTAATTGATAAAATCGTTGAAGCACTTCAGGATGTGAAAGGTGAAGATATTATGATCTTCGATCTTTCCAACATCGAAAATTCAGTAGCGGAAACGTTTATAATATGTAGCGGAAACTCAAATACACAGGTGGCAGCATTAGCCGGAAGTGTGGAAAAAAAAGTAAGAAACGACCTGAAAGACAGACCATGGCATGTAGAAGGAACTGAAAATGCAATGTGGGTACTGGTAGATTACGTTTCAGTAGTGGTTCATATATTCCAGAAAGATGTACGTGAGTACTACGATATAGAAGAACTTTGGGGTGACGCCGTCATTACCAGAATTGAAAATGAATAACAAAATTTTAAAAAGTATAAATGAACAATAAAGGATTCAACTGGTTTTTTCCAATTGTGATCATAGGTCTTTTGCTATTCTTTGGTTCCAATTTTTTAGGAGGCGAGAGTGCAAAGTCTATTGATGAAGACGGTTTCTTCAGAGAGATGCAGGCAGGAAAGATCCAGAATATTATTATATACAAGGACACAGAAAAGGCTGATGTATTCCTTACCAAGGAAGCAAAAGCAGCCATGGTAAAAAAATCTGCCAATGAAAGCAATCCTCTTTCTGCGTTCGATATGGCTCCTAAAGCAGATTATTCTGTAAAATACGGAGACCTTCAGCTTTTCCTTCAGAAATTTGAGCAGGTGAAAGCTTCCAATGCAGCGATTAAAACAACCAAAGATTACGGAGCAGGTAAAAACCCGTTCATGGATATTCTGGTATCTGCATTAATCTGGATTGCTATTTTAGGATTATTCTATTTCGTTCTTTTCAGAAAGATGGGCGGCGGAGGCGGTCCTGGCGGACAGATTTTCTCTATCGGAAAATCCAAGGCCAAACTTTTTGACGAAAAAGAGAGAATTCAGGTAACATTTAAAGATGTTGCCGGTCTTGAAGGAGCTAAAGAAGAGGTACAGGAGGTTGTAGACTTCCTTAAAAACTCTGAAAAATATACCAAACTGGGAGGTAAAATTCCTAAAGGAGTTCTTTTAGTAGGGCCTCCGGGAACCGGTAAAACCTTATTGGCAAAAGCTGTTGCCGGTGAAGCGAAAGTACCGTTCTTCTCCCTTTCAGGTTCTGATTTCGTGGAAATGTTCGTGGGAGTGGGAGCTTCCAGAGTAAGAGACCTTTTTGCACAGGCAAAAGCAAAATCCCCGGCCATTATCTTCATCGATGAGATTGATGCCATTGGGCGTGCCAGAGGGAAAAATAACTTCTCAGGCGGAAACGATGAAAGAGAAAACACGCTGAACCAGCTTCTTACGGAAATGGACGGTTTCGGAACAGATACCAACGTTATCGTAATGGCAGCAACCAACAGAGCTGATATCCTGGATAAAGCCTTAATGAGAGCAGGACGTTTTGACCGTTCTATCTATGTAGACCTTCCGGAGCTTCATGAAAGAAGACAGATCTTTGATGTACATTTAAAGAAGATCAAGCTGGATGATACGGTAGACAGAGAATTCCTGGCGAAACAAACTCCCGGATTCAGTGGCGCCGATATTGCCAACGTTTGTAATGAAGCTGCGCTTATTGCAGCAAGAAATAACCATACTTCCGTAACGAAACAGGACTTCCTGGATGCGGTAGACCGAATCATCGGAGGGCTTGAAAAGAAAAATAAAGCCATTAAACCTTCTGAAAAGAAAAGGGTGGCTTACCACGAAGCGGGACACGCTACCATCTCATGGCTGGTAGAACATGCTTCACCACTTTTAAAAGTGACGATCGTTCCAAGAGGGCGTTCATTGGGAGCAGCATGGTATCTTCCGGAAGAAAGACAGCTTACCACTACGGAGCAGATGCTCGATGAAATGTGTGCTACACTGGGAGGCAGAGCTGCAGAACAGGTGATCTTTAACAATATCTCTACCGGAGCACTTTCTGACCTTGAAACGGTAACGAAAAGAGCTCAGGCGATGGTAACCATCTATGGATTAAGTCCGAATATCGGTAACATCTCTTACTATGACAGTTCCGGGCAGTCTGAATATTCTTTCGGAAAACCTTATTCTGAAGAAACGGCTACCAAAATTGATGCGGAGATCAAATCCATCATCGAAAACCAGTACGAAAGAGCCGTGCGAATCCTTGCGGAAAATAAAGATAAACTTGATGCTTTAGCCAATAAGCTTTTGGAGAAAGAAGTCATCTTCCGTGAAGACTTAGAGGAAATCTTCGGAAAAAGAGCATGGGATCCTGAGCTGACAGAGAAACCTGTGACCAATACCATTCCTGAAAAAGAAAAGGAAGAGATTGAAGCACCTCAGATTAAAGAAAAAGAAGAAGAAAGCGAAATTCAGGCTCCCGAGAGTCCTACACAGCTTTAAAGCTTCTGAAAAATAAAGAAAGAAAAACCTGACAGCCTTAAAATTGTCAGGTTTTTTCATATTTAAAGGTACATTTTTAGAATCTATTGTAATTTATTTTCTATTTTTGTATAAAGTTGACTAAAAATAAATTAAGTTGAATTTATTCAAGAGGATTGTAAGCAAACTGACCAACCAGCCTGAGGAAGATGAAAAACAGAGCCTGGAGAAGCTAGGGGATTCGCTGAAAAATGCGGATCTTGACTATAAGTTTGCGCAATTATTTACGCATTCAGGGGGATTTTTTAATTATTGTGCAGATGAAGCGGAAGCTCTACAGACTTTAAATCAGATCATCAGAATAGAAGGAATCAGCCATACTTTTTGCTGGGACAAAGAGCTTCAGAGCTTTTTAAACGTGATCAAAACGCCGTATTCTTCAGAGCTGGAACATACCAATGATGCAGCATTCATCACCTGCGAATACCTTATTGCCTATGACGGAAGGATCATGCTTTCGCACAACAACATCCTTCACTACCATTCTTCAAGATTACCCAATAAGATCATTATTATGGCCAATGTATCTCAGATTGTAAACAACCTGAATGATGCGATGGGAAAAATAAAAAGAAACGGCAATATCAAAAACCTGACTTCCATCAGCGGAAGCCAGTCGAAGCTGGATTCTTCCAATACCAATACCAAACTTTTTTTATTGCTGCTTGAAGATTAAGCATCAACTTATAAACTTTACATTTTGGACAAAAACCTCATTCAAAGAACCATTTCCGGACTTGTTTACGTAGCTGTGATCATCCTTTGTACAACACCGTTGGGAGCTCAGCTGATCAACAGCATGGCTCCGGGACTGATCAGGCAGGAATATCTGTATTACGGATTAATCACTCTTTTGCTGGTCGTGGGAACATGGGAATGTGTCAAAATCATGAAATTCGGCAAGGGGTATGAGAAATGGGTTGTTTTTCCGCTGGTTATTTTTATTTTCTATATTTTTTCCAAAAGATATTTTCATCACGATTTCTTTTTTGATTTCAGATTGAGCGAAATTCTGGCTCTGGCATTGATTGGCATTGCCGTCGTTACCCTGTTTAAATATCCTAATGAGCTGTATTACGACAGTGGAAAACTGATTTTTACCGTCATTTATGTGGCGCTTCCGTTCAGTTTTGCCTTAGGACTTCCGAAATATTCAAGCTATAATGAAACCTTTTCGCTGGAGGTTCTCTTTTTGTTTATCCTGATCTGGAGCAGCGATACTTTTGCCTATCTGGTAGGGAAATTCTTTGGAAAACATAAAATGGCGCCCAAAATTTCGCCCAAAAAAACCTGGGAAGGGTATGGTGGCGGTGTAGTGCTTACACTGGTTTTATCATACTTTATAGAGCATTACCAGCCGGCTCTCAGAGGGAACTGGATGGTCGTAGGATTTCTGGTAGCTGCTTTTGCCCCGTTAGGCGATCTTGTAGAAAGCCAGCTGAAAAGAAATTTCGGTGTAAAAGACAGCGGAAACATCATTCCGGGACACGGAGGTGTTTTAGACAGGCTGGATAGTTTTATTATCTGCGTTCCTGTCGTATATTTGTACTTTATTTTAGAAAAATTTATTTAATCTCATGAAATTACACAGAGAATCGAAAGGAACGATTACCGTAGCTACCATCGTTTTTATCATATTAGGAGCGCTGGCTATCTATTTTCTAAAGATGTGGTCGCTGCTGATCATTATGCCGCTGCTGGTTGTTTACAGTCTGGTATTTTGGTTTTTCAGAGTTCCGAACCGTGATATTCTGGAACATCGGGAAAATGTAGTAGCCCCGGTAGACGGTAAAGTGGTCATGATCAAAGAAGTGGAGGAAAATGAGTTCCTGAAGGAAAAAGCCATCCAGGTTTCTATTTTTATGTCTCCACTGAATGTACATATCTGCCGTTATCCGGTTTCAGGAAAAGTGGTCTACAAAAAGTATCATCCAGGAAAATATCTTGTAGCATGGCATGAGAAATCTTCCACAGAGAACGAAAGAACAACAGTTGCTATCGATACTCCTACCCATCACAAGGTCGTTTTCAGACAGATTGCCGGATATGTGGCAAGAAGAATTGTTTTCTACTGTAATGAAGGCGATGAGGCGAAAGCCGGACATGAGTTTGGTTTCATTAAATTCGGTTCCAGAATGGATGTATTCCTGCCGCTGGATACCGAAATCATCTGTAAGATCGGAGATATTACCAAAGGAGGTCTGGATGTGATCGCAAGAATGAAAGATTAAGCTTTTAAGCTGATTCTATAAACAAAGGCTGTTCTTTATGGAACGGTCTTTTTTGTTTTAAAATAAATAAGAACTCAATAGATTCATTACCTTGAAATAGGCTGATTTCGGATTAAGGATATTAAGATTAAAACTCCGAAATCAGAAATAAAGAGGCTTCCAAAACTTCCATCACCCATCTTCCATCATCAAACCCTTTAAAATCAGAGGTCCTTAACCTAATAGAATTATTTGATGTATTCCTTTACCTCATTGGTCAGATCCAGAATAAGCTCTACAGGCAGATCTTTTTCCATGTCAATTAAAAGGATTTTAAATTTTTTCCGGTCTTCCTGCAAAAGTTCGGGGTGATCGAGCCGGTCGCCGTGGTAAAAGCTTACATAATGTTTTTTATGCTTTTTGCTGTAATACAGGTAGCAGAGCATTTTCTTTTTATACTTGAAAAACGGAAGCCCGAAGCTTAAGGTTTCTGTAATATTTTCGGGATCGGACTCCAGGATTTTTTTACGTAAAAATAAAAGAGTACTTCTTTCAGGCTCTTCGATTCTGTAGAAATACTCTTGTATAGGATTCATTGTTGAATTGATTTGTGGTTTAGTCGAAATTCTGAAGCTCTACCAGTTTGTGATACATTCCTTTTCTGGCAATCAGCTCATGGTGGGTTCCCTGTTCCACAATATCGCCTTTTTCCATCACAACAATCCAGTCTGCCTTCTGAATGGTGGAAAGCCTGTGGGCAATTACCAGAGATGTCCTGTTTTCCATCATTTTATCCAGGGCATCCTGTACAAAACGTTCAGATTCTGTATCCAGTGCAGAAGTGGCCTCATCAAGGATCATAATAGGCGGGTTTTTCAATACAGCTCTGGCAATAGAAACCCTTTGTTTCTGGCCTCCGGAAAGCTTCCCTCCATCGTCTCCGATATTGGAATCATAACCTTCAGGAAGGTGGGTGATGAATGAGTCTGCATTGGCTATTTTAGCGGCTGCAATCACTTCTTCTTTCGTTGCTTCAGGTTTACCCATTAAAATATTATTGTAAACCGTATCATTGAAGAGAACCGATTCCTGGGTTACCATTCCCAGAAGTTTTCGGTATTCTTCCAGTTTTAAATGTTTGATGTCTGTCCCGTCTACAAGAATTTCACCTTCATTTACATCATAGAATCTGGCCAGAAGATTGGCAATCGTTGTTTTTCCGCTTCCGCTCTGTCCTACCAGGGCAATAGTTTTTCCTTTGGGAATCACGAGTGAGAAGTTTTTAAGGATCACATTATCTTTATCATAATAGAAACCTATATTTCTGAATTCGATCTGGCTGTTAAGGGTAGAAATTGATACCGGTTCTGCGATCTCTTCAACTTTCAGATCATAATCAAGAACCTCTGCCACTCTGTCTAAACTTGCCATTCCCCCCTGAATGGAAGAAATTGCACTGGACAGCTTTTTAGCAGGGTCAAGGATCTGGAAGAACATCCCGATGAAAACAAGGAATGCCTGAGGCTGCATGGTCTGCTCTTCAAGGATCTGTGTTCCGGCATACCAGGTAATGATAAGAATGGTGATAGAACCGAGGAATTCGCTCATAGGAGAAGCTAGTTCGCGTCTTCTGCTCATATCGATGGCAAAATTCTGCCAGTTGGTTGTGGTTTCATTAAACCTGTTCTTAAGGATCTTATCTGCATTGAAGATCTTGATCACTTTGGATGATTTTAATGTTTCATCTACCAGCGAGAACAGATTCCCCAATTCTGCCTGTGCCTGATAAGCCTGCTTTTTCAGACTTTTTCCGGTCCATGAGATAAGAAGTCCCATAACAGGAAAAACGACCAGGGAAAACAGGGTAAGCTGTGGTGATAATATAAATAAGGCAATCAGGGAAGAGATGATCATAAACGGAGCGTTGATAAGGTCTACCAGTACGCCCATAATCCCGCCTTCCACACCGCCGATATCATTGGAAATTCTGGACATCATATCTCCTTTTCTCTGTTCTGTAAAGAAAGAAACCGGGAGTTGCAGGAATTTATTGTACATGGCACTTCTTAAGTCCCGGGTAATTCCTACACGATAGTTGACCAGTAAGAAAGCACCGATATATCTGAAAATATTTCTCAGTAGAAATGAAAATGCAGTGATGGCACAGAGTGCAGCCAGGACCTGAACGGCTCCATGCTGTTCAATTTCCATCTGAACAAAATAATAGGCCTTATTCTTGAGAAACTCGAAATAGTCTCCTATTTCTCCGGACCATACGGGAGCTTTGTCCTGTTTTTCAATGGTACCGAACATCAATCCTAAAATAGGAAGCATAGTTCCTACGGATAAAATGTTGAGCAACGAGTAAAGGATATTGAAAAACATACTTCCGAAAAGGTATTTCCGGTGGGGTTTTGCGAAATGCAGTATTCTTTGTAATGGTTTCATTCAATGAAAAATTGGATAGCAAAATTACGTAAAATTAAAGGAACAGACGTTCTAAATCCTTTTTTACTTTATTTAATAGGTGTTTAATCGGGGGATTTTGTTACAAATTTTCTCAGAAGTCTTACATGAGGGGAATTTTAATCACTTCTTTTTTTTAATAGTTTGGGTGAAAATCGTTCACAACAGCAAAAAACCGCCTGAGGGGCGGCTTTATGATTAGAATTTCACTTTGTCATTATATTTCGGTGCAAAATTAGAAGGTTTTAATTTTTCAAGGGTTTTGCTGAAATTGTTGATAATATGGGTTAAGTTGTCGAAATCTACTACATTTACATCGTCACTTTCATTATGGTAATGATGAGCCTTTGTCATATCTACCGTAGAAAATGAATGGGCAATGATTTTCTTTTTCACAAAACTTACATTATCGGATCTGTAAAACAACTGTTGAGATGCATAAGGATCGGGATTGATCTTCATTCCTTTTGCCGCATTTTTATTGATCAGCTCATCCAGATCAGAAAACTCGTCACCGGTCATGAAAAGAGCATTTTTTCCCCATTGAGATTCTGTAGCCACCATTTCAAAATTGAAAAGTGCGGTCATATTATTGTAAATTTTATCCAGATTCACGTCTGTTGAAATGGCTTTGGAGCCCAGCATTCCTTTTTCTTCCCCGTTGAAGGCAATGAAAACCATTGAGAAATCCGGTTTTTTATTTTTAAAATAATCGGCAATGCCTACGAGGGTGGTGATTCCGCTGGCATCATCATCTGCACCGTTATAAATATTGTCTCCGGCTTTGTCACTGGTTCCGATATGATCGAAGTGTCCTGAAAAGCCTAAATATTTATCTGTTTTTCCTTTTTTGATCCCACATACGTTATAAGCTCTCTTTCCCTTGTATTCAAATGGAATCAGGTAAGAATTTCCTGTACAGTATTCAAGGTTGTTTTCTTTAAAAAGGGTCGCAATGTATTCTGCTGCCTTATCGTTTTCGGGAGTCCAGATTTCACGGCCTTTCATTTCATCTGAAGCCAGTGTGGAAAGGATGGTCTGTACTCTTTCTTTGGAAACTTCCTGAGCGAAAGTATCGATTGAAAATAAGGATAAAGCAAGAAAGGTTAATTTTTTCATGGGCGTGACTGTTTATATGATGTGTCGTATTATTAACGGAAATGTTGCGTCAAGATATATAAAATTAATGAAATATATTAAAGTCTGTCAGCTTATAGTTGAAAATTTACACTTCAAACTCCTGTCGAATATTCCAGTCCTGTAGGTTGATGAGGGCGTAATATTGTATATCTGGCAGACAAAAAAATAGCCGGACTTTTTTAAGACAGACAAAGCCGCTTCGTTTATTTTCCGAAATACAAAGATTTCTTTAATTATCTTTAAAAAACATGGTATACTGAGATTTTTCTTTTTAGATGAATTCAACTTTTGCGTATGATCGATAATAATTGGAATGCAGTAGGTATGCAAATAAAAAAACAGCTCCTTTCGGAACTGTTCTCACTCAAAAAATCGTTGTAAGGCTATCGAAGTCGGTCTACAGATTTTACGAGCCTCTCATCTCTGCGGATGTACGTGTTTGCAATAAGCAGACAGATTACCGCGACCAATGGGAAAACCGGCTCAATACCCTTCTCAGGAAACTGAATTCCTCCGGATAAGTTGAGTAACCAGTACGCCAATACACCAATCAACAAAACGTTTATAATGATGCTGACTGTATTCAGCAAAATTTGTCTTTTTCTGTTTTTGAAACTGAAAATACTCAATGCTCCCACCAGAACAAGGACCACACAACATACATCAATCACCGGAATACTGCCGAAAACAGCAACATCCTGTCCTGAAATAAAAAGGAAAACAGCAGCTAAAACTGCTAAAAAAGTCCATATGGTCTGTATTCTCTGTAGCATCGAATCTTAAATTCCAGGCAAAAATAATATAAATTTTGCACAATTCAAAAATAAGTGTAGATTTGCATTATACAATGTACTTGAAAACAAAAGTCACCGGACTTACTTTTCTTACTCACAATTAATTACATTTTTACATTAAATATGTTTAACATAGAAACGTTAAGGTCAAAATCCGTAACGGAACTGACTAAAATCTTAAAAGATTTGGGCGTTAAAGTTGCAAGAAACAGCAATGAAAATGATAAAATCTTTGCCATTCTTGACTTTCAGGCTTCTAATCCTAAAGTCTCCAAAGATTATTTCAACGCCACAGAAACCAGTATGAATACTGAAGAAAAACCAGCAGCGAAACCTGCAAAAGCTCCTGCCAAAAAAGCAGCTCCCAGAAAAACTGCGGCTAAGCCCAAAGCAGAAGCAAAAGCTCCGGTAGAACCAAAACCTAAGGTTGAAGAAAAACCAGAAGAAACAGTACCGGCAGTTCAGGAAGTACAACCTGAAGAACCTAAAGTGGAAGCTCCGGCAGTTACTGAAGAAACCTCCACACAGGCAGCCGCCAAAAAGAAAAGAAAAAGAGTTTCAACCAATACCGGTAATACAGAAACTCTGCCACAGGAAAGAGCGGAAGCTCCTAAAAACACAGAATCCCAGGAAACTGCTCCGGCAGAAGAGAAGCCTAATAATCCTCAACCTCAGGCCAGGCCTCAAAACCAAAAAGGACACAACCATCCGCAAAACGGCGGAAACCACCATAAAAATCAAAACCAGAACCAAAACCCTAATCAGAACCAGCACAGACATGCTGAGAAATCTGAAGAGCATACCGAATCTAAAAAAGAATTCAATTTCGATGGGATGGTAAGCATTGAAGGAGTTTTAGAGATCCTTCCGGATAACTACGGATTCCTTCGTTCATCAGATTTCAGCTATATTTCGTCTCCTGATGATGTGTATGTTTCCACGGCACAGATCAGAAATTATGGTTTGAAAACCGGAGATACGGTAAAAGGGATCGTAAGACTTCCGAAAGAAGGTGAAAAATATTTTTCACTGTTAAAACCTACAGAAGTAAACGGACGTGATCTTGCATTCATCAAAGACCGTGTGGCCTTTGAATATCTTACTCCGCTTTTCCCTGAAGAGAAATTTAATCTGGCAGGAAACAACTCAACCATTTCTACAAGAATCGTAGATCTGTTTGCGCCGATCGGAAAAGGACAGAGAGCGATGATCGTTGCCCAGCCTAAAACGGGTAAGACGATGCTTCTTAAAGATATTGCCAATTCCATAGCCTCCAATCATCCTGAAGTATACATGATGGTCCTTCTGATTGACGAACGTCCTGAAGAGGTTACCGATATGGAAAGAAGCGTGAATGCAGAAGTTATTGCCTCTACATTTGATGAAGCAGCTGAAAAGCACGTAAAGGTGGCTAACCTTGTTCTGGCAAAAGCACAGAGAATGGTAGAATGCGGTCATGATGTGGTGATTCTGTTAGACTCCATTACCAGACTGGCAAGAGCATATAACACGGTAACGCCTGCGTCAGGAAAGGTTCTTTCCGGTGGGGTGGATGCCAATGCTCTTCACAAGCCTAAAAGATTTTTCGGGGCAGCCAGAAAAATTGAAGGCGGTGGTTCATTAACGATTATTGCAACGGCTCTTATCGATACCGGTTCTAAAATGGATGAAGTGATCTTCGAAGAATTCAAAGGAACGGGTAATATGGAACTTCAGCTGGACAGAAAGATTGCCAACAGAAGAATCTATCCGGCTATCGATCTTGTATCTTCCAGCACACGTAGAGATGATCTTCTCCTTGATGAAGTAACTTCCCAGAGAATGTGGATCCTGAGAAAATACCTTTCTGAAATGAATCCGGTAGAAGCCATGGAATTTGTAAATAAAAACATCAAAGGAACTTTAAACAATGAAGAATTCCTGATGTCGATGAATAAATAAATTAATTTAATTGTTGTTAAATGAAAAGCACGGAGATCATTATTTCTCCGTGCTTTTTTTATTTCTTGTACGGATTTAAAATTCCGGTTTCTAAAATAAGTTCGTTTGTTTCAGCATTAAACTGATCCTTTGACAGGATTGGCATTTTTCCTTTAATGCTATCCTGGTCAGGGTGATGGGTATTGTTATGGAGGGTTTTTACTTTTTCAAAATGAGCCGGTTTTCCATTGATCAGGATGTTTTTCTGAATAACCCTGATATAAGGAATGTCTTTATAGTAAATATGATCTTCAGAGTCTTTAAATCGGGGCTGGGCTGCAAAGTCTATGATGTATCGGTATTGTTCCAGAAATGAAACGATGTTTTTATTCATCCTGATTTTCTTTCCGGGAAATGCCAGGGAACCTATCGTGATGGTTTTGTGGGACTTTAAATCTTCCACGGTCATGGTAAGCCAGGTGTGTTCATAGTCTCCCCAGGTGAAATACATATCTTTTTCTTTGATCCCTTGCGGAAGGGCTTTTCCCGGAATGTACCCGTCTTTTTTAATCGTAATACGATAGCTGCCTTTATTCCAGTTAACCGGATTTCTTACACTGATGAAATCTCCTTCGCCATCTGAACTGATGAAGTAACCATCAGTTTTTAAAGCATTTCTGTCCCGTTCATACCATCTTGAAAAAATCCCGTTGAACGGAATGTAATTTTCCTGCTTGCCTGTTTTTGAACTTATCCCGTCTCCCTTTGACTGTATACCGCAGTAAATAGGGATATTGTTAAATTCCAGATTAAGCGGTGCGATGTAAAAGTAATAATCTTTCGGAACATCATTCCCGATTTCCAGATCAATGGAAATGGATTCAAAATCCGGAATATCTTCTTTTAAGGTGTAAAAAGAGTTGGTGTAATGAAGTGGAGGGAGAATAATGCTATCAGGATAAGCATTTTGAGTCTTCATCATTTTATCCGTTTCCTGATTCAGGTTGCTGTCTTCGTATTTCTTTTTAAGCTCTTCCTTCGTTTGTGCGCTAAAGGATAGGGAGGCAAAGATCAGTAGAGAAAAAATCAGTTTTACTTTCATCAAATGGAATTTTATCAGACAAATGTAAAAATAGTTTCCTACTCATTGAAATTTAATTCATTCTAAATCAATATATCAATGTTAAAGATTTATTAAAGTAATCTCCAGTTTTTGATTATCGCTTAAATAATGGCTAAATTTGGGTATAACATTAAAAATAAAAATTATGTCATTTGAATTACCAAAATTAGGATATGCTTATGATGCATTGGAGCCTACTATTGATGCCAAAACAATGGAGATTCACCACACAAAACATCACCAGGCTTATATCGACAATCTAAATAAAGCTATTGAAGGAACTGATCTTGCAGACAAAACGATTGAAGAGATCTGCAAAACAGGAACTGATAAGCCGGCGGTAAGAAATAACGGAGGAGGACACTTCAACCACTCTTTATTCTGGGAGATCCTTACACCAGGCGGAAGCAAAGAGCCTGTAGGAAATGTAAAAGCAGCAATTGAAAATTACGGAGGTCTTGATAAATTCAAAACCGACTTCTCTGAAGCCGCTAAAACAAGATTCGGTTCAGGATGGGCTTGGTTGATTAAAAATGAAGACGGATCCGTATCCGTATCTTCTACACCCAACCAGGATAATCCTTTAATGCCTGTAGCAGATGTAAAAGGAACTCCGGTTCTTGGACTAGATGTTTGGGAGCATGCGTACTACCTGAACTATCAGAACAGAAGACCTGACTATGTTTCTGCTTTCTTTGATGTGGTAAACTGGGATAAAGTAGAGGAATTATTCAACAAATAATTTTCAGCTATTATAAAAATAAAAGGTTCGGAAGCAATTCCGGACCTTTTTTGTTATCAAAGAATAGTTATTTTATCTTTTAAAGGATATCTTTCTACATCAGGTTACCGGATCACATCACTTCCTGAAAGCCCATTCATCCTCAGTTTATATCGCCAGTTCACATAAGCAAAGACCTGATAGAGCTTATACTCGAATTTGATCCCGTAATTCTCTCTCGGATCATAATCAATCCCGGATTCTATAATGTTGCGGTATTTCCCTGAATGATAGTAAGAATTCCATTCGGTGACCAGAAATGTATTTTTTGTCTTCAGGTAAGACTCCGAATACTGGCTGATGGGTTTGGCTACTGCATTCAGGAAATAATCAAACTGTGGGTCAATAACGGTGAGTTCCCATTCTCCGTCTTCGTTTTTAGACGGTTTCATTTCAGATTTTTCGTCTTTGTCCTTTGGGTTGCTTTGAGAGAAGCAGCTTAACGGAAGGAAAGAGATTAATATGATGATGAGCAGGTTTTTCATAACAGTGAATTTACATAAAAAAAGCACTCAAAATGAGTGCCGTTTTATTTTTATGGTTCTTTCTGCAGAATGACAAACGCCGGGAAGTGGTCGCTATATCCTCCGGTGAACTGATCACCGTTCCATGACCTGAAAGGATAACCTTTGTAATTACCTTCTTTGTTGACGAGATAAGCGGGAGCAAAGATTTCAGCTTTATAAACAGAATATTCCTTTGTCACCTGATCCGAAATTACGTTTTTAGAAACAATGATCTGGTCAAAAAGATTCGGAGCATCCTGGTACGCCAGAGAAGCAATTCCTTTTTTGTATAACGGATACATCAGGTTCAGATAAGGAGTGTTTTCGCTTAGTTCTTTAGGGCTTGCCACAGCTTTCAGATGGTTTTTCAAACTTGAGCTTACAGGATCATCATTAAAGTCACCCATTGCGAAAAGTTTGGTAGAAGGATCAGCAGCTCTCACACTGTCCATTTGCTGTTTAAGCAAAGCGGCAGCTGCATTTCTTTTAGGCAGGGAAACAGCTTCACCACCTCTTCTTGAAGGCCAGTGGTTCATAAAGAAAGCTACTTTTTCATTATCAAGGAAACCGGTTACTACCAGAATGTCTCTGGTGTATTCTCTTTTTCCTTTTTCGTCAAAAATCTTCAGTTCTTTCTTTAAAGAGTTGCTTACGGTGAATCTTCTTTTCTGATAAATCAGGGCAACATCAATCCCTCTGTAGTCATAAGAATTGTAATGAACGATTCCGTAATCATATTTCGCAAGAGCAGGCTGCTTGATAAGGTCTTCAATTACCTGTCTGTTTTCTACTTCAATAAGTCCTACTACAGCGGGCGCTGTTTTGGTATATTGGGCACCCATTTCAGAAATTACCTTTGCCTCGTTAGCGAGTTTAGCTTTATAGATCTTTGTATTGTAATTTTTTCCGCTTTTTGGTGTAAACTCTTCGGAACCGCTTTGGTATCGTACCGCTTTTTTACCTTTTAAAGCTTCATCGCTCCACGGTCCGTCATGTTTTTCCGCTTCCAGAAACTGGATAGAGTCAATCGGGATGCTTCTGTGGAAAGCAGGATTTCGGATGTCTTTAGTCCCATCAATATAATCTGCTGAACGTATCGTATCCCAAAGGTTTTCTACATTCAAAAAGCCAACAGCAGCTACTTTTCTAAGTTTCCCCTGTTGTGCAAAAGCCATTATTGAAAAAACGATGGCTATAAAACTCATAAATCTCTTCATCCTCTAGAGTATTAAAATTATTTAAACGACAAATTTACCTTTTTTTAATTCAATCCATTTTAAATATTTGTAAATTTAAAACAGCATAAATATAATTCTTTTACATAATGATTCATAAAAGTCTGCAATGTTAAGAAAAAATAATGTTAAAAAAGTTTTAAATTCTAAATTTTGATTAAATTTGTGCCCCCAAGTTTTAAACTGTTGAAAATTAAGAAGAAAAGTATTAAAAAAAATAAATATACTCATGATTAAAAAACTATCATTAGTCTCTTTATTTACTTTACTTCCTGCTTCATACTATTTTGCGCAGACTACTGTGTTTGCGTATCTTAAGGATGCAGAAGGAAAGCCTGTTGAAAAGGCAGAAGTAGATCTTAAAGGGAGTGAGAATGATGTAACGGCTGACAAAATTGGATATTTCCAGTTTGTAGATCTACAGCCGGGCCATTACCAAATTGTGATTGCGAAACCCAACTTCGAAACGAAAGTAATGGAGTTTGACGTAGCCGATGAGAAAAGAAAGGATTTAGGGGTAATTACCCTATATTCTGCTCTTACAAGCGCAGATCAAGGTCTGGCTATCATAGACGGTGACGATGATGATGACGGTAGCAGCGGTCAGGCTTCTACAGTAGGATTGTTGCAGTCTTCTCAGGACATTTTCAGCAGAATTGCTGCTTTTGACCTTGGATTCTACTGGTTCCGTCCGAGAGGTATCGACGGGAGAACCGGAGAATCTATGCTGAATGGTGTTTCGATGGTAAAATCAGATAATGGTAATGTAGACTTCAGCAACTGGGGAGGTCTGAATGAGATTACGAGATATCCGGAAATTGCCTCTAACCATTCCCCGTCTGAATACGCTTTTGGTGGAAACAGCTCTGTTGTTTACAAAAATACCAAAGCCAGTGAGTATAGAAAAGGATTCCAGTTCACCCAATCCTTAACCAACAGAAATTACAGAAACAGAACTTCCCTGAGATATACATCAGGTATGAGCAGCAAAGGCTGGGCATTTACTTTAATGGGAGCAAGAAGATGGGCTGAAGAGGGAATTCAGGAAGGAACTTTCTATGATGCTTACGGAGCTTATCTGGGAGTGGAAAAGAAATTCAGCGACAGCCATACAATGACGTTTAACTTCATTGGTGCTCCATACAGAAGATCCACCGCAAGCCCTAGTACTCAGGAAGTTTATGATTACCGTGGGGTGCATTATAACGCATACTGGGGATGGCAGGATGGAGAAAAACGAAGTGAAAGGGTAAGAAAAGGATTCCAGCCGATTTTCCAGATTCAGGATTTCTGGAAAATCAATAAGAATTCAAGCCTTTGGACTTCATTGTCTTACCAGTTCGGAAAAGACAGAGGCTCCCGTTTAGACTGGAACGGAGTAACCAATCCATCGCCTGCTTATTACAGAAATTTACCAAGTTATTATATCAACAGTATTAATTATAATGCTAACAACAATACTCTTGATCCAGGTTTATTCGGAACATTATGGGACGGATATAACACAAGTCTTTCGGCCTGGCAGAATGGTGATCCGGATGTAACGCAGATCAACTGGGGTAGAATCTATGCCAACAACCAGAAAGATGATGCTGTAGATCAAAGTGAAATGATGCGTTTATACGGGTTGAACGGAAGACGTTCTAAGGTATATCTGGTAGATGATGTAAGTGATGATAAGATCTTTAATGCAGCTACACATTATACCTATAACTTTAACGACCGTACGAAGTTTATTTTAAACGTTTCTTATCAGAATTATAAATCAGAGCTTTATCGTGAGATGAAAGATCTTTTGGGTGGAGACTACGCAATCAATGTAGACCCGTTCAGAGAATCTGCAAAACCTGGTTCTACAGGATTCTACAATACGCTTGATCCTAATATTCAGGTTAAGGAAGGTGATCGTATGACGTATAACTATATTCTTAGAAGACAGGAAGCAAAAGTAAATCCAGGTCTGAAATTCTCAACGGGTAATTTCGATGTATTTGTTTCTGCTTTGGCAGGATATTCCACTTCAAACAGAGAAGGTCTTTTCAAGCACTATCTGTATGAAAACTCTTACGGAAAAGGAAAGGATTATAACTTCTGGAATTATGGTCTTAAAGGACAGATTGTTTACCGTATCAACGGTAGAAACTTCTTAGTATATAATGGGGCAGTATACAACCAGGCGCCGTTCCTGGAAGATTTGTTTATCAACCCGAGAATCAACGCACTGGTTAACCCTAATATTAAGAGTACCGTATATGTAGCTAATGATTTAAGCTATGTGATCAGTACTCCTTTCCTTAAATTAAGAGCTTCAGGATATATTGTTGATACTCAGAACGAAACCAATGTGCAGAGATTCTTTGCAGATGGTATTCAGTTGAGTAATACTAATCCGGACGGATCTGTTTCTCAGGTACAGAGTGCTTTTGTTACCCAGGTTATGTCAAATGTTGAAAAACGAAACATGGGTGCGGAACTAGGTGTGGATGTGAAAATTTTACCTACTTTGTCATTACAGGGTCTTGCCAGCTACGGACAGTACACTTATCGTAACAATCCGGAAGTATACCTGGTTTCTGATGCTTCAGGAAGTAGCGTAACTTCTTTTGGAAAAGCTTATATTAAAGATTATAAGCAGGGAGGAACGCCTCAGCAGGCCTTCTCTTTAGGTTTCCGTTATAACAACCCTAAATACTGGTGGGTAGGAGCAAACTGGAATTATTTTGATGATAATTATCTGGATCCGGCTCCGGCTCTAAGAACCAATAATTTCATTCAGAATCCATATTCAAATACCCCTTATGATGGCCTTACGGAAGGGCAGGTTCGTGATATGCTGAAGCCTGTACAGCTTCCTTCTGCATTTTTCTTAAATGCTAATGCAGGAAAATCATTTATGATCGGAAAGTATTATCTGTTACTGACAGCTTCTGTAAATAATATCTTGAATAACAAAAGATTTATTACCGGAGGGTTTGAGCAGACAAGAGAAACAAAAGCGGTGGATTTCGCTCAGGATTATTATAGCTCAAGACCTTCTTTCGGACCTAAATACTGGTACACTCAGGGACGTTCGTACTTTGTTAACTTACAATTCAGATTCTAATAAAATAAAAAAATAACAATGAATAATTTCACTAACTTTTTCAAAACGACATTTTTAGCGGCAGGTGTGCTTGCTGTAGTGTCTTCTTGTGTAAAGAATGATGATTGGGATAATCCTCCGATCGCTTGTTCTAATAAATTTGAGGCGCCAACGATGTCGATGGCAGATTTTGCGGCTCAGGCTCCTGCAACAGGATTCAAACTGATTGAAACCGATCAGATCTTTGACGGTTATGTTATTTCTTCTGATTCCCAGAGTAACTTTTATAAGACCATCTCTTTCCAGGATAAAACATCCAATCCTACGGTAGGTCTTCAGATTGAAGTAGATAAAGCAAGTAATTTTGCCGATTATCCGGTAGGGGCACACATCAGAATTAATGCAAAAGGACTGCGTTTAGGATTGGACAGAGGGACGCTTAAATTAGGTTCTGTAGATCCTGTATTTGCAATCGGTAGAATTCCTCAGGACCTTGTAGGAAGATATGTTTCCGGAGTTTGTGGAGGTAACGGTTTGGATATCCAGACGATTATTCCAACAAAATTGGCTTCTTTGGCAGATGCAAAACAGGCTAACCTTATCAATACATTAGTTACTGTATCTGATGCCCAGTTTAATATTGGTGAGCTGTTCCCGGTTCATAAAAAATACATTGATTATGATGCAGCAGGGCAGCCGTTAGATACTGATAGAAATATTGAAGATAAAATGGGCGGAACTGCAGTAGTCAGAAATTCTTCATTCTTCAAAGGAGGGGGAGAACTTCTTCCAAAAGGAAGCGGAGATATTACATTTGTTGTGAGTAGATACAACACTACATGGCAAATGTTGATCAGAAGCTTATCAGATATCCAGTTTACAGGGAGCACAAGAGTTGATCCTACACCACCTAAAGGAGGTACAGAAATTAATTATTTAGGGGCTTTCCTTGAAAATTTTGAAAGTTATTCTCCTACAAACCTTGAAGTTTATCCTAAATATATCAATGATCCTGTATTAGGAAACAGATACTGGCAACTAAAAACGTTCAGTAGTAATAAGTATATTCAGTTAGGAGCAAACTCGGGTACAGGAAATTATTTAACTTACTTTGCAGTTCCTGTGGACTTTACAACAGCCAACCAATTGAAGTTTGATGTGAATGTTGGATATTGGAATGGTAATGCTTTGAAAGTGTATTATACAACAAACTATACGCCGCTTGGAGATATTACAGCTGCAACAAAAGTAGATATTACTTCTGCCTTTACAATTCCACAAACCCCTGCAGGACCTAATGGAGGTTATGGAACATTAACCCCTGCGGGAACGTATGATATTCCTGCTTCAGTAACAGGTAATGGATTTATCCTGTTTGAATATTCCGGTAACGGAAGTGGAGTAACCACAACCATTCAGTTAGATAATATTCAGGTTCTGTAATCAACAGATATAGAATATTTAAATATAGGACCGTCTTTTTTTAGGCGGTCCTTTTTATTGTATGTGTACTTGCTGTTGCTGTTTTCTAAAATAATAATGGTTGCTAGCTGTTGGAATTTGATCATTTTTTTATTTTGGAAATAATACGACATGTTTTGTCGTTGTATCGGAATATATTTGTAAAACAGAGATTTATATTGATATGAAATACACCATTAAGTGATAAAAATCGTATTAATTCTTTGTATTGGGACTTTAATATAAGCCAATTAATGTTAAATTTGTAAAATAATATTAAAACACATGAAAAAACTCTACATGAGTGCATTGATACTATGCACAGTTCTGGGTTTATCAGCTCAGGAGGTCTTATGGCAGAAAAACATCAAATCCTCTACACAGGATTTTCTGAGCCAGATCACTACAACTATCGATCAGCAGTATCTTATTACCGGCAGTTCTATCCAGGCGAAAACCCATTCGCAGGCAGCCGGAAATAAACAACCTAATAATGGATACGATTTTCATTTAATCAAACTCAACCAGCAAGGCGAAGAGGTTTGGGAAAAATACATTTCCGGGGAGAATCATGATTATTTATCAGCTTCTGTAGCCACGCAGGACGGAGGATTTCTTGTTTCAGGTACGTCATTTTCCGGGAAAGGACTGGACAAAAAAGATGATTCCAAAGGAGGATCAGACATTTGGCTCATAAGACTCAATGAATTTGGCGATGAACTATGGCAGAAAACCCTGGGAACTTCTTCCGATGAAGAAGCCAGAGCAGTCGTTCAGACTATAGATTTAGGATTTTTCGTTGCCGGAAATGTCCAGAACTCTTCCAAAGGCTATGGCTCCAAAGATGCCTGGATCATCAGACTGGATAAAAACGGAAAAGAAATTTCCCAAATAATCTTAGGCGGAAAAGGATTGGATGAAGTAGAGAAAATGATCCCTACAAAGGATGGGGGTGTCCTTGTAGGGATGTATTCAAGAAGCAACGAACTTCAGGATGCGGGTTCGGGAGGAAATCCTGTAAACAAAACATCTGCTGAAAAATCTTCACCTTCAATAGCCATCAGCCAGAAGCCAAAAGCCAGCAGCAACTCCGGTGAGGGCGATTACTGGATCGTCAAGTTGGATAAAAACGGCAAAGTGGAATGGGAAAAGAACTATGGAGGAAAAGCAGATGATCACTTACGAACACTGGCTTTAACATCAACCGGCTACATCATCGGCGGTGAATCCAGATCCGAAAGATCAGGAAACAAAACCGTAGGCATAGAAGAAGGTACCGATTTGTGGCTGATTGCTTTAAACGAAAGAGGCGAAGAACAGTGGCAGAAATCCTACAATTTTAAGAACCGTGACATCCTGATGGGAATGAGCGTCATTCATTCAGCCGATGATAAAACTTCTAAAGGAACTCTGCTCGGAGGCTATACCCATGCGGAAGGCCGAATAGAAAAAGACGATGAAACCTTCTGGATGCTGTACCTGGACCATGACGGTAATGAGCAGTGGAGAAAGTATGTTAAAGGCGAATCCCGAAAAAAAGAAGAACGGCTTTCCGATATTAAATTAAACAAAGACGGTTCCATTATTCTTGCCGGAACCAGTGCCGAAGAATTGGGAAAAGAAAACTGGAAGATCGTCAAGCTTGGAGACAGCCAGATTGACAAGCTGATCGAAAAGCAGGATATCAAAATCTATCCAAATCCAGTAACAGATTATGCTTACGTAGAAATAGGCTTTGATTTCAAAGAAGCGGATATTGTAATGTATGATATGAGCGGAAGGCAGATTCAGATGGTGAAAACGAAGAATAAGGTGGCGAAGATCGGTACGCAGAATCTGGTTCAGGGAGCGTATCTGGTGACGATTAAAACGGAGAAAAATAAAACGGCAAATACTAAGCTAATTAAAAAATAATACTAAAATGAAATTCAGATTATTCTTAATACTACTCTCGGGTTATAATATGATTCTATCTCAAGAAGGAGGATTAAATTATTTCAAATCTAATTATGCGTTTCCCAATACTACGGTACCTGAAAAGGCAAGCCTATTAAGGTTTAGCGAATTTCCTAATATTGAAGCTGCGGGAGGAACAAATATTAACATCCCTATCTACACCATTAAAATGGATGGTCTTGAAATACCAGTTTCTCTAACCTATAATACTAAAGGTAATAAGGTTTCCGATATTGCCTCAAATATAGGATTAGGATGGTCGTTGGTTGGTGATGGAAGTGTTGAGTGCCAGGTGAATGATTTAAATGATTTTGATCTCAATACTACCTTATATGATGATATCCAATTTGAACCTACACCTATACCCTACAGAACATTAAACGGTTATCTTATTCCATCAAATAATCCACAACTCGGTGTCGATACTTCTTGGCGAAAAGATTTTTCTCCAGATTTTTATATAATTAATGCACCAGGACTCAGAAATAAATTTTATCTCGAAAAGGATTTAAGTGTATGTCCATATGATAATTGTAATTACCTTACTAATAGATTTAAACCAGTTTTCTTTGAAGAACAATTTATAAAAAGTGAGTTTGTGAAAAGAGAAAATTACAACACTGGTATTGGTGGGGAATATGATCATGAGCGAAATGCAAATATTAAAAAGTTCTCTTTTACTTCGAATAAAGGATTTACATATAAGTTTATAGATCCTACAGGTATTCTTACTAAAAATTATAGTATAGGTGCCTTAAATGGTTGGTTGCCTGATGGAATATCTTTTAATGATTCCAACTGGAAGTTGTCTGAAATAATATCTCCAAACTCTAATAATGTAATTAATTATCAATATGAAAGTTTTACTAATAATTACCTGCATCCCCAATTAATCAGAAACGACAGCCACTATACCGATGACTTTAATATGGGAGGACTGGTAAGGGGATTTTCTAATAATCGTTATTATAATACAAGAAGTGTAACATTGTATGGTAATACGAAAAGATTAAAGAAAATCTTATCAAATGATGTAGAAATAATATTCTCATATGATGAAAATAGAATTGACTATGCCGGAGGACGTTTAAAAGCAATTACAGTTGCAAATAAATTTAGTGGAGTTATAATAAATACCTTTACTTTTCATCATTCATATTTTATTTCTAATGAAACCTGTGATGATCCTTACGATTGCTATAGACTTAGATTAGATCGCATTACAGATTCTAAGTCAGGTGATTACATTTTTACTTATGATAATGGAAATTCTGATTATAAATTTCCTAGAAGGTCATCCAGTAAGATTGATTATGCTGGTTATTTTAATGGAAATAATTCTGACTTAAGGATGTTTTCAGATGCTATAGCAGGATCGGTTGCTCCAAACGCAAGTTATTATCCACATGGTAAGTTTTATTATTATGCACATCTGACAGAAGATAACTATTTACCTTTCAAATTACATAATCAAACAGTAACGAATGTATATGGTGATATTGATTTATCTTCCAACATGTCTTCATTGATTGGCTTATTAACAAATGTTAAATATCCTACAGGTGGGGAAATGAAATTGGCCTATGAGAATGACCAGTTTAATTATTTAGATTCAGATTACATCTTAGGATCTGCCAGAGTTAAATCAATGGAATTGTTAGATAATAATTTATTAACAAAAAAAGTGAATTATGAATATAAGCTTGATAATGGAAAATCATCAGGGTTAATTGCAGGATTTATACCACCATCAGATAATGGTTCACATGCTTTGGTAGTAGGGTTAGAACTTTCGAATAGTAGCACCGTATTATATTCTAAGGTTGTTGAAAATGTTGAAAGTAAAGGCAGAATAGAATATTATTATTCAAATTTTGACAAATTTCCAAACAAACATGGTAAATTAATTACATGCACGCCAAATAATGGATGGTGTACAAACTATTCAAATGGATATAAGCAAGCAAAAGAATTAAAATATCCATATATGAATATTTATAAGCCAGATTTCAGAAGAGGAGTTCTTGAAAGAAAAATATTTTTTAACAATAACAATGATAAGATAAAAGAAAATTCTTATGAATATGAATTTATAAAAAAAGATAGTTTATTATTGGAGTCAGGTTTCTCAGCAGGGCCTCCTTCATCAGATCCAATAAGAAATAGTTCTTTAAATTTTAGTGGAGGTAGAATTAATTATATATATACCTACACTAATAAAATTAAAAATGATAGTAATAAAGAATATTTTAATAATTCATTGATAAGTACAGAAAATGAATATTATTATAATCCAAATCACCATGAGCTGATAACTTTATCAACAAAGTTACCGGATCAAAGCATAATGGAAACCCATTATCAGTATGCTTTTGAAAAAAATAATCAAAAACTTCTGAATGCGAATATAATCGCTACTCCATTAGAAACAACAATCGTAAAAAAGAAAAGTTTAAATGATACAACTGGCAAAATTACCAGTAAAATAGAAACAAAATATGATGGTCCAACAACATTACTGCCTACTTCAACGCTATCTTATGAACCTCAAAACCCTACTGTTGGAACTACCGAGATAACCTATAATCAATATGATTTTAAAGGAAATTTGCTTCAATATACTGTTAAAAATGGTGTGCCTGTCTCGATCATCTGGGGCTATAACCAAACCCAGCCTATTGCCAAAATAGAAGGTGCAAAACTACAGGATATTCCACAAAACCTTATTGACAGTATTGTAAACACCTCCAATTCCGATGCTCAGACCGGTTCCGAAGCCTCAGAATCAGCTTTGATCTCTGCATTAGACAGCTTCAGAACCCATTCCGCATTATCCGGTTACCAGATTACGACTTATTCTTATGATCCATTGATTGGAGTAAGAAGCATTACGCCACCATCAGGAATCAGGGAAGTTTACCTTTACGACTCCGCCAATCGTCTTGAAAAAGTAGTAGATGCCAACGGAAAAGTGTTAAAAGAATACCAATACCACTATAAAAACTAAGAACCGATGAAAAAATACATCATCCCGATAGGAACCCTGCTGCTTTCCGGCTTAGTCCATGCCCAGCTTACCCCTACCGAAAACTATATCCAGTCCAGAACCTATTTAGACTATAACGGAACCCAGCCCACCAAAACCTCCGAAACCGTCCAGTACTTTGATGGGCTTGGAAGACCCAAACAAATCATTAACGTAAAAGCCTCCCCACAAGGAAAAGACATCGTCACCCATATCGAATACGACCCATTCGGAAGACAGGTCAAAGACTACCTTCCCGTTCCCCAGTCAGGCACCCTGAACGGAGCCATCACTCCCAACCCCTTAGCCAATGCCCCGGGAACCCCTTACGGAACCGAAAAAATCTACTCCGAAAAAATTCTGGAAAACTCACCCTTAGACAGAATCCAGCAGCAGATCCAGGTCGGCAATGACTGGACCGGAAAACCCGTAAAATTTAACTATGACGCCAATATTCATGAAGACTATGTAAGACAATACGAAACCACCACCACATGGATCGATGGCAGAACCCAGACCTCCATCCAGCTTAACCATTACTTTGGCCCTTCACAACTTTACAAAAACACCATCACCGACGAAGACGGCAATACCACCATCGAATTCAAAAACGGCAGAGGCCAGCTTCTCTTATCCCGTAAAGTATTAAATACCACCGAAAATGCAGACACCTATTACGTCTATAACGAATACGACCAGCTGGCCTTTGTCATTCCGCCATTAGCCTCAGCCCCCACCATAGAACCCGCTACCGTAGAAAACCTGTACTACCAGTACCGCTATGACGGCAGAAACCGTCTCGTAGAAAAAAAACTACCCGGCAAAGGCTGGGAATACATGGCCTATGATAAAGCTGACCGGCTAGTGCTTACCCAGGATGCCAACCTGAGGGCAGCCGACAAATGGCTCATCACCAAATATGACAAGCAGGGGAGAGTTGCTTATACAGGATTCCTGACCGGTGGAGAAAGAGCAGGAAGACAAAATGAAATCAAAGACCTGGTCATTGCCGAAGACAGAGATCCGGGAGGATTTGAACGGAATGGAATGACTGTTTATTATACCAATATTTATTTTCTTTGGATGGTTTCAGATATCCTGAGTGTCAATTATTATGACACTACTCCTGCCTACAGCTTCAACCCAGCCTTCCCAACATCCATTGAAGGAGAACCCGTTTTAACGGAAACCCCTTCCCAGCAAGGAAGAAGCACCAAAGGACTGCCCGTGATGAGCCTGGTAAAAAACATCGAAGACGACAACTGGACCAAAAACTACACCTATTACGACACCAAAGGAAGAACCATCGGTTCCCATTCCATCAACCACCTGGGCGGCTATACCCGGACAGAATCCAAACTGGATTTTGCAGGCGTAGTCCAGAAAACCACAACAAAACATAAAAGACTAAACACCGATACCGAAAGAAACATTACCGAAAACTTTACCTACGACCACCAGAACAGGCTGCTCGTTCATAAACACCAGGTAGACAACAACCCCGAAGAAATTCTGGCCCAGAACACCTACAATGAACTTTCCCAGCTTGAGGTAAAAAAAGTAGGAGGAACCAGTCCAGGATCACCATTACAGACCATCAACTACCAGTACAACATCAGAGGCTGGATGACCAAAATCAATGATCCCGAAAACCTGAACGGAAAACTCTTTGGCTACACCATCCGGTACAACAACCCCGTGAATACCGCCTACGCCCCCCCAAGATACAATGGGAATATCTCCGAAGTAGACTGGCAGACCACCAATGATAACATCCTGAAAAGATATTCCTACAGCTATTACAATCAGAACAGGCTTATGTTCGGACACTATACCGAACCCTCTACAACCGTACCTGAAAAAAGCTTTTACGACGAATACCTTGAGTACGATTTAAATGGAAACATCACCCTGTTATCCAGAAATAGCCTTAATACCACTTCAGGCTTTGCCGTCAATATTGATAATCTGCGTTATGCCTATGACGGAAACAGACTTTTGAATGTAAATGATGCCTCACAGAACCTGTCAGGTTATCCCGGAGGAGGAAATTTGATTAAATATGATGATAATGGGAATATGACGGAGCATTTGGATAAGAACATTAAAAGTATAAACTATAATTATTTAAATCTTCCTAATCTCTTTAAAAGTAACTCAACAGGAATATTTGCAAACAGTACATCATATTT
>JAITMC010000014.1 GCA_031277615.1 Chryseobacterium sp. | reverse complement strand
GTTTATTTCTTAAATACTAATTCAGGATTATTAAAAAGGATATGAATAGAACTCTAACAGACGATATACTTAAGGTTATCTTGGTTTATAATTTACTCTCATATCCCGTTACTCTTTTTATGATAATAACAAAGTTCTTCTTTTTTTTGTAGTTCTTATATCATTAAACAAACATACGAGGTTTAAATACGCCCACAAAACACTACTAATCAAAAGTATATAACAAAAAAAACGCACCTGATCGGTGCGTTTTCATTCATTCTAAAGAACACATTATTTTTTCTCTGTAGATCTCTGTAAAACCTCGTCTACCATACCATAACCTTTAGCTTCTTCAGAAGTCATCCAGTAATCTCTGTCGGAAGATTTTTCTACCCACTCATAAGTTTGTCCTGAGTGGTGGCCGATAATCTCATAAAGCTCCTGCTTTAATTTCAACATCTCTCTAAGGTTGATTTCCATATCGGAAGCCACCCCCTGTGCCCCTCCTGAAGGCTGGTGGATCATTACTCTTGAGTGCTTAAGAGCCGAACGTTTTCCTTTCTCTCCGGCAACCAGTAATACAGCTCCCATTGAAGCAGCCATACCCGTACAGATTGTGGCTACATCAGGTTTGATGATCTGCATCGTATCATAAATTCCTAACCCGGCATAAACGCTGCCACCCGGAGAATTGATATAGATCTGGATATCTTTTGAAGGGTCTGCACTTTCAAGGAATAAAAGCTGTGCCGTTACGATATTGGCTACCTGATCATCAATCCCTGTTCCCAGGAAAATAATTCTGTCCATCATCAAACGTGAGAAAACGTCCATTTGAGCAACGTTTAATCTTCTTTCTTCCATGATGTAAGGGGTAAGATTGGTAGGACCATACATTCCCATATACTGATCGGTAACCAGACCGTTGTTTCCTAAATGTTTTACAGAGAAATCTCTGAATTCTTTTTTAATGTCCATATTTCTATTATGTATTATTATACTGATTTTTTCAAAGTTTAAATTACAACTTTTATTCCTAAAATTTTATAGGACTTTTTGTCACAGAAACTTAATTTTCTGTTCTTAAGTCTGTAGGATTATTTTTTACGGCTTACATAAATTCCTTTGATGGGAGAATATTCTATAATTTCACTTAATTTCATGGAAGCCTGTTTCAGCAAAGTGATTTTTTTAATGAGCTCGAAGTATTTTGTTTCGTCGGTATTGCTGAACTGATCCAGTTCCTGTGCTGTTTCCCTGATCAGATAATCGATATATCTGTATTTGTGAAGCAGAACATCCCCTGTTACCTGTTCCGCTATTTTATCGCCGTAATTGGGAGGATAAATATTCCGGGAAGCCCAGTTTTCAAGATCATCCATCGGCATCAGTGCGTCTACCACTTTGGAGGTAATCTCTTCATCCATAAAAGAGATAAAAAAGTTTCCGCTTCTCAGCTCGTCTTTCTGAATGCCTTCTTTTACCTGGTTGATGATGATTTCATTGCTTTTTACCAGAAATTCATACTGCTCATCTTCAAAATGATGAAGAATTTCCTCAATCACGGTAATCTGATATTCTTCGTTTTTTTCGTTTCTCCTTTTTAAAACAACATCTCCGAACATCAGCATATGATCAAGCAGTTTATTCTCCATAAAAAGAACATCATACAGGAAAGGGTCTCCTTTTTCCTCATCCGGAGGTACAAGCTCCATTTTGGGGGTTGCCTTTTCCTTTTGCTGCTGAACATGCTGGGTCTGATTTTGTGAAATCTGTTTCTGAACATCCAGCTCGTTGAAGAGACTCTGCTCCGAAAGTCCGAATTTATTGGAAACTTCTTTCAGATAAACCTCTCTTTTCAGGGCATTCTGAACAAAAGACACCGATTTTACGATATTCCGGATGGCTTCTGCCTTTTTAATAGGATCATTTCCGGCATCTTTCAACAGGATTTCCGCCTTGAAATCGATAAAGTCCATCGCTTCATTTTCGATGAATTTTTCTACATATTCCTGCGGATGTTTTCTGGCAAAAGAATCGGGATCATCTCCTTCAGGGAACAGCAGAACCCTGATGTTCATTCCTTCCGTCAGAAGCATATCGATACTTCTGAAGCTGGCTTTGATTCCGGCATTATCACCATCGAAAAGAATGGTTACATTTTCCGTAAGCCTTTTGATCAGCTTAATCTGCTCAGTCGTGAGCGAAGTTCCGGAGCTGGCCACCACATTCTCGATCCCGGACATATGAAGTGCAATCACATCCATATACCCTTCTACCAAAAGACAGACGTTTTTCCTTGAAATAGCCTGTTTACTCTGGTTAAGCCCGTAAAGAACGTTGGACTTGTGATAAATTTCCGTTTCCGGGGAGTTGAGGTATTTGGCAGTTTTAACGTTGTTCTTTAATATTCTGGCTCCAAATCCTAAAACTCTTCCTGAAAAACTGTGAATCGGGAAAATAACCCTTTCCCGGAAGCGGTCTACGCCTGCAGGCGTATTTTCCGGAAATATCGAAAGTCCTGATTTCTCCAGTATTTCTTTGGTATATCCTTTTTCCAGCGCATAAGCGGTGAATGCATTTTTCTTCTCCGGTGAATACCCCAGCTGAAATTTCCGGATGGTATCATCTTTCAGTTCACGCTCCCTGAAATACGCGAGACCTATACTTTTTCCTTCCTCAGAGTCCCAGAGGATTTCCTGAAAATAAGTATTGGCCACTTCATGGATTTTATACAGCTGATCACGTTCTGACTGGGCGTTTTTGGCTTCTTCCGAAAATTCACGCTGATCTTCTTCAATCTCGATGCCGTATTTTTTGGCTGCATGGCGGAGGGCTTCAGGGTAGGTAAAGTTTTCAATCTCCATCAGGAAAGAAATGGCCGTCCCTCCTTTTCCGGTAGAGAAATCCTTCCAGATCTGCTTACTGGCAGAAACAACAAAGCTGGGCGTCTTTTCATCATGAAACGGACTGAGCCCTTTGAAGTTAGACCCCGCTCTTTTCAACTGAACGTACTCTCCTACTATCTCTTCTACCCGTATCGTTGAGAAAATTTTATCTATGGTCTGCTTGGAAATCATAGTGTAAAATTAAATATTTAGTTGGAAGAAAAAAACTTCAGAAAAAAGAATGATTTAAATCATTAACATTATTTATATTGATTCTAATTAAAAATAATAAGTTTGTGAGGTAAAATATAAACACTAAGCATGATTACAACTCAATTTTTTAAACGGTTATCACGAAATCCGTTCAGCATGATTGCGGTTCTTGCCTTTTCAGGATGGAGTGCAGTGGACGCACAGACGGTTTCTTATTATTCATTTTCACAGAATCAGGGGACTTATACTCCCTTGTCCGGTTCTACCAATATTGCCACGGCAACAGCATCAACAGGTTCAGGAGTACTTGACGATAATGTCTACACTCTGGATAATGCTATTCCTTTTGCTTTCCCTTTTAACGGAAACAGCTTTAATTCTGTAAAGGTTCACGCTAACGGATTTATCAGTTTCGGAAGTACAGCCACATCATCCACCGATCCTATCGGTTCCGGAGTATCATATGAAGGGGTAATTTCTCCTCTGGCTGCTGATCTGGAATCTCTTTATAACATCAATAACCTGACCGGATCAATAGATTATGCAGTGGTAGGAAGTGCTCCGAACCGTGAATTCGTTGTTCAATGGAGCCATTTCAGACCTTATGCTTCCTTTCCGGCAACGGCTTCTTCGCATCACGACTGGAATTTCCAGGCCCGGCTTCATGAGAACGGAAGCATACAATATGTATATGGTCTCAATTTCCAGGGAAGTCCAAGTGCGACCAATGCCAAAACGGGATTAAGAGGAACAACGAGCAGTGATTATATCAACAGAACAGCTTCGGGAAATGCAGGAAGCAACTGGAACAATACGATAGCAGGAACCTATTCCTCAGCAGGAATTGCCACTAACTATAATTTCCTTCCTTCACAGGGTTTAACGTTCAACTGGACTGCTCCTTCTGCCTGCACAGAGCCGGCTTCACAGCCTTCAAACCTAGCTTTAACCAACTCCGGAATTATTATCAACGGAAGCTTTACTCCAGCTTCCCCGGCAGCTGACCGCTATCTTGTTCTCAGAAATCCGCAGGGAAGCACTCCGAATGCTCCGGTAAACGGAACAACCTATACCACAGGAAACAATACTTCACTCAACAGCTACGTTGCTTATTACGGACCGAATACTTCTTTCGAGAATAACTACAACCATGGCATCCGTGGAAACAACCAGTATACCTATACAGTTTATGCAGTGAATTCTAACTGTACAGGAGGACCTTTATACAATGTACAAAATCCTCTGACGGCTTCTGTAACCAACTGCCCGATCACGGTAAACAGCATCACGACTTCCAATGCAGCAACAGATTCTTTTGACATCAGCTGGCCTGCTCCTGAAAATGGGAACGCTCTTCCCGTAAATACTGTTATTGAAGTAGCCTCTGACACTAATTTCAATACTATGGTGGCCGGATCTCCTTTTACTTTGAATAGTACCGACCTCTCCATCCATATTTCAGGACTTCAGCCTAATACACAGTATTTCATCAGAGGGAAAAGTGTGACCTCGCAATGTGAAAGTTCTTATTCGTCACCATCCAGCATTTATACCACGTGTACACCCGTTTCATCATTCTATGAAAATTTTGATACAGTAACAGGAAATACCATTCCTAACTGCTGGAGTAAAATTCTGACTTCCAGCAACAGTTCTACACCAACCATCAATGTAACCACAACAGAAGCCAATTCATCTCCGAACAACATAAGTTTCTATGGTAACGGGGCTTCCACTTCAGATGAGGATACAAAAATTATTCTTGTAAGTCCGGAGCTTACAAACATCAGCGCAGGTACACACAGGTTGCGCTTCAAAGCCAAAAGAACATCCGCAGATACCCAGCTTCAGGTTGTTGCTTTAACAGGAAACACGGCTTCTGCAGGACTGGAAATCATTGAGACCGTGCCTCTTACCACCACTTATGATGAATATATTGTTTATGTGAACAATTACACCGGATCCGCCAATCACCTGGGAATAAGAAGAATAGACGGAGGAACCTGGTCTTATATGTATGTGGATGATGTGATCTGGGAAACGGTTCCTACCTGTCCGGAACTGGCTACCGTAACCAAAGGTACGGAAACTTATAACGGAGCTCATATTTCATGGACGAATGCCAATAACCAGGAGCCTGCTTCAGGATATGAATATTTCGTTTCTACACTCAATACTCCTCCGGCGGAAACGAACACCTTTATTCCTCTTGCTTCAGGAACAGCATCTACAGATATTTCCGGACTTTCAAACGGTACATATTATTTCTGGATCAGAAGGATCTGTTCTCCGGGTGAAAAAAGTCCGTGGAAATCAGTCTCCTTTACCACCATTCCTACTGCCACCGCTCCGTGGAAAGAAGAGTTCATGACTTCAAGCTATCCGGCCGGATGGAGCTATGGAAGCGGCTCCCAGTCTTTCTCTCTGGGAACCACCAGGGGAGCAACAGGAAACGGAGCTTCCAACACCAATCTTTATAAAAATCTTTTCAGCAGTGCGCCTTCCGCAACATTCAGCACTATTAATGTAGGACCTTTGAATGCCGCTGATTATGAATTAAGCTTCTATTACAAACAGAGTAACTTCAATGCTCCTTATACCCCATTAACGGACTGGGGAAATTTTGAAGTTCAGATCTCTTCGGATTTCGGAACATCCTGGACCACCATCGGTACCGTTGATAATGAAGCAGGGACTGGAGGTTACATCAAAAAAACCTATTCCCTTGCTGCATACCAGAACCAGTTTGTGAAAGTTAGAATCAATGCCAGCAGAACAGCCGGTGACTATGATCTTTCTTTCGATAATTTTGAAATCAGGACAGCAGATGCACTTTCTACCCTGGAAACGGTAAAAGAAAAAATAAAAATTTACCCGAATCCGGCAGATTCTTACATTAAAATCGATGCCAAGGAAAAAGTAAAATCTTTTGAACTGTATACGCTTTCCGGACAGCTGGTAAAGAAGGGCGGTCAGGTTCAGGAAATATCTCTGGAAGGAACGGCGTCAGGCCTGTATATTCTGAAGATAATTCTGGATAACGGGGAATCTTTAATCCATAAAGTGATCAAAAAATAATTTTGTGACATTTCATAGGGAAACCGGTCTGGAGTATTTTCAGGCCGGTTTTTGTTTTGCTTGCAATTTAGAATTAAATTTGCCCCGATATATGATGACCGGAATAGCCTGTTATTGATATTTTATAAATTTAAATGCATCATGAACTATACCATACAGACCCTTGAAGACTGGCAGATCATTGTTAACAGTATTATTCCTGAATTAAAGCATAACATCCTTTTGCTTAAAGGAAACCTGGGTGCAGGAAAAACCACCTTCACTCAATTCCTGCTTAAAAGCCTGGGAAGTAATGATGAGGTGAATTCACCCACTTATTCCATCGTGAATGAATACAATACCCCGAAAGGAAAGATATACCATTTTGATCTTTACCGCCTTAAAAATATTGAAGAAGTCTATGATATCGGGATCGAAGAGTACCTGGATAACGCTTTTCTGTGCATCATAGAATGGCCGGAAGTGTATGAAGAGGAGCTCTACGGGCTTAATTACCACACAATGAGCATCATCAATACGGGAGACGAAAGAGAAATCACATTCGATTAAATATTATGTATCTTTGCTTACTAATTCAATGGTAAAATAACGATCTGTAAGACCTAATTTATATTTAAAATGAGTACTACAAATATTTTTACTCCTTTCACTGAAGAAGAGCTGATGCCTAAAGAAGAAAAGCTTGAGGTGATCAGGAAAGGAAAGCAGTTCAGTATCGGGATTCCTAAAGAAACCTGCCTCAATGAAAGGAGAACCTGCATTACTCCGGATGCCGTACAGGTATTGGTAGAACACGGCCACGAAATCATTGTTGAATCCGGTGCCGGACAGGGCTCTTTTTTTACAGATATCCAGTATTCCGAATCGGGTGCCAGGATCACCAATGATCCGAAGGAAGCATTCGGCCAGGATCTCATTTTAAAGGTTAATCCTCCTACTGAAGATGAAATTGAATACATGAAGCCCAATACGTATCTGGTTTCAGCACTTCAGATCAATCTGAGAGATAAGGATTATTTCCTGAAACTGGCAGAGAAAAAGATTAATGCCATTGCTTTTGAATTTATTGTTGATGAATACAAACAGCTGGCCCTCGTAAGGCTGGTGGGCGAAATTGCAGGAACGGTTTCCATTTTATATGCATCGGAACTGCTGGCGCTTTCAAACGGCCTGATGCTGGGCGGAATCACGGGAGTAAGACCTGCCGAAGTGGTTATTTTAGGAGCCGGAATTGTAGGTGAATTTGCCACTAAAGCAGCGATCGGACTAGGTGCAAGTGTAAGGGTTTTTGATAATTCTCTTTCCAAGCTGAGAAGGCTCCACACACTTGTAGACAGCCGCGTTCCTACCTCAATCATTGATCCTAAAGAACTCAGCAAAAGTCTCAGACGGGCAGATGTGGTGATCGGCGCTCTTCCAAGGCTGAATATGACACCTATCGTTACCGAAGATATGGTCATGAAAATGAAAAAGGGCAGCGTAATCATTGATATTACCATTGATAACGGTAAAGTAATTGAAACTTCCGAGCTTACCACCATGGAAGATCCTTACATCATCAAACATGGGGTGATCCACTGCGGGCTTCCGAATCTTACTTCAAGAATGCCGAGAACCACCACAAAAGCCATTTCTAATTTCTTCCTTTCCTATATTCTGAATTACGATGAAGAAGGCGGCTTTGAAAATATGCTGATCCGCAAAAATGAAATGAAGCAGAGCTTATACATGTATAAAGGAAGGCACACGAAAAAGATCATCTGCGACCGTTTCGGACTGACCTACCATGATATCAATCTTTTAATTTTCTAATGAAAAAACTGAAATTCTACTTAATAGGCCTTGTTCCGGGGCTCCTTATCGTATTTTTTATCCTCAACAAAAAAGGAGCAAGCTGCAGCGGTTACCTGCCTAACAGCCGTGTAATTGCAGAAACCCTGTCCAAAGATTTCAGGTATTCTGAAGACTTCAAAACAGGAATGAGCACTTATAAGATCGATGAAAAGTTTGTGAAAGACAGCCTCATTACGCAGGGAAAGATTGATTTTGACAGAAGCCACGCACAGAAAAAACCGTGCCCGGATTATGTACTCCTATATCCTGAAAAAAATCCGCTATATGAGATCACTTTTGAAAAGTGTGAAGAAAGCGCAACACTGAACAGCCTGAAAAAGCTCAGATAAAGAATTCGGGCTTTCAGAAATTAACTTCCGGTCCAAAAAATCATCTTTATTCTTTCAGAACGTACGCTGATCTTTTTTAATTTTGCAACAGCTAAATAACGATCTATGGGAGGCAATTACTACATGATTCACGATTATCTGATATTCATTGGGGTATTTGCCATTTTCTTTTTGCTGACCGTGAGTATTTATCTGTTCAGCCAGAACAGCAAGATCCGGCAGCGGAATACAAGACTTTCCGAAACCAATAAACTCATTGAGCAGAAGCTGAATGAGGTACAGCTGGAACACATCGGCACCAAGCTGAATCCGCATCTGTTTAAAAACATTCTCAATTCCGTACAGTCTCATGCCTACCAGACGTATATGTCGCTGGATAAGTTGGCCAATGTTCTGGATTATATTTTATACGAAAGCAACAACAAATTCGTCAGCCCGAAAGAGGAACTTAATTTTGCCCTCAGTCTTATCGAAATCAATAAAATCAAAATCAATCCTCTGTTTGATTTCAGGATCAAATCCAGGATCAATAAATCTGATGCGGTGTATGAGGAAAAAGTTTTTGCCCCGCTGATTTCCGTAGATCTTATTGAAAATGCCTTTAAGCACACCGATTTTCTGGCACAGGATTCTTTTATTTCCATTTATATGGAACTGGAAAGCAGTATGTTTACCATGAAAGTAAGCAATAAAGCCTCGCTGAAGAATATTCTGGAAAAAGAGAAGAGCGGCTTTGGCAGCCAGTCTCTGGATCAGCGGTTGAAAATGATTTACAGCAACTGTTATCAGCTTGAAAAAAGTTCAAAAAACGGTATCTTCACCGCCGAATTAAAAATAAACCTGGGAGAATTTTATGATAAAATGCGTTATTCTTGATGACGAGCTGCTGGCGATCAGCTATCTGAAGCTTCTCTGTGAACAGATTGATCACGTGGAAGTAGTAAAGGCCTTCAATGATCCTAAAATATTTTTAAACGAAATAGGTAGCATCGACTGCAATCTCTGTATCCTCGATATTGAAATGCCGGGAATGACCGGACTTCAGGTGGCCGAACTGATCTCAGACACAAAAAAAATCATCTTTACCACAGCCTACAAGGAATACGCGGCAGAAGCTTTTGACCTGAATGTTGTAGACTACGTCAGGAAGCCTATAAAAAAAGAACGGCTGATCCAGGCCTTTGAAAAGGCCAAAGAACTGGTTTCTGTTCCTCCTAAAAAAGATTTTATAGAATGGAATACCAATATCGGGAAAACCATCATCTTCACAGAGCAGATCGCTTATATTAAAACCTCTGAAATCGACAGCCGGGATAAAGATATCATCCTGAATGACGGAACGGATATTGTCCTGAAAAACCTCAGCTTTAAAACTTTACTGGAAATGCTTCCTGCTAAAGATTTTGCCCAGGTGAACAAAAAAGAGATCATCGCCCTCTCTTCTATCAAAGTATTTTCCACCAATGAAATAATTACGACCATTCCTGCGGAAGGAGATCATTTTCTTAAACTACAAATCGGAGAAGCTTATAAAAATTCATTAATGGAGTTATTTGGAAAATAGATTTTTCAAACGTTCCGTGTTTTGGTGCAGAATCCGGTAGTTTCATTACATCGCCCCTGTCTGAATTGTTTATCCGCTGTATTTTTGCCTTGATTAAATGATTTTATAATGAAACACCTTTTGTATGCAGCAGGTATTCTCATATCCGGACTCTGCTTTTCCCAGGGGACTGATCAAAAGATCAAAGCTTCATTTTTCGACGGAACTGCCGTGGCCGGATATGCAGACGGAGGGGCATTTATCAATTTTACGGGACCGAATATCAGCCTGACCCGGAAAAGTCTGAAGTTTATTGCAGGAATGCTTCCCTCAGTCAGGATTAAAGAAGACCGATCGCCGGGCACCAAAAACAGCGCCATCATGCCAACTCTTGGTGCCGGACTTACCATTGTTTACCAAAAGATAGCCTTGCAGATTCCAGTTTATTATAATTCCAAAACGGCTGAACAGAATGGCCGCTGGAAAGCAGGAGTCGGAGTAGGCTATTCTTTCAGATAGATTTTATTACATTTTTTAGAACATTCATTACATTTTAAAAAAAAGAATATTTAACATAACTATATTCTTATCAACTTTGCATTAAATATCGGAATTATGAATTTGGGGAAATACAAAAATATTATCTTTTACATCAGCACCATTGCCTTCTTTTCCTGCCTGATGTACTGGTTTTTTGTTGAAGGGAAAACACTGGAAACCGGGGAAAACATTACTCCCAACACCACTACGGGAACTACGATGTGGGAAAACTTTACCGATTCTTTTCTGACGAATCTTCACCATCCTTTAGCACTTCTTCTTGCCCAGATTGTCACCATTATTCTGGTTGCCAAACTTTTCGGGTGGATCTGCATAAAACTGAAACAGCCTTCCGTAATTGGTGAAATGATTGCCGGTATTGTTTTAGGACCTTCCCTTTTCGGGCTTTACTTCCCGGAACTTTCTGCCTTTATCTTTCCTAAGGAATCTCTTCCCAATCTACAGTTTTTAAGCCAGATCGGGCTGATACTTTTCATGTATATCGTGGGAATGGAACTTGACCTGAGTGTTCTAAGAAAAAAAGCTCACGATGCCGTAGTGATCAGCCACGCAAGTATTATTTTTCCTTTTGCCTTAGGAGTAGGTCTTTCTTATTTCATTTATAAGGAATTTGCACCGGAAGGAATTCAGTTCAGCTCATTTGCTTTATTTATAGCGATTGCCATGAGCATCACGGCCTTTCCGGTTCTTGCAAGAATCGTTCAGGAGCGTAACCTTCACAAAACCAAAATAGGAACCGTAGTGATCACCTGTGCAGCAGCAGATGATATTACAGCATGGTGTATCCTGGCAGCCGTAATTGCTGTGGTAAAAGCAGGATCTTTTTCAGGTTCTTTATTTGTTATCTTAATGGCTGTTCTGTATGTGTTCATTATGATAAAAGCGGTGAGACCATTCCTGAACAGAATTGCAGAATCGCAGAAAGGGAAAGGCTTCATTAATAAATCACTGGTTGCCATATTCTTTTTAGTCCTTATCATCTCTTCTTATGCAACAGAAGTAATCGGTATCCACGCTCTCTTTGGTGCATTCATGGCAGGGGCCATTATGCCGGAAAACGTTAAATTCAGAAATCTTTTCATAGAAAAAGTAGAAGATGTGGCCCTGGTTTTATTATTACCTCTTTTCTTTGTATTTACAGGATTAAGAACTCAGATCGGATTATTGAATGATCCTCATCTTTGGAAAATCGGAGGGTTAATCATTTTAACAGCAGTTACCGGAAAGTTTGTAGGCAGTGCCCTCACCGCAAGGTTTTTGAGAATAAGCTGGAAAGACAGCCTCACCATAGGCGCTTTAATGAATACCCGTGGTCTTACGGAACTGATTGTTCTTAATATCGGTTATGATTTAGGAGTATTGGGTCCTGAGCTTTTTGCCATGCTGGTAATTATGGCTTTATTTACAACGTTTATGACGGGACCTTGCCTGGATCTTATCAACTATATTTTCAAAGGAAAAAAATCAATGATTGAAGAAGATGAGCAGGAAGAAAATGACACGAAATACAGAGTCCTCCTTTCTTTTGAAACCGCAAAAGCAGGAAGCAAGCTATTGAAACTTGCCGATAACTTTACACATAAAATGAACGGGAACAAAAGTGTTACTGCCATGAATATCGCTCCGGTTGATGAACTTCACGCCTTCGATATAGAAAATTTTGAGCAGGAACAGTTTAAAAACGTCATTGAAACTTCCCAGGAACTGCAGCTTGAAGTGACAACACTTTTCAAAGCTTCCACGGATGTTGAAAGTGATCTTACCAATATTACCAATAAAGGAAATTACGATCTTCTTCTGATCATGCTTGGCAAATCTATGTATGAAGGAAGTTTACTGGGAAGATTGTTAGGATTTACCACTAAAATCATCAATCCGGAAAAATTACTGAACACCGTAAAAGGAAAAGGAAATATTTTCAACACCTCTCCTTTTGACGATCTTACCCTTCAGGTTTTGGAGAAGGCAACCATTCCTGTGGGAATCCTTGTTGATAAAGAATTTACAACCGCGGAAAAAATATTTGTTCCGATTTTTAATCTGAGTGATTTTTACCTGCTGGAATATGCCAAAAGACTCATCAACAATAACAATTCCCAGGTTATTATTCTGGATGCCGCCGGACAGATCAGGAATAATATTGAAGTAAAGGAACTGATCAGAAGCATTGAACAGGTAGCCCCGAATCATATCACTTTATACAACGAAAAAAAGATCGAGAAAGAATTCCTGAACGCACAGGATCTCATGCTGATCAGCAGCAAAAGCTGGAAAAACCTGATCGACACAAAAAGTCTGTGGCTGTCGGATATTCCTTCAACACTTATTATTTCGAATCCTTAGAGCTTATTTAAATTCCTAAATTTGATTTTTTGTATACCATTCATATTTTTATTTAAATCACATTTTTTAAGGATTTTTTATTAAAAAATAATGTACTGATGACTTGTTTTATGACGTAAAGGCTTTAGCTTTATTATGCATATTTTCAGGAAGCAAAGAAATAGAATCAACGCCGTTGATTCGTCGAAGCATATGGATAATCATACCGCTTCATCAGCGACAAAGTCATATCACTTTGCCCACTTAAAATAAAACGGAATTATTCATCAACTTTGCATTATTTTTTAAATCAAAATTTCTTAACAAAATTTAAACAGCTTCTTAAAACAGTCTGTTAGCCCATATTATCCTTCCAAATTCAGCATTGTCATTAAAAACAGCTATATTTATCATTCCAAAATAATATATGCTGATCAATACTGAAACCGGAACTATAGAGCTGGCAGCATTCAATACCTTCCTGCAAAGGGGAATGCTGCTGGCAGACTTGCAGCAAACCGACTTTTATAAAACCTGTTACGTGAATAGACGGGATGTAAAAACCGGCTATTTCTGGTATTACTTTAATGCCATCCCTGTTGAAGGCTCCCAACTCTGCTTCAATCTTTGCTTTTCAGGAAATCACCTGGATCATATTCAAATGAATACTCTGGAAAAAACGGATGCCAGAACCTGGGATGAATGGACCGAAGAAAAAGAAATGCAGGTATTTCACCGGAATAATAAATTTCTTTCCAAAATCCTTGAAAGACCTCCATCCCGGAAAAGCAAAACTCCTTATCCCAGCTGTACCTTCAATTTTCCGTGGGGAAACCTCTGGTCCGTATATGATCCCAGAAGTGCCAGCAGCATAATGGGAATCAGCTATCATGAAGATGTAACACCCAAAAAATAAGATCAGAATGTGCCGATATGCCATGACAGCCTATAAACCGCATTATGCCTGCTTCAGCTGTCAGAAAACCTTTAAACGCCGTCTCCTGAAAGATGTAGACAGAGATTCAGAAACCTCTTCGGAAGCCAGATGCCCGGAATGTGGTGAGCTTATGGCCAATATGGGGAAAGACTTTAAGTCGCCTCCGAAAAATGACGATAAAAAATGGCAGCATCTGCGCAGTTTATATTCCGTAGGAATTGCTTTTCATTCCTGTGGCTGCTCAGGTCCCGGATATATCCCCAACGATAAAGAAGATATTATTTCTTACCTGAAACAGATCCGTACCGGCTACGAAAAAGCGCTGGTATTCTGGAGAAACCGTACAGAACCGGAGAACAAAGAAGAACGCATAAAAGACTACCAGCGGAACTGGCACCAGCTGTCATCCGTAAAATCCGATGCCGGAAAGCAGGGAGTGAGCAATCTGGAGGGAATTGATTACTGGCTTAAGAGAATTCATGAAGTAGAGGAAAGAATCAGGCTTGCTGAGAAAATATGACTTGAGGAACATAACAATGTAAATTTTTACCAGCTTTTAGTTATCAAACCAAGAGCAATATGCTGTAAAAAAACCTTATTGTTACATTAATTTTTTAACTTCAAAAGCCTCCCATATTCCTCAGAGATCCTCTTCTGCTCTTCAGAAATATAGTCTCTGCTGAACGGAGCCCCGCAGTCCTCGCTATTGATGATGTGGATAAGCTTTCCATTTTCAAAATAGTACCGGTCTTCAGTTATTTTTGATTGATTGAAGTCAAAGGCTTCCGTATCATTGTTTTCTTTCATCACCTTTTCATTATAATAAAGCGGACGGTTATACTCATAGTGCTTTTCAAAAACAAATGAAAGCTTTCCGTTCAGGAGATAATATTCGGTGAGCAGCTGTCCCATTTCTCCATACAACCTTGCAGTAATTTTTTCCAGTTTTCCTTTCTGCTCATAAAATACAGCTTCTCCCCCTTCTGCAGATTCACCTTCTATATCCCGCTTTTTCACGGTTGTCCATGTCCTGATGGAATTGATTCTTTTGAAATTAGTACGGATAGGTTTCAGACGGTCCTTTACAGATTCATTACCGGTTTCAGGATCATTTTCATTGAAGGTTTCTTTAATTTTTACCGTATCTGAATGGCTGGATGCTTCCGGTAATTTTCTTCCGGTATATTCTCCTGCCTGCATCATGCTTACAGTCCCGATTGTTATCAATAATCCGTAGAAAATAGTGTTTTTCATAGTTTTGCTGTGATTCGGTGCAGATAAAACTGCATGGATTTCTGCAAAGCTAGTAAAACTTCGGAATCATTGCCCTATGAATACTGAACGAATCTGTATTGAAGAATTTCTTCAGATCTTATGCATAGTATTAAGCTCGTAGATTATGCAGATTTCTGTTCAGATCCCAATAAAAAATCGCAGATTTTTAAGAACTTTAGTGTACTTTTATGCACAGGGTCTTCAACTTAAAAAAATGAAGCGTCAAAATCTTTTCCTGTAGTGCTTAGATCTCTCATTACGGGTGCTTTTAACGCTATGATCTATTTTTAAGAATGGCGCTCCCTCTGAACTGCAATGAAAAAAACACTTTTCCTGCTGTCTGTTATCAGTATTCTATCCTGTAAAAAAGACCAGGAAAAAGATCTGCAGACGGCGCAATATGAAAACCCGGAACCTGTTTCCCATAAAGATTCGGTTACCCGGAAAACAGAATGGGAAAAAGCACCAGCACCCTCTCTCAATGAGCTTTGGATGGGAGCATATAATGTGTCTGTGGATTTCTGTAAGCTGGATGAATTATCCGAAATGTCTATTGATCATGATCTGATCATTACAAAAGACAGCTGCCTGTTTTCCGGACTTGGCTATAAAACCTATTTTACAGATCTGTGCCGCCTTGAAGGTGACCGGAACCAGGTAGCCATACGATTTATCAAAGAAATTGAAGGTGATGGAATGAATGCCCATCCTCCCATGGATACTTTAGCCGTCCTGTTAAGAAAAGAAGGAAAATATTATCTCAAAAGTACAATTGTGGCAGATAAGAACTGGAAATACAATACCCCTATGCTTTTGAAGAAGAAATAAAAAAATATTCAGCATTTGAAAAATATTTTATACCTTCGCTCTGTGAATTTCAACAACGGAACATATTATTATAGAATTTTAACCTCAGATCTGGGCTAGGAATTCTTATGAATATAACTTAAAACCTCGTCCCTGACGGGGTTTTTTTATTTTAAAAATTGAAAAGATGAAAATAAGTATTATCGGAGCAGGACTGATTGGAGGTTCAATGGCTCTGAAATTAAGAGAGAAAGGGATCGCCGGTTTTATCTATGGGATTGATCAGAATCAGCAGCACATCAGTGAAGCGCTGGACCTTAAGATCATTGATGCAGGAGCAGATCTGGAAGAGGGAGTCAGAAATTCAGATCTTATCATCATGGCGATTCCGGTAGATGCCGCCCGAAAGCTGCTGCCTGAGGTTCTGGATCTTATCGGAGATCACCAGACCGTAATGGATGCCGGTTCCACAAAAGCGGGAATTGTAAATGCTGTAAAAAGCCATCCGAAACGGTCCAGGTTTGTAGCCTTCCACCCGATGTGGGGTACTGAAAACAACGGTCCCAAATCTGCCATTGCCGAAAGCTTTTCGGGAAAGGCCGGAGTGATCTGCAATAAAGAAGAATCGGCAGAAGATGCCCTGGAAACCGTTGAAAAAATAGTAGAAGCGTTGGATATGCATATGATCTACATGGATGCGCAGGATCATGACATCCATACGGCATATATCTCCCATATTTCCCACATTACCTCTTATGCGCTGGCCAATACCGTGCTGGAAAAGGAACGGGAAGAAGAAACCATTTTTCAGCTTGCCAGTTCAGGGTTTTCCAGTACGGTACGTCTTGCCAAATCACATCCCGAAATGTGGGTTCCTATCTTTAAACAGAATAAGGAAAATGTTCTGGATGTTCTGAACGAGCATATTACCCAGCTCAGAAAATTCAAATCCGCTCTGGAGAAAGAAAATTATGAATATCTTGAAGAACTGATCAGCAACGCCAACAGGATCAGAGGAATTTTGAGATAAAATCTGTGGTTTTCATCGGGATTAAGAAGAAAAACCTGCTTCATCAGCGAAATCCGCGTGAGAAGATAGCCCCATAAGATCTGTGAGCGACCTGCGGGAAGCAATCAAACAAAAAATCCTTAGATTAGTCTAAGGATTTTATATTTTAAAGAGTATTTTTATTAGCACTCAGGAACGTTTACCGCAATGGCTAATCCGCCTTCTGAAGTTTCCTTAAAACGGTCGCTCATTGATAAAGCGGTTTCCCACATGGTCTGAATCACTTCATCCAGAGTCACTTTTGCTTTTGTAGGATCGCTTTCAAGGGCAATATTTGCGGCAGTGATCGCTTTGATAGCTCCCATAGTATTTCTTTCGATACACGGAATCTGTACCAGCCCTTTGATCGGGTCGCAGGTTAATCCAAGGTGGTGTTCCATGGCAATTTCTGCTGCCATCAGCACCTGCCCTACGCTTCCTCCTAAAATTTCGGTAAGTCCTGCGGCAGCCATCGCAGATGAAACTCCGATTTCAGCCTGACATCCTCCCATCGCAGCGGAGATTGTTGCATTTTTTTTGAATAAGGTTCCGATTTCCCCGGCAACCAGGATAAATCTTACGATATCATCTTCGCTGATAAAGTCGGTAAATGCCTGCGAATACATGAGTACCGCCGGAATAACACCACTCGCACCATTCGTAGGCGCTGTGATAATCCTTCCGAAGCTTGCGTTTTCCTCATTTACTGCCAGAGCAAAGCAGGCAATCCATTTATTGATGTTGGTGAAGTTTTCTTCTGCATCTACCACCAGTTTAAACCACTCATCAAGGTTTTTGTAGATCTTATCTTCACCCAGAAGCTTTCTATTGATTCCTGCGGCTCTCCTCGTTACGTTCAGTCCGCCCGGGAGAATACCTTCTTTATTCACCCCTTTGTAGATGCATTCTTTAATCTGCTGCCAGATGTATAAAGCTTCCTGTCTGGTTTCCTCCTGCGGCCTCCAGCTTTCTTCATTAATGAAAATCAGGTCGGAAATTCTTTTCAACCCAAGCTTCTCACAGTATCTGACGATATCCGAACCGTGATGGCAAGGATACAGGGTACGCACACAATGCTTCTGGATTGAGTTCTTTTCCTGGCTGGCAATAAAACCTCCGCCTACGGAATAAAAATCCTGAACAAGCTCGGTGCCATCCTCAAAAACCGCCCGGAAGATCATTCCGTTCGGATGAAAATCAAGAGATTTCTGCATATTAAGAACCAGGTGGTAACCATAAATGAACGGAATCTCTTTTTCACCACCCAGATTAAGGATTTGCGTGGTCTTGATGTGGTCTATTTTTTCATCAATTTTTGAAGTATCGATGGTCTTGAAATCTTCGCCATTCAGGCCCAGCATTCCGGCAATATCTGTTCCGTGCCCGATTCCCGTTTTGGCCAGTGAACCGAAGAATTCAAGAAAAACTTCTTTCACTTCAGCTATTGATCGTTCTCTTTTTATAATCCTGATGAATGCAGACGCGGCATTCCATGGCCCCATCGTATGTGAACTGGACGGGCCTATCCCTACTTTAATAATCTCAAAAACCGATATTGATTCCATAAATGATTCTTCATTTTCCTCGAAAAACAAAGATACATGATAAATCCCAATAAAGTTGATCTTATATAAAGCGATTAAGGATAAAATAAGGATTTTGAAAACAGATGATAAGTTTTAATGAAAATCCTTCTCTGTCACTTCACTGAATACCTGATTCAGTATTTTGGAAACTTCTTTGGATCTTGTGGCAGGGAACAAATGAGTGCCGCCTTTGATGACATAATCAGGTTTGGAATAGCGGATCGGAAAAACAATATCCTTATCGCCCAGAATCTGGATCACATCCGGATTTTCCTCGAATTTCCATTCTGAAACCTTTTCTACGGACCATTTCAGGTAGTAAGGATCTCTCACCCGGAAATACTGCAGGATTTTAGGATTTTTAGGATCAAAAAGCTTTCTCACCACAGAATATACCGTTGCTGCTCTATCATTAAACAGACCTACCGGCAATATCCTCGGGATTTTTGTAATCTCCCCGGTTCTGATGAATCTGGATTTTTCTTTATCGGATTTGATGCTTCCCAGAATAACTACTTTTTCGGCAGGCTTCAGCTTATTGATTTCCTGCACCATAATTCCTCCAAAAGAATATCCCAACAGGCAGAAAGGCTCGGAAGGATCTACTTTCTCTGCCATTCTTTGAACATAGGACCCGAAAGGTTCATTTTTTTCAGGAATGAGCCAGTCTATAAAAACCAATTCACAGTGCCTGGGAAACTCCAACCTTTCCAATACTTTAAAATCAGCTCCCAGCCCGCTTACAATATAAATTTTCATTGTACTAATTTAATAAAAACAGGATAATAAATAATGATGAATCTATTGATAAATCATTACCCATTACTTTTTATGAATTACAAATTTAGAAAAAGATCCGGTTTCACACCTTCCTATTCTGTGCATTGATTCTAAGGAAACAGGAATTAAAGCCGCTTCGCTGACCTTTGAAATACAGAGACTTTTATCACCCTGAATCATGGTAAAGTTCTACGGATAAATCCATAAAAAAGAGCAGTGTATCACACCGCTCTTTTCTTGCATTATCAATCGTTATTCTTTTAAGCTTACTTTTTCTTTTTTACAGGAACTCTGTTTTCGTTATCCAGTTTTTCTGTAGAAACTCTGAACTGGAAATCCATTTCGTTTTTGATGAAATAATCTTTCAGTGAAGACTGATAGAATACTTTGAAATCTCTTCTGTTCAATGAGAATTTAGCGGATTCAATCACTACGGTAAACTGGGTTACATATACATTGGCCGGGAAAGTGATTGTTTTTCTTACCCCTTTAATCGTGATGTCCCCATACACCGTTGAATTGTACTGGCTGTTGGCCAAAGGAATGATCTTCGTCAGATGGAATTTAGCCACCGGGAATTTTTTCACTTCAAAGAAATTGGTACTTTTCAGCTCATTGGTAAGTTTGATCTGATCTTCTTCAGATACATCTCCCGCCATCATGCTTCTCATATCTATAATAAATTCTCCGTCTACAAGAACTGTTTTATCGAAATTGAATTTTCCGCTTTTCAGCTTTACCGTTCCTGAGTGGGAAGATTCTTCGGTCTTTACAACTTTATATCCCCACCATCTGATCTCTGATGAAGTCACTTTTGAAACCTTATCAAATTTCTTCTGCCCAAATACAAATGACATGCTCGCGCACACCATAGCAAACAATAGTAATCTTTTCATTCTTTTTTATTTACAATTCAACAAAAATAAAAAAAAGTGTAGAACTTCTACACTTTTAACAATCTTTTTTTGATTAAATTATTTAGCAGTTACCTTTACGGTCATATCAATATCATCTTTCACAAAAACATCCTGCATAGAAGACTTGTACGCCACATCAAATTTCTGTCTGTCGAAGGAGAATTTCTTTGAATGAAGACTCACAGTTCCATTGCTGTACGTAATATTTGCAGGGAAGCTCACTGCATTGGTTTTTCCTTTTACGGTAAGATTTCCTGTTACCAGTGAATTGTATGATTTATCATTGTTTTTCTTTACTGAAGTGATTTTGAAACTCGCTGTAGGGAATTTTTCAACCTCAAAGAAATCACCGTTCTTAAGGTGTCCGTTCAGTTTCTGCTGATATTCTCCTGAAAGATCAGTGGCATTGATGGAATTCATATCCAGAACAAAGCTCCCTCCTACCAGTTGGTTTCCTTTCATCACCATTTCTCCTGATTTTACTTTAATGGTACCGTCATGAGAACTTGCCTCAGACTTCGCCACTTTGTATCCCCACCAGTGAATATCAGAAGTTACCACCTTTTTAGACTGTCCGAAAGCTAAGCCACCAGCTAAAACTGCCAGCAAAAATATTTTTTTCATTTGAATAAAGTTTATTTACTTATTTTAATGATACAAATGTAGCTAACTTATCCGATAGATTTCATTGATGTATATCAAGATGACCGATTATTTTTATGAATAATATCATCCCATAAAAAAACTCCGGAAATGATCCGGAGTTCTGTATTTTAATTTTGATAGTAAGCCGTATAAAGCGCGGCTCCTTTTAATGCCGTATGGTTCTGTTTGATGAGGTAGATTGGGGTATGTTTAAGTAACCCTTCCATCTTATCACTGATCTTGAATTTTTCGTAAAACTTCGTTTTATCGATATATTCTCTTACCGTCTGCGGAATATCTCCTGAGATCAGAAGTCCTCCGGTGGCTTTAAGCTTCAGCGCAAGGTTATTGGCTTCTCTTGCCAGGAATTCCAGGAAAGTGTCTAGAGCGATTCTGCAGATGAGTACATTTTCTTCTACTGCAGCCTTATAAAGCTCCTGAACGAAGTTTCCTCCTGCCAGACGCTCTGCCAGCCATTCCGGTTCCGGATGTCTTTTAACGTCTCTAAGGAATCGGTAAATATTGAAAAGACCGGTCTTGGAAAGTACGTTTTCCCAACTTACAATTCCATAAATATTATTCAGGAACTGGTAGAATTCCACTTCCACATTGGTTCTTGGTGAAAACTCGGAATGTCCTCCTTCCGTAGCGAAAGGTCTCAGGTATTTTCCGTCAAAGAAATAACCGGCTTCCCCCAATCCGTTTCCAGGGGCCAGAATAGCGACATTTCCTTTTTCAAGATGTCCGCTGGTATAGATCGGTTCAAGGTCGGTGTCTTCCAGAAGTCCCATTCCATAGGCAGAAGCTTCAAGGTCATTCAGCATATCTCCTTTTTCAAAGCCGAAATCTCTGGTGTATTCTTCAATATCCAGGTCCCAGCCAAGTCTTTCAGGCCTGCTTTTCCCGTCAATTACGGGTCCCGGTACAGCCATTGCAAGACGTTTTACATTTTCCAGTTGGTTATCCTGAATAAATTTCTTCAGAATCTCGGAAAATGAGGCATAATCTTTTGTGGTATACGTATTCTGAATTTTTATCTCAAGACCTCCGTTACTGGAAACAAAATAGCCTAAGATGGTCATATCTTCACGGAGGCTGGCTCCAATGATAGAAACATTATCATTGTTACTGTTCTCTACTCCTGGTAAATAAAGCGGAAATTTTGGATTTAAAATCATAATCTCAAATTTTATCAAATATAATAATAGTTTTCGTAAATCCTGCAGGGAAGGAAAAAACCTTTCCACAAAAATGAAAAGGTTTGGTTAATAATTGTTTATATATAAATCTAACTACTTTCCTAATGGAATATTGTATCCGAAGCCTACTCCGATGTTCCCCACATTATAGTCCTGTCCGGCAAGATCACCTTTATCTCCTACAAAAACCTTCTGATACTGCACGAAGAAGTTCCAGTCTCTGTTGTGGTACCCGATCTCCGGCTTGATGTAGAAACCTCCGCTGGCTCTGTCAACATTAGAGTTGGAAGCCACTTTTTTGTCGCCCACCAAAAATCCGTACCCTAAGTCGGTTCCGAAATAGAAACCTGTCTGTTTAGGATAGATTCTTACCAAAGCTCCTACAGGAATTACTCCTACGTCATTATTGTTATAACCGTTGTTATCTTTTGAAAAGTAATGAGTATATCCGGTTGCAATACCTAATCCGAATCCCGGAGTAATAAGGTTCTGATACGATACATCTACCCCGGCAGCTGCAGATAAATTATCCGAAGGAACTGCTAAACCAGCATTCGCACCAACCTTGATCATATTATTCATCTTTGAGTCCTGTGCGCTTGCGATACCTGCTGTTAAAATTCCAGCTAACAGTATGGCTTGTTTTAACATTTTCATAACTCTAATTTTTTTAAATTTTACTAAGCAAGAGGATGTAAAAATCGTGCCAAGGAAAGTATTTCTTTCTATTTTAACACACAAACAGAATACAATACAATGAATATCAATATGTTAAATTATATTAAAAAATTAAATAAGTGTTTAAAGAATAGAGATTAAAAAAGTAAAAATTAGAATTTATTTCACAATATCAGATTATTTTATTCCTCATGATAAAAAAACAGGACGATCTATGGTTTTATTTTAATGTGTTTTTAGAATTGACAGTTATCCACTGCCTCTAAAATACGATCTCCTGCTTTCACCCGTTATAATTTTAACCTTATTACACCAAATACATCAAAATATAAACTTTCAGAATGGCTGATTCATTATTACATCATAAGCATCTTTTATGGCGCGCAGGCTTCGGAATGGGGATCAACCAGATCGGAGACCTGAAAGATAAGAGCATTAAAGCACTGACTGACGAACTGTTTAAAGAAGAATCCTTAACAGAAGTAATGTATGACACCCCTGATCCGGATTTTGCTGCCGATATGAATACCAAAACTCCTGAAGAAAAGAAAAAGGAGTTACAAAGGATCACCAAAGCTCAGAACAATGAACTGAACCTTAATTTTCTTGATAAAATGGTGAACAGCCATGAACAGCTCCGGGAAAAAATGGCTTTCTTCTGGCACGGGCATTTTGCATCAAGAGTGAATAATCCTGAATTCAACAGAAAACTCCTCAACACCATCCGGAGAAATGCGCTCGGAAATTTTAAAGATCTGCTCTTTGAAGTGAGCAGCTCCCCGGCTATGCTGAGTTTTCTCAACAATCAGCAGAATAAAAAGGATCATCCCAATGAAAACTTTGCCCGCGAAGTCATGGAGCTTTTTACCACGGGCAGGGGAAATTATACGGAACAGGACATCCGGGAAGGTGCCAGAGCATTTACAGGATGGGGGTTTGACAAGGAAGGAAATTTTAAAGAGAGAAAACAGCTTCATGATGAAGGAATCAAAACATTTCTGGGAAAAACCGGAAACTTCAAGGGTATAGATATTCTCAATATCATCCTCGAACAGAAGGCAACAGCAAAGTTTATTACTACTAAGATCTATACATTCTTTGTGAATGAAATTCCGGACAACACGATTATTGATACGCTGAGCAGTGACTTCTACAATTCCGGATATGATATTAAAAAACTTATGTATTCTATATTTTCAGGTTCGTGGTTTTATGATCAGAAGAATATCGGAAACAGGATAAAATCTCCTGTTGAGCTGATGGCCGGGATGATGAGAATGCTTCCCATGCACATTCAGAATCCGGAAAACCTCATTGTTTATCAGAAACTTCTGGGTCAGATGCTGCTTTATCCCCCGAATGTATCCGGGTGGCCCAATGGAAAATCATGGATCGACAGCTCTACGCTTATGCTCAGACTTCAGGTTCCTCAGATCTGGTCCGGCCTCCGGCCTCTTGAGTACAGTCCGCGGCAGGATGATGATATTGATATGGGCATGAAATCCAGAGAAACGGCTTTAAATAAAGCTTTTAAAAATCCCAATATTACCATTGACTGGGATCGGGTGGAAAAGGTTTTTGCCGGAAAAAACTGTGAGGATTATCTGATTCAGAAGGCCGGAACCCTTGACATGGCTTCTGTAAAAAACTTTTCAGATAAGAGTATAAAAATGACTGTAATTAATCTGATGTCTACACCCGAGTATCAGTTAATGTGAAATCAATGGCTGTTTAACCCAAACCAAGAAGTATGTTAATCAAAAGAAGAGAATTCCTCAAAATAAGTTCACTGGCAGCAGCTTCACTGATGATGCCTGATTTTTTAAAGGCTATGACCCTGGAAGGAGCTCTGGAACCGAATCAGAAAATTCTGGTTGTGCTTCAGTTTACAGGCGGAAATGACGGACTCAATACGATTATTCCTGTAAGGAACGATATTTATTTCAGGGAAAGGAACAACATTGCGATTAAAGATTCGCTGCCGTTAAATGATGAAACAGGAATCAATCCGGCTCTTTCCTATTTTAAAGAACTTTATGATAACGGTGAGCTTTCGGTGATGAATAATGTGGGCTATCCCGATCCGGATAAATCTCATTTCAGAAGCATGGATATCTGGCATTCCGCAAGCCGCAGCGATGAATTTCTGGAAACCGGATGGCTCGGCCGCTTTCTTGATGAAGAATGCCACCGCTGCGAACATCCCACCCAGGCCCTGGAAGTGGATGATATGCTGAGTCTTGCCCTGAAAGGTGAAAACAATAAAGCTTTCGCCTTCAAAGATCCTAAAAGACTTTACCAGACCAGCCAGGAAAAATATTTCAAAGCGCTGTACGACCATCATCATGAAGACGAAACAGTTTCTTATTTATACCAGACTCTAGGCTCAACCCTCAATAACGCAGATTATATTTTTGAAAAAAGCAAAGCCAGGAAAACAGACCAGACCTATCCGAATTCACAACTCGGAAAAGATTTCCGAACAGTGGCTTCCCTCATTAAGTCCGACATCAACACCCAGGTATATTATCTTTCCGTGGGAAGCTTCGATACCCATGTGAACCAGAATGAAAGACAGAAAAAACTGTTCAGCGACATCAATGAAGCCGTAAAATCCTTTGTAGCCGATATGAAAAGTAACGGTCTCTTCAACAATATTCTTCTGATGACCTTCTCGGAATTCGGACGCCGCGTAGCTCAGAATGCCAGCAACGGAACCGATCACGGAACTGCCAACCAGATGTTTTTTATCAGCGGCGGACTGAAAAAGAAAGGCCTTCTGAATCCTCTCCCTGATCTTCAGCATCTGAATGAAGGCGATCTGATCTATACCGAAGATTTCAGAAAAGTATATGCCACCATTCTGAAAAACTGGCTTAAAGCTGATTCTTCCAAAGTTTTAGGCTGGAAAAACGGAGTGTATGATTTTGTCTGAAGGATAAGGAAAATAAAGTAGGCAGGGTTGCGCCTGCCTACATAGGACGAATAAATTATTCTCCTCAAAAATAGTTTGTATAAATATCTGAAAATATTGTGAACTGAACACAATATTTTTAAAAAAAATAAAACCTAATCAATCGAAGGCTTATGTAAACCTATGCTTTTCTATATTTTTTCTTCCACGGAGCATTTTTACCAACATCCCCGGCCATGATACATCCGTAAGGCATTACCTCATCCAGCACTTCACACAGTCCGTATTCCTCGATCTGGGCTCTCACGTTCCCGGCACTTTTATAGGCGCTTGGCAGTTCGGAGATATCAATTTCATTGGAGAAAAAACGGATATCAAGCCCTTTGGTTTCTTCCTCAAAAATTTCTTCTGTAGTCTTATGGGCAAGAGATCTTTTATGCTGGCTTCTGCTGAAATTTCTTCCGGCTCCGTGCGGGGCAAACCCAAGATTTCTTTCATTGGTTTTTCCCTGAACGATCAGTACCGGCTCTGCCATGTTCAGCGGAATCAGCCTTGGTCCTGTAATATCCGGCATAAATTTATCATCCAGCGGAGTGGCTCCTTTAGCATGATAAAACAAATCACCATCTCTGAATACGAAATTATGCTCATTCCAGAATCTGTTTTCCTTTTCAGTTTCCATTTTATTCAATACGGCATCGTGAATGGAAGTATGATTTTCTTTCGTCCATTTTCTGATCAGCTGCAGGGCTTCCCAGTATTCTTTACCTTCTTCGGTATCGAAAGGAATCCAGGCATTTTCTTTCAGCGTTTCAGGAGAAATTTCCTGTCTGAAACGGTTGGCTACCTTCATCCCTTTATCGTACAATGCAGCTCCCGGTGCTCTGGAACCGTGATGGGTAACAAGCATGGTATTTCCTGTATTTTTAGAAATTCCTACAAACAGGAAATGGTTCCCGTCCCCCTGCGTTCCCATATGAGAACGGGCGATACTGATCAGTTTCTCATTATTCAGAAAATAGTTTTCTCTGAAAGCGTCCATCAATTCCTGAGACATCGGCATCTGCTCACCTCTTGCTCTTCCTCCATATCCGAAATGGGTCACGGAATGTGCTGCATCCAGTACTTCTTTAGGATCTGCTTTTCCAAAATCCGTAAGCATTACAGAACAGCAGATATCCGCGCTATGGAATCCGGGATGGATTGCATTTTTAGCGACCACCACACCTCCTACCGGGATCTGCCCTTCCGGTCCTGTAGGACAGGCATCCGGCATAATTGCTCCGGCTGTCAGCGTTGGGGTTTTCATCAGAACGTTCATGGTTTTGATGACTTTTTCTACATTATCGGCCTCACTTTCATGTTCTGCTCTGATATTGATTATAAAATCTTTCGGAGCCTCATGAAGTGGAATCAGGTCTGGCTGCTTAAACTGCTCCAGATATTCTGTGATCTGAACCTCATCCAGATTATTTTCATTGATATGAGCGATGGCTTCTTTAAACCATTTTGCAGGTCTGTACCCTAATTCAATCAGTTCGTTTCCTGTAATTGTGTTCATTTTATTTGGTTTTTTAATTTTTCAGAGCCTTATCTGCCGTCATTTTCTGATTTTCATTATCCCATTCAGACTAAGCTGCTGCAATTCATTTTTATTAATTTCTATGTAACCCTGGTGAGATTCGAACTCACATTCCCTATTGGCATTGAGGCTGTAAATACGCTTCCCTACTTTCCCGAGAATTTCGGTGCATCTGTAAACTCTACCCATTAGTCCGCGCAGGTCTAACCGGAATATCCTCAAACTCTACGAATACGTAAATTTTTCCGTAGGCTTTTCCTTTTAAGCTACAAGGTCATTTTGATATTGCAAAGTAACAACACAAGTGCGCAATAATTCTGCGCAGATAAAAAAAATTTAATTATTTTTGACACAAAATAAATATATATGTTATCAGAAACTGTAAAAAACAATCCTGAATCTATTCAGTTCAAAGAAGTGATCGCGTATATCGACGAGCATTACGAATTTACTCCCACTGCATTTAAAAATGGAAATACCATGAATGAGGCCGGACAGAACAATGGATCATGCAAGGTTTTCAGTTTTGCCAGACTTCAGGGATTATCCGGAGAGCACACCCTGCCTCTTTTCGGAGAATTCTACCGGGAAGATGTCTTAAAAAATCCGGAAGGAACTGATCATCAGAATATCAGAAATTTTATGAAATACGGATGGGAAGGGATTATTTTTGAAGGAGAAGCTCTGAAGAAGAAGTAATTTCAGGATAAGTTTTAACTGTCATTCAAAAAAAACATAAAAACCATGTCATCCAATAAAAACGCCCTGATCCGCTATAAAACACTGGATAAATGTTTAAAAAACAAATACCGTAAATATACGTTAGAAGATCTTATTGATGAATGCTCTGAAGCCCTCTTTGAATTCGAGGGTAAGGAATCTTATGTAAGCAGACGTACCGTTCAGCTTGATCTTCAGAATATGCGCAGTGAAAAATTCGGATATGAAGCTCCCATTGAAGTGTATGAGCGGAAATATTACCGCTACAGCGATCCGGAATACAGCATTCATAATATCTCCGTGAACGAAAGCGACCTGAAAGCCATGAACAATGCCATACAGATCTTAAAGCAGTTTAAAGACTTTTCGATGTTCAAGGAAATGAACGGAGTGATCCAGAAGCTGGAAGACTCTATTCATTCCACCAGCCAGAAATCGATTATCCATCTCGATAAAAATGAGCAGCTGAAAGGGCTGGAACACATCGATATTCTTTATGAAAGTATTGCGGGCAAAAAAGTACTGAATATTCTTTACCGCAGTTTTACAGCAAGGGAATCCAGCAGCTATATCGTACATCCGCAGCTTTTGAAGGAATTCAACAACCGCTGGTTTCTGATTTGTTTTCACAAAGGCAAAATGTATAACCTTGCCCTGGACAGAATGGAAAAAATAGGTCATGAGGAAAACCTTCCCTATATTGATAAAGATCTGGATGGTGATGAGTATTTCAAGGATATTGTCGGGGTAACGGTTTCAGATGCGATGGCTCCCAGAAATATTATTTTTTTTGTGGACGCCTCCAATTCGCCTTATATAAAGACAAAACCTCTGCATAAAAGTCAGGAGATCATCAGCGAAACAGAGGAGGGAACGCTTTTTAAAATCTGTGTTCAGATCAATTATGAACTGGAAAGGCTGCTGCTGGGCTTTGGAGACTCGCTGATTGTTCATCAGCCACGCAGGCTGAGACTCAGAATGCAGGAGAAATTCAAAATGGGATTTACAAATTATAAAAACCTGGAGATTCCGGATGAAAACGGGTAAATTCTGAAATTGAAGCAACCATCTCTAATGAACAGATTTTTCTAAACGGTTCAACTTTATAAAGGAAATATAAATTTTTTGACCACAAACCGAAGGTTCGATGAAGACAAAAGAATTTGACACTAGAGTTTTTTAAGTTTAATTCTTCACGCATAGAAGTTCAATATTAAAATTCAAAGATTTTCCGGGTAAAATTTAAAATCTGCGTGATCTGCGTGATCAGCGAGAAAAAAAACACTCACAAATATCAGATAATCAAAGTAATATATTGCAAATTAATTAATCCCAGATTCAACTTTTCCTGATTCCAACCCATCATATTTTTTAAAATGGCTTGGAAATTGTATTTACCTATCTATAAAATAACACTATGAAATCAAGAATATTTAAAGCCCTTATTGCTATTATAGCTCCTATTGCTATAGAATATATCGTAAAGAAAATATCTGAGAAATTGGATAAAAAGGAAGAAGATAAAACAAAAAAACCTAAGCAGATTACGGCTTAAACGCACAAGTAGTTAGAATTTAAAATTGTTGAAAAGAGGCTTTCATAAATGGATAGCCTCTTTTTTATGGGTTAAGATCTTACAGATTCAGGCTTTTTACGGAAAGATATCCGTCTTTCAGTTCTATAACGGTTCTTTTTCCATAACCGATCTGGATGTTAAATATATTTTCCACAGGAAACTGAAGAACGGTTTGGAGAATAAGGCGTATTACTCCGGCATGGGTTATCAGAAGAACTTTATGTTTTTCTTCAGCTGTGATAAGCTCATTCCAGAAGTCTAATACCCGCGACTGCATGGCCAGAAGATTTTCACCACCTGTAGCTTTTACGTTGATAAAATCCTCATACCAGGGATTGATCTCCGTTGCCGGGATTTCCGTCCACGGTTTCATTTCCCAACTTCCGAAATTCATTTCACGCAGCCTTTCATCTGTCGTATAATGCTGTTGAAAATACTCTGCCAAAAGGGTGCAACGTCTGGATGGGCTTGAAATAATACAGTCAAAACAATCTTCCCATGTCAAAGCCTCAAAATCTTTGAGATACCCTTTTCTTAAAGGTACTTCTGCAAATCCATAGCACAGGCCGTCCGGATTTTCCACTTCGGTATGCCGGATCAGATGAATTTCCATACGATCATTGTTCCCAGGTAAAACAAAACTTCACTCACCTGCTGTACAGATCCGAGACAATCACCGGTATAACCTCCGATATGCTTTTTAAAGTACCATCCCATGCAGATCTTTCCGATATATGCCAACACAAAAGCTGCTATAAGACGCGGATCAGGGATCAGGGCAAAAGCAGCCAGCACACTCAGAAAACTGAAAACTAAAGAGGAAGCATTCAGTGGTTTATTGGCCAAAGGCTTCGATTTACTGACATCAATATCAGTTACATACTTATGGGTATAGATCATCGTTCCGGCAATGAAACGGCTTGCTGTATGAGCCAGAACAATAATGCTGAATGTGGGAATCAGATCCATATTTCCCAGGGCTTTAATGCTGAAAAACTTAAGAGCAAACAACAAAATAATTCCTACAGCACCATAGGCTCCCACCCTGCTGTCTTTCATGATCGTAAGAATCTTTTCTTTTCCGTAACCGCCTCCGAAACTGTCACATACGTCGGTAAAGCCGTCTTCATGAAAAGCTCCGGTCAGCAGAACGCTGGAGATCATCATCAGAACAATGGCGATATCAAGGTTAAAAATATGATAGGAAAGATACAGGACCCCCGCATTGATAAGACCGACCAAAAGACCAACCCACGCAAAATATTTCTGCGACCGGTTCATAATTTCACCGGAATACGGAATGGAAAACGGAACCGGAATTCTTGTAAAGAACATTACGGCTGTTGCGAAATAGATCAGTTCGTTTTTTACTGCTTTCATTTATTCTTTATTTGAAACATGGGCATCTTCAAAACTTGACATCTCATTCAGAAAATTCACGGCACTTTGTATCAGTGGGTATGCCAAAGCACAGCCTGTTCCTTCGCCCAGACGCAGGCTGAGGTTTAGCAATGCTTTTTGTCCCAGCAGTTCAAGCAGCTTCTGATGGGCATTTTCATCACTGACATGGCAGAAAATACAGTGCTTCAGAATTTCGGGATTCTTTTTGGATAAGGCTGCAGCGGCTACGCTGGCGATAAATCCGTCAACCATAATCAGCATATGCTGTTGAAGGGCTTCTTCCATGGCACCCATCATCTGAACGATTTCCAGTCCGCCAAAGGTTTGCGCTATTTCATCCACAGTCTTCGCATGGGGATACTGCTCTAACACTCCGGACAAAACAAGTACTTTGTGTTGCAGCTGTTCATCATTAAGGCCGGTTCCGCGTCCGATACAGTCCTCAGCAGATAAATCAAACAACCGGCTCATCATGAGTGACGATGCAGAGGTATTCCCGATTCCCATTTCTCCGAAACCGATAATATTACAGCCTGTTTCCGCAATTTCCGCTACCACAGATCTTCCGTTTTCTAAAGCCTGCAGATATTCGCCTTCAGTCATGGCCGCCTCCTCCAGCATATTACGGCTGGATTTCCTTACTTTTTTATCAATCAGTTTCAAACCTTCCGGAAAATCAAAATTTACCCCGGCATCTACAATCCTGATCTCAATGCCCTGCTGCCGGCAAAATACATTGATGGCTGCTCCACCCCCCAGGAAATTCATTACCATCTGATAGGTTACTTCCTGCGGATATGCACTTACTCCTGCCGAAGCAATTCCGTGATCTGCGGCAAAAACAACCATATGCGGATGTAAAAGCTGAGGTGACAGGGTTTTCTGAACCATTCCTATTTGATGGGCAAGATATTCCAACTGCCCAAGAGCTCCCAGAGGTTTTGTTTTAAAATCTATTTTATGCTGAAGTTCGTTCGCTAGCATGCAGTACAATATTAAGTTTAATCGTGAAAACTGCAATATTAGTGAAAATGGACGTTTTTTGAGGTAAATGTGGAGAGGAATAAGGATTTATTCATCTCCTTTTCACCCTCCTTCCTCTCTACGCAAAAAGATTACGCACTCACCTCCTTACTTTGCTGAAAAATTAAGACAATGACACCCAAAATAGTAGAAAAAATAAGAGAAATAGAGGAAGAACGCAGTGTAGAAGTACTTCTGGCAGTTGAATCCGGAAGCAGGGCCTGGGGCTTTGCATCTCCAGACAGCGATTATGACATCCGTTTTATCTATCGTCACGAAAAAGAATGGTATCTTTCGCCGTGGGATAAAGATGAAACCATAGAATTCATGACGGAAGATGATCTGGACGGTTCCGGATGGGATCTGCGGAAAACTTTTCACCTGCTGCTGAAATCGAATGCGGCGTTGCTGAGCTGGTTTTACTCGCCGATTATCTATAAAGAGAACAGGAAGTTTACAGAATTATTCACACCTTTGGCTGATTTGTGTTTTTCACCGATAGCGGTTTCCTATCATTACCTGAGCATGAGCAAAAAATATCTGGAAGCCTGCCGAAGTGATGAAGTAAAGCTGAAAAGCTATTTTTACTGCCTGAGAACTGCTCTTACAGGAAAATGGATCATCGAAAAAGGGACGGTTCCCCCGGTTCTGTTCAGTGATCTGCTGGTGCTGACCGATGATCATACACGAAGAAAAATAGAAAATCTGGTTTCTTTGAAAGCAACCAAAGGAGAGGCTTATTACCATACCAATGATTGGGAACTTTTCGGATTTCTGGAAAAAACAATCCTTGAAAACGAAGAAAGATCTAAAAATCTGTCAGGAGGAAAGGCTGATAAAAGTGAAATGGAGCGGGTTTTCAGGGAAATACTAAAAATAAAGTAAAATGAAGCTGTTTCGGCGGTTTAAAAAAGAAAAATCAATGAAAAATAAAAATCCCGGATCTGGAATTCAGACGGGAAAAGATAACCGTATACCACCGCATCCTTTTATGGAAAGATGTGCATATCTCAGAGAGGAATATGGGCTGATTGTTCCTGATGTTTATATTAATTTCTTTACCCGGCATAAGATATCAGAAAACAATTTCAGGTACAGATGCTTGTGGGACAATGAGATTTATGAAAGAGTATTTTACACCAAAGAATTTATTTTGTATGCTGTAAAAAGATATACGGAAATTCATGGTGAGCATGCTGATTATAACCATCTGCAGGAAATTCTGGATGAAGCTCATTATGAATTCATCCTAAAAGAGAACAGGTTTGCAGCAGAGCATATGGATATTTCTTTCATCGATCAGTGCTATGAAGAACTGGAAAGAAACCAGGACTGCCTTATGATAGGCATCGAAACTTATGCTGATTGCGGCGGTGCCGAATATATGATCATGACCAGCGACAAAAAAGGATACAGAGCAGGAGGTTATCACGGGATGTCTGAAGATCTGGATATTAATGGCATTACCATCACCTATGAAATCCTGAATTATTATGGAATGGTCAGTGAAAGAATTTTAGAAAATAACCCTTATGAACAGATTAAAAACTAAAAATCAGAAAACTTAATACCATGAAAAATATCATCGCGCTTTCTCCCATGTACACGGAAGACAGCAACAATCTGAAAAAAGCATCCCTCAACTCTCCTTATGAGCTGAACCGGTTTAATGACCAATGGAAAGTTCCGGAGGAATTCCGGGCCGATGTCATTGCCGTATATGGGGAAGATATCTATGCAGAAATCGTTGCAGAACAATGCGGGCTGACGCTTACCAAACCGGACGACGACTGGATGGCTCATATTTCAAAAGAATTTACCAAAAGGAAAATTTCCTACGGCAAGCTGAAAGACTTTACCGATCTGGAAAATATTTTTATTAAATGTGCAGATTTTAAAAGCTTTAAAGCAGGTGTTTATGATAAAGTAACCGATATCAAAGGTTTTGACTCTGTGGACCCGGAAAGTACCGTCTTTGTTTCGGAGGTAGTGGAATGGACACTTGAAGTACGATGTTTTGTATTGAACGGTGAAATAAAAACCCATTCATCCTATTGGAGGAATAACAGTTTTGATACCAATCCTCTTTCTGAAACAGAACAGCAGGAAATGTTTCTACTTTTTGAAAAGTTCATCAGACAGTACGCCTCCACTCTTCCCAAAGCGGTTGTCCTGGATTTTGGCATCATCAAAGGAAAAGGCTGGGCCCTTATTGAAGCCAATCCGGCCTGGTGTTCCGGTTTATATGCTTGTGATGCAGAAAAAGCCCTGGACGTAATCGTTGAAAGCTGTATTAAACATTAGAAAAACCATTAAGAAATGAGATTTAGTGAATGAATATGCTGTGACAACAGTAATTATAATTTTAACGGATTTCATTTTCTTAATGGTTTCTTTTTATCCCACCCTTTTGTATTTTAGTGGAAAATATCAAGATGAAAAACCTTTCCCTTCTATGGATCTTTGTTCTGCTTCTGTCCTGTGCCGGAAAAGAGGAAAATAAAAAAGAGCGTCCATCTGCCGATCCTGGTCAAAAGACAATGGTTAAAAACGACTCAGCAGACTCTCCCGTTGCTCAAATAACAGAGGTTAAAAAAGACAGCCTGAATGAAGTTATGCCGGAGGATGACATTCTCTTTAACGGTAAGCTGAAAAGATACTTTTCCCTCACTGATTTTGAAAAAATATTCGGAAAGGCAGACAGCATCAAACTGATGTCTGAAGAAGCTCCCTGCACTTATATTTTTGAAAACCCTGACGGAAGCAAGGATATGAATGATCAGTATCTCTATAAAAACGGTTCCCGTTTTGAAAACACCAAAGACAAAGTTGCAGTGGATGAATTCAGGTTTATCAACGGTAACTATATCCTGTATAAAGGCATTAAAATCGATGCCAAAACCACAATTAACGATCTGAAACCCATCTTTCCGAATGCTATAAGAAATATCGGTACGCTGGACGTATACGGAGAAGGTAAATTCCAGGTGATACAGCTCAGAGAAGACAGCGAAGGCATTTCAGACGGCCATCTCAACCTGTTTTTCAAAAATAACAGGATCTGTTTTATGCATTGGTGGTTCCCCTGTTGACGGCTCTTTAAACGGCTAACATTCATAAAATTACTTTCCCCGCGTTGGCTACCTTTTGACCCAAATCGATATTTTTTTTAAAAAAATTTCAGACATTTTATTCTACGCAAAAACACTGCGCATTACCGTATTTACTTTGCATCATCAATAAGGGAGGCCGTAGCTCAGTTGGTTAGAGCAACGTAATATGCTTTATTAAATTTTAACCCTGATGGGTGTGATGATAAAGTTACTTCGCTTCGTAAGCCGTGTGTCGCCGGTTCGAGTCCGGCCGGCCTTCCTGATGAAGCGGTGTGAGATTAAGGTTACTTCGATTCCAAAAAAACACCTTAATCAATGTTTAACCGCTTCTTTTTTATGAATGTAAAAAACGAATGGTATGTCAAAATTTAACACGAGAAAAACAGGATTTGAATCCGGTATTATTGCCGGAAAACTGACCGATACAGCAGGAAAATATTCCGATTATGAGCTGTTGAGAAGGGTAACTCTTGCCAATATGCTTTTTGAATCGGATTATTACCAGTCTGCTGATGAAATCATGAATCAGATTGAAGATCTGTGTTATAAAGTAAACGGAGAGCAGATCATTGAACTGGCTCTGGAGTGCCGTTTTGAGCAGAAGCTGAGACATACTCCTCTATGGCTGCTGATTCTTGCTCATGAAATTCATAGAGTTTCAGTGAAGGATGCTATTGCCAAAATCGCCAACCGACCGGATATGACGATGGACCTGCTTCAGATGCTGAAAGCAAGAAACGGTTCCTATAAAATGTCTAAATCCATTAAAAAAGGTCTTTCCAAAGCTTTTGATCACTATGATGAATACCAGATCGCCAAATATAAAAAAAGCAACCTGGCACTCTCTCTGGTAGACGTTGTGAATCTGGTGCATCCGAAGCCCACCGTACAAAATGAACAGGCTCTGAAAGCTCTTATTGAAGATACTTTACAGCCCGCCAATACATGGGAAACGGCTTTGTCTCAGGGTGCTGATAAAAAAGAAACGTTTGAGAGAATGATCGGTGAAAAAAGCCTGGGTTCTCTGGCGATCCTGAGGAACTTAAGAAATATGACCGAAGCAGGTGTTTCAAGACAGATTATAAGAACAGCGATCTCACAGGTCAGCAGCAACTGGCTTACCCCATTGAATTTTCTGGCTGCCCAGAGAAATGCACCGGATTTTACGGCTGATATTGATGAAGCTATGAAGAACTGTTTTGCCCGGGAAAAGATAAAAGGAACAACGATCCTGGCGATTGATGTTTCCGGGAGTATGGGACAGGTAACTTCTTCCCAGGCTAAATTTTCAAGAATGGATCTCGCATTTGCCATGGCAGCAGCCGGTTCCTATATTTTTGAAGATATGATCCTGATATTCACCGCCGGAAGTGATGGCGAGAGAAAAGGAAAGCATATGGCGTGGAGCAATGGTAAAGGTCTTGGACTTTTCAACAGCTTCCTGCAGATTTACCAGGAATTAGGCGGTGGCGGTATCTTCACCTATCAGCTCTGTGAGTGGCTGAAGGAAAAAGGATATGCCAGAGATGCAGAAAGACTGGTCGTAATTTCCGACAGTCAGGATATTGATGCCTGTCACGGACTTGGCAAAAAACCGGATACTTCACCCTATAAAAATTCATATATTATTGATATCTCAACCCATACCCACGGTATAAAAACCGGAAACTGGACCGCAGAGATCAATGGATGGAGTGATAAAGTATTTCATTATATTAAGGCTCTGGAAAACTAAGCTTTTCCGGAGCTTTTTAAACTAAGCATATTAACTGTTGAAAAACCTCTGAAATAAAATACACTCGTGAACTATAAAATCATCTATAACGAAGAAAAACTCAAGGAATTCATTGAATGGCTTCCGGATCTGAAACCCAACGAACAATATTACGTACAGCTTCTGGCCCGGAAAAAGTACAATCCGGACACAGGTCTGAAAGCTGATAAAGCGCAGTTAAAGCGTTTTACGGCAACCAAAGAAATGCTGCTTCATAAGATCAGACAGCTTGAACTTCCTTTAGGACTTTATGAATCCGGAAACATTGATGTTTCACAGGATAATCTTGCCGTATACATTACCCCAAACCCACGGGACCTTCATCAGGCTTCCCTGCTCCTGATGCGGGAAATTTCAGAGCGGCTGATCAGGCACGACCAGGCAATCAATGCCCATACCCTGTCGCTGAACCTTATTCAAACCTCAACGACAAGGAAAATTTTCTTTGATCTGGATATTGATTTCAGAACTGAAGATCATCAGCTTGCCGTTAACCGGTTCAGATCCGATATAGAAAAAGCCATCAATGCAGATTGCCTTACCTTTATTAAAACCCATGGCGGCCTGCACTGTCTTATCAAAACGGAAAATATTGACCGGGAATATCAGAAAAGCTGGTATCAGAAGATTTCACAGCTGACCTGTGATGAATATGAAGTAACCATGAATGGTGATAATGTGCTTCCCATACCAGGCTGTATCCAAGGGATTGAGTTTTCACCTTATTTTTTAGATTAACCATTATTATGTGTATATCCAATAACAGTATAAAATTCTGTACCTGTATTGAAGGTGATATTAACGAAATAAAAAACATTTATGTCTGGACTTTAAGCCGGTATATAGGTTCAAGGGAATCCACAAGACGAGGGAAAATTATGGTGCCTGTCCTGGATTTTGAAAATGGGATCTCTGAGGAAAGTATCCTGTCAAAATTAAATACAGAAAACATCTTTGATTTTGAATATACCGCTCAGGAAAGAGATACACTGCATATTAATTTTAATGGCAGAAAACAATGCGGAATATAAATATTTCAGTCTGATATTTCTTGATGGAATATGGCAGGAAGGGAGAAACCTCGTTTTCACAAGTATCATCAGGAAGATAGCTGATGGTGAAGTGAAAATCATTGAAAAGGAAAATAAAGAAGAATAGCTCATCTACAATGCTATTTTTATTTTAAAATTATACGACAAAATTATCGTACGATAATTTTGTCGTACGATGAATTTATCGTACCTTTCAGAAACCAAACATCAATATCATGAAAAATTATTTCTCACTTACTCCATCAACAGGAACTTTAAAAGACGAGCAGATTATAGGCAGAGAAAAAGATATCTATAATATTCTCAAAGCTTTAAGTGTTCAAAGCATCACCCTTGAGGAAATGAGAAGAATGGGTAAAACTCTCCTTCTTAAAAAACTGGCTTATCAGTGTAATCATAATAAGGTTCCGGAAGTATTCAAAAAAGAAAATTTCAGAGCCATTTACATTTCATTGCAGGGAAAGCAAAACCTGGGTGAAGTGATAGATAAACTGATACAGGAATTTAATAGTTTTAAAAAATGGTATGCCATAGACCTGTCGAAAACCGGAGAATTTATAGCCAAGCTGGTCAATTCTATCAAAGTTGATGTATACGGGGCTGAGTTTTCAGTTAATCTGCCCGAATATCAGAGAAACTGGAAAAAAATCTTCTTTCATACTCTGGAGAATGTGGGTGAAAATTTACAGAAAGATAACCGTAAACTTATTCTGATATTGGATGAATTACCTATTATGCTGTGGGATTGGTACCAGGCAGGAAGACATAAAGAGGTTATTGAGTTTCTGGATATTCTCAGGGAAAGAAGGCAGGAATTGGAAAACAAGGGCCTAAGATTTGTTTACTGCGGTTCCATTGGCATTAAGGTTATACTACAAACCTTAAGAAGAACATTAAATTATACGGGAGAGCCTACCAACGACATGAGAGAGTTTAATGTGGTTCCTTTTTCGGAAGAAGATTCTTCTTTCTTAATGGAATGTTACCTTTTGTCGGGATATAAGATTGATACAGGGAAAAAGACGGAAATATTTAAGATGATCCATGAATTATGTGACGGACTTCCTTTTTATATTGCTCATTTGTTTCTTATTATCCAGTCGGAATTCAATCTTGAAGTAAATGAGGAGTCCGTACAAAAATCCTATCATCTGATTTTAAATAATTCTTCCTATCAAAAGGCATTTAAACAGCTCACAGAACGTCTTGTCATCTATTATAAAGACGACTCAAAACTAATGGACAAAACCCTTTCACTTATTTCCAGAGCGGATCATCCGGTTTCAGAAGGTGAAATTATTATACAGATAGATGCTGAAGATGAAAAAATTAAAGATATTCTGGAAATACTGACCGAGGATCATTATTTTATTAAAACAGCGGATAATGACGGGAGAAAATACGGTTTCAAATATAAAATTTTCAAAGAATGGTGGAGAATAAACAAGGCATAAATACAGTACTATCATTCGGGGCAAAGAGTGTTAATCCTGAAATACTGGAACAGCTGCTTACAGGAAGAGCTGCTGCTGCAGATTTTTTCGAAAACAAGGTTGACGCAATTGTCAGGAATAACAACAACCAGTTCTGGCTTATCATAGGACAGCGGGGAATGGGAAAAACCCATCTCATGAGCGTTTTACACTCCAGGATACAGCATTATGTAAAAGAAAGAAAGCTTGTGACGGCCTATTTTGCTGAAGAAGAATATGGCATAGATAATTTTTTTGATTTTCTGCTGAGGGTCCTGAATTCCTTTATTAAATGGTATGAAAAAGATAATGCCTATCTGCAAAAAGAACTGGAAATATTACAGAATACAACAGCTTCCAGGCAATTAAGCTACCTTGAAAATATCATCAGAACCTTTACAGCTGAAAGACCTCTGCTTATTCTTGCTGAAAATTTCGGAGATATTCTGGAACAGATGGGCAAGGAAGAACAGGGCAGATTAAGGGCATGGCTCTATGAAAACGACAATGTTAATATTATTGCAACCAGCCAGTCTATCAGTGATGATTTTGACCGGGAAGACCGTCCGTTTTACGGATTTTTCACCTTGTATTATCTTAAAAGCTTATCATTTGAAGAAGCCTATTCTTTTTTACTTTCTTTAGCTGAAATAGAGAAGGACCAACCCCTTATCAATCATTTAAAAACGAAAGGAAAACCACAGGTCCGGGCCATTTTTGATCTGGTGAAAGGGAATCACCGCCTGCTGGTTACTTTTTATCATTTCCTTAAAGCAGACACCCTGGCCAAAGTATCGGAAAATTTCATTAAAACCATCAATGATCTGAAGCCGTATTATGAAACCTATATCCGGTATCTTCCGCCCCAGCAGCAGAAAATCCTGCGGTACATTGCATTATCACGCCGTCCCCAGAAAGGGATAGAAATCTCCAGGAACTGTTTTATAGAGCAAAAATCCCTAAGCAAGCAACTGAGCGAACTCTCTAAAAAAAAGCTGATTGACGCCATCCCGGATCCTTCCGATAAGCGCAATAAGTTTTATGACATCAGCGAACCTTTACTCAGAATCAGTATTGAAGTCGGAGAACATAAAGAAGGAATCACCTCTTTATTTATTGATTTTCTGGCGTATTACTACAATATTGAAGAGCTTGACAACAGGAGCAAAAAGTTTAATGAACTTCTGCAGCACTGTGATGAACAAGATCAGAAAAATATTCAATATGAAATTGAAGCGATCAAAAAAGCACTGAATATAAAACAGGAAAAGCTGGATGCTATATTTAATGAACTTGCAGAATTAATTCACAGAGAAGACTTCAAAAAAGCTGAAGAAGTTTATTTTACCAATCTGTCTGAAAATAAAGACGAACTGAATCTTCTCATTGCAATCTATTTACAGACCGCACATCGATATAAAGAAGCCATCGATTATTTCCGGAAAATTAATCCTTCTAAAAAATCTTTTGTCTTTTTTAATCCAAAAGGCCTATATAATTACTACACAGGGTTTGCCAATTCTCTGATCAATTTATTTTGTACTACTGATAATTATCCGCTATTAGAGCAAGCCATTCAATTAACAGAAACTATGTACAAAAAACATGGAATAATGACTCATGAATATGTAATGGCAAGATTGGTAATGGCAAAAAGTTTATTGGAAGACAATAAAAAATCAGAATCAGAGCAGATGATGAATCATATCATTAGTTTGGAATTCAGCAGTTATCCTAATGAATACAAATATCTGATACTGGATTTGATCTCTGATTTATGGAATGGAGAAGAAAAGACATTTACCACTGAATATCTGAATTATGTCAAATCGCTATCTCAGAAAGAAAGAATTGAAATTTACAGAAATTTAGCCCAAAGACCTTATTTCAATATATTCTTTTTACTTTCTGCCACCATTGAAGAAGATATTCAGGCAGACCAGATAGATGTTATTCTGACGACCTGGATCACCAATATCATGATCTACTCAAACCGTCTTCAGGCCAATGAGCTGATGTATTTAATAGCGTTCACAACCAAGTACATAGAAACAATCCCTGAACTGGCTATATTAGAATTATACGTTATTCTTTACAGAGAAGTAATCATTAATAAAAACAACTCTGCTCTTTATGAGCTTCCTAAAGAGCAACGAACTTTCTTTGAACAAAAAATCCTTAAAAGAAAAACATCATCATGACCATCCAGGACCTTAAAAATAAAAACCTCATTCTCCTTGAAACCATCTCCGGGAGCCGTGCCTTTGGCCTCGCTACAGAAACTTCGGATACAGACATCCGGGGCGTATATTATGTACCGAAGAACGATTTTTTCGGATTGAATTATATTCCGCAGATTTCCAATGAAACAAATGACATTACCTATTATGAAATCGGGAGATTTGTAGAGCTGCTTCAGAAAAACAATCCCAATATTCTGGAAATTCTGGCATGTCCTGAAGATTCTGTTCTCTATAAAAACCCGCTGATGAATCTGCTGAAGCCTGAAGATTTCCTGTCAAAGCTATGCAAAGATACATTTGCCGGATACGCCGTTTCGCAGATCAAAAAAGCAAAAGGACTCAATAAAAAAATCTTAAATCCCATAGAAAAAGAGAGAAAATCGATCCTTGATTTCTGCTTTATCCTTAAAGGGCAGGGTTCTGTTCCCTTGAAAAAATGGCTTACAGAGAATCAAAAAATGCAGGAAAACTGTGGTCTGGTAAACATTGACCATACCAAAGGAATGTATAGCTTATTTTATGATGAAACGAAAACCCTTGGATATAAAGGAATTATTCAAAACGAAGAAGCCAATCAGGTTTCGGTATCATCCGTTCCTAAAAATGAAACTCCTGCCACATATCTGTACTGCAACTTAGATTCCTACTCCGTTTACTGTAAAGACTACAGGGAATACTGGAAATGGGTAGCTGAACGCAATGAAGACCGCTATAACGTGAACCAAATCCACGGAAAGAATTATGACAGTAAAAACATGATGCATACCATCCGGCTTTTACAGTCCTGTGAACAAATATTTAAAACCGGCACACTTGAAATCCGGGTTACCAACCGTGATGAACTGCTGGATATCAAAGCCGGAAACCAATCCTATGAGAGCGTTATGCAGAAAGCAGAAAACCTGATTTCTTCTATTGAACATCATTATTCCACCTCTGATCTTCCGGACCTTCCGGATCTGGAAAAGACAACAGATATTTTAATTGAGATCAGAGAGCAGTTGTATCGATAAATAAAGTATGGAGAATCAGAAATAGTGATTTAAAACCGGGCAATTGATCCGGTTAAAAAGCGGCCGGTTTTATTTTTTCTTTGAAGCCTTAGCGATGGGATTGTATTCAAGACAGATCTTCATCCAATATTCAAAATCTTCCGGTTTCTTAAAGCCGGCCGGCTCCACACAGCAATACTCTTTAAGCTGCTTTCCTCTCATGATCATGGGAAGAAAGCCTGCTTTTTCTGAAACCTCATCCTGCAGTTCCGGATCATAACGGCACATCAGGTTATCATGACTGATATTGATGCACATTTTCCCATTGACCAGAAATGCCAAACCGCTGAACATTTTTTTCTCTTCAACGTTAATATGATCTACAGCAGCCAGCCATTCTCTCACTCTGTCGGCAAGTTCGGTATTATAAGCCATGGTCTTTTTTCTTAATTAAAATTAATGAAAAAACAGCTGCTGTCACCATATTCTTTCAATGTTTTTTTATAGCCTTAGGGATTCTCCGGTTCATGCAGGTTCTTTTGAATTTCTATGAACTTTCTATGCACAAAGTATTGAATGGTGTCTGTTGTGGTTAAAACAATTTCCCACAGATCACTCAGATGACACAGATTTTATAGTCTCGCAGATCATGCAGATAGCGCAGATCTTAAGTATCTCAATAAAAATCTTTGATTTTTTAACTTATGTGAACTTCTATGCGTGAAGCATTAAACTTAAAAAATTCCGGTGTCAAATTCTTTTATCTCCTGTTGTGGTTAAACAATTTCCCACAGATCACTCAGATGACACAGGTTTTATGGTCTCGCGGATCATGCAGATGGCACAGATCTTAAGTAGCCCAATAAAAATCGTTGATTTTTAACTTATGTGAACTTCTATGCGCAAAGTATTGAACTTAAAAAAACTCTAGTGTTAAATTCTTTTGTCTCCTTTTGTGGTTAAAATAATTTCCCACAGATTCCCCAGATGACACAGATCTTTATGGGTATTTTTATCCCGCAGATTCTGCAGATAGAGCAGATTTAAATTTCACCAATAAAAATCGTTGAGATTTCTCATTACTGCTGTTTTTAACGCTATGACCGCTAGTTTAAATGATATTGCGGAAATTTTTGTTCGCAATGGCGTTTTACTCAGCAAGGAACGCAATTAAGTTTTCAGGCATAAAGAAAACATCCAACCTTCGCTGAACGAAGTGCCTTTGCGATCGAAAAAATTATCCCATTACTATAATTTGGCGATCGTTGCGAGGAAAAAATCATAACCACTTTCCCTGCTGCCTTCTATATATCATCTTCTTAATAAATCTTTGTACCTCATATATGATTAGAAAGTCTTAGAAATACACGAATGACACAGATCTTTATGGATATTTTTATCTCGCAGATTTTGCAGATAGAGCAGATTTTATATTCAACCCCAAAAAAATCTTTGATTTTTAAAAGCTTAAGTGAACTTCTATGCGCAATGCAGTAAACTTAAAAAACTTAAGTGTTAAAATCTTTTGTCATCTTTTGTAGTTAAATATTTCCCACAGATCACTCAGATGACACAGATCTTTAGGGATATTTTTCTCTCGCTGATTTTGCAGATAGAGCAGATTTTATATTCAACCCCAAAAAAATCTTTGATTTTTTAAGCTCAAGTGAACTTCTATGTGTAATGCATTAAACTTAAAAAATAACTTAAGTGTCAAGTTCTCTTGTCTCCTTTTATGGTTAAAATAATTTCCCACAGATTGCCCAGATGACACAGATCTTTAGGGATATTTTTCTCTCGCTGATTTAGCTGATGAAGCAGATTTTATATTCAAGTCCAAAAAAATCTTTGATTTTTTAAGCTCAAGTGAACTTCTATGTGTAATGCATTAAACTTAAAAAATAACTTAAGTGTCCAAATCTTTTGTCTCCTGTTGTGGTTAAAAAAACATCTGCAAATTTCGTATATAGAGTAGTTTTTTAATTTAAGTAACGAAGCTTAAACTAAAAAAGCCCGATTGTTTAAGTTTTTTTAACATTTAAAAGACCCTGTACTCCGTCTAAAATCCATAATTTTGCGAAACTATTGTTTTTACTTAAAACTAAGTATTCTTTTTTGACATGGCAGGTCTGAAGTCATTTATCTTTTTTTATTTCATGTTGGTTTTCACCCTTTTCAATTCGAAATGGGCAGAAAAATCTTTGCGGAATATTCCCTGCATTCCTCATGTAAATAATATCCACGTTCTTGATGTATACGAAGAAACGGATATGAATACGCATGCCGTGTCCACTGTTTCCAAAATTGTAAAACACGTAGCCCGAAAGGTTGATGAAGCTTCCGGAGACTTTTCAGCAATTGAAAAGATCACTTCAAAAATTACTCTTCCGGATATTGCAGTCTCATCCATTTGTGGCGTAAAATCGTTTCTCCATCTCCTCCAGTTGTACTAGTTTAAGTTGTTGAAAACCAATTTATTTTAACGAAATTTTTATAACTTAAACACCTTAAGATGTATTCTAAAAACGTAATAATTTGCATTCTTGCAATATTATTCGCTGTGTCATGCAGTAAAGACAACAAAAAAAACAGAAATAAAGAAAAGGAAGTTCCCGTTCTGGAAATCAAAGAAAAAGATACCCTTGTCAATAACCAGTTCGTAACCGATATCCAGGCTAAAAAAAATGTAGATATCCGCTCCAGAATCGGCGGGATCATCCAGCATATCTATGTCAATGAAGGACAGTTTGTCCATCAGGGGCAGGCTTTATTTAAAATTAATGATGCAGAACTGCAGATGGAGCTTCTGAAAGCAGATGCTGCCCTGAAGCAGGCTGATGCCGATGTTCGTATGGCAGAAGTGGAGCTGAAACAGATCCAGAGTCTTCATGCTAAAAAATTTGTCGCGAACAATGAGCTGGAAATGGTAAAAGCTAAGCTTTCATCGGCCAAAGCAAAATATGCCTTTGCCGATGCGGAAAGGAAGACCGTATTGCAGAAGATCAGCTTTACAAAGATCACAGCTCCTTTTGACGGAGTTATCGATGTCATTCCCCACAAAGACGGAAGTCTGGTAGAAAACGGAATTCTTCTGACCACCCTTTCACAGCTGAACGAAGTCTATGCTTATTTTTCCATTCCTGAAAATTTATATTTTGAGCTTTTAGCCAATGATAAGATTGGAAACCATCAGAAAATTGAGCTTACCCTTCCGAACGGGGTCAACTATCAGTTTAACGGTGCTTTAAAAACAGCAGAAGGAGAGATCGACAGAACAACAGGCTCCATCCGGTATAAAGTGCTTTTCCCGAATCCGGACCGCCTGATCAAACACGGTACCTCAGGAAAGCTGATCATCTCTGAACAGCAGAACAATGCAATTCTGATTCCGCAGAAATCAACATTCTCGATTCAGGACAAAACTTATGTATTTGTGGTGGATAAACAGAATAAAGTGAAAATGACCAGCATCAGAATCGGAACCACCCTGAGAGATTCCTATGTGGTGGAAAGCGGCCTTAAAAAAGGAGACTTGATCATTTATGAAGGAACACAGTCTTTAAAAGACGGAGACCTTATCAAAATCAGAAAGAAATATTAACCTTCATCTTTAAATCAACTTACCATGGTAGAAATGTTTATAAGACGAAAGGTTCTTTCGTTGGTGATTTCCATTGTCTTTGTACTTCTGGGAATCATGGCATTGCTGAAAATGCCGATCACGCAGTTTCCTGATATTGTACCGCCTTCTGTAACCGTAACCGCTAAATATACCGGAGCCAATGCCGAAGTATCAGCCAATGCGGTGGCCCTTCCTTTAGAGCGGGCCATCAACGGGGTTCCCGGCATGACGTATATGTCTACGGTAACCTCCAACGACGGGCTTACCCTGATCCAGGTTTTCTTTGAAGTGGGAACAGATCCCGATGTAGCGGCGGTAAACGTCCAGAACAGGGTAACCACAATTCTGGATGAGCTTCCGGAAGAGGTAATCCGGGCCGGAGTAACGACTGAAAAAGAGGTGAACAGCATGCTGATGTACCTCAATATTACCAGTACGGATCCAAGCCAGGATGAGCAGTTCATCTACAATTTTACGGATATTAACGTCCTCCAGGAGCTGAAACGTATTGATGGAGTAGGAAGAGCCGAAATTATGGGGCAAAAGGAATACTCCATGAGGGTATGGCTGGATCCGCAGAAAATGGCGGCCTACAATATTTCAGCAGATGAAGTAATCGGGTCGTTGCAGAAACAGAATATTTCAGCAGCACCCGGAAAAGTAGGGGAAACCTCCGGAAAAACGTCCAGTCAGCTTCAGTATGTTATTAAGTATAAGGGGAAATTCTTTGAACCCAAGCAATACGAGGAAGTTCCGATCCGATCGGATGTCAACGGAACCATTCTGAAGCTTAAAGATATTGCTAAAGTAGAATTCGGGGCCATGAACTACGGAATGGTTTCCAAAACAGACGGAAGACCATCGGCCTCCATCATGATGAAGCAGCGTCCCGGTTCTAATGCTTCCGAGGTTATTGAAAGCGTAAAAGCCAAAATGGAAGAGCTGAAAGGGACTTCCTTTCCTCCCGGAATGGAATATAATATGGCCTATGATGTTTCAAGATTCCTTGATGCTTCCATCAGTGCGGTCTTAACAACGCTGATCGAGGCATTTATCCTGGTAGGAATTGTGGTATTTATCTTCCTTCAGGACTGGCGTTCCACCCTGATTCCTGTTCTGGCTGTACCGGTTGCTTTGGTAGGAACTTTTGCATTTATGAGCATGCTGGATTTCTCGGTAAACCTGTTGACGTTATTTGCACTTGTGCTTGCGATCGGGATTGTGGTGGATAACGCCATCGTCGTCGTCGAGGCGGTTCATGTGAAAATGGAAGAAGGAATGAAACCTCTGGAAGCAACAATCAGTGCCACCAAAGAGATTGCAGGAGCCGTTGTGGCCATTACCATTGTGATGTCTGCCGTATTTATTCCCGTAGCCTTCCTGGATGGTCCGGTGGGGGTATTTTACCGCCAGTTCTCACTGACCCTGGCGATAAGTATTGTTATTTCGGGAGTCAATGCATTGACGCTGACGCCTGCGTTATGTGCTATTATTCTGAAACCTCATAACCACGATAAAAAGAAAACTGTTATAGACCGGTTTTTCCATAGCTTTAATAAAGGTTTTGAAAAATTAACCGATCGGTATGTGGGCATTCTTTCAAAATTGGCAACCAGGACGGTCGTCACTTTCGGACTTCTGTTTTTGTTCATTCTTCTGACCGGAGTCACCAGCAGGTTTCTCCCTACAGGATTTATCCCGATGGAAGACCAGGGAATGGTATATGTAAGTGTAACCACGCCACAGGGAGCCACGGTGGAAAGAACAGAAAAGGTTCTGGATGAAGTAACGGTTATTGCCAAAAAAATTGAAGGGGTAGAAAACGTAACAACCCTTGCCGGATACAGCATTGTAACGGAAATTGCAGGTTCCTCTTACGGAATGGCAATGATCAATCTTAAAGACTGGAAAGAACGGAATATCTCCGTAAACGACCTCATTGCAGAATTATCTGATAAAACCAAAAACATAGCCGATGCCCAGATTGAAATCTTTGCGCCACCAACAGTTCCCGGCTTCGGAAATACGAGTGGTTTTGAGCTCCGTTTACTGGACAGAACCGGTGGAACGATTGAAAACACCGATAAGATCACCAAAGATTTTGTGAAAAAGCTGAATGAAGCACCGGAACTTCAGAACAACTTTACCAGCTTTGATGCTACTTTCCCGCAATACATGATCAATATGGATTATGATATGGCGGCTAAAAAAGGAATCTCGGTAGATAATGCAATGTCTACCTTACAGACGATGCTGGGATCGTATTATGCTACCAACTTTATCCGTTTCAGCCAGATGTATAAAGTAATGGTTCAGGCAAGCCCGGAACACAGAGACACTCCGGAAAGTATTCTGAATTTATACCTGAAAAATGACAAAGGTGAAATGGTGCCTTTTTCCACGTTCATTACGATTGAAAAAGTGTACGGACCTGAGGTTTTAACGAGATATAATATGTATATGTCGGCGATGATCAACGGGGAGCCGGCAGACGGCTACAGTTCAGGTGATGCTATTGCCGCAGTGGAAAGGGTAGCCAAAGAAACCCTGCCGAGAGGTTTTGATATCGAATGGTCCGGGATGACCAGAGAAGAGATCCTGTCCGGAAATCAGACCATCTATATTTTCATGATCTGCCTGTTATTCGTTTACCTGCTGCTGGCTGCACAATATGAAAGCTTCCTGCTTCCGATGCCGGTACTTTTGAGCCTTCCGACAGGTATTTTCGGATCTTATATTGCATTGGTGCTGACCGGGCTTGATAACAATATCTATGCACAGGTTGCCCTCGTCATGCTGATCGGACTTTTAGCAAAAAATGCCATTCTGATCGTGGAATTTGCCGTAGCCAGAAATAAAGAAGGCTATGATATTGTTCCCGCAGCGATTGAAGGAGCAAGACAGCGTTTACGCCCTATCCTGATGACTTCCTTTGCTTTTGTTGCCGGACTTATTCCGTTATGCATCGCTTCAGGAGCCGGTGCAGTAGGAAACCGTTCCATTGGTACGGCTGCGGCAGGAGGAATGCTTATCGGAACCATCTTCGGACTGGTAATCATTCCGGGGCTGTATATATTCTTTGCGAAACTTGAAAATAAAAAGAAAGATGAAAAGATTTAATCATAAACCTATACTATACGGAATAGCAGTGTTGGGACTCACTTCATGTGCTGTTCCGAATGTTGCCGATATTAAAAAAGCCCGCACTCTCCCGGATGAAGCGGTCAGAATTGAAAATAATACAGATCCGGACAAGTTTCAGCCGGTCAATCTGAAAGCTTATTTTACGGATCCTCAGCTACAGGAACTTTTTGAAAAAGTAATGGAGGCTAATCCCGATTTTCAGATTGCCCGGCAGAGAGTGGAAATTGCAAACAGCTTTTTGAGAAGATCAAAAATGGACCTTCTTCCTTCTCTGGAAATTGGAGCCGCCGCGTCTGGGGACCGCTACGGAAAGTACACGATGGAAGGTGTCGGGAATTATGATACCAATCTTTCTCCCAATATTACAGAAGATCAGAAGATCAACCGTGATTTTACCCCGAATTACTGGCTGGGAGCCAGAAGCAGCTGGGAGATCGATGCCTGGGGCAAGCTTAAAAACAAAAAACTGTCGGCCCAGAAAAAGTATCTGGCTTCTACGGAAGGACTGCGCCTGCTTCAGGTGGAACTGTTTACAGATATTGCGAACCTTTATTATCAGCTGGTTACTCTGGACAACAGGTTGGCTATTTATCAGAAAAACTATAAACTGCAACAGAGAGCATTTGAAATCATTCTGGCACAAAGAGAAGTGGGAAAGGCTACAGAGCTGGCCGTACAGCAGTTTAAAGCTCAGAATAACAACTGGCTTGCCGAGATAGAGCATATCAAAGTAGAGATTGTAACGGTAGAACAGGCAATTACAACACTTACGGGAAGCTATGGCGGAGATGTAAAAAGAGGAAGTGCCCTGATGCCGACGAATATGGAGATCCTGAACAAAGATATCAATATAGAAGGGGTGATCCATTCAAGACCGGATGTGGCAGCCAACTACTATGTGCTGGAAGCTTCACAGGCAGATGCCAAAGCGGCAAGGGCAGCTTTTTATCCCAGGATTGATCTTGGCGCAAGTTTTGGGCTGAATGCCTTTTCCGCCGGAACATTTTTCAAGCCTGCCTCATTGGCGGGGCAGCTGTTGGGTGGACTGATGGTTCCTGTTTTCAATAAGGGACAGCTGAAGCATGAATTCAATGTGGCGAATAAAGAACAGGAAATTGCTTTCCTGAATTATCAGAAAAGTATTACCACAGCTTTCAATGAATTACAGTCGATTCTGAAGCAGACGAAGATATATGAAAGAGTTTTGCAGCTGAAATCTGAGGAAGTAGGCTTTCTGGACCGTGGGGTAGAGGTTTCCAACGATTTGTATCTGACGGGCTATGCCAATTATTTTGAGCTGATCAACTCGCAGAAGAGCAAACTGACTGCCGAACTGGACCTGCTCCGGTTTCAGCACCAGAATACCAGAAATAACGTCCTGCTGTTTAAAGCACTGGGCGGAAAGCTGGATTAATTTTTACTTTTTTTACGATGCAAGAAGCCACCTGAAAAGGTGGCTTCTGTATTATATTAAAAACGGATTCGCCTGATTAAGGCTGCCTGTTTTTGATTAAAAGATTATTTGACAATCTGAATATTAACGGCTGAAAATCCTTTTGGAGATTTCTCTTTCTCAAAAGAAACCTTGTTCCCTTTTTTTACCGGTTCTGCACAGCTGTTGTTGTGGAAGAAAATGTTTTCTTTGGTATTGTCTTCAGTGATGAAACCATATCCTTTTTCACTGTGGAAGGTAATGATCCCTGTTTTACGCGGATCTTCTTCAATGATAGGAGCAGCTCCCAGCTGGATTTCATCAAGGTTCACCTCCTGTCTTTCTGATGGAGGGGTAGAGGTAAGTCTTCCGAATTCATCTACATACATGAATACGTCTTCAAGTTCTTTACCTTTGTTGTTGTTCGTTTTACGTTCTTCGCGTCTTAGCGCTTTTTCTTTTTGTTTTTGAATTTTTTTCTTAAAATTTTCTTTTTTAGAAAAAGAGTCTGCCATAAATTATTTTTAGTATTTAGTTTCTGGGTTAAATATATTGTAGTCTGCCTGAACGTGGTTCACTCTGTCGTTAGCTTTATGTTCCGTTTTTGTATATTGCCCTGAGATGCCTGATCAGCCGGTCCCGGTACTCTGAAATCCTATCATTAATACAAGAATCAAAAGCTAAAAATGCAGCCGCTGAAAAAGCAAAAACTGAAAGAAAAAAAGAAATATTTTAAACTACAACAGAAAGCGAAGACAGTTTCCTGCTTACTAATCTGTACAAATATACGAATAATAAAATGAATGACACTGTTTTAAATATTTGATTATCAAAAATATATTTTCCCGGTCAAAATATAGCCGGGTCCTATCACCATACACTTTCCTGTATCTTACCCCTTTAAAACATCATTGGTTGTCTTAAAATTAATTTTTTCAAAGATTTCCATGATTCATTTTTATTCACATCAAGTGTGTTCGGTTTTATGAAAATCTCTGTTTTCAGCTTATGTATATAACAGATTATTAATTAAAATATGATTTTCCCGATTTTTGAAACTGATCATTTTTTGTTTAAATATTTTCTCAACAGGAAACAAATGAAAATCCCCGGATTACCGGGGATTGTGGAAAATAATATATTATAAAAATGAAGTGGTGTTTGATATAATATGTTTTTTTTAGTATCAAATGTTATGCCTAAAATCTATAAATACCGGAGTTGTAGATGAAAAATATTCTTGGTTTTGTATGTTTTACGTAAAAAAATAATATCTATCTTTTTGGCATTTAGCAAAATAGGAATGATTTTTTTAATGCTGAGAAAAGTAAATATTTCTGATACCTTATCGTAAAAACAGGTGATGATTTCCGAATTTAATACAGCTTCCGAAAAATTCACCATGATCAATCCGTTTTCATTTTTCATCTTTGTTTTATTAAAATTTAAAAACAGATACAAGATGTCAACACAAGATGTTAAAGGAAAAGTAGTATTAATTGCCGGAGGCGGCAAAAATTTAGGTGGATTGTTAAGCAGGGATTTTGCCGCAAAAGGGGCAAAGCTGGCTATCCATTACAACAGTGAAAGCTCAAGAGCAGAAAGCGAGAAAACGCTGGCTGAAGTAAAGGCTTTGGGTGCTGAAGCATTTTTATTCCAGGGAGACCTTACCCAGGTGGGGAACATCACCCGGTTTTTTGATGAGGCGATTGCTCAGTTCGGAGGAGTGGATATTGCCATCAATACAGTAGGGATGGTCCTTAAAAAGCCATTTACAGAAACAACGGAATCGGAATATGATACCATGTTTGGAGTCAATTCAAAATCCGCTTACTTCTTCCTTCAGGAGGCCGGTAAAAAACTGAACGATAACGGTAAAATCTGTACCATTGTTACTTCACTTCTGGCTGCTTATACAGGATTGTATTCTACCTATGCAGGAGCCAAAGCACCGGTAGAACATTTCACAAGAGCCGCTTCCAAAGAATTCGGAAGCAGAGGAATTTCAGTAACGGCAGTCGCTCCGGGACCTATGGATACCCCTTTCTTCTACGGACAGGAAACCGATGATGCTGTAGCGTACCACAAATCGGCTTCGGCTCTGGGTGGGCTTACCGATATTAAAGATATTGCTCCGCTGGTGGAATTTTTGGTAACTGACGGATGGTGGATCACCGGACAGACTATTTTTGCCAATGGAGGATATACCACAAGATAGTTTTTTTGAAATAAAAGGAGAATGGGTAGCTGAATTTTCGGCTGCCCATTTTTTATATACGCTTACCGGCTATTGATAGGCTTTAGCTTCATCTTTTTTCAGGGGTTTTCTAAATTGCTTTCATGAAAAAGTATTTCTTTCTCCGGTGTGGTCTCTCGGTAATCCTGCTGATGCACAGTGTTATTTCTATCTTTAGCGGAGATGTCAGTAACTTTGGGCGCCTATTTTTAGATACCATAGGTTTCAGTCCTTTCGGGCTGTATCTGGCATGGGCGGTAAAACTGGTCCATCTGATTTCTGTACCGCTGATCTGGGTGGATGCTTGCATTAAGCCTGTTGCCATCAGTAATATATTGATCTTTATTTTCGGAATTTATTATGTTCACTGGCAGCATGGCTGGTTTGTCGTAGGAGGAGGTACCAACGGAATTGAATTCAATGTCTTACTGATCTGCTGTTTTCTGCAGCTGTTGTATTCCGGATATCAGCCTGAAAAGAAAGGTAGCCGTTGGTAGACCAATGCTTCCTTTTGATAGATGCAGTATTTTTATTTCTCGCTGAAAGATAGTATTTTGCATGATAAATCATTACAGTTTGAAACCTGATATACCATCAAAACTATATGTACATCTGCTCTTTTGGGTCCTGTATTATGCGCTGGAAGTTTACCTCGATTTTTACTGGTCCCGGTATCAGTTTCCCGGTTTCGGATGGCAGATCAGGCTCCAGAATACCCTGGTCCTGGAATTGGGTTACCTTTTGGTGAAAGTACCGTTTGCCTATGCATTATTATATCTGTACGAAAAAGCTGGCCTGAACAGGTTTTTAAAGCTCATTCTGTATATTCTGGTGACCATTTTTGCAGTATTGGGGCACCGGTTTTTCACCCATTATATCATTTATCCGCATATATATGGAGTTACAGAAACGCTGGATGGAAAAGAACCTTCAGGATTCATCAACGGATTAGTGGCTTTTAATTCATTTATGGACCTCATCTTTATGGCAGGACTGGTTTTCGGAGTGGAAATCACCAGGCAGAAAAACGTACTCAAGGAACAGCTTTCCCAATTGAAGACAGAAAAGCTGGATCAGGAACTCTCGATGCTGAAAGCTCAGATCAACCCTCATTTTCTGTTCAATACCTTAAATAATATTTATGGAATGGCCCTTAAAAAAGCAGACGGTACCCCCGAAGTTATTTTACAGCTTTCCAAAGTGATGAGGTATAATATTTATGAAGCGGCGAAAAAATACATTTCGCTGGAGAAAGAAGTTGAAAATATCCGGGATTTTATTCAGATTCAGCAGATCCGTCACTATGATCTTGAAGTGAATTTTAATGAAAATATAGATGAGCCTTCCCGCGAAATCTCCCCGCTTATCCTGATTCAGTTTGTGGAAAATGCTTTTAAGCACGGAGTATCGGAAAGTATCGGCAAGAAATTCATACATATTGATATTCAGCTGAAAGACGGTATACTTCATTACCATATCGATAATTCAAAGGAGGAAAAACCTCACGGAAACTCTACTAAAATAGGCCTGAAAAATATCCGGAGACAGCTTGAGCTGCTTTATCCGAAACATATTCTGGCTGTTGAAGATCAAAAAGACCATTATATTGTTCACTTAACCATTGATTTGAATGACACCAGCACCTATCTCTAAAAAATACAACTGTATCATCGTAGAAGATGAGCCGATTGCCTCTGATATCCTCGAAAGTTTTGTGGCTAAAGACGAACAGCTCCATCTGATCGGGAAATGTGCAGACGCTGTTTACGCCGGAAACCTGCTGAGCAGGCATGATATTGATCTGATGTTTCTGGACCTGCACCTGCCGGTTGTAAAAGGCTTCGATCTATTGAAAAAACTGAAAAACCCACCTCTGGTTATCGTTACAACGGCCTACCATCAGTATGCGGTGGAAGGATATGAACTTGATATCGTTGATTATCTCATGAAGCCGGTTCCCTATGACCGGTTCGTAAAAGCCGTTGAAAAGTTCAAATACCTGATGAATGCTGAAGAAGCCCTTCTGGAAGCAGCAGAACAGGATCATATCTTTATCAGCAGTGGAAAAAAACAGCTCAAAATTATTTTTAATGATATTTTTTACATTGAAAGCTTCCGGGAATACATCCATATCCATACAAAAACCGGAACCATTACGGTAAAAATGCCGATCAGCCGGATTGAAGAAAACCTGGACTCTAAAATATTCGCGAGGATTCATAAATCCTATATCGTTTCCAAACCGAAAGTGGAGGCAAGAACATCAGTAATGATGCAGGTAAATGGAAAGAAGCTTCCCATAGGCAGAACCTATAAGCCTTTTATCAGATTTTAATTTTGTAGATCGGCAGGATCATTTGGTAGATGTTTTTTTCGGAGGTTGTGTAAGATGGTTAATTTTGATGCCAGATGCCAGATGCCAGATGCCAGAACAGTAATAATTAGAATATATAATGTGGGAAATGAATGAGTATTCCGATTGAGGAATACGGATTGGCCTGATTCATAACGATTCAGGCCTGTTTTTTAGGATGGTAAACAAAAGCCTCCGGAATATCGTTCCGGAGGCTTTATTGTATTTTTTTATGGGACTAGGAAACCTTCACTTCATCTTTGTTGATGATGCTTCTGATGATAAAGAACAGTCCCAGAAGAATAAAAGGAATACTTAAAAGCTGGCCCATATTCAGGCTCATTCCCTGTTCAAAGCTTACCTGATCTACTTTGATGAATTCAATCAGCAGACGCATCACAAAGATCAGCAGGGAACTTATTCCGAAATAGAACCCGTTTCCTACTTTAAAGATGCCTTTTCTGTAAATCAGATAAACCAAAAGGAAGATTACCAGATAAGAAATGGCTTCGTAAAGCTGGGCCGGATGCCTCGGAATATCATCCACTCTCCGGAAAATAAATGCCCAGGGAGCATTGGAAGGAGTTCCGATGATCTCAGAATTCATCAGGTTCGCCAGCCGGATAAAAACACCTGCTAATGGAGTGGCGATAGCAATGATATCCAGAACTTTCATAAATTTAATTGAGAACTTCTTGGCATAGACCAGCAGCATAATGATCAGCCCGATTCCACCGCCGTGGCTTGCCAGTCCTGCATATCCTGAAAAAAAGTAGCCTCCGTCCGGACCCTTCTGTATCGGAAGGATAATTTCCAGAGGATGCTGGGAATAGTAGTCGAAATCATAAAACAGGCAGTGCCCTAATCGTGCTCCCGCAAGAATTCCGATAACCGCATAAGAAAAGAGCGCTTCATGAGCCTGATTGCTCAGATGTTCTTTTTTATAAATTTTCTTCAGGATCATGTAGCACAATACAAGTCCTGCGAAAAATAATAATCCGTAATATTTCAACGGAAACCCGAATATATTGATGATTTCGGGATCAATATCCCAGTTAATGTACAGCAGATTCATTGATGATAATTGTAAAAAATTCAGGCAAAGATAGAAAGATATTTTTTTTCGGGCATGACAGAAGTCTGAATCTGAAGACTTTTATGGTGCAGATGATCAATTGTGAAGGCTCTGTACCCAGCGGTATACTTTAAATTTTCTTCAACAGGTAACAGGCTTTATTTTTCATGTTTGAACTTAGTATATTTGTAAGTAAATGATTCGGGATGAGTAAAATAAATATATTCCTCATGGTGTTTCTGACCTCATTTACAACATTGTATTCCCAGGAAAAAACAACCTCTCAGGGTAAATGTTATGTATATCTTACTTTTGACGACGGGCCTTTGAACGGCAGCGAAAATATTAACGATATTGTTTTGCAGGAAAAAATCAAGATTAGTGTTTTTATGGTCGGAATGCATGTTATTAAGAACAGGCAGATGGACACTTATGCCAAATATTATGATCAGAATCCCTATATTGATGAATACAATCATAGCTACACCCATGCCAACAACCATTATGAAGCATTCTATAATGATCCGGCTCAGTCGGTGAAAGATATTCTGTACAATCAGACCTTATTAAAACTGCCTTATAAAATAGTAAGGCTTCCCGGAAGAAATATGTGGCGTATGGATGGCAGAAGCAAAAATGACGGAACCAGTGGTATACAAACTGCCGATCAGCTGGCAAAGCTCGGGTACAAAGTGGTAGGCTGGGATGTTGAATGGCAGCATCAGCCGGCAGACGGAACCCCGATCCAGTCTGTAGAAACCATGTATAATGCCGTTAAAGGTTGGTGTGCTTCCGGAAAAACCTTCACCAAAAATAATGTTGTCTTGCTGATTCATGATGAAATGTTTCAGAAAAGCTGGGAAGAATCCGAATTGAAGCAGCTGATTGACCTTTTAAGAACAGACCAGAACTATACTTTTGAACAGATGAGGTTTTATCCGCAATAGCACCAAAAGTGCTGGAAGAAGAATGTGGGAAACTCCTGTTAGCTATAATGATGGCAATTAGTCTTCAATGAATAAAGCAGTAACGGATAAACATTTACGTTTACAGCTTTCAAAATATTCATCTCTCATCTTCGTCACCAAACCTGCCTCCATCAGAAATTTTACCCATACTCAGGTTAATTTATATTGATTCCAGAAGGATGATTGCTTATTTTTGATAAGGCTTAATATTCTTCGTATGCATCATCAGTTAGAAAAACATTACGTCAACAGGGTAGGGTGGCTGCGGGCTGCTGTTTTGGGAGCTAATGACGGGCTTCTGTCTACCACCAGCATTGTGATTGGTGTGGCTGCGGCAGAACCCGAACGCAATACCATTATTCTTGCTGCTCTGGCCGGGATGATAGCCGGGGCAATGTCTATGGCTGCCGGTGAGTATGTTTCCGTAAGTTCCCAGGAAGATACAGAAAAAGCAGATTTGCTCAGAGAGAAAAGAGAACTTGAAGAAATGCCTGAAATTGAACTTAAAGAACTCGCCAAAATCTATGAAAGCAGAGGCGTGAGTCCGGAAACAGCCCTGAAAGTAGCGATGGAGCTTACCGAGCATAATGCATTGGAAGCCCATGCCAGAGACGAGCTGGGAATCAATGAAATCACCAAAGCACAGCCTTTGTATGCTGCCGGAGCCTCTTTCGTTTCTTTTGCTGTCGGGGCATTACTGCCGTTTATGGTTTCACTGTTCGCACCGATTAAACAGATGGTTTATTTCCAGTACGGGTTTTCTATTGTTTTTCTGATGGTTCTCGGTGCTGTTTCAGCAAAAACAGGAGGTTCAAAAACAGGTCCCGCTGTTCTCAGGATTTGTTTCTGGGGAACTGTTGCCATGGGAATCACGGCTTTGGTTGGGCATCTTTTCGGCGTGAGTGTATCGTAGAAACGGTGACATTAATTTTAAAGACAATCAGAAAATCAAGATTTACCTTTTGTCAGAATAAGTGTTTCTGTACAGGAGCAGAATATTTGAAGATAATATTTTAAAGCTTTCCACGACAATAACATAGTTCAGAAACCATAAAATATAAATGATAGCAGCTACGATAAACAGGCTTAACTGTTTCACGGTTATTTCAAAATTCAGCATTTCATCAAAATTAAACAGCAGATAGATGATGAATAAAGCTATGGTTGTAATCTTTAAACTCCCCTCCAGATTTTTGTTTAACTTATTGGCCATTGCATTTTTCCTGAAGAGATTAAAATTGAGAACGAAATTATTGTTATGAAACAGCAGATCAGCAGATAATCCGTAAAATAGTTTTACCGTCAGTAACTGGTCTGCCTCGTTAAGGATGGTATATTTATTCCGGATGAAATAATCTTTGAAAAATGCCTGAATCTCCATATGAATAGATTAGAAATGTAAAAATATCTAAAAAAATGATCTAATATGAAATATTTTTAATGTTAATGAGTGTTTTAGATGGTATATTATTTATTTTTGATCATAAAAACAGAGCATGAAAGCACTAGAAACCAAGAAAATTGAAAGAGTAAAATTAAAAATGGTTAAAGGAGGAACGTTAGTTTATACTGAAGATCCCAAACCAACGACGTCGCCGGAAGGCGCTGGTGAGGTGATTAAGTAAAAGTTAAACCTCAGTAAAAATGATAATTTGAAAAAAGAAAACCTGGAATCCGATAAGAATCCAGGTTCTGCGATCTCTCTGAAAGAAATACTGTTTTTATATTCATTTTAACAACATCCGGAATTCGGAGTACAGCATCCACCCGAAGCAGGAGTAAGTTCTGATAAGCTCCGTTTTTGCTTTTCTACAGGAATACCACAGGCGTCCTCAGCCAAACAGGCCGTTGTTTTGTTTTTAAGGATAAAAGTCTTTCCATTAAATTCTAAATCGTATTTTCCAATCGTTGTTTCCTGATATTCCACTTCAATTTCACCATCCTCGATACCGAGTTTTTCTTCGGATAACTTAATGATGCCTAAAAGTTTTCCCGGTTTTAGCCTGTGTTCAAAGTCATTGGCATTCCACAATTGAAAATTAATCACTTTTTCATTTCGGATCGTTCCTCCACAGTCAATAAAATGTTTTGTTACAGTTCCCACTTCAGTAACATGGAAATGCTCAGGAACAAAAGTCCCATTCTCCAGTTGGAACTCTACATGCTCTAATGCGGGTAAGATTTCTTTGATCTCAGATAGCTTCATTATATTTTTATTTATTGGTTAAATGCAATATTGCGATATATTAATTAAAAAAATACCTTTAACAACATTTCTGATTTGAGGTTGTCCGGATGATGTTGGAGAAGTAGTCTCTCAGCACTTCAAATGCCGTTTCATCAATACAGTAGCAGATGGCGGTCCCTTCAATACTTCCTTTGATAAGACCGGCATTCTTTAATTCTTTTAAATGTTGTGAAACCGTTGCCTGTGCCAGTGGAAGTTCATTAACAATGTCTCCGCAGATGCAGGCATTTACTTTCAGCAGGTGTTCAATAATGGCAATTCTTGCAGGATGCCCCAATGCCTTTGCCATGGTAGCGATCCTGTTTTGCTGATCTGTAAAATGATCTGTTTTTGTTACTCCCATAATCAGAATAATTATATCGCAATATTACGATTAAATATTGAATTAAAAAAATTGATAAGGATAAAACAGTTTAAGTATTGACTGATTCATCTAAAGAATTTTTTTGCAATTTTTAAATATATAATGATCAGACACGTTTTCACACTTTTTATAACTGATTCAGCTCGTTTCAGTTAATTGAATAAGGGGTAAAATGGTTATTTATAAGTGCTTACCTATTTGTAGGTCTTGCTGGAATTTACTTTTTAATAGAAGAAATCTGGTCGATTTTCAAAATCATTTCCTTCGCATTAGTATTGCTTGGATCTAATTCTAATGATTTCTGGTAATCACTTTTTGATAATGCATATTCTTTTTTATTAAAATAAGCCTCACCACGACTGTCGTAAGCGTTTCCTGATTTTGGGAATTCATTGACATTTAAATCAAAAATCTTAAGCGCTGCGTCTAACTGGTTATCTCTTAGAAATTCATAACCAAGCTCATTCAATTCATTTTCGTTGGAGAAGTTGTAATCATTGGGCTTGTTTTTTTTAAGGTTTTTGTATAATGCGATTCCTTTATCAACATTTTTCAGGCATTCTTTTCTGATGGTTAAGCCAATTGATTCTTTTTGAGGTTCGATAGGATAGTTTTTCCATTGGTTCAGATTGGCAATGCTTAAAAGTATTTCCTCTATCAGTTTAAAATTATTGCCGTTAGTCATCACTGCTAATCCGTTTCCATCTTCAACACTTCCAATATAATAGCATACAAATCCTTCATTTTTTCCACCGTGTGCGAAATATTTCGTGCCTTTAAAATCCATTAAAAACACCCCAAAATTATTATCTATTCTTTTAGCAGACATTTCTTTGGACAAAATCTTATTAGATTTACCTAGTAATGATAGTTGGGTTTCGATGATATATTTTGCCAAATCACTGGGATTGGTCCATAAACCGGCTGCTGCTTTTTCGGGATAGATATGATATTTTCCTTTTACCTCTTTTCCGTTGTTGTAAGCAGTTGCCAGCAATTTTTCTTTATCCGGAGAAGGAGGCTGGTTATAAGAACTTTCTTTCATGCCCATGGGTAAAAGAATGTTTTGCAACATATAATTCTCGTATTTTTCCTCCGTAGTGTTTTCGAGAATCAATTGGCTGATAGTGGTTCCACCGCCTGAATACTGAAATTTAAGATTAGGCTCAAATACAGACCGTACTGCTGGAGAGTTGGCAGGTTTCTGCCCATCAAGAATTTGTATGGTAGTGGGTAATTCTTTCCCTTTTTGATAGCCTCCAAAGCCGTGAACGGATAAGCCGGCTTTATGGCTTAACAGATTTGCCAGCGATATTTTTATTCCTTTAGACACCGAATCATACGGAAATTTCCAGCTTTTCAAATAAGTATTAATGTCATGATCCAGGTCTGATTTTCCTTCTTCCACTAATTTTAATTGTCCTAAACTATTAATGGACTTACTGATAGATGCAGCCTGAAATAATGTATGGGTAGTTGCCGGTCTGTTTTCAGCAACATCGGCATAACCGTAGGCCTTTGCCCACTCTACTTTATAATCTTTGATAACGGCAATACTTACCGCATTCATATTGTAGAAAGACATTCTTTCTTTTAAAGTCCACTTTTGGGCTTTCGATTTATCCCAGCTAAGCAGATCGTTTTCAAATGATTTTATTTTATCTTTTACGTTTTGTGCGAAAACGTTCAACGATAAAGAAAGGAACAGGATAAGGCGTAGCTTTTTCATTTCGAAGGAATTAGAGTTCTACTTAATAAGACAACTTTAAATATAGTATTGTTACATTTTATTCTTGCACGAGTTAAGTTTTTAACTCAAAATGAAAAAATCAGATTTAGAATGCTATGAAGATTTTAAAGAAAATTGTTCTTTTGCAAAAGGTTGGAAAAGCTCATCGCAGAATTAAAAAAGGTGTATGCCAGAAAATAATTATGAACTTTAACCCATAAATGAAAAACAAGATTGACCAGATTATGGAGAAGTATACGGATATTGAAACAATTCCCCATTGTAAAATTGAAGAGAAAAAAATTGAATAATCACCCTCTTCATCTTAAATATAAATGGGGAGCAAAATTGCTGGTTAAAACTTCAAATTATAAATGCTGGTCAATCGGTAATTGAAGACTATAAGATTGAACTTGAATTTGAAGGTGATTTTGAAAAAGTTGGAGCGGAAAGCAATCATTTCTTTATATAATCCTAATTACATAAATAATGTTAAGGAATATAGAAATTCTAATAAGGCTTTGATTATTGTTCCAAAAGATCAAACACTTGTTCAAGGAGATAGTTTTACTTCCGGAAATTTTTATATTAAACCAAAAGTAGGAGAAGGTTCTGAAGTTAGATTAAATTGGAAATTATTATCTCGGACTTACGGATACAGGTAGTTTGATAATAAAAATTATGCCTAAATTTCATAAAGTTTTTTTAGATAATGAAATTGATAATATAGAAGATGTGCGCGAAGAAATTTCATATAAACTTATTGAGAGACCAGGAATGTCTCAAATAGGTTATGTAGATTATTTTGATAAAGAATCAGATTATAATTTTGAATAAAAACTATGTTAGTTAATCAATTTGACCAAATTATTACTTTAATAAAACAAGCTCAAAATAATGCTTTGAGATTGGTAAATAAAGAATTAATAAATCTCTACTGGAATATTGGAGAATATATCAGTAACAAAGTAGAGAATTCTGAATGGGGAAAATCTGTAGTTGAAGAACTTGCTAGTCATATTCAAAAAACAGAACCGGGAATAAAAGGTTTTTCAGATAAAAATCTTTGGAGAATGAAGCAGTTTTATGAAACTTATAAAGATTTTCCAAAACTCTCACCACTGGTGAGAGAAGTTTCTTGGACAAATAATCTGATAATTTTTTCGAGAGCAAAAACTAATGAAGAAAAAGAGTTCTATCTAAAATTATGTATAGATGAAAGGTTTAGCAAAAGAGAATTAGAAAGGCAAATTTCTCCAAAATAAAATTTCTCAACTGCCTGACTAATCCTTTTTGTAAATCACTTTCGTTATGGGTTTCAGAAAGGTTTAGAAAGTCAAATATATAACTGTCTTTAAAGGTATTTGAAATATTGGGATGTAATTCTCTCAACACTGGTGAGAGTTTTTCATTTCCTATCATTATTCTCTCAAAAAGAGAAGAATTAGGTAAAGATTTTCTTTTCATTGGCGAAGAATACAAATTGCAGGTTGGAAATAGTGATTTCTATGTTGATTTATTATTCTATCATCGAGGATTGCAGTGTTTGGTTGCTTTTGAACTCAAAGCGGATAAATTTAAACCGGAACATTTAGGACAACTCAATTTTTACCTTGAAGCATTAGATAGAGATGTAAAAAACTCCAATGAAAATCCGAGTATTGGAATATTGCTTTGCAAAGATAAAGACAGCGAAGTGGTGGAGTATGCTTTAAGTAGATCGCTTTCCCCTACGATGGTTTCAGAATACAAAACACAGCTTCCGGATAAAAAATTACTTCAGAAAAAATTGCATGAATTGTTTGAAAAGTCTAAAAATATAGATTGGAATAAAGCGGATCAGTCTCAAAAGTTGGGGGGAAATGTTAAGTTGGTGTATCTTTGAATTATGTTAAGCGATCACGAACTTCTTAAATTACTACTTCCAGAATTTTTAGTTGAATACTTTGA
>JAITMC010000042.1 GCA_031277615.1 Chryseobacterium sp. | reverse complement strand
CGTTCATCCTGAGCCAGGATCAAACTCTCCATTGTATGTTTGTCTGACTCACTCAAAGTTTTTTAACGCTTTAGTTTTTCCTTACTTGGTTGTTATATTGTATGTCAATGATCTTTTTTCTTTCGCTTACTTAAGAAACTTTTTTCTGTCGTTTCGTTTCTTATTTGCGGTTGCAAAAATAATAACTTATTTTTAATTGACCAAATGTTTTGAAAGAAAATTTTAAAGTTTTTTAAGTAACATTAATCTCTTTTCCAAACATTCAATCTATTACTCCTGCGCTCCCTTAATTGGGACTGCAAAGATAAGAACTTTATTTTAATCCACAACTTTTATTCAATAAAAATTTAAAGATTTTTCCTTTTTTATCTTAATAATACCTTTGTTTATTCTAAAAAGCTTTTCTGTACTACCGAATCTCTTCCGGTTTTCCAGTAAAGCAAAGAATTATTATATGCATTGTAAGTTTTAAGGAAGCTAAGCACAGAGCAAACTTTGTTGATACTTATTAGCTTCATGATAAGCTATACTTCTTTACAGTTAAATAATGCAGGTTTGAGAAAATCAATATATTCCGGTCTAAAGCTTCTTTAATATTACAATCCTGTAATCTGAAGAATTGCCTGATTATTTGATTTCGAAATAAAACCCTTCTTTTTCCAGTTCTTCATATTTCTCCTGATTGAAAGTAAAGAGTTTTCCGGGTCGGCCGCTGCCTTCTTTTTTAACGTTGTTGGTTTCATTGAGAAGTCCGTAGCTCATTATTTTCTTACGGAAGTTTCTACGGTCTATTTCCTGTCCTATGATGGTTTTATACAGGTTTTCAAGGTCTGAAAAGGGGAATTCCTCATTGAGCAGATTAAACCCGATGGGCTGATAACGGATTTTGGTCCGGAGCCTTTGAAGCGCAGTATCGATGATGGCTTTATGGTCAAAAGCCAGAGACGGCAGTCTATTCACGCTGAACCATTGGGCATCATCGGCATCTGAATCGGCAAAGAGTTCATGATAAGAAGGGTTCACAAGTCCCAGATAAGCCACAGAAACAACCCTGTTGCGGGGATCACGCCCTACCTTACCAAAGGTGTAGAGCTGTTCAAGAAAATCAGGTTTTATGCCCGCTTCCTCATACAATTCCCTTCTTACTGCATCATCTACATCTTCTTCATCCAGAACAAGGCCTCCCGGAAGGGCCCATCCTCCTTTAAAAGGTTCAATCTTCCGCTTTATCAATAGGATCTGAAGATCTTTTTTATCAAAATATCCAAATATAACGGCATCAACCGCCACTTTTATATCCTGTAGTTTTTTTGGAGAATTCATAGGGTAATTTGCGTTACGAATACACAAAGGTACGATTATTATTCACAAAATAAAATCCCAACCCTTTAAAAGTAAAAAGACCGGCATAATTACCGGTCTTCATTATATTTAATCGTTGAGTTTCAAAACAGCCATAAATGCTGACTGCGGTACTTCTACTCTTCCGATCTGCTTCATTTTCTTTTTACCTTCTTTCTGTTTCTCCAAAAGCTTACGTTTTCTGGAGATATCTCCACCGTAACATTTTGCGGTAACATCTTTTCTTAAGGCTTTGATGGTTTCTCTTGCAATTACCTTCGTTCCCAGGGCTGCCTGTACGGCAATGTCAAACTGCTGTCTCGGGATCAGTTCGCGAAGTTTTTCACACATCCTTTTACCGATATAGTAAGCGTTACTGTCGTGAATCAAAGATGAAAGCGCATCTACCATATCACCATTGATCAGGATATCCATTTTTACGAGCTTGGAAGCTCTGAATCCTATCGGGTGATAATCAAATGATGCATATCCTTTAGAGATTGATTTCAGTCTGTCATAGAAATCGAAAACAACTTCAGCCAGAGGCATATTGAAGATCAATTCAACTCTTTCTGATGTTAAATAGCTCTGATTAACGATCTCTCCTCTCTTCTCAATACATAAAGTCATTACCGCTCCCACGAAGTCAGATTTTGTAATGATAGAAGCTTTAATAAAAGGTTCTTCTACTCTATCCATTGTGGAAGGATCCATCATTTCAGACGGGTTATTGATCAGGATCGGAACTTCAGGTTCTTTTTTGGTATATCCGAAATAAGAAACGTTGGGTACCGTGGTAATTACGTTCATATTGAATTCTCTGTCCAGACGTTCCTGAACGATTTCCATATGCAGCATTCCCAGGAATCCGCAACGGAATCCAAAACCAAGAGCGGCAGAACTTTCCGGTTCAAAAACCAGCGAAGCATCATTCAGCCTCAATTTTTCCAGGGAGAATCTCAGTTCTTCAAAGTCCTCTGAATCAATTGGATAAATCCCAGCAAATACCATTGGTTTTACTTCTTCAAAACCATCAATGGGTCCATCTGCCGGCTTATCGAAAGAAGTAATGGTATCTCCTACTTTTACCTCACGGGCATCTTTAATTCCCGAAACCAGATATCCAACATCTCCGCATCCAATTGTTTTCTTGGGTACCTGCTTCAGTTTCAATGTTCCTACTTCATCTGCCCCATATTCTTTTCCGGTAGCAAAGAATTTAATCTTTTCATTTTTAGAAATACTTCCGTTCACTACTTTAAAGTAAGCTTCAATTCCTCTGAACGGATTATATACGGAATCAAAAACCAAAGCCTGAAGCGGTGCTTCCGGATCTCCTACCGGAGCAGGAATTCTTTCTACGATCTGTTCCAGAAGGTTATGTACTCCTTCCCCTGTTTTTCCTGACACTCTTAAAACATCTTCATATTCACAACCGATAAGGTTCATGATCTCGTCGGTTACTTCTTCCGGATTGGCAGAAGGCAGGTCTATTTTGTTAAGGATCGGAATAATCGTAAGATCATTTTCCAATGCCAGATATAAGTTACTGATGGTCTGTGCCTGAATACTCTGTGCTGCATCTACAATAAGAAGAGCTCCTTCACAGGCAGCAATCGAACGGGAAACTTCGTAAGAAAAGTCTACGTGTCCCGGGGTATCGATCAGGTTTAAAATATATTTTTCTCCTTTATATTCATAATCCATCTGGATGGCGTGGGACTTAATCGTGATCCCTCTTTCTTTTTCCAGATCCATATCATCCAGTGTCTGAGACTGCAGTTCTCTTTGGGTAACAGTGTTGGTATACTCCAAAAGACGGTCAGCCAGAGTACTTTTACCGTGGTCGATATGAGCGATTATGCAAAAATTTCGTATGTTTTTCATTTAAGAACTTTGTAATTTGCAAAGATAAAAAAAAGCGAGACATTTTATCTCTCTTATATTCATTGTATTAAATTATTTAATTTTTTCTGATAAATACGGCAGTGATAAAAATTAAACGGCTCTCACAAAAAAATCGTAAGAGCCGTCCAACATTAAAAAAATAAACTATTATGGGTTTTGCTTAGGCTTCACATTCCCATGGTTGTGAGGCTTTCTTTCATTCATTTTATCCCGCATCATTCCTTCGGACTGAAAAAGTTTCAGTACTTTCTGGCAAGGAATCACCTGCTGCATTTTATCGGCATATTTTTTCCGGTTGTCCAACAGCTTCTGCCCTACTTCAAAACTCTGCTGCAGTTTGGCTTTGGCTTCGTCGTCCGACAATGTTTCCGGATTGAAGTTGGGATCAAACTGGCTCTTAATCTGTTTCTGATTTTCCAGATATTCATTATAAAGCTGTGTAAATTCAGCTTTATCATCGGCATCAATATTCAGATTATCCATCACCATATTATTCCTGAACTTCGTAAGGAGTGCCTTTCTCTCTTCCGGAGAAAGATTATTGATCACTTCTTTTCTTTGTTTAGGGTCCATCTTCTTCCAGTCATAATTGGCACTCTGGGCATTCAGACCAAAACCATAAATAATAAAAAGCGTAAATAATATCTTTTTCATTTTTCTTTATTAATTATACAGATCCAAATAAACGTCCTGGGTTGAATTGCTCGCCAGCTCTGCTATTTCAGAATTGGAGAACGAATCCAGATACTCATTCATCTGAGTTTCTTCTTTTTTGGCTACCGTTTTCAAAGGCTGTGCCGTTTGTTTTATTCCTCCGTTCTCCTGATGAGAAATACTTTTATCAGTCTGACTTACACCTGTTTGATTGTTATTTTCAACAGAAGTTAAATCAGAACTCAAAGTCTCGTACGCAAGTTCACCTTCTGTTTTAGGTTCCTGTTTGCCGGCTGCATATACTTCTTTGGGTTGAAGCGTGGAATCATGATCAGAGTTAAAAACATAGGTAGCTCCAAATATCACCGCTATGGAAGCTGCGGCTGCATACATCCAGTTCAGTTTGAAGACAGGTGCTTTTTTCTCTGTTTTCACTTCACTCATTACCCGTTCCTGGATATTCTCAAATAAATGATCCGGAACTTTGTAAATGTTCTTGCGTTCTAGTTTTTCTATGTCGAACTCTTTCATCTTTGCTGTTCAAAAATTATCTCTCGTAATTTTCCTTAATATATTCTTCTATCTTTTGTTTGGCATAATGATAATTGGTCTTGAGGGTCCCTACCGACATATCTACAATTTTAGATATCTCTTCGTAAGGAAGATCATCATAATACCGCATCATAAATACCAGTTTCTGCTTTTCCGGCAGGCTTTGTATAGCGTTCTGAAGCAGAATCTGTATTTCTTCGGCATCGCCTTCGGTATTGTCGGCGACCAGATTCTGCATATGATATTCAGGATCTTCATCAGTCTTCTGCATTTTCTTCATTTTGTTGACCTGCTGTAATGCTTCGTTGGTAGCAATCCTGTAAAGCCAGGTATACAGCTGGCTGTCATTCTTGAACTGGTGAAAATTCTGATAGGCTTTAATAAAAGTCTCCTGCAATGTATCCTGAGCAAGATCACCATCCACAATAATTCTTCTGATGTGCCAGTACAACCTGCTCTGATAAGCATCCATCAAGGCACGGACACCTTTATCCTGGGTCCGTGGATTTTGCATCAACGAAATAATTTCCGCGTCCTTAATCTTCATAGAGATGCTTTCACTGTTTTGGATTACAAAAGTAACTGAAAGTTAAATTATTTATTCAATTTTGAGTCCAAATATTACAAATAATATAAAAAAATCATGCTCAAAGTCTTCATCAGTGGACTTTTTAAGGATATGTTAAAATTTAAAATGTCGTTTTCCGCATTTTTTCTGAACTGCGGGTAAAACCTTATCTTTGTTAGATGCAAATTGTAATTATAGGTTCAGGAAACGTGGCCTATCATATAGCCAAAGCTTTTACGCTAAAAGGAGTTCCTCTCGTTCAGATTTTTGGAAGGAATGAAGGAGAGCTGAAAAAAATTTCAGAGGAGCTGGATGTTCCTTACTCTTCAGAACATCTGGAGGATGCTGACCTCTACCTTATCTGTGTCAGTGACAATTCTGTGGAAGATGTTTCTAAGCTGATCACAAAAAAAGACAGTCTTGTTGCCCATACTTCAGGTTCGCTTCCCAAAGAAATTCTGAAAGGGGAGTACAGAAAATCAAGCCTTTACCCATTGCAGACTTTTTCAAAGTCAAAGGAACTCGATTATGGAAAAATTCCTTTTTTCATTGAAGCGGAAAATGATAAAGACAAGAAACTTTTGTCTGAACTGGCTTCCGCAGTTTCAGAACATGTCATGGAAAGCAGTCATGAGAAGAGAAAGTATATCCATCTAACGGCTGTTTTTGCCTGTAATTTTGTTAACCATCTGTTCGCCAGAGCTAAAGAAATATCGGATTCCCAGGATATTCCGTTTGATTATTTCCTGCCGCTTATTGATGAAACGGTTCAAAAGATCCATGAGATTGATCCCAAAAAGGCACAGACCGGTCCTGCGGTAAGAAACGACCTGAGAATTCTGGAGCTTCATGAACAGTTGCTGAAAGACGAAAGTCTTGAAATTTATAAAACAATGAATCATTCTATTCAAAAAATGTATGAGTTATAAAGAGAAACTTAAAGATATTAAAGCTTTTGTATTTGATGTAGACGGAATTTTTACAGACGGAAGCGTTTATCTTCTTCCCGGCGGAAATATGTGCCGCGTAATGAATGTCCTGGATGGATATGCCGTAGTTAAAGCTTTAAAAAACAACTATTTAATAGGCGTTATTACCGGTGGAAATGATGAAATGGTAAAGCACAGGATCAATTATCTGGGAATTGAAGATTACTATCCGAAATCTCACAACAAAATGGCTGATTTTGAAGATTTTAAAAAGAAATACAACCTTAAGAACGAAGAAATCCTGACGATGGGGGATGATCTCCCGGATATTCACATTATGGAACATTCTGCCATTGCTGCATGCCCGGAAAATGCCGTTCCCGAAGTAAAAGGAATTGCGGATTATATTTCTGAGAAAAAAGGGGGAAGCGGAGCGGTCCGGGATGTGATTGAACAGGTCATGAAAGTTCAGGGCAACTGGCATGATGATAATACCCAATCTGTATAAAAAAGATTTATGAAAATACTTTTAGCCTCTCAATCGCCAAGAAGGAAGGAACTGCTTTCCAGCCTGGGTTTTGATTTTGAAGTGGTAAAAATAGACTGTGAAGAAATTCTTCCGGAAAATACCGCCATAGAAAATGCGGCAGCTTATCTTTCTGAATTAAAAGCCAATGCGTTTTCAGGACTGGCTGAGGGCCAGGTTTTACTTACTGCGGATACCGTCGTAGCCATTGACGGACAAATCCTTGGCAAGCCTAAAGATGAGGAGGATGCCCGCCAGATGCTAAGGAACCTTTCCGGAAAAACCCATCAGGTATACACCGGTATTACACTGAAAAAAGGAAATAAAACCATTACTGAAACAGATGTAGCCGATGTGGAACTGGATCTGTTAACGGACGATGAAATAGACTATTATATCCAAAAGTACAAGCCTTTCGATAAAGCCGGCAGCTATGGAGTTCAGGAATGGCTCGGTATGGCGAAGATCAGAAAGATTGCGGGAAGCTTTTATACGATTATGGGACTTCCTACCCATTTGGTTTACAAAATTCTGAATGAAATATAAATACTTTTCATTATAAAATTTTATTATTTTTACAAAATCATCAAACTGCTGATAATAAAAAAACAATTAGCGAGTTATATTTGAATAATGAAAAAGAATATTATATTCCTTTTAGCGGTATTGCTGATTGCTTCCTGTGCCACCAAAAATAAAAGGCCGGAAAAGCGATCCAAGTTCCTGAAAGGGTTTTCCACATATTACAATACCCTATTTAATGCCAAAGATGCATTAAACAGTGAGTTTACGAGCAGGGATATGGCCCATAAAGATAATTTTTATGCTCCTTATATTCCTATTCTTACTTACGAAGATCAGCCTTTGGGAAGTGATCTGGGGCAGTCTGCGGCATTTGCTGAGAATTCCATGAAGATGGCATCTGTAAACAAACCGGTAGAAAATGGTCCGCCGGGAAGACCGGGCGGGTTATCTGGAATACCCGGAATACCTGGAAATGATACTGAAGGACTTCCGGCAAAAGGTGCCACAGCACTGGAAATTGCTGAAGCAAAAGCTCTTAAGGCTATCAACAAATATTCTGTGATCAGAAATGGTGAGGAGAAAAATAAACAGATTTTTGATGCTTATATGATTCTTGTACAGTCCAGGATCTATCAGAATAAACCCCTTGAAGCACTGGATGCCTTAAACTATGTCTTTACCCATATGAAGGAGGATAAGAGACTTCCTCTGGCTAAGATTTATCAGGGAGCAGCTTATGCCAAGGTAAAAGATTATCATAAGGCTCAGGAAATTTTTGAAAAGCTGAAAGGGGAGGACATCAATAAAACGTATGCTAAACTTTTAAGCATCTACCATTCTGAAGCGCTTCTGGATGCCGGAAAGAAAGAGGAAGCCGCTAAAGAGCTTGACAATGCCTTTGAATTGAATTCCAACCGCAAACTGAAAAGCAGAATTGCATATCTGCGAGGGCAGGTTCTTGAAAATCTGAATAAAAATGATAAGGCAAGAGAAAGTTATGCCGCTGCCTACAAATATGCCAACGATTTTGAATTTGAAGTAAAATCCCAGATCGCTATTGCTAAAACTTTCAATGGTACGGGAGATTATAACGGTGCTAAACATTATCTGGAAGGGATCAGTAAAAAAGGTCCTTACGGTTCCAGAAAGAACGAATTTTACTATGCTTTGGGTCTAATGGCCAATAAGGCAGGGAAGAAAGATGAAGCCCAGCAGTTTTTCAAAAAGTCTCTGTTTGAGAAGGTATCTGATCCACAGGTACGTGGGCTTACCTACTATGAAATAGGGAAGAGCTATCTTGAAAAAAATGATTACATCGGAGCCGGTATCTACTATGATTCTGCTCTGACTGTTATGACCTATGAGCCTTCAAAGGTGCTGCTTAAGGATCAATCGGCTTATATCAAAAAGATCTCCAAAAATTATTACCTGATCAAGAAGAACGACAGTATTCTTGCTCTGGCTAAAATGAATGATGCCCAGAAAACAGACTTTTTCTCAAAATATATTGCCAAGCTGAAAGCTAAAGAAGAAAAAGAAGAGCAGGAGAGGAGACGTGCCGAAAGAAGCAAAGGTTTTGATACGGGAGATTACAGTGCCAATTCTATTTTTGCCAACAGCTCAAATGCTTTCGAAGATTTCGGAGTGGCAACGAAGGGTTTTTATTTCAGCAATACCGGAACGGTGAGCAAGGGAACCTCTTCATTTAAACAGGTCTGGGGAGAGCGTGCGCTTTCAGATAACTGGCGTTATTCCAAGAAAATGGCTTCTATTGATGATATGAAAAATGAAGCATTGGGAGTGACTTCAGCGCCTAATCCGAGACGTTTTGAACCAGCGTATTATATTGAGCAGATTCCTACAGACCAGGGTAAACTGGACCTGCTGAAAAAGGACCGTGATACGGCTTCACTGGGGCTGGGGGTAATGTATCAGAATTATTTCACGAATACGCCTCTGGCGACAAAAACATTATATGATCTGGTAGATAACAAACCGGAAGAGAAGGTAATGCTTCAGGCCCTGTATGAGATTTTTGCCATGAATTATGAAAAAAATCCACAGGCTTCCGAAAGGGCAAAACAGATCCTTCTGACGGATTATCCTTATACTTCGTATGCTGAATTTGCAAGAAATCCTAAGAACAATTCATTTGTAAAGTCTTCTGAAGAAGTTGAAAACGAATACAAAAAAGCCTATGCATTTTATGAAGGGGAAAAATTTGCGGAAAGCAGGGATGTGATTGACCAGGCGATTCAGAAGTTCCCAAAAGATGCCCTGATCCCTAAACTCTATCTCCTGAATGCCTTCAATGCAGGAAAAACCACAGGAAAAGAGGTAATGATCCTTCAGCTGGAACAGATTGCGCTGAACTATTCCAAAACACCGGAAGGCATTAAAGCTAAGGAAATGCTGAATTATCTGAAGAGTGAGCTGAGCTTCCAGGCTACGGACAACAAAGGGAATGCCCTTCCACAGTCAGGAGTTCCTTCACAGCCGCCACAGCAAAATCAGATCCAGAATCAGATCCAGAACAGCAGCGGTATACCGTCTGCTCCTCCGGGAAGTATGAAAAACGGGATTCAGCAGGGTGGGACTATTCAACAAAAGAAAAAGGATAAGAGCCAGCTGCAGAAAACAGAAAATCCGGAATCGATTCCGGCCATCCCTAAACAATAAATAAAAAAAAGCGAAGATCTATTCTTCGCTTTTCTTTTTCTTTACGCCATGAAAATCTTTTAAGTAAAAAGGTTCAAAGTAAGCTATATCTTCCAGCTCTTTCTGATCAATCTTTTCGAGGGTTTTCCTGATAAGGTATTGTGCGGAAGGGTAGATATCTTCTCTGAATTCTGCATCAGGCAGGTTAAATATTTCTTTGGCTTTCTCTGCTCCGTCACCTACAAAAATGACTTTTTTATCCCTGAATTCTTCAAAGGAAGTTTCATCCAGGATCTTAGCTTCTGTAGCTGAAATCTCTTTTCCGGTTATACCGTCATAAACGGCCGTATAAACCTCCATTCTTCTTGCATCGATCAATGGAACTATATAATCGTAGTTATGGCCTAAAAAAGGCTCTATCATGCTTTCCATGGAATTCACGGCGACCAATGGAACTTTCAGTCCATAGCAGAAACCTTTGGCGGAAGCAGCACCGATTCTTAATCCCGTATAGGAACCGGGACCTTTTCCTAAAGAAACAGCTTCAATATCTTTCATTGAAATGCCTGCTCCTTCAAGAGCCCATTCCACAAAGGTGTGGAGGCTTTCGGACTGTTTATAGTTTTTGGAAACTTCTTCACACAGACACAGCAGCTGTTCACGATCCGAAATGGCCACTGAGCAGTTTTTGGAAGAGGTTTCAAGATATAGAATTTTCATAAGACAATGTATCTGTTTAACAATATTACATTCCACCAATATGCGGAATGTGCTATTATTTTTTATGCAAATTTAATCCTTTATTTTGAGACTATTTCCTGTAGATGGTTCTCGGTTCCGACTGGGCGCTTGGGTAAATGGTCATATCAGAAACGGTTACATGTTTGGGGGCATTCACACAATAGGCAATGGCATCGGCAATATCTTCTGCTTTCAGAGGTTCATAGCCTGCATATACGGTTGATGCTTTTTCGCTGTCGCCTTTGAACCTTACCAGAGAGAAATCTGTTTCTACAGCACCCGGCTGGATGTTGGTGACTTTAATTCCGAATTCGGTAAGTTCCAGGCGCATTCCTTCGGAGATCACATCCACAGCTTTTTTGGTGGCACAATACACCACACCGTTAGGATAAGTCTGTCTGGCCGCTATTGAACTAATGTTTACAATATGGCCTGAATTTCTTTCTTTCATGGATGGAATGATCATCTTGGAAACATACAGAAGTCCTTTCACATTTCCATCGATCATAGAATCCCAATCCTCTGTCTTTCCGTCAGAAAGAGGATCAAGCCCGTGGGCATTTCCCGCATTATTGATCAGCACATCAATATTTTTCCATTCTTCAGGAAGGGAATTTATTGCGGTTTCAACTTCCTCAAGATTCCTTACATCAAATCTCAAACTAAATATTTCGGTAAAATCTGATAATTCGTTTTTTACTTCTTCAAGAACTTCTGTTCTTCTTCCGCAGATAATGATTCTGTTTCCCTGTTTAGCCAGAAGTTCTGCAGTGGATCTTCCTATTCCGGAGGTGGCTCCGGTGATGAGTATTGTTTTCATATTTTTTTATTATTGCAATGAAGCAGTCTATCAATAATTATATCTTTCACTTCATGCATTGTTTCATTGCAAGATTGTTAGATTGTTAGATTGTTATATTTTTCAATTAATTTGCGTCCAGCGCCTGAAAAGCATCGGCTATATGTTCTACCATTAATTTTTTATTTTCATCAGGAAGTACGGAGATAATGTCAAATCTTACTTCATTGTGTTTATTATATTCCTCCAGATAGTGATTGGCTGCCAATACAATAGATTTGATTTTAGCTTTGGTAACAGCTTCCTGAGGCAGCATAAAGGCATCGGTGGATCTTGCTTTTACTTCAACAACAATAATAAGGTCGTCTTTTTCAGTAATAATATCAATTTCAGCCTTCTGAAAACGAAAATTTCTGACCAGAATTTTATAGCCGTTTTTTAAAAGATAATCTACAGCCAGGTCTTCTGCTTTTTTCCCGAAATCGTTATGATCTGCCATTATTAATTATTTAAAAGATAGTGTATGGTTCTTTGATACTCTTACGCTCTTATTTTTACAATTCCATGAAAATTGCGGGGTAAAAATCTGGAATTCTGATTTTTGGGGAACGGAATGCAATGTGTCATTCCAGTTTTCCGGATTGATATGTACCTGTTTATCTACCGTAAAGCCCAGTTTATTTTCAAGCTTGTAGGTCTTGTAGTCGGTATGATCAAATTTATCTCTGTTCCAAACCGTACCTCTGTCACGGTATTGATATAAAGTGTAGCTGTCATCACACGGACATTTTTCTTTCCGTTCAAGTTTAAGGCTTCTATGGAAAAAGATAAAATAGACTCCTGTGGTAATCAAAAAAATGATGTACAGAAAACCTTTTATCCTGTTTGGAGTAATTTTATTTTCTTCAGATTTCATGGTAGGAACAAATTACTTTTTTTTATTGAACCTTACTGCTTTTCCCTCTGATGCTATCTCAAATTCCTGATCTATCCAGGCCATAAGTTTAGAATGAAAGTCTAAGAATATATTTTTCCAATCCTCTTCAATTTTAATGGCGGAAGTATCATAGAGGATTTCAATATATTTTTTCTCATTACTTATCAACACTTCATAACTTTCATGTGATAAGCCTGAGGGGGAGTAAATGATTTTATCTGTTGTTTTCTTTTCAGGTATAATTATTTTCAGCCCGGATCTTATGATCATTTCCAGTTGTTCCTGTAACTCCCGGGGTAATTTATCTTTTATTCTCGTAAGCCTTCTCTGCTGTCTTCTTTCTTCATCATTATCCGGAAAATAACCGGGATCAAAATACCAGAAAAACTCAAGTCTTGTCTCGAAAGTTCTGGAAACAGAAAGATCCTTATTTATAAATTCTCCCATAAACCCTGGTGAATAACTATATTTAAGAATCAAATCATCCATTTTTTAAAATTCAATCTTAACTTTATCAGCCACTTTCACGTTGGCATTTCCTCCAATTAAAAGAGGCCTGTTATCCTTTATGTGCCCATTCGGGAAGCCGAAAACTACAGGAAATTTATATTTTGAAATTCTGTCGGAAATCAACTGATACGCAAATCCGTCAAAGCTTTCCTCATAGTCTTTATTGTCTTTTTCATCGCCCATATTGGTCATTCCTCCAACGATCAGGCCTTTTATTTTCCTGAACACACCGGCCAGCTCCAGGCTCATGATCATTCTGTCCAGCGCATAAAAGTTTTCTCCGATATCTTCGATAAACAGGATTTTTCCTTTAAAATCAAAAGAATAGGAAGTTCCCAGAAGGGCATAAATGAGGGCTAAATTTCCTCCGACAAGTACTCCTTCTATATTCCCCGGTTTATTTAATGGATGCGATTTTAAGGCATATTTCAGCTTTTTCCCTTTTAATACGTCAAAGATCAGATCATAGCTTTCTTCGGTTACCCCAAAGCTTGATGTTTTAATGGTCTGCCCATGAATGGAAGCAAATCCTTTTTTCAGGAGATTACTTTGGATGACGGTGTTATCAGAGTAGCCGATATACCATTTCGGATTTTTGGTGAAGTTTTTCAGATTCAGATGCTGAATCAGGTGCTGACATCCGTATCCGCCTCTGGAAGCCCATACAGCACTTATTTCTTTATCATTTAAGGCCCAGTTGATGTCTTTTATTCTTTCCTTTTCTGTTCCGGCATAATTGTATCCGTTAGAGAATTTAGCATACAGATGTTCCCCTAAAACAGGTTCAAATCCTTTATTCCTGATCATTTCTATTCCTTTTTCCAGCTGAGAGGCATCTACGGCTCCTGCTGGCGAAATAACAGCTATTTTGGCTCCTTTTTTAAGGGCTTCCGGAAAGATATTTTTTTTCATTTGGTCTTTTGGTATTTAACTTCTTTTTTTTCTGCTTCCTCCAGCTGGCGGTCAAACTGATTGAACTTTTTAAAGCTTTGCAGGAAGATAAAGAAACTGAAAATAATCAGAATAACTCCAACAACTCTTCTGATCCGATTGGCCAGCTTCTGGGTTAATTTATCGTGAAATTGTTTGGCAAGAAATATTTTGGCGAGATCTATACACAGATAAGTACCGATCACAATGCTTATATACAGAATGAAACTGCTTGTATCAGGATATTGGTTGCGGACCGAGATCACAGTTACCAACCAGAAAAGAATGACCCCTACATTTAATAAATTAAAGAAAAATCCGTTGAAAAAGGTTTTCAGGTAATTCTGGCTGATAATTTTCTCTTCTCCCGGCATATGCATCTTGGTCTTTGTGACCAGCATAACGATTCCGTAAACAAAAATAAGAATAGAGGTAATTCTGTAAAAACCAGGATGTTTATCAATCAGGGTAACGATATCCGCACTGGCATAATAGGCTGCTACGATACATAAAAGATCTGCTGTAATGACTCCCAGATCCAAAGACAAAGCATGTTTCGGCCCTCTGGAAAAGCTGGTTTCAATTAAAAGGAAAAAAATGGGTCCTATAAAAACCAGGCTCAGCATGAATCCTAATATAATAGCAGAAAGTACGAGTTCAAACATTCAGTAATATTTAAAATGAAAATAATTTCATTCCGTTTTATACAAAGTTAGACTTTATGATTTAATTATTCAATAAAGTTGTGATATATCAACTTTATTTTTACCTTCTGTTTGGGTACGAATTTATAGAAGGAAAGTCACAAGAGCGGAGTTTAAAAGGAGTATAGGGCAAAAAAAATCCTCGTTACAAAAGTACGAGGATCCAAGTTTAATCACTGTAATGATATTTTTTATTTTTTGATATTGTTCAATAATTACAGATTATTGATTACTCAGTTTCAAAAACAATAATTTCGGATAACCAAAAACATAAAGATATTACTTACTATTACATTTAAAACCTGGTAAAAATACCAGGAAAATATACCCAATTTCAGCATACTTTTCTTACTTTTTACCATAGTTCTATGGTTAACAGAAGGTTTATTTGTAATTTATTTTGTGATTTAATTCAATTGGATTATTTTCTTGTAAAATATCATCCTGCATTTCTTTAGTCTTTATTGAAATATCCATTTTATTACCATTCGGGTCGGTAAATGTAACTGTTTTTCCCATTGCCACTTTTGTATTTATATCATAAGGATCATTAAAATATGACTTTGCAAGTGTTTCATATTGTTTCCAATCAATTTTTATTGCTTTTTTGCGTGCGTCAAAAATATCCCCGCCTTTTTTGACTTCTATCAAATTAAATGAATAGTCATTGTCTGCATCCTGAATAGAAATAATCAGGCCAGGTAAACCATTAAAAATATAGGGACCGTCTCCAAAAGGTAGTTCTGTAGTAAACCAGGCAATCCAGTTTCTTCCTCCATAATTGGTTTCTGCTTTTTGAGATTTATATTTTCCAATTATTTTTTGTTCAGAAGTTATTTTCCAATCTAATATTTCCTCAATCGGAAGGAAATAATCTGTTCCCAGATAAGTTATTACTTTTTCAATTCTTTTTTGAGCCAGATTCTTTTTGACATAGAATTGGTTTTCAACCCCCATTTTAAACCTTCCGTTTCCATGATTCAACTTTACTGAATCTGTTTTTTTGTCTTGTGACTCTCTAAAAATTGACATATTATTTCTTAAATCCAAAATCATATTATCGGAATAAACATCATCTGGTTTGTCTGAATTGAGTTTGTATTTTGTTTCGTAAATAAAACTTATTTTTTGCGAGAAGCACAATGTAGAAATTCCAAGAAAAAATATAATATATTTCATTTGTGACGGTATTTGTTTAAAATTTCTGCTAACGGAAAAGTATTGGCGAAGTGCCGGCTAAATGGGACTGAAAGTTCTATTTAGACTGAACGAAGCCAATACTTACACTAGATTACTCCAGTTTGTCTTTCTCTTTTTAATAAAGAAATACTTTTTTAATAGCTTTTATAACTCCTGAATCAATTGTTAATCAACGATCTTAAAATCCAGCTGCTTCTGAATCAGGTTGGCTTTAACGACCTTGATAAGAACTTCATCACCCAGCTGGTATTTCTTGCCGGTTCTGTTTCCGTAAACAGCGTGTGTTTTTGCTTCATAGGAGTAAGAATCGTCTACCAGATCTCTTAATTTGATGAGCCCTTCCGCTCCGTTTTCAGGAATTTCTACCCAGAAACCAAACTCCGCCACACCGGAAATCACCCCTTTGAACGTTTCTCCAAGATGTTTTTCCATGAATTTCACCTGCATGAATTTAATGGAATCTCTTTCTGCATCTGCGGCAAGTCTTTCCATGGCACTGCAGTGTTTTGCTTTTTCTTCAAGCTCAGCTTTGCCCGGAGATTTTCCTCCGTCCAGATAATGCTGCAGCAAACGGTGGGCAAGAAGATCGGGATAACGTCGGATAGGAGAGGTAAAGTGGCTATAATACTCGAAACCAAGACCATAGTGACCAATCGGCTCGGTAGAGTACACTGCCTTGCTCATACTTCTCATGGCCAGTGTCTCGATCATATTTTCTTCTCCTTTCCCTTTCACATCATGCAAAAGTCTGTTCAGGGATTCTGCTACTTTTTTAGTATTATCCAGATTCATTTTATATCCGAAAGTAGAGACAAAATCTCTTAAAGCTTCCAGTTTGGCAGGATCCGGATCGTCGTGCACCCTGTAGATGAATGTATTATTGCTTAGTCCTCCTTTGCTGTTCAGAGAAACAAATTCCGATACTTTTTTATTCGCCAGAAGCATAAATTCTTCGATCAGGTGATTGGAATCTTTACTGATTTTAAAATAAACTCCAACCGGTTCGTTATTTTCATCCAGATTAAATCTTACTTCACTTCTGTCAAATGTAATGGCACCTTTTCTGATTCTTTCATCACGCATAATCTTAGCCAGTCTGTCCAGGGTATTGATTTCCTCTGCGAGGTCTCCCTTTCCGGTCTCAATACGTTCCTGGGCTTCCTCATAGGTGAATCTTCTGTCTGAATGGATCACTGTTCTTCCGAACCACTGTTTCTGGATCTCGGCCTTGTCATTCAGCTGGAAAACAGCAGAAAAGGTATATTTATCTTCATTCGGACGGAGTGAACATACATCATTACTTAAAACTTCCGGAAGCATCGGAACCACACGGTCTACCAGGTATACCGAAGTTGCTCTTTTATACGCTTCATCATCCAGAATGGTTCCCGGAACTACATAGTGGGAAACGTCTGCAATGTGCACCCCGATTTCCCAGTTTCCGTTTTCCAGTTTCCTGATGGATAAAGCATCATCAAAGTCCTTTGCATCTTTAGGGTCGATGGTAAAGGTACAGATGTCTCTCATATCCCAGCGTTTTGCAGCTTCTTCATCGGTAATGCTTCTATCGATCTTATCCGCATCCAGCTCCACTTCTTCAGGGAAGTCATAAGGAAGTCCGTATTCAGCCAGAATAGAGTGAATTTCGGTTTCATGCTCACCCGGAGCTCCCAATACCTGGGTGATTTCTCCTTCAGGGTTTTTATCACCCGGTTTCCATTCTGTCATTTTTACGATAACCTTATCCCCGTTTTCAGCACCTCCGAATTTTGTTCTCGGAATGAAGATATCAGTGTTGATCGTTTTTTTATCACAAACAACAAACCCAAAATCTTTATGGGCAACCAACTGGAATGTTCCTACAAATTCTGTTCTTGTTCTTTCAAGTACTTCAAGAACCGAGCCTTCCAGCTTTTTACCTTTGAAATGATAAGTGATAATCAATACTTTATCTCCCTGCAATGCATCTTTTACGTTCTTGGAATGGACGAATATATCATCTTCCATACCTTCAACGTTTACGTAGGCGTTCCCGGACTGGTTGAAATCAATGATTCCGGTGAGCGTTCCGGCAATTTTCAGGTTCACAATGTATTTTCCCTTTTCCACTTCTTTGATCTTTTCAGAAGCCTGAAGTTTGTGAAGGGCCTGGATTACCTGTTCTCTCTGTCTTGGATTTTTATGATCTATTCCGTCTGCAATCTGTTTATAGTTGTAGATTTTAGATGAATTAGCATTCATGAAACGGAGAATCTGTCTTCCGATCTCCATGAGTTTATGGTCATTTTTCTGACTTATATATTTTCTTTTTTTTGGCATTTTAATTTTTTTAATTGTTAAATTCCGATTCAGGAATCTCTATAATTTTTGAATTCTTACAACTAAAATAAAAATTCTTTTTATTCAAAGAGATAGCAACCTTATTCTCTTTGACATATACAAACATATCTATTTTATCACTGTCCGTAATTATTGTTTTATCAGAAACCGGTATTTCTGCAAATTTTCCTTTTGCATTATACATTGTTCCGTATTTTGTTTCTAATTTGGGAACTCCTTTAAGGGTTTCTATACTCACCATATTTTCGTAATCATATAGAAGAGGTCTTCCTACTGGAAGAATCATTTTATCCGGATAAAGATTCGCAAATTTCTTAAAATTTCTCTCGTCCCAGAATGATTGAAATATCAATTGCTGTACCATATTCCCTGCAGAATAATCAGTCCTGTCCATCCCACAACCTGCTTCAAATATTCTATACATGGAAAAATAAAGCACGTTATTTTTAAAATGCTTTCCATCTATTTTTTTAAAAATAAAATCTGCTAATGCATGATAGTTAATATCTTTATTCTTGGCTAAAAAGTCACTTTTTATTTTTTGCAGCTCTTCTACAGTTATTCTTTTTGGAGTGGGAATAGCCTTACAGCCTTTATTTTCAGCATCCCCGGGTATCGTAGGACAGACATCATCTTTATCTAAAATTCCATCCCCATCTGAATCCGGCCATGGACAGCCATTGTTCTGTGTGGGTCCCGCTACAGTAGGACATGCATCCTCGTTATCAAATATTCCATCACCATCGGTATCCGGCCAGGGGCATCCATTGTTTAATTCTGGTCCTGATATCTCCGGGCACTCGTCAATATAGAACTGAACTCCGTCTTTATCCTGATCAGAAAGGCAGTTTTTTTTACTGGATTCTTTTCGGCATTTTTTAAAAGCATCCTGATCTTTTATTTCCTGAGCATGGAAAACACTTATAACTAAAAGTAATAGTAAAGATGCTTTTATTTTCATTGGATTTTAGTTTTTAATTTATTTATTCTATCAATTTTCAGTCCAGAATGATCCCTCGGTCACAGGCATCCTCAGGTTTGTATCTTATTTTGGTAACATATCCTTTGCTGCAGTTACAGTCTGTTTTCTCTTCAGCAAATTGTGATGGTATCAGAACCGCAACTCCTTTTTCATTCATTACATAGGATTCTGTCCGATGATATTGTCTGATGTTTTTTTTAAATCCTGTTTCATAATTCCTGAAGATCCGGGTTTCTGAAAATAACTTTCCATTTTTATAAATCGTCTTTTTATAGAAAGGATCTTCTTCAGTTTCATGATAAGTAAACTCATCAAACTCATTTTCTCTCTGGTGAAAAGTATATATTAACTGATCATCACCGTTGAACACATTAAAAAATACTTCAAAATTTTTATCAGTTTCCCTCTCTTTGCTGTAAAAGATAAGATAATTCTTTTGGGAAGCAGGATTATATTGATAATAACCAGGAAATTTTATATCCTTAACCGTTCCTTTATAAGAAAACCTTCTGGAATATGAATAATAAAAAGGGCGGCTATCCTTATTATTATAAGACCATATTATAGATTGCCCGTACTCATCATATTGTATGCTGTCTTTATAAAAGCATGTAATATCTTTCTTCTTCATTGCAATCAGGTACTCTGAAAACTCATCCTTAAAATCTTCATATCTGCCAAAGAATTTTAAACCGTTTGAAAAGGATATCTCGGATATGTTTTTCCCCGGGGCTTCCATACAATAGGTCTTCATTTTTTTTATACTGCATTCCAGCCGGTCTCTTCTGGCCAGCTGCCCGGATCCCCAAAAGACGGAAAGCATAAAAATAAAAGAGAGACAAATTTTCATAAAAGAGGTAATGGTTATGATAGTTTTAATGGCATTCAAACTTTAAAACTAAATTTTTAGTTTATCAGGATAATCTAATATAAATAGGAGCAAATTGTGGGATATCTGGTTTGATTAACTTTAAAAGAATGAATGGTTTTGTACAGAAAAAATAGACTGGTAATTTCTATCGGATGATGCAAAGATATAAAATATAAAATAAATAAGGCCTGTAATAAGATTTACAAGCCTTTATATATTTAGCAAACTGCAATTTTATCAACTCTGTTCTGGTGTCTTCCACCTTCAAAGTCCGTAGTAAGAAACTTTTCTGCAATTTCTATAGCCACTTCCTTAGAGATAAATCTGGCCGGCATAGAGATCATATTGGCATCATTATGCTGTCTTGCCAGTGCTGCGATCTCCGGCATCCAGCAAAGTGCGCATCGGATCTTCTGATGTTTATTGGCTGTAATCTGTACCCCGTTTCCGCTTCCGCAGATCAAAATTCCCAGCTCATTTTCTCCGTTTTCCACAGAGGTTGCAGCAGGGTGTACAAAGTCCGGATAATCCACACTGTTTGTGGAAAACGTTCCAAAATCCTGAACTTCAAACCGTTCTGAAAGATAGTTTTTAACAATCTCTTTGTATTCATAGCCTGCATGGTCTGCAGCAATCGCTATTTTTCTTTTCATAATACCTGTATTAAGTCTTGTATAGATTTTATTTCATGACAAAGGTAAGAATAATAACAATTGATGTTAGTAAACCGGGAGTTAATTGTGAAAAGCCCTGTGAATAACTGTGGAAAACTTTTATCAAGTTTATATTTTTTAACATTAAATTATTTCGTAATGGAAAATTAATCTGAGAACTTTAACCACAATTTTCCAAATCTTTTTCACAGGCAATCTGAACTTTTTCCATAAAAAAATTACTAATAACAGTTTTCCTACAGACTTATCCACATCTGTTAATAAGTACATAAAAAGACAGATTTACAGTATTTTATATTGTGAATTAAATATGAATTGAATAAAAATTAAGTGTTATCAACTTTTAGCTTAAAACTTATCCCCGAAACTAACAATACTCAACAACAATGACATTATTCTTTTTTTTAAAGAGAAAAAAATGTTGATTAATGAATGTTGAGACTGCGGGAAAGTTTTTGAAAACTTTTATTTCAATGGATCTGTTGAAAAAGTTTAAAACCTTACATTTGTGAAACGAAAATTCAATGTTACGTATGAAAACAATCAATGATTTCAATTTTAAAGACAAGAAGGCTTTGGTGCGGGTGGACTTCAATGTTCCGCAGGATGATCAGCTCAAAGTGACGGACAATACCAGAATTGTTGCGGTGAAACCTACCGTTGAGAAAATCCTTAAAGATGGAGGTTCTGTGATCCTGATGACGCATCTGGGAAGACCTAAAGGTGAAGTGAAGAATGAGTTTTCTCTGAAACACATTGTAGGCGAAATTTCTGCTGTTCTTGGCCAGGAAGTGAAGTTTGTTGAAGAATCTATCGGAGAGAAGGCGGAACAGGCTGCTGCTGCTCTTCAGCCGGGAGAAATTCTTTTGCTGGAGAATCTGCGTTTTCATAATGAAGAAGAGAAAGGGGATGAAGGTTTTGCAGAAAAGCTTTCCAGGCTGGGAGACGCTTATGTAAACGATGCTTTCGGTACAGCCCACAGAGCGCATGCTTCTACTGCTGTGATTGCTCAGTATTTTTCAGAAACTAAGTTTTTCGGTTTATTAATGGCTAAAGAGCTTCAGGCGATCGATAAAGTATTGAAAGGAGGTGAAAGACCTGTAACGGCAATTCTGGGTGGTTCTAAAGTTTCAACTAAAATTACCATTATAGAAAATATCCTTCCTGCAATCGATAATCTTATCGTAGGAGGCGGGATGGCGTTTACTTTTATTAAAGCTCTTGGAGGAAAGATCGGAAATTCTCTGGTAGAGGAGGATAAGCTTCCATTGGCTCTTGAGATTTTAGGAAAAGCGAAGGAACATCATGTGAAAGTATATCTTCCTTCTGATGCGATCATAGCAGAAAGTTTCAATAATGATGCAGAAAGAAAAGAGGCAGATATTTATGCTATTCCTGAAGGATGGATGGGCCTTGATGCCGGCCATAAATCAAGGGATCTGTTCAATGATGTATTGCTGAATTCAAGAACGATTCTCTGGAACGGTCCGATCGGAGTTTTTGAGATGTCTAATTTTGCCGGAGGAACTATTGCTTTAGGAGACAGTATTGCTGAAGCAACAAGTCTTGGTGCTTTCTCTTTAGTAGGAGGGGGCGACAGTGTTGCATTTGTGAAACAATTCGGTTATGATGATAAAGTAAGTTATGTTTCTACCGGAGGTGGAGCAATGCTTGAAAGTCTTGAAGGGCTAGAGTTACCTGGTGTAGCAGCAATCAATAATTAATAGAGAAATAATTCAATATTTTATGGCCTGCTAATATTATTAGCAGGTTTTTTTGTGGTTTACATTCTTCATTGAATTTAATATTTACCGTGGTTTTTAATCTATGTTAGATATAACTTTAGGTTATGATTTAGCTGACTATTCTGTTTTTCTTATTTATAGGAGCTTCTGGTGTTTTGATTATAGATATTTAAGTTTTTAATCTTCAACAATTGATGGTAACTCAGGGTTAGAATATAATGGAAATTCTATAAAATTTATAAAATAGCAGTTATTACTGGTGCTTAGTCTGCACTTTTTTTTAATCTTAAGATTAAAATAGAAGAATCCTTCAGAAGGTTTTCTAAATCCGAGTAATTCTTTATTATATTTATATTTCATACAATTGTGAATGTGTTTTACTTGATTGAATTACAATGTGTAAGCTTTATTATTTATTCTAGTATAAGGATGTTTTTCCGTTTTATTTTCTGGAAGTTTGTATAAAGACAAATGTATTCGAGGTTCCAGAGGAATTTCTTTCTTATTGTCCGGATTTTTTTTTGATATTGATTTTACTGTAATTATCCGACAGTAAGATAACCAGTAGTGTGTCCAGAAAAAATTGTAATGAGTTTTGTAATTATATTTTAAGCAAATAGAATTTCTTTTTGCATCCTTATCTTTGAATGGTTTAATTCGATCCTGTTATTTTTATTAAATACAGTTTTTATGTAGGTCCGTTTTTTTTTAATTCTTCTATAGAGAAGGTGATTTTAAGTTCCATTAAATTCTCATTCTTAAATTTATCTTTACTGGTTATATTAATTTTATTATTTTGTGATTTGCTTTTCCGTGATAAACTTCTTTATTTGAAATTTTTGAATAAAAGGGGAAAAATCAACTCACACAAACAGTATTAAAATCCCTTTTCTTTAAACGGTCGATATATTGATATAAGGAAATGAAATAAGAACAAAAATGACCCGTTTATGAAGGATTTTTTCTTTTAAATTCAAAATTTGTCATTTTTAGGAGAAATAGAATCTTTTCTTCTTTAAATTTTTTTATTGAGTCGGATATTTTTGAACAATACAAATGGAGTAGGGAGTATGCAATTAGATCTGCAGTCTTGAATGAATTTTAAATTAAATTTTAATATTGTTGTGTTGCAACTAATGAGAAATTAATTAAAGCTGAATTGTGTTCGTGTAATCTTCTAGTTTATGAATTTCATGAAACGATAAAAAGATCAGAAACTTATTTTTACTTATCTTATTTTTTGAAGGATGTTAAATTTTATAAATTCAAAAATTAAATCTGTTACCTGTTTAAAATAAAAACTCAGAAATATTTCCTGAGTTTTTAAGTTTTTAGGCCCGGAATTCTGAAAATCGACCTTCAGAAATGGGTTGAAAATCGATTTTCTATCTTTTTTCGATAATATATATCAAACTGGAATATTCGTTGGAAAAAAGCGCCTTTACGTTCGAAATTGTTCCAAAGATCGTTGCTTTAAACCAAAATAGCGGTGATTTTTTGTATTTTTCGCTTAGCATGGAGATGTAATAAGAGTCCAGGATCAAAGGTTTTATTTTTCTCATTTTCCAATCGGGATTTTTAGAAATCAGGTTTTCCATTCCGGTTTTAGAAAAATGGTAGATATGTCTGGGTACATCATAGGCAGCCCAGTATTCTTTATAATGTAAGGCATCATAAGAAGTAGGGTTGGGAACCGCTATAATCAAAAGCCCTTTGTCTTTTAATTTCGTGTGAAAAATTTTCAGCATTTCTTCCTGATTCTCGATATGCTCAAAAACATGCCATAAGGTAAGCGCATCCAGGCTTCTGTCTTCTATTTTCTGAATATCATCGATAATTACCGCTTTATTTATTTTTGCTGAAGCTGCTTTTCTGGCATCTGCATCAGGTTCATATCCGTAAGTTTCAAAATCATTTTCTATATACTTTACAAATTCTCCGGCGCCACATCCGTAATCCAGAACTTTTGCTCCTTTGCTTATTCTCTCTGCCAGAATATTTCTTTTGTAATTGAGATTGAAAGACTGAAGAAACTTATATATTTTTTCTTTTAAGCTTCCCGAATCCTGATGATGGGAAATATAATCTTCGCTTTCATAATATCTGGAAATATTGGATGGGATAGGAGTGGTTTTGTAAACACCTTTGGTATCCGTCTCTTTAATTTCAAATATTTCCTGTGAAAGAAAATGATCTTTTATTTTCATTGAACTCTATCTTTATATTAAAAAATAAGATATTTATAAGTTTTGTACAACGCTCATAAATACCTTAATTTTTGCTTTATTTTTAAAAATGTTTCACGTGAAACATTTTGCAATTAACGGCCTAAATATACCAGTAAAACATTAATATCAGCAGGAGATACACCACTGATTCTTCCTGCCTGAGCTATTGTCTTCGGTTTTACATTGGTCATTTTCTGTTTGGCCTCTGCAGAAAGGCTTGAAAGTTTGGAATAATCGAAATCTTCAGGAATTTTAATGTTTTCAAGACGGTTTAGTTTGGCTACATTTTCCTTTTCTTTTTCTATATAGCCTCTGTATTTGATATTAATTTCCGCCTGTTCTCTTACTTCTTCATTATATTGAGAAGAGAATTCTTTAATATTTTCGATTTCATCAAGCTTTTCCAGAGTCATATTTGGTCTTGTAAGGATCTGAGCTGCCCGGTAAGCCTGATCTACAGGACTGCTTTCTATTGACTCAAGAATAGGGTTAATTATTCCCGGTTTTAAAGAAGTTTCACGTAAAAATTCTTCAAGTTGTTGACTTTCAGATAGTTTTGTTTCTACTTTTCTCAATCTGTCTTCTTTGGCAAGTCCTAAATGATAAGCTTTTTCTGTAAGTCTGATATCTGCATTATCCTGTCTTAAAAGAAGCCTGTATTCGGCACGTGAAGTAAACATTCGGTAAGGCTCTTCGGTTCCTTTGGTAATAAGGTCGTCAATAAGAACACCGATATAGGCTTCATCTCTGTTCAGGATGAATTCTCCTTTTTCGTGTACTTTATTGTGAGCATTGATTCCGGCAATTAGTCCCTGTCCGGCTGCCTCCTCATATCCTGTTGTTCCGTTGATCTGTCCGGCAAAATATAAATTGTCGATCAGTTTTGTTTCTAAAGTATGTTTCAGCTGGGTAGGAGGGAAGTAGTCATATTCAATGGCGTAACCAGGACGGAATACTTTTACGTTTTCAAATCCGGGAATATGTTTCATGGCTTTGATCTGTACATCTTCCGGAAGAGAAGAGCTGAATCCGTTTACATAAATCTCTACGGTTTTCCATCCTTCCGGTTCTACAAAAAGCTGATGTCTGTTTCTTTCTGCGAAACGGTTGATCTTATCTTCAATACTTGGGCAGTATCTAGGTCCTAAGCTCTGAATGGTTCCGTTGAACATCGGACTTCTGTCAAAACCTTCCCTTAAAATATCATGTACTGTTTCATTGGTATAAACAATATGGCAGCTTAATTGTTTCGTTAATTTGGGAGTATCAAGATAGCTAAATTTTTGAGGTTTGGCATCTCCTTTCTGTTCCTCCATTTTAGAATAATCCAGACTTCTTCCATCTACACGGGGAGGAGTTCCTGTTTTCATTCTGCCGGCTTCGAATCCTAAAGTTACCAATTGTTCAGTGATCCCGAATGCTCTGGGTTCACCCATTCTTCCTCCGCCTAATTGTTTATCTCCAACATGAATTAATCCGTTCAGGAAAGTTCCGTTGGTTAGCACCACGGATTTTGCTTTAATCTCAATTCCCAAAGAAGTAACGACTCCGGTTACGGTATTGTTTTCTACAATCAGTTGTTTTACCATATCCTGAAAGAAATCAAGATTGGGTGTATTTTCTAAAGCCAATCGCCATTCTTCGGCAAAAAGCATTCTGTCGTTTTGGGTTCTCGGTGACCACATGGCCGGACCTTTTGAAAGATTCAGCATTTTAAATTGTATGGCAGATTTATCTGCTACGATTCCGGAGTAACCTCCCATCGCATCAATTTCACGGACGATCTGTCCTTTCGCAATTCCACCCATTGCGGGGTTGCAGCTCATCTGTCCGATGGTCTGCATATTCATCGTAATCAATAAGGTTTTTGAACCTAAGTTAGCTGCAGCTGCGGCGGCTTCACAACCAGCGTGCCCTGCACCTACTACGATAACATCATATGTTTCTGAAATCATTTTATTATGCTTGTTTAAGCCTTTTAAATTTAAAAATTCTGCGAATGTTTCACGTGAAACATTTTTCGAAAATGCATTCTAAGTAATTTCTTATTGTGACTATATCTTAATGAGTTAGGAATCGGGCTTTAAGTGATTCTTCAATTTCTAACCCTTTAAATCTCTGTATTTCGCCAAATAGAAATCTTCTTTTCTACGCATCTCTTTTTCCTCTTCTTCGGTCTTATCTTTATATCCTGCGAGGTGCAGAATTCCATGAGCTAAAACCCTTCTTAATTCTTCTTCATAATCTCTCAATAGAGTAGAAGCATTATCCGAAACGCGTTGCAAAGATACGAAAATCTCGCCGCTTATTGTTTTGCCTTTTACATAATCGAAAGTGATAATATCAGTATAATAATCATGCTGAAGATAATCCTGATTGATCTTGAGCAGATATTCATCATCACAGAAAATATAGCTTATTTCGCCTGTTTTTTTTTCTTCTGAAAGAATAATATCTTCCAGCCATTGCTGGTAATCTGTCGTTACAGATTCCGGTAAGTTTTCGTAAAAGAATTGTATCATTGTATTAAAACCAGTGTCCTAAAATAACACTGAATATGCCTTTTTGATTATTTTTTAATGAATGGCTAAAGTTTATTTTGATCTGTCCGAACGGAGATTTATATCCGGCAGTAAGTCCCAGTGAACTGAAGTTGACCTTCGCAGCATCTTCAAAATTCAGATCGTCTGAGAGATTCGCAAAGCTGAAATTTCCACTTATAAAATAGTTTTTATTGAATTTGAACTGGATGTCATTAGAAACCAATATTGCATTATTAGCATTAAGCTGTGCAAAATAAAACCCTCCGAAACTTTTGAAATTAACAAGGTTCTGTTCAAAAATTCCTCCCAGTCTGTACTGGTAAAATTCAGGGAGATTCTCACCGATCGTAATTCCGCCATATAGATTCAGACGGTAAGAGAACTGTTTAGATAGGGGAATATTAAGTCTGATGTCTGCTTTGATCTGGATCACCCTTTTTTCTACTTCAGATTTCAGAAGATCTATCACTTTTCCTTCCGTAGCAATATAAATTCCCCTTGAAGGAAAATCCTTGTCGTTTTGGGTATCACTCTTCAGAAATATATAGGGGTTCAGAAAACGCATAAACCGCTTGTTTAAGCCGTTTATTTCCGCTCCGAAGTAATCATGGCTGATACCCCCACCAATCGCGAATTTATCCTTCCATACAGACTGTATATAGGCTTCATTTCTGAACCATTCCCATTTATCAACCACATTGTTGTCTACATTCTTTAAATCAATGGTCATCCCGGAAGAATAGATTCCGAAACCGGGAATATAGCCGTTGTCAATAAAATAATTCAGATAATATCTTGGTTTGTCACCTACCACTACATCAAGTGATAAATTCGAGTTTTTGGTTAAAAGCCTCTTTGCGGAATAATTCAGAAGAAGTCCGGTTTTGAAAACTTCATCATAATGCAGTCCCACTTTTAGAAAATGACGGGCTTCATCTTCCGTTACATAGAGTTTAAGATAGCTAGCATCATTTTCAGGAATAATGTCGTAGTTGATGAATTTATAGTTATTGGTGGCAACGAGTCTGTCAATTTTTTTATTAATACTTCCATAGGTCTGCAGGGAGGGAAGACGGAGACCCATTTTTCCGAGAACATAATTTTTACCGTAAATACGTCCTCCTTCCAGAGAAATGCTGTCGATCTTATAAACATTAGAGTAGATGGGATTAACGCGTTGTCTGAGGCGGTCAAATTCCCGTTTCGGAAGCTGGTCCAGGATTGCCGTATATTTCATTCCTTCTGCATAGCCGCTGTCCAGAATTTTTTTCTTATCGTCGTAGCTGGTGGCGGACATTCCTTTCAGGTCCGGTTTGATATTGATATCCGTATATTTATACTGTCTCCGGGTATCTCTTTTAATTCCGAAATCAATGACCTGATTAAGGATCGCTATAATGTTGTTTAAATCCTCTTTCTTGGAAAGATCCTGGTTAAGGTCCACCCCGATGACGATGTCGATTCCTTTGTCCTTTAATGGCTTTGAAGGATAATTAACGGTCATAGCACCATCAATATAAATGCTGTCGCCAATCTTCACGGGATTCATTAAGGAAGGAAAGGCTGAGCTGGCCATAATCGACTGTACGAGGTCGCCTTTTTCAAAAATCTGCATATTTCCGCTTTCAAGATTGGTGGCTACGCACATGAAAGGAATAGGCAGTTTGGAAAAATCGTCGATATTGGAAACGTTCTTAAATAATTCTTTAAGCAGATAAACATTCCTCTGGCCTGTGCTGATGGAAGAGGGCAGTGATATTTTTCCGTCCTTTAACGGAATTGATAAAAGATATTTATCTACGGATTTATTGAAAAAGGTAGATTCCTGTCTGGATTTCGGATCCATAATCAGAGAATAGAAATCGGTGTCCATGACAATTTTTTCAATCTCTTTTCCTGAATAGCCGGATGCATATAAACCACCTACAATGGCACCCATACTCGTTCCGGCAATATAATCAACCTTTACTCCCAGAGAATCCAGTACTTTCAGTACTCCGACATGTGAAAAACCTTTGGCTCCTCCGCCGGCAAGCGAAAGTCCTATTTTGGGATTTTCCGGTATGACCAGATCCTTTTTAACCTGGGATTGGATCATCAGTAACGGGAATATGAAAAACAGAATCAGGAGTTTTTTCATAGCTAATCTTTTATATAAATCCGTTTCACCCGGGGCGAAATGGATGTTAAAACTTCATAGGTTATCGTTTTGCAGTAGCCTGCAAATTCTTTTAAGCTTGGCTGCGCATTAAAGATAGTAACTTTATCACCTTCTTTTACATTCGGAATGTGATCTACATTAATCATCATCATATCCATACAGATATTTCCCACAATGGGAGCCAGAGCTTTATTTACCCCCAGCTTTCCTACCTGGTTTCCGATCAGCCTGGGAATTCCGTCTGCATAACCTACCGGTATAGTAGCAATTCTTGCTGCGTGATCAGGTCTATATTTCCTACTGTAACCCACTGATTCTCCGTTTTCTACAGTAGATATCTGTGAGATCACTGTTTTGAAACTTACCACAGGCTGAAGCTGTTTCTGTATTTCACTATTTGGTGATTCGCCCAGCATTCCTATTCCAATTCTTACCATATCATGCTGATGCTCAGTATAACTTGTAATGCCGGATGAATTCAGGATATGACGGAGTGGCGAATAGCCCAGCTTTTTTATCAAACAGGAGGAATTTTTATCAAAAACTTCCAGTTGCTTTAAGGTAAACGCTTTTTCTTCCGGCATATCCGAAGAGGAAAGATGGCTGAATATAGTTTGCACTTTAAGATTTTTCTGGCTTAAAGTCTCTCCCAGCTGATCTAATTCAAAATTCTTAAAACCAAGTCTGTGCATTCCGGTTTCCAGTTTGATGTGAATCGGATATTTTTTATCGGATCCCGATTTCTGTAAGGCTTCATAAAAAAGTTCCAGAACCCTGAAACTGTAGATTTCAGGTTCAAGATTGTATTCAATGATCGCTTCATAGCTGTGCTGTTCGGGATTCATCACGATAATAGGTGTGGTAATTCCTTTTTTACGGAGTTCAACTCCTTCATCAGCAAAAGCTACCCCTAAATAATCGATATGATGATGCTGCAGAAATTCTGAAATTTCGTAGCTGCCGAGTCCGTAGGCGTTGGCTTTTACCATGGCCATCATTTTGGTTCCGGGCTTCAGAAGGGATTTGTGATAATTGATATTATGAAGAACAGCGTTCAGGTTGATCTCAAGAACCGTATCATGTTTTCTGAGTTCAAGGATATCTTTAAGCTTTTCAATTTCAAATTTACGGGCTCCTTTCAACAGGATGATCTGGTTTTCAATTTCAGTAAGGTGTTTACTGTCAATTAATTCCTGAGTGTTGATGAAAGTATGGGTTTTAGATTGAAATAATCCGCTGAATTTTGTGATTTCATCACCGATCAGGAATACCGAATCAAATTTCTGTTCGTTCACCAGATCGGAAACTTCTTCGTAAAGTTCCTTAGAATTGGAATTAACGCCGACAATATCCGTAAGAACCAATGATTTTTTAGATTTATTGTACTCTTTCAGGAACTGAAGTGCTGTTTTCAGAGAATCCAGATCAAGATTAAAAGAATCATTGATCACGATGTTGTTTCTGATCCCTTCAATAGCTTCCAGACGCATTTCTACTGCTTTCAGGGCATTGACTTTTTCAACAATTTTCTGGTTGTCAATATGAAGTTCCTTCAATACAGTAATAAGGGCCAGGGCATTCGTTAAAGTAGCCTCATCCCTTTGATGAACAGGGAAGGTGATCTTTTCATCAAAATATTTTACCGTGATCTTCTCGCTTTTGGAAGGATAATCTTCAACAGAAACCTGATTGCTTTGCTTAAGACCATAAGAAATTAATTTCCGGTCCGAATAGAGTTCCTTTATTTTCTGATCCACCAGAGGATGGTCGCCGTTGTAAATAATGACTTCGGAATGTCTGAAAAGGATAATTTTTTCATCAATCAGTTCCTCTTCAGAATGGAAATTGGCAGCATGAGCGGTTCCGATGTGGGTAAGCAACCCGATCTGCGGATGAAAAATGTTTTCCAGTTTTTCCATCTCGTGCGGCTGTGAAATTCCGACTTCAAAAATTCCAAGCTGATGAGTATTGTTGATCTGCAGAAGAGATAAGGGAAGACCGATCTGAGAGTTGAAACTTTTCGGACTTTTTACGGTGGGAAATTCATTCCACAGACACTGATACAGCCATTCTTTCAGAATTGTTTTTCCGTTGCTTCCCGTAATTCCTATAGATTTCAGATGGGCATTTTCAAAATGGTATCGGGCCAGTTTCTGAAGGAAGTCTACAGAACTGCTAACAATGATCCAGGTTACATTTTCAAACTGAGGATAATGATGTTCTGAAATGATGACTTCAATTCCCCGGTCAATGGCAGCCTCAATGAATTTTTCTCCCGAATTTTTATGGGTATTTACGGCAATAAATGCTGTATTTTTCGTTGAGTAGATGATCCTGCTGTCAAAAGCTATGTTTTTTACCACCAGATCTTTATCGCCAATCATCTGTGAATTGGTGACCGCTGCAATTTGTTGTACTGTATAGTTCATTGATACCCTTCTGCTTTATATTTTCAGGTGGAAAGGCAAAAGCAAAATCGCAAAGGCTACAATGATCTGTTTTTACTTTGCAACATTACCGTCTGCTTTTCCATTTTTATGTATTATTATCTTTTTTTGTTTTAACGGATCTGATATCCGTTTTTTAATTTACTTCCTTTTCGAAAGCACTTCATCAATAAAAACCCTACGGCTTACTGCTTCGTAGCTTTCTGTTTCCCCAAGTTCCACGAGGTCATTTCCCTGAGAGGTTCTCAGTGAATAATTGGCCAGGTTGCCTGTTCTCTTGCAAATAGCATGCACTTTTGTAACATATTCCGCCGTAGCCATCAAATTGGGCATGGGGCCGAAAGGGCGTCCCAGAAAGTCCATATCCAGACCTGCTACCACCACTCTTATTCCGCTGTTGGCAAGCTCGTTGGCAATATCTACAATGCTTTCATCAAAAAACTGAGCTTCATCAATACCTACTACATCACAGTTGGAAGCAAGGAGAAGAATTTCATTAGGATTTTCTACCGCGGTACTGCGGATTTTATTGTGATTATGGGATACAACATCCTCATCAGAATACCGCGTATCCAGTTTCGGTTTAAAAATCTCTACATTCTGTCCTGCCATTTCTGCTCTCCTAAGCCTCCGGATCAGCTCTTCGGTTTTTCCGGAAAACATAGAGCCGCAGATAACTTCCATCCAACCACTTTGTTTGGAATGATTAATTGTATTTTCTAAAAACATTTGTTAAATTAGCCGTATATTTTTAAGATCAAAAGTAAGCAATTTTAACAAGATTCTTAATATGCAGAACATCCAAGATTTAAAGGAAAAAATTTTTTTTGAATCCAAGAATATTATTGATATTCTGGACAAAATAAATAACGTAGACGAATTACTTTCCAAGCAGGATCTTGTAGATGAGCTTGCAAACAGGATCTCTTTTCTCCGGCTTCTGGAAAAAAATATTGAATATTTCGTCACAGACCATCCGGCTCAAAACTCTGAAAAGCCACCTCATTCTTACGCTTCTCAGGAGCAGGAAAATCATGAGTCGGGTAATGAAGTGACAGAGGAGGAAGCCATTTTCAATAATGAGCTGAATGAAATTGATGAGTTTGAAAATGAGAATTTTGCAGAAGAAACTGCCGATGAAGAAGCCATCTTTAAAAGTCAGATTGAAGATATCAGGGAAAATGAGCTTCATGAAAACATTATCAGTTTCGTAGAAGAAAACACTGAAACGGCTCAGGAAGAAGTGGCTCAGGAGACAGAAATAACAGATGAAGAAGCTGCATTCACCAGAGATCTGAATGAAATGGATCAGAATGAATTTTCTGAGAAAAAAGAAATTGTTTTCAGCTTTGTGGATGAAGAAAGAATTCTTGCAGAAGCACATCCTGATAATGACGAAGATATCCGTGAAGACCTTTTTACAGAAACTACCACTGAAGAGGAAGCGGTTTTCAATAACCAGCTCAATGAGATAGATGATGCTGAAAATAATTCTGAAGAAAAAATCAATATACGAAACAACGGACCGGTAGAAGTGATCCCGAGTATTTTTGATTCCGAAATGCTGGAAGATGAAATACTGATCGAGGAGAATGAAGAGCAGTTTATAGCTTCCGGTATTGCCCTGGAGCAGGGAGAACTGGGAAGTGAAACGTGCAATGTAGAAAATATCCTCAGCGAAATAAAAAATGACTCCCATGCAGAGGAAACCGTAACGGAAACATTTCCTGCTGAAGTTCATGACCGTAGAAAAATTGTTGAGATAGACAAACAGATCCCGGAACACGAAACTGAGAGCCATGCATCTGATGAAAGCTTTGAAGATCTTGATGCTTATCAGGAGGAAAAAAAGATACGCCTTGCCAATATCAAAGGATTAAAGGTTGTACAGTCCCTTTTTGATGATGATCCATTAGAAAAAGATACCCCTAAGGAAAAACCGGCAGTTCCTGCAGAAAAAGAAAACCCCGGAAGTATCCTTAAAACCAATATTCCGACCCACCTTATGGAAGCAGAAAAGGCAAAACCTGAATTCAGACTGGATCTGAATGACCGTATTGCTTTTTCCAAAATGTTATTCGGAGGAAGCCAGACGGATCTGAATGATACGGTGGCTCAGCTGAACCAGTTTAAGAACCTGGAAGATGCCAAAGAATATCTGAGCGACCTTTATTATGAAAGAAAATGGAGTAAAGTGGATGAATATGCCCAAAGGCTCTGGATATTGGTAGAAAATAAATTCTTATAACTTAAAATTTTGAGCGGAATCCTGTATTTTGTTCCTACACCCGTAGGAAATCTTGAAGACATGACCTTCAGGGCCGTCAACGTCCTTAAGGAAGTTGATTATATTTTGTGTGAAGACACCAGAACCTCCGGAATACTTTTAAAGCATTTCGAGATCTCCAAACCTTTGAAATCCTACCATCTGCATAATGAGCATCAGGCTACTGAAAAAGTGATTACTGATCTTAAAAACGGGCAGAATATCGCCATTATTACCGATGCCGGAACACCGGGAATTTCAGATCCTGGTTACCTTTTAGCCAAAGCAGGCGCGGATCATCATATTGAAATGATCTGCCTTCCGGGAGCTACGGCACTTATTCCTGCACTGGTGGTTTCAGGACTTCCGAATAATGAGTTTCTGTTTGCCGGTTTTCTGCCGCAGAAAAAAGGACGACAAACGAAGCTGAAACAGCTTGCTGAAGAAAAGAAAACTATCGTACTCTACGAAAGCCCGCATAAGATTAACACCACTCTGGAACAGATCAGGGAATTTTTTGGAGAAGAAACCAAAGCAAGCCTGAGTCGGGAGATTTCCAAAAAATTTGAAGAAACCAAACGCGGGACAATCAATGAATTGATTGAATTTTCCAAAAGCAAAACTTTAAAAGGGGAGATCGTTCTTATTGTCAATAATTCCATTTAACTTCATTGAAAAATTTATTTTTTGTCTGCTGTACATCAATATGTATGGCACAGACTACTCAGTATACGAAAATCCTGTTGTCAGAAAAGACAGGAAAAGAAGTTTCTTCTTATTCCGGCGGCTATGGAACTGCCTATGATGTCAGAACCAGAACCTACAGCATTATTGATTCTCTGGGAAATATAACGTTTGAAACTTCTCCAAAGGAAAGGATCTCACATATTGGCAGGAACCGGTTTATCCTTACAGCTGAAGAGCCGGGCGGTCCGGTACAAGCAGGGGTTATTGATGAAAAAGGAAATACGGTGATTCCATCTGATCATCAGAGTTTCAATAGGCCATGGCTCAGCAATGATTGGATTATTTCCTCCAGACAGGGAAAAGATGCAGTATACGATAATCAAGGGAAGCAGATTCTGCCTTATTCAGACAGGATAAGACAGGCCGGGAAAACCCGGTTTTTTGTTCTGAGAGACAATCAATGGTTTTTATATGATTTCCAGGGCAGGCAGATGAGCAGCAGGAGCTTTAAGAAAGATTATGATTTTGAGGAAGGAAGAGCCCTGATCAACAATGAAAACGGGAAAAGTGAAATTATCGGAACTGAAGGGCAGACCCTGCATCAGTTTTCAAAGCAGATTTCCGATATTCATTCTTATCCTTTCCTGATTACTAAAAACCAGGCGACCGGTAAGTATGGCATTATAGACACGGAAGAAAATATACTTGCCGAAGAGGTTTTTGATGGAGCCACACCGGAATATTTTAACGGCAAGCATTATATCTATCTGAAGAAAAAAGGAAAAGTAACCGTTTTTGATAAGGAAGAAAAAAAATTATATCCTAATCCATTCAAAGATTTAATTCCTTTATCCAAAGGGCTTTTCAGGTTTTATGGCAGTTCTTCGAATAAATCAGGCATTGTGACTATTCAGGGAGAGGTCATGATGGCTGCGGAATATGACTATATCAACAATTTTACCCTGTCAGGAAAGAATTTTATCTATCTTAAAAAAGGTAAGGAAGAAAAACTGCTGGATAAAGATCTTCAGAACATCCTTGAGGAAAATATGCAGGTTATTGCTTTCTATCCCGGTTTTCTGATCGTAAAAAAAGACAATGGCTATTACAGGTTTTCCGTGACGGACCGGTCGCTGGCGATCCTGAAAGATATCGTTTTCATTAAAGAACAGCAGCCGGATTTTTATAATATCCTGAACCTGTATTCAAAACCGGTAGTCTGTAAAAACAGCAGTAATCTTTACGGAATACTTGATGAAAACGGAAAAGAAACTGTTCCTTTCATTTATGATGATATTGTTGTATTTGAAAACGCTGAAAATGAAATTGTTGTAAAAAAAGATGGTAAATTCGGGGTGACCAACTTTCAGAATGAACCCCTGAAGAAAATAATGTATGATAAGTACATCTGGCTGAAAGAAGTCCTGAAACTGGAGAAAGACAGGAAAACCGACGTAATTTACTTCACCAGATTTAAGAATATCGGCAGCCGGCTTTAAGAAAATGATAAAAAACAGTGAAAAAAAACAAGTAATTTGATGGTTTGGAATGCATTGAATAACAATTTGTAATATCTTTGCGCACTGTTTGATCCATATAAACTTAAATATACTATATTGCCGTTTTCCAGAAACGGAATAAATGTAAGAATATAATTGTCAAGAGATATGAAACTATTAGAAGGAAAAGTAGCGCTAATTACAGGAGCTACAAGAGGAATCGGTAAAGCAATCGCTGAAATGTACGCTCATCAGGGTGCAAAGGTAGCTTTTACATATGCCGGCTCTGTAGACAAAGCTAAAGAATTAGAAGCAGCTTTAAGTTCTGTAACCCAGATCAAAGGATATCAGTCTGATGCATCGGATTATGATGCAGCTCAAAAATTAATCGATGATGTGATGCAGGAATTCGGAAAGATTGATATTTTGGTCAACAATGCAGGAATTACAAAAGATAACCTGTTGTTGAGGATGTCAAAAGAAGACTGGGACGTAATTATGAAAGTGAATCTTGATTCTGTATTCAATCTTACCAAAGCCGTAATCAAGCCGATGATGAAGGCCAAATCAGGATCTATTATCAATATGACCTCTGTTGTTGGAATAAGCGGAAATGCCGGACAATCCAATTATGCAGCTTCCAAAGCGGGCGTTATCGGATTTACAAAATCTGTTGCTCTGGAATTGGGTTCAAGAAACATCAGATGCAACGCTGTAGCTCCTGGATTCATTGAGACTGAAATGACCGCTGTTCTGGGTGAAAAAGTGATCCAGGAATGGAAAGATCAGATTCCTGTGAGAAGATTGGGGCAAACGGAAGATATTGCCAATGCATGTGTGTTCTTAGGAAGTGACATGGCTTCTTACATCACCGGACAGACGCTACAGGTAGACGGTGGTATGCTGACTTAATCATACAACAAATAACGATAATAAAGCCAGATCTCATTAAGGTCTGGCTTTTATTTTTAGCATGAGTAAGATAGGAATTGAGAGCTGTTTATTAATTTTATGGTGACTATCAGTAATGATAACTAAAAGTAACATCCATCCTCCTTTCTTCCATCTCTTTAATCTTTGAAAACCTGATTTTCCTGCTCCTGAACCCTGATAAATGTGGTTCTCTTGGAAAGTTCTTTCAGCTTTGATGCCCCTACATAGGTACAGGTAGAACGTACACCGCCCAGAATATCTTTCACTGTTTCAGAAACCGGACCTTTATAAGCTGCTTTTACCGTTTTACCTTCCGAAGCGCGGTATTCAGCAACACCGCCGGAATGCTTATCCATTGCTGTTTTGGAGCTCATTCCGTAAAACAGCCGGTATTTTTTTCCGTTTTCTTCAATAATTTCGCCGCCGCTTTCATCGTGACCCGCAAACATTCCGCCCAGCATCACAAAATCGGCTCCGCCTCCGAAAGCCTTGGCCACATCACCCGGAACTTTACAGCCTCCGTCAGCAATAATATGTCCGCCAAGCCCGTGAGCAGCATCGGAGCACTCAATGATGGCGGAAAGCTGAGGGTAACCAACACCGGTTTTTACACGCGTTGTACATACTGACCCCGGCCCGATGCCTACTTTAATGATATCTGCTCCGGCCAGAAGAAGCTCTTCCACCATTTCACCCGTCACCACATTCCCTGCCATAATGATCTTATCGGGGAAATTGGCCCTTGCTTTCTTCACAAACTCAACGAAATGCTCAGAATAACCGTTCGCTACATCTATACAGAGAAACTCGATTTTAGGATGCTTCTCGAGGATTGTTCTGATTTTTTCCTCATCTGCCTTTCCGGTTCCTGTGCTTAAAGCAATATACTGATGGATTTCTTCGGGCTGGCTGTTAAGAAATGTGCTCCATTCTTCAGGAGTATAATGTTTATGAATAGCAGTGATGATTTTGTCTTTAGCCAGTTCTACAGCCATTTCAAAAGTACCCACCGTATCCATATTGGCAGCAATAAGGGGAACGCCGCTCCATTTCTTCTGAGTATGTCTGAAGGTGAATTCCCTTTCCAGATCCACCTCTGAGCGGGATTTTAAAGTAGAACGTTTGGGACGGAACATAACATCCTTGAATCCCAGTTTTATTTCATATTCTATACGCATCTGTTAATTATTTATCAGAATAAAGGTAGTGAATAATATGAAATAGTTTATTTTTGAACTGATGGATTTTCCGGTAACCTTTGAAATTTTTGGCAGAACAGTCCTTGCCCATCCGCTTTTTGAGGCGGTTGGCATGTTTCTTGGGATGCGCTATTATTTCTATCTTAAAAGAAAATCCAAAGAGAAGCTTTCCTTCAATATTTCTGCTGCAGTACTGATCGGAGCCACTGCGGGTGCATTATTGGGATCCAAACTGATCGGAAATCTGGAAAATCCTTATCACCTTTTTGAAAATTTCGATCTGAAGAAATTCTGGTCCAGCAATACCATTGTGGGTGGTCTTGCCTTTGGGCTGATGGGAGTGGAGCTGGCCAAGAAAATAGTCCGTCATAAGGAAAGCACCGGAGATCTGACCGTATTTCCGCTGATGCTGGCAATGATGATCGGAAGAGTAGGCTGCTTTCTGACCGGAGTGTATGAGGAAACTTATGGAATTCCCACAGATTCTGTTTTCGGAATGCATTTGGGAGATCAGTATCTCAGGCATCCGGTGGCGCTCTATGAAATTGCTTTTTTAGCGATGCTCTGGATGGTTTTAAAAAATATCCAAAACCGGGGAAAATATGCTTCCGGTTTTATTTTCCAGCTGTTTATGCTCAGTTATTTTACGTTCAGGTTCTTTCTGGACTTCATCAAACCCCATGCGGAAGTCATTGGAAATCTGGGAACGATACAGCTCGTATGTATTTGTGTAATTATTTACTACATTTATACCATTAAAAGCACCCAATTTTTATCTTTAAAATATTCAAAATGAAAAGTTTAACAATTCTGGAAGCCGGTGGACTCGTAGGGATCGTGATTATGATCGTCGGGATGATGATCCTGGGAGCCCTTTTTGCATCATTGATCGTGACAGTCATTGTCAAGCTGATTTATGAATCGAAAGACGGGAGAAAATTCAGTAAAAAACAGTTTATACAGACCATGGTGATCTGCCTTCTGATCTGTGGGCTGATCAGTGGATATATCTGTGGAGGAGGATTTTAAAATTATATTATGCCGGTAAGAAATTATACCTATTACGACTATACCATCAGTCTTTGCCCCGAGTGCCTTAAAAGAGTAGGAGCCAAGATCATTATTGAGGATGAAACGGTTTTTATGACGAAAAGATGCCCTGAACATGGCTTCTTTAAAACAAAAATTGCTTCTGATGTTGCCTATTACAAGAACATCAGAAACTATAACAAAGCATCAGAAATGCCTGTTCATTTTGGTACGGATGTGGAATACGGATGCCCTTATGACTGCGGATTATGCGTAGATCATGAACAGCACAGTTGTCTTTCCATTGTGGAAGTAACGGACCGGTGTAATCTTACATGTCCTACGTGCTATGCCATGTCGTCCCCACATTATGGAAGCCACAGAAGCCTTGAAGAGATCGAAGCCATGTTTGATACCATTGTAAGGAATGAAGGCGAACCGGATGTGGTCCAGATCAGTGGAGGCGAGCCGACCATCCATCCCGAGTTCTTTAAGATCATGGATATTGCAAAATCAAAGCCGATTAAGCACCTGATGCTGAATACCAACGGGATAAGAATTGCCAATGATCCCGGATTTGCTGAACAACTGGCAACCTATGCACCTGAATTTGAAGTGTATCTTCAGTTTGATTCCTTCAAACCGGAAGTGCTTGAAGATTTCAGAGGAAAAGATCTCACCTCTGTCAGAATGAAGGCCCTGGAAAAGCTGAATAACCTTAATCTTTCCACTACATTGGTCATTGTACTTCAGAAAGGGAAAAATATTGATGAAATAGGAAAGATCATCGAATTTGCCCTGAAGCAGAAATGTGTCCGGGGAATCACCTTTCAGCCTGTAGAAATTGCAGGAAGAAACAGGGAAGATTCTGCCCACGAAAAAATTACCTTAACGGAAGTAAGACAGGAAATTCTCAACCAGTTTCCACTTCTGAACGGGGATGATATTATTCCGGTTCCATGTAATCCTGATGCTTTGGCTATGGGATATATGCTGAAACTCCAGGGAGAAACCATTCCTCTTACCCGATACATCAATCCGGCGGATCTTCTGAATAATGAATCCAGGAATACGATCATCTATGAGCAGGATAAAGGGCTTCATATGCAACTGCTGGATATATTCAGCACCGGAATATCCGTAGATCAGGTAAAACCTAAGGTAAACCAGTTACTCTGCTGTCTTCCGGAGGTTTGTGCTCCGGATCTGGATTACGACAATCTCTTCAGAATTATCATTATGAATTTTATGGATGCCCACGACTTTGATGTGAGAGCGGTAAAAAAATCATGTGTTCATATTGTGAATAAAGACCTCAAAATGATCCCATTTGAAACCATGAACCTTTTCTACAGGGATGAAAAGAAAGCTTATCTGGAGGAGCTCAGAAAAGAAGACAAAGTTTTATTTTAAACATAAAATGGGGCAGAATGATCTTTTCTGCCCCATGAATATTATATTGCCGGACTTCTTCTTATCCGGTTGTCTGATCAATTGAAATTCATGACCTCTTCAAGCGTTTTCATGTATTCATAAGCCGTAAGGTCAAACTTTACCGGAACAATAGAGATATATCCATTGGCCAAAGCCGTTTCATCAGCATCTTCCGATTCATCCATATTGTTGAAATAACCCGTCAGCCAGTAATATTTCTTTCCGTGAGGGTTTACCCTTTCATCAAAGCTTTCCTCCCATTTGGCATGAGCCTGTTTGCAGACCTTAACGCCTTTGATCTCTTCGGCAGGAAGCTTCGGAATGTTTACATTCAGAACGATCCCTTTTGGCATTGGATTCTCAAGCGTTTTTCTTACAATATCCTGGATAAATTCTTTAGCCTGGGTAAAATCAGCTTCCCAACTGAAATCCAGCAGTGAAAATCCGATAGCAGGAATTCCTTCTACACCTGCTTCCACAGCCGCAGACATGGTTCCCGAATAAATTACATTGATGGAAGAATTAGCTCCGTGATTAATCCCCGAAACGACAATATCCGGTCTTCTTTTCAGGATCTTATCAAGTGCCATTTTCACACAGTCAACCGGAGTTCCGCTGCATGAGTAATCAGTCTGAGGCCCGTCAAGCGTGACCTCCTCATAGCTTAGGGTAGAGTTGATCGTAATGGCATGGCCTTTTCCACTTTGTGGAGAGTTTGGTGCCACCACCACAACTTCTCCTATTTCATTCATAAAATTTATTAGATTTCTGATTCCTGGTGCGGTAATCCCATCATCATTAGTAACCAGAATAAGAGGTCTTTCCATAAAAAAAAATTAATGGTAACAAATATAAATATTGAAATCGGCTTTTAAAGAAGTTTTTAAGAAAATAAAACATTAAGTTTGGAGATTCTTTTATCATTTCAAAAAGAAAACAATCAAAAACTGAGCGGGCAGAGTATTTTACTTAACAGAAATTCAGAAAACTTTTAATATTTCTTTAATAAAAAAATCTTAAATAACTATTCATATTTGTAAATAAGGTATTAAATTTGATAGTTTGTAACAGTAAAATAAATTCTGCTACTAATAGCAATACTTATTTTTATAAAAATTAAAAAAAACAGACACTTTTATGTGGAAAAATTTCAAACTGAATAAATTTTTACTCCTGATTCCATTAACAAGTCTAATGTTTTGTTTCAACTCGCCAAAGAATGATGACGAAAAGATGCAGACGATTATGGTGAGCGTAAAAAATACTCTTTCTTACCTGCATTACAGCCCAAAGCCTATTAATGACGCCTATTCAAAGGATGTTTATAAGCTTTATTTTGAGATGCTGGATGCGGATAAAAAATATTTCCTGCAGTCTGACATGGATGAGTTTAGCAAGCATGAAACAAAGCTTGATGATTATCTGAGCCAGGGCGATCTTACCTTTTATAAACTTACCATAGACAGGCTTTACCAAAGGGTAGATGAAATTGACAAGATTACCCAGGATATCCTGACGAAGCCCATCAATCTTCAGGAAGATGAGACTTTTATTCTTGAGCCTAAGAAAAAGAAAACCCCTGCTACCAAACAGGAACAGTATAATGAATGGAAAAAATTCATCAAATACCTTATTCTTACCGAGGTTGAATCGATGAACAGCAAAGAGGAAACCCAGAAGGAAAAGAAGGATTCCGTTCAGAAATTTAAGCTTAAAGACACTATTAAGCTCCAGATTCTTACTCCGGACCAGAAAATTAAGAAGGCTACCGATGAGATCAAAGATGTTGTAAAAGATTCATTCACCCGACTGAAAAAGAGAAAGAAAATGGATTATTTTACCACCTATATGAATGCATATACGGAAGTATTTGATCCGCACACCAACTATTATTCTCCGAAAAATAAGGAAGACTTTGATACGCAGTTTACCGGAAAAGTAATCGGTATCGGGGCTATTATTCAGGAAAAAAAGGGAGCTCTTTATCTTGGTGCTCTTACCATTGGTGCTCCGGCATGGAAATCCAAGCAGCTTTCTGAAGGAGATAAGATCCTGAAAGTGAAGTCGAAGCCAAAAGAAGAAGCAGTAAATGTGGTGGGAATGCTTTCTGATGAAGCAGTACGACTGATCAGAGGAGAGAAGGGGACCCCTGTAACGCTGACGGTACAGAAAAAAGACGGTACCGTAAAAGAAGTAACGATGATTCGTGAAGAAGTTGCCATTGAAGATACTTTTGCAAGAAGTATTGTGGTGAATTCTCCAAACGGAAAAAAATATGGATTTATCAACTTACCAAGCTTTAATGCTGACTTTGAAGATCCTAAGGGAAGAAATGCTTCCGACGATATCAAGAACGAAATTATCAAGCTGAAATCCCAGAATATCGAAGGAATTGTGCTGGATCTGAGAAATAACGGCGGAGGTTCTCTTACTGAAGTAGGAGACATTATGGGACTGTTTATGGAAGCCGGACCTTACGTTCAGGTAAAAGACGGAAACGGTAAAATTCAGACCCTGAAAAACAAAAATGAAACGCCTATCTGGACCGGGCCGCTTGTCATTATGCAGAATGAACTGTCAGCTTCTGCTTCAGAAATTCTTGCTGGAGTTATGCAGGATAACGGAAGAGCAATGATTATCGGTTCACCGCAGTCTTTCGGGAAAGGTACTGTTCAGACATTTGTAGATTTGAACAGATTCCTGAATACAGAGGATGATTTCGGCTCTTTAAAGCTGACGATTCAGAAGTTCTACAGAATTTCCGGTGAATCTACCCAGAGAAAAGGAATAGTTTCCGATATCCAGATGAAAGATTTCTTTACGTATTCGGAAGTAGGAGAGCGATACGATGATTTTGCCCTGGCTTGGGATAAAATTCCGCCAACGAAGTATCAGAAAATGAATTATTTCAATATCCAGGCTCTTGAGAAAGCCAGTGCGGACAGAATGGCTAAAAACAGCAATTATCAGTTACTGCTTGAATCCGCCCAATGGAGAGAGAAGCTGGATAAAGAAGAAGGAATTACGCTTAATATTGATAAATTCAGTGCTCTGATGAAGCAGAGAAAAGCTCAGATTGAAAAATTCAAATCGCTGACTAAGTTTGAAAACGGATTGAAGTTTACCATGTATCCGGGAGAAATTGAAAGAGAGAAAAAAGATGAAGCTTTCAAGAAAAAATCTGAAATGTGGATCACTAATCTTAAGAAAGATCTGTATCTGCAGGAAGCGATGAATATTGTAGCTGATATGGGTGCTAAACCATAACAAAAAAAACGCTGATCATCCGATCAGCGTTTTTTATTTATTCAATTCAAAAATTGATTATTTAATTTCCACGCATCCCACTCTGCCGCCTGCATTTCCTGTAGGCTGTGTGTGAAAGTCATCTGCTGCGGCGTGTACAATAAGCCCCTTTCCGATAATGTTTTTGGATTCGTCTGTACAGCCAAGACACCATTTATTGGTTTTGAAAGTAAGCACGGCTTTTCCGCTCTGATCAGCGGTAAGGTTCCCTATATCTCCCATATGAAAATGCTCTGCGCCCCATTTTCCGTGGTCGTCTTTGGCAGGATTCCAGTGGCCTCCTGTAGAAGTTCCGTCAGCGGCAGAACAGTCGCCTTTTTCGTGGATATGTACGGCGTGAATACCCGGAGTAAGATTGATGACTTCAAGCTTCATCACCACGTCATCACCCTTCTGGGTAAATTTGGCTGTACCGCCTGTCTGTGTTCCGCTCTTAGCGTTTACGGAGTACGTTTTTGTGGTGCAGCATGAAGCCGCTAAAAATGCACATCCCGCTAGTAATGCTAATGTTTGTCCTCTCATTTTTAAATGATTTAAAGTGATTTTAAGGTTAAATTTAAAAAACATTTTCCAAAAAGCTTTATGATTTCAGTCTTTTTTGCAAAAGAGTATGAAGAGCAGAACCTGAATAGACCCTATTTAAATTTTTTATTTTATGGATTTTAAACAACAACATCCATGGTTAAAAAACGGATAGAAATGCTTATTTTTATCTTTTTCATGTAGGCTATTTAATATTTAAGTCAATAAACACGAGATGATTGTTCTATACACCTTTATCAGTGAAGAAAAGCATCAGGATCTTTTAGACCGTTATTTAAGTGATTTTCCTGAAGATTTCAGACTTGATATCCTGAAATACAGAAGATGGCAGGACGCGCAGCTCTCACTATTAGGAAGAGTGCTTTTAAAGCATGGATTAAGGTCTCATTACAGAATTGATGTGGCAGATGTCAGGAGATCAGCTGACCATAAACCTTATTTAAAAGGGCAGAATCTGCATTTTAATATCTCGCATTCCAAAGATCTCGTTGTATGTGCCATTGCTGAATTTCCATTGGGAATTGATGTAGAATTTATCGATAAAAAAATTAGTTATCTGGACTTCCAGTTTCAGATGACTATGAATGAATTTTCTAAAATTGACCGCTCAGAGGATCAAATCCGGGATTTTTTTGGCTACTGGACCCAAAAAGAATCGGTGATGAAAGCGCATGGGGGAGGAATGATGATTCCTCTTGATTCATTTGAAATTGTCAATAATGAGTGCGTAATTGACGGTAAAAAATACTTTACAAAGGATATTTTTATTGATGAAAATTATCAGAGCTGCATAGCTTCAGATCATATCAATTTTAAAAATGAAGACCCTCTTTTTTTTATTTTTCCAATTTAATTTAATCGTATTCAATAATCTCGTATCTCGCTATATGAATGAATTCCAGATGATTAATTCCAATTATTAAATTACACTTTTGGGATATATTTTACGAAATTTAAATTTTTTCTTTGCAGATCCGAATATAACATTATATCTTTACTCGGAAGAAAAATTATTTTAAAACACCAATATTTTCAAATGAAAAAAATTATTTCACTACTGGCTGCCTTTGGCTTCAGTGCTTTTTCTTTTGCACAGGTAGGTATAAAAACACAGGATCCTTACCCTAGTTCTGATCTTGATCTAGGCTCCCGAAACAAAGCATTACTTTTGAACAAAGTAGACAATACGAGTGTGGTTAACAATCCTGTTGATGGGATGATGATCTATGATATGTCTGAAGAATGTGTAAAAGCACGTCAGGATGGTAAATGGACCAAATGTCTTGGAAAAGGACTGAATGGAAAAATGGCGGCCAGGAATTCGTTGTCATTATCCTGTGCTTCAGCTACTCTTTCTCCAAACCCGGAAGCCGGAAAACCTTTTAAAGGAACACTGACTATTCCTTATACCAACGGAAACGGAGGAGCTTATGAAGCTCAATCTATTCAGACGAATGGATTAACTGCGAGCTTAGCTGCCGGAAAATTTGCTGCCGGAAACGGAAATTTACAGTACTCAGTTACCGGAACTCCGGACCAAACAGGCAATATCAGATTTAATGTAAATACAGGTGGGAATTCCTGTTCCGTTGTTTCTAAATAGTACATTGGCTGTTCCGGATCTGTTACAGCTTTATTAAAAACATAATTAAAAAAAATCACAAAATTCAACATGAAGAAAAAATTATTATTATCGATTTATCTGGGGATTTCTGCCTGTTATTTCGCTCAGGTAGGGATAAATATTGAACAACCTAATTTAAGTTCAGATTTACATTTGGGATCTACGAATAAGGCTTTATTATTAAACAGGGTACCCAATACAGCTGCAATTGAGAATGCTATAGACGGGATGATCATTTATGATGAATCTGAAAAATGTGTAAAAGCTCATCAGGGAGGGGTATGGTCCAACTGCTTCTATAAGGAAATTGAAACCATTTTTGCCTTGGTGTGTTCTTCCCCTTTGTCAACGATTAACCCGTCTCCGGCTATTAAAGGAACTCCTTATTCGGGAATTTTAAGCATTCCTTATACTGGAGGGGACGGCAGCCCTTATCCAGCACAAAGTATACAGTCCAATGGACTTACTGCTGTTTTACCAGCGGGTAATTTGGCATCAGGTAATGGAACATTACAATATACGGTTAGCGGAACACCTACTGATGCAGTTTCTACAACATTTAATATTACAATGAAAGGAGCTTCATGTATTTCACCGTATCTTACAGTCAACAGTCCGGTACCGGTATTTCCTTCAAGTATTACCCTTCAGGAAGGAATTTATTTTGTAGCATCGGTATATGATAACGATTATGCTCCATTTACAGCGCCTACTGGTCCTGCAACAACTAACAGACCTGTGGCTGCTGACGGAGTACTCGATAAACTGGCAGACTATCAGGGAGTTATTCCTGCATCCGGATTGGAGGTGCTTATTCCTGTTACGGCTACAGGAAGCGGAACTCTTCCAGCATGGGGCGGATCAACAATCAATATTCCTGCTGAACTTAAAGAAGATGGAGTTCCAGGGCAGCTTAAACTTTCATGGAATGCTCAGTCTTATACCAGTACAACCAAATCAATTAAAGCCACTCTTACTGCAGTAGGTCCTGATTTAAAGGCTCGTAAACTGGACATTAATGCCGGGATAGGCAGTGACTATCTTGGAATATTGCTGGGCAGGTTCCAGTTCCCTTCCGGAAGTGCGGGAGCTACTAAGAATTATGATGTCCGTATACTACCAGGTATCCCTGACAAACAAATAGGATTGCTTGATAATACCGGAGTAAATAATCATAATTTCCTTTATCTGCCTGTTCAGGGAGAAGATGGTAATTTATGGCTGAATAACAATTTGGGAGCTGATTATTCCAATATTGATAGTCCTTCTTTCAATATTACACAACAGGCAACATCAGCTGCAGATATTAAAGCATACGGATCACTATTCCAATTGGGCAGAAAGCCGGATGGTCATGAATTGATTATTTGGACTCCTTCGGCTAATCCTGGTTATCCGGCTACAGGCAGACCTGTTTATCCTGTGATAAGCAATATTCGGATTGATAACCCTACTGATTCCAAGTTCATTTCATATGGAGGAGACTGGAGAATAAATTCAGATATGACATTGTGGGCAACTGCATCTTCGGTAAACAACCCATGTCCTTCAGGATTTAAAGTTCCTACCAGAGTACAATTTGAAAATTATCTAAAATCTACATCCGCAGGTATTCAGGGAGGTATTCAGGGGGCTGCATCAAGTAGATTGAAACTTCCTACAGCAGGGAATCGTAATTTCGGAGGAGGAGATCTGGGTAATAATGGAAGTAATGGTAGAGCATACTATTGGACCAGCACGGCGGATCCAAATGCATCTCAGAATAACAGTGCCTATGATGTTGTAATTGCAACAACTACAGTTGCACCAACTATTACAGTGACCAATAAAGCGCAAGGGGAATCTGTTCGTTGTATTAAAGAATAAAGCACATTAAAAATAATCATTTCGGGTAGCTGTTGACATTGTTGGGAGCTACCTGAATGTGGTTATAAAGTTCTCGAAAATTATGAGTAATGTAGTCTGCACAAAATGAATGTGTTGTGTGTCTGAATCTAATCCAATACTAATCGATGGAAGAATCTTTTTTAAAGTTAATTTCATACCGATCTGCATTCAAACAATGGATGCTCAATATTATCAGCCGCGATTATTATGTAATTTTTAATCACTATCTGAATACAGATACTTACTTCTTCAGTCAAGGCCCAGCGAGATTTGTAAGGATAATTCATTCATGTGGCATCACTTTTAAATATAAAAATAAATTTCTCAGGAAGTCAGTTTACAAAGACTTCTCAGGTTGGTTTTTACAGCCTTTTAATCTGAAAACTATTACGACTATTAAAAAACGATTTAAAATTATTTTAGGTCGCTGCTGGCTTTGTTGGCATGTACCTAAGATGATTATAAACCTACCGGAATATCATAAGTTCCTTAAGAAAATTTGAAAAAAAATCAACAAACAAAATTATTATTCAGTTGAACTGAATATGCCAAAAACACATAATCTAACTTAACACCTCTTTACCATCATGGAAGATTTTCTTTTGAAGTTAACCCCCTATCAAACTATTTTCTATAACGAATGGATGCTCAGTCCCTCCAGAATTGATTATAATATAGTCTTTGACCAATCCATGTCCGGAGCTATAGATATTTCCAGGCTCAATTCCAGTTTAGTAAGATTTATGAATAATCATTTATTGCTAAACAGTAATGTGATCAATAAATCGGGAAATTTATTCTGGAAACACAGACCGCTCCTGTCTGCCGATACTCAGATTCTGACGGTTTTCTCTGAAGATCCGGGTCCCGAAGAAATATTTAAACTGGCCTTGCAGCCTTTTGACCTGGAAAAAGATCCCTTGGCAAGATTTTATGCAATTAAGCTTAGTAATGGCGGATATAGAACGATTCATATATTTCATCATATTATTATTGACGGGCTGAGTGCTGATAGTGTTTATGCAGAGCTGGGCGTATATTACAATGATCAGGACTATGTGAATCCAATCAATCTTACCGAGCAGAAAAATCTGAATGAAAAACTGAGTGATCAGTTTGAAAAGATTCTGGCAAAAGGAAAAACAGAAATGTCAGATTTTTGGAAAAACAGCTTGCAGGAAGTAGAAAATGTAGGGTTTAAATTTTTAGAACATTCAGAACCTTTTCATTCTAAGGCAGGAAAAAGAGAACCTTTATTAAGTAACCCTGTCAGTGAAGCCCGATTCAGTTTTTCTGAATCTGTATTTCTTCAGGTAAAAGAGCTTATTTCAAAATATAAACTTACACCTTATACCTATGGCCAAATGGTATTGGCTGTCTTGCTCCATAAAATATCAGGAATAAATAATCTTGTTATTAACTGCCCTATTGGGATTACAGAAGGACAGAACTTTATTTTTGGGGCTAATATCAATACCATTTTAAAGGAATATAGATTTAATAAAGAGTCTTCGCTTCAGGATCTTATTGATCAGAATATAGAATACACTAGACAGCTGAAAAAGAGTAAGGGTAGATATTTTCCTATTGAGGAACTTGTTAATTATGTGCCTTCTAATCTGCTGGAGTTTAGATTTGTGCAGACCAATCTTAAAGATGTGATCATTCCTTATGAAGGGGCCGGTGAGGTTACGATCAACACTGAACTCCATGTAGATTTAGTAGGGAAACTATCATTTGATCAGGAAGTAAGAGACGGGGTGCTTAATTATAAGGTAAGATATTCCAATCAGGAATTCAATGCTGAGCTGGTTTCCGGCCTTGCTGAGATGTATGAACGATTATTTATTGATATGCTTGGGGATTTATTAGATGAGAACACACATCATTTAATAACAGATTATGAGCTATTGGACGAGAAAGCTTATCAACATGTAATGCATTATGGAAATGGCATTGAAGCTAATTCGCCTGAAGACAAAACAATCCATGAGCTATTTGAAGCCCAGGTTGAAAGAACTCCTGACCGTACCGCTCTGGTGTTTAATGACGTGCAGTTAACCTACCG
>JAITMC010000032.1 GCA_031277615.1 Chryseobacterium sp. | reverse complement strand
TGATCTGATGAAGCGGGGGATATAAAGCAAGGAGTGACGATGGAGGGATTGTTTTTGGGTAAACGCAAAGTTTGAGGATGCGGGCTGATGATTTTAGGAGGCAAAGAGGGAATCAACTTTGTTGATTCGATGAAGCGGATGGAGAAACAGAGGGATAATTATGGGGTTGAATGGGTATCGATTGGATTTATTGGATGTCTTATAGGCTGGATGAGTGAAAAAGAATGGCTGGGATTATTAATAGTTGGGCATACTATAATAATTGGTTGCCTACCCTAGTCCCGATAGAAACGGTTACCCCGCAGTAAGGATTGGAGAGCGGGTGGGTATAGGCATTGGAGGGATTGGCACGAGGAGTATGAGTGGATAGCGGGGAATAACTCCTGAAAGATATGATTTAAAAAGTGGTGAGTTTTCTATGGAAGAGGACTGTTGGTACCAATCTTTTATATCCTTATTATACATAAAGTCCGTTAGAAATAACGTTTGATGAGTGCCTTATATATAAAATATCCGATCAGACAGCCTATGGCGTCCGCTACGATATCAAGAGTTTCCATGGATCTTCCCAGGCCCATTTCTTCCTGAAGGATCTCGGTAAGAAAGGCATAGATAAGGATGATCTGTAAAAAATAGGAAAATCTGATTCTGGGAAACGCAGCTATGAAAGAGAATCCCAACGCCGCAAATATGCTTAGATGCAAAACTTTGTCGATCCCGCTGAACATGAACCAATATTCGTGGTTTTCTTCTCCGGGTCTGAGGAGCATATAAGTAAGAAATGCCCAATAAATGGGCAATATCTTACTGAATATTTTTGAAATTTTATCCAATGATCGCCTGGTATTCTTCTGCAGAAAGTAATTCTGACTGATCTGCACCATCAGCAATTTCTAATTTGATGATCCATCCGTTTCCATAAGGGTCAGAATTTAACAGTTCAGGCTGGTCTTCCAGATCCGAATTAAACTCAATTACTTTTCCTGAGATCGGAAGGAATAAATCTGAAACCGTCTTTACCGCTTCTACACTTCCGAAAACTGCGCTTCCTTCAAGATCATCATCTACCGTATCTACATCCACATAAACGATATCGCCAAGCTCTCCCTGTGCGAAATCTGTAATACCGATCGTCGCTACATTTCCTTCAATCCTGATCCACTCGTGATCTTTAGTGTACTTTAATTCTGATGGTGTGTTCATTTCTTAATTTTTATTTTTACAAATGTATTCAAAATTATACTAGCTTCAAATATCCGGCACAAAAAATGTCCTTCAAAATTGAAGGACATTTAAGTTTATTTCATAAGGTCTTAGAAACCACCTCCGGAATCCCCAAACGTAAAGGTTGCGGAAATACCGGCTCTGATGGTAGACAGCGGGAATGCTGTTGAGATCTTATACTTTGAGGTCATCTGTTCGTAGAAGACTCTCAGGTTAAGGTTTTCGGAAACATTATAGTCTGCGGAAAGCTTAATATTCATGAGCTTCTGGCCTCCGGTTACCTGTGAATCATTCAGCAGGATATTCATGATGGAGGTTTTGCTGTCTCTTAAGGAGATATCTCCCCTGATATTAAGGTCGCTGCCCTTACCTCTTGACCCTCGTACATTGGCTGTACCCAATCTGAAGTTTCGTACGATATAGCCTAATCTTACTACATATTCTGTATTAGAATCTTCTGTAAGGGTACTGTTCACAAGCCCTAATAACAATGCCCTGTTTTTATTATACTGGATACCAAACTGCATATTGTTTCTCATCGTAACATCTATTCCGATAAGCGGAGAGAAAGACTCAACATATCCTACCTGAGAGAAAGTGAATGGATTAATATAATTGTTATTAACATCAAAAAATCCGCCTGAAAATCTATTAAAATAGTCAATATTACTTTGTATCCCAGCTGCAGTATAAGTTGCGTTATAAGCGTGTGAAATATCCAGTTTCGAGAATTGCCCGTTGATAATCGGGATATTTCTTAATCCGGAATAAGTAATTCTCCAGTTTGGAATAGGGAATCCTGCTTTTTTAGCATTCCCGATCTGTTTTGCTGTTTTTCCTTCTACTGCTGCTCTAAATGCCGGGATTAATACATAAGCATTGCCAATACCATAATGCTCTGCAAAACCATCAGTAATCGGAGCATTTGGACCACCTAACTGCTGAGAAAGTTCCATAGCATTTGCCCGGATCGCCTGATAAATGGCTTCAGACTGTTTGAAGGAAGTTTTCAAAAGTACAACAGAGTTTGAATAAGTAGCTAATTCATTTCCAAAAGTATAATCATGATTGGCGGTTGCCAGGTTTTCCCTTAGGTTAAATCCTGACTGCGAGAATGTACTGTTATAATTATGCAATATATTCAGGTCTACCCTGAAGTCATTCATAGGCATAATCTGCAGGTCTCCTCTGAGCTCTTTTGTTGACATCCTCATGTAAGGGTCGGTCATGTATTTGGAATTACTTACCCATCCGTTTTCAATTACTGTTCTTCTGATATCTGCCTGTGATCCTAAAAGGAATCCGATTGAAGGACCTCCCACCGTTTGACCATAGCCATACCAGTTAGGTGCTGAAATCAGACCCGGAAGTGTTGTTCCGTTGTTTTCGGTATAGTTAACATTCAACTGTTTGAATGAGGTCAGTAAAAATGCAGCACTCTGAAGAACCGTCAGTTTATTTTTGAACTTATAATTTTTGTAACGGTATCTTTTCTTATCCCATTGCTGGGTGTATACATTATTCAGGGAATCAATTTCCTGCTTACGTTTCTGAAGCTTGGTATTGATATTTTTAAAATACTTGAACTGGCTGAAGAACTTCGGAAGATCTGCAGAAGCCGTCGCAGTAATCATATTGGTGTTCTGCCCTATCGATCCTAAACTTGCTATCTCCTGAGTATTCGGATCTACAAATCCAAGCATTGAAGTAGATCTGGTATTCCAGTTGTAGGTAAATCCATACCCCACTTCTGCATTGATGAAATCAAGATACGGCAGATACTGGAACGGCAGTTTATAATTCAGCTGCACCCTGTGGTTATACAATACCGGTCTTCCGGCTCTGAATACATTTCCGAAAATGGCTTTGTTGTTCATGTCATTAACGTCCAGCTGGTCATTCAATGTTCTGGTTGCAGAATTGATTTCCAGCTTTAATGATTTCGTAAAGTTGAAACCTAATCCATACTGCCATCCGAAAAAGAAGTTCCGGTTCTTGCTTCCACTGATGTTCATTCCGGTATTTCCTGACAGAATTCCTTCGATACTTCTGTTCTCAAATTCATTGTAGTATCTGTCTATATCCGTTCTGAAAGATAGTCTTGTAGGAATCGGGTTGAAATTGAATTCCTTCACCCATCTCAGGTATTTTGTTGATTTTGCCGTATCACTGATCATTTTATTGAAAGGCTTGATTACCCATGGCTTGAAGGTATAGTTGTAATCAATATTTCCTCTCAGGTACTGCCTGTAATTTTTGGCCGTGTAAATATCCCTTGAATAATCATCGTTATAGATCGCCGTTACGGAAATGTTTTCAACATCATAGAACTTAGGCTTTTTGTTTGGATTGACTCTTTCTTTATGCATATTGACCACTCCGATACTCCTCTGCTGGGTATACACTCTAGCCACCTTTTTCAGCTGTTCCTTATTGGCTGCCTTACTGAATTCCACATCGGTATCCAGAGGATTGTATTTTGGATCCTCGATCGTTTGTGAGTAGGAATAATTCAGTGGAATCTTCATTCCGGTTTTTTCCGGAAGGAGCTTGTCTACATTAATAGCGGTATTGATGCTATACGCAGACTGGGTAGACTGGGTTCTTTCAGCAGGTTTTGAATCGATATTTCCGAAACCAACAGAAGTATAGGATGCACTGGCATTTACCGTAGCAAAGTCTCCTAAGTTGAAGTTCAGACTCGCATTTCCTGCATAACCGCCATCATTTTCAATTTCAGAAAGACGGATTTCATTAACCCAGAGAACTCTGTCTATCCCTCTTCCTTCTTTACTTCTTACCCCTACCATTATAGTCGTAACATTCCCTAAGCTTGGGCGCCCTTTGATATAAATCCTTTTCAGATCATCACCAAATACGGGGTCCATTAATCTCTTAATAATACTATTTGGGGAATTCTTATCTCTCCGGATTTTGGCATCTACAAAATTCTGAATTTCCAAATCCACATCATTTTCAAATGGCCATATATCCATTGGAGCTGTTGCTGTACTTGGGGTCAGTTTTAATGCTGATTCATATTCATAGTAATTATCTGCAATATCACTACCGAAACGAATAAAGAATCTGGTATTAGGATCTATTTTCCCATCATTACTGCCGCTTTTAAGAGCATCGTGAGCATGCACGAAAAGTTTTAGTTTCTTGTATCTTCTCATATCCAGAGAAGTATTTTTGAAAACCCCTCTGGCTTCGTTTGCCAGACCGGTTACTTTCATATAAAGAGATGCTTCATTCTGTCTCTGAACTCCTGCATTCCCACTCAATACCTGTCTATCAATTCCTGGAGGCAGCACATAAGGAGGCTGGTTCAATGCGTTTTCTTCTATATTTACGCTTCCTACTTCAAAATTACTTGTATTAACCTCTAGAGTTCCTTCATTAGGTATTTCGTCAGGACCATCCGCCTTGATCGCAATATTATTATTGTATTTTCTCCAGTCTGATCTTACAAGGTCCATCGATCCAAATCTTATTGTAGCGGTCTGTTCAAAACCTGCAAGCATTAACCTTGCAAACCTTACATTATTAAGTACAGATGGATTTTTTGCTCCTTCTGCTTCAGGTCCATCAAACTTAGAAAGCGGAATTCTAAACAGGTACCATTTCACATCCGCAGACTGCCCGTTCTGGAAAGCAGCTTTTACCGTTTTCACATCTACGATATTATTATCTCCTAATGAAAGACTCGGCTGATCCAGCTTTACCACATATTCATTATAGTTTTCTGTCTGATCAAGGTTATAATCTTTATTGATATCTTCCGCATCCGGAGTTTGTGAAGCTACTTCAAGCGAATTTGCCCTGGAATTTCCTTCCGGATTTCTGAAGTATTTGTATCGTTCCACCACCGATGCTGCCTGGCTGCCTGTAAATTTATTAGACATATAAAATACAAAATCATCTACTGCAGGGTCTACCAGACTGGTTACCGGGTTTACAAAGGTGTTTCCAAACTTCATCGCTTCCTGTTCTGAGCTTAAACCATCGTAGCCAAGATCCTGTGCAAGCCTGTCATCCCCTTCGCTTGCAAAAGCATAAAGAATAGGCGGCTGCTTCGGTTGTACCCCCCAGTTAGAGTTGGTGGTTGTAGAAGGTGCTCCTCCTGTCGGAAGACCGTTTTCATACAGCATTTTACCATCTTTCAGAATATCTTCCGAAACATTTCCCAGCTGAAGTAAAAGTCTTGCATTATTTCCAAGTGTCTTTCCGTCTGCATAAGGATCCATCATCCAGAATTCTACATATTCTATATTGGAGGTGACAAAGTTAGGCACACTGATCGACCTCATCATCCCGGCCCATCTGCTGGAAGCATTTTCCGGATTAGGGTTCACATTGTATGGACCCTTTTCCTGAGGATAATATGAGATATCCAATGTCTGCAGATAAGTTTGTTCACCTGCTACAAAATCCCTGTTGTTATAGATTTCCGAGGTCTGAACTCTTCTGGACGCATGGTTGGAAACCGATTGCGGAGTAATTCCTGCAGGGGCACGACCTCCAATCCCCCAGAATCTTGGATCAATATTATACCACGATAAAAGTCCTCTTCCATAGCCGCTCGTAATATCATCGTCGGCACCTACCCCATTGAAAGGAGGTAAGATATTTTTCTCCGGCTTGGAGGCAAGGTACCATCCTGAAGGATCTTTCAGGGATATTTTAGAAGTGGTCTGTTCAAAATCATCGATATAGGACTGGTCATTCGTTCCTTTATTCAGTCCCGGAAGCAAATAGGCTGCTTCCATTTTAAAATTAATATTGGAAGGGGCTTCCGTTTTAACCATTGGGATCTTATTGGCAAGCCTGGTCAGGAAAGGAGCCTGATTGTTGTACATCATATTGATCCCGGCCATGGTATTGTTTACCGCTTCCTGTCCATAGTTTACTTTTTGGGTAAGGGGAGATTCGGAATAGTTAACCAAGGTTCCACCCAATATAAAGTTCTCGCTGAACCTTCTTTCAAGGTTTAATCCCAGAAATCTTTTTCGCTGAACATCAAAGGTCAGCTGGTTTTCCAGGGAAATATTGATGGCCTGTCCGGATTGCTTAACGTTTTCATTGATGATGGTTACCGTACCCAGCATATAGTCTACGGTATAGTCTACTCCTTCCGTCAGCTGTACTCCGTTGGCAGAAACCTTTACGGATCCCTGTGGAACGTTTACGGCTCCTAAGGAGATCCCCTGCCCCTGGGTTCCTTTGTAACGACCTTCGATAGTATATCGTTGCGGAACATTGGAAGGAATAAGCTTTTGTTTATCATACAGGTCATGAAGAACATATTGCGGATCATTTCCGACTTTAGATTCCATAAAGCTTCCGAAAGGCTCTACCTTGGTAAAGATGATCTTTCCGTTTTCCGGTCTGATGGTGATCCCGCTGGCGAAATCAAAAAGTCCGTCCCCGAGAGTTCCGTCCTTATTACTCTGAATATCTCCGTTCACATTGAGACGGTCCCAGTTAAAAAGCTTCAGTAAGTTGATGTCTGCAACCGATGTACCCGGCAGATAATTGACTTTACCTCCGGTCTTCTGGTCTCTGTAATATACATTCAGCATAAAGTTCTCCGGGGATACCTGTCCGGCATCCAGAGAATAGATGTTTTTCATCATCAGGTCCCACATCGGCGAACTGACGTTCACCCTGTTGTTTACTCTCAACACTTTGGTAACCAGTACCGGGCTTTCTTCTGAAAATTCCCCTACTTTATATACTTTATTGGTTCCGTCTGTGAAGGAATAGGAGACGGCTAACAGCTGTCCTTCATTCAGTCTCTGATTTAATGAGATATATCCTAGCTGAGGCTGTAATGTATATTCACCGGCGTTCAGCCTTCTTGCTTTTGTATTGAAAATAAACTGTTCTCCGTTATCATAGGGCTCAACACTTCCCGGGAAGGTCTGTCCCTGAAAATTAGGGGCATAATTTTTTCCCGGCTCTCTTGTTCCAATAGCTGTATTGATCTGTGTATAAAGCCCGTTGTTGGAGTTATCCGGTATTAAGCCTCCTTCTCCCAGGTCCCTGATCCCGACAATACTCTTTTGATAAGCGAGGTTACTATTCCCCTGATCCAGTACCCAGACTTCCAATCTGGTAATGTTTACCGTGGAATTGATCTGTGGATAATTCATCAATGCCTGATCATAACGGTCCCGGAAGTAATGTCCGAGGAAGAAGTGCTGATTATCTTCGTAGTCAATGGCATTCACTTTAAAGTTATTCATTACTCCGCCTCCCTGTACGACAATATTTCTTGCTTCTCCTTTCTGCTGGGAGAGGACAACTGTTCCAAAGGTTTTTCCGAGCTGGAATTCTGTTTTCACCCCGAATAAGGATTGTGACCCCCGAATAAGGCTGGTTGAAAGCGGCATATTAATATTACCGAACTCTACTCTTTTGATGATTTTATCTTCTCCGCCTGCGTTGGGTTTATCTACGTCACCAAGCCCTTTAGTCTGAAGGTCTTTCCAGTTTCCTTTGGCCTGCCAGACAAGGTTCATTCTGTTTTCAAAGGCAAATCCGCTCTGGGTATCATAATTCATTTTCAGCTGAAGATTTTCTCCAACTTTCCCCAGTAATCCGATCTGGATTCTCTGATCGATATCAAAAGTAAAACTCGTTCTGTTTTGTGGTAAGATCAGTGGATTATCAATTTTCTGATACAGCCCTGCAAAGTCTATGGAAGCATATCCGGAAGGGATAATCTCTATTTTATTGCTTCCGAAGATGGTTTCAAACAATCTGTTGTTGATGATCATGGCCGGGATGAGCCCTTTCTTTCTGGCATCTGATCTGTCTTTCCTGTACATCAGACTGTATTTGTCTGATTTTTCTTTGTAATAAGCCCTTGTCTGGGTTGCCAGAACAAATTCCTTATATTCTTCGGGAGACATTGCCGTTGGAGGTCCGGTTACTGTATTTCCAATTTTAGGATATACGAAATACATTCCGGTTTTTATGTCGTAGTAGGCTTCATACCTCGTAGGATCTGCCAGTTGATATTCCTTTCTTATGATAGCCGTATCCTTTACCTGTTGGGCAAAAGCAGTTACTGACATGCATAAGAACGACAGGAACAAAAATATTTTGAGATGCTTATTATTCGCCACCAAATGTTAAATGTTTTTTAAAATTTGTTTTACCAATTCTTCTACGGAAACCTCCGGATTCTGTTTCAGGATTCTGTCTGCAATCTTTTCGCTCATCCGCTTGGGAATCCCTAAAACTTCTAATGCAGATAACGATTCTTCCTTGATTTTATTATCTGTGAGCGCAGAAATGTTTTCTTCGGGAACACTGAATTTCTGGACTTTATCTTTAAGATCTACAATAATTCTTTCTGCAGTTTTTGCTCCGATTCCTTTTGCTTTCTGAATCAAAGCACTGTTACGGGAAAGAATAGCCGAAGCAATCTCTGCCAGGCTTAACGTTGAAAGCAGAATAAGCGCCGAAACAGCTCCTACTCCATTAACGCTTATTAACAGATTGAACATATCTTTTTCCGAACGAGTGTTAAACCCGAAGAGAAGATGGGCATCTTCCCGTATAATCTGCTGTGTAAATAAGAAAGCCGACTGATTGAGGGTCAGGGCCTGGGAGGTCATCAAACTGATACCTACATAGTAACCAACTCCTTGTACATTGATCACTGCGTAAGTGGGCGTAAGTTCCTGAACGCTGCCTTGTAAAGAAAATATCATTATTAATTTTTAAAACTCCCAAATATAGCAATTTAAACTAATTAATGTTTTCATTTCACGTGCGAATGATTTTTAACTTAAATTTCAAATGAGAATTCAATGAATTCATACAAAAACAAAAGACTCCAAAATATGGAGTCTTTTATTATTGATCATTACAAAAAATGTTCTTTTTTGCGGAGTATTTTCTGCCGTTGTTCTGTTTTATGAGTTCTTTTTCTCTCTTCGCTGAGCATCAAGCACTGCAATGGTGGCAAGGTTTACGATCTCATCTACGCTGGAACGCATCTGAAGAACGTGTACCGGCTGTTTCAGTCCCATCAGGATCGGTCCGATTACCTGTGCCACTTTCATTCCTCTGATGATCTTATAAGAAAGGTTGGCGCTTTCCAGATTCGGGAAAATAAAGGTATTGGCCGGAGTGGTTCCCAGTTTAGAAAAAGGATAATCGCTTAGGTGGTCTGCATTCATGGCAAAATCCGGTTGGATTTCTCCATCCACGACCATTTTAGGATATTTTTCGTGAAGAATACTTACTGCTTTCGCTACTTTTTTAGAAGTATCGGAGATGGCAGCAAAGTTTTCAAATCCTAGCATTGCAATTCTAGGTTCTATGGCAAAAGATTTCACGGTAATTTCTGCCATTTTAGCAATATTTACCAGGTCTTCTGCGGTAGGATTCTGATTGATGGAAGTATCTGCAAAGAAAATAGGCTTCTTCTCGGAAAGGATCATCATCATCGCCGCTACTTTATCTACTCCTTTATCTTTTTCTATCACCTCTAAAACAGGACGCAGTACAGATGTATAATTCTTGGAGAACCCTATGATAAGCCCGTCCGTATCACCATGTCTCAGCATTAAAGGTCCAAAGTAATCTCTCTGGCGTACATATCTTTTGGCCTTGTACTCGTTCATGCCTTTTCTCTGGCGAAGTTTCCAAAGGGTTTCTCTGTATTTTTTTCTGTTTTCCTTCTGGTCGTCATCACTTGGATCAATAATCGGTACATCCAGATTGATTCCGTAGCGTACCATCTGTTCCTTGATGTATTGCTTATCTCCTAAAAGGCTTGGATACGCAATTCCTTCTTCGTATAAGATCTGTGCAGCTTTAAGAACGTTATATTCTTCAGCATTGCCAAGAGTGATTCTCTTTGGATTGGATTTGGCACGGCTCTGCATCATTCTTACCAGTCGTTCATCACGGCCCATTCTGTCCAGCAGCTGGTTTTCGTATTCTTCAAAATCGGTGATGGTTTTTCCGGCCACCCCACTTTCAATAGCTGCTTTGGCTACGGCACTTGATACTTTGGTGATCAGCCTGTTGTCAAATGGTTTAGGAATGAAATATTCTCTTCCGAACTGTAAGCTCTGCACGTTATAAGCCAATATTACCGCTTCAGGCACCGGTTCTTTAGCCAGATCTGCGATAGCGTGTACGGCAGCCAGTTTCATCTCTTCGTTGATTCCTTTCGCCTGAACATCCAGGGCTCCACGGAAAATATAAGGGAATCCCAGTACGTTGTTTACCTGGTTAGGAAAATCACTTCTCCCTGTGGCCATGATCACATCTTTACGGGTTTCCACAGCAAGATCATAAGCAATTTCCGGGTCCGGGTTGGCCAAAGCAAAAACGATAGGATTTTCATTCATGCTGAGAAGCATTTCCGCAGTCATTACATTTCCTTTGGATAATCCTACGAAAACATCGGATCCTTTTACAGCATCTTCAAGTGTTTCAATATCGGTCTGAGCGATGAAGTCTAATTTTTCAGGAGTAAGGTTCTCTCTTTTGTGATTGATCACTCCTTTACTGTCGCACATCAGTACGTTTTCTTTTTTCAGCCCCAATGCAATGTATAGTTTGGTACATGCAATAGCTGCTGCTCCTGCACCATTCACTACCATTTTCACTTCTGCAATGTCTTTATTGGCGATCTGAAGAGCGTTGATGAGTGCTGCCGCAGAAATAATGGCTGTTCCGTGCTGGTCATCATGCATCAATGGAATATCCAGCTCTTCTTTCAGTTTCTGTTCGATATAAAATGCTTCAGGTGCTTTGATATCTTCCAGGTTGATTCCGCCAAATGTAGGGGCAATACCTTTTACAATCTGGATGAATTTATCCGGATCTTTTTCATTGATTTCAATATCAAATACATTAATGTCTGCAAAGATCTTAAACAGAAGACCTTTTCCTTCCATCACCGGTTTTGAAGCTTCTGCCCCGATATCGCCAAGCCCAAGCACAGCGGTTCCGTTTGAAATAACGGCAACCAGATTTCCTTTTCCGGTATAATCGTATACGGTTTCCGGTTTATCGTGGATTTCCATACAAGGAACAGCCACCCCCGGTGAATAGGCCAGAGACAGATCTCTCTGGGAAGAGTGCGGCTTTGAAGGAATCACTTCGATCTTTCCTTTAGGTTCTGCTTTATGGTAATCTAACGCGGCCTGATTAAAGTTCTTTTCGTCGCGGTGGTTTTTACTTGACATAGAGTTTCGTTTTTTATTAAAGTATATATTTAATATGGTAGTCTACTAAACTTTCGATAGGTTTTTGTACAACATGTCCCACATTTAAATGAAGTTCTGCCGCAACAGAACGGAGAATATTTTCATAATAATAGGCAATTGAGCCGATGAAATTGATCTCGGCTTCTCTTGCTTCGGTATAAGGAATTACCTGGTATTCGAAAAAATTTCTCATTTCCTCGAAAACCATTTCCTTAAGATAAGGATGATCTTTTCTTTCGATCACAAATTTGTTGAAATCTGCCAGATAGGCATTGGGCCTCGGGCTGTGATACATTTTTTTCAATGCCTCTTCAATGGTCAGCTGATAAGTCTGTTCAAATTCGGTATGAAGATCCGCAGGGAGTTTTTTCATGAAATATCTTCGTACCAGCTGTTTTCCGATTGCACTGCCACTGCCTTCATCTCCTATAAGGAAACCCAGGGAAGGCAATTCAATCTTCAGATTTTCACCATCAAAATAGCATGAGTTTGATCCTGTTCCTAAAATACAGACTACAGCAGGTTTTCCGCTGTATGCGGCATATGCTGCTGCCATAAGGTCTTCCTTCACGACCACTTCTGCTCTTTTAAATACTTTTTTGAGCTCTTCTTCTATAGTCTCACAGTTTTTTTTCACACCGCATCCGGAACCATAGAAGAAAATTTTGGTAATGGAGTTTTTCACCAATGTAAGATTGCTGTTTTTCTCTATTTCAGGGACAATCAGTTCTCTGTTGATAAAGTTTGGGTTGAATCCGATGGTTTCCGTTTTCAGAAAAACCTTTTTGAAGTCATCAAGAATCACCCAGTCCGATTTAGTAGAACCGCTGTCAACAATAGCAACCATATTTTACATTTTAGTTTAAGGGTGCTAAAATATGAATTTATCTTCAAATAGCGTTTAAAACAACCTGGAAGCTGTTTAAAATCACGAATGTTTTATATCAGTTTTTTCGTTATTGAACTGGATGAGCCAGTCTTCGATTTCGTCTTCAAGATAGGACGTTTGCAGGACCATTGCATTGATAAAATCATCTGGTACGGGTTCTCCGGTGGAATTTTCAAGATTCCAGAGTTCATCCGCCATATTTTCGTATTCGGAATAGACTCTTTTGAAGCGGGAATTCTGTCTTTCGAGGGCTTCAATATTTTTTTGCTGAAGCTGGAATTTTCTGTATTTGTTTTGCCGTTTCATACAAATATTGGGTATTAATTGGGGGTCATTAAAATTGAGGAAGTATGCTTCAATCACGCATTACAAGATAGAAAAAACCATCAACACAAGCAGTTGAAAATGAATTTATTATCAGGTGGTATTTACATCATTCAGAAGATTAAATTTAGAAATAATTTTGATTCAAAAAAATTTTTTAACAACTTTTTTTAGTGTTTAACATATCGTTATTATATGACTGATGAGGAGATCATTTACAGCAAATGCCACGGTGCAGGTTACCACCTTGATTCTGTTATGTTCTGAATTTGATTTTATTTTTTCAGGTATAAAATTCTGAGTCAGAAAACTTTTATTCTCCGAATATTAATATATAGTTATAAATTTGCAGATCATATTTTTTTGAATGAAAGACTTACTCATACGCCAGAAACAGGTTCTCTTCTTCATTATTGCCGGAGGGCTGAGCGCTGTTGTGGAAATCGGAAGCTTTAAGATATTCAGTACTTACCTTCCCCACTTCTTTGCCAAAGAGGTCAATTTTCATGGAGTGCATTATCCTTTAAGTAATATTTTCTCTACGAGCTGCGGGATTATCAGCAACTATTTTCTGAGTATCTGGTTTGTTTTTGAGCGGGGAAAACATTCCAAAAAACGTGAGTTTGCTTATTTTATGGCGGTGTCTTTTGTTTCCACGCTGTTAAGCCTTGGTTTTTTCCAGATTTTTTACAGTTTTATCTTTAAAGACAATATCAATTTAATTTTTTATACCTTAAGCCCGGAAATGATCAGTAAGGTAGCAGCGATCCTGCTGGTATCCATCCTTAATTATTCGGTGAAAAAGAAAGTAATTTTTAACGGTTAAGCGGTGACAAAGATTTTAAACTACCTGTGGAGATTCTGGCTTCTGCTGTTGGCTTTTGTACTGACAGTCATTCTGGGAATTCCGGTTTACATTTTATCCTTTAATAAAAAGCATTATAAATATGCTTACCGGTTCGTACGACTCTGGTGTTTCGGTATGTTTTACGGTATGGGACTCCGTTATGACCTGATTAAGCTTTCGGATCAGAAGATGGATAAAAATACCGAATATGTTTTTATCTCCAATCATACGTCTGTTATGGATATTATGCTGACCTGCATTTTATGTCCTGATAACCCGATTTGTTTCGTAGGAAAGAAAGAGCTCGTGAAGATTCCGATTTTCGGAACCATCTATAAAAGGATATGTGTAATGGTTGACCGCGGAAGTGCCAGAAGCCGTGCAGATGTCTACAGAAGATGTGCAGAAAAAATGGAAGAAGGCAACAGTATTGCCATATTTCCTGAAGGCGGGGTTCCCGATGACACGTCTGTGATCCTGGATGATTTTAAAGACGGAGCTTTTACCTTATCCTCCAAACATCACTCGCCGATTGCAGTATATACTTTTATAGGACTGAAAGAAATTTTTCCTTTCGACAATTCCAAAGGATATCCTGGAAGGGTAAAAGTATATTTTAACGGAATTATGGAGCCTTCGGATTCTCCAAAAGACTTAAAGGCAGCAGCTTACGATGAAATAAAAAAAACACTGCTGGAACACTCTATTTAAAAGAAATAGTTATATTTGTTTGCGAAATTTCTAACAAATATGTCTAAAACAAATCAACCGACTAATTACCCCGCACTCTACACGCTTGTGCTTGTATTTTTCTTCTGGGGTTTTATTGCAGCCGGCAACAGTATCTTTATTCCTTTCTGTAAAAACTATTTTTCTCTGGATCAGTTCCAGTCTCAGTTAATAGACTTTGCATTTTATACCGCCTACTTTCTGGGGGCTTTATTGTTATTCATCTTCAGTACCATTAAAGGAACTGACATCATCGGAAAATGGGGCTATAAAAAGAGTATCGTTTACGGGCTTCTGCTCTCGGCCATAGGAGCAGCCATTATGATTCTGGCCGTAAAAGCCAATGTGTATTACGGAATGCTGATCGGGCTCTTCGTTGTGGCGCTGGGCTTTTCTATCCAACAGACGGCAGCCAATCCTTTTGCAGTCCTTCTGGGAGATCCTAAAACAGGGGCCAGCAGACAGAACCTAGCCGGCGGAATCAACTCTTTCGGAACATCCATTGGGCCTATCATCGTAGGACTGGCTCTTTTCGGAACCACGGCAACGGTAGATGATGACCAGATCAAGCATCTGGCACTGGATAAAGTAATTCTTCTGTATACAGCGGTAGGAGCCCTTTTCTTAATTGCTGCCGGAGTTTTTTATTTTTCTAAAAAGCTTCCGGATGGAATCTCCAATGAACCCATGGAAAAAGCAGGAAAGGCCAGAAAGACCTTAATTGCCATGACCATTCTGGTTATTTTATTTTTTGTTCCCGTATTCAGCAGTTATAATTCTGAAGAAGCTAAAAAAATTGAGGTTCTGGATCATGAAATAGCACAGCTGGATACTCAGATAAAAGCAGAAACTGATGCGGCTAAAGTCGCCAGCTATACAACACAGATCGCAGATAAAACATCAGAACTGGAGACCATAAAGCATCCTTTGGAAAAGAAGAGAATGATTTATCTCGGAGGTGCTCTTCTTTCTGTAATTGTATGTCTGCTTTTTGCCAATACAAGCTCGAAAAAGAATCCTGATGGCTGGGGTGCCATGAAATATCCGCAACTGGTATTGGGAATGATTGCCATTCTTTGTTATGTAGGTGTAGAAGTGGCTATAGGAAGTAATTTGGGCGAGCTTCTGAGTACTCCGGCATTCGGAGACCACCAATCCTCTGATCTGGCTCCCTACATTTCCATGTACTGGGGAAGTTTAATGATCGGAAGATGGACCGGGGCTATTGCCGTTTTCAACCTGAACAAACAGCAGCAGTTGATTGCTACGATCGTCGTTCCATTTATTGCCTTCCTGGTGATTATAGGGATTAATACCATCGCACAGAAAGATATGTCCCATCTGTATTATTATGCCATATGTATTGTTATTCAGGTGATCTTATTCCTGATCAGTAAAAACAAGCCTGCTCTTACGCTGACTATTTTCGGGTTATTTGGAGTAACAGCCATGATTGTAGGTCTTCTTACCACCGGGAATATTGCTATTTATGCATTCCTTTCAGGAGGTCTTGCCTGCAGTATTATGTGGCCTTCCATATTTACCCTTGCGATTACGGGATTAGGAAAATATACAGCCCAGGGATCTGCTTTCTTGGTGATGATGATCTTGGGAGGTGGTATTATTCCACCACTTCAGGGTAAATTATCAGATATCATAGGAATTCACAGTTCTTATTTTATTCCTGTACTTTGCTTTGCTTATATTGCCTTATTTGCGTATCTTACCAAAAATGCTTTATCCAGGCAGGGAATCAATGTTGATATTTTAGAATCCGATGGCGGTCATTAACAGTAAAAAAATTATCTATAAGAAACGATTTTGGGCAGGTGTATTACTTGCCCAATTTCTTTTGTTTTATGGTTTTTCAAAATCCGGAATGATGATTTCTTTTTTTGAATCTTTTTATGAGTTTCAGAAAGGTATTCATCAGATGCTTTTCAGCTGGATTCCGTTTTCTTTCGGGGATCTGGCGTATGTTCTTCTCGGTATTTTTCTGGTCTACGGACTTATCGGCTGCTTCAAAAAGAAAAGCAGAAACAGTGCTGTTCTGAAGCTTTTACTTGTCATCAATATATTTTATTTTGTTTATCAGATTTTCTGGGGAATGCTGTATTTTCAGACTCCGATCATTAAAAAATTATCTTCTCAGCAGGAACCGGATCTGAACAGGGCGAAAATCTTAGCGCTTCGTTATCTGGAAAAATGTAAACTTACCAGAGCATCCGTACATGAGGACAAAAACGGAGTTTTCGTGATCACTGATCTGCACACTATACAACAGGAAATCCTTAAACAACAGGGACAACTTCCCCACTCTATTTCGGATAAGAAAGCTTTTCAAATCAATGCTTTTAAACCGAGTCTGTTTAAAAAAGTAATGAACTTCACCGGAATACTGGGATATTATAATCCTTTCACAGCAGAAGCTCAATACAACAGCGGACTTCCCCACACGCTTATTCCTTTTACATCAGCTCATGAAAGCTCCCATCAGCTTGGTTTTGCCCGCGAACAGGAAGCTAATTTTATAGGATATCTGATCGGGGTAAATTCAGCCAATGCCGATCTGCGGTACAGCACCGAATATTTTACGCTCAAAAGCCTTTTAAGATTCATTGTTGAAAAGGACCCCGAATTTGTAAAAAGGGTTCTGAATCAGTATTCGCCAGCGATGAAAAGAGACCGCGCCTATGAAAGAGCCTTTATTTTCAGGCATCAGGGCTGGCTTGATGAATTTTTCGGATTTACCAATAATCTTTTTCTGAAGAGCAATCAGCAGGAAGGATCGGTTACATACTCTTACTTTATTGATCTCCTTCTAAATTATGAGAAGTAGCGGTATAATTTTTTACAGTTAATCGCTAAGTTTTATTTTGCGATGTGTATAAATCTGTTATTACCACAACGGGGAACAAAAGGAATTGAACACGTAAATAACCTTGAGTTTCATGCATGCTGCACAGAAGTGCACTAAAGTTCTTAAAAATCTTTGATTTTTATTTAGTCATCAGTAAAACATCTGCGGAATCTGCAAAAGACTAACCACTATAAGCATTCGTGACATCAACGAATCTGTGGGAAATTAGTGAACAGCAAAAGGTTCAGTTTACATTCTTTACTTTTATGTTTGTCCCCGCTTTTATTCCTAATCCGATTGATCCGGTTCTGTTCATTTTATTTAAACAGCAAAAAAAAAGAATCGTATCAGGCGATACGATTCTAAAAACACAAATGATGAAAAAAAATTTATTACCTTGACTTGTTCCCTCATTCAAGGCGTTGTAAAAGTACAACATATTTCATAAATACAAAAACATTTCTCCCCTTTTTTAAAACTTTATGAAAACTTTATGATTTTTTAAGTTTTTTTGAGTTTGGACCCCGAAATAAATATTATGTTAAAAAGGATAATTCTATCAATGAATAATATTCAATTTAATTTTTTAACATAAAAATATTATAAAATAAAACAATTCAATAAGAATAACGCATTATCTATTTCATTCATTTTTAAAGAATAAAAAATTGGAGTTATTATGATTAACTGACTAAGATCAACACGTCACTTTTTTGGAAAACATGGCTGAAAAAATCATGATCTTTAAATGAATAAAAAAAGAAGAGGAAGATCAGGGACGAAACCTTGAAAATACTCTCTTAATGAATCTGGGAAAAACTAAACACCCCTCTGTGATAAAAAAACTGCTTTCCAGCAAAACTTTTTGTCATCCTTAATATACACTAATCAATACTTTAAGAGTTTAAATCAATACAAAAAACAGAAAAAGTGCGTTATAAAAGTGCAGATTTACAACCAAATGCAGCTATTGGTGGGTTATATATCACCCATAAAAGAAAAAATATTTGTTTTTTTAAAATCTCTGCGTATTTTAGATAAAAATATTAATATGATTTTTGATAAACTAATAAACTACCTGAAATTAGATAAACAGGAATTCACATTCCAGTTCAATTCTCATCCAAATTACCCATCAGCACTGGCTTTCAGTGATACTTTAAACTTTATGGGTGTAAAGAATGACGCCTATGAGCTGGATAAGGAATATTGGGATGAACTTCCGGAAGAATTTATTGCTATTGTGGATAATTCGTTCTCGCTGGTGAAAAAATCAGGAAGTCATTATTCGGTTTATTCGGAAAAAGCCAAAACGCTCAACAAGGAAGAGCTTCACAATAAATCGACTGATTTTGTATTGCTGTTTGAGAAAACAGAAAGTGCTGAAAATAAATCTGCGTTTGACTTCAGGCCGGTCTTATATCTTGTATTTGCGATTATCATTGCCTATTCTTTCCTTAGTCTAAGCATATACGAGGCTATTTTCAATCTTCTTTCTTTAGCCGGAGTTTATATTTCTCTGGAGATTTTTAACCAAAAGTTCGGAAATGCCTCTACAGTAATCGGAAGTATCTGTGGAGCTGCCACAGCCAGCCAGACGGCCAACTCCTGTGATAAAATCATCAAGCAGGACAAAACAAGCATTCTGGGATTAAAATTCTCTGATTTTTCTCTGATCTATTTTACCGGGTTGGCAGTAATGGGGGTATTTATGCCGGCAACCGCTTACCTTATTAAAGGATTTACTTTTGTATCTGTGATCGCCATTGGTTATTCATTATACATTCAGGCTTTTGTAGAAAAGACATTCTGCAGGGTTTGCCTTCTGATTATTTCAATTCTTGTGGCACAGCTGGTCATCAGTATTCTGTTTTTCCAGAACACGGCTTTCAGTATAGGAATGCTTTTATTAACGGCTGTTCTGTGGGTACTGATCTTTTCAGCGGTTCTTTATTCCAGCAATATGCTCACCCAAAAAGAGAACCTTCAGAAATCCAATGCCAAAAACCTGAGGTTTAAAAGAAACTATGAGCTTTTCAAAAGCCAGCTTTTACAGAATGAAAAAATAGAATTCCAGGATAACCAGACGTTCTTTTTAGGAAATAAAGATGCCCGTCTTCATCTGGCTATTGTATCGAACCCTTATTGTGGTTTCTGTAAAGATGCCCATAAAATTATGGAAGGCTTGTTGGAAAAATACCCGGAAGATATTTCTGTGCAGATCCGGTTCAATTATTTCCCGGACAGAGCCAATGAAAAATATACCCAGCTTCTTTCGGCATTCAACTTTATGTACCATAACAAATCTCAGAATGAGTTTCTGAAAACAATTGAAGAATGGTTTGAAACCAGGGATGAAAGCAAGGCTGTAGCAAGAGCCGGTTCTGCTACTCAGGAAAACCTTAGTCCGTTTGTAGAAATGTCCACAGATAACAGTAATGCAGATCTCAATTTCACACCTATATTTATATTGAACGGTTACCAGTTCCCGGATAAATATGATCGTGATGACATCTGGTATTTCATTGATGAATTAATAGAAGATGAAGACTTTCAATAAGATTTTCCAAAAGAAAAATCATTATTGGATTTAAAAATTCACTATCTTAGGAAAAAATAAAAAAGCGGCATCCGAAAAGCTTAAAAAAGAGTAGGAAATCAACTAAAACTAATTATTATGAAAAATTTAAAGAAAGTTTCACGTACCAGCATGAAAACCATCGTTGGCGGAGATAGTGCTCCTATAAGTGATGGCATGGGAGGATGGTACTGCTCCCAACGCTATGAGGTCATCTGTCTTGTAGGCTGTACCCCGATGTGCATGACCGGTAACAAATGTAAACCTGCCTTCTGCCTTGATCCGCAGTTTTAGGATAAACAGACTCTAAACACTTAATACAATCAAATACTATGAAAAACTTAAAAAAAATATCCCGCGAAAGTTTGAAAGCCGTGCATGGAGGATACAGTACTCCTATCAGTGACGGAATGGGAGGATTAAAGTGTGCTGACCGTTTTGAAGTTGTATGTTATCAAGGCTGCACACCTATGTGTATGAGCATGACTAAATGTATGATTTCGTTTTGCCATGATCCGGTTTAATTCATCCCATTGAATAAAAAAACATCAACCCATACCAAAACAACGACTATGAAAAATTTAAAAAAACTTTCAAGAGAAAATTTAAGAACATTGAAAGGGGGAATTACACAGGAATGTGCCCGAATTCAATCGGTATCCATATGCTACCCAATTGGAGGCTGTCCTCTGGATGAGACCTGTGTAAGGGTATGCAACAAGGTATGCATTTTATAAATAAGCATTAAGCTTGAATAGTAAGAATAGTAGATAAATTAAAAATGTCGCCATGTATTGGCGGCATTTTACAATGAGAAAAAGTTTTGAAGAAATTTCCTTTTTATAAACAGCCGGACGCTAAAGACTGCGGACCTACCTGCCTTAGAATTGTTAGTAAATATTATGGCAAAAGCATCTCACTCCAGCAGATCCGTACTCTTTCTGAAACCACGCGTGAAGGGAGCAGCCTTTTAGGGCTCAGCGATGCAGCAGAAAACCTGGGATTCCGTTCACTTGGAGTCCAGATCGATTTCAATACCCTTGCCGAAGAAGTCCCGCTTCCCTGCGTTGTGCACTGGAACAAAAATCACTTCGTTGTTGTTTATAAAATTGACAAAAACAATAAAGTTTATATTTCAGATCCGAGTTACGGACTGATCACTTACACTAAGGACGAATTCATTAAATTATGGATCGGAGAAAATGCCAATGAAAATACAGAGGAAGGAATCGCCCTGATTCTGGAAACAACCCCTGCATTTTTCCAGACCGAATTTGACTCCGAAGAAAGTAAAGCCAGCTTTTCTTTCCTGTCTAAATATCTTTTCAAATATAAATCACTGGTTATACAGCTTGCCGTAGGGCTTTTGGCAGGAAGTTTACTATCCCTTATTTTCCCGTTCCTTACCCAGAGTATTGTGGATGTGGGAATCCAGAATCAGGATCTTAACTTTATTTACGTAGTCCTGCTTGCCCAGATCATGTTATTCCTCGGAAGAATGGGTATTGAGGTAATCAGAAGCTGGATTTTGCTCCATCTTTCCGCCAGAATCAACATTTCGATCATTTCGGATTTCTTTATCAAGCTGATGAGGCTTCCGATCAGCTTTTTTGATACAAGGATGACCGGAGACATTATGCAAAGGATCAATGACCACCACAGAATTGAACAGCTTCTTACCAGTTCATCCCTGAATACGCTGTTCTCGCTGGTCAACCTTATTATTTTCAGTATTGTACTCCTGTTCTATGACTACAGACTTTTCCTTGTTTATCTGGTAGGTGCGGTACTATATGTGGGATGGATCAGCTTTTTCCTTAAAAAGAGAAAAGAACTGGACTATAAAAGGTTCTCCCAGGTATCTCAGGAACAGAGTAAAGTAATAGAACTGATCAACGGGATGCAGGAAATTAAAATGCATAATGCCGAAAAGCAGAAACGATGGGACTGGGAATTCCTTCAGGTAAAATTATTTAAAATAAGAATTCAGTCGCTTTCTCTGGAACAGTGGCAATCTGTGGGAGGAAACTTCATCAACCAGATGAAAGATATTCTGGTGAGCTTCCTTTCTGCAAAACTTGTATTGAGCGGTAATCTTACGTTAGGGATGATGCTTTCGGTACAGTATATCATTGGACAGCTTAACAGCCCGTTGCTTCAGCTTATTGATTTTATCAAACAGACCCAGGATGCCAAAATCTCCCTTGAACGTCTTGGGGAAATCCATGATAAGGAAGATGAAGAAGACAAAGATGAGCAATATGCGACTGAAGTTCCACAAAAAGATATTGAGATCAGTAATATGTCATTCCGGTATATTGGTTCTGATGTTCCGGTATTTGAAAACCTGAATCTTACCATCCCCTATCAGAAAACGACAGCTATCGTAGGGGCCAGCGGAAGTGGTAAAACAACACTTTTAAAATTACTGATGAAGTTCTACGATCCTTCTGAAGGTGACATTAAAATTGGAAATACAAAGCTTAAGAATGTATCGCCAAGGTTCTGGAGAGATCATTGCGGTGTAGTGATGCAGGAAGGTTATGTCTTTAATGATACCATTGCCAATAATATTGCTGTAGGGGAAGATCACATCGACAAACAAAAATTAAGACGTGCTGTAGAAATTGCCAATATTAAAGAATTTATCGAAGGTTTGCCTTTAAGCTATAATACCAAAATCGGAAATGAGGGTGTAGGGGTCAGTGGCGGACAAAAGCAGCGTCTATTCATTGCCAGAGCTGTTTACAAGTCCCCGGAATATATCTTTTTTGATGAAGCTACCTCTGCGCTCGACGCCAATAATGAAAAGATCATTATGGAAAATCTGGAACAGTTCTTTAAAGGGAAAACGGCCATTGTCATTGCTCACCGATTATCTACGGTAAAACATGCAGACAAGATTATTGTACTGGATAAAGGAAATGTAGTGGAAGAAGGAAGCCACACCGAACTTGTTGCTTTAAAAGGGGAATATTACAGGCTGGTGAAAAATCAGTTGGAACTTGGAAATTAATATCAATTCAAATTGATGATAAAGCGGAATCCGAAAAGCTTACAGAGTAGGAAGACTAAAACAAACTATTTTATTATGAAAAATCTAAAAAAACTTTCAAGAAAAGAACTTAGAACAATGCAAGGCGGAGGATTAGGTGATTGCGGTGCATATTATCCGGAAGAACCACCAATGCCAGGTGAACCGTATACCTGTAACTGTAATTTATACTGGTGTGAAAGAAGAGGAGCCTGCGTACATAGAAACATGATGACTCCTCAGAATTGTGATCCTTTATAAAAATAAGGGCAGTTTCTGATTTATAATATTTCAGCTATGAAAAATTTAAAGAAAATCGAAAGACAGAATCTGAAAGAAGTGTACGGGGCCGGACCTATTCCTGCCTATCCGTGCAACTGTTTCTGCTATGTAGGCAGCACCAAAATATGGAATGCCTGCAACCGATATTGTCCGGGAGGCCAGGTTATTCCAGGCGTTGAACTGGGCAATGATCCGAAATGTGATTACAAACTGCCTTTGTAATAATTTATTTTAAATGAAAAAAAAATCAGGATCCTCACAAGGGGATCTTGATTTTCAACAGACTGCTTATATGGAAAAGGAAATTTTAGATACCATTGAACTTCGTTCGGAAAGTGTTCAGGACATACTTACCCAGCCTCCCCACTGGATGATACGCTGGGGAAATACCCTTATATTCATTATACTCCTGCTTATTCTTGCAATGAGCTATATTATAAAATATCCTGAATTTGTTCCTGCACCGATTATTGTGACCTCACAAAATCCACCCGAAAAAATAGAAGCCCGGACCAGTTCAAAAATTGAGAAAATATTTATCGAAGATCATCAGGAAGTAAAAAAACATGATGTACTTATGGTCATGCAGTCTGCCGCCAATTATAAAGATGTTCTGGAACTGAAAAAACTGGTAGATTCTATCGCCCCGAACCAACTTTCATCATTCCCCGTTGCAACGGCATCCCGGTTTAAACTTGGGGAACTTCAGGGAGATTATAATAATTTTGCCAAAGCATTTCAGGATGAAGAACTTTTTACCAGACTTCAGCCTTACGCCCCGGAAAACCTCGCCGCCAACCAAAGTATTTCCGAATACCGCGTGAGAATTGCCACAACGAAACAGCAGAAAAGCCTGGAGCAGGCCAAGTATGAACTGACGAAAAAAAATTATCAGAGATCACAGGAACTATTTAACCAGGGTGTTATTTCTTCCATGGAACTGGAGAATGAGAAAATAAAATTTCTTCAGGCTCAGCAGAATCTCGAAAACATCAATATATCTTTATCTCAGATGGAAGAAGGGATTTCCAATCTGAATAAAACCAAAAGCGGAACCGCCATTAATACCGAAAAAGATAAAATTAACTACTCTTCCCAAACCTTGCAGCTTTTTGAACAGCTTCGAAAATCTTTAAAGCAATGGGAACAAAGCTATCTGGTTATTTCTTCTACAGACGGAGTCGCCAGCTTTCAGCAGTTTTTCGGGGAAAACCAGTTTGTAAAATCCGGGGAACCTATTCTTTCTATTCTCCCTAAAAATAAAGAAAGGCTTGTTGGCCGTATGTCTGTACCAACGATTAACTCAGGAAAGATCACCACAGGTGAAAAAGTACTCATCAAGCTGGATAACTACCGTTTCCAGGAATATGGTATCGTGGAAGGAAAGGTACAGAATATCTCTCTTATTCCTGATGAAAAAGGAAATTATTATGTAGATGTTACCCTTCCGAAGGGCTTAAAAACCAGCTATAACAAAACCTTAGTATTTGATAAAGAGCTGAGAGGAAATGCAGAAATCGTTACCCAGGATCTGAGACTCATCGAAAGATTCTTCTATCAGATCAGAAAATTACTGGGCTATCAAAGCTAATCACTTCTTAAACATATAAAAACCGCAGTTTGTTCAGACTGCGGTTTATTTTTATTTTTCTGTTTTGGGTAATAATCCAGTAAAACTTTTATAAGAAATCCGGTATTGAGCTTCCTCGTTCCTGTGAAGAATAATCTTAATTCTGTTCACGATGATCCGGACAAGTTTCACACGGAAATCAAAATTCCATTTTGGCAGCCGCGGATGTTCCATATGCTCACTGATCATAATGACTGTTACAATGATCATAGCCAGGTTATGTCCTTCCGGTAATACCATCGGAAACAACATCAGTGCCCACCCTGAACCGATACACCATAGCCCGTGCATCATCCCGAATTTCAATACATCCAGATCGGACCTCCATCCAAAGGCTGCAATAGGAATATGATCGTGCCCTCGGTTCAGGCACCGTTGCTTCACCGGAGAAAACTGCCATATTAAGGCAGTGATTCCTATTCCTAAAGCCGGAAGAAACGAATTCGGTAATAGCAGGCTGAATCCAAGGATCATCATATTCATCACTATTCCCATCACCGACCATACCACGGTATAGCTGATGACAAAAAATAAGCTTAACCCCAAACGTCGCCGCTTAAGACTTTTTGCGTAAATATACTGAACCGGGGTAATCAGTTTTGGCAGCATCATCGCAAGTACCATCAAAATCCAACCCAACATCATATCAGAAAAAGAATTCATCTGAAGCAACATGGGAAGAGATACCTTAGAAGAGCCTCCTGTTGTCATATGGCAATGCTCGATTCCCATTATCCCACCGGGATCTGCCAGTAAAATGATCCAGAATATAAAGCTAATTCCGAGAATGACTGAAGTAATATACCGGTCATCCTTTACTGAAGTTTTCATAGCTTCTGCTGTTCACGGTAAATGCTCACACGGCCTACCGTAATGGTTTCATCGTTGGGAATAGCATTATCAGGCAGAATGGTTACTTCCAGCGAATCCATATCCAAATTATTGCTCACAAAAAGGTTATCAATAATGTCCGTAATATTCAGAATAAAAGTAAGTCCTGATCCCCCGTTATGCCCATCCTTATCTGAGGCATTGCGCAATCCGAAAAGTGAAACATACCCTGCAAGCTGATGGTTTACCGAAACAGTCAGAATGTTGGCATCGGCACTCCCTTTTACATTTTCCAGCTGAAGATAAACCTGATCCGGTAAACTGTTCACCGAGGCTTTCATCAGGCTGCCTGATACGCTTCTCCAGGAACTACCTTCCAGTTTAACACTTGTTTTCGTTCCTGCTCCGTCTAATTGAACCTGCCCGGCATTGGCCCCGACAAGTTCTGAACTGCTTCCTAAATCCATATTTTTTTCGTGTAAATTTTCAATAGGCTGAGCACCCAGTTTATTCAACCTCTGAGCCAGCGTTTTTTGTGGTAGCGGAGCTGTCGTCAGAGAAAGATCATCATAAGTGTAGTCCAGTGTATCTAAATTAGTCATTTCTTTCGGAGTATACACCCATCCTTTACGGTTATTGGGCAACGGCATGATGAATTCTCTTTCTCCCATGGCAGCGGGCCCTTCCAGCCAGGTCGGGTCCACCGGATTATCATTAACCATATTCCATGCACCCCACATTCTGTCGATATTACAGTGATGCAGGTAAAAAACAGGGTCTAATCCCGCCGAATCCGGATCAGACATCCAGCCGTCCTTACCTCCAACCTGAACATGCACCAGATTATGAGGATTACTTTCTAAATTTCCGCTCACATTTCCATCATGTGAAAACCGGGTTCTTGGACCTCCGTACCCCGGATGTGGTGTAGAAGTATTACTTCCTGTATAAATGGTATTTCCCTGACAAACCTCGGAAATAGGAGGAATCTCAATATAAACATTGCCATCACTTTTGGGACCGTATCTTGCTGTTACGTATAACGGATTGGCACTGCCATCAGGCATTTTTTCTTCAGTAAAGGCCGGCGGAATCTTATATTGGTCACCCGGCCCTAAATAATTCCAGTATGGAAGTGCCCAGTCAGCAGGGCCTCCCAGACTTATAATGGCCTCGCGGACCTGCTCCTCTAAAGCTATCAGATAACCCCGATGCCACGGTGCAAAATACCAACTCTGATGCTGACACTGGTTCCAGAATTTCTTTACAATATCAGCAGCAGGAATGGGAGCTGTAGGAACTTTAGGCAATCCGGTTAAAACATTCCAGTTAGGAAATTTCCCACCCCCTATTTCCTCACCATGAATAGCAGCAAAGAACCACCAGCTGCCTTCATCATCCAAAGATCTTGATTGCAGAACACCGACTCCCTTTGCATACCAGAATAGATCAGGATTATCAAATGTTCCCCCTTTTTCCCACGCATTTTTTCTTAAGAATTTAGCCATAGAATTAATTTTTTAGTTTCTGATTATTATGTTAAATACAAAACTAAGAACCCTGCTTAAGAAAATATTACGTATTTATACTTAATTTATCCCTTGACCGGGAGAAATAAAATGGAAAGTAACTTATACTCATAAAATTATCCTTATCAGGTAAATTACAATCCTATACCATGAAAGAATTGTTAACGATCTTGAAATCAAGAAATAAAATTCTTTATTCTTAGGAGCTTGATCCTGCTATCCGCTTTTACTCCTCGCGCCATGCCTTTGCCATTACCAACCCATTCGCTCTGCCCTCGTTTGCTGTGGGGTAACCGCTGCTATCAGGGCTAGGGAATGGGTCATCAGTAATAATTATGGTCGATGAGCAATGAGTAATCTGTAATCTGTAATCGGTATTGGGTAATGGGTAATGGGTAATGGGTAATATAAAAATGAGTTTCAAAATATCAATACCTTTTTATTAATCAACGAAACATATTATAGATTGATCTATAAGCTTGGAGCTAATTGATAAATGACAACCTATAAATACGTAACCAGGTTATTCAATAGAGGTGGGCTTTAGCCCGCCCACAAATCATCAAACAAACAATCCATTGGCTTTAGCCAAAACATCAACGGATTATTCTGCAAAGATTGGTAATGGTTAATCAATTTTGGCTAAAGCCAGAGAGGAAGAATATTTTTTATTTCCAATGGGTTAAAACCCATTGCTATTGAATAATGGAGGTTATCATTAAAATAATACCTGTTAATGATTCTTTATCCATCTTATGATGGAATATAAACTCTTTCCAGATACGCATTCCCATTATTTATTGTGAAGATTTACTGTAGGATGATTTATTATAGAGGAATGATTGCGGAGCAGGTGCAGATCTGAGGAGTGAACATATAAAACAAAAAAAGTCTCACACAAAACTGTATGAGACTTTCTAATAATATAAAAAC
>JAITMC010000035.1 GCA_031277615.1 Chryseobacterium sp. | reverse complement strand
TCTGGTGTATCAGTTGTACCGCCAGGTGCACCGCTGAGTAGCTACGTTTGGAAGAGATAAGCACTGAAAGCATATAAGTGCGAAACTCGCCTCAAGATGAGACATCTTTTAAGGGTCGTGGGAGATGACCACGTTGATAGGCTATAGGTGTAAAGGCAGTAATGTCATAGCCGAGTAGTACTAATTATCCGTAGATTTATAGCCTATGGTTGCTATAAACAAGCCTTTTATACGCAGAAAAGGTTTTGTCTTTGTGAAAGTTTTTATCGCTTAAAAACGCAGTTGGCGATTAGGGGTTAGCGAATGGCAAATAGCCATGAGCAATCAGCAATAATCCAACAGCTATATACCTTCTTTAGGGTGGTTTTAGCGGTGGGGCTCACCTGTTCCCATTCCGAACACAGAAGTTAAGCCCACCAGCGCCGATGGTACTGCTAACGCGGGAGAGTAGGCCGCCGCCAGTTTTTATATTATTAGAAAGTCTCATACAGTTTTGTGTGAGACTTTTTTTGTTTTATATCTATACAACAAAGACAATACTCCCTGTCCAAGAGAACACCAACCCCAGGAAAGCCATCAGCTATCCATAATGAGCAATGGTAATCAGAAGTCAATCTCAAAAGTTGGAGGGAATTCAATTTATAATTAAACGTTAAGACGGGCAATGGTAAATTGTAATAACTGCTTCATCTATCTTTGAGATATAGAGGCTTTGTATTAGCTTTCTGATGTTGCATCTTTGTTTATCCTAAAAACATAAGATATTATTTCTCCCTGTTTATCTTTGCGGGAAATATTTTTAATCTTAATCAGTTCACTACTCAAATCTGCGCCTGATCCGGCTTTAGCTAAAATTTATAAACTATCTTGTTTCCACGATGAGTTAGAATTTACATTGGAAGAGAACCTATAATATGGCTTATTATTTAGATAAGAAATTTGAAATCTTATCTTCATCCAAAGATTTCCAATAATCCATATAATGGATTTATATATGGCTTCAGAATCGGATAGGATAAATATCTCTGTATTTTATAATCGCCCCCTTTTTATTATTTTAAAATTTATCTATACTGGAAATACCGGATCAAGCGCAAAAGTTGGGGCTAGGCAAAAGTTTGGTTAATCTGAATAGAAAGAAAGTTTTGTCTTTTACTCCCCTAAGCTGGATCAGTCTCAAAAGTTGTGGACTACGCAAAAAGTTAGGTTAATCTAAAGAGGAAAAAATGTTCTACCCTTTACTCCTCTGAGCTGCATTCTGAAATTTTTAATTTTAACATTCAAAGACTCAGCTGAAGCATTCGTACTTCGATTTTTATTGGCTGAATATAAGATCTGCTCGATCTGCAAAATCAGCGTGCTAATAAATACTGTAAACATTTGTGAAATCATCGGGAAATTATATAACCATAACAACCACAAAAATTTCAATTTGCTTTCACCTGTTTTTATATTTGTCCTGAATTTTGTGCCTGATCCGGATTCACCTTAAAATTTTATTAAATCTCCCTCCATATTTTACAGATGAACAAAGAACATAAAATTTTCAGTAAATTCGTGTAAAATAAATTTTGATGAATATTCTTTTATTGGAAGATGATCTCATTCTTTCTGCAGAACTCTGCCGGTTTTTAGAATCAAATAACTTTACCTGTGATAAAATATATGACGGCGAGACTTTTCTGCGTCAGATCAGGAATAATACCTATGACCTTTATCTGCTGGACATCAATGTTCCCAAAATAAACGGACTGGATGTCTGCCAGACCATCCGGTCTTTTGATAAAAATACCCCTATCATCATTATTTCGGCATACGGCGATATTTCCGATAAAAAAGATGCCTTTACCCGCTTGGCAGATGATTATCTGGTAAAGCCTTTCCAGTTTGAGGAGCTTTTACTGAGGATCAACTCTCTGCTGAGAAGAAAAGCCCCTTCTGATTCCACAGACCAGGAGATCATCAGGGTGGATGATCTGATCATTAACAAAACCGAACAGAAAGTTTACCGTGCAGGGAATGAAATTGCTCTTACTTTAAAAGAATTCCAGCTTCTGGTATATCTTGCGGAAGCCCAGGGAAGAACGGTCTCCAAACAGCAGATTACAGAACATGTCTGGGAACATAACTTCAACACCAATACCAATACGGTGGAAGTATATATCAATTTTTTAAGAAAGAAAATCGATAAAGATTTTAAAATTAAACTTATTCATACCCGTTCAGGGTTTGGATATTACTTAAATCCATTGTAGAAGATGTCATTAAAAAGAAGGATTGCATTAACACTCAGCATCGCCTTTTCCCTGCTTTTTGCGATGGTAATGGCGGTGATTTATCTATCCTTTAATGATTTCAGAAGAGATGAGTTCAAAGAAAGATTCAGGCAGCGCCTTGAGTTTACCACCCATTTCATTTCCAAATCCAAGGACTTTGAAGAGGAAGCTCCTGTTTTTTTTAATGAAAATTCCGATAATATCCTGCTGAATGAGACCATCCTGATCTTCAACAGTCAGAAAGAATTAATTTACAGCACCATCAAAGACCGGAATGTGACCTGGGACAATACACTGCTGAAAGAGCTGGACGAAAAAAAGATCATCTATACCGAAAAAACAGTTCCGGAAATCTATGCCGCGTTGCGTAATATCAATGGTGAAAACTACTATATCCTCACCAGTGCTTTTGATACCAACGGAAAATCAAAACTGGCCTTCCTTAAATATCTTCTGATTGCAGCGTATGTGATGAGTACGCTTCTTATCGGTTTTCTGAGCTATTATTTTATGGGGAAATTTTTGCGCCCTCTGGAAGATCTTAACCAGGAAATATCAGAAGTGACGGCTCATAAACTTACAACCCAGATTCCTGTCCGGCAGTCGGATGATGAGATTAATATCCTTGCCAAATCATTTAATACAATGATCGGAAGACTGGATGATGTTTTCCAGTCGCAGAAAGATTTTACAGCCAGTGCTTCTCATGAGATCAGAACTCCAATTACCAGAATGGCATTTCAGCTGGAGAACCTGATTAAATTTGAAGAACATTCCCCGGAAACCCTGTCTTCTTTAAAACAGATTCAACGCGATATCTATCAGCTGTCTGATCTTACCAATTCACTGTTATTGCTTACCAAGTTTGATAAGGAAAACATTCAGAGCATCTATGAGGAAGTAAGGATCGATGAAGTGATTTTTGAAGCTTTTGAAGGTGTGGAAAAAAGCTATCCGGCCCTTAAGATGGATTTTCTGATCTCTGAAGATACTTCCGAAAATGCGCTTCTTACCATCAACGGAATCCAGTCGCTGCTGGTGATTGTTTTTATTAATTTGTTTAAAAATGCAGCGGTATACTCTGATGATACGGAAATGGATGTACTGATTACGGAAACCAATGACCACCTTACAGTAGATGTTATTTCTCAAGGAAATACCATTCCTGAAGAAGAGCGGTCCAAACTTTTTGAAGCCTTTATGAGAGGAAACAATTCCCAGAATATTTCAGGTTCAGGATTGGGGCTTCGGATCGTTAAAAGAATCCTTGAGTATCACGGAGCCAGGATCCTGTATTCTTCACCCTCTGAAAATCTTAATAAATTCAGTATTACTTTTAATAAATAAGCTTCAAATAATTAAATGATTTGATTAATGAGGTTCATCTATTTTACATTGGTGGCATTGCATTGAATAACTCTGTTTAAGCCAAATTTAATTTTTTTTTAAGGATCCTTTAAGTTCGTTTTAATCCCATAGAATCAATTTTGTGGAAAATAGAAAGAATGAACAAGATCGCCGGACTGCTCATTGCCATTTCCTCATTCATGGCAGGGCAGCAGCGGGAGCTGTCGCTTTTGGAATGTGAAGAGGCATTTCAGAAAAACAACCTTCAGCTGCTCGCAGAACAATATAACATCAATATGGCTGATGCAGACATTCTGCAGTCTAAAATCTGGGAACTTCCCCAACTCAGCGGCCAGATTAATGCCTATAATCCCGAAAATAAAAAGGTATTTGATGTAGGCCATGCCAAAGGAGCCCAGGTGACCCAGCTGATTTATATGGGTGGGAAAAAGAAAAATGAAATTGCTTTTGCCAAATCCAATAAAGAACTTGCACAGCTTCAGTTTTCCCAATTACTTGTAGATCTGAAAGCCCGGTTACGGACCGCTTATTTCAACCTTTATTACGAAAAACTTAAACTTGAAAATACCGATAAGCAGCTGGGATATATGAATGACCTCCTAAGCGCTTACCGTGTACAGTCGGCGAAGGGAAATGTTTCCCTTAAAGACGAAGTAAGGCTACAAAGCCTGGTTATTCAGCTAAACAATGATAAATTAGGCATCAATAAGAATATTCTTGAATTTGAACAGAATTTGAAAGTACTCACGGGTATTCCCGAAGACATAGAACCCCGGATTTCAGAAGCGGAAGCAAAAGAGATTCTGGCCGCCCAGCCTTTTGGAGATGATCAGGAGCTGAAAAGCAAAGCGTTGGAGAATAACGCGGACTATCAATATTATTTGAAGCTGATAGACAACAGTAAATTATATGCCCAATGGCAGAAATCAATGAATGTGCCCGATCTGAATGTGGGTGCCGGATGGGATCAGAACGGAGGAACTTTTAAAAATGAAGTGAATCTGATGGTAGCAATCCCTTTACCTCTATGGAGAGCCAACCAGGGAAATCTTGATAAAGCGAATTACGCCATTCAGCAGAATCAGAAAAATGCAGAATTTCAGAAATTAAATCTCGAAACAAAAGTACAGGCTGCTTATAAAACCTGGAAAACCCAATACGATCAGCTCGCGGAAATCAAAACGACGGATCTTCATAATATGGATCTGGTCTATGACGGAATGATGAAAAACTTCAGAAAAGGAAACGTCAACCTTATCGAATTTACAGATTTCATGGACAGCTACAGGGAAACGGCGCTTCAGATCTATGACATGAAAAATGAGATCATCCAGTCGGCAGAACAACTCAACCAATTAATTCAAACCAAAATCTTCTACTAATCATGAAAAAATATTTTATTCCTGTATTGATGGTTCTCACTTTATTATCCTGCGGGAAAAAAGAAGAAACGAAACCTCAGGCAAAAAAAGGATTTGAACTGAGCAACACAATGCTGAGCTCTATTTCCCTGGCCAAAGTTGAGAAAAAAAATATAGAAGACCAGTATAGCTTTTACGGAAAAATTTCAGCGGATAAGAACAGTTATATCGATGTGTATCCTTTAGTGGGAGGCAATGTTTTGAGCGTTAATGCCGAATTGGGAGACTACGTAAAAAAAGGCCAGGTTCTGGCCACGATCAGAAGTACCGAGCTTGCCGAAGTTCAGAAAGATGTAAGTGATGCGAGAACAGATTTGGTTGTTGCCCAGAACAACCTCCGGGTAGCCAAAGAGATGTTTGAAGGAAAACTGACCACAGAGAGAGAAGTTCTTGAGGCTAAAAGTGTACTTCAGAAAGCCCAGGACCAGCTACAGAGAGCTACAGCGGTAAGCACGGTGTATAATGTGAAAAAAGGCAATATCTACAGTGTGGTAGCACCGATCAGCGGATATATTGTTCAGAAAAATATCAATAAGGATATGCAGCTGAGAAGTGACCGGAGCGAAAATATTTTTGATGTAGCCAATACCACCAATGTTTGGGCAATAATGAACGTGAATGAATCGGATATTGATAAGATCAGCCTTGGAATGAAAGCCCAGGTTTCCACACTGTCTTATCCGGATAAGGTTTTCGACGGCAAAATTGATAAAATATTCAAAATTATAGATCCGGAAACCAACGCCATGCAGGCAAGAGTTGTTCTGGATAATGCCAACGGCCTTCTGATTCCGGAAAGCAAAGCCACGATCAAAGTCTCCAGCTCAGAGAACAATACGGCGCTTACGGTTCCTTCAAAAGCTGTGATTTTTGATGATAACAGAAGCTTTGTCGTGATTTTCAAATCCAGAACGGATATTAAAATTAAAGAAATAAAAATACTGAAACAGGTAGGAGATGTTACTTATGTTGGAGGAGGTCTGTCTGAAGGCGAAGAAGTAGTCACCAACAATCAGCTGCTGATTTACCGTTCTCTGAACAGCTAATCGTATTTAAAAGAAATCAGAAGAACCCATTCTTTCACCGACTTTTTTAGGTCATCAACTTAACAGTCATGAATAAATTCATAAAAAATATAATTGCTTTTTCATTAAAAAACAAAGCTTTTACCTTTATCTGGGTTGCTATTCTGGCGATATCAGGATTTATCAGCTTCAAAAACATGCCTATTGAAGCTTTTCCGGATGTTACCAACACCCAGATTGTCATCATAACCCAATGGAATGGGCGGAGCGCGGAAGAAGTCGAACGTTTTGTCACAACGCCCATCGAATTGGCTATGAGCCCGGTTCAGAAGAAAACAAGCGTAAGGAGTACCACGATGTTTGGACTTTCGATCGTTAAAATTCTTTTTGATGATGGGGTGGATGATACTTTTGCCAGAAATCAGGTCAATAACCAATTAAGAACCATAAGCCTTCCTGATGAGGTAGATCCTGAAGTTCAGCCACCCTACGGGCCCACAGGGGAAATTTTCAGATATACGCTGGAAAGTAAAACCAAAGATTCCAGAGAACTGCTGACGATCCAGAACTGGGTAATAGACCGGGCTTTAAGAGGAGTTCCCGGCGTAGCGGATATCAACGTTTTCGGAGGTCAGGATAAAGTTTTTGAATTAAGCATCGATCCGCGGGCACTGGATAAATACAATCTGACTCCGCTTCAGGTGTATGATGCGGTGACCAAAAGCAACCTGAATGTAGGAGGAGATGTCATCGAAAAAAACGGCCAGGCTTATGTGGTACGAGGAATCGGATTGGTGAAATCCATATCCGATATCGGAAATATTACCATTCATAACGACAGCGGAAATCCTGTACTTGTAAAAAATGTAGCAGAAGTGCACGAAAGCTCAATGCCAAGAGTAGGGCAGGCAGCCCTGAACAATCAGGATGATACCGTGGAAGGGATCGTGGTGATGAGAAAAGGGGAGAACCCGAGAGAAGTTCTGGTGGGTGTAAAAGCAAAAATCAAAGAACTTAATGAAAAAATTCTTCCGAAAGAGGTAAAGATGGTCACATTCTATGATCGGGATAATCTGATGGATTTTACTACGAAAACCGTTATGCATAACCTGATCGAGGGGATTGTGCTGGTAACCGTCATCGTTCTGATCTTTATGGCAGACTGGAGAACCACATTAATTGTTTCTATTATCATTCCCTTATCCCTGCTGTTCGCGTTCTTATGTCTGAAGCTGGCCGGAATGAGTGCGAACCTACTGTCACTGGGAGCGGTTGACTTCGGAATTATTATCGACGGTGCCGTCGTCATGGTGGAAGGGCTCTTTGTGATGCTGGATCACAAAGCCCATAAATATGGTCAGGAGAAATTCAATAAACTGGCAAAAGCAGGCTGGATCAAACAGACAGGAACAGGGTTGGGAAAAGCCATTTTCTTCTCAAAACTGATCATCATCACCTCACTGATTCCTATTTTCTCATTCCAGAAAGTAGAAGGAAAGATGTTTTCGCCTTTAGCCTTTACTTTGGGATTTGCGCTGATAGGAGCACTGATATTCACGTTAACCCTGGTGCCGGTTCTTTCCCATATCCTGTTGAATAAAAATGTAAAAGAGAAAAACAATCCGTTCGTTAATTTCTGGGACAGAATTGTTCTGAAAGGATTCAACTATACTTTTAAACATAAAAAGATAAGCCTGATCGTTGCGATTGCATTTCTGGGTGTAACCTTATTTTCCGGGAAATTTTTAGGAACGGAATTCCTGCCGCAGCTTAATGAAGGATCGTTATGGATTACCGCAGAAATGCCGATGAGCTCATCATTAAAAGAGTCACTGAAGACTGCCGATCTGCTCAAAAAAGACATTATGAGTGTGCCGGAAGTTACGGATGTTCTCGCTCAGACCGGACGAAGCAACGACGGAACAGACCCCAACGGATTCGGATTCGTACAGTTTGCCGTAAACCTTCAGCCTAAAGAAGAATGGAAACGTAAGATCAGTTATGAAGAACTGATTGATGAAATCGATAAAAAACTTAGAAATTATCAGGGAATTACCTTCAATTATTCCCAGCCCATCTCTGATAACGTGGCAGAAGCTGTAGCCGGATTTAAAGCCGAAAACGGGATCAAAATTTATGGCGACAATCTGGAAACACTGGATAAGCTGGCGGAAGAAGTATTGGCACAGGTCAAAAATGTAGAAGGAGTAAAAGATCCGGGAATCATTAAAAATATAGGCCAGCCGGAAGTAAGCGTTATTCTGGACAGAGATAAAATGGCTGCATACGGCGTAATGCCGGCTGATGCACAGGCGGTACTGGAAATGGCTTTCGGAGGAAAAACGGCTTCGGAAATGTTTGACGGGGAAAGAAAGTTCCCGATCCGGCTCCGTTATTCCCAGGAATACAGAAAAGATGAAACGGATATTGCTTCATTAATGGTCCCTACACAAGACGGGGCGAAAATTCCTCTAAAGGAGATCAGCAGCATTGTAAAGGATAACGGGGCAGCTTTTATCTACAGAGATGATATCAAAAGATATATCGGCGTTAAGTTTTCAATCCGTGACCGTGACTTGGGAAGCACGATTGCCGATGCCCAGAAAAAAGTGGCGAATATTGAGCTTCCGGATGGGTATTCTATAGGATGGACGGGGCAGTTTGAAAACCAGCAGCGTGCTTCTCACAGACTTACTCAGGTCGTTCCCGTGAGTATCCTGATGATCTTCTTCCTGTTGTTTATCCTGTTCGGGAATATGAAAGATTCCCTTCTGGTACTGGCCAATGTGCCTTTTGCTTTGATCGGGGGAATTATTGCGCTCCACGTTACGGGGATCAATTTTGGGATTTCTGCAGGAGTGGGAATGATCGCTCTGTTAGGAATCTGTATCCAGAACGGCGTTATTCTCATCACAGAATTCCATCAGAATGTGAAAGACGGCCTCCCGATAGACGAAGCGATTTTAAACGGAGTGAAATCCAGAACCAGACCGGTCATTATGACGGCTCTTATGGCATCCATCGGACTGATGCCGGCTGCATTGTCTACCGGGATAGGATCAGAATCGCAGAAACCGCTGGCTATTGTGATCATCGGGGGACTGATTACGGCAACTGTGCTTACCCTGCTTATTTTTCCGATTATTTTCTGGATCTTCAACAGGACTCAAAAGTCCCGGCAGATTTAGTATTCTTTTATAAGGCAGGAAGCTGGAAGAAAGGATACCGGAAATGATGGCTGGTTATAATCATCAACCAGAAGCAGCTTTTTATAATTGTGAAAACTTCCTTCTTCCGTCATCCCTCATCAAACCTGTCTGAACAGGGGATTCTTAATCCCAAATTCGGACGATATTATATTAATTGTGGCCTGGAATATTCTGTATTTCAGGCTTTTTCATAAAAGCTTTCACAAAGTTTTTTCAATCGGGAAAAATTGTGTAAATTTGCAGTCTCAATACATTGAAATATAAGGTTTGTGCTTCATTGGATCTGAATATTGAAACTTTTTTTACTAAAAAGGTTTTGGTATTTAAAAATTCATTATATTTGCACACCGAAAATTTGAAAAACAATAAATAAATAATTTTAAATCATGGCAAAGGAAACGTTTAATCGTAACAAACCACACTTGAACATTGGTACTATTGGTCACGTTGACCATGGTAAAACTACGCTTACTGCAGCTATCAGTAGTGTATTAGCTAACAAAGGTCTTGCTGAGAAAAAAGACTTCTCCGCTATTGACTCTGCTCCAGAAGAAAAAGAAAGAGGTATCACTATTAATACAGCTCACATCGAGTACGAAACTGAAAACAGACACTACGCACACGTTGACTGTCCAGGTCACGCCGACTATGTTAAGAACATGGTAACTGGTGCTGCTCAGATGGATGGAGCGATCTTAGTATGTGCTGCAACTGATGGACCAATGCCTCAAACTAGAGAGCACATCCTTCTTTGCCGTCAGGTAAACGTACCAAGAATCGTTGTTTTCATGAACAAAGTGGATATGGTGGATGATGCTGAGCTTTTAGAGCTTGTTGAACTTGAACTTAGAGATTTATTATCTACTTACGAATATGACGGAGATAACTCTCCAGTAATCCAGGGATCTGCTCTTGGTGCTCTTAACGGAGATGAGAAGTGGGTAAAAACTGTTGAAGAATTAATGGAAGCAGTTGATACTTGGATCGAGCAGCCTGTAAGAGATCAGGATAAGCCATTCTTGATGCCAATTGAAGACGTATTCTCTATTACAGGTAGAGGTACTGTAGCAACTGGTAGAATCGAGGCTGGTGTAATCAACACTGGTGATCCTGTTGATATCGTTGGTATGGGTGATGAAAAATTAACTTCTACAATTACAGGGGTTGAGATGTTCAGAAAAATCCTAGACAGAGGTGAAGCTGGTGATAACGTAGGTCTACTATTGAGAGGTATTGAAAAAACTGACATCAAGAGAGGGATGGTTATCGCTAAGAAAGATTCAGTGAAGCCACACAAAAAATTCAAAGCTGAGGTTTATATCCTTTCTAAAGAAGAAGGTGGACGTCACACTCCATTCCACAACAAATACCGTCCTCAGTTCTACGTAAGAACTACTGACGTTACAGGTGAGATCTTCTTACCAGAAGGTGTAGAAATGGTAATGCCTGGTGATAACTTAACGATCACTGTAGAATTGCTTCAGCCAATCGCTCTTAACGAGGGTCTTAGATTCGCGATCAGAGAAGGAGGTAGAACAGTTGGTGCAGGTCAGGTTACTGAAATCATCGAGTAATTATCTTAACAATATAAAAAGCTTCCGTAAGGGACTTCTTTACGGAGCTTTTTAATCTACGGGCATCGTCCAATGGTAGGATACCGGTCTCCAAAACCGTTGATCAGGGTTCGAATCCTTGTGCCCGTGCAAATATAAATTATGAGTTCATTTGTCGATTTTTTAAAAGGTTCTTATAACGAATTCAGACATAAAGTTGAATGGCCGAAGTGGGCTGATCTTCAGTCTTCTACAATTGTAGTAACGATTGCTACAGTGATTTTGTCATTGTTTACCTTTGGAGTTGATGAATTGTTTTCTAAAGCAATCAGCAACATAATTGGAATGCTAATTAACGTGTTCAACTAAAACAAAAGTATTTTCCCATAATGAGCGAATTGAAATGGTATGTGCTGAAAGCAATCAGCGGACAGGAAAATAAAGTGAAAAACTATATTGAGACAGAAATCAAACGTTTAGGGTTTGAGCAGTACGTTACTCAAGTGGTTATTCCTATGGAAAAGGTTATTCAGATCAGAAACGGTAAAAAAGTTCCTAAAGAAAGACCTTACTATCCTGGGTACCTGATGATCGAAGCTGATCTGATGGGAGAGATTCCTCACGTTATCAAAAACATTCCAGGCGTTATTTCTTTCCTTAGCTTAACGAAAGGGGGAGATCCTGTTCCGATGAGAAAATCAGAAGTGAACAGAATGCTGGGAAGAATGGATGAACTTTCGGAATTTGCCAGCGATGTTGAAATTCCATATGTAGTAGGAGAAAACGTGAAGGTTATTGACGGACCTTTCAACGGATTCAACGGTACTGTTGAGAAAATCTTGGAAGACAAGAAGAAAATTGAAGTTTCTGTACTGATCTTCGGTAGAAAGACCCCAATGGAACTGAGCTATATGCAAGTTGAAAAAGTATAATACATATTACTATAAATTAAAAAGACTGCTAAACAAGCAGTCTTTTTTTATTTTTAATAATCCCTGAAAAGAATTCTGTTCTTATTAGGGATTATTTATTTTAATGACTTGTTTTTAGGATTGTTTTTATTATTTTAAGATTATTTAGTTTATTTTAATTGTAATAAACAATTATTTTTTGATTTATTTTCACGTGGCATGCTTCTTGCAAGGTAATGCGTAACTAATCCATAAATTTTAATGTTTTCAATTGAATACTATGCCTGGCAGATGTACTGTTCTGCTGTGCCTGTCAATCTGTTCAGTATAAAACATAGGGAATTTAGACACTAGGAACCAATAAACACTACTCTAATGACGAAGATTATTTCGATGGCACTTGTTACAGGTGCCGCGCTCATGAACGCTCAGGTTGGAATCAACACAGCCACCCTGGAAAAAGAACTTACTGTAAACGGAACGATGAAAACATCAGGAATTGTTTTCAAAAAGCCGTTAGAAAAACTTGGTGCTGATGAGAACTATACTTTTATTATCAAATCTCCGGCCCCTGAAAATAAGATTACGGCTTACAATGATTCCTTTGTACCCAATTCACCGGCTCCTATCAACCTTATTCAGTTTAAAATTGCCTGCGACCCGTCGGATAAAGACTGGGTAAACCAGTTTGATACTAAAATCAATTCCCAGAAGTTTCTGGTGGTGATCTCTTCTTTTGGCTTTACCCAACCGGTAAGATCCGGAACGGACTGGGTAACTCCGGTTCCACAGATCTTTGCCTATTCTTCAGGCGGAACATGGAAGCTTAAAGCCGATTATCAGGGTTTTTCTCCTGCCGCATCATTACCTACCGGCGAATGGACACTTAACTTATTAGTCTTTGACAGGTCTTACGCGAAAGATATCAACTCAACTCAGGATCTTAAAGCTACTTCCACAGGTGCAGCGGCGGCTCCTTTAATTCAATAAACTGCAATTATGAAAAAATATATTTTATTATTTGGGATGGGCCTTGCCTCATTGGGAATGAAAGCCCAGATCGGAATCAATACTGCTAATCCTAAAGGAACACTCGATGTGGAAGGGGATACCCTGATTGAATCCTATCTGGTAGATACGGAAAATACTCCTGCAAAAGGAAGCTATCTGCTTCTTACCCGTTCCAAAGACTCTTCTCCGGTAGGAAAAGTGAAAATGCTGGATATTTCCCTCCGTAATGTAGCACCGGTCAATATGTATACAGTGGTTTTAAAAAATGTAAAACAGGATGAAGTGGTTAATCTGAATACCGGATTGGATGCGGATAAATATGTTCTGGCCATCACAGGAGCTGTTTTTACCGGTGCGGTATCAGCGGCCAATACCAGTACAAACCCTAAGTCTTATGGAGCTTACTCAACGGAGGTGACTAAACTGTCTAAAAACGGTAAAACTTACCATGCCGTTAATCTAAGCTTTAAAGGAGCGGGTACCGTTTCTTCTGTAAACGGAACATGGACCTTTACGCTGAATGTTTTTGAAAAATCACTGGTTAAAGACTGGGGAACCTTCAATGGTTCAGTTTCTTCTTCTGCTTCCCCTGCATATTCGGGAGTATCTGCTAACACGCCTCTTGGGCTTCAATAAAAAATGATGAAAAGAAAAATTTATATTACAATAATAATGATTCTGGGAATAGGCATGAAGGCCCAGACCGGTAAAGTAGGAATCAAAACAGATCAACCTGTGGAAACCCTTGACGTCAACGGGAAAAGCTATACCAATTCTTTGTATCTGAGAAATCCGGGAGAGCCTACCATGACGGGAGGAAGCTTTCTGGCAACCTCCGAGAACGGACTTCAGCTTTATGATCCGAAGTTGGAAAGCAGTGGATTGTTCAACTATATTAAACTTACCCTTACCGGTGTATCCGGAAACGGAATTACGGATTATGATACTAAAATAGATGCCAATAATTTTCTGGTAGTGCTTCACAACTATTCATTCAAGCTGAATGACAATTCTACGAACGTGATGCTGGATTTCGGGAATAACGGGATTAATGATAATAAGCAGGGATCGCCCGATGTGGCTGCTTTCAAAAAAAACGGAACCTGGCATATCAAAGCCCGGTTTACAGACAGCAGAATTATTGCCGTTACCAACCCTCCTTCCCGAACGTATGATAATTTTACGGTAGACCTTTATTTAATGGCTTATAAAAGGCTCATTACAAAACAGAATATTCCTGATGTAAACGCCGATCTGGGCGGTTCGGATGGATCTTCAATGACGATCAGTAAACCGTCAGGCTTCTAGTAAAAAAAAATTCCATATCAATCAAGTCATATCATCAGGTATGGCTTTTTTGTTTAAAATGCGTTTTGCTAAAATAAATGTTTTAAAAAAGTCCGGATGCTCTGTTTCTCTTTTGCTTTCTTTATTTTTGTGCTTTAGAAAACTTACCTATGCCTGATTTCTCAAAAACACGATGGGTGGATTTTTTCCTTAACTGGAAAACTTTTCTCATTCTTAATCTGCTTATACTCTCCCTGAAAATTATTTTCTCGGTGTATCAGCACTTCAATGTTGACTTTTTTGAAGACTGGGCCATCGCTGAGAATCTGGCCAGGGATGGAGTATACTCTATGCAGTCAAAATTTGGAAGTTCTGCCTATAAGCTTCCTGTTTATCCTTTATTCTTAACTTTTTTCATTAAGGCTTTCGGAGCTGTGGCTGCAGTGAAATGGATCGTCATTATTCAGCATCTGTTTTATTTTATCATTCCTGTGATCATTATTAAAATATTGGGGAATTTTCAATTGCAGAAAGCCGGATTTTTGTCAGCTTATTTCTTTATTTTTTCTCCGGCTTACTTTTATTATTCCAATGTTCTGGAGGCTACCAATATTTTTATCCTGTTTCTTGCCATCTGGTTTTATCTCTATTCACTTTTGTGGACCTCTCTGGCAACGGCCGGGAAACTGACTGCTTTTGCAGTAATGACAGCGCTTGTTGCTTTAACGCAGGTAGTTGCTGTACCTATAATGGTTGTGATGATCCTGCTTTTGGTGTTCTATAAAAAGATCTCTGTAAAACATATTCTTGCGGTAGGAGGGCTTGCTGCCATTCTTTATGCTCCCTGGGTAATCCGGAACTATCTTACTTTTGATAAAGTGATTATCAGTAAATCTCCTGTGTGGCAGAATGTGTTTTTAGGATACGGCTCAGCCTATCAGATTTTACCGGGAAATCAGTTTATGACGGAAAAGGAAGAAAAAGAGGTAGAAGCCAGAATTGCGGTGAATAATGAATTTGATGATGAACTTATTTTTGAAGAAGAGGTTTCAAAAATCGTGGAGAAAGATACAATGGCCCCCTTTAAAAAGGGACTGAATAATTTCATCAGCTTATGGTTTGTTCCTAAAAGGTATTTTGATAATAACGGCTTATCCGTTCTTGTCGGGAGAAAACTGTATGTTTTGGGAATCAATATACTATTATTGATAAGTCTGGGTTATTTTTTCAGAAAGAATAAACCGTTTTTCCTGTTTCTTTGCGTGTTGTTTGCGGGATTTACATTTCCCTATCTCATAGGACATGCGGCCAATATCCGGTTTAAACTCGATTTTGAATGGATAGAAACATCTGTAATCGCTTTATTTTTATTTCTGAAATACCTCAAACCTAAAAATGAAGGTACAGTTTAAACTGAACCCATCAGATAAAATAAAAAGATCATTTGTAATAAATGGTCTTTTTTGTTGCCGTATGAAGTCATGAACAGGTCTGACAAAATTTAATGGCTATGGTTGGAAAAATTCAATACAAGATTAAATTTAATTAAAATTGTTTCGCTATATCTCTATGTAAAGAAATATTATTTAAATTTACTAGTATAAAACTGAAACCTTTAAACTTAAAATTAATAACATGAAAAAAATTTTTCTTCTGACATTCTTGTCATGTATGGCTTTTAATAAAGCACAGAGTTGGTCATTGGCAGGTAATGCCGGTACAGACCCCGCCACTAACTTTATCGGAACGACGGATAATAAAGATATCGTCTTCAAAACCAATAATGCCGAACGCTTCAGAATTGCTGACGGCAGAATGTTCTTCAACATCAATACAGTGGATGGAGATGGGATCGACATTATTGATAACACGTTAAGCAAGAACAGCGGAACAGATGTAGTATGGATTAAAAGTACCCATCCTCAGACCAATGATGTAGGGCTTTTAACCATTTCTACCGCCAACTGGCAGTATCCTATTTTTTCTGCAAGAGAAAACGGAAGAATCCTGATGGGAATGAATGCATACAATTCTGCTCTGTCTTCCTGTTCAGACTGCGGTAATTACAGGCTTTTTGTAAAGGATGGAATCAAAACTGAAAAAGTGAAAGTAGAAATCGCCAGTGCTCATGGCTGGGCAGATTATGTTTTCAGTGACGATTATAAGCTGCTGCCTTTACCTGAAGTGAAGAAGTTTATCTCTCTAAACAAGCACCTGCCTGAAGTTCCTTCTGCCGATGAAGTCGTAAAAAACGGAGTGGAATTAAAGGAAATGAATGTCCTTTTACTTAAAAAAATAGAAGAATTGACATTGCATCTGATTGATTTGAATGAAAAACTTGATCAGCAGGACAAGAAGATACAGCAATTAGAAAAAAATAAATGATGAAAAAAATCTTCTTTTTCCTAATCGTATGCAATGTATTTGTTACTTTTAAATCACAGACAGACATCCAGTCCAGAGCTTGTATAATAGATCTGAGCAGGAAGAACCCTGTCGGTGAATTGCAGAAGAACGCTACGAATTGCGGTAATACTTCAGGATACGCGTATCGCTATCATGATAATCCCCGATATATTCCACAGGTAAGCGATGACGTTATCTATGTGAAGCTGAACTTTATCTTCCCTACCAAACCGGACGGAACAGGTAATTTTGAACAGAATAATCCTGAACATACTGCCTTCCTGAACAGTTTTGTAGATATGATCAATTACCGTCTGGCCAATCTCGGAAGTCCCATAAGCGGATGTGAAAACTCTACCCAGCAGATCTCCGATACCCGGATCAGAGTAATCGTGAATAAAATCTGGAAAGTAGATCCTGCATGGGATTTTCTCGTTACAGGTTTTAACCCGGCCAATAATAACCCTTATGACAACAACAGTATTTTAATGCCGGGAAGTACCTATTACTATTCCTACTATGATAATGATCCCAGCATTCCTCCGGGCATTAATATTACCTTTCCCAATAACGGACAGATCTATACCGAATACCAAAACGGAAACTTCAGCCAGACACCTTTAGGATGGGCGGCTTCTGAATTCCCGCTTAGCTATCAGTTTGATGCAAAATCCAGACAGCTGTGGCCGGATATTTATAATGGCTTTCTTCACAGAAAACAGTTTGCCGTAGGAAATCCTGCTTTGGGGAGCCCTACCTGGGAGACCGTAAAGCAATGGTACTATTCTGATATGGGAGCCAGAGCAATGGTTCATGAGCTGGGACACAACCTGGGACTGGTTCATCACGACTGCGGTTCCAATCTGATGAGCTATTCCGCAGGTAACCATGATTATCTGAGTATCGAAGATGTTTCTATGATGTTCCAGACTGCTTCAGTAACCAGTGTGAGGCAGTATTTTACAGAAAACTCATTTAAAAATACCTATCTGAATGTTAATTCTGACGAGCTGTGGGACATCAACTTCAGGAATTATTCAAACGTTAAGGTTGATAATAATTCAAGTTTAAAAGTGACCTGTAAGCTGATCATGGCTCCTCAAAGCAGGGTTGTGGTTAAGAGCGGAAGTAATTTCATCATTGAAGGAGCCGATGTAAGATCAGCCAATGATACATCCTGGAACGGAATAAAAGTGGAAGGAACGGGTTATTGCCTGATTCTGCCGGATACGCAAATAGACAACGGTTATTTCTACGTTTACGCAGATAATACCCCTCTGCCGGTTACTAAAAATGCAACAGATACCCAGGTGATCAGACCGGAAGTAAGAATGAAAGGAGAGGAAAAACCGATAGCTTCAGATGCATTTAAGATTTATCCGAATCCTACAGGTGATTTTATTAATATCCAGACAGACGATGAAGTTATGACCGTTTCAATCTACAATGCTTCCGGGAACAGGGTCATCAGCCATACAGGAAAAGATAAAAAAATAGATGTACAGTCTCTTCAGCCGGGAATGTATTTATTAGAGATCAAAACCAGAAATAAAGTGGTTACCGAGAAATTTATTAAAAAATAAGAAATAATATAGGTTTGGATTAAACATTCGATTTAAGTGAATTTATAGTGACCGTAGGAGATAATGACTGAAATAACTTCCAGCTTCCTTTCTTCCGGCATCCAGCCATTTAACTTAAATTATTGATTCCGGACTCAGCCCAAAAAATTGCTGTTCAGAAATGAGCAGTAATTTTTTTTGATTACATATTTGACTTTTATTCACGTATTTAGATAAATAATATTTGCTATTTCAAAAATATTTTATACTTTTGCAGTCCAAAAAGTAGGCTTATCATAGGTGAGTAGGATAACCTGCTGAATAATAAATGCTTCCAAACTCATTAATTATTCAAACTAAAAAAAATTAAAATGGCTAAGAAAGTCTTTAAAATGGTAAAGCTTCAGGTGAAAGGTGGCGCAGCTAACCCTTCTCCACCAGTAGGTCCGGCATTAGGTTCTGCAGGTGTGAACATCATGGAGTTTTGTAAGCAATTTAACGGAAGAACCCAAGACAAGCCAGGGCAAGTTTTACCTGTAGTAATTACAGTATACGAAGACAAATCTTTTGAATTCGTTATCAAAACTCCACCTGCAGCAATTCAGTTAATGGATGCGGCTAAAGTTAAAGGAGGTTCCGGAGAACCAAACAGAAATAAAGTAGGTTCTGTAACTTGGGATCAGGTTAAGAAAATCGCTGAAGATAAAATGTCAGACCTTAACTGTTTTACATTGGATTCAGCTCTTACGATGGTTGCAGGTACTGCCAGATCTATGGGATTGAGAGTAACAGGAACTAAACCAACTAACGCTTAAAACTTAAAGAAATGGCAAAATTAACTAAAAAGCAAAAGGAAGCTTTAAGCAAAGTAGAAAAAGGAAGAATCTATAATCTTGAAGAAGGTTCAGCTCTTGTAAAAGAAGTGAACACGGCAAAATTTGATGCTTCTGTAGATATCGCTGTAAGATTGGGTGTAGATCCAAGAAAAGCAAACCAAATGGTAAGAGGAGTTGTATCTCTTCCTCACGGAACAGGTAAAGATGTTAAAGTTTTGGCTTTAGTAACTCCGGATAAAGAAGCAGAAGCAAAAGAAGCTGGTGCTGACTATGTTGGTCTTGATGAGTACCTTCAGAAAATCAAAGACGGTTGGACAGATGTTGACGTTATCGTTACGATGCCGGCTGTTATGGGTAAATTAGGTCCATTAGGTAGAGTATTAGGTCCAAGAGGTTTAATGCCAAACCCTAAATCAGGAACTGTAACCATGGAAATTGGTAAAGCAGTAGCTGAAGTAAAAGCTGGTAAAATTGATTTCAAAGTAGACAAGTATGGGATTATCCATGCAGGTATCGGTAAAGTATCTTTCGATGCTGCCAAGATCAAAGAAAATGCTCAGGAATTAATCCAGACATTGATCAAAATGAAACCGACTGCTGCTAAAGGAACTTACGTGAAGTCTATCTATTTGTCTTCTACAATGAGCCCGGGTATTGCAATCGATACTAAATCTGTTAACTAATATTAAATCCTAAGACAATGACAAAAGACCAAAAAGTTGTAGCGATACAAGAGATCAAAGATTTGCTTCAGGATGCAAAAGTAGTATACGTAGCAGATCTTGAAGGTTTGAATGCTGCTAAATCTTCTGACTTCAGAAGACAGGCTTTCAAGCAAAATATCAAAGTGAAAGTGGTGAAAAATACACTTTTACAAAAAGCAATGGAGCAAATTGAAGGAGTAGATTACTCTGAAATGTTCCAGTCTTTCAAAGGAAACTCTGCCATCATGATTTCCGAGACTGCAAACGCTCCTGCAAAATTAATCCAGGGATTCAGAAAGAAAGAAGAGAAGCCGGCTCTTAAGTCTGCTTTTGTTCAGGAAACTTTCTATGTTGGTGACAATAATCTTGACATGTTGGCTAACATCAAGTCTAGAGAAGAAATGATCGGTGAAATCATCGGATTACTTCAGTCTCCAATCCAGAGAGTGGTTTCTGCTCTTCAAAACAAACCTGAAACTGTAGAAGCTAAAGCTGAAGAAGCTGCTCCTGCGGTAGAAGAAACTCCTGCTGCTGAAGCTCCTGAAGCTCCTGCTGCAGAAAGCACTGACGAAACGCCAGCTGCTGAATAATTACACTCAAAAAATTAAATAAATAATCAACAAAAAACATTACAACAATGTCAGATTTAAAAAATTTAGCTGAAACGCTAGTAAACCTAACTGTAAAAGACGTTAACGAATTAGCTGCTATCCTTAAGGATGAGTACGGAATTGAGCCAGCTGCTGCTGCTGTAGTAGTTGCTGCAGGTGGTGCAGGTGATGCTGCTGAAGAAAAGACTGAATTCGACGTAATTCTTAAGTCTGCAGGTGCTTCTAAATTAGCGATCGTTAAATTGGTAAAAGATTTAACTGGTGCTGGTCTTAAAGAAGCTAAAGATATCGTAGACGGAGCTCCTGCTGCAATTAAGCAAGGAATCTCTAAAGACGAAGCTGAAGCTCTTAAGAAGCAACTTGAAGAAGCTGGTGCTGAAGTAGAATTGAAATAATTCATTTTACGATACATACAAAAGGCCTGGGCAATTTTGCTCAGGCCTTTTATTTTAATAAGAATGGACATATCTATATTTGGTGATTTATTTTTAATCTAATCGATGATCCTATGGAATGATTATTTATTAATTTTTTTATTTTCAAAATATTTTTACGATCAAATTTGCTTTTGTAGAATAAATTTGTATATTTGCGGTAATAAAAAAACACAAATAATTTTGAAAGGGGATCAAACTCTTTTCCGAAAAACAGTATTAAAATCAATAGCTATTCTGCTGACAATATCTGTTTTCGGAAATTATAGTCCAAAATTCTGCTCAGATAGGGAATGGGACGCCGAAAAACAATCATTCTTTTTTAAGGTTTATCATGCTGAAAATATGTCGGATATTTCAGAAGAGGAAATCTGGTTTCACACAATCGGGAAGCCAGCCATTACTCCTGAACTGAAAAATAATATTATGCCGGCTCATGATAACAGTATCAGGACCGCTTATTATGCAGCAAATGAACCAATATCATTTTGTTTGCCATTTGGGGATCACGATGCTCTTTCGTACGATACTCATCAGCAAATCGATTCCGATGGAGGAAATGGACCATTCTTGCCATACCAGTTCAGAGATTGGAACCTTTCTTTAACAATTACCGGTTCCGGACTTAATGACGGTGTTGTTCCTGAAATTTTTGACGGTTCCTGAACATTATTAAAATGCCGGACCGTATTACTTTTCTTTCTTTCGCCTAAGGTTCTTTTATTACCTTAATCCTATTATTTTTTTCTGAAATCTTTATTTTTTTCATCAGTATCTGATGAAGTAGGGATTGCGTACTTGAAATCTAAAATCAAAACACAAATTATCTATACAAACAAAACACAACAATTACTACGAATGAAAAACAAATTATTTTTATTGGGGGTTTTACCATTAAGTATTTATGTTGGAGCGCAGGTTGGGATCAATACACCTTCACCTGATGCTACACTGGATGTTGTAGGGTTTCCTGCCAATACAGCTAAGCTGGACGGGATCATAGCTCCCAGGCTGAGCGGAGCAGAGCTCAGAGCCAAAAACTATGGAAACAGTCAGAAAGGAGCCATGGTATATGTTACAGAAGCGGATACTGCACCTGCGGGACAAACCATTAATGTTAACAATACCGGCTATTATTACTTTGATGGAAATTCATGGGTAAAGCAGAAAGGTACTGATTGGGGCATCAGCGGAAATCCGGTTAATGAAATTATCACGTCAGCTGAAACATTGGGAACAGCTCCTCAATCAGCCAATTATCTTGGAACAAAAGGGCCTGACGCCAATCTGGTCCTGATTACCGCAGATAAAGTACATGCCGTTCTGGAAACCTCAGGAACACTCTCAGGAGGAGGAGAAACCAACTCTTCAATCAACTGGGGAAATAAGAATACCATCAACGGAACAGGATCCAATAATATAGTACTTGGAAATGGAAATACCGTAGCCACCAATGCTTCAGATTATCCAGGTATTGCTTTGGGATCAGGAAACATCGTTGCGGGAGGCGGAAAAGCCATCGGAGTTGGAAACTCAACGCTGCTGCGAAATAACTTTGCTTTTGGTGTGGAAAATCAGACAGGCGGTCCTGCATCGGTAGCCATAGGAATGAAAAACAGTACCCTTAACGGAGGCTTCGCTTTTGGGACCAGCAATAATGTTGGACTGAACAATTTTGCTTTTGGAAATCTTAATTCAGCAGCTGGTACTCAATCCATGGCTATTGGTATACAGGCCCAGGCTAATAATGGAGAAACCGTATTTGCCAATGCAAAGCATGCTTTTTTAAATTCAGGAAATAGTGCAACTACTGTTGTTGGATTTAATATGCTCCCGACAGCCAATTCAAGTTCGGGGGCGTCTATACAATTGAAAGGTGTTGCCCGTACAGCTGGTGAAGCCTGCACTTCAGCAGAAGAAGGATCAATCCGCTATAATTCCAGCAGCAGTGTGCATGAAGGATGTAACGGCAAAAATTGGAAGGCTTTATATTAAATAATTAACACAAACCTAATAAAACAATAAAAAAATGACAAAAAAATTATTCGGAAAAATCACATCGATGCTTCTGCTGTTGGTCATGTCGGCTGCATTTGCACAACAGGGCTACGAACCTATCAGAGGAATGGGGGTTGAAGTTAATGCCACCAGAGGAGGCGGAATCTGTCTGGGCTGTCTTACCAGTGGAGACGGCAACAAGGTTATAGATGCAGATCTTGACAACAAACTGAGCTTAGGAAACATCGCAGCCATTGCCGGCGGAAACGGAATCTCTGTAAAAAACAAAAACACCGTATATCCGGGAGGGTATATTACAGGTTTTAACATTGATACCGGACAGAGTCCTGTTCAGATCAATATTTTGCCCGAGGTACAGATAAGCACATACAGAAACGGAGTTCTGCAGGAAACAAGTACAGAAGGATCATTATTCTCGGTACCTTTATTCGGAAGTACTTCCAATAGGGTCTTTCTTCATTTCAGAACGACAAAAGATTTCGATGAAGTAAGATTGACTCAAAAAAGCTTAGCCTCCGTATTTACTGCGATGAATGCGTATTATGCATTTGCATTTGATCCTGCCAAAATGCCTGTTGATAATAACGGGGCATGCGATGATATCATTGCGGGAAGTGGTGTGAGTTTAAGTGTTTCAGGGAGTAATCTGACGCCGCTTTCATCTGTATTTAACAGAGAAAATATTTCAGACGGAGATAAAAATTCTTATGGAACCGTATTCCTTCCGATAAGTACTTTTGGACACGTATCAGTAGGAGTACTGGATAAAAACCAGGTGTATCCTGCAGGAAACAAAGCCGGTTTTGTTATAGAGCCTGATGACCAGGGAAAAATTTTCAGTGCTGAATTTTTAAAAGCCATAACCATTGAAACGTATTTGTACGGAAAACTTCAGGATTCGAAACAATTATCTGATGGCGGAGGGCTTATTAATATTAAGATTGTAAGTATGGGAACCGGGAAGCAGAGACTGAGCTTAGTAACCTCTAAGCCGTTTAATGAAGTAAGGCTTAAAGTATCTCAGACAGTAGGATTCAATATTGGCCAGCTGAAAGTGTATTACGGTTTTGAAGAAAGTACATCATGTGAATGCGATGATAAGATCCAGACCAGCGGTTCGTCTGTCAGAGGAAGTATTTTGAAAAGTAATGGCTGGACGTATTCAGGACTTGGGCTTCTGCGTCCAAGATTAGATAATGTTGATGCCATCGTGGATACAAATCCTTCCAACGCTGCCAAACTTACATTCCCTTTAGTCGGGCCACTTGCTTCCGCCGGAATTACCGTAGCAACCAACGATCTGCAGCCTGCTAATACGTTTGCAGGGTACACCGTAGAAAAAACCGGAGGTTTAATTGGGATGAGCGTTCTTGAAAATATTACCATTCAGCTGTATAACGGAAATACGTTAACCGATACTTTTAACAGCTCAGGTAGCCTTGTAAGCGGAAATTTCTTTACTTCAGGATCTAATAAATTTTTTGTGGGAGGTAAAGCAACCAAGCCTTTTAACCGTATAAAAATAACTTTCTTTGCCTTTGCTACCGTAAGCCTTTCTCAGGGATATAATATCCATAATGCATTTGCGAGCAGAGATGATGATAATGATGGCGTTCCAAACTGTTTCGACCGATGTGCGGGAGGAAATGATAATATTGATATGAATGGTAACGGTATTCCTGACTGTGCAGAAGGCTGTTCAGTAATCAATGACAAATCTCCTACTCTGGATACGGATGGTGATGGTATTCCTGATGCCTGTGATATGGATTCTGATAATGATGGTATCCCTGATGCGCTCGAAGATGCTAACAGCAACGGTAAGTTTGAAGATGATGATGATGAGGGAGTATTTGGTCTGGTTGAAGTATTAGGAGACGGAATTGCTCATTATCTTGATCTTGATTCTGATAACGACGGAATTCTGGATCTGTTTGAATCAGGCATTCCTGAATCAGTAATCAACGAAATCGACAAAGATCGTAACGGTGTTATCGACAAGGATGTACCGGTAGGTAAAAATGGGATTGCAGACGTTCTTGAAGACCCTGTTGATTCCGGAAAAATGAAATATCCGTTGAAGAAAACAGGGGCTAACGTAGACAGACCTGATTTCCTTAATATCCAGTCAAACGGAGTAGATTTTGATCTGTATGCCATTGGAAAAGCTAACCTGGATGATATGGGAGGTGGATTTATCTCCAGAACTGCCGACCTGGATAAAGATGGTATTCAAAACCCTGTAGATACTGACCTTGTTAAGAGAGGGGCACCAGGTTCTCCACTTTCTCCTTACGCTTCACTGCTGAAAAATGCATTCATGAGAACCGTTTCAAAAGCAACTGATCTTGAAGAAACTAAAAAGACAGTCAATGATGTGAAAATCTTCCCTAATCCGGTAAAATCCGGAGAAAATCTGAACATCAGATCTGAAGAAGGAGGAATATACTCTGTATACTCTTCTCAGGGACAATTGATTAAAACGGACCAATTCAAGGCTAATGCTGAAATCAGTACAGCGACATTACCAACAGGTCTGTATATCATTAAAATAGAAACGAAATCGGCTGTGAAGTCTTACAAAGTAATTGTAAAATAGATTTTGATAGAATAAGTTCTTTAAAAAGGACTGTAAAGTTGGTTTAAATAATCCCGGGGAAGTTTTCTTCTCCGGTTTTTTTATGATAAGATATTTAATTGAGTTTAAAATATCTCATATTGCTTTATTAAAAATTTATATTATGCTATAAAATTCTATTTTTAAAATAAATAATTTTCATGTTTACTTTTATTTGCTAATTGTATTTCAATATGCTTATAACATATGTGATAATATTTATTTATAATTATTAATATTTTAATAATTAATATATTTAATTGATTTTATTAAGTTAAATTATTTATTTAGTGTTTATTTTTAACATTAAAATATTGTTTTTGATAAAAAAATATTATATTTGTATCGAAAAAAAACACACGCTCAATTTGAAAAGAAGTTACTTTCTTTTCTGCTGTCTAATAGCAACGTGCTGCACAGGTGCGTTATCCCTATGGAAAGCAGGAACTCTAAGCATCCGGTCTCAGGCAGTTTATTCGCCTGCTGCTCCTCTGTATTATCCTGAAGTTAACAACTTTGATCACGTAAAGAATATTACATATCGCCTAAGTGGGGATTTGTATGACAACCTGTCCGTTGGGAAGAAAATTTTTTCTGTACAACATCAGGTTTATGGTTATAGTGATTTTTTTAAAACACTCTGTTCATTCATCAAATTAAATGATATCAAAACCTGGCGCACCAGTGCTGAATCTTCAATGCCAAAAAATGTCATTTTTGGAACAACAGATACCGGATCTTTTTTTACAGATGAAAGATGTGTAAACGGATTTGCGCTCATTGTTAAAATACCGGATAAAACAATTCATTCCATGTAATTCTATTTCATTCAGCAGGAAATTTCTTCTGCATTTCAAAGCATTCTCCGAATAAATCCCAGTTATCACTCCCATTGAGAAGTGAAAGGGGAAGTATGGCCCGGGATTTAATAAAAAAATACACAAAAAAAACAACAAATATCACTAAAAATGAAAAACAGATTATTGACGATCGCAACACTGCTTCTGGGGTATGGAGTGGGAGCACAAGTAGGAATCAATACGAGTCAGGGGCAGGCAACCCTTGATGTAGTGGGGTTTCCTTCAAATACCACCAAATTGGATGGAGTTATTGCGCCGCGGCTTACCGGAGATCAGTTGAGACAGAAAAATTATACCGCAGCTCAAACCGGAGCTATCGTGTATATAACTGCAGCAGACACCAGTCCCGGCGGCCAGACTGTGGCCGTTGTATCATCCGGATATTATTATTTCGATGGTGCAAAATGGGCACAGTTTGGAGCAGACTGGCATACTGCAGGAAATATCGGAACCACGGCCACAGCAGCAACTCTGGGAACCAACATCACAGCAGGAAATTATCTGGGAACAGCAGATGCACAGAATCTTGTGCTGGCTACCAATAAAAATGTGAAAGGAATTCTGGATGCTAACGGAAGTCTCCAGGGAGGAAATATGAATGCTTCAGGGCCGTATGCTTCTTTTACATGGGGTTCTAACAACGTTCTGGGAAATCAAAGTTCTTCCAATGTAGCGTTGGGAAGAGATAATAATGTTTCCGCACAGGCTGCTAATTTTCCGGGAGTCGCCATTGGAATGAAGAATACCGCTGCCAGTGGAGCTAAAATTATCGGAAGTAATAATACAGGTACCGGATCTGCTACCCTGATATTCGGAAATGGCAACGATACTGTGAATAACTCCGGGATAACGGTTGGAAATCTCAATAAAAATGAAGGAGGAGTTGTTATTGGAACCGGAAATACCTCCAGTTCGAGCAATATGGCTTTTGGAGCTAACTCAGTGGCGGTCGGAAGCGGTTATGCTTTGGCGGTCGGATTTTCTGCACAGGCTGCCGCCAACCAATCGGTATACGGTAATAATATGCATGTCTTTTCCGGGCAGGGTGCAGTAGGAACAGCGGTTACCGATGTAGGAGTCAATATGGCTCCCAACGGAAACAATTTTGCTGATCTCGAAGTAAGCAAAGCAATATTCCTGAAGGGGAATACAAAACCCAATTGTGATGCCGCCAATGCAGGAACTATTATGTATGAACTGTCCGGAAGTACCGGGAAGTTTATAGGCTGCAGACAGACAGGTGCCAATGCTTTCTCATGGCAGGACTTATAATAAAAACACACACAAATTTTAAATAAAACCAACAAAAATGACAAGAAAATTATTTGAGAAACTTTCTGCGGTACTGATGGCAGTGATGTCAATACTGGTATTGGGGCAGCAGGGGTATGAGCCTATCCGTGGGATGGGTGTAGAAGCAAAACCTGTCAACAATGCAGGAATTTGCCTTGCATGTTACAGCGGGAGTATGAATCCTGTAATAGATGCCAATCTGAACAACAGTGTAAGCATGGGGAATTTTGCTTCCCTTATCAGTGGAAACGGGATCTCTGTGAAAAATACCAATACCACGTATCCTGCCGGATATATTACCGGTTTTAATGTGGACCTTGGAACCAGTTTTATTACGGTAGATCTTTTAAGTTCACTTAGAATCAGTACGTATAAAAACGGAGTGCTTCAGGAAAGTACAACAAGCAGTACGCTGCTTTCAGTTCCTGCTTTCGGAGGGAATAAAAACAGGATTTTCCTGCATTTTAAGACCACGAAAGAATTTAACGAGGTGAGACTGTATCAGACCAATGTACTTTCTGTATTCAGTGCAATGAATGTATATTATGCATTTGCATTTGATCCTGCAAAAATGCCGGTTGATAATAACGGGATCTGCGATGATATCATTGCCGGAAGTGGAGTAGATGGAAATGTGTCCGGAAGCAGCAGTTTTCTGGCGCCGCTTTCATTTGTTCAGAACAGAGAAAGAATTGGAGATGGAGATAAAAATTCTTACGGTTCAATCGTGCTTCCTGCAGGCCTTTTAGGATCATACTCCGTAGGTGTTTTAGATAAAAATCAGGTCTATCCGGCCGGAAACAGAACAGGATTTGTAATCTCTCCTGATGATGAAGGAAAACTGTTAAGTGCAGAATTCTTAAAAAACATTACGGTAGAAACTTACCTTTATGGTCAGCTTCAGGATTCCAGAAGATTATCTGACGGCGGAGGACTGATCAATATCAAGGTTTTAGGTTTCGGTACGGGAAAACAGAAAGTAACGCTTACGGCAACCAAACCTTTTAATGAGGTTCGTTTAAAGGTTACCCAGACCTTAGGGGTGAATATCGGAGCTTTAAAGGTATATTATGCATTTGAAGAACCGGTAACCTGCGATTGTGATGATAAAATCCAGACCAGTGGTTCTGCTATCTCCGGAAACCTGGTAACAGGAACAAGCTGGACATCGGGACCTGGCTTTCTTGGACTTATCCTTGCTAAAATGGTAAATCCTGAAGCCATTGTGGATAACAATACTTCCAACTATGCAACCGCTACGATTCCGGCAGCTTCTTTCCTGAGCATTTTCTCAGCATATGCTACGGTAGGTACCCATACAACGCTTCCTGCCAATACCTATGCCGGATTTACGTTGGAAAAATCAGCGAACCTGATTGGGGTGAGTGTTCTGGAAAATATTACCGTAACCTTATATAACGGAAATACTCTGACGGATACCTTTACCAGCACTGGAAGCCTGATCAGTGGAAACTTTTTTACGACCAATTCAAACAAATTCTATGTGGGAGGAAAGTCTACCAAGCCTTTCAACCGTATTAAAGTGACCTTCTACAGCGGAACAGCAGTACGCCTTCCGCAGAGTTATAACATTTACAATGCCTTTGCTAGCAGAGATGATGATAATGATGGAGTTCCGAACTGTTTCGATCAGTGCCCGAACGGTGATGACAGTATTGATAACAATGGTAACGGTATTCCGGATTGTGCTGAAGGTTGTACCGTTGTCAATGACAAATCGCCTACAATCGATACAGACGGAGACGGAGTGGTAGATGCCTGCGACCTTGATTCTGATAATGACGGAATTCCGGATGCTATAGAAGATGCTGACAACAACGGACAGTTTGAAGATGATGATTCAGAAGGAGACTTATTGTTTGTTTCGGTTCTTGGAGACTCTGTACCGAACTACCGTGATCTGGATTCTGATAACGACGGTATCCTGGATCTGTTTGAATCAGGCATTCCAGCTTCTGTTATCAGTCAGATTGATGCAGACCGCAACGGAATTATCGATGCCAATGTGCCGGTAGGACAGAACGGAATTGCCGATATTCTGGAAACCTATCCTGACTCCGGAATTATGAAATATCCGATCAAAAATACGGATGGTGATGATAAACCTGATTTCCTTGATATTACTTCCAACGGTTCCGATTTTGATCTGTATGCGATTGGAAAAGATAACCTGGATGATCTGGGAGGTGGATTCATTTCCAGAATTAATGATCTGGATAAAGATGGTATTCAGGCTGTGGTAGATACAGACCTTGTAAAAAGAGGGGCACCGGGATCTCCGCTTTCTCCATATGCTTCACAGCTTAAAAATGCACAGATGAGAACCGGGAAGGCTGTAGAAACAGAAGTTGCAGCAACAGCAAATGATGTTAAAATTTATCCTAACCCTGTAAAATCAGGCGAAAATCTTAACCTGAGATCCGAAGAAGGAGGTGCATATACCATTTTCTCCGCACAGGGGCAGATGATCAGGTCAGATCAGTTCAAGGGTAATGCCGAAATCAATACTTCTTCATTGCCGTCAGGAATCTATATCATTAAAGTAGAAACAAAAACGACTGTGAAGTCCTATAAGGTAATCGTTAAATAATCAACGTACTTTTTAAAACTTGACCAGGCCACTCGAAAGAGTGGCTTTTTTATGGTGCAAATCAGTGAGGTTAATTGAATTTGTTTGGAAATAAATGAGTTGCGGAACCTGTCGGTTGATAATTCGCGAAGATTATTTTGATGTTTGAATCTTTTTTATAAAAGCCTGTATTCCTCTGCTGTTGAATTTGGCTGTATGGTGTATGAGTACTGCGTTTCCTTATTTCATTACCTCAGATAACTTCTGAAATCTTTCTTTAAAAGTTTTAACCGCTTCATTATGAAGGTTTTTTATTTGTGTAAATGAAAAAAAAGTTGTAATTTTGTCCCTCTTTTGGCGCGAATAATTGTTTGTACATCTATAAAATATTGAAAATCAGCTCTTTCATTGAGAAATGTGAAAGAGACTTCGTGTATATAGATAATGCGGCAAATTTCTGCCTCAAAAGTAATAAAAATATTTTGCATTACGCTGTGAAAAGATATACCAGTGTTGCAGTTAGAAAGAGCCAAGTGCCAGGTTAAAAGACTCTGAGGTCCTTTGTGAGCGCCAAAAACACTTTTACCTTTTGCTTTTATCTTGTTTCTTGCTTCTCTTCTGATATTTTTTGTAATAAATCAAAATATTTTTTAACCCTTTCTTAAAAGTTTTATGAGTAAAACAACAGCAACAACTAGGGGGAATCAGAGAATTAATTTCTCATCAGCGAAAGGAAAAATCATCACTCCTGACTTCCTGGATATCCAGATTGAGTCTTTCAGAGAGTTTTTCCAGCTTGATACGCTTCCGGAAGACAGAACAGACGAAGGTTTGTACAAAACCTTCCAGGAAAATTTCCCGATTACCGATTCCAGAAACCAATTCGTATTGGAATTCCTGGATTATCTGGTAGATTCTCCACGTTATTCAATTGACGAGTGTGTGGAAAGAGGATTAACGTATTCCGTGCCTCTTAAAGCAAGACTTAAATTGTATTGTACAGACCCTGAGCACGAGGATTTCCAAACTGTGGTGCAGGATGTGTACTTAGGCCCGGTTCCTTATATGACGCCTAGTGGATCTTTCATCATCAACGGTGCTGAAAGAGTTATCGTTACGCAGTTACACCGTTCACCTGGGGTATTCTTCGGACAGACTTACCACGCAAACGGAACCAAGCTTTACTATTCAAGAATTATCCCTTTCAAAGGATCTTGGATGGAATTTACAACCGATATCAACAGCGTAATGTACGCGTATATCGACCGTAAGAAAAAATTACCATTAACAACTTTATTAAGAGCTATCGGGTACGAATCTGATAAGGATATCCTTCAGATCTTCGACCTTGCGGAAGAAGTGAAAGTTTCTAAAGCGGCCCTTAAAAAAATAGAGGGAAGAACATTGGCTGCGAGAGTATTGAACACTTGGTTCGAAGATTTCGTAGACGAAGATACAGGTGAAGTAGTTTCCATCGAAAGAAACGAAATCATCTTAGATAGAGAGACGATCCTTGAAAAAGAACATTTGGATCTTATCCTGGATGCCGGTGTGAAATCTATCCTGATTCACAAAGAAAACAGCAACGAATTCTCTATCATCCAGAATACATTACAGAAAGACCCTACGAACTCTGAGAAAGAAGCCGTAGAGTACATCTATCGTCAGTTAAGAAACGCAGATCCGCCAGATGAGGAAACAGCAAGAGGAATCATTGAAAAATTATTCTTCTCTGAGCAGAGATACTCTCTTGGTGAAGTAGGACGTTACAGACTAAACAAAAAGTTAGGTCTTAATATCCCTACTACTACTGAAGTTCTTACCAAAGAAGATATCATTGCGATCGTAAGACACCTTATCGAGCTTGTTAACTCTAAAGCTGAGGTGGATGATATCGACCACTTATCCAACAGAAGAATTAAAACAGTTGGTGAGCAATTGGCAGGACAGTTCGGAGTAGGTCTTTCAAGAATTGCAAGAACCATCAAGGAAAGAATGAACGTTAGAGATAACGAAATCTTTACTCCACTTGACCTTGTCAATGCTAAGACCTTAACGTCTGTAATCAACTCGTTCTTCGGTACCAACCAGCTGTCTCAGTTCATGGACCAGACCAACCCGCTTTCAGAAATCACGCACAAGCGTAGACTTTCTGCACTGGGGCCAGGTGGTTTATCAAGAGAAAGAGCAGGTTTCGAGGTTCGTGACGTTCACCATACCCACTACGGAAGAATCTGTCCGATTGAAACTCCGGAAGGACCAAACATCGGTTTGATTTCATCTTTAGGGATCTACGCAAAAATCAACAGACTTGGTTTCATCGAAACTCCATACAGAAAAGTAGAAAACGGTAAAATCGAGCTTAATGCCGATCCTATCTACTTAAATGCTGAAGACGAAGAAGAAAAAGTAATTGCTCAGGCTAACGTTGAACTGAATGACAACGGTGAATTTGAGACAGACAGAATTATCGCAAGACTGGATGGTGATTACCCGGTAGTGGAGCCTCAGCAGGTTGACCTTATCGACGTTGCACCTAACCAGATCTCCGGTATTTCCGCTTCATTGATTCCGTTCCTTGAACATGATGATGCGAACCGTGCCTTGATGGGATCCAACATGATGCGTCAGGCCGTTCCGTTATTGAAGCCACAGGCTCCGATTGTAGGGACAGGTCTGGAACAGCAGGTTGCGAAAGATTCAAGAATTCTGATCAATGCTGAAGGTACAGGTACTGTAGAATATGTAGATGCTGATAAGATCACTATTAAATATGAAAGAAGCGAAGACGAAGATTTAGTACAATTCGAGTCTGCTACTAAAACATATAACCTTACCAAGTTCAGAAAAACCAACCAGAGTACAACCATTACCCTGAGACCAAACGTAAGAGTTGGTGATGTAGTGGAAAAAGGACAGGTTCTTTGTGACGGTTATGCGACTGAAAACGGAGAATTGGCTCTTGGTAGAAACCTGGTGGTTGCGTTCATGCCTTGGAAAGGATACAACTTTGAGGATGCTATCGTAATCAACGAAAAAGTTGTACGTGAAGATTGGTTTACTTCTATCCACGTAGATGAATATTCTCTTGAAGTTCGTGATACCAAACTGGGTATGGAAGAGCTTACAGCAGATATTCCAAACGTTTCTGAAGAAGCTACCAAAGATCTTGATGAGAACGGTATGATCAGAATCGGTGCTGAAGTGAAGCCTGGAGACATCATGATCGGTAAGATTACTCCAAAAGGAGAATCAGATCCTACTCCTGAAGAAAAACTTCTTAGAGCAATCTTCGGTGATAAAGCTGGTGATGTGAAAGATGCCTCATTGAAAGCTGACTCTTCATTAAGAGGGGTGGTAATCAACAAGAAGCTATTCTCAAGAAACATTAAAGATAAAAAGAAAAGAACTGAAGAAAAACTTAAACTTGAAGAAATTGAAAACACTTACAAGGCTAAGTTTGACGAGTTGAGAAACACTTTAATTGAAAAATTAAACACACTGGTAAGCGGTAAAACATCTCAGGGAGTGAAAAACGACCTTGATGAAGAAATTATCGGTAAAGGAGTGAAGTTTACTCATAAGTTATTAACTTCAGTTGAAGATTACGTAAACGTTAGCGGTTCAGACTGGACAGTTGACGCAGACAAAAATGAATTGATCAAACAATTAATTCACAACTACAAAATCAAGTTTAATGATATTCAGGGAGTTAAAAACCGTGAGAAATTTGCTATTTCAATCGGAGACGAACTTCCGGCAGGAATCATGAAGCTTGCTAAAGTTTACATCGCTAAGAAACGTAAGCTGAACGTAGGAGATAAAATGGCAGGACGTCACGGTAACAAAGGGATCGTTTCAAGAATCGTTCGTGAAGAAGATATGCCATTCCTTGAGGACGGAACACCGGTAGATATCGTATTGAATCCACTTGGGGTACCTTCCCGTATGAACATCGGTCAGATTTATGAAACCGTTCTTGGATGGGCCGGTCAGAAATTAGGACTGAAGTTCGCTACACCAATCTTCGACGGAGCAAGCCTTGATCAGATCACTGAATATACGGATAAAGCAGGTCTTCCTAAATTCGGTCACACTTACCTTTATGATGGAGGTACCGGAGAAAGATTTACTCAGGCAGCAACGGTAGGTATTATCTACATGCTGAAACTGGGTCACATGGTGGATGATAAGATGCACGCACGTTCAATTGGTCCTTACTCATTGATTACTCAGCAGCCGTTAGGAGGTAAAGCTCAGTTCGGAGGTCAGAGATTCGGAGAGATGGAGGTTTGGGCTCTTGAAGCATTCGGAGCATCGAACATCCTTAGAGAGATCCTTACTGTGAAGTCGGATGACGTGATTGGTAGAGCAAAAACTTATGAAGCGATTGCAAAAGGTGAATCGATGCCTGAACCAGGTATCCCTGAATCTTTCAACGTATTGCTTCACGAGCTGCAAGGTCTTGGATTAGACGTAAGACTTGAGGAATAAATTCGATTTGAAATTAATTTATTTGAAATTTGAAATCTGTCCGCAGATTTTAAATAAAATTCAAAATAAATTTTAGAGATTCATTAATCTCAAATCTCAAATCTCAAATCTCAAATTCATAAAAAATGTCAAATAAAAATAAATCAAGTAGATTTAATAAAATAACCATCGGTTTAGCTTCACCGGAATCCATTCTTCAGGAATCCAGAGGAGAAGTTCTGAAACCGGAAACTATTAACTACAGAACGCACAAACCTGAAAGAGACGGGTTATTCTGTGAAAAGATCTTCGGTCCCGTAAAGGATTACGAGTGTGCCTGTGGTAAATACAAAAGAATCCGTTATAAAGGAATCGTCTGTGACCGTTGTGGTGTAGAAGTTACTGAGAAAAAAGTAAGAAGAGAAAGAATCGGACACATCAACCTTGTCGTTCCTATTGCACATATCTGGTATTTCCGTTCTTTACCAAACAAGATCGGTTACCTTCTTGGAATTCCTTCCAAGAAACTGGATATGATCATCTACTACGAAAGATATGTAGTGATCCAGCAGGGGATTGCCAAGAAATTAGACGGTTCTGATTTCGAACACATGGAATTCCTTACAGAAGAAGAATACCTTGATATCATGGAAACCCTTCCTGTGGAAAACCAGTATCTTGATGATTCCGATCCAAACAAATTCATCGCCAGAATGGGTGCTGAAGCTGTTGAAGATCTGTTAAAGAGAATTGATCTTGATGCATTGTCTTTCGACCTGAGACACAAAGCTCACAACGAAGGTTCCAAGCAGAGAAGAACTGAAGCTCTTAAAAGATTGAACGTTGTAGAAGCATTAAGAGGTGCCAATACAAGAATGATCAATAAGCCTGAGTGGATGATCATGCGTGTACTTCCTGTTATCCCACCGGAATTAAGACCATTGGTTCCATTGGATGGAGGACGTTTCGCAACTTCCGACTTAAATGACCTTTACAGAAGAGTTATCATCAGAAACAACCGTCTGAAGAGACTATTGGAGATTAAAGCTCCTGAAGTAATCTTAAGAAACGAGAAGCGTATGCTTCAGGAATCAGTAGATTCATTATTCGATAATACAAGAAAATCTTCTGCCGTAAAATCTGAATCAAACAGACCATTGAAATCACTTTCAGATTCATTGAAAGGTAAGCAGGGTCGTTTCCGTCAGAACTTACTAGGGAAAAGGGTTGACTACTCTGCGCGTTCGGTAATTGTTGTAGGTCCTAACTTACAGCTTCACGAGTGTGGTATTCCTAAAGATATGGCAGCAGAACTTTACAAACCATTCATCATTAGAAAACTAATCGAGAGAGGAATTGTAAAAACCGTAAAATCTGCCAAGAGAATCATCGACAGAAAAGAGCCTGTAGTATATGATATCCTTGAAAACGTGATGAAAGGCCACCCGGTACTATTGAACAGGGCACCTACGCTTCACAGACTGGGTATTCAGGCATTCCAGCCTAAGATGATCGAAGGTAAAGCAATCCAGCTTCACCCGTTGGTAACAACAGCATTCAACGCCGACTTTGATGGTGACCAGATGGCGGTACACTTACCGCTAGGCCCTGAGGCGATCCTTGAAGCTCAGTTACTGATGTTAGGTTCTCAGAACATTTTGAACCCTGCAAACGGTTCTCCGATTACCGTACCTTCTCAGGACATGGTTCTTGGTCTTTATTTCATGACCAAAGAATTAAGTTCTACTGAAGAGATGAAAGTAAAAGGAGAAGGGCTTGCATTCTACTCTCCGGAAGAAGCGGAAATCGCTTACGCTGAAGGAAGAGTTTCATTGAACGCTAAAGTAAGATGCAGACTTCCTGTAAAAGAAGACGGACAGTTGGTAACAAGGCTGATCGAAACTTCTGTAGGTAGAATCTTATTCAACCAGATCGTACCTAAGCAGGTAGGATACATCAATGAACTTCTTACGAAGAAATCATTGAGAAACGTTATCGGTAAGATCCTTGCTGATACCGACTTCCCTACAACGGTGAAGTTCCTTGATGCGATGAAAGATCTGGGGTATTCAAATGCATTCAAAGGAGGTCTGTCATTCTCTCTTGGAGATATCGTAGTACCTGTGGAGAAAAAGCAGATGATTGCACAATCTATCGAAACTGTTGACGAAATCAGAGCTAACTATAACATGGGTCTGATTACCGATACAGAACGTTATAACCAGGTAATCGACGTTTGGACAAACACCAACGCCGGATTAACTGAAATGATCATGAGCAGAATGAAAACCGACCAGGGTGGTTTCAACTCTGTATACATGATGCTTGACTCTGGGGCGAGGGGGTCTAAGGAACAGATCCGTCAGTTATCAGGGATGAGAGGTTTGATGGCGAAACCGCAAAAAGCCGGTTCTACCGGTGCGGAGATCATCGAAAACCCGATCCTTGCCAACTTTAAGGAAGGGCTTTCCATCTTAGAGTACTTTATCTCTACCCACGGTGCCCGTAAAGGTCTTGCGGATACCGCTCTTAAGACAGCCGATGCCGGTTACTTAACGAGAAGATTGGTAGACGTTGCACAGGACGTTATCGTTACAGAAGATGACTGTGGAACGCTAAGAGGAACAGAAGTTACTGCACTTAAGAAAAATGACGAGATCGTTGAAAAAATCTCTGAAAGAATCTTAGGTAGAGTATCTCTTCATAACATCTATGATCCTGAAAGTGATGAATTAATCACTGAAGCAGATCAGGTAATTACTGAGCAATTAGCCAAGAGAATTGAAGAAGCAGGATTAGAAGCCGTTGAAGTACGTTCTCCACTTACTTGTGAAGCTAAGAAAGGGATCTGTGCGAAATGTTACGGTAGAAACTTAGCAACAGGTAAGATGATTCACATGGGTGAAGCGGTAGGTGTAATTGCAGCACAGTCAATTGGGGAACCAGGAACTCAGCTTACGTTGAGAACCTTCCACCAAGGGGGTACTGCAGGAAACGTATCAGAAAACCCATCTATCGTTGCAAGAAGAGACGGTATCGTTGAAATGGATGAAGTAAGAACAATTACTTCTGAAGATGAAAACGGTAATACAGCTGAGGTTGTCGTTTCCCGTTCAACAGAATTCAGATTAGTTGCTGATAATGAGTCCAGAACTCCATTAATGGTAGCTAACGTACCTTACGGATCTATATTATCTGTTAAACCAGGTGATAAAGTGAAGAAAGGGGATACAATCTGTAGATGGGATCCGTATAACGCGGTAATTATTGCTGAAACTTCAGGTAAGGTAGAATACGAGGATATCATCCAGGGTATTTCATTCCAGCTTGAAATTGATGAACAGACAGGATTCGAAGAGAAAGTAATCTCTGAATCAAGAAATAAGAAAGCCGTACCTACCCTGAAGGTGGTAGACTCTAAAGGTGTTGAGCAGAAAGCTTACAACTTACCGGTAGGAGCCCACTTAATGGTAAACGATGGTGAGAAAATCAAGGCTGGTAAAGTCCTGATTAAGATCCCAAGAAAATCTGCAAAAGCAGGGGATATCACCGGAGGTCTTCCGAGAGTTACCGAATTATTCGAAGCAAGAAACCCTTCAAACCCAGCGGTGGTTACTGAAATCGACGGGGTAGTTTCTTACGGAAAAATCAAGAGAGGTAACCGTGAATTGATCGTTGAAGCTAAAACTGGAGAAAGAAAAATTTACCTGGTTAAATTATCCAACCAGATCTTGGTACAGGAGAATGACTTCGTGAGAGCAGGTTCACCACTTTCTGACGGTTCCATCACTCCGGACGATATCTTAAGAATTAAAGGCCCAACAGCTGTTCAGGAATACTTAGTAAACGAAATCCAGGAGGTTTACCGTCTACAGGGGGTAAAAATCGACGATAAGCACTTCGAAATCATCGTAAGACAGATGATGACCAAAGTATCTATCGTGGATGGAGGAGATACTCAGTTCCTTGAAGGCGCTCTTGAGCATAAATATGACTTCCTTGAAGAAAACAACAGAGTATTCGGTCTTAAAGTAGTGGTTGAAGCTGGTGATTCTAAAGAATTCAGACCAGGTCAGATGATTACGGCAAGAGAATTAAGAGATGAGAACTCTAAACTGAGACGTGAAGACCAGGCCTTGGTAGAAGTAAGAGAAGCCCTTCCTGCGACAGCAACGCCTGTACTTCAGGGTATTACAAGAGCCGCTCTTCAGACTAAGTCGTTCATGTCTGCAGCATCCTTCCAGGAAACTACAAAAGTACTTAACGAAGCTGCAGTAGCCGGTAAGGTAGATGCTCTTGGTGGTCTTAAAGAAAATGTAATCGTAGGACACAGAATTCCTGCAGGTACAGGTCTGAAAGAGTACCAGAGTGTAATTGTAGGTTCTAAGAAAGAATTCGAAGACCTTAACTAAAATTAATGATTTGAAATTTGAGGTTTGAAATTATTTTTATATTTTCACAATCTCAAATTTCGAATTTTAAAAACATAATTTATAACAATGGACAACAATCAAAATCCACAAGACGGAAACATCAACATCGAATTAAACGAAATGGTAGCGGCTGGTATCTATGCTAACTTAGCATTGGTAAACCACTCTCCATCTGAGTTCGTAGTAGATTTCATCCAATTAATGCCGGGGGTACAGCAAGCGAAAGTAAGATCAAGAGTTATTCTTGCTCCACTTCACGCTAAGAGAGTTTTAAACGCTCTTCAACAGAACATCGCTAACTATGAGCAGCAGTTCGGAGAAATCAAAGAAGTTGAGCCTTTCGTATTAGGAGGAAACAACGTACAAGCTTAAGATTTTTCTTACCATAAAATAAGAATACCCCGGTTTTGCCGGGGTATTTTTTTGATATATCATACTCCTTTCATTTCTTTTCCGAAAATCGGTCACTAGTAAGTTGATTCATCAGAGCTATTAATTTTTTTTCATTGCCGTATCTCATTTCAAAAATATAAGTGAATTTCAAAATAGTCATCTTTTCTGTCACAAAAAGAAGAAATATTCCGGATATTTCTTCAAATAACTCCAAAAATTGCCATTTGGGCGCTATTTTATTTTCACTAAAAAACATGTCCTGTTTTAAAATTTATTGATATTGTGTTTAGTGGAGTTATTATATTCACTGATTTTAAAAAAGATGTTAAAACAGCTTCCGGAAAGCGTGTCTGTGGCCTTTTATATTCCCAATTTTTTATATCTTTTTTCGCTACAAATAAAACAGAAAAGGCTTGCAAAAACAATATAGGAAAAATGAAGAAAAGCTTGTAAGGGGTTAAAATAAAAATACCTATTTATTTTTTACTTAAAGTTGTGTTTTTGGTGACTTCCTGCGATAGCAGAACATACGATGAAATCTTTCTGAAGGGGGCTGTAAAGCAGATCAATTCTGGTACAGAGAGAATCAGAATGCTCAGTCGTATTTCAATGCCATTCTGCAGGAAGTTTTTTGTAGCTTAATGGTCTATAACTACCTTTTTCAAAGGATTCTACAGAATAGAGGTGAAAATTTTCATATGCTTTTTATACCTTTGTGTATAAGCTGAATCCAATGAAAATTACTTTTGAAAAATACAATCCGTTCTGGAAATCACAATTTGAATCCATAAAAGATGAATTGAAAAAAAGTACAGGTTCTTTAAATCCGGAAATAGAGCATATCGGAAGTACTTCTGTTGAGGGTTTATCAGCCAAACCCATTATCGATATCATGATTGGGGTAAAAGATGAGGTGGAACTGGATCAGATTCCTCCATTATTGCTGAGCCAGGATTATGTTTATTATGAAAAATATAATCAAGAGATGCCTTACAGACGTTTTTTTATTAAACTTACAGATCGGCCTCAAAACCTGGGATTTCCGGAGGTTATTTATTCCGGAGCTGAAATTCCTGAGGCGCTTCACAATCATCATCTCCGGATCGCTCATATCCACGCTATTCCTGTTTCATCAGAACATTGGCTCAGGCATATTGCATTCCGGGATTATCTGCGGACCTATCCTGATGTGAAGCAGGAATATCAGCAGCTGAAAGAAAAACTCAGTACCATGGAATGGTTTGATGGTAATGATTATAATGAAGCTAAAGATCCGTTTATCAAAAGAGAAGAAGCCAATGCTGTTCAATGGTATCTGAGTACTCACCAAAATTAATATTTATTTCATGGAAAAGAATTTAAAGGAAATCGCCGGCCAGTTTGCACAATCCAGAATCCTGAATGATTTTATAGAATACGGTGGCGTAGCGGCCGCTCTTGAAACGGCAAGTGGAAACGTCTATACCGGGATCAGTATCGATACGGCCTGTTCCATGGGCTTTTGTGCCGAACATGCCGCCGTGGCTGAGATGTTGAAAAACGGAGAACATCATATCAAAGCTGTAGTGGCCGTAGGAAGTGATGGAAATGCTGTTCCGCCTTGTGGACGCTGCCGTGAACTGATGAGCCAGCTGTCCAGAGAAAACCTTGAAGCAATAATAGAAGTGAAAAACGGGATCTTCGTTACCTTAAAAGAGCTGATGCCTTACGATTGGAAAGAGGACCTTAACAGAACATGGTAATTTTGAATAAATAATTAAAAAATCAATGGAGTTTAAAACCTTAGCCAATATCAGTATTGATGAACTTTTAGCCGTATTCAACCTTTCTTTTTCTGATTATATTGTCCCTTTTCACCTGACCAGGGAAATGCTTACTTCAAAAATTGCTGCTGAAAAATTAGATCTGAATATATCAGTAGGAGCTTTTGAAGATGGAAAGTTAATCAGTTTCATCCTTCAGGCTGAAAGGACGGAAGATGGAAAGAAGATCATTTACAACGGCGGGACAGGCGTAGTGCCTGAAAGCAGAGGAAAGGGACTGGTAAGAAAGATGTATGACTTTATTATCCCTGTTTTAAAAGACAGAGGAGCAGAGGTATTGCTGCTGGAAGTAATCGAAGGAAATGCAGCAGCAGTGAGAGCTTACGAAAATCTGGGTTTTACAGTGGCCAGGAAACTGCTTTGTTTTAAAGGAGCCATCCTGTCAGAAGCAGGAAATCCGGATATCACCCTCAGAAAAATAAATGAATTTGATTGGGAAAAACTCCGTTTATTCTGGGATATTGAACCTTCATGGCAGGCATCTGTTTTTGCACTGAATCCTATGCCGGAAAACTATGTGGTTTTGGGAGCTTATGCTGATGAAAACCTGATCGGATATCTGATTCATAATCCTTTTGCCGGAAAGATCTATCAGATCGCTGTTCATAAAGAGTATAGAAAGCAGGGAACGGGCAAGGCTCTTTTTGCAGCCATTGCAGCCGGCCAGCCGGTTTCTCTGAATAATGTAGAGGATACCTCAAAAAACACCAGAATCTTTCTTGAAAAAGCAGGCCTTGAGAATTGGTTGTCACAGTTTGAAATGAAAAGAATAATTTAAATAAACTTCATGGGTTTTTAATATACTTTTAACCTCTTAAGCTTTTAAAGGAAGCATAGAGAATGTAACTTTGCCGAAAAGTTTACAATGAAGCGAGGAATACAAATTGTACTGCTGTTTTTTTCTCTGACAGTCTTTGCCCAACATATTAATGTCGATACGGCGCAGGTAGTTGTTCCGGGGCGTACCAACACTACGAATACCCAGGCAAAACCTTATGTGATTATGAGCTCAACGGATGGGTTCCGGTATGATTATGCTAAAAAATACAATGCTGAAAACCTGTTGAAACTTTCCGGAAACGGAGTACAGGCTAAAGCTATGATTCCAAGTTATCCCAGCATCACTTTTCCGAACCACTGGAGCCTGATCACGGGGCTTTATCCTTCGCATCACGGCCTGATCGATAATTTTTTCTATGATTATCAGCGAAAAGAAGGCTATGCCATGAGCAATAAAAAGAATGCCGAAGACGGAAGCTGGTATGGCGGAACTCCACTCTGGGCATTGGCCGAAAAGCAGGGGATGCTATCTGCTTCTCTGATGTGGGTAGGTTCTGCGAGCGATGCCGGAGGAGCGCGACCTTCTTATTACTATCCTTATCATGAAAAATTTACCCCTTCGGAAAAAGTAGATAAAGTGGTGAACTGGCTCAGGCTTCCTGAAGAAAAAAGACCTCATTTTATTTCCCTGTATTTTCCGGAAGTGGACGGAAGCGGACATCATTTCGGGCCTGATACCCCACAAACAGAAATAGCCGTTCATTTAATCGACAAGGCTATCGGAGATTTGGTTGAGAAAGTGAATGCATTGGGTTTAAAAAATGTAAATTTTATCTTTGTTTCCGATCATGGAATGATAAAAGTAGACGGTGGATCCCCACTGGAAATTCCTTCTTTACTTTTTGATAAAAGCAGGTTCGATTTTTATAATTCCCAGACCCTGCTGAGGGTATATGTTAAAAATCCGGCTGAGGTAAAAACCGTGTATAAAGAACTGAAAGCCCATAAAACTGCTGACTATGAAGTTTACCTCGATAAAAAGCTCCCGAAATACCTGCATTTTGCTACAAAAGACGACCGTTACAACAGAATCGGGCAGATCCTTCTGATCCCGAATGCTCCGAAAATATTCCTTGAAAAAGGAAAGAAAACCTCCATAGGAAAACACGGGTATAATCCCAGGATGGTTCCGGAAATGAAAGCCGTCTTCTATGCCTGGGGGCCTGAATTCAATACCAATCAGATCATCAATGAGTTTGAAAATATCAATGTTTATCCTTTGGTGACTGAAATTCTCGGTTTAAAAACAGAACAGCCGATTGATGGTAAACTGAAAGTCCTGAAAGAGGTTCTGCAGCATAAAAAGTAATAGAGACCAGTCTTAGAGCCTGTTTAAGTTTTATTTGAAAAAATGTATACATGATCATTAATCCTTTGGTTTTTTAATTCGCCTAACCTTAGGTTTGGGATTAAAAAAATTTCCACAGATTGTACGAATTTCACGGATGTTATGTGTATTTTCTCCCGCAGATTTTACAGATAACGCAGATGAAGCGGTATACTTATGTATACGCTTAGACGAATCAACGAAGTTGATTCCTTCTTTGCTCCTGAAATCAGCAGCATGATTCATAAAGCTTTGCGTGGTAAAAAATCATCATCTTTATTTTCAAAAATATCATTGAGATAAAGATTCGAATGTTCTACAAAAAATTAAATTTAGAAATTTAGACAGGCTCTTAAATAATAGGCCGATGCTCTCCGAAGTTTCCTGACTTCGGAGTAAACACTGGCAAAAGTTTCGGCGCGCCTCTGGCGCGCCGAAACTTTTATATGGAAAATCAATTTAGTATTTCCCTGCAAACTCCTTTGCAAAATCTTCAAGCTTAATATTTCCTGTCACAGGCGCACCATGATCAATAAAGTCTTTCTGTACAATACCGGTCCGCATTCCTCTTCCCATTTCAGTATACAGTTCGGCCATATCCTGTGGAAGACCTGCCTGAAGCATTCCGTTGAAGGCATCTTCATCCGAAAATTCTATCCACGGCAGTTCCGGCTGTTCTATTGAAACCCCTAAAATGCTTGCGAAATCAGAAGCTTTCCGGTTGTCGCCTACAATATAGCGGATGTTTTTACCTGTTTTATTGTTCACCAGTTCTTCCGCAGCGGCCTTGGCAATATCTTCCGGATGCACAACCGGAATAATGGCATCAGCCGGATAATTGCCGCCGATAATTCCAGCATTTTTGATCAGCGGAATATCATTGAAAAAATTAGTGTAAAAATAGCCGGCTCTTAAGAAGGTAAAATCGGTATTTTCAACTTCACGATAAAGCTTTTCAATGTGGTGAAGCCCTTTGATAGGTCCGTTTTCTACAGGAGATGCTGCTCCTACGCTGCTCAGCATGACGGCTTTTTTTACCTGGGCTCTTTTTAATGCTTCAGCATAGTTTTTTCCTGCTTGAATAGTGTTTTCAACAATGTTTGTGGCACTTATGGCCGGAGGTGTCATTAAAAAAACAGCATCCGAACCTTCAAAGGTCTGAGCCAGAAAATCAACATTTTCTATGGACCCGATAGCCGGAATAGCTTTTAAATTTTCAATCTCCTGTTTTCTGGATTCGTTACTGCTGATGACGGTAACAGTGTGCCCTTCTGAAATTAACTGCTGTGCTAAAGGGCGGGCTGTGTTTCCTAATGATCCTGTGATGATAATTTTCATAGATGAATTTTTTATTGTTTTTAATAATCTTAATAATCGCTGAATATAAACTGCTCTTATGGAACTGATTATCTATCAGCAATTTTTATAATAAATATTTTTTTATTTCCGGATACAAAGTTATATTTGTACTTACTTTTTTACAAGTACTTACCCTAAAGTAGGTATCATTATTATGACAGCAATTAAAGAAAGTTCAACCATTCAGGAAAACAGAAAAGTATTGCAGGACTGTCCTGTGATGTATGTAATGGAGAGAATAGGAGGCTTCTGGAAACCAATTATCCTTTTTAACCTCTCCACAGGTGAAAAAAGATACAGTGAACTGAAGAAGGCCATTCCTGCCGTCACCGAGAAAATGCTGATTCAGCATCTCAAACAGCTCGAAGCAGACGGTCTGATCATCAGAACTGCACGACCTGTAGTTCCGCCCCATGTTACCTATCAGTTAAGTGAAGCAGGTGCCGGATTGGGGACGGTGATTGATGCTATGGCAGAATGGGCCTTTCAGGATATGGAAGGAAAATACAGAAAATAATCAGCCCATTGAAAATCAAATAACCCAAAAAATAAAAAGACTCTCCGTAAGAAGAGCCTTTAATGTTAGAATATATACAGAAAATTACATTGATTGCATGTCGATCACAAAACGGTATTTTACATCGCTCTTCAGCATTCTTTCATAAGCGTGATTAATATCCTGCATATTGATCAGTTCAATTTCTGAAACAATATTGTGTTTTCCGCAGAAATCAAGTAGTTCCTGGGTTTCGGCAATACCACCGATCAGAGATCCTGCTACAGAGCGGCGTTGGAAAATCATCGGTCTTGTACTTACGGCCTCATTTTCAAATTCCCCTACAAATCCTACAAGAACCAAAGTTCCGTTCAGGGTAAGGGTCTGCATATAAGGATTGATATCGTGCTCATACGGAACCGTATCAATGATCAGGTCGAACTTTCCTTTTACGGCGTCCATTTGGGAATCCTCTGTGGAAATAACTACGTGATCGGCACCCAATTGTTTGGCATCTTCTGTTTTTCCAGGTGTTCTTGAGAATAAGGTAACTTCTGCACCCAGCCCTTTTGCCAGTTTAATGGCCATGTGGCCTAATCCTCCCAATCCTACAACTGCTACCTTAGAACCCGGGCCTGCATTCCAGTGTCTTAAAGGAGACCATGTGGTGATTCCTGCACACAAAAGGGGAGCTACAGCAGCAAGATCTAAATTCTCAGGAACACTCAGTACAAAATGTTCATCAACTACTACTTTTTGAGAATATCCACCGAAAGTATGACCTCCCAAATGTTTATCCTTTCCGTTATAGGTTCCTGTAAAACCGTTTAAACAGTATTGTTCAAGATCGTGTTTACAGCTGTCACAGTGTCCGCATGAATCCACCATACAGCCTACTGCTGCAAGGTCACCCACTTTAAATTTGGAAACGTCACTGCCTACATGGGTAATTCTTCCTACGATTTCATGTCCCGGAACTACCGGATACAGAGATCCGCCCCAGTCATTTCGTGCTGTATGAAGATCAGAATGGCATACCCCGCAATATAGAATTTCAATTTCCACATCTTTGGAAGTTACCGCTCTTCTTTCAATATTCATTTCTTTCAGGTCAGCCGTTGTCGATTCGGCTCCGTACGCTTTTACCGTAATTGTGCTCATTGTATATTTTTTACTTTATAGATTATAATATTCTTCATCACTTACAGGATTCATCCATTCCACAATACCGTTTTTAGTATTCGGGTTAATTGCGATGTGGGTAAACTCACTCTCAGGAGCTGCCCCGTGCCAGTGAACAGTTCCCGGAAGGATATTTACCGTATCGCCGGCATGAAGAACCTGTGCAGGTTTTCCTTTTTCCTGGTAAAATCCTGTTCCTGAAGTTACGATTAAAATCTGTCCGCCTCCATGAGAATGCCAGTTATTTCTGCATTTCGGTTCAAAAGTAACATGGGCGATCTGGCAGTTCAGTTCATCAGCATCGGGTTTTACGATATGTACCCATGCTGTTCCTCCCGAAAAATAATCGGCAGGCGCTTTTTCTCCTTTCGGGAAAATATTGGTATTCGGTATTTCCATAACCCTACAAAAGTCGAAACTTTCGGAAAAATATAACTTATACGGATCACCGGAATACCTACCAATTTTACAGTTCCTGTTCAAAAGTCTGTGGGAAAGTAGTAATTTTGATTAAGATTTAAAACATAGTTTATGGAAGATCAGGAGGTTGAAAAGATCAGCAGTGTTTCGGAATACAATAAAATGGCGAATCAGGAAACGCTTCATCCGCTGGTAAGTGTAGTTGATTTTTCCAAATCAGATCCTATATGCCAGTATAGGCGGACGTATTCCTTCTACACCGTTTTTCTGAAAGATGTGATTTGCGGGGATATGCATTATGGTAAGCACAGTTATGATTACCAGGAGGGAACCCTTGTTTTTATTGCTCCCGGGCAGATCAGCGGGGTTACCAATGACGGAAAATATGTTCAGCCGGCAGGTTATGCGCTTTTGTTTCACCCGGATCTGATTAAAGGAACCAGTCTTGGAAAAAATATCAATGCGTATTCTTTCTTTTCCTATGATGTGCATGAAGCCCTGCATCTTTCAGAAAAAGAAAGGGAAATCGTACTGGAATGTTTTAAAAACATCAGGCTTGAGCTCGAACAGTCTATCGATAAGCACAGCAAATCGCTGATCGTAAATAATATCGAACTGTTTCTGAACTATTGCATGCGTTTTTACGACCGGCAGTTCATCACAAGGGATCACATCAATCAGGGACTGATCGGGAAATTTGAAAAGCTGGTGGATGATTATTTTAAATCTGAAAACCCGAAGACCATAGGCTTTCCGATGGTGCATTATTTTGCGGAGCAACTTCACCTTTCCGCCAATTATTTCGGGGATCTGATCAAAAAAGAGCTGGGAATCTCTGCACAGGAATTTATCCATAACAAACTGATTGATATAGCTAAAGAACAGATTCTGGATCAGGGGAAATCCATCAGTGAGATTTCTTATGATCTGGGATTTAAATATCCGCAGCACTTCACAAGGCTTTTCAAAACCAAAGTGGGCATTTCCCCTAGTGAATACAAATCCCTGAACTGATCATCTGAAACACCAGTACCATTAATCCCGTTATGAAAATGAGTACTCTCATTAGTGGCTATCAACCCCGTAAATTTTTTATTCTCAAAAAACAAAGGTATCTTTAAAGGTAAAAGTTTTCACTAATCAAAAATGAAATCACAGCAGAGAGAACCCTATGTGTTCAATACCCGTTTCGGAAACATTACAGGATGGAAGGAAGAAGGAGTTATCAGGACTGCAAGTATCCGGTATGCACGCTCCGAAAGATTTCAGAAACCTGTTCCGGAACCCCCTTCGTCGGATATCGCTGCCCCTATTAAGACTCCTGTATGTCCACAGAAAATCAGTCCGTTGGTAGAAAAAATGATCGGTCCCACGCAGATTGATGATTTTGATCCGGATGAATCAACACAATATCTTTCCGTGATCAGACCTGCTGATTTTACAGAGAATGAAAAACTTCCCGTTATTGTCTGGATCCATGGAGGTTCACATGAGATTGGCTGTGGTGATCTGCCTACTTCTGATGCCGGAGAGTGGGTAAGGGAACAGCAGGTGATCGTTGTTAATGTATCTTACAGGCTTGGCCTTTTCGGATTTTTAGGTGGTGATGAAACAAGACCTGCCAATCTTGGCCTTTTTGATATGATAGAAGCTTTGAAATGGATCAGAACCTATATTGCCGATTTTGGTGGTGATGCCGGAAATATTACTCTTTTAGGACAGTCTTCGGGCGGTGATGCCATTGCCCATCTTATGATTGCTGAAGGAGTTGATAATTTATTTCAACGGGTGATCATTCAGAGTGCACCTTTGGGATTACGCCACAAAAGACAGAAAATGTCTGCTGAATTCCTGAAAAAAACAGAATTTCTGAAAGATGAAACCGACATTTTTAAAATGATGGACGAATACGGAAAATATGTTCCGTCTGTCATGAAGTATGGCCTTAAAGCAGCAATGCCTTTCGGGACACAATATGGTTTCCCTCCTTTATGCAATGAAAATGAAGCAGGAAAAAAATGGAAAGCCAACGCTAAAAAATATGACGTGCTGATCGGCCTGAATAATGATGAAACTGCATTTTATCTCAAAACTTCAGAAGCTTTCAATAAATATTTCGGAAAAGGACTCGGCCTGAAAATTATGGATCAGACAGTCCGGAAAACAACGGAATTTATTTATGGAAAACCCGCAGAGCTTTTTGCTGAACGATATGCAAAGGCCGGTGGAAATGTCTATCTGTTCAGGATTCATTCAAAACTGAATGATAATCCGATCGGAGCGGCTCATTGTATTGATCTTCCGCTTATTTTTGGAAATAAAGAGGCCTGGGAGGCTGCTGAGCTGCTGAAAAATGTTTCCTGGGAATACATTCATGAAAATGGGAAGAAAATCCGCACCCTTTGGGCAGAATTTGCCAGAACCGGGCAGATTTCCGAACAATCTGAAAGGCCGGATATTCTGAACGTCAGGAAAATTTCATTTTGATACGGTTTTTATGTTGTAGATAGATCTGATAAGGTTGTTGGTTCTTATTATTCAATATATAGTGATATTTTATGTATATTTAATCAGTCAAATCATAAAAAACAATCATTATGAAACCAAAAAATCTTTTACATGTACGAAAAATCGAAAGAGAAAAGCTTAAAAACCTGAAAGCAGGAGACCGTTGGGGAAACCGCGTATGCTGTACCTACAACGAGGAGAATTTCTGTTGCGAATGGGCCAGTGATTTTATGAACTGCCGGGGTATTCAATGTTAGAGCCTTTTTTTAAGTTCTCATACCATTAAAAGAAAGCATACATCGTCCCTCATTGGATCAGGATCATGTATGCTTTTTATATTTTTACAGGAATTGTCATTATTAAAAGGAACTTACAGCTTCCTGCCTATATTTAAATTATTCAGAAATCCATACACTTACATTGCCTGCCGGAACCGGAAAATTTCCCCATCCGTTTTCATCAATGATTACTTTTTCTTTAAACCGTTTAAGCAGATCATGGAATTTTTTTCCGGCATATCTTTTTCCGATTTCCATAGGCTTGTTATAGGCGTCTTTATTGCTCAGAACAACTGCACATCCGGTGTAGTCCTCATTACCTTCACGGGTCCAGCCCAGACAGTTGGCATCTTCAAAATAATCACGCTGCAATCCGTAAGCATGATCCTTACGGGCTTTAAGCAGTTCTTCAATACCGTCAACCTTCGGCAGGAAAATTTCCTGATCATTACCGGCTCCGTCTTTATCTATATAATGGGCACCATACAGATCCGGATAGAAAATACACGGATAGCCTTTTTCCCGAAGAAGGATTAATGCATAGGCAATAGGTTTAAACCAGGATTCTACCGGAGCCTCGAGATCCTGAAGCGGCTGTGTATCATGATTGTCCACAAGACTTACCGAATGCATCGGATCTGCTTCCGTAAGTGATCCTTCAAAGATTCTTCGGAGATCGTAAGAACCGCCTTCCTTTGAGGCATTATGAAAATTATTCTGGAGTGAACTGTCAAAAAGGCTCATGCAGCCTTCCGTTACTTCAATATACTTTTGCAGGAGATGCAGGTGACCCGGAGCCCAGTATTCACCGACTGCAAAAATATTCTTTCCGGTATTGGAGCGGAGCATAGTGAGCCATTCCTTATAAAAATCAAAGGAGATATGCTTAAGGGCATCCAGCCTTACCCCGTCAAAATCAATCTGGTCGAAATACCATTTGGCCCAATTGTTCAGTTCCTCACGTACAAAAGGGTTTCGGTGCTCAATATCATTGTACATCAGGTAATCGTAATTGCCCTTTTCATCATCAATCATCTCTTCCCAGTCGTTTCCGTATTCAGACTGGATTTTGAAAATATGGGAATCCATGCCTTCTGCATAATCTACTCCGCTGAAGCAGGTGAAATTCCATTCAAAATCAGAATACTTCTTTCCTCTGCCCGGAAAAGTGAATTTGGTATAGGATTCAATATCAATCACATCAGAAATCACTTTTTCCCTGTTGTTCTCATCTACTTTTACCGCTTTGAATGTTTCCAGCTCATCACCTCCGGCCTTATGGCCCAGAACAATGTCTACGATAATTTCTATATGCTGTTTCTTTAAGGCCTTAATGGCTTTAATATAATCCTCCCTGGAACCGTATTTTGTCGGAATGGTTCCCTTCTGATCGAATTCTCCCAGATCATACAGATCATAGGCATCATATCCGATAGAATAACCTCCGTTTGTTCCTTTGTAGGCAGGGGGAAACCATACGGAAGTTATTCCCAACCGGGCAAGATGTCTGGCTTCTTTTGTGGCTTCCTTCCACAGTTTTCCTTCTCCTTCGGAATACCAGTGGAAAAATTGGAGCATCGTTGGATTCATATATTCAGGATTTGATTACTACAAGATAGTGAAAATTTTTCAGCTACTGATTTTCGAATTCCTCAAACGGGATTTTTAGTTGAATGGAAACCTGTTTTTTTTCTTCCGTATTCAGATGGGAGAGGGAGAGCCCGAGCAGCCGTACCGGTTTGTTGTAGGGACGGAGCTCCCAGAGTTTTTTCCCGGTATTGAAATACTGTTCCGGAGATGAAAAATACTCTTCCTTTGTTATACTTCTTGTAAACATAGAAAAATCTTTATACTTAATCTTCAAAGTCAGCGTCCTTCCCAGGATATTATTTTTCTGTAAGCGCTGGTGAAGTTCCTGGCCAAGATTGTCCAGTTTTTCATCGATTTGCTGTTCATCGAAAAGGTCTTCAAAAAAAGTCCTTTCAACAGCAACACTTTTCTGGATACGATGAGGTTTTACTTCCGAAGGATGAATGCCCCGTACGACATTGTAATAATGCCTGCCGGATTTTCCAAAGAGGCGGTCCAGTTCTTCAAGCGATCTTTTCTTTAAATCTTTTCCTTTATAAATGCCTAAACTAAACATTTTGTTAGCAGTAACCTTTCCTACGCCGTAAAATTTTTCTACGGGAAGCTCTTCCAGAAAGCTTTCCACCTTGTCCGGATGAATGGTTTTCTGCCCATTTGGTTTATTAATATCCGAAGCGACTTTGGCTAAAAATTTATTCACAGAAATCCCTGCGGAAGCGGTTAGACCGGTCTGATCAAAAATTTTCTGACGGATTTCCCGGGCTATAAGGTTGGCAGATTCCATGCCCATTTTATTTTCAGTAACATCCAGATAGGCTTCATCCAGAGACAAGGGCTCCACCAGATCCGTATATTCATAAAAAATATCCCTGATCTTTCTGGAAATCTCTTTATACCGGGCAAAGCGGGGTGAAACGAAAATCAGATGAGGGCATTTCTCTTTGGCCGTTTTACTGGGCATAGCAGAACGGACTCCATATTTCCTGGCTTCATAGCTTGCGGCAGCCACTACACCACGGTGCTGGCCTCCCACGGCGATAGGTTTTCCCTTAAGCTCCGGATGATCATGCTGCTCCACGGAAGCATAAAATGCATCCATATCCACATGAATAATTTTACGAAGCGGCAGATCCATGATACAAAGATATGGATTCCTTTATTTTGAAGTGAGTTCTGGCCGGGTTTTCATTCCCGATATAATGAGGAGTCAAAATGGGTAGATATAGATTTCTCTAAGTTAAATATTTACAGGATCAAAAAAACCGTCCTGGTCTTCTTCTAACTGAAGTAATTTATTTTTATCTTTTTTATATAATTCAATATTCTCTTCAGTAGACATAGCGGTCATCATACAATAAACATTAAGAGTGTCTTTCTCTATAATAATAGGGCCATTTCCAATAAGAATATTAGATAAATCTTTCTTAATATCCTTTATCTGCCAGTAAAATACCCACCCGAAAGAATGCTCCTCAGTAAGATGATCATAAATAACTATATCTGGTTTTCCTAAGTCGTTCCATACACGAAGGTTATTTTCATAGTCTACAAAACGTTGCATTTTTGCTTTTGCTTCTTCTTTGGCATACATTTCCGACTATATTTAAATTTTATCCTCCCTATTCAAACTTCCCTTCCTGATCTTTCAGTCTCATCGTAAGAAGCAGCGGCTCAAATCCGGCTTTTTCATAAGCTTTTATAGCGGGTTCATTCTGGGCGTATACATCCAGCCTGATCTCTGAAATATTTCTTGATCTCGACCAGCTGATCAGTTCATCAGTGATCAGTTTATTGATTCCTTTGCCTCTGTATTCAGGTTTTACGTACATAAATCCGAGGTAGGCGTAGGTCTTAAAGGTATAGTAATCCTTATCCGTATTCTTAATGAGCCCATATCCGGAGCCCACAATTTCATTGTTTTCTTCAGCAATGATTAAAACGGCATCAGGAGACTTAATAAAATGGCTTAAGTCATAATAATGAATTTCACCCTCAATAAGGGTAGTGTTGAAAGGTCGTTCTGCTGAAACAATGCCCTGCTCAAACGTTAAAAGAATTTCTAAATCCTGTTCGGTTGCTTCTCTTATAGTCATGATCTCAAATGTCGGATTATTTTACAAGCTTATCAATGGTTTGCTGAATTTCAGGGTCTTCCGGTGAAATAGCGTAATATTTGGCAATCGCCGATTTCTGATCGATAACCATATATCTCGGAATCCAGTTAAGATCAATATAATTGTTGAAATTATTCTTCCATCCGGTAGCAAACCAGTAATTGTCTTTTTCTTTCATGTTGAATCTTACCAGGCTTTTATCAAAACTTTCCTTTGATCTTTCAAGCGATAAAAAGACAAAATCCACATTCGGATTGTTCTTTTCCAATACCTCTGCTTTCGGAAGGGCCTGTAAACAGTCCCGGCACCATCCGGCCCAAAAATCAATAACCAGAACTTTTCCTTTATGCTGATCCAGGATCTGCTGAATGGTAATGCTTTTGCCCTCTTCATCTTCCAGTTTCTGCTTTAAAGCTTCCTTGGAGAAACCTTTCTTAAGGACAGCCGGTACTTCCTGGGAATAACTTAACCCGAAAATACTGATCATCAAAATGAATAACAACTTTCTCATATCTATCATATCTACAATTTCATAGTACAAAACTAAACAATGAAACGCAATCGGAAATTGTTTTTTGATGAATTAAGAAAAATTTATGAGATTGAAAATTTCTATGAAAGACTACACTATTTAAGGGAATAGGGGAACCTTGTTTTTTAACCACAAAAGAGAGGCAAAAGATGAAATACTTTGGTGATTTTTAAGTTTAATATATTGCACATATAAGTACACAACAGTTTTTTTAAAATCTGTATGATCGCCAAATCTGCGAGCTAAAAATACCTATAAAGATCAGCGTAATATTTAACCGATGTAGATTTTGTGGTTAAAAAACGATTTTGTATTCTCAGGAATAACAGGGAAATGGTTACTGATAATTTTTAATCAGCCCTTTTACAACCGCAATTACATTAGGCATTGCTTTATTGGCAGCATTCAGAACTTCTTCATGAGAAACGGAAAAGGCAATATCGGGACCGCCAAGATCTGTAATGATAGAGATGCAGAAAACATCCATGCTCATATGCCGGGCAACAATCACTTCCGGAACGGTGCTCATTCCGACCATATCTCCGCCAATGGCTTTGATCATCCCGTATTCAGCCGGCGTTTCAAAGGTTGGTCCCTGTAATCCTACGTAAACGCCCTGATGGATTTTAAGGTTATGTTCGGCTGCCGCTTTTTCTGCTGCTTCAATCATTTTTTTGTTGTAAGGCTCACTCATATCCACAAAACGCGGTCCGAATGAATCTATATTTCTGCCACGAAGTGGATGCTCGGGCATCATGTTGATATGATCTTTTAAAATAACAATATCTGCAACGCTGTAATCAGGGTTTACACCCCCTGAAGCATTGGAAAGGATAAGATTTTTAATTCCCAGCAGATGAAAAACACGGATCGGAAAGGTCACGGTTTCCATAGAATGTCCTTCATAGTAATGAAAACGGCCGCTCATCATCAGAACTTTTTTACCGTCAAGCATTCCGTAGATTAATTTTCCTCCGTGCCCGGCAACTGTTACCTGCGGAAAGTTGGGGATTTCCGTATATTCCAGGGTATGGATAGGCTGCACTTCGTCCTGCAGTTTTCCCAGTCCCGAACCTAAAACAATGGCGAAATCAGGAATTTCCTGAATAATACCTTTAATGAATTCTGAAGTCTGCTTAATTTTTTCTAACATAATCTAAGATGATTTGATTGAATTCTTCTTTCTTATCAATAATGACATTGATAGGCCAGTAGTAAACAATTTCTCTAAGATAGTCAAAAGTTTTCAGACGTACATAATCTTTCTCCGTAGTTAAGATCAGTTTATATTCGCCTAATTTTTTGTATTCGGCTGTGATCTTTTTAATGTCATCTTCCGTGAAATTATGATGGTCCCTGAACTTCAGGTGCTTAACGCGTTGTGAAAATTTTGCCAGATGTTCCAGCAGTGGTTTGGGGTTGGCAATACCGGTGATCAGTAAAATATCATAATAGTTCAGATTGTTATCCGGAAGCATTTTATCTTTCCCGTACACATTCTCATCATAACCAATGGATGAAAAGAATACTTTCTGGTGATGGGAAGGTCTGATTCTTGAAATATAATATCTCTTGGTCTCCTCAGTCAGTTCATCCGGACATTTACTCACCATGATGATATTGGCTCTTTTAGATCCCGCTCTCGATTCTCTCAAATCTCCGGCCGGAAGAAGATGGTCTTTGAAAAAAGGATCATTAAAATCGGTCATCAGGATATTGAAGCCCGCTTTAATCGCTCTGTGCTGCATGGCATCATCCAGAACAAGAACATCAAGATCCATGTCCTCAATCACTTTTTTAGCCCCGGGAACTCTTTGTTCTGAAACGGCAATCACAAAACGGTTTTTGAAACGTTCAAACAGCTGCATGGCTTCATCACCCACCATTTTATAGTTGCTTTCATAATTCGTTACCTCATAGCCTTTGGTGAGCCTTCCGTAACCGCGCGAAAGCACACCGGTTCTGTAGTGTTTGGATAAGAACTGGGCAAGATACATCACCATAGGCGATTTTCCACTTCCGCCTACAGAAAGGTTCCCGACATTGATTATCGGGGTCTTGAATTTTGTTGACTTAAAAATTCCCAGATCATACATTGTGTTTCGGATACCCGTTACCAAATGATAACCCAGGGAAAAAGGATAAAGGTACCATCTTTTCATACGATTGCAAAAATAGGAATTTTCACAGGGATTTGGTGTAATATTCTCAAAGACTTTTCAACAATTATTTCGTTAAATTAAAGTATTTTTGTGGAGTTATTGTAATACATTGAGATACTTTATTGAATTTTCTTACAACGGAAAAAATTATTTCGGCTATCAGATACAGCCGGACGCCGTTTCTGTACAGGAAGAACTGGAAAAAGCACTTTCCACTATTTTAAGGGAAGAGATCAGAACAACCGGAGCCGGGCGTACCGATACCGGAGTTCATGCCAAAAAAATATTTGCCCATTTTGACACGGAAAAAGCGCTGGATGAAAACTTCCCACGCAAGCTGAACAGTTTCCTGCCTCCTGATATTGCCGTGAAAAGAATATTTCCTGTTAAGGATGATTTCCATGCCCGTTTTGATGCAACGTACAGAACCTATGAATATTATATTTCTTTAGCCAAGAACCCTTTCACTCAGGAATCTGCATGGCAGCACTGGAAAAGACCTCTGGATATTGATAAAATGAATGAGGCCTGCAAGATTCTCTTTGAATATGAGGATTTTACAAGTTTTGCGAAACTGAAGACCGATAACAAAACGAATATCTGCAAGATTTACAAAGCAGAGTGGGAGCAGGAGGATACAGAACTGAAGTTTACCGTTTCAGCGAACCGTTTCCTCAGAAATATGGTTCGTGCGATAGTGGGAACAATGGTAGAAATCGGTACCGGAAAAATAAAACCGGAAGATCTGCGTAAAGTAATAGAAGATAAAAACCGCAATGCTGCAGGAACTTCAGCTCCGGGACATGGGCTATATCTTGTGGATGTAGGATATGAATTTTAAAACCCAAAGCCTATGATTTCTGTTATTATTGCTGTCGTTGTATTTTTCTGTTTTCAGAAGCTGGCTGCCCGGTTCGGAAAGAAAAAATGGCTGTATGGCCTTTCAGGAGTAACTCTTTGCTTGGGAGTTCAGTTTATATTCGGACTTATCTACGGAATCATCGGGATCATCCTGGATCCTAATCATTATACCCAGGATATTGATTTTCATTCGTTCACCCTGGTTAATATATTGGGCTGGATTCTTTCGGTGATGGCAGCCTTTCTGACGGGCTGGTACCTTTACAGCCGATGGAAAAAGAATATGCCTTAACAGGTGAAAAATGCTGCCCCGGATTTCTAACCCTAACGGACCGGATCAGAAAAGCTATAAAAATAATTCATTCTGTAAATACTCTCTATCTTGATTTTTCTATGAGGATTTGCTGAAGTTCTAAAGGCTGGGAAATTATAAAGTCTTATTTTTGCATAGAATTTTTAATTCTTTTCTTCAATTCAATGAAAAAACAAGATACCTGGGGAATCATTAAGAGGCTGTTCTTTATCGGGATGAAATTCCGTTCCTGGTTCATCCTTACCTTAATCATTTCCGTAATACTGTCTATTGTTTCTACCTACAGACCTTATCTTACGATGGAAGTGGTGGATAATGATATTACCAAGCTGAAAGATAAAGCTTTGATGATGAAGCATATCTATATATTGGTAGGGCTGGTATTTGCAGAAACGGTACTGAACTTCTTCTTGGTCTATTTCTCCAACTTTATTTCGCAGAACGTAATCCGTGATATAAGACAGAGGCTGTACGCCAAGCTGATCTATTTCAGGACCTCTTTTTTTGATAAAACGCCGATCGGGCAGCTGGTAACCCGCGCAGTAGGAGATGTGGAAACCATCGCAACCGTGTATACAGACGGATTCCTTATGGTTTTCGGGGATATCCTGAGAATTATTTTTGTTCTGATCATGATGTTCAATACCAATGTACATCTGAGTTATATTACGCTGGCGATCCTTCCATTGATGGTAGTGATTACACGGTTTTTCCAGAAAAGACTGAAGAAGGCCTTCGGAGATGAAAGGAACTGGACGGCTATTCAGAATTCTTTTGTACAGGAAAGACTTGCCGGAATGCCTCTTATTCAGGTTTTCAACAGGCAGGAGTCAGAATTTAAAAAATTTGATGATATCAATATTGCCCTGAAAGGAGCATTGTTGAGAACGGTATTTATATTTTCGTTGTTTTTCCCTGTCGTAGAACTTATTTCTTCGCTGTTTATCGGATTTATTCTTTTCTACGGAGGCTATATTACGATCAGTGCCGGAGTAGTGATTGCTTTTATTCAGTATATTTCCATGCTGATCCGTCCGCTGAGACAGATTGCAGACCGCTTCAATAACATTCAGAGAGGTATTGTAGGAGCAGAAAGAGTTCTAGGGCTGATGGATGAAGAAAATTCAATGCCAAATACCGGAACCGTAAAAAAAGATCATTTTGATGGTAAAATTGAATTCCGGAATGTCCGTTTTGCCTATGATGAAAAGCAGGAAGTCCTGAAAGGCATAGACTTTAAAGTAAATCCTGGAGAAACAGTGGCAATCGTCGGCGCTACCGGAGCCGGGAAATCTACAATTATCAGCCTTATTACAAGGCTCTATGATATCAATTCAGGGAAGATCATGATTGATGATGTAGATCTGAAGGATTATGAACTGTATAACCTGAGAAGCCATATTGGCGTGGTGCTGCAGGATGTTTTCCTTTTCCACGGAAGTATTTTTGAAAATCTTGCTTTTGGAGACGAAAGCATTACCCTGGACAAAATAAAAGCAGGGGCTAAAGAGATTGAAGTGGATCAGTTTATCGAGCAGCTTCCGGGAGGATACGATTACGTAGTCAGCGAAAGAGGCTCATCCATTTCTCTGGGACAACGGCAGCTGCTGTCTTTCCTCAGAGCTTATCTTTCCGATCCTAAAATCCTGATCCTGGATGAAGCCACTTCATCTATTGATCATGAAAGTGAAAAACTCATTCAGAGAGCTACCGAAAAAATTACTAAGAACAGAACCTCCATCATCATTGCCCACAGGCTTTCCACCATCGAAAAAGCAGATAAGATCATCGTGATGGAGCATGGAAAAATTGTGGAAGAAGGAAAACACCTTGAACTTCTGGATAAGAACGGCTATTATGCCACGCTGTATAAAGCCCAGCTAAGACATGAAGTGGAAATGGACGAGGAAGAAACTTTACAAAAAGGAACACCATAAACATTCGCTTCATCGAATCAACGAAGTTGGTTCCCTTTTTTTTCTCCTGACAATCAACAGTGTCATTCATCAAGCTTTGTGTAATAAATAAAAAATGAGTCCCGGAGGACTCATTTTTTTTATGATGTTAATATTAAATTGAAAAACGAAGGTGATAAAAGCTGCAAAGAACCTGCTGATTGTCATTAATAATAACTGAAAGTATTTCCAGCTTCCGGCAAACTGCTTAAAACTTCAGCTTTTTAGTAACCACTTTTCCGTCTTCCAATACAGCGGTTGCAGTCACAATGATATTTTTCTGGCTGATCGGGAATCTGTATTCTGTAGCTTTAATTCCGTTCTGGCTCGTAAGAAGCCTTCCTGCTGCATCATAGATGTGCAGTGAAACGATCTTTACATCACTCTTTACATATACCGAACTTTCATCCTTAATAATATCGGTTGTATTTTTTCCTGTAAAATCCTTTGCCGCTAAAATATTATTCTGTGCGATGATCACCGAATAATCCTCTACCTGTCCGTATCGTGGCGTATAGCAGGAGGTAACGGCTGTACCGTTGAAGTCACCAATAACCCTCATCCTTAGCGGAGTGTTAAGAACAGCCGTGGCCGGTGGGGTTACAGAGGCTGTAGCTGAAGAACCGGGGCTTACTCCGCTTTGGTTAAGAACCAGTTCCGTTGTTTCACTGAACTGTCCGTCATTATTATAATCAATATAGGCTTTGATGATATGGGGATTGTTTGTTCCCGGGGTCACGGTAAGTGAAGTAGCAGAACCGATTGGGATGGTCGTTTTTGAAGTTCCCAAACAGTACGTTCCCGTAAAGTTCTCATAAAAATTATTAGCAGCCTGTTTATAATTGGTAGAATAGTTGTTGATACTTCCGAATTTTACAGAAGTAATCCCAATATTATAATTACCGGGAGTGGTGATGGAAGCCGGAACACATGCTGTAGCCAGTACAGAACTGTTATCAGGCGCTGTAGAAGAGGCTACCGGAGAATTAATCAATGACTGTCTGTATTGCAGGAGCTGTGCAGTAGCGCGGTCTGCCTGTCCCTGAGTGAATAAATTCCGAAAGCAGAATGTATAGGCCATAACATTTTTTTCACCGCCGGCATAGAGCTGGTTCGTACACGGGTTAATTTGTCCGGTCTGGCAGGTATAGGGAACCGAAGGGTGATAAAGGCTTTTCATAGGTTCCGTATCGCATACCAGGTCACCCTCAAGAGTACAGTCTACATTGGTAGGGCAGGCTCCTGTAGATTCATCATAGCCCTGATGGGTATGGCGAAGCCCCAAAGCGTGACCGAATTCGTGGGCCATTGTCTGTGCATTTACAGCAGAGGCGCTGGTAGACATGAAGGAATAGTCGTTGGTACTGTTCGGATAATAGGCAAAACCGTTGAGTGCTCCCGCATTGGAAGTCAGTTTTTTCACTACATATATATTATAGTACTTACTGGTATCCCACATGGCCAGTGCCGTGATTTCAGAGGCTGTTACCGCATTGGTGGTATTGTCATTGTTGACACCGCCGCTTACATATTTGGGAAGATGGGAAGCATTTATCCTGTTGATCCCGTTGGTGGGATTACAGCTGGGATCTGTCTTGGCAAAAACAAATCTTACGGGAAGCACCGCACTGGTTCCTGCCATTCCACTGGATGAACTTCCGGCAAAAACCCCGTTGGTGTAATTAATCCATGCGATGATATCCGCATCCGATTTATTATTAGTGGTTCCTATCGCACTTCCGTCACCTACAACATGTACCACAACCGGGATCTCATAAACCTGATTGGTATTGAGTCTTGAAGCCAGCTTTCCGCTTTTGATCTGCCTGGAAAGCTCCAGATTGAAAGCATCATCACGGGCTTTCTCTTCAGGATGTTTTTCATAGTGTTTTCGCATCAGTTCATCAGTGCCGCATTCCTGAAATTCTACCTTTTGTGAATAAAAATTGGAACACAATCCTCCTGAAATTAGAAGAAATAATAGTTTTTTCATAGTATTTTATATTTAAGTTTTCTCTCTTTTAAAATTAAATAAAAAATACCATAGTTAAATCATTCCTGATCATAATTCCCTGAACTGATTCTTCTTTTCTTTAAATTTCCGGATCAGATGGTCCTGAGTATATTAAAGGCTGCAGCAAAATTATTCATCAATTTCGCAGGTGATGTTTTCAAAAATCACAGGAAATCCCATAAAGTCCTGACCGTTGAAACGGTCAATGGCCTGCTGTTTGGCTGAGCTTTCATCACCTTCATATATTTCCTGCTTTTCTTCAGGGATAAATATTTCATAACCTCCGAAATAATAATATACAGAATGATAACTGGATACCTTGGAACGCCGGATATAAAGTTCTACTTCCACATCTCCGAAGAAGCACTGCCTGTCTTCATCAAAACGGTATAATCCTATGGTTTTCTCTTTACTGATGAGGTTTTCAAGCTGTTTTTTAGTGAAATTCATGATGGGTTTAATTGTTTATTTTGTATAGAAAATGATGAAATAGCTGAAAAATCCTCAAAATAAATAAAAAAATAATGAATGATAGGTGTTTTATATTGGAAAATTTATTAATTTTAATAAAAATTTATGTTCAGGCCCATAGGGAAAAAGGGGTATGACGTAAATTTAATTATTAACTAAAATCCAAAAATATAAATGAGCACTAGTATCCAAGACGAATTTAAAGTCTTCAAAGAGGAATTAAGAAAGTTGAATATCGAAGTACAGAAAGTCGTAAAAGTAGGGAACGGAAGCATGGATTTTCATGAAGTTTTCTATAAGTCGCCAAGGTATGAAGAGGTAAAAAGTGTGTATGTCCAACGCCATAATCTGGACAGTATGATTGAGAAATTTAAACAGGCTTATCATTAAAAAAATAGACTTTTCGCCGCAGAAAATCTGCGGCGAACGTTTTTATAAGGTTAATGGAAGATTACAATGGTGTAATTTGTTCTTCCTGCTTCCCTTCTTCTCAAACTCCATCTTTATCCAGCGCAGAATTTTCCTTGGTATCCTTCATTCCGCTGTACACGATCAGGGAAAACAGAATACATCCTGTAATGTACCAGTAAAAATAATGTTCGGAACCGATCTGTTTAAACCAAAGGGCAATATATTCTGCCGTACCTCCAAAAACAGCTACGGTAAGGGCATAGGGTAGCCCTACACCGAGTGCCCTGATCTCAGCAGGGAAAAGTTCTGCTTTTACCACCGCATTTATTGATGTATAACCGCTTACAATGATCAGAGCTGCCATGATCAGAAAAAATGCAGCGAGCATAGAAGTGGTGTTGCTTAGCGCTGTTAAAAGAGGAATCGTCAGTAAGGTTCCCAAAATACCGAAGCCCAACAGCAGCGGTCTTCTGCCGATACGGTCAGACAATCCGCCGAAAACAGGCTGAAGACACGCAAATATAAATAATGAAACAAAAGAAATCAGGGTAGACTGTTCTTTAGTAAGGTGTACGGTATTCACCAGGAATTTCTGCATATAAGTGGTGTACGTATAAAAGGCAAGTGTTCCTCCCAACGTTAAACCTACTACGGTAAGAAGGGCTTTAGGATGTTTTAAAAGCTCTTTTACCGTACCTTTCTTTTGCTCACCGGTTCCTTTTTTATTTTCAAAAGCTTCCGTTTCGTGCAGATTGGATCTGAGGTATAAAGCAACCACAGAAAGTATCGCTCCGATCACAAAAGGAATTCTCCAGCCCCATTCTTCCAGCTGGGCTTCCGTAAGAATCAGTTTTTGGAGGATCAGCTGGACACCAAGAGCAATAAGCTGTCCGCCGATCAGGGTAACATACTGAAAGCTGGAATAAAATCCACGTCTGTTTTCAGAGGCCATTTCGCTCAGATACGTTGCCGAAACCCCATATTCTCCGCCGACACTCAATCCCTGAAACAGTCTTGCGAGCAGCAGCAGCATCGGTGCAAGGATTCCTATTGACTGATAGGTAGGTGTGAGGGCGATCAGCAGCGAACCGAAAGACATCAGCAATACGGAAAGCGTCATTGCCTTCTTTCTTCCGACCTTATCTGCAATGCTTCCGAAAACCCAGCCTCCAATAGGACGCATCAGAAACCCAACCGCAAATATCCCGGCGGTATTCATCAGCTGGGCATTCAGATCCGAATCCGGAAAAAAAGAATGGGAAAAATAAATGGCAAACGCTGCATAGGCATACCAGTCGTACCATTCCACAAGATTTCCGATGGAGCCGCCAATGATGGCTTTGATTCTCTGACCGCTGGTAATAGGTGAGGTATTCATAGGCTGAGTAGAGGGGAAAAGGATTAATTTTTACCGAAAAATCTTTTTATTTTATCCACAAGCCCTGCTGGTGGCGGGGACGGAGGACGATGAGGTTCAGGAGTATGCATCGGTTCATCATGAGACTGGACCATTTCTGGTACTGTAGTCTTGTTTTCGGTTTCCCGGCTTTCTGTAATATGAATTCTGTTGGGTTCCTGTATCTTTTTACCGGTCAGCCTTTCAAAACTTATTCTAGCTGTACTGAAAACCTCAATTTCAGCTTTTGGTCTGTCGTCCACATGGGTCATTTCAGGGATAATACCGGAACTTAATTTTACCGATTCACATTCAAAGTCGTTCATGATGCCCTGGTAGATTCTTATGGCGGTTTCTGTTTCACCGGCTTTTTCAAAAGCTTCCGCAAACTGAAGCATATCTTCTCCAATCTGGTATTTTTCAAGAGTATTGTCTATGGAATTGCTCACTTTAGCCTTTGCAGCAGCAAGATTGGCAATAGATTTTTTTTCACCGGATCGGTTCTTAAGCAAATCAATCAGCTCCTGAATACCTTCCCGGATCTCAGGATAAACCTTGAAACGGTAAATGTGACCCAGATCCGTAAGATAAGCGTTCCGAGCCATTGCTTCATGGGCAAGATTCTGAACATGGGCACTCATAATAAAAGCCAGATGCACCAAAAGATTGGAAAACTGTTTAAGATGATCTGCGCTGATTTCCGATTTTTCAAGCGCTTTATAAAGTTGGAGTCCTTCTAAAAATTCAATCTGATAACCGTGGGGTGAAAAGCTTTCCTCATCAATCTCAACGGGACGGTCATCCAAGATTTCATAAAGGTATTCATGAATTTGAAGTTCTTCGGAATCCTTTAAGACCTGTTTAAATTCTGCAAGTTTATTTTGCCGGATTAATGCTATCATTTTCCTGGTATAATGTGCGCCAATATACAAATTTCATCCAGAAATAAAGTGGCTGTCGGAAAGAGCAGGTTTGGGTGGGATGATGGATGCTGGAAATTTTGGAAGTTGTAAAAGTAACTGATGATCTGTTTTAATGTTTGTTGTAGATTATATTTAAGCTGAATTCAGATTGTTTAAAATCTGTATCCGAGGGAGAGCCCGCTTCTGAAGCCTGCCCATGGTCCGTCTACCTTTACTTTGGCTCCGTTTGCATTGGTTTCTACCGTGTAATCTACAAACGGAAGATCCAGATTTTCTATTTCTCTTTTCAGCTGTGCCTGCATATCCGGAGTCAGTACATAATCGCTGGTCATGGTGAAGTCTCCGGTTCCGGTTCCGTAATGGGCTCCTGCAATCCAGAAATCAAGAACCAGATTTTGGCTTTTGGTGAGGAAAAACTGTACACCCACCATCAGGCCGCCACTATTCCCTTTGGTGCTTCCTTTACCTTTGAGCGGGATTGGGTAGGTAATTCCGCCAGGAGCATCATAATCATAATAGAAATCGAAGGTGTTGGAGGATACATCAGAAAACCGGTAGTAAGGAGCGAAATAAAATCCTTTACCATAGCCGTGGCCAATATAAAACCGGGGTTCAATGGTGAAGTTGGTGGCCTTTATCCTTAAATTCTGAAATCTTTTTTCATCCTCATCTTTTAAAAAGGCATTAATGAAAGGAACTTTTCCCTGAAGCATGGTTCCGAATCCTATATTAAGAGAAAACCATTGGTTAATGGCCCTTTCATAAGACAGGTTAATGTTTCGGAAGGCATAAGCGGTAACGTTGGTCTTGATGATGTTCATCTTGTCTGCCGGAATGGTTTCGGATTCCTGCGCACTGTTCTCTGAAAACAGAAAACACGGGATCAGCATAAGAAGCTTTTTCATGACGTTGTATTTTGTGGTGTAAAAAGATACCAGCAAAAAACGGGCAAAAAACTAATCGTATTTCAATATGATTTAATTTTTAACTTAAAAATAATAATATTAATATCGGATTACTATAATTTATTTATCGAATCTGAGTGAAAAGATAAAAACTGGTCATGATAACGGCATAATAAAGCACCAGGTTGATGATAAGGTATTTCAGTTCGGTGTTGATCACGGTTTTCCGGTTTAAGGTAATCATACTTTCAATGATCATGATGAGAACAGAAAGGAGAATGATAACTACGGAAGCAATAAAAAAACAGTTCAGTACCGTTTCATAAAAAATATAATTGAAACTGTGGCTGTTGAACACATAATGCTGAAGCCCGAAAAGAATAATCAACAGGTAAGCGGCCGTCTGGATTTTATAAGCAGTCAGGATTTTCATCGTATCGGGGTTTTATAAACGACAGAATCGCCGTAAGTAACAATAACGGAATCAAAATAGGTACGGTGAACAAACTTTTCCTTAAAATCACGGACAAACAGTGGGATTGCTTTAGAATTCAGATGTTCACTATCAAAAGAAGAGAGTCTGAAGTTTTCCAGTTTCCGGATCTTCTTTGTTTTCAGATCCCTGAAGTACCATAAAGTGTCGGGACCTTCCTGAATTTCCAGATTGGTATTGTATTTTTTGTTGAGGCTTTCCATCAGTTCTTTCGTTTTCCAGCTGGGTGAATATCTCTTTTGCCTTCCCATTCCCCATGTAAAAGGATTCAGATAAACCAGCATTGGAAGAAGGATCAGAACGATGACGATAAAAGTGGCCAGTTTTTTCATGCACAGGTTTTCAGGTTGCTTTAAAGATATAAAAAATAAGCAAAGCCGAAAGAAGATTAGTAACGACAGAAATTCAAAAAAAATTTCAGGAGTTGGTTATTTAAAAGAAACAGGATGTAGCAAATTCCATAAGTCAGTTGTCCTAAAGATATAAAACTAATTCCGATATGAAAAAAACAATATATACCATTTGCTTTCTCAGCAGTATTTCTATCTTTTCTCAGGAGGTAAAGAATGATACGGTGAGTGCTTCAGAGACCAAAGAGATCCAGGAAGTGATTTTAAAATCCCAGCGTAAAAAGCAGTTTGCTGATAAAGCCGTTTATACTTTCGATAAAGAAGCACTGGAAAAAGCCCGATATGCAAAAGACCTGATCCGTACGCTTCCCGAATTGCAGCTTGATCCTATTTCCAACAGCATTTCAAGCATCAAAGGCGGAACAACCCTGATTCTGATCAACGGGGTTGAAGCGACAGACCTTCAGATCCGGAGTGTGGCTCCCGCTGAAGTGGTAAAAGTGGAGTATTATGATATCCCGCCGGCACGATGGGCAATGAGAGCGGATGTTGTCGTGAATATCCTGACCCGATCTACGGAAACAGGATATCTTCTGGGAGCTGAGGTAACTTCTGCCCTGAATACCGGATTTGTGGATGCAGCAGCCTATGCCAGTTATACCAAAGGGAAGAATGACTTCGGATTTGAATATACACTTAGCATGAGGGATTATGACGACAGGCAGGTAAAGAGTATTTATGATTATAACCTGAACGGGGAACATTACCGCTCAGACGAGAGAAGAAAAGATCATTTCGGATATACTACCCAGAACATCGCATTGCGATATACACGTACGATTCCGGACCATTATACTTTTCAGGCCAAACTGAATATGGATATTGTAGACAGTTTTTCAAAAGCCAAAGGAGGAAGTTTATTTACCAGAGACAGCTTTACTGAAGAGCATGAGATGTTTAAAAACAACGCCTCCAACTATATTAATCCGAAACTGGACCTGTATTATTCTAAAAAAATAGGCAGCAAGGATGAAGTAAGCCTCAATGCAGTGGGTTCTCATTACAATACAGATATTACGGAATTTGCCAAAGAATGGGTAACGATTTCCGGAGATTCTGTGTATGATAACGATATGATCCTGAAAACAGAACAAACTAATTTTGTCGGTGAGCTGGCTCATACCCATGATTTTAAAGCCGGGAAATTATCGTCCGGTTACAGGATTTCCGGTTCTTCTATTTCCAATGATCTGAATAATCTTGCAGGATATTCCCGCTATAACGTCAATTATACAGAACAGTACCTGTACTCCGAATTTTCAGGAAAAACAGGTAAACTGAGCTACAGACTGGGTGCCGGGCTTACCAATATTCATAATAAAAGTGCCGAAAATACGTTCAATGAATGGTCTTTTACCCCAAAAATCGTACTGGCATATCAGCTTAAAAACAATCAGAGCCTTAGGTTCACAGGAAGCTACAGACCGGCCAGTCCCGGGAGTAATGCTCTCAGCAGCAATATTGTGCAGCAGGCTCCCAATATCGTAAGGCGCGGAAATCCTTATCTGAAATCGCAGCAGGTATTTTCCAATAACCTGATTTACTCGCTGAACAATAAGTACCTTGATTTCAATGCTTCGCTGTTTTACACATATACAGACAGGATGATCAACCAGTATTATGTTCAGGATGATACTTTCGGAGGGTATGCATTAACGTATGAAAATGCTAAAAACGGACAGAAGTACGGTCTGCAGTTTACGGGATCTTACAAACCTTTCGGAAGCAGCCTGCTTGTGCTGAAGGCAATGATCGCTCCGGTTTCGGAAATGATCAGAACAGCTTCAGGGGAACAGATCAAAAATAATTATCTCTCCAATTATCTGGTAGCCTCTTCGGAATATAAGTCTTTCAGCATACAGTATATGGTCAATATTCCGGTATACACCTTAAGCGGAGCTTTTCTGATGACCAATGAAAACAAGAGTCACGTCTTTGCCAGCTATAAACTGAAAAGCTGGACATTCACCACAGGAATGTACTGGGTAGGAATGCCTTCGGAGTATAAAACAAAAAGCCTTTCACAGAGTTTAGTTAATTATAATGTCCATACAAAGATCATGAATAATAAATCGATGTTTGTTTTGGGCGTAAGCTTTGATTTCTCAAAAGGAAAAAAGACCGAAATCCAGAGAAAACTGAATAATGATACGGCTCCGGCTGCTACTTTCTGATCCTTTTTTAATGCTGAATTACCATAAAGAAAGCCGCTTAATGATTTGAAGCGGCTTTTTCTGTGCGTTAAATATATTGCGTGTGTTGATCCGAAGAGCTGATTCAGAAGATCATTTTCCGGATCTGCGTTTCTAGTTACTGATCATTTTGCGGTAAGCATAAATATCTTCAATGGTGACTACGCTCATCTCTCTTTGGGAAGCAAAATGAACGATCTCCGGAAGCCTTGCCATAGAGCCGTCTTCGTTGGTCAGTTCACAAAGTACGGCATCATCGCCGAGATTAGCCAGTTTTACAAGATCTACACTGCCTTCGGTATGTCCGCGTCTTTCAAAAACACCGTCTTTTTTAGCGATCAGCGGGAAAACGTGTCCCGGGCTTGCAATATGGGCTGCCTGAGCATCAGAAGCAACAGCCGTTCTGATCGTTGTGACACGGTCCCTGGCTGAAACTCCGGATTCTACTCCTTCTTTGGCTTCAATAGAAATGGTAAATGCGGTTTGGTTTTTAGAGTTGTTGTTTTCTACCATCGGACGCAGATTCAGATGCCTGCTTTTTTCTTCCGAAATGCAGAGGCATACAATACCGCTGCATTCGCGGATCAGTAATGCCATATCCTGTTCTGTAATGGTAGAGGCGGGAAAGATGATGTCGCCTTCGTTTTCGCGGTTTTCGTCATCCACTAAAAGAATTCCTTTTCCCTGTTGTAATTTCAGAAGTGCTTTTTCTACACGTTCTGTGGAGGTTGCTCCAAATTGTTCTAATAATTTTTCCATGTTATTTTTCCTTTTAAAAGGTAAAATAATCTTCGGTACATGGAAATGAAATACGGCACAGTAAGCCTGTAAGAAATCTTACTGACCGTTTCATTTTCTTCTCCCATCCAGACTTTAACTGTCGGTTCCGGAATTTCACCAGATCAGTCCTTTCCGGAGAAAGGAGTCGCGGACTGTAACCGCCGGTAGGGAATTTCACCCTGCCCCGAAGAAAACTTATCCTAAGTTTTACTGTATGTTGACTTTAAATTTTTTATTTCATTAATTATTATTTAACGCACAGACCGCAAATTTCGGGAAGTTTTTTGAATTGGAGAAGCTTTTTAACGGTTAATCTGTTCAACAGGATATTTGAAATCCGGATATTGCCGGTCAAAAGATGCCAGGTCGTCCGGATCACTGCTTTTTTCGCACCATCCCGTAGACATGTTGATCTCGCCCAATCCGAAATAAAAATCTTCACTTTCGTACAAGCGGATCTTATTTTCATGTACATATTTCATGGTGATTTCATAGCCGCTTCCGGGTTCACTGAGAAGTCTTTTCTTATTGAGCCAGAAAAAACTAAAGTCGTTATATACGCCGCCTACTTTTATCTGAATGCTCTGAAAATCCAGATGGGACAGGATATCTTCAAATTCCCTGATGAATTCTTTGAGCTCTCTTTCATCATCAAGAAACCACTTGGCCGTCCGCCCGAAAGAAATAAGAATATTGTCGTAATAGTAAGGATACTCCTGGATCGCCTGCGAAAAAATTGACGGATGGAAATAATGATATCCTTTATCTTTCATTTTATGCTGAATAAAATCCAGAAACCCCTGGTAATCGGAATTCAGCATAATGGCTCCGTAAAAATAATTCCACTCGTACATCAGTTTATTTTTTTGAAATTTTGATCATAAAGCCCTACTAAAAGACTGTTTCCGTTCTTATCTGTTTTTATCCCGCCGTAAACAGCAGCCTCATATTTTTTGGCATGTCCTTCCTGAAAGAAAAAAGATTCTGCCCCGATATTAATGTTCCAGTCATTGGAAGTATAACTGATCAGGTGTTCTCCTGCTTTCAGCGGAAGTCTGCCTTCCTGAAACCGGACTTTATGGGCAACCCTGCTGGCATCAATTTTCACAACGCAATAACCACGCTTCGGGAGGTCTTCTATATTACCGATATCTGAAATCGCATACCTTAAACTCATATAATCTCCCTGCATAAGCGAACGCGGATCAACCGGGGCGAGCTTCAGCAGTACCAGCTGTCCTTCTTTGAGCAGATTCTCCTTCCTGATCACCGAATAATTAAAATAAATGAATAAGAGAACAAGGTTGAAGAGGATGATAAACCCTTTATATTTTTTCATGGGAGGTGAGCTTTTTGTGGATAAATATATAAATTGCCAGAAACAGGATCCCTGAAGAAAACAGGAGAATAGATTTGGTAAGCAATGTTAAATGAAGGTCATAATAAAATTTACCGATAAAATAAATCAGTCCTAAACAGGCTGTGGCAAATCCGGTTTTATCATTGACCATAAAACTTAGTAAAATAATCAGTATGGCTCCCGGTATAGCCGGAAATAATACCGTAGGCGACAAAATCAGAACTGTCAGGAGATAAATCCCGATCTTATAAGACGTATCTGTAACATACAGGGTCTTCATCAGAACAGAAACTACATACAGAATTGCCAGAATAATCACTACTGATGACGACCAGGTGTAGAAGGTTGATATGGATATCTTCGTTTCAAATCCGGTATAAACCAAGGTTCCCAGAAATGAAAATACCATTCCCGTACGGACAGGATCGTATAAAGCAGAAAATATCCTGCCGGCTGTGATGATTTTGGCTTCCTGCATCAACATAAAAGTAATTACCAATGCCTGAACTGCAATAAAGACATAAACCAGATTGGGTATTCCCCCGGAGATGATCAGTGCTGCTATACTGCCGTTGATGATGAGTACAGAAATAAAGGAAAGGATATAATTCTGAGCCAGCAATAAGACTGCCGATGCTATTGCGATAAACACCAGCTCTACATCATTTCCCTGGCTGGCAAGGCCAAATCCAAGAAGCGCAAAGCCTGTAATATAAAATGAAACCGAAAGGGTATCGGTAATGACTTTCTTTAAAAATCTGCTGACTGCTGCGGAAGCTGTAATGCAGATGGCTCCCAATAGGGTAATGCTTTCTGCCGAACGGAATATATCAGCCAGGAACAGAAATCCTATAAAGGCCAGACACACCAGTATTCCTCCGAAAACAGACAGTATTTTAATGGCCAGAGACTGGTCCGCATCTTTTTTCTGATAGACGGAAACAATAGCTTCCTCATCAAAATGAATTTCTCTGTCTGATGCGGCTTGCAGAGCATGCATCAGCTCTTTTATATTTTCTTTAGTTCTCATTTTTCCATTTTTTCTGAAAGTCGGTCAGATTTTTAATAACAAGGGTAATACTTCCTAAAATAAACAGGGCAACGAATAAAAATGAACCTACATTTTCTCCTGCAATCCGGAAAATCAGAGCCGAAATGATGACCACCATACTGAACGGGATGACGGCCATATAAAAACTGTTTTTAACCTTTAATGAATGCAGAATTCCTGAAGTATAAAGGATAATGGTTAAAGCCGATAAAATGAATAATTCTGCACTGAGGCCTGTGAAAATTCCGTTAATAATTCCACAGGTGGCAAAGGCGGCAACAGCCAGTGACAACGTATTCATAAACCAATTGGGAATGGATATGTCTTTTTTATCTCTTGAAATCAGAACTGCTGTAACCAGTACCAATGCATTGAAGATGAAAAGCAGGCTGAAAACAGACAACATCTCCCAGTCTTTCGCTACCTGCCGGGTGTATAAAACGAAAGTGGTATTGATCAGGAACAGATAAATCAGCCAAAGTGGGGCAAAATTGGAAATAACAACCCATAAGGTGACAAAAACAGACCACGCTAAAAAGAAATCGTAGGCATTGGCTCCCGTCTGATAAATCTGTCCGAATACGGCAAATAATACTCCAACCAAAACAGCAGCTCCGGTAAGGATGATTTTCCTGATTATGGGGCTGATCTTCGGAAGAAAGGTAAGGCCAGTTGTGATTACTACCAGCACTTCAGTGAGGCCGATTTTTACAAATTTGGGTACATCTGCCCAGTTGTAGGCAAAGAAAAAAATGATTCCCGATACAGTAAAGCCAATTCCCAGCGTCATTAAAAATAGCTGAAGAAATTTCTTCCAGGAATCCTGTCCGTTGTAGATATTCTGCTTCAGAGCAGCAGATACTTCCTTTTCTGTAAGGTTACTGTATCTGCTGAGAATCTGAATATCTTCTCTTTGTATGTTTTTCATTTCAATGTTAAGGTTAAAATAAATCAGTATTTAAAAACTCCAATTCCTGTTCTGAAGGATGATTTTTATAATCAATGAAATTTCTGAATTCCGGAGTGTCGTCACCAAAAATAATATCAAACGTAAAACGTTTATTGCCATACAGTCCCCTGTGAATCATATGGGCAGAAAAAATCAGCAGATCTCCTCTTTTCAACGGGATTTTTCTTCCCCGTTCAAGATCGTCGTCAGGCTTTCTTCCATTCACCGAAAGCCGGGTTTCCATTTCTTCCTCCTGATCCCATTCCCGGTGGGTTCCCGGAATCAGCTCGATACCGGGTTCCGATTGTAAAGGAATCCTGAAGTGAAGGACATTTTGAGTAAGAATAGTATTTTTCTGTTCCTCAATGGTCATTCCTGTATACTGGATGTCGCGATGCCAGTAATTATGCTGCTGAGGGTTCAACGGATCAAAAAATAGCTGGGTATTGAGAAATACAGCTTTTCCCGGGAAAATTCCGCTGATAATTTCCCTGATTTTTTCCTGAGAAATAAATTTGAAAATATCCAGTCTTTCCTGTTCACTGATGGATTTTCCTGAAGTAATGCTATGACTGTTGATGGCTCCGGCTTTATAATCCGCATCATTATTTTCCAGCCAGTCCCGGTGAAAGGTATGGAGTATCTGTTCCAGCGGCTGTAACTCAGCTTCGGAAAAAAACTGTCCGAGATAAAGATAGCCCTGACGGTTATAATTTGAGATCTGTTCATTCATGTTTTTGGGATTAAAGGTCTTAGAATGGTATCTGTTTTAATATTTCTGACCACCTGGCTATAAGTAAATCGGTGTATAGTTCCTTATCGAGACCGTAAGATCCCAATGCGTACCCGTCATTCCATTCTACCAGTGCAGTCTTTCCATTGGATAGAATACCAAAGTCAATGCCATATCCGCAGGTTTTCTCCTCAGAATTCTCCAGATCATTTACTGCATTCCTGATGATATCCATATCCGGCTGTTCATTTTCATCACCATCGTATAATTGCATGCCGACGATTTTGGAATGATTAACAAAAACCCTGTACTCCGCTTTCCAGGTGACAATTGGTGAACAGTATATTGCTGTATTTTTTGAAAACTCGGACAGACGGTAAAGATCGGCAGCGGACTCTATTGTAAATCCGGTGAAAAGCTTGGTGTCCGATTTGGGTTTAACAAAAACAGGGGTGATATCTCTGTCAGAATCTTTACAGAGATCATGTATCGTTGTTTCCCATATATTCCTTTGCAGGTATTTTTTCAGGCTCTGAGGATAACAGCTGCAAGGCGGTTTAATTTTATATTTTTTGAATAGAGAAGAAAAAACAAAATGATTTCCGACCATGAATGTTGTCTTATCAATATTCAGTTGATTTCTGAAAATCTTTTTATCGGTGAAAAGTTCGTATCCTATATTTCTTTTTTCTAATACATCCATCACATCCTGATGCTCCGGTTCTACTTTTTTATTACCGTATTCATGGATAAAAGCTTTTTCAATCATGGTTAATCAGCGGGGTATATTTTTACTTTTTCAAGGGGTCCTTAATATTTTTTCCATTGTTTTTCCCTTCGCCAGCTCATCAATGAGCTTATCCAGGTAACGGATATTTCTCATCAGCTCATCCTCAATTTCTTCTATGCGATATCCACAGATAACCCCTTTAATCAGTGATGCATTGGGATTTATTTGCGGAGCCTGTTCAAAAAAAGTTTTGAAATCGGTTTTGTTGTCCAGAATGTCCTGTAAGTTTTTTTCGTCATATCCGGTGAGCCAGAATATGATTTCATGAACTTCAGCTTTTGTGCGTCCTTTTTTCTCTGCTTTTTGAATGTAGTGAGGATAAACCCCGGAGAAAGCCATGGCAAAAACTCTTGTATTCTGCATTTTTTTTGAATTTAAATTAATTCTTTAATAACCTTCTCCAGTATCATATTGAAGTCTTCCGGCTTCTCCAGCATTGGGTAATGTCCGGTTTCTGTAATGGTTACATAATCGTAATCCTTTAAATACTTCCGGTTATTTTCGGGATGAGTGGGGGAAGCGTCGGAATTAATGGCTCTTACCGGAATATCGATCTGTTTTGCAATCGTTCTGAAATCTGTCTGATATAAAGGAATAAGAAGATTAATGGCCGTTTCAGGATCGTTCTGCAAAAATTCGGACTGTATTTTTTTCCTCACGTCAACCGGTGTTTTTTCCGCAAAAAGATGTTGGGGAAGGATATTTTCCACCGCATTTTTGAAATCCTGACGGTAATGGGTAAATAAGAACTCTTCCACCTGTTCCTGGGTGAAATATTCATCCAGATTCTTTAAGGTATCTATCAGGATCAGAGATTTCACGCTGGAGATTTTTAATGCCGCTTCAAGCACATAAGCTCCGGACATAGAATGGCCTACAAGGATTATTTCAGGGGAACCAACCGCATCTGCTACCGCTTTGATGTCATCAGCATAGCGGGAGCTGGTCCAGTCGGTTCTGGATGAGTCGGATTTTCCGTGCCCTGCAAGATCCATGGTCACCAGATGATAACGGTCTTTGAAATATTCCTGCTGGGCGGTCCACCATTCTCCATTACCCAGCCATCCGTGGATAAAGATGATGGAAGGAGTTCCGTTTCCGTATTCCTGATAATGAATTTTCTGTCCGTCTGAAGATACTGCATATTTTTCCATGAAATTATTTTGTGTAATGGTATTCAAATTTTAAAAAATCTAAATTACAAAAAACAATCTGCATCATCATGTGAAGATGAAATAACTTCAGAAATCTCTATAAATCCGAGATCTCTGGGAAACCTATTTAACTGCGGGAATTTTTACGCTTTAGTTCACGTAAGGAGCTAACCTTTGGTCTGCATAAAAGCACACTTAAGAAGAAAATCGAAGATTTTCAGAAAACTTAAGAGGATTTCATCTGCGCAACTTAAGTGTTTCATTTTTTTAAGCCTAAAAAATCTGTGTAAATCCGTGGGATTTGTGGGAAACATTTAACCACCAGAATTTTTACACTTTAGTTCACGTAAGAAGTTAACCATTGGTCTGCATAAAAAGTACACTTAAGAAAACCGAAGATTTTCGGGGAACTTAAGTGTACTTCTTTACTTCTAAACACAATATATTAAAATTAAAGGTTACTGAAGATGCTTTTCAACTTTGTTGAATTTTCAGTTTGCGGCTATTATCAGTGAATCATCAGACCATTACCATTTCCAGGCTTGCGGTTCGTTTTGCCAGATCAGCAGTCTGAAATCTTCATAATGGTTTCCGTTTCCGATGGTATGGGTATCGCGGTGCCCTTTTCCGAGTCTCAGCTTGTGAAGCATTCCGGAACAGGACCCTACCCAAAGGGTCTCTTCATCGTCAGAGAGAACCATTCCGCTGATGGTTGATCCTAAGAAATGTCTCCAGATCTGATTGCCGTTTTTATCAAATGCTTTGATATAGCCATATGCATCACCTAAAATGTAATAGTCTCTGGTGGCAGTACCTGCATATACTCTCATCTCTTCATTAATGTAGATGAGGTCCTCACTTTCTGTGTAGGCTTCAACATCAGCTCCATCATACTGATCTGCATTAATGGCAATGGTAATTCCGTTGTAGAAATGGCAGGAATTGGTGATCAGCTGGCTGTCATCTTTAGAAAACATACAGAAATGCGGATAGGATGACTGAGGTCCGATGGTACCTATGGTATTGCCTTCGGAATCCAATATCCGGTGATCGTAGGATTGGTCTCCTACCACAATATAAGCATTATCATTGGAAAGGGTAGCGTTTTCCATGTCGATATCAGGAGACCAGTCTTCATCATCATCTTCATTAAGCGGATGAATGAGCTTTTCATCATCCTGAGAAACCAGGTAAATACCATTGGAGGAAACGATCAGAACCTTACTGCCGTTATTGAACGGAATTATTTCTGTGATCCCCGAATCGATTGTTTTGTCGGTTGAAAACTCATGAATCAGTTCGCCATCCCAGTTCTGATAAAGTGAGATGGTCTGATTCCGGGCTATAGCAAATACATTTCCCTGTTTGGATTTTCCTATGGCATGGATGCTTTCATCAAGCGGAGTGATCTGATCGTGGTCAAGCAGATAAGCCTGCCTTTTTTCATAATGTGCTCCGGTTACAAAAACTATTTTTTCATCTGCAATATAATGCATCTGCTCGATACTCTGGGATTGGTCTTTCATTAAAGGAATAATGGGCGAGTGGGCAGGAGGAAAACAGGCTCTGAAACTTTCTGTTTCGTTATTCCGGTTTGCTGTTTTCAGCAGCTCAAAAATTTCAGCGGCTAAGCGTTCTCTTTTATCCTGTGGTTCTTCACCGTTCCAGTTTTCCCAGCCGTTTTTTTCGCCGAATTCCACCATTTCATTAATGGCTGTTGCATATTGTTCTCCTTCCGAGAACCATTCTTTTTGGATTGTAGTGTTTTGCATGAAGTTGTTTATTAAAGCTTTATTCCATAGAGGTGAACAGAAACTCATCCGGAGATATTCGTCAACTGCAGGTACTTACTCTATAGGATGTAAGTGGGTATTGTAGTAAATATAGTGATTCTATTTAAAGAATATGTCGTGATCATGATTGCCGTAGATCTTTATATAGCTTCCTTTCAGCAGAAGAGGATGGACCGTCCCTGTTTTCCGGGCGATAAATTGCATGCTGATGATGCTCAGTTTTTCATCTGCTTTAAAAAGTTTTTCTCTGGGAATCGAATAGCTGCCGTCCTGCCTGATCTTCACCGTATCGTTTCTTCCCGGCGTAGCAATGGTGATATTGGGATTTTCCTTATCTTTTTTCTCAAACGTTTTTGAGATAGAAAGGTTATTCACCTCATAAAGATCAGACCAGCGTACCGAGAAATCCTGATTGGTATTGGCTTCGGAGCCGATGATACGGGAAGGATCGCTTAACTTCAGGGCAGAAACAGCCCCCAAATCGAATTTTTTCCCATTAGACAGCTGGATCTGAAATTGGTATTGTTTATTTTCAGGGGCAACATCTTCAATGCGGTACAGGTAATTTTTGGTGTAATACAGCTGTTCGATCACTTTATATTCTGTTTTTTTCTCATTGACAAAAAGGCTAATCGAATCGCTGCCGATTTCCTTATCATTTTTATCATACAAAGCTACCGACATGATATTATCTGCTGAATCTGTCAGACTCTGGTAAATATCGATTTCTGCTTTGATGTCGGAGATATCCGTAACCTTTGATGCGGGGACCGGACCGGAGCAGGAGCTGAGTAAGAGTCCTAAAAGAGGTATTATATATTTAGTGAAATGCATAGCTGGTGGTGATTTATTAATTTTTAAAATAATCTTCATTAAGGCTTCCTTCAAACTCATTTGATACTACATTTTTTAATCTGTATCTGAATTTTGTTTTGAAATCCCCTTTAATTTTAGGTTCAAAAACAGTAGCAATTTGGTTAGATTTTAACAGGATGTACTGTATTTTGTATGCACAGGTATATTTTCTTATGCCGGAAATCTCCCGCCAGTTATTTTCTTTATCTAAGGCTTCAAATATTAAGGGAACATGATTTCCAAATCCTAAAATAATCTCCTGCTTTCCCAGATTATGGATGGTGACAGGGTAGCCATCATAATAAGTTGTTATACGGGGTATTTCAACGGTAGGTTCATGCCCTTCGTTCATCCTGTCTATTTCTGCTTCTAAAGCTTCCGGAGATATTTTAGATGTGTCCGGATAAGTCACTGTTAAAGGTGTTGACTGTTGAGTGTCTACAAATATTTTTACATTTTTGTAATCATTCTTGAACTTCTTATGCATTTCATCATCAGGCTGCTTATAATTATTGATAAGAATGGAGTTTTCTATAAGATGAGAAGAATAATTCAGTTCAATACGAGGCTTCAGATCACCAATGTACTGGATGTTTTTGTGATAAAAGAAATAAATATCATCAGTGCTCTTAAATTTTTTATCTTGAATATTCTGATCCGAAATAAGGTACACAGGATATTTTATCTGTGAATAGCAGGACAACGAAAGGAATATGAATATCAGTAACAATTTCATAGGAAGACATTTATTTTGATTGAATGGCAACATCTTTCAGCTCAAAGGGAATTTTTCTGACTGATTTTTCATTTTCGATCATCAGTTCAACTTTAATCTGATCTCTTTCTGATTGGGGCATATTCTTTTTCAGCCTGACCAGCTTATAGATAATGCCGGTCTTTTTGTCCCGGACCGATAGATTATTGTAACCCGGGTCAGGATCATCATTAATGAAAAAAAGCAGTTTCTGTTTGTTATTGTACCGATAGGCATACATGATGTCGAAACTTTCAAAATCAGGTTTCCTGTAGTCTTTGTCAGCGTCTGATTTGTATTTGAAATCCGGGAATACTTTATGGAACATCTCCGCATTGATAATACTGAAATAAAGGTCCTGATTTTTCTCGCTGATCTTTTTGCCGACGAGGTTTGTGTTCCGCTGTATATTTTTAAGAGTACCCAGATCAATATACGAACCGTTGGCCTCTGAAGGGGTGAAATAGCTGATGATCCCGGTAATATGCACTGTTTTCACTTTTTTATCAGGGATGTTATAACGTCTTACAAAGCCTCTTCCGTTATTGTAATTGTAATTCAGAGGGTAGTCTTTATTTTCTTTCAGCACAGAATTCCGTGGGGAGGCAACCGTCATGGTATCCAGTCCGATCAGTTCAAATTTGCTCATGGGTTTATCCATTTCTATCCCGATCTCAATAAAATCTTCGTATTGGGAAGCATGAGATACTTTTATAGCGTGGGTAGATTGGGCCGGAGCATGAACGGCAATAAAAGCAGACAGGATCAGCAGACTCTTTTTCATTGCTTAGTTTTTAGAAATTTAAGATACAAAATGTAACGGTAATATAAACCCGGAATTGAAATATTTAATGATGAACAAGGTTTGTACGGTCAGAAAATATGATCTCACTGCCTTCTTTTATTTAATTTCCGACCCATTCCATAAATTCACGGAAAACACTCATCCACATATCCTGTGGTTCTTCATTCGGATTATCGGGAACGGTTTCAAAGCCATGATCGTAGCCGGGATAGATTTTGAACGTTAAATTTTTTTTATGCTTTCTGATGAATTCTGATCTGATGAGCAGGGTAGATTCAATAGGAACGGCCTGATCTTTTGAACCGATGGCTGCAAAAATAGGGATGTTTATCTTTAACAGGTTTTCCACCGCGGGTTCTGAAAATTCATGCCATCTTTTGTAGGTGTTATCCTGCCAGAATGAGCTGGTATTATTAGGAGCGGCTTCTATTTCCTGGAGTTTGGCATACAGGCTGTCCAGTTTTTTCATGGCCGTACTTTCATCCGTTTTTCCTTCACTGACCTCTTTTCTGATCATGAGTGCAAAATCATGATACTGGGTGCTTCCGCTTCCGGACCAGAATCCGATATGTGTCATTTTTTTGTTGACGGTTCCTAATTTGGCCACCACATCACTTCCCTCCGAATGTCCGATAACAGCCACTTTTTTAGGATGCCTGATCTTCTGCCGGATGATATCATTCAGTACCTGGTCATACTGCCAGACCCTGTAGTTCAGAGATTCGTTTTCATAGTAACATTGAGGCGCATGATATTTCTGATTCGTGGTGACAAACGGAACGCACTTTTTAGAAACCATAACGAAAGCATAATCGCGGGGCAGTTTTTCCAGATCAAACGGCATTGTGGAAACTTCAGAGACCACTCCTTTTTCCTTGGTTACACTGAACATCGGAAAGGCACCTGATCCGTGAATGAACAGCAGGATCCCGGTGGTTTCCGTAATTTTTTCCGGAGAATATACATAATAATTGATCGTATCGTTTTTCCTGATGATTGAATAATGCCGGAACTTGTCATAAGAAGAACCATTCTGGGAATATCCCAGATAAAAAATAAACAACAGGATCCCGGTGAGTAATTTTTTCATGAGGTCGGTTTTTCTGATGAAGATTATTTTTCTACTTTAACATCAATATTCAGGGCGGGTCCGGCGATGGTGGTTTTCGTCCAGGGGCTGTAGAATTTTCTGTGATATATGCTTTTCAATAGTGCTCCGCTTAGATAAATCCAGCCATCGAATCCGTTCATTACCTGCATCGATACAAAGAAATCCTGTTTGTCGATCCAGATGTTTTTATCGCTTACATCAAACGTAAACGTATTATCCACAATCTGCTCTTTGGTAAGCTCAACACTCAGTTTTTCCGAAATGATGGATTGTCCCGGAAGTTTATCATCTTTTGAATACACATTGAAATTGAGTAAAATGGGCTGATCGGTCTTGATGTCAACAATATTAAGATTGATTTTCTGAAGCTTTACTTTTTTGCTGTTATTGAACAGTACCGCCAATTCCTTTGACTGATCTTCTTTGGTTCTTGCGGGATTATAACCGAACAGAACTTTCTTTGTTTTGGCACGGGTTCCCCAGTTTTTAGCGGTATATTTTTTAGGGATGACAGCCACCGCCTGCAACTCGGTAATTTTTTCGCGGAGAAGGATGTCGTGGTTTTTAGCCTGGATAAAATCTGCTATTTTCTGATTGAAATTCACGTAACCTCCCATCTGAATGGTAATCATCTTGTTTTTGTCTGCCTGGGTGAGATCAATGGAGTAGTTGCCCGCTTCATCCGCTATCGCTCCGAGATTTTCCTGATCAACACCTATTCGTGCGTAAGGAACAGGCCTTTTATCTTCTGAAAGGATCCTGCCGGTGATAATCTGAGCTTGGATAAGGCTGACTATCAATAGCAGAGAAGCTGTGAAAATTGTTTTCATGGTTGGTTATGGGTTGTAAAAGTTATGAGGTTATTTTATCTGTGAAAAATTTACAGGCTTTCGATGTATTGTTCATAGCCGCTTTTTTGCAGCAGGTCTTTTGCGGTTAAGCGGTAGACATCCTTCCACGAATCAGGGCCGTTCTTTTCCACATATTTTTCAATAATCCGGAAGCCCATCCAGTAATTGATGTTTTTGGGAGCCTCCGGAAACAGCTTGATTTTTTCATTCAGGAGCAGAGGATTTTTTCCGGATGTGTCAGCAAAATATGTTTTTAATTGAGTGAAAAGCTGTTTCTCATTGCTGATGAACCAGTCCCATTCTTTTTGAGTCAGATGAATGGCTTCATGTTTTTGCAGCTTTCCTTCAAAAAATACATAGGTAAAATAGCAGGCAAATCCTTCGTCTATGGTCTGATTCAGGGCAGAGGCATGATCAGGATCCGCATTTCTGAACTGTTCGTAAACCATATGGTTCAGTTCGTGGGGAAGATCCACTTTAAGGGTAACAGGAATATCTATCCCTTTATTATTAAGCTCCAGGGCAAACTGTTCATTGGAGCATCCGCCGAAAGCAATTCCCGTGATCGGCGTGAAGACCAGGCTTATCCTGGCTTTAGGCTGAAACGGAACCAGTTTGTTGAATCTGACAAGGCTTTTTTCGAATGTTTTTTTAAGATTAATACCCAGCAGAATCTTGGTTTTCTCTTCAAACATCGGTCTGTTTTTCTGATAAAAGCTGTTATTCCATTCCGCCATTCCTTTGGGAGTATTGAATAAATGAGCATTTTCATCACCAAAGATCACCGCATAGCAGCTGTCCCATAATTTTTGGTGCGGCTTGTATACTTTATTGATGATTCTCGCCGGGTCATACTGATTGTTTTTATGCGCAAGCATCTGGTGCTTGAATGAATTAAGGATGACTATATTTCCTACTTTTACGCTGTCTGCCACATGCTCCAGTTGGGCATAATCAAAGGCAGTGTCTGTTGTTTTTTGAGTAGTGCAGGAAAAAATGACTGATAAGGATATGATCGGAATAATGTTCTTCATTGAGCAGTGTTAATTTTGGGTTCTATGGTTTTCGGTTAAGTTGTTTTAATTTTAAATGGATTCAGGTAAACTGAAATGTAAAATATTTTTTGCCGCAGTGGCTGCATTTAAAAGAGGCTATTTCACGAAAGCTTTCAGGGCTTCCATATTTTCTGAAATCATAATATTCACTTTTTTCTTTAATTCCGCCTTCCCAATAGAGATGATTTTCACTGATTTCATATAAGCTTTCATCACTTTCGGGGTAGCCTGTAAACTCAGTAATATCTTCACAGCACAGAGGCAGATCCGGCCGCTGCATCCATATCGGGATATCAGGAGTACGGTTGTATTTTTCAACAAGTTGTTTTTTAAGCTCCAACCTTTGAGGCTCGGTAAGAGATTGCGTGGAAAGGTATTTTTCAACGGTTTCCGTATAAAAAAAATCGCAGGTATGAGCTAAAGGTTTAGATTTCAGACAGGTATTGCACACGGCATAAATATCATCATCCACTGTTCCGTCGTCCAGGATAACCTTTCCCTGATAGGGATACAGGTCTATTCCTGTCTTCTGACAAACGTGGCATTCTGTATAGTCGGCATCCTGTTTTTCCAAAGCATCATCCGAGATAAGTTCAAATAGCTGTCCCATTGTGGTGGTTATTGAGTTGAATGTATATTTTATACAATGGAGGGCCTCCATTGTTAATCATTTTCAATGGCTTTGATATTGCATTGAGGCCTTCCCTGTATTCTTTCTATTGCTGATCTTTATAGATATTCCAGAAGTTATAATCCGTCATGGGAGCATCTGTGATCCCGATATTTCTTCCCATGGTCACAATCTGGCCCCTGTGGTAGGTTCCATGGATGATGACATGCTGAATATACTCGTATTTGGAAAAATTACACTGAAACCATTGCGATTCTATCTTTACATTCTGAGCCAGATCTTCTTCGGAAAGACTTTCAACGTACTCCATTAATTTTCGGGAATTGTCCTTTATGGCAAAGAATACTTCATCTTTGGTAACTGCCGCTGAGGTGGCTTCAAAATCAAAATCGTTGTTTCCGGATATATGGCTCCACCAGTATTCCTGGGTTTGCCAGATATGGTGCAGGGTCTTTAAGATCGTCGGAAAGCTTGAAGGGGTTTCCCGGTTCAGCTGTTCATCAGATTTGGTGGCCAGCCAGTCAATGTATTTACAGACAACCCAATGGTTGTACTGAGCCGTGTGGGTAATTAATGTTTTCAGATTCATACTATATTGTTTTTGTGAGTTGGATGTCATTATTTAACATTCAAAATGCCGGTTGTGGTCTTTGTTTTCAGGGTTGATCAACGATTTATTGGAATAGGTTGCCGTTTCAAAATCATTAATGCTCATCGACAGAAATGAAATATCGGGAAACAGTTCTGTAAGATTTGTGACCATCCGTTGAGCAAGATCAGCTTTCTGCTCCGTGCTTCTGCCTTCCATAATATATCCGAAAATGTGCATGAAGTTTTCTTTATTTTTTCCCAACCGGTAATACAAATAAGGCTGTAATCTTACCTTGATGTCATTTTCTGCAAATAACCCTGTTGATTCAGCAGTTGTATACACAATATCCAGGATTTTTTCGGGATTTTCCTGCTGAATAATGTTTTGAGAGCAATCGATAATAAAATGAGGCATGGCCAATGGTTTTTTGTGTTAAAGGTAAATAAATTTACGTCTGAAACTATTAAAAGATTTTAAGGTAAAGGTTCTGTTACCCCGATCATTACTCCAAGATCGCCGTCTTTCTGAATCCATTTCTTTTCAGGAAGGTAGGTTCTGGAAACAAATCCATCGAGATATAAAGCATTACGGCAGCCCATTTCTTTAAAGAGCGAGGCGAAATCATAAAAATTAACCTTTTTTTTAGACATGGCAAAGATGATCTCTCCATTATCCAGAATTCCCACGCCGTTTCTGATATTCAGATTTTTAGAACTGGATTGAAAAGCTGTATTGATCTTATTTTCAATAACAAGCATTGGTCCCGACTGTGTAGCATATTTGATATCCGGGGTAATCCTGAACTTTTGAGTTTCAATGATTTCAGCCAGATGATTTCGGGTGATATAAAATATTCCGTTGGGAGGAAGATAAAAATTTCCGTTCCCTTTTGAGGTATCTGCAGGGTGTATTACAACATTGTTTTCAATATAAAGCCCTTTGGGCGAATAATCAGGCTCAAACATACCTCCGTTCATGGCAAATACTAATTTTTCATTTTGGGAAGCAGTGTATTTTTCAAGGTTACGGATGCTTTTAAGGATCTCATTCTGATGATTTTTCCAATACAGCTGAATGTTCTGCTTTTGAGGGTTTACCTGGTAGATCACAAAATTTTCTTCATGCTCTGCCTTTTCTTTACAGGAAAAAATAAAGAACAGAAAGGAAATTATGAAAGCGGTATTTAATTTCAAGGAAATAAAAATTAATGATTGAGAAGTTTTTAATGAGCGGTTTTATTCAGAATCAACTAAACTCCATTCGCCGCTGTAATATTCATAGGTTTTTGAGATGGGGTTGGAATTGATGATTATTGTTACCTGAACTTTATATCCAGGTAGATTTTTAAATTTGAAATAAAGAGTGTCATATGAATAATTTAATACTTTATTATAGATATAATCAGTTTGCAATAACAAATCTTTTTCCTGTGTTTTTTCAGTAAGATAAAAGAATTTTTCACTTCCTTCATTTACTTCTTTATCTTGCACCCTACCGGTTTTGAATTCTTTATACCCGCTTATCATTTCCTTCATATCTTCTCCGAATAACCTGTTGGAAATACTGAATCCGAAGTTTTTTTTACTGGGTACAATCACTTTTTTATTGAGAACTTTCGACAGAGAAATAAGGTCATCATAAGTCCATGATCTGTTACTGTAAAATGGATTAATGCTGTTATGTTCCATAACGCATCTAAATGTATCTTCATCATCATTACCACATACTGTATTGCTGTAGGTAACATAAAATAATATAACATCTCCCTTAAAATCAGAATTATTTAAATCATTAATAATTACAGAAGTTAGTTTTTTGAAGTCTATATTTTTTGCTTCTTCAGATAGCTGATTAAATAAGGCTATATTTTTTTTCTGTTTTTGCTCACATTTCCTGAGTTCAGCTTTTGTTGGCTCATATCTGTGGTAGTAATACTTGGTTGTATCTTTTTTTTGAGAAAAAGAATACAGTGAAATCATGAAAAAGAAGAGGGTTAAAAGTTTTTTCATAGGCTATTTTTAATGCTTATCAAATGAATAAGAACATTCGTTTCAGGTGCTCATTTCAATATCATCCCAGTCAGAATTTGTATTAATGAGCCACTCCAAAGCTTTTCTTCGCTCGTATACCAATCCTTCGTTTATTTTGGCCTGCTGACCTTTAAGCCTTTCGTCAACGCAGTACCAGTGCAGCCGGTAATATAAATCCAGCATCTCATAGATTTCCTCGTCGGTTCTTAATTCAGAAACCATATTTATTTTTTCATTGGTCTCATTTCTTTCAAGATTGGGAAGCATGGAGGCCATTTCATCACTGCACCACTGGGTTTCATCAAGGTTATGAATCATATTGGCAGCCCACATCATGGCCCAGAGTCCTTCAAGGTACCATCTTAGTGAATTGATTTCGTAGTCGGATAATTCTTCATTGTCTTTCAGCAGAATTTCATGTTCCCAGTTAGAAAGATAGGGAGTAAGCCCATTCTGGTCGATCCATTTTCTGATCACGCTGACGGGAGCTTCAAAGGAAATATTAATCAGGGCATTCATCACGCCCATTCTGCCTTTTATCTCTTCAAGAGTCCTGGTATTAGGATCTTCTAAAATCGGCAGCCAGGAATTGAACCTGTATTGCTTGCTTTCAATCCGCTGATTGTTGAGTTCTCTCGTTTTAATTTTTTGTTCTTCGGTCATTAGTGGTATTTTTTTTATGATAAAACAGGCAGAAGGGCTAAGATCAGTCCTATGAATTCCTGAAATACAGCCTGAGTTTCTAACGGGACTAAATTAATAAAAACTTGTTCTATGAAAGTATAAATTTAACTTTTCATAGGATTATTTCTGAACTTTTAACTGAAATAAAGCTACTTTAAAAGTTTGTTTATATTTTCTTTTTTACCAGAGGCAATTCCATCACATCTTTTTTGCCTTTTTTGTTGGGGTAATATAAAAACTTTCCGTCAAGAATAAGAAAAGAGTCTTTGATGGTATCTTCATTCTGAACATCTTCAATATCAAATTCAAAAAAGTTGGAATCCTTACTGCTCCGCGTAAATACAAGATAATCTTTAAGATTGTACGTCATAACAGCAATCTTTGAAAAATCTTTTTGTGCAACGGTTACGGTGTTATTGTTATCGAGGATCTTCTGTTTCTGATTACCGGAGCCCAGGAACATTCTCTGATGTAAGGATTTTTGAGAACATTCATGTAATTACCCTTTTTATCAAAATAAATGGTAGCCATTCTGAATTCCTGATCTCCCGCAGCATCTTTTTTAAGATGATAATTGATTTTAATTGTCATAGAATCAGAATTGATTCTTGATTCTTTCATCTGTATCCGGGCGTATTCTTTTTTGAGCTCCGGATTCAGTAAAACTTTATTTTCAGACAGCTTCCAGTTTCCCTGGTATTTTTTTCCATCATAATTGTAGGTAAAAGTTGAGTCTGATTTCAGCTCAATATAATCCGCAACCGGATCGAACTTCCCGATCAGCCCCTGTCCGTAAATGCCTGTAATGTCTTTGTTTTGTGAGTAAAGTACCGAAGTTGCTATAATGCACAAAAGCAAGAATGTATTTTTCATGGTTTATTTTTTGCGATGCAAGCAGCAAAAAGAAGGCCAAAAGACACTGAGTGTCGTGCTTGCTCCCATAGGTTAGACCACTAATTATTTTAATTTTTTTTCAGATCAGTAAAATGATCTTACATACTTCTATTTGGAAAATTTTTTAACCGCCCTTTGATATTCGTTTTCAAAATTCACAGAATCATTATCGTGGATGGTGTAATTTAAATCCCTGATCCTGTTTCCGACAATTCTATAAAAGCTTAAATAATTGGCTCCTGAAACCGTATAACTTTCAATCCAGTTGTGTTTCGACTGATATACCGGGTTTTTGATGGACTCAAAATTCAGCACTTTTTTGAATGTTTTATTTTTAGGATCGAATAAGTAAAGGGAGTAGGTCCAGTTGCTTCGTACATCAGAAATATTCTGAATAAGCAAATCTTTTATACCATCCCCGTTAAAATCTTCAAACTCAAATTCCCCCACTTTACTGTAAACAAGATCTTTTAAAATGAGCTTTTTGTTTTTATAGATCTTCAGCTGGTAGTTGGATGTTTCATCATCAGCCTCTTTTATCTTATCGAGACTGATGCTGATGTTTTCTTTCGGATAAATATCGTCTGTCCTGATCTGCTGGGCGGACCAGAAAAGGGGAAGGAGTAATATGAAAATAAAGTTTTTCATGAATTAATAAAGTGTAATCTGTTTTCTATCGGGGCTTATGTTGTTTTCCTGTGAAAAGCAGACTGAGAAAACAAGAATACACAGAAGATTTATTATTTTCATCTCATTAAGCTTTGGTTATTAGATAACTAAGTTAATAAAAATTATAAACCGTTGAGAAAAGTATAAATTCAAATAAAATTTTATATCAAAAATAAAAATCTGTTTTCTCTATTAGCGCATTTTTTCAATTAAAACAGGAAAGAATTTTTCAAAAGTTGGGTATTTTTTCCGGTTTTGTTCATATTCTTTTAAAATAACTGCTATATCCTCCACCAGACCAAAGCCCGCTGATTTTTCAAATTCAAGCAATTCCCTGCTTTTATCTTTTCCAAAATGGGTTTCTGTTATTCTGAGGGTCGTGGCTCGTAATAAAAGCTCATTAAACACGTCATACCAGTTTCCGTATCCTTGCTGTTTTCCTGTTTTCTGAAGCGTTTTATTATAATATTTTTCTTTTAGAATTTCAATTTCTTTTTCGTTTTTCTGAGTAATCGGGTTCACGAATGAATGCCCGAATTCATGCAGGATCATATCGGTTTCTATATAATCCCGGTCAAAATAAGGGTAGAAATCAATTTCCCCGTTAGGACCTACCAGTGCGAAGACCTGTTTTTGTCCGTTGGGAGTAATCATTTCAGAATTGAAACCTCCGGTATGCAGGAATGGAGAAAGAATCAGATGATAGGAGTTCAGTTTTCCGCCATAATATTGTTCAAGGTAGGAGGGGAGCTCCTGAATATGGGGTGAGTTTTCAACCTGCCGGATCACTTTCTGGTCGGCTTCCTGCATTTCTTTACGGTATTCCTGAAATAAAGAATCCTGATGAAAGAGGATCAGTTCTTTTTTGAAATCACCCAGTAGATTGTTCCTGTCATTTTTAACAAAATCATAGGTTTCAGCAGGTTTATTGATGATATTTAAGGCTGGAAACCGGTCAAACTGCAATGCCCAGTCCACAATTTTATACCCGTTGAATCCTTTTTTATTGGAGAGCGAATCAAAAAGAGCGACCGCCTTGTGGTTTTTAAGGGCGGCATATTTCTCTTTTAATGCCTGTTTGTAAAGATGATCATGGCTGTTGATCAGAGAATAATCTGCTAAAAAAGCAATGGAATAGACGGTTTCCACTCTTTCATCAATGGAAATGTGGAGCCTGGATTTCTGTCCGAACATACCGGAACTGAAAACCATGATGATAAGAAATATAATTTTATTCATAAGTGCTTTATAAAAAACAGTTTAACAGGCTGACGCTTCCGCTATTCTTCATTCAGAATCAGGTTGACTTCTTCCCGGATATCGTTCCTGTCCAGTATTCCTTCAGAAACGGTGATCTCTGTTTTTGTTTTTTTCCAGAACGGATAAATCAGAATAGAAGTTGTCCCGATATTCACAGGTTTTGAGCCCGGATATTCAATCTCTGTCATGACTCTGAAAACGGTATTTCCTTTTATATATTGGGTCGTCTTAACCGGATTGGTAAGGAGATCGAAAGCCATGATGATACCATCCTCCAGATTGTTGTAATCTGTACTGAAGTGCGTATGATTTGCGCCGTAGCCCACCGTGAGCTCGGATTGATCAGTCATCATCCAGAAAGAGGAATCTTTCAGCTCAAGCCTTTCATTGCCGTACTCTTCGGAGATTTTAACCCGGTCTCCCAATCTGGACTGAAGGAGTTTTCTGATTTCGTTGAATTTTTTTTGATGAAGCTCCATCTTTTATTTGTGTTTTGTTTTTATATCTTCTTCAGCGGACCAGGTATCAAAGGCTGTATCTGCGCCTCCTGTTTTTATGATCCGGTCCCTATGGGTCATGATCCCAAGCCCGTGCTCGCTGTCCCATGAACAGGAAAACCCGAAACCTATATACGGAAGCCCGTCCTGAATGACTGAGGTTACATAGAAACAGGTGGGCAATAAAAGCTCTGCAAAACCTTGAATCCGGCTGATGTCCGGCATGAAATCCGGTTTGTCCTCTTCAGAATAACCGTATGTTCTTTGCAGCCCGGGATACTGTTTCAGTAATTCATGCATCATGTTTTCCAGGATTTTTTTCTGATTTTTCTCAAGGTATTCCAGTCCGTTTTGCTGTTCCCGGGTGGGTTCGTCCCTATAGTCATCCTCTTCATCAAGAATCTCGTAATAGAATTCCGGATCTTTGGTGAGAAAGAATTCCTGCCAGTCTTTTAATCCGATGCTGAGGACAAAATCCTCATATTCGTCTTCTTCCGTCCGGGGCAGATCTCTTGGGTTGTCGAGATTTTTATTGAAAAATTCATAGCAGAACGGTGCTCTGGTGAAAATATAATCCTCATTTTCAGCATAGCATAAGTTGAAGTACTCAAGGGCCTTTTCTTCATTTCCACATTCAAGACAACATTGTCCCCGGTAATAATTGAGGATGTATGGAGCATTTTTACGGGCTGCGGAATGCCGCTCCGAAATATCGAGCCACCGCATCATATTTTCAAAATCTTTTTCCCGGATGTACTCATTCACCATACATATTTTTCTTCATCCGCTTCTGCCCATTTCTCTTCAATAAATCGGATGAGATCTTCTCTGGTGATCTTTGAAGTTCTGAGCATCGATTTTTCTAAAAAAATATCGATTTCGTGGATGATGGCGGATGCGTCTGACATGCTATTTTTAATTAACGATAGGGTTTCTGTTTTCGGATAAGATAGGCTATTCCTGCAATAAGTCCTGCTATTCCTCCGATATATCCGAAATTATGGATTGAACCTACATTGATAAAATTACGGATATCCTGCGTTCCGGGTGGAATATACCAGCTGATATTTTCCTGTGTTAGCAGGAAAACAGACCATATATATCCGGAAATTCCCAATATAAATGTCACCCCAATGTTGATGAACAGAGATTGAAGCGTAACTTTCAGGATGTTTTCAGGATTGAACAGCAACGATACAAAAGCATAACCAAAACCTAAAAACAATCCGACCCACCAGGTGGCGAGGAAGCCAATCATTCCCACTTTCAGCCTGACTGGCCAGTGCAGCTGTTCAATACCGAACTGCGGAAACTTCAGCAGCGTAAAATATTCCGGCGAAATGGTGTAGGTAACCTGGTCGTGGATAATTCCATACACTCCCGCAAACAATACCGAAATTAAAATGATCAGGATGAAATTGGATAGCTTTTTCATGAAAGCTTACGGATTAAAAGCCATCAAAAATTCCGCCGATAAAATCTCCGATTCCCTCCAATATATTTCCGAACACTTCACCGAAGTCCAGCCATGAGGAATCGATATCAGCATCCGGTAATTCCGGAAGTCCTGATCCAGTGGGAACAGATATGCCCTGCAGCATGGCGGTTTTCATTGCCGTATAATCACAGATCTCTCCTGTCTGCTGGTGGTAGCCGGTAAAATCGGAGTGGGAAGAGTATACACTCATGGCCCAGCAGGAGAAATCAAGCCCATCGTACCATTTGCTTTTCTGGTGGGCAGTTTTTACTTCTTCCGGTTTGTAATATTTTTGGGTACCGTATTCCTGTACCAGGATTTTTCCGATGTCGGCTATATATTCTTTTTTGTTGGATGGAGCCGTGTGACAGCCTGTACTCATGGGTTTAATATTGAATGTATTTTTCTGTATCAGTTTCTGAGATCAAATTTACATATTTGAAAGTATATTTTGAAGGTATGCTTTCCGTTTCTGTAAAATAAAGCGGTGGGTTTTGGTTTTCAGTATATATTACTGGTTTTTTATAAGTATCCATTTTTTATTAACAAACTGAAAATGTATGATTTGGGTTTTTGCTTTTTCCGTTTGGAAATTATACCGTATATGTACTTCCACTTTTTGGCCAGGCTCATTGCTGAAAGTAAGATAAACGGAATCTGAATGTTCCGGGGAAACCGTTTTATGATGAGAATAGGGGAGATAGTAATATTTTTTATCTTCAAAGGTTCCGGAAGCACTGGAGAGGATGTATTGGAAAAGTTTCTGATCGGCGATCTGATGTTGTTGATTGACGAAATGAGTGGTATTGTAAATATCTCCACTGAAAATCTTAAAAATGAGATTCTTTTTAGAAACAGCACTCAGGGTTTTGATATTGCTGATATTCCAGAAATCCCTGCTGCTGTAGTTAGGGTCGGATACATTGAGTGTGTGTTGGCAGCCACGCAGTTCATCCATCGGGCATCCTCCTGTGAAATTGATATGTCCGCCTATGATCAATACAAGATGGTCAGAAGAAACTGAACTGAGGTCCAGGTTTTTAATGATCAGTTTTCCCAGCTGGCTGTAATCCGTCTGTTTTTTTTCAAGAATGAGCTGGTGGTAAAGTATCTTTTCCTTCTGATGAAATTCGGTGCAGGTGGTATCCTTGCGCTGTTGGGCCGGCGACAAAATCTCTGAAATTAAAGCAAGCAGGAGCAATACAGGTTTTATGGTGATTATTTTCAACAGGATATTTTATTTGTTTTTGAATAGCTGTATAGTGTAATCCAATAGTTTTTGATCTCCGTAAGCTCCATGTCCGGGGATCACAATTTTAACATCGGGATATTCTTTTTTCACTTTTTCTACGGTTGCAGACCAGGCTGAAACATTGGCATCCCCCAGATATCCTTTTCCTGCTTCCAGTTCCTTCAGAAGACAGCCGCCGAAGAGGATATTTTCTCCCGGAATGTAGCCTGTAACATTATCTTTGGTGTGGCCTTCTCCAAAGAATTTCGTGATGGTTACCTGTGGGCCGGCTTTTAAAACAAGAGAATCACTAAAGCTGTTTTCCGGAAGTACGGAATGGTTTTCCCGGGCCAGCTCAATTGTTCTGGAATAGGCATAAGAAGGAATATGATGGTTATGGAATGCCTGCAATCCACCTGCGCTGTCATCATGAAAGTGGGTAGGAATAACAGCATTGATTTTAGCATGAAGTGTTCCGTTGATCCATCTGATCAGTTCTTCCGAGCTTTTATCATTCACAGGCGTATCAAAAACGATCGTTTCATGATTGTTTTTAACCACCAGTCCGTTGCAGGGAACATTCCCGAAATCCTGGGTTTGCTTAAAAGAGGTATGGATATATGCGTTCTCCGAAATCTGGGTAATGACCAGATCAGAAGATTTATATAGCTCTTTGGCTTTGAAGCTGTCCGTATTTTTTTGGGTACAGCCTGCGATAATGAAAACGAATACAATAATCAGAATATTTTTCATATCAGGCGATGTTGAGCGATAAGAATTTTATTTTTTCTCGTACTTTTTGATCAGGTTATAATCATAAGGAATCAGCATAGATAGGTCTTTGGCCTCCCAGTTTCCACCCTCGGAAGGCTGGTAGAAATCATAGGAATTCTGAAGGAAGTTTTTCCCGTCCGGAGCTTCCTGCCAGTCCTTTTTATCCCGGTTATAGAGCAGGATCATACAGCTTACACAACTGAAATTACCCTGTGTATCCGGGTTTTCATAGCATTTTCCGATCTTGATATCCAGTTTCTGATTGATGATAACATCCGTTAATTGTCCTTTTGTGAGTCTGATCAAAGCAGCCTGGGCCTCATCATCAGAAGGTTTGTTTTGGGCAGCCGTTAACTGATCAAAATGTCCGTTTTTGATTTTTTCCAGTTCTTCTTTTTTTGCATTTTCGGGCAGCCTGTTGATGTCGTAAGGATGAAAATCGATGATCGGAGCCGCTACATCAGTCTGTGCAGCTTCAGGTGGATTTTCAGCCAGGTATTTCTGGTTGGCTTCATAGTTTTTCCAGTCTTCTTTATTATAAGTTACATATTGCTGGATCTTGTAAAGAAGGGTTTCTCTTTCGTTCAGCTGTATAAAATTGCTGGCGATTAAAAATAATAGAACTACGCCAAGGAAGATTCCTATGAATTTGAATGTCTTTTTCATATTAATTATTGTTTTTTTATTGAAGTTGAAGCCTGATCATGTTCAGGATAAACAGGAGAATAAATCCTCCGGCAATATAAAATTCAACTTTATTGACCTTTTTTGCTCCGAATTTCCAGACGAAGATTCTGTCTATGATAACTGTCACAGCGACAGGAATCAGACCGAACAAAGTATAGATCCCTGCCAGTCCGTCTACTGCGGAAACACTGTTGAATGCAACGACAGCAAAAATGAGTCCGAGAAGAATGGCCAGCAGACCCAGAATTAAAAAGAGGGTGAGTTTCCTGGCTTTATGGGTGGAAGGATTATTCATGGTTATTCAATTTCTTTTTTTATGAAACGGCCTTTAGATTGCAGATATTCATCAACATACCCATCAAGTTCTTCACCGGTATCCAGGTCGTAAATTTTACCTGTGTTGTCTGCAGACTCTAAAAAACCGAGCATCTGAGATTGGGTTCTTTCTTTGGCTTTTTTCCAGCAATGTACCAGAAAATCCACTTCCAGATCAAGTTGGTTCTCCCAATATTCAGCCGGATCGAGTTCTTCGTCCTCGTCCAGATCTCCGGAATAATCCACCTGATTTTCATCCAGGACCTGTATACATAGGTCATCCACATCTATATAGGTGTAGTATTCAAATGAATGATCTGCTTCCAGGTCCAGTTCTGCAAACCGGATTGTTTTATCCTGATCATAATGATCATAACTGGGTGCAGCAAAGATAAAGCTTAACGGGCTTAAAGCCTCGTAAAATACATTAAGCACTTCAATTTTAACAGAATCTTTCCGGAATGGGTATTGGGGATTCATAATATCAGCTAAAAAATCAGTGACCACCTTTTCACGTGGAAGCAGGAATTTTTTTCTGAAGGCATCATCTATTTTGGCTGCTATGGTATTGGTATTCATATTGTTTTTGTGAAGTTAAAAAATAATCAGTTCAGGGTTTAATATCTATTGGAGTTCCTACTTTTACGGAACGGTAAAGCTCATCTACCTCTTCATTGGTGACGGCTATACAGCCTAATGTCCAGTCGGTCCAGCGGTGAAATTTTCCAATGAAACCTCTTCCGTTTTGCAGTGCATGAATTTTCACATCGCCTCCTGCCGGCTGACCAAGCTGTTTTGCTTTATTGATATCCTCCTGATTGGGATAAGAGATTCCTAAATTTTTGTGATAGCCGCTGTTGGGATTTTTAGCATTGATGTAATAATGGCCTTCAGGCGTTTTTTTATCACCTTCAAATTCTTTATGCCCCGTTGGCTGCCCTCCCAGTGAAATGGTATACATTTTTACAAGCTGTCCGTCTGAGTAAGCCAACAGCTGTCTTTTTGATTTGTAAACCACCAGCTGATCGATCTGAATGTTGTCCGGAAGTTTATGTTCCGGATAAAAATAATACAGGATGACTCCTGAAAACAGGAGAAACAGGATAAGCCATATGGTTTTTCTTGTGGTCATCGAAATTACTTTAGTTTTTTAGTTGTAAAATCAAACTTTTCTTCCATCCTGAGACTAATCAAAGCTGTAAGGATAATCTGCTTCGGTAAGGTCCTCTTCCAGCTGATCCCAGTCTTCGGGTTCTCCAACGATGGTTAAAACCATTTCTTTGGTAAGAACTTCTCCGTTGTAAATCCGGGTGACGGTTTCTAAAGGAATCCCGGATGCTTTGTAGCTGTCTTCAAAATATCCGGTAGCCCAGTTGATATAGGTCTGAGGATTTCCGTCAAAAATATGCAGCATTTCCTGTAAATGATCATCCGTAATTCCAGATTCGCCGGTGTGCCAGCTTTTAGGTTCCGTAGTCCATAAACAAAAGGTTGTTCCGATTGAATGTACGGGCTCCCCAAAAATAAATTCCTCAAAAACAGAAGGAAGATCGGCCGTTACCTTTTGTATGTCCGGTTGTGGAGCATCCTGAATGAATCCATTAATCACACTGCATTTCTGAGAGAAGAGCATCAGCATATGGTCTCCGGAACCGTTCCGCATCTCAAAAAACTCTTCATCATCAGACCATTTACTGTTATAGGAATAGTACCGGTACTCCCATTCCGGGCAGATTATAGCATCCAGAACAGAAATTGCTTTGCAGATCATTTGCAGGGTTTTTACATCCGGCAGCAGACTGTAGTTTTTGGCAGAGATCATGGGCATTCGTTTTTAATGCCTTAAAAATAAATAAATTCTTCTTCTGTGTGGAAAATACTTTAATGTCAGCAGTTATTTTTTATAGTTCGGCTCTTGTTCTTTTGTTCTCCGAAGTCTGACTTCGGAGTTTTTATACAAGTTATCTACTTAAAGTCGGGAGACTTTGCGTAGCGAGAATTAATCTGCACAAAGTCGTAAAGCTTTGCGCAGCGGGGTTTTTATACAAGTTATCTACTCAAAGTCAGGAGACTTTGCGCAGCGGCTGCTAATCCAATAAATTATCACGGTGTAAATGATCAAAAATTATTTTGTCAACTTCTGATATTTTGTCTTGATCTGAAAAGCTGAGCCATTTTATTTCTTCAATTTCAGAACTTGCTTTTAATTCGCCTGAATATTCTCCCGAGTAGCACGTCATTCTTACGGTTATTCCTTCCGCATGGCCGTGTGCCTGAGCTTCAAAAACTCCTATAAAGCGTAATGTATTGCTGTCAATGGTTACGCTTAATTCTTCATATATTTCGCGAATCAGAGCCTGTTTATCGGTCTCTCCGGCTTCTCTTTTACCTCCGGGAATATAGTATTTGTCTTTTCCATAACTTTTTGTTGACAGAATAGATTTGTTTTTTAACTCGATCCAGGCAAGCTTATCTATTATTGTTTTGGTCATTTTTAATGTTGTAAACTGAACTGTTAATTTTATTTGCTGAATTTACAGTAAAAATTATTTATTATTTTTTGTTCTGCGAAGTCTCCTGACTTCGGAGTATGTGATATTAGCAATATGACGTCTTGCTCAAAGTCGGAAAATTTGTGCAGCGGGGTTGTTTATCATAAAGTACTTGTTGCGGAAATTAGAAACAACCTTGTTAGTGAACTCCGGAAATGTACAGAAGTCCAATACAAGTTGCGGGAAACAAAACGTAATCGTACTTTGTTTCCCGCAATATTGTTTATAACGAAATGATGGTTTTTATTTCCGGATCAGCTGCTCCAGTCTGGCCATCATCTCATCTTTTTCTTTCAACATTCTTTCGTACAAAGCAATTTTTTCTTCATGCAGTTTTAATACCTGCTCAATAGGATTAAAAATAGGATTATCATTTTTCTGATATCCAATACTATGATCTCCAAAAGTATTTGCAATGACATTTACAGCCTCTTCTTCATCAAAATTCTGAAACGCTTCCACAGGAATTTTTAATACTTCGGAAATCTTTTTCAACAAAGGGTCTTCAATAGTTTCTTTCTGCTCTAAGAGCGAAATTTTTTTCTGGTTCCAGTCTTCACCAAGATTAAAAGCCAAAGCTTCTTGCTTTATGCCGAGCATCTCACGAAAACGCTTGATATTTCTCCCCTGATGTATTTTTTTGTCTTGCATATTTGTGTACGTTATAGAAACAAATATAAGTAAAAGTTGGGGGATAGGAAATGAAGGAGTGGGGTATTTTATCTGGAGATAAAGGATGATGTGCTGTCGTTTGTGTGTGGGATTTATTTTTCAAACTTTCCGTTCTCACTAATTTTTGTTTCCCAGCTTTGTATAATAGCCTGGCCTTGATCAATGAATACTTCCATAGTGGAAACCTTATTATTTAAAATTTTACTCGAAATATGATTTACATTGTTAATATTCTTGAAAATAAGTAATGAATCAATTACTTTGAAATATTGGTCGTAATTTATTAAATACCAGTTGATCTGATCCTCTTTTTCAGAGGATATAATGACCGATAAGAAGTTTTTTGAAACATCTATTTTTCTACAAAAAAAATAATTTTTAGACCTTGGGTGAATTGAGCTGAGTTGTAAAAAATTAATCGTTTTATGATCTAACTTAATTCCTTTCTTTAATATAGTATCATTTTTACTTAGATTCTGTGCATTAATTTTCTTGATGTAGGTTTCAAAATCTATTTTACCATTTTTAAATTCTTTATTAAGGGCTTGTTCAGGATTTGCATTCTTTTGGGAAAAACAATTTACAAAGACAAGCAAAAAAGAGGATAAAAGAAAAATTCGGCTGATATTTTTTAATTGGGTCATTTTGCTGATGATTATTAAATAGCTATTTGAAAAAGCAATGCTCTTCAATAGTATAGAATTAAGAAAAGAAAAAAAACTTATTTGAATATTGAGTTATATGGCTGTTATCAGCCTTTGTGCTGTAGTTGTTTTGTTCTTCCCTATTAACATATCCCATTGCCATTTCCAAAGAGATACAGCGGTAACTGATTCTAAATGTCCATAATCCATATAATTATCTGTTTTTTTATATTTATATACAAATTTTTGTTGAGGCTTAATATCTTGTGCTGAAAAACTATGGCCAAGTCCCAAAGCATGAAGAGACTCGTGCACTACATCAGTTAGAGTTCCCCAATATACATTATACAAACTCCCTTGTTAATTTGTCCTTTTCCGCCAATTTGTCCTTCTCCACCATTAACCCACATTTTTGCAATTTGATTCACATAATAAATGCGAAGATGATTTTTATATAAAAAATTACCATTTGTATCTTTTATTCTATTTCTAAATTCATCTTCGAGATACTCATCAAAATCTTTCCCATTTACATTGCCGGAAAGGGCTTTTAAATCACCTACTTCGTTTATAATACTTGTGTTTTTTAAATCCATATTTTCAGAAATGCCATTACGAGTTTTGGTTAAATCGAGTTCTAAATCTTCAAAAACAGGTCTTATTCCAATGGAATTCAAAACTTTCTTGAGCTCTTCCTTCCCTCGAATTTTTCCTTTATTTTTCTCTTCATTTTCTCCTATAGGATTGCCAAAATCAGCTTTTACACTTATTAGAACAATTTTCATTTCTTGTTCTGCATTCGCATAAATATTTAAAAAGCCTGCTTCTTTCCCATCTGCTAATACTCTTATTTTAGAATTTTGGCTATTTTTAGTAAGACAGGTGATTTTTACTTCATTAGGTAAATTATAAAAATTTTTTTCAGTTTTGATGGGTATGTTTGCGTAGTTAAATATTGGATCATTTTCTATGTTCATTACCTTATAGGAATTAGTTCCTTCGCCTAAGGAAGTCTCTATTTTAAACAGTTTTTTATCATATGCAATAGTAATGTTTTTAGGAGCTTCTTCTACATTTTTTAAATTCACACCTAATGATAAAGTTACAATCCGAAATTGAGGTGCAATTATACATGGAACAATGTAATCTACAGGAGCATTGTCTTTTTTGAGCCATGGTATAGAATAAATATTTCCATAGTCACGTTTCAGTCTGTTTACCATATCATTGTTTTTGGAAAATTTTGCAGATTGTATAGAAGGATATTTATCGTATGAGCCAATAGAATTCTCATAATCAATATCTCCGGGAATTTTTACTCCACATATTTTTTCTGTATCCTCAATTCTGAACCAATCAAATCCAAACTCTCCTTTCCAATTATTTTTTGGACGAAAATGTACGACAGCATCCGCAAGAATGTCTATTTTTAGAATGGGAGGCTCTTTAGGGTTACCATATGTAACTCCATTTTCTACACCTATTTCGGTTATTGCACCTTGTGCAGTGGTCACAATATTTTCTTTAGAATAAAGATTGTAGTCACCACCGATAATGATTGTATATTTACCTTTAACAATTCTTGTTCTACTCATTGATGTGTTTTTTAATTACAGATGTAATGTATATCAAATGTAAAAATTATTTTCTTATGGAAAATAAATGAGATGAGAGAAAAATAAAGATTTTGAGGAATAGGCTAATAGGTTTTAATAATACAGGTGATATTTTATAATTGGATCCTTCACTAAATTAAATTGATCCTTGATTATGGAAATCCATATTTAGAAAACACCTCACAAAAGCAGAACGGTAGTATATTAAATTGTATTAGCAAAACGCTGTTCCATCATTTTAGGTTTTCCATTACCTTCTCTGCGAAGTTATATTAGGAATTTTATATCTTTCACAGTAGCAGGTTATTCCGCTTATAAAAGTCTTTGATTTTCCTTAATGAATCTTACCTCTTAAAGCACCTTAATGTTTCAAAAAAATAAGCAAGTTCTATAACAATTATTGAAGATGATTTTTCAAAAAATCCAGCACCGTAGAAACATTATCGGAATACCGGGTTTGAAATTTGATGTAAATTCCGTTTTTATAGATGAGGTCAAAGGTGATCCAGCCTCCGAAATTTCTGAAAAAATATTTGGGTTGTGTTGTTCCGTTGATCACCATATCAAAAGAAAATTTTTGTAAAAACTGCTCATGAATTGGGAAAATATCAATCTGTTCTTTTGAAGATTGTATTAAGCTGATCTGCTCATACCGGCTGTCAAATAAAGGATCAAAATATTTTTCAGAGTCTTTCGGTATCAAAGCCTGTATACAATCATTAAAGGACTTGAAAGAAGCCACTTCCATCGAATGTCTGGGAAGTACAAATATTTTATCCTTCCTGTTTTGAGTTACGCAGATGATATCACCGTTAGCTGTTGAGCCGATCTGAACAGATTCCAGTAAATCAGTCTCATTATACTCATCATGTAACTCCCAGAGATCAGTATTGTCTTTAAAGGTCAGGGGAATATTCCGGCTGTCGGGATAGGTGATATAAACTTCATTACAATAAGTACCCGGTCCGTATTCATTTAAAAAACTCAGATAGTCTTTGGGTAGAATATTCAAAACTACCCGGTCAAGATTCAGGATTGTATTTTGTCTGTCAGGATCTAAGTAGTCTGTCGTTAAAAACATATTGTCTGTGGTATATCTTTTTTAGCTGCAATTTTCCTCTGCTCTCCGAAGTCTCCTGACTTCGGAGTATTTTTGATATCTGGCTCAAAGTCGGGAGAATTTGTGTAACGGGAGATTTTACGCGGCAAGTTTTTTATTCTTTTATGAGTTGGTAATGTATATTCTGTGCGTCTTTTTTTATGGAGTAACCTTTATTAAGCTGAAGTTTCCATCCATCGCCTTCTACTGTTTCATCACTGATTTTTGTGGGAAAGCTGACGGATATTTTGTCCCAGTTTTTACTCATTAATGCCCCTTTTTCCGCTTCAAGAATTCCCCAGTTGTCGGTAACCCGGATTTGTGGATACACTGTTCCTTTATCTTCAAGCGGTACCATATTTCTTGGATCAAAGGAAACATTCATTTTCTCAAACCGGAGGTCGAAATGGGGTTGATCAATGAACTGGCTTTTATAAGCAGCAATCTGTTTCTTTATCTTTTCTTCTCTTGTTTTTTCTTCTGAGGCAATCTTTTTCCCGTTATACCGCACAGCTGCTTTTTCTGTTGCTGCTTTCAGATGATCCGGAACTGTTATGGCAAAGCTTTGAATAAAAAACGCTGTCAGATCAGTATTCCCTTTTATCTTTTGATTCCAGAACTGGTCTGTTAAACCGAGCAGATAGCCATAGGCAGGTGTTGTATGGTAAGCAAATGAGCGGACAAAGGTTGGATTTTTAAGGAAGCTGCTGATGGTACTGGCAAAATGCTCCTTCGTCTGTTGTCTGTCTCTTCCGCTGATGATCAATCCGGTGTACTCGGCCAATCCTTCATTCAGTTCCAGCTGGTTTTCCATGGCTGCAGATTCAGGGAAAAGGGAATTTCTGTATTTGCGGAAGGTAAGTGCATCCGTCAAATAGGTTTTCTGTTCTTTTTTTGAATCCGAGAGAATGGCTTTTGTAAGAGCTTCCAATTCCAAGCGAAGAAATATTCTTCCGTCTTTTTGGTCCAGATGGATGCTTTCTTTATTGCTCTGTACGAATCCTAATGAGGCCTGAACCCTGTGGAAAAGCTCATGAGCCAGTAAGTTGATCCTGTCATATTTATTTTCAGGCAGGGGAAGCATAATCATAGCCCAGGTTTTGCCGTTCCATACGATAGATGTATTGGCAATATTAATATGATCAGGGAGTTTTCCGCTGTAAATTGCGCCCTGTTCTTTTAATGTCTTATCTGTATCTGCTTCGTTGCTGTATAGCTGCCTGGTTTTAGGCTCTACCAGAAGGATGCTGCCATACAGATCCTGATTCCATAGCTCGGCGCCTCGCTGAGCAGCGGTTTTGATTTCGTCAAAATAATCAGAAATCTGTTCTGAATTCTGAATTTCTGCTTTTTGTGCAGATACAGCTGCAGAAATAATAAACAGGAAAACGGAAAATATTTTTTTCATGAGGCTTATTTTAGTCAGACAAAGACATTTAGTTCCTAAAATTACACAATTTATTAACCTGATTGATGTGTTCCGAAGTCAGGAGGTTTTTGTTGCGAAAGTGAAATTATTTTTTTGGTAAACTATATTTTTCGTTTTTCAAAATGGCTGTGATGGCATCAGAAATTTCAAATAATTTTCCTTTATAACTATTTCCTAATAAAATAATGGTGAAGTTTTTATTCAGATCCGAAACTAAAAGAGCTTCATAGCTTCCGGCTCTTCCATCGTGTATATGCTGTACCAGTTTTTGGTTTTTGAATACGGCTTCGCCCAAAGAGGACTGGGTTTCCGGAAGGTTAAAATGCTGTCCCATTTCAAACAATGAATGGGTAGTAATGATTTTGTTTGAGTGAAGGCATGCTGCCCATTTCAGCAAATCCCGGGTGGTTATATAGGTTCCGCCTGTAATGGGCAAATCAGGTTTGTCTGCTACCAGGTCTTTATTAAATCCTTTGGCAATATTTTTTTCGTTTTCAAAGGGAGTCATTACAGAAGAAGTCATTTTGCAGGGTTTGAAAATGAATTTTTCTGCATAGCTCTTAAAAGACATTCCGGTTAATCGTTCTATAATAAAATGACGTAAAAAAATATTATTGTTGTTGTAATAATTGTATTGGGTTCCCGGTTTGAAATCGAGTGAATCAGCATTTTTTAATCCATCAAAAAGATCCTGATCGTTTTTAATCTTTTTCCAGTTGACGTTGGGAATTCCGCTGGTGTACTGTAAAAGATCTTTTATCGTGACTTCATGTGCCCATTGGGGTAATTCCGGAATAAACCGGGAAACAGGATCTTCCAGCTTCAGTTTTCCTTTTTCCTGTAACTGCAACAAGGCTGCAGCACTGAACTCTTTGGTGATGGAGCCTATATTGAATCTGTAATCGGAGGTAAGCTTTTCCGTTTTTGAAGCATCCGTAAAGCCAAAGGACGCGTTATAAATTATTTTGTCATTTTCTGCAATTAATACGTTGCCATTAAACAGGCCATTCTGATATGACCATTTCATCAGAGAATCAATCTGAACATTTTTTTTTACCTGAGCCAATGCGTGATGGGTGAAAAGAAGTAGGATCGTAGTAAGGAAAAATAGTTTTTTATAAGGCTGCATATTTAGTTTTTTGTGTGGTATTGATGATAAATTTAATATAAATTGATCCCTTCTTTTAATCTGTAATCTCCAGATTGATTATTTTATTGATTTCCGCATTTACCCGGGTAATGATCCATTCTTTTTCGCCGGGAGATAAGTCGTTTAAAAGACCATTGTTGTTTTCATTAAAGTCTGTGATGACATCTTCTAAAAATTCGGTCTTAATTTCTGAGATCCGGAGCGGGTTGTTCATATCCAGCTCACCGATCTTGGAGACTGCACTTTTTAATCTGTTGAGGGTAACGTAATTCCTCAGTTCATCCGTAATAAAGGATAAATCTTCTGTTTTAGAGGAAACATCGGGGATGAACGACCATTTTGCTGCCTCATGAAATTTATCCTCTTCATCAAATTCAGGATTTTTTAATTTGATGATGGGCCTTGAAAACAGACTGTTGTCGGTTTGGTTGAAAGGTTTTATCACAACCCCTTCAATTAAATTGTCCTGTAGTTCCGGAAGATTGAATTCTTTAGGAACCGCTGAGTTCATTCTGATATTGAAATTCATAGCCTCATTAAATTTTCCAATAAACAGTGGTTGTGCGTGGAATATTCCGAACTGATTGAAACAGGCGACCGAAGTTTCATAATCCAGGTAATATTTGGAATCTGAACCATTGGTTTCAATAGCGATATCAAAGGCACAGAATTCAATGGAACGGGTATAGTACACACCGGTTTGGATGGCATGTAAACCTGTTACGGGATCTACTTCCGGGTGAGGATATTTACCGCCGAACAATTCGCCGTACACCATATATTTTTCTCCGGTGATCTCGCTGCTCAGATATTCAAAAAGACGAAGGATGTTGTCTTCCAGTTTGCTGACAACCAGCTGGAAGCCAAAAAAATCATCTGTCCAGTTGAGGTATTCTTTTCTTTTGGCAAATTTCAGATTGCCGTTTTCATAGATGAAGCTGAAGTTGGCGCCGTGTACTTTTTCGGTTACCACCCATTTTAATTTTTCCATCTTGGAAAAATCATTTTCGTTTAAGCCTAATTTTTTTAAGTTGTTGGACATTTTTTCATACCTTGAAAATTCACTTATGGTTTAGTTTTTTTATATTTCAGCCTAATAAAGTGTTACAGGTTGAGGATTCGGAACTGTAAGCTGTCTGTTAAGTCAGAAATTCAATTTTTTACAGCAATATGGTCTGAATTTTATAAGGGCACAGCATCAATTCCTTTTAATTGAAGCTCCTCATACACTTTGGGATCATTACTGAAAAGAGTCATTTTCTTTAAGTTCGGAAAATGTTTAATATCATCATAAACTTCAATATTAAAAAAATCATCTTCGCCATCCCAATAAGGGATAATGTTCATATAAATATCATTTCCTCCGTCCTGGTAGATTTGGGTTACCTGTCCGGCCAATGTTTTGTCGATTTCTAAGTTTTTAAAATATTCCATAGCTTCAGGAATTGGGCTGTACCCTTCTTCATCGGTATTGATTTGCCTTTGTTGGTAATGATCTGCAAATTCAAAAATATCGAACTTAGGTTGTATCAGTTCCTGAGTATACATTAATTCTTCAATAACAGCCAGTTTAAAATTAAAGTCCGTAAACAGGATTTTTTCGCCGGATATTGTATTGGGCCTGTATGGATCAGATTGAATTCTGATTTTTTCCTCTTTAACGATTTCACTGATGGAAATTTCTTCAATATTTTGAGATTCGTTTTCGGAGACCGACGCTGAAATTTTCAGATTTTCCATTTCAATATCTTTAGAACTCTGATGAACCTGTGTATTGGAGAAGAAATCCAAATAGTTCTGACCCTTGATTCTCAGCTCACCCATGAATCTGTTGTCCGGTAAAAAGCTTTCATCAATATCTGCTGTTTTTATGGATATTTCAATTCTTCCATGTTCATTTTTAGGAATATACAACTGGATGCCCAAATCATTCCACCTGTAAACCGTATTGGTATCTGTTTCTTTCCATTGCTCGTAGCGGTCACCCAATTGTTTTTTTAAGTCTGCAAAATTTAACGGAAGTGGAAAATAGTGTTCATTAATTTCAATTCCGTCCTCTTTAACGTTAATGATAAAGGGCTGTTGGCTGTTTTCGCTGTTCATATTAAAAGATGTTGATGATTGATTTCTATTCGTAAATTCTGCCCATTTCCAATAAATCGCCCAAAGTCTGCCAGTTCACTTCAAATTCCTGTTCATCATCTTCACAATGGTCTAAATAACACCTCATGCCGCAATCTAAAATAGAACCGGGTTCAAAATTATACCATCTGTTCCCTGTTTCAGAATCAATCCCGAAATAGCGTCCTTCATTCTCTAATTGTTTGCCTTTCATTTTGTGCAATTCAGCAATCTGAAACTGCAAAACGGCCAGGGTATAATAAATTCCGATATCTTCTGAAGCGTTATCTGCCTTATTACCCCATTTTTTATAGATCGTTTTTTCGTCAGGCGCTTTTACAATTTTTAACCATTCTGGATCAAATTTTTTAGGTTCAGAAGTAAATGCGTCTTCTAAAAGCTTTGATAATAGATCAGCGGTTAAAATCTGTTCCCTGTTTTGTTCGACCAGATGAAGCAGGGCCAGGAGATAGGTTTCCAAATCCCTGTTGTCTGCATGATGGCTGCGGCCGATATTGTTATAAAATTCGCTATAAGTCATATTTTGGTTAAATATATGGTTTAATCCATAAATTCGTTCAAATAATATTCTAAGTCTGCGTTGTAGGCTGTTACCTCGTTGGTAAGCTCTTTAATTTTTCGTATTAATTCAGACTCATGGGTATTTTCGTCAATATCTGTCAGCCGTAATCCAATTAATGCTTCATCATTGTTTAAATTGATTTGTATTAATCTTCCGTCATTGATGGTTTTTTTTGTGTGGACAGATGGGTTTTTATTGCAGGCTTTGATAAGGCCGGCTATGTCAGAAAGCTTTTCTGTCTGTATGATTTTTCCGTTCCAGACTCTTCCGTTTTCGTGGAAATATTGTGATCGGGACAGAATAACTAAAAGATCATAAGAGTTTTCGTTCCTTTTAATTTCAATATCAAGCTGCCCGGCAAGCGTATGTATTTCGATCTTGATCATTTGTTTTTATACCTCTCAATTTTTTCTGACAGCCTTTGGGCTAAATAGGCATTGCCGTCTTTTAAATGCTCGTAGATCATTTTGGCTTCTTCCAGGTATTTCTCTTTCTTCGATTGGTTCCAGAAATAGGGTGGGGCGTATAAGTTACAGATTCTGTCGGCCATTTTTACGGCCCAGACCTCTTTAGGTTGTGCCTTGATCCGGTTTAAGCTGTCCATCATCTGATCCTTTTTTTCAAGTTCCGTGTTTTTGGTTAATGCCAGAACCCCTTCTTTAACCTGGGTGCCATATTCCTTTTCCAGATCTTCCGTACTGAAGCCGGTATCTTCTATGGTGTCATGCAGAAATGCACATTGTACGGCAAGTGCTGTATTAAAATCAGGACTGTTTTTAGAAGCGTTCATGATTTCAAATACCACGCTGCCGATATGGTTGATGTATTCAATTTTTTGGTTTTTATTTTGACCTCCATACGTTTGGCCGCTATGGAGAATACTTACTTTCTGCCATAAATCCTGACAATCATCAATTGTAAAAGTATCGTTCATTTTTTTAGTTTTTATTAATCGTAACTGATCTGAACTTTCAGCCAGCTTTTCAGCTTGTCCGGATCCTATGAGATAATTGTTTCCTGCCTATCGTATATCATACTTTTGCAGTTACTGGTATATTATTTTAGCTGTTTTAAAAACCCTAATCATTTCCTCCTTTTTTTCTTCTGTAAATGTATCCGATCTGACGGACATAAAACAGGAATGGAAAAAATTTTCTCCCTGGGTAAGATACCAGATCTGTGATACTTTACAATGGCATTCTTCATAATCAACATTTTGTATTTCATACATGATCCACGGTTCTTTTGTGTTTAAATCTTTTTCAATGAAGTTCAGTTCAGCACCTTTTGATTTGCTTTTTGTTGTTTTGTATACATCATTCATCGCTTTTATTAAATCAATACCTTTTTTGTCAAGTGAGGCTAAACTTAAATATTCAGAAGGCTTTTTTGTATGAGCTATTAATGTGGTCAGTTGATTATTTTTAATGCCCTGATCGGTTATTTCCCAGTTTTCCGGATCTGGTAATTTCACGGAAATTTTTTCCTTTTTCTTTTCCTGATGTCCGCAAAATTTTAAATACTTTTCATCCACTGATGCTCCCAGCTGTCTTGCTTCAATAAAATCAAGGCATGCATTCTCTTTATTATTAATTTTAAGATTATTTTCCCCTCTTAATATCAGTGCTGCCATATGGAATTCTATAGGCTCCGGTTTTAACGAAATAAGTTGGTTCAGGTCTGTTATCGCTTCTTTATACCGTTCATGATCATAAAACAGGGATGCCCGGAGATAATAGGCGTCTGAGAATGTGGGGTCGATTTCAATGGCCTTACCATAATCTTTTATTGCTCCTTCAAAATCGTGTTTTTCCTGTTTTGATTTTCCATTATCCACATATTCTGTGGCGGTTTGTCCATAAGCAAAAAAACAGTTTAACAGTATTATTAATAAAATTGTATGTTTCATTTTTTCTAATGTTGATGGTCTGGGCGTCTATACTGGTGAAAAAAGACAAATCAAAAGCTGATAAGTCTGCCAAAACTTTATCAGATTTTATCCGGATACTGTTTTCTCATCAGTTCAATGATAGGAATGAAGAGATTGATGTCTTCAGTAGGTGTTTTCCAGGTATAATCGATGTTTTTATGGGCCAGACTGACTCCGAATTTCCATTCGGAACCGTCCAGAACGATGGCTTTTTCATTGTGTATGTTTTCGGGTAATTCTATTTGTTCCAGCTTTAATAATTCTGCTTTCAGGATTGCGGTATCTGCTTCAGGCAGAATTTTTTCGTCAGTGATGATTCTCAACCGGTCCAGATTGTAAATTCCGGCAGTCCATTGTGAGATGTTGTGTGCGGTGTCCCACTGCCTGAACCCTGAATAGATTATTCCATCAGGCTTCTCCACTACAATTATTCTATACGGAAATCCGCCAATTGTTGGCATCTCAGAGAAATAAGCCATGATTTTCTCTCCGTACTTTAAGTCAAAGCGCTCTATTTCAGTTTCAGCTTCTTTCATGACTGCTGTTATATCATTTGAAAGTCTTTCCATTCTTATTCTGTTTTTACATGCATTATGACTTGATTCCTGGTCTGTACAAGCTTATTCAATTCGATTTATGAGTTTTTCCAATTGAATTTTGTCATTTTATTGGTGAGTTTCTGATCAACAATCTCAATAACTAACTTACCATCTTCTTTGGTAAGGATGATCATACAACCTTTTTCCAGGATTCCGCTTTCATTAAATTCCAGTTCCTTGATTTTGATGGATTCTGTGATGCCGTTGAAATCTGTTTCCTGCTTAAACGGTTCTCCGGTGTGGCCATAAAAATGGTAATAAAAAATTACATGATCCAGCACTTCTCTGATTTCTGCCATTCCATAACCTCTTTGGCTGCTGTCGTCCTTGTCATGAGTAATTAAAATATCAAAAGAATCTTTTGTTTTAAGCAGCTTCTTAATTTCCTTTCTTTCATAATCCTGGATAAAACGTTTTTCTGATCTTCCTTTCCGGTCTCCGATTCTGCCAATGCCTACAAAAGTCAGGCTTTCATTTTCGGTTTTTAATTCCTGCTTCAGTCCCGATTTACAGACGAATACTCTTTTATAAACATCAATGGGAAACATGGGATTCTGGAAATTCTCCTTTTCCAGAGCATCTAAGAAATCGTGGTCTTCATGATTTCCGCGGACACAGATCATACTGATATTAAGCTCATCCAAAAATGCTTGAATGTCCGGATGTATTTGGGTAAAGTCATCATGAAAGCCCAGCTCATCCCTGTCGTATTGAGCGTGCTTTATGGTTGCTTTGTCCAGATTTTCCATGTCAGGATAAGCACCCATATCACCGCATTGCAAAATAAAATCAATTTTGTTTCCCGTCTCTTTCTGGTAGAGATCAACCAGCTTGAAAGGCAACAGTATTTTACCGTGTATATCGGAAAAGAGGGCTATTTTCATGGTTATATCGTCTTTTATTATTTAAATCTATAAGATTGTTTTTCTGTCAGTAACCTTCATCAATTTCAAAAAATCCTGTTATTGGTGGATCTTATTGCTTGAATTGGAGAGGCTTTGTAAAGAGGGATTATAAGTCACTTGTTTTTACTTTCTCAATATACTTAATTTTACTATATCCTTATCATAATATAATTCAATAGATTTAGTAGAACTTTCCCATTGCAGTCTTGAACGGTCTTTATCAACTGACCTTTTTGAAGGCTCACCTATTTTATTGATTAAAAAAATTGATAATTTGCTAAATTTAGACTTATATGAATGCAGTGGATTAAATTTCAATTCCTCAATAGCTTCTTCCATAGACTCGAAATTTGTTTTAGTCTTCCACTCAAGGTTGATAAGCTCAATTCTTTTTTCTTTAGAGGTATAATAATATGCAGAAAGTAACTTGATTTGAGGTGTTTCAAATTTCCTGTAAATTCTCGGCGTTTCTACATCTCTGCATTTTAATAAATAATGAGTCATTTTATGGCTTTGTGTAACATCAGTTGCATTATCACTCTGCTCAATAGAATCAATTGGACTCAAATTTAAATGATTAAAATTGTCAATATAATAGTTTATTGCTTTTTCAACTATTTCCTGTAATTTTTGTTCCCCAAAAACAGGTTCTTTATAAGAATTTGTAAAGTTGAAAACATGAATGTTATTACAATCAATTTCCAGAATTCCTAATTGTTTTGTTTTTTCGTTTGAAAACTGAAAGGTCTGATAATGATTATTTGATATGAGATTTCTCCAGGTGTAATTCCATACAAAAGGTTTTATTTTTTCTTCAAATTCATAAATGGGAATTAATTTATGATGATCAAGAATCCCTATCTTACTGGACATATTATCAGTATATATGCTATACAGTTTCTTATTGGCAATGAAAGAAGTCGCGATAGAAAAGTAGGTTTTATAATCATTGTTTTTATCTTCAAATATCGTTTTTGTTCCTGTCAGTGAATGACTTCCGTTTCTGAAATAATCTTTTGCCAGAATAGGTTTTTCATAATCATAAGGTTCATTCAGCTGCATGGCTTTAGGATTGGATATTTTCAATATTCTATGGTTTAATGTAGCATAGTAAATGTTGTTGAAATAATTTATTACCGGGTTTGAACCTGCAAATTCATATTGTTTTTTAGTCTTCTTGTCTTTGAACCAGGTGACTCCGCCCCATGGACCGAAATCTTTTGAAAAAACTTCGTAAGAATGATCATGATAAATCAAGTCAATTCTTTTTTTTGTCCTGATCCATTTTTGATTGTTTTCATCAAGGAAAAAAGTATTTTGATCGTCATATTCTGTAGTAAATATTGAATCATTTCTCATGTACAAATCATAATAAGATGTTTGCAGCAGTTCTTTAGGAACTTCAATTTTTGATTTTATTTTTCCTTTTTTATCAAGGACATAAAAACTATTTTTTGAAGTGGAACTGTAACTGTCATAATCTGTACTGTAATAGCAATAAAAGCTTTGATTATGCATAAGCCAGGGGCCAGGTTTTCCCGGAATATTTATTTCAATATTTTCATATTTTACATTAATCTGCTTTTCCTGCGATTTATAAAATTGTATAAAAAAGAGTAATATTAAAATGGGAAGAGTTGTTTTCATAAGCTATTACAACGGAAAAGTATGGATGCCCCGTAATCCAAATTTGAGCTGGAAGCTCAGTTTTTACCAGTCTAAATTAAAATTTTCCATGAAACTAAACTAAGAAAAAAAACTGAAAATCTTTATTGGTACAAAATGGCGAAAATTTGAGAAGGAGTAATATTTTAGTGGCATTTAAAAGTCTTCAAAATATAGCAAGAGCAATAGTTCTTTAGATCTATTTTTGGCATATTGAGAATCACTCAGGCTTAAATTTTTCATGATGATCTTTTCAATTTCCTGATCCTTAGCTCCAACTTTTTTAATTGCCGATATACTGCTGATTTTCATTTTATCATTTAAAGTAACTTTATAAAACCCGATTTTTTCAGAAGGATGTTTTATTTTCAGTTTTGTGAAATCTGATTTCAAATGATTTGTTCTATCATCTAATACTAAAGTTTTATCGTAAAAATTAACAAATTTTAATTCTGAAAAATGGTCTTTATATTTTTCAATACTTGTGAACAGATTTGAATATGAATTAATTTTCTCCGATTCATCATCGAAATGATCATCTGGAGATAAGTAAATTAACCGGCTGCATTGGTTTACCCAGTATTCATTGTTTTTGTTTTTATTAAGAATTACTATGAATTTTTCTCCTTTTTCAACAAACAGGTCACAGCCACCAAAAAATAATTCTTCACCGTCTGCAATTTCAGCTTTAGTTGCTCCATAAATGTTTAAAGCATCAAATTCTTTTCCTTTATAAATTTTTTCAAAAACTAAATCTGCCTTATAGGTCCTCTGAATGTTATTTTCAAACTGTATATTTTTATTGTCATACGTTTTTTTTATGGTTACAACACCAACAAAATCGGCATCAATATATTCTTGAGCAATGTTTTTGAAATTACATGAACAGGCCAGAGTTTTGATGCTGCTAAAAATTAAAATAAGGAGTAATATTGTGTTTTTCATGGAATGGGTTTATTTTGCCGGCTCAAAATTGGAAGGCTTTTGCAAAGCTGGGGTAGGGAAGAAATATTGATTTTTATTGCTTTTGTTTATCGTAAGGAATTCCATTTTTTGCTCCACATAAAAATATTCCAAAATCAGTTTCAATTTCTTCCTCGCAATCTGCATTTTTTGAATGGTCCAGAATCAGTTCAAGTTCTGCAATTCTGGGTTTTATTGCTGCAAGATCATTTTTTTTTGCGGCATACCCCGGACCGGAAGCTCCAAAAAAAGCTAAAAAAACAATATTGGTTTGTTGATCCTTAATAAAATAATTAAAGCCTTCAAACATTATACTTTCCGGTTTTCCAAAATTGGTCCACATTCTTGATAAAAAATCGCCATAAGGTGCTGCTTCATTTCTTATTTTCCCATAATTGGCGAATTCAAAGGTCTCCAAATCAGCTTCTTTTACTTCGGATTTATTTATCTGAATAAAATCGTGGTTATTTTTTGTATTCATTTTCTGTGCATTACCATTGAAAAAAAGGAATAGAATTACAATTGACAGATATTTCATGATTCTTTTATTTTACCTTCCTATTGTTTTATGTCTCCAAACGGCAATCACGTTGGTGTCTGCATGATATTCGTCGGGATGATTTTCTAAAAGCCGCTTTTGCAGATCATATGCTTTTTCAAATCCGTCAATAAGGCCTCTGTTGTTCAGGTCTTCAGGCAAAAATGTTTCGTTAAAGAAACTGCCGCAATTCGTCAAAGCACTGATGCTGAAATCCTGGTCAAGCAGCTCATAGCCTATAAACTCGAATCCGTCAGGATTTATTTTACTGCATTCCCGGTCGGGTTCTATCATAACTGCGAGAAGATTGAACTTTTCTTTTTTCTTTAATCGTTTGCAGACAAAATCAAAGCTTGTAAAAAAGCCTGTCTGATAGTGTCCGATAACGTGAATATAGTTCCAGTCGTCAGCATTGTCAAAATCGGGTTCCACTAAAATTTCATTGAGCATTCCGTCAAGAGAAACAAGTTCTGTGAGATGTTTCAGCTCAGACCATTCCATATACCTGTCCCAGGACATGCCGCCTTCGTTATAATGCTTGTCATATGTTCCTCTTGCGGTATATAAAAATGTCATTTTTGTTCGTTCTTTTACTGTTTTTTATCCCGGTTCGGCAAAGTCGGAGACTTTGCCGAACCGGAAAATTCTATTTCTAAAAATAATAATCCTGAATGCTGAATGAAGCTGTGTCATAGCTCATTCCCTCTTTGATATGCGCTAATAAATTTTCATCATTTACTTGAAAGGTCAGGAGATTTGAATCCTTATTGACTGAAACTATTGTAGGTTGGTCAATAATGATTGTATCAGCTTCATCCGTAAAATCAGCTACATTCATTTTAGTCTGGATGTAATGTTGTCCGTTTTCTATTCCCCAGTTATCAAATCTATGCTGGTACTTTCTTTCTATATTTCTTTTCGATTCATGATCGGACAGGCTTGCGTACTCTTCTTCATCAATAAAAATTTTTTTGCCCGATAAATATTCATTTAATGTTGTGATTTTTTCTTTTTCCGGGTGATTATCAATTGAATTCTTCCATTCTTCCTTAGAAACGGGTAATTCCCTCCAATTCAAATCTCTTGAAGTATTGCATATAATCTGTAAAGCAAAATCTTTACTGCCTATTTCTTTGCCGGCATCCGGATGAATATATGTTACTTCTGTCGTCAGGCTGTTTTTATCGATTTCTTTTATCCTGATGTTGTACATTGTTGCCATAATCTTTTGTCTATTTCGGTTGTTTTTATGATTTATTGAATGAGAAATACGTTACATACGTCCAGTATACCGATAATGCATTAATGTCTTTTTTTATTTCCTGAAGCCACGGAGTGTGTTTAAAATCGAATACATTGTCTGGTTTTTGATTTAAAATATCATCAATGTCTTTTGAAATTGAAATAATTTCGTGGTAAAGGGCTTCGTTTTGCTGTTCAATGGGAGTGACGTCTCCTGTCATATCAAAAATTTCACCTCCTTCCATAAAAAATAGATCCAGTGCTCTTTCAGGATACTTTTCAAAGAAATCCAGGGTGTCCTGCCTGTATCCGGCTATTGCTTCTTTATCAAGATCCTGTTGGGTTTCGAGGTAATCTAAAAAATCGTAAAATTTCTTTAATCCGTTTTTGAAATCGCCTTTAATGACGATGGGGAGCTCAAAGTTCCATATTTTAGAAGCAGACATTTGAGTTTCAGAACCCAGAACGATTTTATAAAACAGGGGAATGTCATAGTTCCATTCCGATACATCACGCAGCTGGGTTAATTCTTTACTTGCCGTGTAAAGATATGATCTGTTTGCCATAAGTTATTAGTTTTTTATGTTGTAGACTTCCAAATCTACGTATTGCCCCTATATCCTGCAAGTAAAAGTGATATGTATTTTATTGAAAAATAATATTCTGTATCAGGTAATCTGCTGGAATAGGTATTCGTTTTTGAATCATTTTTTCTGGTGCAAAGCCGGAATACTTGCCGGAATATGATGTGTGGAAGGATGAAAAAGATAACTTACGGTTATCTAAAGCTGACGTTACCGGTTTTCCATCTTGGCTTATTTATTCAAAGAGAGGAAACTTTGTGAGGCTGTGTTAATTTGTCAATTTTTTTATGAATAAATATCTTTTAATAAGCTAAAGTTATTATGTTCAATTACTTCAGTAATTTGTTTGTTTTGCAGAATAGCAATTTTATCACAGGTATTAAATAGCGTCTCAATAATATGGGAGCTTATCAGTACTATTTTTTTTTCTTTTTTTAGATCCTGAATCACTTCATATAAAAGACCCACGCCTTCGAAATCCATTCCGTTAAACGGTTCGTCCAGAATGATGACCGGCTTATCCAATAAAAGCAAGGCGAGCAAGGCCAGCTTTTTTTTCATTCCTGTGGAGTAATTTTGTACAAATTTCTTTAGAGGCAAATCGAATTTTTTAATCAGATTTCTACAGAAGTCAGAACTCTTTTTATGGGTGAAAAAAGATAAGTATTCTTCTCCTGTCATATATGGATAAAAATAATTTTCGGTTTCCAAAAAACCAATCTGTTTTCTTGAAATAGCCTTGTTTTCAAAATGTATACTTCCTTTATAGGGAATGTTATGATATAATGCATTGAAAAATGTAGTCTTTCCTGCCCCGTTTTTTCCAAGTATCCCTATTATTTCTCCTTCTTCAATATTTACATTTAAATTTTCAATAATCGAAATATTATTGTAAGCTACCTGTAGATTTTTAATTGATAACATTTTTAAAATAAATTGATTCTTTTAATGGCGTTATTATAGTTTTCTCTGAAGAAAAAAAAGAACGGAATAACGAAAAAACTGCTTATCAAATACTTCATGAATATTCCTGAATTATAACCATTTTCTTTGATTCTGTGGCTGTAAATACTATACTTTCTGCTAATGATGAGTAATACATATAAATTCATAGCAAGAATGTAATAGAGTAAATATACAAATTCTGAGTAATTCATAATCAGATAGATGATAATCGTTGGCAGCAAAGTCAGATTGAAGACTATGATATTGAATTTTAGTTTTTCCGAGAAATCATAATTTTTAAAGAAAGATTCCAATAACTCCTTATTCTCATTGGTTTTATAAATATTTGAAATGAAATCCAAATAAAAAACTCCCATCAGAATAAGGGTAAACGGGTGATAGGCAGAAAAAAGAAGCCCAATGAAATAAATGAATGCAATGAGTGTCTTTTCTCTCAAAAATGATTTCCATTCAAATGTGGTATTCGGAATAAAGTTCCATTTTATCAATGAATATTCAGCATTGGAGTATACCGGAATGAAGACTGTTGAAATGACAATGAAATAAATGTAAAAAGAATGAATGGAAATTTTATAATGTATATTTGCTACAATGAAGAGCAGGAACAAGATTGTATATTCTGTTAAAACAGGAACAAACCAATAATCCGGGAAAATTTTCTTTACAAAATCAATATCTTTTCTTCTCAGATGAATGAGCAGAATGGGTAAAACAAATACGAATGGATATGCGTTTAAGTTCAAAAAGATAATACATAGGAAACCAATACTATAAATGGCTCCGAAATCACTTTCATGATTAAAGAGTCTGAAAAACTGGTTGATTCTGAAATTAAAATAATTAAGTATTTTTGGATTCATCAGCAATAAATTCATGGAATACCGGCTCTATACTCATTACAGGATTCTTATCTTTTATGCCAATACCCACCATTGCAGAAATTCCCTGTTCAAAGCTGTTCAAAGTTAGCTCTTCTTCAATATTAATATGGTTGATCGCAGCTGTGAAAACTCCTAAATTAAGTTTTGTGGCGATAAGATAAATATTTTGTGATAAATGACCGGCTTCTCTTAACAGTACGGAGTAAGCACTCGTGTTTTTTCGGTATTTCCAATAGTTTCTGTAGTATCTGTGCGACATAAAAAAGAGTACCGAAGCATCTGAGCAGTATTCCTGTCCTGCAGTGAACTGATATGCTTTCTGAACGGCTTCTTCCTCCGTGTACTTTTTGACCAGATATAGGCTGTCATCATTGGTGTTATAATGGTACATTCCACATTCTAGTCCCTCTACTCTCATTACCAGAATATAGGCTTCGGTAGAATGCAATCCTCCTCCCGAAGGGCTTGTTTTTTTTACAGATTGAATGTTGGAATCATATAAGCTGCGGATTCCGTGAACTCCGAATGTATACTTTAAAATAACAGATAAGTCCGTAAAAGATAATTTTTTATGAATATCAAAGTTTCTGGATGTTTTTCTTTGAAGCAGAATATTGAAGAAAGGGTCTTCTTTCAGATCCGGGTAATTGATCTTTACTTTGTTGATATATTGGTCTACGGTATGGTAAAATAACGGAGGATATCCATTTTCTTCGATCATTTTTTTCATATCCTCCGCAGAATCCATTTTAGTGGTGGCTATTTTAAATTTAATATCAATATCTCTCCACTTGGTCATCGCACTGTATAATGCTGCATAAATATGCCATTGCTGGTCAACGAGAATATTTTCTTTGTTAAGGAAAGCCTGACTTGCTTCTGAATTTTTATCAAAAATTACTCCTATTTCGACAAATTTCTTTACTATTTCATCATTTACATTTTCATAAAAGGCCCAGTCATTTTCTTTTATAGATAATAAAAATTCAAATTCTTCTTTTGAGAGTTTCACTTCTTTTCCATAAAGAATGGGTATTGAGATGATCTCTTCATTGAATTCAAAATTGTTTTCTAAAATTGCCTTTAGATTTAACGTTGGAAAATTTCTAAAAAAGAAAAAAATATACTTAGACCTTTTTAATAACATAGGTGATGATTTTTTATTAATAAGCGAAAATTGGAATAAATACAAAAACTACCGGAAGAATAGGTAAGCTTTGAATCTGAGAAGGAGAAACAAAATCTTCATAGTTGTTTATGTATGATAATCTTTCGCGCAGTTCCTGTTGGGAAGGCAGAATAAAATCATTTGGGATGACAATCTTACTGGTATCAAAATTATAATCTTTAAAGATTTTCATAGGATTCATTTGAAACTCTACATAAAAGTCTTTGTCATTAACAAGTTTGTTAAGAAAGGAATAAGTGTCTCTTGGAGATTCTACCTTACTGTTGTTAAGTACATTTGGATTGTACTGAATGTTTAATGTTTTTGTTTGCATAATATTTTGTTTTTTAAGTTAAACTTTTCAATTTTAACAATAAAAAATCAGTTACGCAATATTTTATTTAAATATCGCTACTTTTTATTTTTATTTTCATAATTGATTTATTTTATTAAATTACAATTGTATTAATTAAAATTTTATTCAGTATAAATGGCTGATTTGCTAAATAAATTTCATGGATGTATCTGAATGATTCCCCTATCTTACAGGAATATTGGTTGGAAAATCCATCATGATTTTAATTTTTAATGCTTTTGTTGGGTCTAAACTGTTGTTACAGACTTTTCTTCATAACACCTCCAAAAGAGCTGATCATATAATTAAAAAAAAATCCGAAATCCGTTGACTTCAGATGATGCATTGTATCGACTCCAATTCCGTGTTGAGCGTTCAGCTTTAAACTTCCAGCACTTCCGTTCCGGTATTTTTATACCTTGATTTTAAGCCCTCAATTTTCGCTTCAAATTCGTGGTATATATCTTCAATCTCTCCGGGGTAAAGATTGAGCCATCGACTGTGATTTCTATAGGCTTCCTGGCCTTCAGCAAGTTTTTTCTTCCTTTTGGATTCGGTGGGGATTAAAATTTTATCGATGCATAGCTCGTGCGGCTTCAACATTTCAGAGAGCGCATCAATGTCGGGAACACTTAATCCGGTATTACAGATTAAAATAGGATCTTCAGAACGAATGATCTCTTCATAAATGGAGTCAAGTTTCCTGGCATAAGGATCCATTGACGGACGATAATTATATTTTTCAAGAATGTCATACCAGCTGACTACTTTAAAATCTGCAAATTCAGAAGTGTTGACATCTGATGTAGAAATCTCTAATGTTAAAATGACGCCTATTCTCTTTTTTGATTTTGAGAAGTGTTTTTTGATGAAATTCATGGATTGTTAATGTTTTTTATTGCAGCCAATGTTGTTATAAATCCCAAAACAGTCCGGATGAATTTTCTGATGTCCAGATTTCAGGTTTTACCGTTTTATGACCGGGAAGTAACCTTAATCTGTCTTCTCTCATATCTACTCCTATAATCATTCCTAATTCGTTACTGTGAGCTACTTCAAGAAGGGAAAGGAAGGCCTTAGCCGGTTCATTGCCGTTATGCTTCAAATTCTCTTTATCCAGATAAAGGTATTGAAGATCTTCATCGGTGAGCCAGTTTGTGATTCCCATTCTGTCATAATGAAAAAAATGGTTCCAGTCGTCCAGCTCTTCAATGATGGAATAGGAAAATGTTTTTACAGAGAGGTCAAAATTCCGGAATACACCGCCTTTTCCAAGGGCTAAAAGCGGGGAGAAATCAGCGCAGGTCTTGAAGACATAAAACTCGAAAAACTTACAAAAATCATAATGCTCATCCGAACCATTTAAAAATATTTGCTGGGCATCACGATCTCCTATTTTGTCATATTCGCTATTGATTTTAAAAGTTGGGTCAAATGATTTTGATATTGAAATAATATTGTCAATAATATCCCTGACGAGTTTTTCCAGCTCGTGTTGAGACAGGCGTGAAGTGCTTCCGGTAATATGGAATTTTAGGAATTCCAGGCAATCTGCTGTTAGATCTCCCTTTTCTCCCTTTAAAGTGGGAACCACGTCTGCATAAAATTTTTTATCGTCAAATAAATGGAGTGAGCGCCAATATCCCATTAATGTTGTTGTTTTTGTTGTATTTCTATGAATGTCAATTTTATATAACCTAGCTCTCCGAAGTCTCCTGACTTCGGAGGATTTGTTTTGTAGTGCAAAGTCGGGAGACTTTGCGCAGCAGTGACCTTAAAACTTAGATTCAAAACCTTTCCGGAGTGCCTTCAATTCTGGCTCGCTTAAATTCCTTTCATAGATTTTTTGCCAAAGTAACTGTGCTTTATCCAGTTCTGTGATACCAGCTTGTTTAACGGCGGCACCCCACATCAAGATGGCAAAGTCTTTTTTGTTATACATAATTCCGTCGAAGTTGATAAAGAAACCATTATATTCTTCGACCGTTTTTTTGAAATCAAGCTTTCCTCCTTTAGATTCTGCCTTAATGTATTCTTCAATAGTAAGACTTTCACTATCGTTATTTTTAATGATTTTTTCCTTTGCAATATTTTTTACTTCTTCAATGATATCATTGTATTTTAAAATCTGAAAATCTTTATTGTTGAATTTTAATACACCATTATGGATGCTGGCATTGGCTTTTTTAATGCCTGCTAATTCTTTTGCCCTGTTTTCTGTTATTTTACCTTTAAGTGTCGAGGGAATTTGAAAATTTTCCTTTTTACCTGGGATTACTACATTATAGAAGAACGAATCATCATTCTTGGGAATCAACATTAACATTCCATTGACAATCCCTTTATCAACAATCATAAAGTAGTAGGATGGTAATTTTGTTGAAAAATTCCAATAGTCATCTGAAGTGGGATTTTCATTTATGAAAACCGATGATTGTTTGTTATCGATATTATCTTTAATCGTATAATAACTTGATATTATTTCAAGATTTTCAAAGTTGATATTTTCTATTTTTTCACTGTTGAATATTGGATTTCCATTTTTATCAAGTTGTGAATATAAGTTTGAGCTTGTAAGAAGAATCAGGAATATAAATATTGATAATTGTTTTTTCATGGTTGACTGTAGTGTTTTTGCTTAATGTTCAAATTTACATATTAAATTGACATTGTAGATCATCCGCTCTATGCTCTCCGAAGTCTCCTGACTTCGGAGGATTTATCTTGCGGCTCAAAGTCGGGAGACTTTTGCGCAGCTGGGGGCAGTTCTATAAGTGGAATATTTATTTGGCATTATTTATAATTGGATATTTAAAATCATCTATTGCGAAAATTTCTTTTTCAGACAAACCAGTTACCAGATGTCCCCATCTATCCCGGTTTCCGAATCCAAAAAACCATTCTTCAACTTCAATCATTTTAGCCTCTTTTTCGTAGCTTATTTTTCCTTGCTTTTTTGACTTCCAAAAAAAATGATACGTCCCCATTATTTCCGTTTCCAATTCAATTTTTGCTGTATCGAATTCAATTTGCCGTAAAATATCTTCAAAATTTTGAATAAATTCTGCCCAATAATACTCAATTTGCTTATATGTTGCTCCAAATGAAATTACAGGGTTTTCATAATAAGCCCGATCTGAGATGGCAAGCCCAAACATTTCAGTCCTAAACATCCATTGATCATTTCCTAGATTTTGAATGATATCTCTTACTTTGTTAAGGTCATTTTCTATAACTATTCTTCCGTGTACGATTGATTGAAATCCCATATGCTTATTACAATGTCTCTTTACGCCCAAATTTACATATTAAATCAACATTGTAGATCATCCGCTCTCCGAAGTCTCCTGACTTCGGAGAATTTATTTTGTGACGTAAAGCCGGGAGACTTTGTGCAGCGGGTGTGGTAATTTTTAACAGTTCCTTATCAACAATCATAAAATGATAATCAGAACGGTTTATATTACTTCTTAATCTATAAAGGCATAAAATCAGTTCCTAAGGTATCTTCGCCCATACCGACATATGAATAATGTCTGGGTAAATACCAGCCGATCGCCTGCATGATGCTTCTGTAAGTGTTTTCATCCTTAAAATGATGTGGGGTTACATTGAAGACAAGATCTTGAGAAACTCCGGCTCCGTCTTTTCTCTGCCGCATCATGAGCAGGATTTTTGGAGTAATCATTCCATTGGATGTAAGGAACTCTGCAAGAAGCTTTCTGGTCTGTTCAGGTAAAATTATTTCTGATGGCTGGCCTACCATTACCTTTTCATCTTCAGTAACCGTTTCGTTGCTTGTTTCATGGGAGAAGTCAGTTGCTGTTGTGGTGTAAAAGCTATTACTAAGATGATAATTCAGGATATCACCATAAGATAAAACCCAATCTGCCCTGGTTTCGGTAGGGTTGATGACCACGCCCAGACCTGATGATAATAGGAAATCATCCTTCATATTGTCAATGACATAGCATTGGAAAGGCTGGTTAGGCTCCGGTAAAAAAAGCTGGAAATAAGGAAAGCCATCCGGTCCTGTAACGACTTGTGGGTCTCCGCATCGGAAACTTGCATGACCGATATTTTCAAGGAAAGTTTGTTGCCACTTATCATCTCTTTCTGCCGGAGGTGTCTGGACAAGTTTGGACAAAATAGAGGTTTTGTCCAGATCACCGAGATAAGGTTCGGGTTCTTTTTGTGCTGCTTGTTCTTTCGGTTGTGGCTTTTCTTTTTTCTTGAAAAGGTCAAATAGTCCCATGGGTTAGTTTTTCAGATACGGTTAGTTTTCAAATATAGGAAAGTTTCGGTAATTCTGGACTTCGTAAGATTTGTTGTTCAAAATCGGGAGACTTTTGCGCAGCGAGTCATTCGTAGGGTTACGACGTTTTTATTTTCTTTCGTCAGTTGATAAAATTGCATAGTCTGCTCTCCGAAGTCTCCTGACTTCGGAGGATTTGTTTTGACGCAAAGTCGGGAGACTTTGCGTAGCGGGTTCTGGTTTGTAAACTTAATGACCGATTATTTTTTTATTAAGGATTAAATCTCTTTCGAAATATAGCCATGTAATTGTATCCAAGGTCTGCTGTGTGTGTTATTCCGGGATTATGGGTTCTGCATGATGATAATATTTCATGTTTTTCCAATCAACATCAGGTAGATTCATAAATTCTTCGGCAGTAAAAGACTGTTTAAAATCATTGAGATAATCAAAATGTTTTGGATTTAAAGTATCTATATGGCCAACTGTACCTTTTTTGTAATACCAGAATGTATATATTTTTTTACCATTCTTATTATAAAAATATTTATTGGTTTCTTCTTCCCCACCAATTATTGAGTTGTAATAAATTTCCCGATTATAGCTGTCAATAACTGAGATGCTGTTATGTTCATCTTTAATGCCGGAATGGTAATCTCTGTGGGTTCGTTTAAGGTATTCACCAATTTTTTGTAACTCAATTATTTCAACGGAAGAAATATCAACGTTTTCTTTCAGAACATCCTTGATGTTTTCGGTTTCGTCTAAATAATAAATCAGATGGGTTATTTTATCATTTAAATACTCCTCTTTCTTTTTTATAAAGCCATTTTTATAATACACTTTTAAATACTTTTCATTAGAATTGATAGAATTAAAATCTATTTCATTTTCAAAATAATCTTCATACTTAATTTCAAATTCCATGATGGTCATTTTTTTAGTGGTTTATAATGATTTACAGCTGAAAGTTCTAAAGGGAATACGCTCTCCGAAGTCTCCTGACTTCGGAGAATTTTGTTTTGTGGCGCAAAGTCGGGAGACTTTTGCGCAGCGGGTGATTATTTCAAATCGTCTCTATTGGCTCGGGTACAGTCCTTTCTTTTACTTTCATGATTTATTGGTTTGAAAGCACACTTTCACTAATATCGGCTGCCTGGGTACTTTTAATTGATGATTTGAGGAGAGAGGTTGTACTTCCGCCGATGATGTACAGTTTATGGTTATATACTTCCGCTGTAGGGTATCTTCTGGGGATCATATTGGATGACAGCTGATGTACTTTATGGGTTGTAGTATCAAAATAGGCGAGAAAACTCTGATTATTAAAACCGCCTATTATAAAAATTTTATTACCAGAGACGGCTAATGAGTGTCCTGCTATCCCAACAGGCATGGTAAATTTATCGACCCAAAGATTAGTTTTGAGATCGTAAACATTGATCAGGCGAGATGGCGTACCATTGAAACCGCCAATTACATAAAGCTTATCGTTTACAATTTTGCCCCTTGTTTCTCTGGCTGTGGGCATATCGGGTAAGGGATGCCATGTATTGGTAGCAATGTCATAATACTGGAATCTATTGGAAAATACAGTGGTGGCAGCACCATTCAGTCCGCTGCCGCCAAACACATATATTTTGCCGTTATAGATGGCAGAACCTGCATTTCCTGTGTAGGAGCGGTTAACAGCTCCTTTCGTTATGATATTGGTGGCAAGGTCTACAATTTCAAGATGGCTGTTTCCCCAACCGTTAAAAATATAAATTTTATTATCGTAAGTCTCCGAGTTGGCAAATCTTTTGGGGAGCAGAGTAGAACTGATGATACTCCAGCGGTTATCGGTAATACTATATTTTTCAATATAATTGGCACTGCCGCTGTTTTCCTGGTACCCGTTGCTCACGTATATATTATCATTCACAATGACGCTGGTAGTCCCACCTCTGCCTCCGGACATACTGGCGAGATTCTGAAAATGTAGTGTTTGTGCATGGGTGAATAAGGAACCCAAAAATGAAAGGAGTAATAATTTTATTTTCATTGGTGCTCAGGTCTTGTTTTTTATTGATGTTCTGTAAACGGTATGGGGATTATTTTTATTATTGAATTTTAATAGTTTTCTCATATAAAATTAAGTTATCCCCCTGCTTACAATCGGAAAAACTTAATTTTTCAGGAAGGCAGGAAGACTGATATTATTCAAAATTTCGTTTGGATACTCTTTATCCGGCTGATATCGATTTTAAAATAAAGGTTCTCCGTTAAGGTCCGTTGTCAGGACCTCGCTCATATAATCGAAAAAGGGACGCATAGCCAGTAAGGTTAAAACGGTTTCTTTCTGAAAATCATCAGACAGTACTTCCTGATCGGTAAACTTTCTCATGACTACGAATTGTTTTTTTCTGATCAGATCTATGGCAGGGTGATCTTTATCAAAACCCCGGGGCGCAGTTTTTACAGAATCACCATGGAGCGATCCGAAATATTTTACGAAAGTTTTGTCAGAGGTAATCTTTTCGATTTCTGTGGTGCTGATTTCAAATTCTTTACGGATGCGAAGTAAGTCTTTGGCTTCAGGTCCCCAAAAACCACCACCTACAAAGCTGTTGCCCGGTTCCAGCTGAATATAATAGCCTCCTCTCAGCATGGGCTTTGAACGGGAATATCCAGCTCCGAAATTGGTTTTGTAGGGCGTCTGATCTTTGGAAAACCGGACATCCCGGTAAATTCTGAAAATATGAATTCCTTTTAAACTGTCAGATTCCTGAAGTTCAGCATAGATCTTATTAAAAAAAACCTTGTTTTCCTTTACAATCGAATCATATTCTGTTTTGTGTCCGGCAAACCATTCCCGGTTGTTATTTTTTCTTAAATTTTTGAGAAATTCAAATGTTTTTTTCATCTTCAGATCAGGATTTTCCTTCGTTGATATATTCTTTATAATCTTGCTCCAGGTTATTAATTTCTTCAATTAAAAAGTCGTACAGATTTCCGTGAAAAACGTCATAATCGTTTTCGTCGTATTTATCATACTCAATTTTTATAATTCCGTTGTCGGTATAGGCTCTGTAGAGGTTTCCGCTGCGTTTGAAAAATAATTGCCCCAGTGGTTTTTCTTTATATCCGAGAGCTTCTTCATGTTTTTCTTCAAAACCCATCCATGAAGGCATTTCTTCGTCCTGCGAAAGTCCATACACAAAAAAGCCGTATCCAAACTTCCAGCTCGGAAGAACGTCAAATTCATTGGGTCTTTTCCATACTTCTTCCTTCACTTCAAAAACCAGGGAACCAAATGTGGTCAGAAAATCTCTAATATCCTCGCTAAAGTTGAAACCCGTACTTTCTTCATACTTTGCAATCTGTTCTTCGGTAGCCGGATTGGCCACGGAACCCATTACAAAAAAATCATCATTTAATTTCTTTTTTCTTTCCCAGAATTCTTCTTGTGTTGCCATATTTTGTTTTGGTTTTATTCCATGTGATGCCGGTCACATTATTATAGAAACAAATATAGGGGAAAGTTGGAGGGATAAAAAATGATGAAGGGGGATTTTACTTTGGATGCAAAAGGGAGTTGTTATTCGTTATCCGAAGTCTCCTGACTTCGGATGAAGTATTTTATTGCGCAAGTCGGGAGACTTTGCGCAGCAGGGTACTGAACTTTTAGTTTTTATTTCCCTGATTGAAGTTGTTCCGATATTTTTTCCGTCTGCATTATCAGAATTTAATTGGAGGGATTTTTTATAATTTTCAATGGCTGATTTCTTATCCCCTTTTTTTCATATATAGACTTCTCTTGTTTAATAAATTATTCATTAACATTCAGAATTCTGTTCATCAGTTCGTTATTCTTTTTTTTTGCTTCTTTTATTGAATTAGGGTTACGATAAAATTTATTATAAGTAGAAAAGAATAGATGATTTTTCACAATGAACATATTTCCAATGGCAATCATATTTTTGGATGTATTTTCCTTTTTGATAGTTACTAGTGTGATATACTGCATGGAATTCTTAGATAATGAATAGCTTTCTATTATGACTGGTCTCTCAAAGACATTGTGTTCGTTTATATTTTCTAATTTTTTTTTTAATGTTTCCCAGTCTGCAGAGGTTAAGTATTTATTGAGGTAATCTTTATTTACTTCTGTAAAATAGGAAATATCTACATCTCTATTTTCATTGCTATTGGTAACATAGATCTGAAAAAAATCATCGAATTGATCTTCCCATAAAACTTGTAAATTTTTATAGAGTTCTTTATTTACATAATAAGCTACAAATGTATTTCCTGGAAAGTTCTTACTTTGTATATAATCTCTAGATTCCGGATTATTAATTATATTATACATTCCAGTAATTTGGGGAATACATAAGTTTACTTTTCCAAATTGGAAAGTACTTTTACAATCTTTACTTTTCTGATTTATATTAAAATGATTAGGATTGTTACTGGAACTTGACTTAGACTTTGTGCAACAGATCATAAGAAACAGAAAAAGAAGGTTTAATGGTTTCAAAAGTTTCATAGAATTATAGTTTTACGTTATAAAAGTATTTACAATATCTTTCACAAGCCAGGTTCCATCTTTTTGTTTCTCCAAGAGATAGCCAAATCCAATTCCAAAAGAAGTATCACGATACTTATATTCTATATAAGCAAATTTATCATTGAAATATAAGGGATTTGAGAATTGATATAGTTTTATAGGGTGATCAACTTCTTCTTTATGAGCTAGTTTGATATTAAAATTTATTTTATCATCAACCTTCAAAGAATCCAGAATATAATTATTTTGTGTTAACAAATTCAGTGAATCAGATTTTCTTTCTTCTGATTTGCTCTTCTTGAAATCAAGTAAACGAACAATACTTTTATTGAAAAATGGTGGTGGTCCCGGTTCTTCTCCTGATATTTCTTTCAGGCTTGGAGTATAGATTGTTAATTTCAGAAGTTCAGGGTTGACCAGATAAATATTGTCTTTTAAAGCATTACGATTGGATTCATATTTCAGAACAGCACTGACTATTTTGTTGAGCTGTATTTTTTCTTCTGTCTCATTTTTGGAACAGTTTACTATAAAAAGTAATGAAATTACTATCCAATATATTCTTTTCATTATTTTATTTTTCAATCTTTTAGTTTTCCATATTTGGTTTGGAAACAAATATAGGTAAAGTTGGGGACGTATTTTAGATGAGAGGATAGATAATCCAAAATCGAGAAGCTTAGGATTACTTAGTTTATTAACGTAAAGTCTCCCGACTTTGCACAGCAGGGTGAATCAACTTCGTGGATTCGTCTAAGCGTATGGATAAGTATACCGTATCATCAGCGTCATCTGTGAAATCTGCGAGAGAAAATAGACATAAACATCTGTGAAAACTGTGAAATCTGTGGGAAATTTTTTTAATCCCAAACTTAAGGTCCTGTGAACAAAGTTGTTCTCTGATAAAAATGGACGGCTTTGCGCAGGCTCTGCTTTTTATTTTTAATGGTAAGGGGATATAGGGGGGTGCATAAGGGGGTATAAGGGGTTCGTGAAAAGGGTATAGCCCCTTGTCCGGATGGCTAAAGACACTTATGGAAGTGGCGATAGGGAGCTGCATAATGGTTACAGGCCGTTCCGAAGTAGGTACAGTCACTTATCTATGTGGCTAAAGACACTTATGGAAGTGACGAGAGGGAGCTGCATAATGGTTACAGGCCGTTCCGAAGAGGGTACAGCCACTTATCCAGGTGGCTAAAGACACTTATGGAAATGGCTAAAGGAGGTTCCGAAATGGCCGGTCTTATTCATGAAGTGGCTGCAGGGATGTATAAAAGAGGGCAGAGGTGATTTACTGCCCCAGAATCTATTGATGTTTCACTCTCCTTTCCAGAAGAAGATAGGCAGCATCCAGCATTTTGACTAGCTGAAAGTCATAAATTTCCAGTGAGAAATAAACCATCTCTGCTCTCCGAAGTCTCCTGACTTCGGAGAATTTGTTGTGACTCAAAATCTGAAAGCTTTGCGTAGCGGGACAACTTGGACGTTAATCTGTCTTTTTACAAATTTTTGCTGTGCTTTGGCTTTCTGACTGTGTGGCTTTTTAATATAAAAGTTTAATCAAAACGAATGCTGAACTTTGTATAAAGCTACGTTATCCGAAGTCTGCTGACTTTGTGTAATGCGCCGGGACTGCTTGTTCTTCTAACATTCCTTCTATTTCTTTCAGCATTTTTTCTTTTATAATATAGGTTTTCGCAAATTTGTTGTTGAGATACATATTAAAATTCATAGCGTTTCCCCAAACTCCAGCTCTGTCTTGTCCTTCTGTAAATGTGGGGAAGAAATTGATTAAGCAGAGGATGTTTCGTTTTAATGATCTTAATAATGATGGTTTTTTAGCAAAATCATCCACTACAATTAACCTGAATACTTTTTTTCCTGGAGTTCTTCCAAATAAGCTTTCGCTGATTGCTCCATATATGATAACTATTGGAATGGAGATCAGGAAACTTTGAAAAGCGGTCAGCCTAAAAAATAAAATTAAGACTAAAATAAATGGAAGCAGATCAATAATTTTTGCAAACAATCTTTGGGTCTCACTATTCTCAAAATAGGGGTTGTATTTGAAGTCATATTTATATTCTTCAAAAATTCTACGTCCATATTTATCGGTCATTCTTGATGGTCTATGGATAATTCTGTGAACTTTTAACTCTGATATTCTCAATGGTTATGATTGATGTAAATTTCTAGTGAAGTAATTTACAAAGATGAATTGAATTTTTTTTAAAAGCATAAATTATTGATGTTTTTTACTTTATTTGCGCAAATTCACGGGACTTTGTGCGGTAAAAGATCATCCATAGGTTTTTATTTTTTTCGTTCAGAATATATCCAAGACCATATTCATTTTTTTAGGATGTTACTATTCAGTCTTCTTTGGTTAGATGCAGTTGAATGAAACCGTCTTTAAGTTGATAGTCTTTATGTTTAAATTTTGAGTTCAGTTCACTGCTGTTTCCTAAAACACCGCCAGCTCCTGTGATGAGTGGATGGATGTTAAAATAAATGTCAGTTACCAAATCTTTGTCTATAAAAGCGTTAAAGGCACCTGTTCCACCGCCAACAGCCATTTCGTGCAAGCCTTTTTCCGACATATATTCAATAGCTTCTTCGGGACTTTGAACGGTCTTGTAGTCTTTTGATACGTAAGGTTTTTCAGAGAGTATTACGATTTCTATTCCGCTGAAATGGTCTTTGACTTCCTGTGGGAAGGTTAAAAAATTTTCAAAGGTTTTAAAGCCTATGACAAGGTTTCCGACTTTTTTTGCGAATGCTAAATAAAACGCCATGGCTTCTGCCGGCAGCTGATGATGTGGATCATCGGATAATAATACTTTACCATTTGCCGAAATGTTGGCAATTACTGTTACTTTCATTTTTAATTTTTTTTACCGTGTAAAATTATCCGAAAGAAACTTTACCTTTACTATCCGTTACCTTTTGGAAAGTGACTATGGTATGAGTACTAAAAAAAACGACATCAGTAAAGGACAGATATTGGCGCTTAAAGATGCCATTGAATTGTTGGGTGGCAAATGGAAATTCTGTATTCTGCATAATTTGTATCATCACGAAACCATGCGGTTTAAAGACTTGCAGGAAACAGCTTTGGGAATAAGTCCAAAAGTTCTGTCCAAAGTGCTGCAGGAACTGGAAGATAATTTACTGATTACCCGGACGGTTAATAACACCAAACCTGTTACTGTTTCGTATGCACTTACCACACACGCCAAAGAAACCGAAGAGGTTGTCAATGCCCTGATTAATTTTGGTTTGAAACATAGAAAGAAAATAAAGGAGAAGTGATTGTATATCATTAAGAAATTGAGTTGACACCAAATCTCTTTTTTGATTTTGAAAGCTTTATTTTTTTCTTCTTTCCATAATGAGGTAAGCTGCATCCAGCATTTTGATCAGATGAATGTACGGGTTGATCATATTCCTTTCCGGTAGCTTGTCATAGATTCCCAGCGAGAAATAGACCATCCCGGAAATAAAATAATCAAATTCTTTGACGCTGTATTCTTTGAATGCTTTTTTTAGTACCAACAAAGGATTTTGGTATTCTTTCTCCGAAAGCAGCCCAAGAACCAATGGAGAGACCTCTTCCAACGGAGTATGGATTTTGTATTTCTTTTCCTTCAGCATAATGAAGTAGCTTGCATGGATGAATGACCGCATTGCCTGGTGAAAATGATAAATGACGGACGGATCTTCTTTTATCCAGCTGTTTCTTTTGACTGCATAGCTCATAATGGTGTTGAGCTGGTCCTTAGATTCCGTAAGACCGTTAAGCTGGAAGAAGGTTTCTATCAGCTGTAAATCGCCATGCTTCTCATGACTTTTCCTAAGCCGTGGTCGAAAGTCTGTTCTGTTTTTTTTCATGAGCGGGTATTTTTTTAACTGCATGATTGTAATGGCTGTAAAGCAGGAAATTCATCTGAACTTCCCGGTCATACAAGCCCAATAAACATAAAATCTGTGTTTTTCTAAAAGCCCGAAAGCCGCAATGGATTGTACACCCCATTGTACCGTATCATGGATACTTTATATTGTAAAGCAGACTTAGAAAAAGATGATTGTAGAAAACGGGACTGCATGAAATAAAACGGCATGAGACTCTACAATATCCGACTTGAGGTACTGGTATACCGTGCAACAGATAAGAGAGCTCACGCCTAGGTCGTGAGCTTCTTGCTTATCTTCTCGTTGCTTTTAAATTACCAGTTTTCAAGTCGAGATTCTAAGCAATAGCTTCTATATTTCTTTGAAGTATCGCAAAATTACTCTAATGAGTAATCTTTTCCAAATATAATAAAAATATCTTTATGTTACCGAATTCGGTAATGATAATTTTTGTTAATAATTACAATTTGCGCTAAAGAGTGCAATTATGAACGAGTTCAAGACAGATGAAATCAAAAAGATGGTCTCAGAAAAAATAAAAGAAATAAAAGGAGATACTCCTTATTCTAAGATTTCTGAAAAATGTAATGTTACAGCAGCAAGAATTAGTGATGTTGCTAATAACAAAATTGATTGTCAACTCAGCACTTTCATTGAAATTGCAACTGGACTAAGAATACATCCCAAGGAATTATTTGATATTGTTTTTGATTTTGAGGAATACTATTCTGAATTAGATAAATAAATAATCTCCGAAGTCTTTAGGCTCCGGAGATGCGTTTTTTAAAGTGCGTTTTTTTACCCGACTCAAGGTCGTGAGGCATAGCAGTACAGGTAAAAAGAATAATTAGAGCTTTATTTGATCAATTTTTTGTATTAGATTTTGTAATTCTCTATCCCAATTTCTTTCCTTATATTCATTTTTTAACCAAATTTTAGCTGTTTCAACATAATTAATTGCTTTTTTATCATAAAAGCGATTGAGATATTCGATTGATTGCTCAGCATATCTAACAGCATGAAATACTTTTCTTTTATCTGCGTTAAAACATTTTTCTAAAATTTCCATGCTATTATCTAATTGTCTCCTAATATCAGAGCCTTCGCTTGGATTATTAATATTAGCATCAAATAAAATAATAGCGTGTGAATTTCTTATTGAAAAAAATCTATTATTAGTTTGTGTTATGGCCTTATCAATCCATTCAAAAGCTGTATTAAATTTCTTTTTATGAGCTAAGTATAATGCTCCTTGTTGTAAAACATATGGATTGTTAAAATCCATTTCGTAAACTTGTTCGTAAAAATCTCTTCCTTCTTCCCAGTTTTTAAATGCTTTAGTTGCAAGTGTTTTATCATATGCATATTTCCGATAGGTATTGTAGAAAGGTATTCTAATATTTGGAATATTATTTAAAGCTTTTAACATTACATTTTTTAAAACTTCTGAATCTATAATTTCGATTATAGTTTCAGCAATATGATAAGATCTCGGAAAGTAATAATCTTGATCATTCTCAATATCTAGATCTCCGGAATAGTCTTTCACAAGATCATCTAAATGATAGCGTAATTCAAAAATCTCATCATAGTTTGCTAACTCATCAATAAAATAGCTATACAACATATCAAATGAGATTGGAATTCTAGATCTATGCGCATAAGCTGTTAAAACCAAGAATTCAGTAATTTTATAATCGTGTTTCTTTAAATTACTTAAAACTTCTTTAAATCTATCCTTAATAGTGTTATGTTTTACATTTCTCTTTATAAATTCAAAAATGGTATCTTTTTCATAATCCGGATTCTTTTCTTTTATTAACTTAGAATATTTGGTGCCCAGTGGAAGGTTATCATAAATACCTTGTAAATCAGAGTCTTTTAATTCTGTAACATTATGAATATTAAATTTTGAGATGTTAATTAAATGTGAAATTGCAGAAAAATTATGTGTTCTTTCAATTCCTACAAGTTTGATATTTTCAAATTTACTAAGGTAATTGAAAGCTTCCAATGAATCACTAAAATTATCTAAGAATATAATAGCCTTCTGATTGTTTAGAATTTTAGCAATTAACTCTGCTTTATTTAATTGCATATTTTCAAAAATTAATTTAATTTGAAAATCAATATCCAATGCTATTTGCATCATTAAAGTTGTTTTACCAGAAACAGGCGCACCTTGAATTACTAAATTTTTTTCACTGTAAATATAATTTCTGACAAGATTGTAGTGAGAAGTTTTATAGATTTGGTTGCTAAATATATCATACCAAATGGGTGGGTTACCTGTAAAAAATTCAATTATTGGTCTAACAGGTAAATTAATATTATTTTTAGGAACTAAATTTTTGTTTAGAAAATAATTTATTTCATCACTGATCTTACTTTTTTTGTCTGCATTGTTTGTATGAAGAGTTTCTAAATAATCTAAAAATTCATCAGTATCAGCAACTATAATATTGATTCCTAATGCTTCATAGTAAAAAATTATGTCAGAATCCATCGATCTAACAATAATCCATTTGTCCTTATGATGTGTTGGTGATGTATTTGAAGATGTCAATGCTTGTATAACGCCAGTATCATTTAATCCATAACCCCAAAATAAGGTTATTTTTCTTTCAAAATCAATAGCTAATTGATTCCAAATTTTTGGATTGGTCGAATATGCATTATTAATCGATGCAGTATCAAAAATCATCTTTCGATCTTCATATAAGACATTTCCATGCAAAGCAGAAAAATCTATTGCACTTTCATCATTATAACTTTCTCCATTATAGGTAACATCATTTATATATTTATCAGGAATTTGTTTATAAACTTCTTGAATTAGATTGTCTATATTAGTGGTATAAATGCTCTTTGGATTTAACTTATCAATATTTAAGTATTTTTTATCAAACTCTCCAATAGTATATCTCTGTTTTAAAAAGGTATAAAATTCTGATCTTTTCGTATTTTCAAGTATAGTTGATAGTTGAGGTAATGGTAAATCTAATTTTAAGTCAAAATGTTTTTTAAGCTCTTCAGCTAAGGTATTACCAACTGGAAGATTTCTTCCATCTTTTGATTTTGCATTTACTGAAACTCCAGCACCTAAAAATAAATTTATTCCAGTGCGGTACTGATTTTCAAATAGATTTTTATTGTCAAATCTTTTCATGAATTAGTTTTATTGTGGTTAAATTACAAATCTATATATTATAAATAAACATTATATTACTTAATTGAGAAATAATCTTTGTTATAAATATTAATTTATCATATAATCCAAATTTCTTACTAAGTTAAGTATTTATAATAATATTCTCTTACGGGAAACCATATTTCAAACAAAAAACCGCCCTACAAAAGCAGAACGGTTTATATATTAAATTTGTCTTAGCGACTCACTATTACATCATTCCCAGCATTCCACCACCCATTGGCATAGCTGGTTCAGCGCTCTTTACTTCAGTGATAATATATTCAGTTGTTAAAAACATTTCAGATACAGAAGCTGCGTTTTCAATTGCCATTCTTGTTACTTCGCTCTCCGAAGTCTCCCGAGACTTTGGCATTTTTTTTAAGATTTATTTTTATGTTATCGGCTCAAAGTCGGGAGACTTTGTGTAGCGGGTTTAAAGGGATGTTTTTATTTTAACCTTGAATTTTGCTATTATAACATTATCCGAAAGGTTTATTTTTCTAAAATTTCAGCAAATTTTTCTTCAATATTTAACTTAATAGGATTTATTTTTATTTCAATATTTTTAAATGCTTGTGAAGCTTTTCTCATCATTTCTCTATCTGGCTTTTCACCCATTTGCGTAAACATATGCTTTTCACTATATGAATCGTATGTCTCACGAACATCTGATAAATAATTGTCTATTAGTTTTTTAGTTTCTTAGTTTCTAGGTCATAATAAAATCTATGATTCATATAATGATTTGTATATTCCCGATGCTTCTTTAAAAAAGATTTTTGTAAATCATTATCATTGTCTAAGAATGTTTTACCATTAGGAATCCGTTTCAAAGGACTTACATATTGATTAAGTTGAATAAGTACTTCATTTATTAACTTATATGTAATTTCCATTATTTCCAGTCTTTTTTCGTGAAGCTTTGTGAATTTAAAATTTTCTTTTGTTTTTAAAGCATTAATTTCTGCTTGAAATTGAGATAATTCAATACTATGCTCGTTTTTCAATTTTTCAATTTTTGAATCAAAATTACTTTTAATTTTTGCTTTGATTGTTTCATTTAAATATAAAGTCAATAGACTGGTAATTAAAGTTGGACAGAATAATTTAAAATTTGTTAAATATTAAAATCCATAAAGTTAGGAATTAAGGTATGTGAAATAAAATGCATTGGAGTAGCTAAGTCTGGAATTTAATCCTGCATTTTTTAGCTGTAATTTTTTTCTATTTTGGTTGCTCTCCGTATTCTGTAAGTTTTAGATGTGGAAGATTCCCTAATCTATATTTCTTAGATTTAATTTGATTTACTACATCTTCTCTGCTAATTCCAAAAAGATTTGAGATATAATGAAAATGTGGTTGTCCATCTTGCCAATTTTCTTTCCCTCCAATACTATCATATGTTATAAAAAAGCAATGCCATTCATCACCTTTCTCAATAAATTTTGCAACTTTTACTGTCCTTTGTTCCAAGGCCATTTTAAGTTCTCCATCAGTTAATTCTGTTTCTCCAAGTTTTTTAATTTTGTCATCTTCACCTTTCATATATGCTAATGGTAATTTTTTTCCTTCGATTGCAGTTGTTTGAAATTCAGAAGAATATTGACTTAGTGTGTATCCTTGATCTCCAGCAAAAAATAAAAATGCCATTAAAATATCTGGCGTGAGAACTATACCATTCAAAGCTTTTGTTTGTTCTTTCTTCTTAGTTGTTTTTATTAAATCCTTTAAATTTTGAGGAACTTTGACATTGTTAAAGCTAGCGATATATTCTTTACATATTTTTGAAGTTTCTAATAAAACTTTTTTACCTTCCTCAGTTGGCTTTTTTCTACCACTAGTTTCATCAGGAACAGATAACATCATTCCTTTCATCAAACAAGCTTCATAATAATGTTGTTGAGGATGAACATTTTCAAAATCTTCACCACCAAATATAATTAACTTTTCACCTGTTTTTTTGTTTATTATTTCTTGGACTCTCATTTGTATAAACTTGAAGTTAACATCTAAATTTACGCATTGTACCAATATACAATTGTGCTAATGTTGTTTTAATTTTAGCTATTTATTATCATCAAATATAAAATATAAATATACTATTTTCTTACGGAAAACCGTATTTCAAACAAAAAAACCGCCCTACAAAAGCAGAACGGTTTATATATTAAATTTGTCTTAGCGACTTGTTACTACATCATTCCTGGCATTCCACCACCCATTGGCATAGCTGGTTCGTCTTTTTTCACTTCAGTGATTACACATTCAGTTGTTAAAAGCATTCCGGATACAGAAGCTGCGTTTTCAAGGGCAACTTTTTAACTTACACAGTTAGTGAGACACTACCAGAAATTTCTGACAACAGCTGGGATTTAACACCGCATTTTGCCAATACAATGTTATCTGCAGTTTTTCTATTTAATAAATGGAAATTTTTGAAGATTTTTTATTTCCAGATATTTATTTTCAATTATTTTCATATCCTTTGTAAATAATAAATATGTCACGCCTTTTTCAGTAATCATATTTTTATTTGTTATTTGATAAATATATTCAACTTCATACATACATAAATTTAAACTGTCTTTTTTGACTAATATTTGTTCATAATGTTTTATTTGTTTTTTAATAAAGTCAATAGAATCCCTCAGAACATTATTTTCTTTTACAGACTTATATTCTAACTTATTTACGTAGTCTTCATGCATTTGCGAACCAAAATCATCAGTTCCATATTTTAATTCGTTCAAATCTTTCGGCGATTTTGATTGTGATAATAAATGGTTTTTATATCTATATAATTGACATATATATAGATACAGTTCATCTTTATCAGACAATGTGTCAATTTTTAATATTCTCAAAGAGTCTAAGGATTTATAATCTGCATTATTTTTTAACTCTTCGCTAAAATAAATTTTTGCAGTTTTTAGAAATTCTTTTCTTTGTAATTTTTTTTCGTCTTTACATCCAAATAAAATTGGTAAAATAAACACTAAAATTAGCTTGCAAATATTTTTCATGGATGCTGTTTTTAAAAAATTGTAGATAACGTCTAAATATACGCATTGCGCAAATATCACATATATATTATTGCGCTTATTTCATATGTGTATTGTACAATTGCTTGTTAAACAGCGGTTTATTTTTAGTTGTTTTTGGATAAACGCAATAGTATATAATAAATGAGTTATTTACAAAATAAAAAACCGCCCCACAAAAGCAGAACGGTTTATATATTGAATTTGTCTTAGCGACTTGCTATTACATCATTCCCGGCATTCCACCACCCATTGGCATAGCTGGCTCAGTGCTCTTCTCTTCAATGGTTAGACATAAAGTGTAGGAAGATATAAGCTATCTAAAGTGTACTGAATCCAGATAAGATGTCACTGGAATTTACTAGACAGTAGTTACTTATATTTTTGAGCTTTTTTTAATGCTAAAATTGATGTAATACTTCTTTGACAATTATTTAAAGTCATCTCAAAAGCTTTTTTAAAATTATTTCTGTATTCTACCGGATAATGGGTATTTCCTTTCATTTTTTCTTTCTTAAACTCAGTATCTTCTTCTTTGAATTTATTCACTTTATTTACAAAAACTAAATATTGATTCAGCTTAAGCATTTGATTTGGGGTTGCTCTTTTTATCCATATTTCAGATTTACTGGTTTCAGTTGCTATTGAAATATTGAATTCACTTTTAATATTGTCCGTATCACTTTGAGAATATCTTTTATAAAACGGAAAGATTGAATCATTTGTTTTGGCTTCTAATTTTATAGCATCTATAAGCTTGTTTATTTGATTTTTTTCTTTATTTTCTTGTGTACAACGCTCTGCATTTAATCCTAAAATTAAACCAGTTGCTATAGAGAATACACCAAATAGAAAACTAATAATTTCTTTCTGTAAATTTTCTTGTGTGATATATTGAAACTTAAAAAATGATTTTTGTTTTTCCATAATTATTGTTTTTATTACCAAAAGTTATTTCCTTTAAAAGATATCTATCAATTACCCTTTTGTGTAATTTTAAAATTATGAACAAAAAAACCGTCCCACAAAAGCAGAACGGTTTATATATTAAATTTGTCTTAGCGACTTGCTATTACATCATTCCTGGCATTCCACCACCCATTGGCATAGCTGGCTCGTCTTTTTTCACTTCAGTGATAACACATTCAGTAGTAAGAAGCATTCCAGATACAGAAGCTGCGTTTTCAAGGGCAACTCTTGTTACTTTAGTTGGGTCAATGATACCTGCTTCAAGCATGTTAACGTACTCGTCGGTTTTCGCGTTATATCCGAAGTCTCCTTGTCCTTCAGCTACTTTGGCAACGATTACGGAACCTTCACCTCCTGCGTTAGCAACGATTTGTCTTAATGGCTCCTCGATCGCTCTCTTAACGATTTTGATACCTGTGTTTTCGTCAGCGTTAGCACCGGAAAGTTCGTTTAATGAAGAGATGGCTCTTACTAAAGCAACACCACCACCGGCAACAATACCTTCTTCAACAGCTGCTCTTGTAGCGTGTAGGGCATCATCTACTCTGTCTTTTTTCTCTTTCATTTCTACTTCAGAAGCAGCCCCTACATACAATACAGCAACACCACCAGCTAACTTAGCTAATCTTTCCTGAAGTTTTTCTTTATCGTAATCAGAAGTAGACGTTTCCATCTGAGCTTTGATCTGAGCGACTCTTCCTTTGATTTTCGCTTCGTCACCACCACCGTTTACAACTGTTGTGTTGTCTTTGTCGATGGTTACTTTCTCAGCCGTTCCAAGCATATCCAAAGAGATGTTTTCCATCGTGAAACCTTGCTCTTCAGAAATCACCTGTCCACCTGTAAGGATCGCGATATCTTCTAACATTGCTTTTCTTCTGTCTCCGAATCCCGGAGCTTTTACAGCAGCAATTTTAAGAGAACCTCTTAATTTGTTTACAACCAAAGTAGCTAAAGCTTCACCTTCCACTTCTTCAGAGATAATTAATAGAGATTTACCACCTTGTGCAATTGGCTCAAGAACCGGTAGCAATTCTTTCATTGAAGAAATTTTCTTCTCTACTAAAAGGATATATGGGTTTTCAAGTTCAGCTAACATTTTCTCAGGGTTAGTCACGAAGTAAGGTGACTGGTAACCTCTGTCGAACTGCATACCTTCTACAACATCTACAGTTGTATCGATACCTTTAGCTTCTTCTACAGTAATTACTCCTTCTTTTCCAACTTTTCCGAAAGCTTCAGCGATTAAAGCACCGATCGTTTCGTCGTTGTTAGCAGATACAGAAGCAACCTGTTTTACTTTATCTGTAGAATCTCCAACAGCCTGAGACTGTGTTTTAAGGTTTTCAACAACTGCAGTTACCGCTTTGTCAATACCTCTCTTAAGATCCATTGGGTTAGCACCGGCAGCTACGTTCTTAAGACCTTCTCTTACGATAGCCTGTGCCAATACAGTAGCGGTAGTAGTACCGTCTCCTGCGATATCATTGGTTTTGGAAGCCACTTCTTTTACCATCTGTGCTCCCATATTTTCTACTCTGTCTTCAAGTTCGATTTCTTTTGCAACAGAAACACCGTCCTTAGTTACGTGTGGAGCACCGAAAGATTTTTCGATTACTACATTTCTCCCTTTAGGACCTAAAGTTACTTTTACTGCATTTGCCAATGCATCAACTCCTCTCTTTAGAGCGTCTCTTGATTCAATATCGAATTTTATTTCTTTTGCCATGTTGTTTAGCTTTTGGCGGCTTGCTGTTAGCTTTTAGCTTTTGCAATTCGCGTGTTTAATTTTATTTTTTTAATTTCCGTTGAGCCTGTTCCACAGAGTGACAAGCTTCTTTTTGAGTAGTGTTAACTCTTCCAAAAGATGTTGGTAATCATTTTCATCAATGTATCCTAAGTCTTTGGCAAGAATTAATTGGTTTTCAGCTTCATTGGATGATCCCAGAGCAATATTGATGAAGTTGGCAAATTCTTTATCTGAATTTCTGCCACTTCCTTCTGAAATATTATATCCAATAGATGCAAATGATCTTCTGATCTGAGAGGTCAGTCCAAAAATTTCTTCTTTCGGAAAGTTTTTGGTTGAAGTATAGATCTTTAAAGTCAGTTGATGACTCAATTGCCAGACTTCAAATTTTTTAAAATCTCTCATCCATTAATTTCTATGTAGAAAGAAGCCATTTGCAAGAAGCCAATAGCCAGCAGCTTACCCTATAATTCCTAACAGGTCAGCTTCTTTTACAATTAAATAATCTTTTCCTTCAAGCTTCAATTCAGCACCTGAATATTTTCCATAAAGAACTTTGTCACCTACCTGAACTGTTGTAGGCTCATCTTTTTTTCCGGGACCTACTGCCACTACAGTACCTTCTTGCGGCTTTTCCTTTGCAGTATCCGGGATAATGATTCCTGAAGCTGTTTTAGTTTCTGCTGCGATTGGCTCTACCAGAACTCTGTCTGCCAATGGTTTAAAGTTTACTGACATAATATATTTATTTTTTAATTATTTCTCTCTTGAAATTCTCTAAATGTATGCCACGGAGAAGGGGTGGCTGAAATGGCAGAATTTTATTCTTCAATGTGAAAATTTGGCAGAAAAATAAAAAGCCGGAAAAATTCCGGCTGATGTTTTACGTTGAATAATAGGGTAGGTTAAGGACAATATTGCCCCGGTCCGATCCATAAGGTACAGTTTCCGTTTCTGTCTTTTTCACAGCATTTGATTCTGGCTGTAGCAATTCCTCCACAAATCGCTTTTTGAGCCTCTCTGTTTAATAGTTTTGCATTTTTCATAGATAATGATGTTGAGTTTGGACGATTTTGCAAACATTTTCATTTCGTTCAGAATAATACTTTTGAAAGCATTTTTTATTCTTATCCTTTAGAGCCTTAAAATTCTAAATTTAATTTTTAGAAGAACATTCGAATCTTTATCTCCATTATATTCTTGAAAAATAAAGATGATGTACTGATGATGTTTTTTTACCACGCAAAGGATTTAGCTTCATTATGCCTATTTTAGGGAACAAAGGATAGAATCAACTTTGTTGATTCGTCTAAGCGTATGGATAATTATTCCGCTTCATCAGCGTCATCTGTAAAATCTGCGAGAGAAAATATACACAAACATCCGTGAAATTGGTAAATCTGTGGGGAATTTTTTGAATCTTAAACTCAAGGTTCGACGAATCTAAAAGAAACCAAAGGATTGATCATCATGCCTGCTTTTTCTTCAAATAAAACTTAAACAGGCTCTATTCTATGGACAAAATTGTCCCGGCCCGATCCACAAAATACATTTTCCCTGGTCGTTGTAATCGCAGCAGACTCCTCTTCCGCCACCCTGAATAGCCTTTAAGGCTTCTTTGTTTAATGATTTCAGATTTTTCATAAAATATTTTTTATTGTTCTGCAATCCTGAACATTTAAAGTCAATCAGGAGCTTTGACATTTGGTGTGATGAAGTTAACCAAAAATAAAGCTTCTTATCCTGCCTGCCGTATGGAGTAGGTAGACTGATTCAGGTGATTGATATCCGGATCCGGATTTTTAAACAATAAAGTGCTGTGGGCGTCGCAAAGTTGGGCTGTTAGCTTTTTCCGGCTGCCTGCATCGGGTTGGTTTTACCATTTGATCCGCCTCTTACCGGGCCATCCTGCTTCTGTTTGAAGAGCTGGAATTTTGAAACCTGGCTGCCGGTTCCTGTGCTGCTCCAGAAATTATTGGAAGTGTCGATGTCAGCAGTTTCCCTCATCGGATCCAGCTGAACCGATTTTAATTTCTTATCAAAATAATACGTCTTTGAAACCTTCTGCTCATTATGTCTCCAGATCTGTGCCGGGGTTTTGTCATAAGCTTTCGTGCCGTCTTCAAAGGTAAATTCAAGGATGATCGGCATCACGAGTCCGCCTTTATTCACGAAATCGATCTGGTATCCGGTCATATTTTTAAACTTCTCTTTATCTTTAGCATCCAGGGGCTGCGTGCCTTCTGTTTTAACGGTATACTCCTTTTCTGAATTTACTTTTTCCTGGCCTCTGTCGTACCGGTAATAGAAATCCTGGGTTTCCTTATCCTTATCTACATAAAATGCAATACTCTTGTCTTCCCGGTTTCTGACCTTTGAAATGTCTTCAAACTCATTCTGAAGCGGTTTCTCTACTTTATATTTCGTTTCTTTCGCTTCTTTGGGAGGCGTATTCAGGTCCGGAGTAGCTATTGTTACTTTATCGATAGCAATATCTACAGGATCTGTTCCGTAAAACCATCCTCTCCAGAACCAGTCCAGGTCTTCACCGCTGGCATCTTCCATCGTTCTGAAGAAATCGGCAGGTTCCGGATGCTTGAAAGCCCATCTTTTAGCATAGGTTTTAAAAGCTTTATCAAATAACTCCCTTCCCATGATTGTTTCGCGGAGAATATTTAATCCCGTTGCCGGTTTTGAATAAGCATTCGGACCGAACTGGATAATATTTTCAGAATTGCTCATAATAGGTTCCAGCTGATCTTTCGGGAGTTTCATATAATCTACGATCGTCCAGGCAGGTCCTCTTTTGGATGGGAATTTATTGTCCCATTTTTCTTCAGTAAGATATTCCGTGAAAGTGTTCAGCCCTTCATCCATCCAGCTCCATTGTCTTTCATCCGAATTGATGATCATCGGGAAGAAATTATGACCCACTTCGTGAATAATCACGCCAATCATACCGTTTTTGACGCCTTCGGAGTAGGTGCCGTCCTTTTCCGTTCTTCCGAAATTGAAACAGATCATCGGATATTCCATTCCGTTAGCAGCTTCTACAGACTGGGCAACAGGGTAGGGGTAAGGAATGGTGAATTCCGAATAGGTTTTAATGGTGTGGGCAACAGCTTTTGTAGAGAATTTGCGGTAAAGGCCGTAAGCCTCCTTCGGATAAAAGCTCATTGCCATGACTTTATTATTGTTTTCAGGAATGGTCACACTCATGCCGTCCCATACGAACTTTCTTGAGGAAGTCCATGCAAAATCCCTTACATCACTGGCTTCGAATACCCAGGTTTTTCTTTGTTTAGAATGGTTTTTCTCCGCTTTTTTAGCTTCATCAAGGGTAACGATCTCTATCGGTTCCGATGCGTTTTCGGCTTTCCGGTACCGGGACATCTGGTCGGAGGTAAGGACCTGTTCGTAATTTTTACATTCGCCGGTTCCGCCAACGATGTGATCGGCAGGAACATTCATTGAAACTTTAAAGTTCCCGAAGACAAGGGCAAATTCACCTCTTCCTGTAAACTGATGGTTCTGCCAGCCCTGGAAATCGCTGTAAACACACATTCTGGGATACCATTGCGTCATTGTATACAGGTCATTACCATCTTCTCTGAAGTTTTCATAACCGCCGCGGCCACCCATTTGTATCCTGTTCGGGATATTGTAATTCCAGTCTATTTTGAATATGAATTTCTCTCCTTTCTTTAAAACTTTTGGGAGATCAATACGCATCATGGTTTTATTCACGATATATTTCAGTGGATTTCCCGAAGCATTCGTTACTTTTTCAAGATTCACGCCATAGCCGTTATCTTTTTCCGGCAGGTCGGTTACCTTGAGCTGTTGGTCATTGATCGATTCCGGAAGGGAGGAAGAAGTCTGATAGTTTGCATTTTTTACCGTAGACTGTTCATTTTCATCCAGCTGAAGCCAGATATAATCCAGATCATCCGGCGAATTGTTGTAGTAGGTAACGGTTTCCGAGCCTTTCAGATTTCTTTTATCCTCATCAAGATAAGCCGTAATGTTATAATCCGCTTTGTTCTGCCAGTATCCGTGCCCCGGAGCTCCCGATGCCGTTCTGTAAATATTGGGTGTAGGAAGGATTGTTCCCAGCTGCTCAAATTTATTCCCGTGATTGCTTCCCGGATTGTTTTGGATATTTTGTGCGGTGACTCCTGTATAGGTAAATACAGCAAATGACAGTGCGGCTGCTTTTAACTTCATGACCAGAATGATTTAAGAATAATCAAAGATAATAATATTTGAATGAGAAATTACAGATATTGATGGCTTAAAAAGGAATTCTTTCTAAAGTCATCTTCAGGGATAAAGCAAATACTCCGGACGAGACAAAAAGAATCCAGTCTTTTTTATTGACCTTGAAAATGTTGAAAAGAAGAAACAATACCACAAGAATACCTGCCACAATAACAATCTGTCCCAGCTCAAGACCAATGTTGAAGCCTAACAAAGGAACGGCAATACTCTGGCTTTTGGCGATCATAACCCTTGCCGTGTTGGCAAATCCCATCCCATGAATTAATCCGAAGATCAGGGCGAGGTAATAGTTGGCGCGCATCAGCGTCTGTTTTTTATTTTTCATAAGGATATTATCCAGTGAGGTAAGAACAATCGTAAGGGGAATCAGGAATTCTACCCAGGCAGAAGGAAACCTGAAAACATCCAGAATGCTTAGGGCCAGCGTAATGGAATGCCCGATGGTAAAGGCAGTCACAAGGATCAGGATTTTTTTCCAGTCGCTGTAGGAATAGACTGCAATCAGTGCCAGAACAAAAAGCTGGTGATCCAGAGCATCCAGGGAAATAATATGCTCCCATCCGAGATTTAAATAAAAAAGGAAATCCTGCATCATAACGTAAAAATATAATGCTTACGAAAATAATGATTAATTTCGAACAAATTTTAAAAGCCCGGATTTATGAAGCGTTTATGGCTGTTTTTGCTTCCCGTTCTATTCCTGTTTTCTTTTACCAAAGCAAAGCATCCCTATCATGTAGGTTCCGTAGAAATCAGTTATAATCAGAAATCCAGAACATTTGAAGTCACCGGCAGATTCTTTCTCGATGATCTTGAAAACGGTTTAGGAAAAAAATATGGCAGTTCTTTTCATTTTAATGATGAAAAATATAGAGCAAAACTCAATGAAGCCCTTCAGAAATATTGTGCTGAATATTTCAGGTTAAAAGCGGACGGAAAATTCCTGAAGATCAATTACGTGGGTTACGAAGAAGACACTGAGTCTGTGAACCTTTATCTTGAATCTGAACCAGTCACTAATCCCAGGAAAATCGAGACGGCGGTAAGCTTTCTTTATAATTTATTCGATGATCAGATCAATATTGTACATATTATTCTCAACGGAAAAAGGGAAAGTGAAAAGCTTACCTATCCCAACCGTTATCTCTACCGTCAGTTTTAACAGGCCTGATTCTTCAATACTTACAAAAAAAGAGCGGATAACTTTTATCTTCAATATAAAATTTTAACAAAATATTAAATCACTAATTATTGATAAATAAATTTAAATTCATCCTCTGATAAGAAATAAATCATTGAATTATTTTTAAATTTTGATTATTTTTTTTAACTTTTTTCATCTTATAAATTGTTTTTAATTTATTAATATTGAAAATATTTGTTTTTTATTTAAAAAAAGGTATATTTGTTTATATCTTAATTCAGAGATTTAATTTTGATTAATGATTTATTAAGAATTAAAAATTATTAAAATTTTAACTATTGAAAGGAATTGTTCTTAACAAAAACAATTTGATTTTTAACAGGTTAAAAAATATCAGGAAGGCAGTTTGAAAAAAGGCAGAAGGCATCCAAGTTTGTTTTTAATAAAACAAATAAACCCTTCAGAATAAGTAGGGATAAGGATTTATTGCTTTTGATCTCTGTTTTTGGGGTTTTCCGGCAAAGCAGCGGGATTAATAAAAGACAAAAAAATAACACAAAACTAAAAACCAAAGATCAGAAAAACTTAATTCGAAGTTTTTAAATATGGTAAAAAGTTCCCATTTTACTAAATTTAAGGTCGAGGATTCTAATAACACAATCACTTAAAAAAACACTTGCTCTTCAGTAAGTGTTTTTTTTGAACCCTCTCAATATTAACTGTAATCGATTTTACCAGGCAAACATCATGAGTTGTACAGTTCATTTTAAAGGAGGTGAAGAACGGAATCAACACAAAGCCGCACTTTTGGATTCACCCAAGAATTTTTATTCATGATCCATCTGAAGCAGGGTATTAATCCCTTCGGCATGTGCCTGCAGATCAGGAAAAAAATCGTTGTAACATTGCTGAAGGAATGGTTTGTTTTCCAGAAAAGCCTCAAAAACAGGAATGTCTTTTTCCAGATACTTAGCCTTATTCAGAACATTCCGCATGCTGAATTTAATGCCCCAGTCTTCCCGGTAATTGTAGAGCCAGTCATCTTCCTCCATTTTTTCAAGCATCCTTTTGAAGTTTTCAGGAAGCCATTCCTCATGGGCGTTAAGAGTGCTGTACACCTTCAGGGAATGGTTTTTCCAGCCGGCTAAAGAATTTAGACTCATGTCATTGGCTACAAAATAATCCATGGCAACGTCTACAAAAGCTCCTGCATAGAGCCTTACCAAAGGCGAAAATACTTTTTTTGCCTCATGAATAGCGGGATGGGAATCTGTGAAGGTATCAATGGCCCGGTGCAGGGTAATGCCGTCCTGAATATCTTTCGGAAAAGAAAAACGTTCTCTGTTCCGGATAAAATCTTCCAGAAACTGTCCTACGATCTGTCCGTCTGAAAAGGTAAGAAAAGAATGGGCTAGATAATTCATAAACGAATATAAAGATTTTTAAACAATAAACCTGTGTCTGAGTTCGGTGTACTGAAAGGCTTGTCGTCTTAGTCCAGAGCCTTTGAATGATCCTGTCTGGAATCAGGATCAAACTGCTGTTTCCTGAATTCTGAGGGCGTCATATCCGTCATCTTTTTGAAAATCGTGTTAAAAGCCGTTTTTGAATTAAACCCGGATTCAAAGCCGATACCTAGTATCGAAAGCTTTTCGAAAGAGTTGTCCGAAAGCATCTTCCGGGCATGCTGAACCCTGTATTTATTGATGAAATAAAAAAAGTTCTCCTGAAAGCCGGTATTCAGCAGGTAAGAAAGCTGATGGGCATTGATACCGATTTTATCAGACAGTTTCAGCAGATTGAGATCGCCATCCAGATAAGGTTTCTCTTTTTCCATTATATCGGTTAACCTTTGCTTTAATATTTCAAACTCATGATCCGGAATCAGCTTTTTTCTTGCCGTTTCCTCTTCTTCATTTTCAAGTTCAATCGCCATCAGCTCATCACGCTGGCGTTTATCCACAGGGTAAATCTCTTTCTGACGGAGCACGTAGTACAGCGTACTGTAAACGATGAACAGAAACAGAAGGTCCATTACCACATGCTGATGCATTTTATAAACAAATGCATTGAACAGTTCATAGCCTACCGTTATAATAATAGTGATGAAAAGCAGAAAGTTCAGCTTAATGAGCCATTGCAGGTCAATAGGCTCCGTATCAGCAGAAATGACCTTGATTCTTTTCTGATGTTTTCTGATTTTAAAATAAATAAGCGCAATATAAGGCAGATTATGGGCAATATTGATAAACAGGACAAGGTGATAAATGACAGGATGTCTTTCTGAATTAAATAATAAGATCCAGGAGATCACCGGAACAATCAGGCAGTTCAGGTCCTTCTTTCTGAACCGGTAATCCGGATTGATAAAAAATACGGCACTGAAAAACAAAAAAATCGGCGTAAATATCTGTACGGAATATACGAAAAGCGCAAACCAGGCCATAGGCTGAAGCCCACAGATCCGTAAAACATCAAGAACCCAATAGCTGGACCATAAAAGAAGAAACAGCCCGAAAAATAAATTAGCCTTTCTGTTGGCCTTCATAGGATTGATCAGCACTGTAAAGGAAAGCAGGGTTAATCCGCCATAAAGGAGGACAAGAACAAACTTCTGGATATTTTCGAGCATCATCGTTTACCGGTTTTTAAAACAGCCTTTCGTGGAAGTCTTCAATCTTGCTTACTTCTTCAATCTTAATTCCGAATTTCCTTTTCGGAATTTTATTAAGGTTGGAAACAAAGATCTTTTCATAGCCTAACTTTTCTGCTTCAGAAATTCTCTGCTCGGCCTGCGCGATAGGGCGGATCTCTCCGCTTAAGCCAATCTCTCCGGCAAAACAGTAATGTTCGGAAATCGCAATATCCTCATTGGAGGAAAGGATGGAGGCAACCACGGCAAGGTCTAAAGCAGGGTCGTCTGTTTTAATGCCTCCGGTGATATTTAAGAAGACATCTTTGGCACCCAGCTGAAATCCTGCCCGTTTTTCCAGTACAGCCAAAAGCATATTCAGTCTTTTGGCGTCAAATCCGGTAGAACTTCTCTGCGGGGTTCCATATACGGCAGTACTTACCAGCGCCTGGATTTCCAGCAGCATTGGCCGGTTTCCTTCCAGTGTTACCGCCACGGAATTTCCGGAAAGTTCCTCGAATTTCTTGGTGATAAGAATTTCCGAAGGATTTTTAATTTCCTTTAAGCCCTGGGAAACCATTTCATAAATCCCTATTTCGGCGGTAGATCCGAAACGGTTTTTATTGGCTCTCAGCAGCCTGAAAAGGTGATTCCGGTCTCCGTCAAAATTCAGGACGACATCCACCATATGTTCCAGAACCTTTGGCCCGGCGATCTGCCCGTCTTTGGTAATATGGCCCACCAGGAAAACGGGAGTATTGTTTTCCTTGGCAAATTTGATGATCTCATTAGAACATTCCCTGATCTGGGAAACCGTTCCCGGAGAACTTTCAATAAGCTGCGACTGAAGCGTCTGTATCGAATCGATGATCATAAAATCCGGTTCCAGCTTTTTGGCCTCATGAAGAATCTTTTCCAATGAAGTTTCGGTGAAAAGAAAACAGCTCGGGTTCTGAAGATCTGTCAGTCGGTCTGCCCTCATTTTAATCTGGGAAGCACTTTCTTCTCCGGAAACGTAGAAGATTTTTTTCTTCATTTTTAAAGCCAGCTGTAAAAGAAGGGTTGATTTTCCTATTCCGGGTTCACCTCCGATCAGAGTAACGGAGCCTAAAACAATTCCTCCGCCCAGAACACGGTTCAGTTCCTCGGAAGGTGTTTTTATTCTGGGTTCTTCACTCGTCTCAACTTCAATAATGTTGATTACATGTTGTTTCGATTTTGAAAAAGGCGGAGTTTTAGAAGAGGTTTTCTCAACCACTTCTTCCACCAGGGTGTTCCATTGTCCGCAGTTTTTACATTGGCCCATCCATTGGGAATATTGGGTTCCGCAGTTTTGACAGAAATATGCTGTTTTCAGTTTTGCCATACTGCGAAGTTAAAAAAAATGAAATTTGATTTTGAAATTTTAATTAATTTTCAGAAATGAAAAATATTTTACTGAAAAGCATCCTTATTTTAGGAATAATGACCTTTCTCAACGCAGGACTCGTTGGCGAATCTGTGAAATGGATAGGGATGCCGCCTTCCAGCCATACCTTGCATGGTTTCGCTGTTTTTGTCGGCTGCCTGATCATCAGCGGGATAAGCTTTGCCACGATCCTGATCTTTAAAAAAAGTTATGATGCCGTATGGAAAGTTGCCGTCTTATTTGAAATTCTTTACCTGCTGATGCTGGTATGGTCTCAGGTAAATCCGTTTACCTATTTTACAAAACATACGGATGACAGTCTTATTGATCTGCTGTTGTATGTGAATTCAATTGTTGTTTTTCTGGTTATTTTTCTGGCTGATTTTGTTTTATCTAAAATAATAGCCTCAAAACATAAAAATTAACCTGGGTCAAGAATAAAATCTGTATTATATCTTACCTTTACCTAAATAAAATTAATGTAAAAATATAGTTACAATGAAAAAAGTATTTTTATCCTTCGTATTTGCCTTTTTAAGTGTTGTAGGTTTTGCACAGACAGGATGGACCGTAGATCCAATGCACTCTTCCGTTAATTTCAATATCAAGCATATGGGAATCAGCTTTGTACAGGGGCGTTTCGATAAGTTTCACGGAAAAGTAACAACAGAGGGAGCAACCCTTGATAATGCTTCTTTTGATTTTGGTGTCGAAGTAAAATCCATCAATACCGGAGTAGAGATGAGAGATACCCACCTGAAAAGTGATGATTTTTTCGCTGCTGAAAAATATTCTGAGATGACCTTTTACAGCTCTTCCATCACAAAGGATAAAACCGGGTATATCTTAAAAGGAAAACTAAAAATCAAGGAAGTGGTAAAGGAGATCAGCGTTCCGGTAACCTTCGGAGGCATCACCAAAAATCAGAAAGGGCAGGAAATTATGGGCATCCAGTCTAAATTTACCATCAACCGTCTTGATTACGACATCAAATATGATCCTACAGGAGCAGGAGTGGCGAAAGAGGTAGACGTAAACTTATATTTTGAGCTGGTAAAACAATAGTTTGATCCATCAGTTTAATCAGGAGAAAGGTTTTTCAGAATGCTGGAAAACCTTTCTTTTTTTATGGTGATTTTTTTTTGAACTGCAAAAAGGGGCAAAAAAATCTGCTCGATCTGCAAAATCCGCGCGAGAACAATATCCATAAAGATTAATGTTTTGTATGAAACCTGCGAGAAAATGTATTCAATAGAGTGGACTTTCATTCACCTAAATAAAAAAATCAACAATTTTTATTGGCGGACAAAAGATCTGCTCGATCTGCAAAATCCACGCGAGAACAATATCTATAAAGATTAATGTGTTGTATGAAACCTGCGAGAAAATGTATTCAATAGAGGTGGACTTTAGTCCACCTAAATAATAATAAAATCCAATCCTCAGGCTTTAGCCAAAACCACACACACAAATCTGCATCATTGGCCGGACCCGCGAGAGAAAAAACATCCAAAATGATCTGTGAAATCAGAGGAATCTGTGGGAAATATTTTTCACACGAAAATTCACATCAATTGATCTTTCCCGAGGAAACCGTAAAGATCCCAAAATCGTCAATCAGCATTTTTCGCTTCTGTACTCCACTGTAAGCCATTACCCGATCCAGTTCTTTTTGGGAGCGTCTTCTCATGATCCAGTCTTTGTTCTGGTGGTTGTTCAGAACATAGGCAATCATTTTCAGCTGCGGATGCCAGGGCTGTCCGGTGTATACGATGAAAGAATCCTTTTCGGAAACTGAAGCGGCTCCCCGAATGGCTTTTGCAGCGATTTCATTATCTCCGAAAAGTTCCAGAATCCCCGAAATAATGGTAATATTGGGTTCAAAATTTAATTTTGAATACGTTTCAGGATCAAAACAGTCAAAATTGGTAAAGCGGATGTGCTGATAATTTTTTTTACGAATCACTTTTTCACCGATCTCAATATTGCTTTTTACAAATTCATTGATAACGATTTCAGCATCGGGATATTTCTCTTTGATATCAAACAGGTAATTTCCTGTTCCTCCGGCAATATCAAGGATTTTGATTTTCCTCCCTTCCTGTTTCAGCGTCCGGATGTTCTGTTCCAACAGTTCAAGAAGGTGCTGCTTTCTGATTCGGATTCCTTTCCAGCCGATGGCGTTGAGGTAATTTTTATCCATTATTTTTCCAAAACCTAATTTCCCTTTAGGTTGGTTCTGATATACATAATCCAGTGAAGCTCCCGAGTCAAAGCCATATTGAAGGCCGATGCTCATCCCATTGCTTAACTTTCCGATCTTTCCGAGTGATAATTTCTGAAATTTAAAATTCAGGCTGTTACCCACATTATTTTTAAGATCTTCATATTCCTTTACCGAAAACAGGTCAGGGGAAAGAGACATTGGTTTTTGTGTTCTGCTAAAACATTTTTCTGCGAAATCAGCGATTTTATCATATACTTTTTCTTTTCCGGTATCGAATAAAATACCATGGAAAAATCCAGGAAGAACCTCATAATGCTTTAGATCGGTATCAAGTCTGTCATGAAAGATTTTCTGATCTTTATTGAAGACCACATGATCTTTTTCCGCGGCTAAGATCAGGGTGGGAGTATCGATTGCTTCGGCATCTTCTGTCAGGCGTTTTCCAGCCTTAGCCAAATCGATAAGAAGTTCAGCGTCGATGGATCTTGAGATCAGAGGATCCGTGTCGTAAGCATTTTGCTGTACAGGGTCGTGGGTAAGCATTTTAGACTTTACATAGCTTTTGATGATCAGTCCTTTTTTAAATTGAGTTCCCAGCGTGATCATTTCATTGGCAAACGGAACAATGAGATTGATTCTGAATGCCGGTGCCAGAAGAGCCATACCGGCAATACGCGGGGCAAAATCATGAGCCCAGGCAGAGGTTATAACGCCGCCGATACTGTTGGCAACAACAAAAATATCAGAAATTCCGATTCCATATTCTGATCCGAGGAATTGGGAAAAGGAATCAAGATCCCGTACATAATCCATGAAAACTGATGAGGTGGGTGTTTTTGTATGGCCATGGCCGCGAAGGTCGAAGGCAAAAATATTATAGTTTGAAAAAGGAGCAGCCTGTGCTATATCATTCAGTCTTTCCGAATGCTCGTGCCCACGGTGGATCATCAGGATGCTTTTCTGGTGGGGTTGAAAATTCCATTCACGGTAGAAAATCGGGTTGTTATCAAAGCTGTTAAAATATCCGCTGTTCATAATTTAAATTTTTTTCAAAAAATCCTGAAGATAAGAATGGATAATAGCATTTCTGTTCAGGGTTTTCATGGTGATTACTGCTTCCTCTAAAGGTAAAGATAAAATATTTTTCATTACCAGCATTCCTATTACAGAGCTTCTGGTAAATCCCATTGTACAATGAATCAGAATTTTTCCGTTGTCCGGCAGGTGTTGGTAATGTTTGGTGATTTCTTTAATTAAGGCTTTCGTCTGTTCAATATCAAAACTTCCGATATCAAGAAAAGGAACAGAATGATAGCTTGGTGTGGTCTTTAAATCGATGATTTCCTCCATCTCAGCGGACAGATCGTAGATGATTGTGCTGCTGTTGAAAAACTTTAGATCATTACGGTCCGGTCTTGATGAAATATAAATACGGGGTGCAATTTCCAGCGGAGTTTTATTGGTGCGGAAAAATCGCCAGAAAAACCGGTAAGTTAAAAGATACGGGAAATACAGAATTTTTCTGAGGATTGAAATGTTTCCGTTTTTATCTTTAAGAAAAAAAACATTGTTCTTTTGGTAATGGTATCCGATGGCTATGAACATGATAGCCGGCCACAACAGAAGCAGCCATATATATCCGTAATATTGATTTAAAAGTAAAGCCAGAGAAGCTGTTATCCACGCGGACAGAAAGTAAAAATTAGCAAGATGAAAATTCCTATACAGAAAATCATTTTTCCGGTAAGGAAATACAACAAAGCTGATATGGGCGAGAACTGATCCTGATAGAATATCAATACAATGATGCTGATAAGTGGTTAAGGTGGAAAATCCAAGCAGTAAAAGCCATCCCATAAAAAAGAGGCGTCGCTTTTTTAAATTTCTGAGTACCGACCAGAAGATCAATGCATAGGCAATATGTAAAGAAGGTGCCTGGTTGAAAGGAGAGTCAAAGGTTTTTAAAAACCGGAAGGAATATCCCAGGAAAGTCTGTGCTATTTCGGGCTTTTCCAGAGAAAACTTCAGCGGGAATAGAATAAAGCAAAGTCCGGCAACCGTAGTGGTAAAGAGCATTCTTTGAGCCAGAACTTTAAGCTGCTCTTTATTTTCACAGAGGAAAAATACCAGAAAGAAAAATAACCCGCTGGTCATATAAGGAATAATCGTCCAGGGCAGAAACGGAATATATTTTTCAAAGCTGAAAACAAATGAAGGCACAGTCTCCAGTCTCGAAATATACCATGCCGAATAGTTGTAAACAATCATGAATACAATAGCACAAAGGATAAAGGCAGAGAATTTCTGTTGTATTGTCAGTCGTTTTTCATCCATCGGGCTTTTCTGAACATAATGATATTTAATAAAGATGACGGAAGCAGGGAAAGAGATTTCATCATCCACTTCATTTTTGCCGGGAAAATAATCTGCTTTTCCTGATTCTGAATCGCTTCTTCAATTATTTTTGAGGCTGTTTCCACATCGGTAAGAAATGGCTTTTTGCTTAAATCATGATGATTAAGCTGTCGCAGTTTCTCAGTGTCTACATATCCGGGAGCAATGGCGGTTACAGAAATTCCGAAAGGTTTTAAAGCCCTGTGGTACGCATCAGCAATCTGCAGTACCGACCGTTTCGTTTTCGTATACAGGCTTGAATTTTCATATTCCAGAATTCCTGAAACGGAAGCAATAACCGCAATACTGCCTTTTTTCTGCTTTTTCATAGCTTTCCGGGCAACTTCAAAACAGTTGACGGTTCCATGGATATTGGTCTGCAGCATTTCTTCAGCTTCGTCATAGGAGATTTTACCGGCTACATCTTCGGCATAGCTGCCTGTACAGTTAATAAAGATATCGAGGTTTTTTCCACCCGAAAGAAAAGAGGTGATGGCCTCGGAAAGTATTTTTATATCACAGACATCTGCCTGAAATATTTTGAAATTTTCACCGCTGTTTTCAGGAATTTTTGCAAGATCTCTTCCACATACTCCAACATGGTATCCTTTATCAAGATAACGCCGGGCGAGGGAATAGCCTATCCCGGAAGTTCCGCCTGCTATGAAAACATTCATGGTTTTTGTGATTTTGAAATTTATGTAAAAATAGAGGTTTATTATTTATCATAAAAAACTTTGATACATTGCGTATAGAAGTTCACAAAAGATTTAAAAATCTACGATCCCTATTTAACACAGAAAAAAATCTGCGGAATCCGCTCAATCAGCGAGCAAAAAATATCTATCAAGATTCGTGTGATCTGGGAGATCTGTGGGAAATTATTTAACCACAAAAGGCAAAAGTTTTGATACTTAAGTAGATTTTAAGTTTAATAGATTGCGTATAGAAGCTCACTAAAGATTTAAAAATCTACAATTTTTATTTAACGCAGAAAAAAATCTGCGATATCCGCTCAATCAGCGGGCAAAAAATATCCATCAAGCTTCGTGTGATCTGGGAGATCTGTGGGAAATTATTTACCCACAAAAGGCAAAAATTTTGACACTTAAGTAGATTTTAAGTTTAATAGATTGCGTATAGAAGTTCACAAAAGATTTAAAAATCTATGATTTTTATTTAACGCAGAAAAAAATCTGCGGGATCCGCTCAATCAGCGTGAGAAAAAACTTCATCAAGATCCGTGTGATCTGGGTTATCTGTGGGAAATTATTTACCTACAAAAGGCAAAAGTTTTAATACTCAAGTGAGATCCAATATATAAAGTTACCCTTCAATACTTTTCATGGTCTGCTCAAAACCGTATTTCCATTGCAATTCCATATCTTTCCTGAACTGCTGATAAGTTTTGGGAAATGAAAATCCAATGTCAAATCTTTTCCAGTTGATGTTTTTTTTCAGATAATGTCCTTTCAGATCTTCTTTTATAGCAAGAGTATCGATCTGAAGATCCGGTTTCTGATTTTGAATTTCTGAAAGTCTTTCATTACCGCTAAATCCGAGAACTGAGCGTACCAATGCTTCTTCTGCGGAAGTATAGGATTGCTTTTTTTCGGTGATGACGGTTTGAGCAATATGTTTCGCAAGCTCAATCGGGACAAGGTCAATGGCTCCTCCTGCAAAATATTTGTTTTGAAGAAAAACGGGTTTTACATAAAACATATCGGAAACAGAGATTCTGGTGCTTTCGAGAAGGGAGAGATCGGTTTGTATCAGGGGCAGATCTGTTACGGCGCTGTTGATTAAGTTGGAAGAATTAATGACGATCTGTTCGGGAGTGATTTTTTTTGCAGTTTCCGGATCGGTAAAAATTACTTTTTGATAGAGCTTTCTTCCGTTTCTGGGCTGTCCGGTTTCATCCGGGGTGAAAAGAATTTTCGAGCCGATAATCAGGGTTGGAATTTCTTTTGAAAACGGAATGTCTTTTAATGGAGGAAAAGCTTCAGACAAGTCCTGAGGCATTTCGACAAGATATCGGTTGAAGACGTCTTCAATATAAGGTGCATTTCTTTTATCCCATATCTTTTTTAAAGTAAAAATTCCGATGTTGGAAAGTTTTTTATGGTGGGTTAAAGCCGTCTGGGAGACAAACCTGAAGTATTCTTCTGACTTCATATATTCCTTTCGCGAGTGATGGTCCCCGAAAGCATTGATAACAGTTGCTGCGAAAGCTCCACCACATGAAGCAATCAGAACATCAGGTTTCATATTTCGTTCTTCCAGGGCAGCATACATACCAAGGTAGATCATCATTCTGGTTCCTCCGCCCGAAAACAGTAAAGCTCTTTTGAATGTATCACTCATGGGCAGTATTTTATAAGAACGGGAAAGATCCAGAAGAAAATGGGCGCATTAAAGATCAGACTATCCATTCTATCCAGTAATCCGCCATGTCCGGGAAGAAGCGTTCCCGTATCTTTTATGTTGGCTTTTCTTTTCAGATACGACATAAAAACATCGCCGAAAAATCCGGAAATCCCAAGGCTAAGTCCCAGAACAGTATTGACAGCAATACCGGTTTTTAAAAGGAAAAATCCCAGGATATTACTTAATATTACCGTAAGAAAAACACCGCCTGCAAATCCTTCCCATGTTTTGTTGGGGCTGATTTGGGGCATGATCTTATGTTTTCCAAAGAATTTTCCCATCAGGTATTGAAAAACGTCATTCAGTTCTGTAACGACCACCAGGAAAATAATGGAATTCAATCCTGAGGGCATTTTGCGGATCATGAACAGATGAGGAAAGGCAAAAAGGCAGATCAGAAGCGCAATACATATCCCTGAAATTTGTCCGGCAGATTTTTTTAACAAAATAAAATATAACACGATAAAACAAGCCAGAACAGAACTGTATAGGAAATAAGTATTGATATTAAAAAAATACAGCAGGAAAAACTGAGAAATTCCCAAGAATAGAGCTGTTGAAAATAGATGTGAATCAATTTTAAAAAGCCTCAGGAACTCCAGAAAACACTGGAAGCCAATCCATGAAACAAAAACTTTCATTGCCATAGGATGGGATATTCCGAGTGCGAAAACAGCAATGATATAGCCCCAGGTTTTTACCCGCAAAGGAACGTCTGCAAATTTATTTTCTTCAGGCTTCATGCAGGGATTTTTTTAGGCGGATGTAAGTGCTGATCAGAAGTAACAGGATGATGAGGCTGAAAAGATAGACTGAAATCCCTGAAATGGTAACCCCGAAAAAAATAAGCAGCCCATAAAGTCCCAGGATAAAAGCCCGGTCGCTTTTTCCCATAGGCCCGTCATAGCGGCGTTCTTTTCCGACTACCTTTCCTAGCAGTCCTGCAAATTCGTTAATTACACTCAGTACAATAAAAATGACGATAAGATGCAGGCTTTCCGGCTGAAACTTAAGCAGCGGGAAAAATACAATGACATCGGAAACGAGATCTCCTACCTCATTCAAAACTTCACCCAGCCGGCTGGTCTGGTTAAATTTTCGGGCCATCATTCCGTCCAGTGCATTCAGGGCCATCCTGATTAATAAACCGATCGGAAGACTCAGGAAAAACCATTTTGAAACATCAGCATTCCAAAACAGTACTCCAATCACGACAGACAGCAGGACTGAACTGAGTGTGATCTGGTTGGCCGTAATTTTATTTTTATGTAAAAATAACAGGACCGGAGTGAGCAGCTGCTGGAACTTAGGTTTGAGTTTATAGACCGAAATCATGATGGCTGTAGCTTTTAGTCATTTGTTAAGATCAAATATAGATAATTTTTTTCATCAGTATCCATAATGATTCACGGGTGTTTTTCCTGGATTCCAAATGTAAAAGATTGCTTTGTATTTCTTTTTCCCATAACTTTGCACAAACCTAATCTAATGAGTAAAAAGAATACAAAATACATCTTTGTGACAGGAGGTGTAACTTCATCTTTGGGAAAAGGAATCGTGTCTGCTTCTCTGGGACTTCTACTAAAATCACGCGGTTTTAATGTAACGATCCAAAAACTTGATCCTTATATCAATATCGACCCAGGAACACTGAATCCTTATGAACACGGAGAATGCTATGTAACCGAAGATGGCGCGGAGACGGATCTGGATTTAGGTCACTATGAGCGTTACCTTGATGCTCCTACATCCCAAAACAACAACGTTACGACAGGGAAAATCTACCAGACTGTTATTGAAAAAGAAAGAAAAGGAGACTTCCTTGGAAAAACAGTTCAGGTGATTCCTCATATTACGAACGAGATCAAACGCAGAATCAAAATTCTTTCCAAGCAGAACTACGATATCATCATTACGGAGATCGGTGGAACGGTAGGGGATATTGAATCCCTTCCTTATATTGAAACAGTTCGCCAGCTGAAATGGGAACTTGGAGAAAGCAATTCTATGGTGATCCACCTGACGCTGCTGCCTTATCTGGCATCTAGCGGGGAATTAAAAACAAAACCTTCACAGCATTCTGTCCGTCAATTGATGGAAAGCGGAATCATGGCTGATGTTCTGGTGTGCAGAACAGAGCACAAAATTCCAAAAGATCAGAGATCAAAACTGGCCCAGTTCTGCAATGTTCCGTTGGAGAATGTGATTGAATGTAAAGATATGGAAACCATTTATGAGGTTCCGATGTATCTTCAGAAACAGAATTTTGATGACGTAGTGCTTAAAGAGCTGGATCTGAAAAGTGATAAAGATGCGGATCTTAAAGACTGGAAAAGTTTCCTTAAAAAATTCCAGAACCCTAAGAAAACCGTTGAAATTGCCCTGGTAGGAAAATATGTTTCGCTTCAGGATTCCTATATTTCTATTGCTGAGGCATTCAAACACGCGGGAGCGGATCTTGAAACCGAAGTGAAGGTAAGATGGGTATACAGCGGTGATATCACCGAAGATAATATTAAAGAAACCCTGAAAGGAGTTAATGGTATCCTTGTTGCTCCGGGCTTCGGAGACCGGGGAATTGAAGGAAAAGTTCTTACGGCAAAATATGCCAGAGAGAATAAAATTCCGATGCTGGGAATATGCCTGGGAATGCAGATCATGACGGTTGAATTTGCCAGAAATGTTCTTGGACACTCCAAAGCAAATTCCGTGGAATTTGATACGGCAACTCCGGATCCTGTAATTTCATTAATGGAAGAACAGAAGAATGTAGTGGATAAAGGCGGAACAATGCGTCTTGGAGCATGGAAATGTTCACTGAAGAACGGTTCCAGACTTTCTGAGATTTACGGAAGTAAAAATATTTCTGAAAGACACCGTCACCGTTATGAATTCAACAGTGATTATCTTCAGGAGTTTGAAAAGAACGGTTTCCTTGCAACAGGTACCAATCCTGAAACCGGACTGGTGGAAGCGCTGGAATTACCAGGACATCCGTTCTATGTCGGAGTACAATACCATCCTGAATATAAGAGTACGGTAGCTACCCCGCATCCTTTGTTCAGAGCTTTCATTAAGGCTTGCGAAACGACTAAGTAAGATATTTCAGTGTGGGAAGAGTGTGATATTCAACCCAACATCAACAAATAAGGTAATTTTTTACCACAAACGTCTACGTATAAACTCAGGTTGATTTTTCTCAGCCTGAGTTTATTATATACTAATGCATTATAGTATAGAGTTTTGATAAAAAAACAGTATTTTTGTCAGCTCAAATTTGCTACAGATTGATAAGTATTCTTATAGAATTGTAGCAAGCCAATGAATAGGAAATTTTAATTATAATAAAAATAAAATGCAACAAAACAACGGAATCGATAAGAAGCAAATGATTAGTTTCGCGGTTTTATGCCTGATTCTCTTTGGTGCGATGTTCTATTTCCAGAATAAGCAGGCTAAAGAAGAACAGTTAAAAGCTCAGGAGCAGAAAACTGAACAGGTGAAAAATGCCGTAAAACAGTCTCAGGCAAGCAATATCAATCCAAATGTCACTCCAAATGCAATTCAGACTGCTAATTTGTCTAACAAAGAGTTGAATATTGAGTTCTCTAGTCTTGGAGGGCAGGTTTCTAAAGTACAGCTTTCTGAATACAAAGCATACAACCATAAAACCGATCAGGCAGATCTTCCGCTTTATCTGATTAATAAAAAGAATTCAAACTACGGCTTCCAGTTCAAAGATAAAACCGGGAAAATTATCAATACTAAAGATTTAGTTTTCTCACCTGCAGTGAATGGTAATGCTGTGACTATGACCGCTAATTATAATGGCGCTGTTATTCAGTTTATTTATACCTTATTAGATAAATATACTTTAGATTTTAAGGTGAGAACTCAGGGGCTTGCCAGTGTTACTGCTGATAACAAGGCAGATTTCATCTGGGATTACAGTGTGAGAAATTTGGAAAAGGGTAGAGCCCAGGAACAGTCGCACTCAGAATTCTCCTATGCTTTCAATAATTATAAGGATTATGATTATGACGGAAGAACAACCATGGAGGAAGAAAAAGAAACCCTTAACTGGATTGGGGTAAAGCAGCAGTTTTTCTCTTCTGTAATTGAAGCTAAAAACGGATTTACCCACAGTAAAGGAAATCAGGAGAATATTGAAGAAGGAGAATATCTGAAAAAGCTGAATTTTGAAGGTTTTGTTCAGATGACCGGAAGTGAGCTGAATCAGGATTTTACCTGGTATTTTATGCCGCTTGATCTGAAACTGCTGAAATCTTACGATAAAAACTTTGATGAAATTCTTCCGCTGGGATGGTCTTTCATTGGATGGATGAACAGAGGATTCTTTATGCCGATGTATAATTTTATTGCAAGCTGGGGATTAACAGCAGGTTGGGTGATTTTCTTAATGACCATCATTGTGAAGCTGATCTTATCACCCATTATGTATAAACAGCATAAACTAAGTGCAATGATGAAGGTGATCCGTCCTGAAATTGATGAGGTAAATGCCAAATTAAAAGATGCGGACCCTATGAAAAAGCAGCAGGCTACCATGGAAATCTACCGAAAGGCAGGGGTGAATCAGATGGCGGGATGTCTTCCGGCGCTTGTACAGATTCCGATTTTCTATGCCTTATTCCGTTTCTTCCCGAACTTTATTGACCTGAGAGGGCAGGGGTTCTGGTTTGCAAAAGACCTTACAGCTTACGATGATCTGATTAAGCTTCCGTTTAAAATCCCGTTCTTAGGAGACCACTTAAGTGTATTTGCATTGGCGTGTACCGTGGTGATCCTTATTTATACCGTAATGACTTCAGGAAATATGCAGCAGCCTCAACAGGAAGGTATGCCTAATATGAAAGTGTTGATGTATATCTTCCCGATTACATTCCTTTTCTTCCTGAATACATCGGCATCCGGTCTTTCATGGTATTATTTTGTGTCGAATGCGATTAACATCCTGATTATTCTGGTGATTAAATACTGGATTCTGGATGAAAAGAAAATTCATGCACAGATTCAGGCTAATAAAGAAAAACCTAAGGCTGAAGGGAAATTCCAGAAGAGAATGCGTGAAATGATGGAGAAAGCACAGGAGCAGCAAAAAGCTCAGGAACAGCAGAGAAATAAAAAGAAATAATATATAAAAAGAGAAACAGTTTTTGTTTCTCTTTTTTTTGTCAAAAAAAACGGATCTCAATTCATTGGGATCCGTTTTATATTTTAATCGTATTTAAGTCTGAATGACTGTCGGTGGTATTTCGTTGGTCCGTATTTGATCAGGGCTTCCTGATGCGTTTTGGTTGCATAGCCGAAATTGGTATTCCAGCCGTATTCAGGATGCTCTTCGTGGAGTTCAATCATCAACTGGTCTCTGTAATTCTTAGCTAAAATGGAGGCTGCGGCAATAGAAAGAACTTTTGAGTCACCTTTAATAATACATTGATGAGGAATGTAATTATAAGGATGGAATTTGTTTCCATCAACAAGAATCAGTTCCGGAGTTATGGTTAGTTGATCCAGGGCACGGTGCATGGCATGAATGCTTGCGTTAAGAATGTTGTGTTCATCAATAAAAGAAGGCGGAAGTTCTGCAATGGCGTAGCATTGTACATTGTCTTTAATGTAACTGTCAAGATCCATTCTCGTTTTGAAGGTAAGCTTTTTGGAATCATTCACAAGATCCTGCTTAAAGGTGTCGTCTAAAATAACGGCTGCAGCAACAACAGGCCCGCTCAGGCATCCTCTTCCTACTTCATCACATCCCGCTTCGATATAGAGATCTGTCCATTTTTGCAGTAATTCCATGAATTCTATTGTATTATGAGGTTGTAAAATTAAGGAAATATAATTTTTTTTGAAAATGTAGTTTATAGCTTCGTAATAGTATTTTTATAGTCTTATTTTATCAATTTGATAAATTATATGTAATATTGATAAAATCCATTGTTGGTGGTGTTTTTAATGATGTTGTTGTTTTTGTTTAAAATTTGAAATAAATATTTATTTTTAATTGTATTAATTTGTTAATTTGAAGTTTTTTAACTAAAAATTTTGTGTTTTTAAGAAAGTTTTACATATTTGCATTTCACAAAAAAATAATCATTGTAAATTATGAAGAAATTAACATCGAGTGTCCTTTTGGTAGTTTTGTCTTCTTCTTTCGCGGTAATTAATGCCCAGAAAAAAGAAAATGATACTATAAAAGAGCAAAGCATAGGTGAAGTAGTTATTACCGGAGCCTTAGGTCTTCAGAAAAAAGCAGATGCTCAAACCTCTGCTATGCAGGTGATATCCAGCGATAAAATTACGGCTGCGGGTAACCCGAGTGCTATCTTCTCATTACAGGGAAAGGTTTCCGGAGTGAGTATTACGAATACCAATAGTAGTGTTACAGGAACTCCCAAAATAACGATGAGAGGGATGAGATCACTTACTGGTAATAATAATGCTCTTGTTGTTATTGATAATGTAATCTCCTCTGCCTCTGCCCTTCAGCAATTGCCTCCTGAATTAATTGAGTCTATGAATATCCTTAAAGGCTCGCAAGCTGCTGCTCTTTATGGTTCTGATGGAGTGAATGGGGTTGTTTTGGTAACGACAAAAAAAGGGTCTAAAGGAAAGATGAAAATTACCTATAATGGTACTGTTGATTTTGAAACAGTAGCATGGATTCCTAAAAGACAACGGAATTACGGTCAGGGTTGGTACGGATTGAAAATTAATGTTGAAAACGGAGCCTGGGGGCCTGCATTCAATTCTGCATTAGGTGGGCAAACCGTTGGATATGGTATTCCGCTGTATGACTATGATGGAGATGGGCATATTGATGTAAATGCAGATGATGAACTGGCAACTCCGGATGATCCGGCAATGATTCAGTCCACTTTTGCACCGTATGGTAAAGATAATATAAAGGAATTTTTTAAGACCGGAACTATCTATCAGAATGGGATTACTGCAAGCGTAGGAGATGAAAATGGTTATTTAATGATGTCTTTGGATCATATGCAGCGTGAATTTATTGTTGAGGATGATAAACTGAAAAGAACTTCGGCTTTCTTAAAGGCAGGAACTAAGTTTGGGAAATGGAGTTTTGATGCTGTGGTGAATTATACCCGTCAGACAACGAATACTACGGATGCCGGATTATATGAAGATTTATTGTTTTCATCAGTAGATGTTCCTATTACAAAGTGGAAAGATCTTCGGGATAATGGTTATGCGTGGAATATATTTTATCAAAACCCTTATTGGAAAATTAATCATATAAGGAATAATGCGACATCCAATAGATTGAACTTAATTGGTAGCGTTGGATACAAAATCAATAAAAATATAGATGTTTTATACAGATCCAATCTTCAGTATTTAGCGTCTTCTTCTAATCAGTGGAACGATGGATGGTCCAGTATTTTGATTACAGACGCGAAAGCTGTGACTTCTTCGTATTATCAGTCTAATTCGGATCAGACTAAATATTATGGCGATTTATTGATAAACTTTAATTATGATCTTACAGATGACTTAAATTTGAAATTAAATCTAGGACATAATTTCCAGAACTTCAGTTATACCAATACTTCGGCAGGAGGTACAGGGATTATTATTCCAGGGTTGTATCAGGTATGGAACCTATCTAATCCTGCTACACCTTATGGTCTTGATAACACCAGAGGATCTTATAATTCTCAGGCTGTGTTTGCTAACCTGGATTTAGCATATAAAGACTATTTATTCCTAACAGCTACAGCAAGAAATGAATGGAATTCTGTACTGCCTTCAGGGGAGAGAAGTTATTTCTTCCCGTCTGTTGGTTTGAGCTTTGTGCCAACTAAAGCCTTTGATTTTGGTGGAGATATTCTAAATTATATGAAGGTGTATGCTTCCATTATGGGAACCGCTAATGCGTCTTCAGTGGGTAATTACAGTATCAGAAATTACTATGGTCTAGGAGCAGGCTTCCCGTTCACGGCTTCAGGTGGATTGAGCTTCTTGTCTCCTACATCTCAAACGGATCAAAATATCAGACCTGAAAAAGTGGCTAAAAAAGAATTAGGTATTTCATTGGGCTTCCTTGATAACAGGATCTTAATTAACGGATCGGTTTACCAGGATGATACCACTGATATGATTACCAACAGGACAACATCTACAACTTCGGGGGTATCCAATGTATTGACCAATATTGGTAAATTAAGAAACAGAGGTATTGATGCGGATATTACAGTTACACCAATTAAAAAGTCTGACTTTAGATGGGATATCGGAGCTAACTTTACAACCTATCAGACCGAGGTTCTTGAAGTAGCACCGGATACAGACAGGGTTGCCATTGGAGGAACAAGCTTGGTGGGAGTCTATGCTATAAAAGGAGAGAAGGGTCTCGTGTTGATGGGAACGGATTTCGTAAGAGATGATCAGGGTAGGGTTATTGTAAATGCTACAAATGGTAGGCCATCGGTAACTTCAACATTGCAAAACCTTGGAAGAATTAACCCAAGATATACTTTTGGTTTCAATACCAGTGTAAATTATAAAGGAATTAAGTTGAGTGCTACTGCGGATTGGAGAGTAGGTGGGAAAATGACTTCCGAAACAATTCAGAATATGGCTTACAATGGTTTGTTGGAAGAAGCAGGTAGCTTTGACAGGAATGCTGGATTTATTATGCCTAATTCGGTTTATTTAAGCAATGGACAATATGTGCCTAATACTTCGGTTGCTTATCAGTATAACGGTTATACTGGAGAACCGCTTTATGATGGTGTTGAATATTATTATCAACAGCAGTTTGGTACGGTAGGCTCTAATCAGGTGGTTTCTGCTTCTTATTTTAAGATCAGAGAAATTGCTTTATCTTACTCCTTCTCTGCTAATATGCTTAAGAATTCCGGGCTAACGGGTCTTACGATTGGAGTTCATGCCAGAAATCCATTTGTTAAATTCTCTGATTCAAACAGGAATTATGCAGATCCTGAATCGGCATATACTACCGGTAACGCACAGGGGTATGCTGCTTCCAGTCAATATCCGGCTATTAAATCCTACGGTGTAAGCGTAAACGTTAATTTCTAAAAAAAAAAAATGAAAAAGATATTTTTATACTCATCTATTGCTATTGCAGCTTTTACCACTTCATGTCGAGAGCTTGATGATAATATTTCACCCAACAATGTTGATCCTGGTTCTATTTCTCCCAGGCAAATGTTGACAGCTTCAGAGAATGCGGTATTTTCTACTCAGGCTGGTACCATGAACTCTTTGTCAAATATATGGACCAATACCTGGGCAGGGAATTATTACTATTATGGAAACCCTCTAACAAGAGAGTATTCATTGGATATTTCCAATACATTTTCTACTGGAATCTGGAGTAGTAGTTATATTACCGCTAACAACCTGCAGAATATTATTAATAACGGATCTTCTCTACCATTGCACTCTGCTATTGCCAGAATTTTAAAAGCTTATACTATGCAGTATGTGGTAGATTTTTACGGAGATGCTCCATATTCAGAGGCTTTTAAAGGACAGGCTAATTTATCTCCTAAATATGATGATGATGCCGCAATCTACAGAAGTCTTGTGTTGGAAATCAATAAGGCTATTGATGATATTGATGCAACAACCGTTGTAAACGCAAGTAATTTAGTTACTCCTGCTGAAGATGTTATCTTTGGCGGAAATATGGATAACTGGAAGAAATTTGCAAAGAATGTTAAATTGAAAATTCTGTTAAGGCAATCTAAAGTTACAGATTCTTCTATAAAATCATTTGTTGATGCTCAACTGCAAACTTTAGCAACTGCTAATCCTAATGATTTCTATTTAACGGATGTTATCATTAATCCAGGTTATAGTAATTTAAATGGATCTACAGTTAATCCTTTGTTTGCCAATTATGGCGCTCTTGATTATCAGGGTGTTTCTTTAAATGACGATTGGAGATTGTATAAAGTTACTCAATACTATGCGAACTCTGTTAATGGGACTTCTTATGGAGCGGGTACAGGTGACTTAAGAGGAACTAAACAGTTTGGGAAACTTAATCCTAGTAACAATCTAAGTGCTGCAAGTACAGTAGGAATTAAACAGGGAGGAATTAAACCCCCTGGAAGTACAGAGTGGCAATATTCATTCTTAGGATGGAAATTTGCAAAATCCAATTCCGCTTTTTATGACTTTGCTGCAGAAGGTGTTTCTACTGCGGGTGTTGAAATTGCTTCTGAAGGAAGTCAAATGGATGGTTATTTAGCTCTGGATGCTGAAAACAGATTATTGCTGGCTGAAGCGGCTGTTCTTTATCCTGCGGTATTTACCTATGATCCTTCTGCGCTTTATCGTGAAGCTGTAGAAAATTCATTTAAATTTTATGATCTGACTGCTTCGCAAGCTACTCAGTATCTTAATAATTTAAACACAACTAGTGTTGGTTGGGGAGGGGCTCCAAGTAAGATTGCAGCTATTCAATATCAAAGATTTGTTTCCCTGGCTAATATCAGACAGGTTGAGACTTATGTAAATTTCCTGAAAACAGGATATCCTAATATTCCGGTTGCTGATAATGCGATGTATCCTAATAAACCTTACAGATTAATTTACCCGCTTTCAGAATATACAGGGAACTCTAGTAATGTTCCTAACATTACTCAAGCTCAGGTTTTTGCAAAAAATCAGTTTACCCCATTCTGGAATCAGAATTAATAATTACAACAAATTTTACATATTTTTAGCCGCCTTCGGGCGGTTTTTTTTATGGGCAAAAGTTGTTTTGTTGTTAGTTTGTTATGAAAATAATTCAGCAACAGCTGACGGTGTTATCTTTTATTTCGGTTTTTCAGATCCTGAATTTATTCATTCTATTATTCATATAAATCTGTGATTATGAAATGATACTCAATGTAATGAGTAAAATAAGAACATATTTCTTCAATTTAAGGGAAAGATTGTGGTGTTGAAAGTTTGTTTTTTGTGATTATTTTTAATTATTTATTGTGTTTTTAATGTATTATTTTCATTAAATATATTATTGTTTTGTGTATTTCGTATAAAATTATAATTTTTTAACACATTTATTTGTATTTATTTGCGGGGTTATACATATTTACAATCATAAAAAATAATAAACATTGTAAACATGAAGAAATTAACTACAAGTGTTTTAATTGTTGCTCTGTCATCTTCTTTCACCATAGTAGATGCTCAGACAAAGCCTAAAAATGATACTCTAAAAGAAACCGCAATTGGTGAGGTTGTGATAACGGGGGCTATGGGAATTAAGAAAAAATTAGACCAACAAACCTCATCTGCTTCGGTTGTGAATAATGCTGAATTAACTCAAGCGAATAATCAAAATGCTGCTGCTGCTCTTACGGGTAAAGTTGCCGGACTGACAGTAAGTCAGGCCAATTCAGGAGTTAATGGTACCTTAGACATCAGGATTAGAACATCTAAAACACTTACGGGTTCGACTACTCCATTGATTGTTATTGATGGTGTGAAATCATCTGTGAGTGTCTACGCACAGCTCCCTTCAGATATGATCGAATCTCAAACAATTTTAAAAGGGATGCAAGGCGCTGCTTTATATGGATCTGATGGTGTAAATGGAGCTATTATTGTGACCACCAAGAAAGGAAATTCTGGAAGTAGGAAAGTAAGGGTAACTTTAAATAGTGGTTTGGAATTTGAAAATGCTTTATTTGTTCCTGATAGACAAAGAAAATATGGGCAAGGATGGTATGGACAAAGAATCCATGTTGAAAATGGGGCTTGGGGCCCTGCTTATGACGATCCTAAATATGCAGGGCAAATGTTGCCGTCCGGTATCCCATTGTATGACGTTAATGGAGATGGTGTAATTTCTATTAATGGAGATAATGGAAATACCCCGCAACAGGATATCTCTTCTTCATTGTTTTTTAAGTTTCAACCTCGTTCGAAAGATAACGTAAGAGAATTCTTTCAAACAGGAACTTTACTTAATAACAGTTTAACGGTTTCTACAGGAGATTCTGAAGGATATGCATCATTGACGATTAATAACCAACAGAAAGAATTTATTGTAAGGGATGATAAGAATAAAAGAACTAACGTTTTATTTAAGGGTGGTTTCAAAAAAGATAAATGGATCTTAGATGGAATGGCTTCCATAACAAATAGTTCTACAAACGTGACAAATGGTGATGTTTATCCGAATATCTTACATACACCATCTGAAATTGATATTCGTCAATTTGACGGGGTTTTAAACGATAATAGAGCTTATGCCTGGACGAAGTATTATGCTAATCCTTACTGGGATATTAAACATAACCGTGGCACAAGTAAGAATACAACTTTTAATGGAACTGTTAATTTAACATATAAAATAAATGAACATATTAGCATAATTAATAATGGTTCAGGCCAGTATGTTGTAGGAGATGGTTTATCATGGAGGGATGCATATTCAGGAACAGGACAAAGGCCATTCGTTAATGGGGTAAATGCTATCGGTGCTTCTTATGCACAATCAAATTCTATTAATAGATTTCTATATAATGACCTGATGGCGGATTTTAATTATGAACTGACTAATGATCTGCAGATGAATTTCCTTGCCGGATTTAACGTTCAGGAGTCATATTATAAAATCACTTCTGCAGGAGGGGACGGGTTAAATATTCCCGGTAAATATGCTGTTTGGAATGTAGTGACTCCTAAACAACCTTATAGCCTGAATAACGGAAGGACTCTTTCAAGAAAATATGCCCTTTTTGGTAATTTAGACTTAAATTATAAAGATTACCTGTCATTAAATGCAACGATTAGATCCGAATGGAGTTCTAAGTTTATCAATTCCCAAGATGTGGGGAGCAGTAAATCAGGTTACGTTTATCCTTCCGTTGGGGTTTCATTTAACGTGAAAAATGCATTTAGTAGTCTCAAAACATCAAATGACTTAAGTAGATTTGTTTTGAAAGGATCATGGACAAGAGTAGGACAAGATGATCCGGTAGGTGTTTTTGGAATTGAAGATACTGCAATTCTGGGAAATGGCTTCCCGTTTGCCGGAGGACCATTAAGTTTTGTCGGGAATTCAGAACCTACAGCATTTAATGTAAAACCTCAGTTTATCACTTCCACCGAATTTAATCTGGGTTTAGGGTTTTTCAAAGACAGAATTTTATTAGATGTTAATGCTTTCCAGACAGATACCAAAGATCTGATTACCTGGCAAAGTACATCCGCTGCATCCGGGATAAACCGTAAATTAATTAATATTGGTAAGATACAATCAAAAGGGATTGAAATCGAATTAGGGCTTGTTCCAATTAAAACACAGGATTTTAAATGGGATATCAGGGCTTCTTATTATGCACAAAAACAAAAAGTGTTAGAATTACCGGATGGACAGAATGAAGTGGCTATTTATACCTCTGGAAATATGGGAATTTATGCTGTTAAAGGAGAAAACTTCCCTATTATTAAAGGAACCGGATATATGAGAGACGATCAGGGTAGAATAATTATTGATGAAAAAACAGGTAACCCTCTTGCTACAAATAACTTTATTAATCTTGGCCAAACAGATCCCAAATATATTTTAACTTTTAATACCAACTTAAAATATAAAAACTGGAGTGTATATGCAACGATGGATTATAGAGCCGGCAATAAGATTTACTCAGATACAATGTACCGTTTAGCATGGGGGGGATACTTAGTGGATTCTGCCGAATTTGACAGAACTCAGGGAGGATATGTTATTCCTAATTCGGTTTATATGAACGCGGCCGGACAATATGTTGCCAATACAAGTATTAAATCCGGAGGAACTTCTTATAATGATGTTCCCACTTATTATGGGGGGATTTACTCTAGTATCGCTGAAAATTTTGTTATTGATGCAAAATCGTTTAAAGTCAGAGAACTGGGAATTAATTATGCATTAAACAAAGATACTGCGAGAAGTATTGGGATTGAAGGGTTACAGTTTGGTGTTTATGCGAGAAACCCTTTCTATGCTTTTTCTAAAGAAAATAGAGGGTATGCAGATCCGGAGGCGAGCCTTTCTAATGGCAGTAATATAAGAGGAATTTCTGCACAAACTCAATATCCTTCAACTAGAGTAATTGGATTCAATACCATTATTAATTTTTAATTTAACCTGAAATGAAAAAAATACTTTATACATCTGTTATGGCAGTACTATTATTAAGTTCTGCTTCCTGTTCAAATGATTTTATTGATGTCAATCGTAATGAAAATGAAGCGTACAACAGTGAATTGTCTCCTAAGGAACGATTAGCTGCAGCTGAAACGACTTTACATGCTACACATGCTGTTACATTGAATCGGTTCGGGAATTTGATGATGAATGCCTGGACGGGTAATATATATCAATATACAGCACCGTTTGATGACGAAATGAAAATGAACGTTAATAGTACTTTTTACGATAATATATGGGATAATTACTATAATGGTATTGGAAATTTGCAGAGAATTATTGACACACCTGGTGCTAATACTCTCTATCCTGGTTATGCTGCAGCAGCCAAAATTATGAAAGCTTATTATATGCAAACCATTGTAGATTTGTATAATGATGTGCCTTATTCTGAGGCTTTTAAATTTCAAGGTAATGTAACTCCTAAATATGATAAAGGAAAAGATGTGTATAATGCTTTGTTAAAAGAAGTGGATGAAGCTTTGATTTTATTGAGTAATGTGCCGGCTAATGCTATCGTTTCTTCTTCTGATGTTATGTTTAAAGGATCTGTCAATGATTGGGTTAAATTTGGGAATACTGTTAAACTTAAAATGTTGGTAAGATTATCAGGTGTTACGGATTCATCAGTAATTGCCTATAGAGATGCTGCTATGAATACATGGCCAACCCTATCCAAAGGTTTTATTACTGCATCAGCTATTATTAATCCTGGATACAGCAAAGCTTCCGTAGCACAACAAAATCCATTATATAGAAACTATGGGGCTGTTAGTTTAGCGAGTGGGGAAATTAATGCTAATTATAGATTGGTATTGGCTAGTGCTCACATTGTTGACAATATGATGGGGAGGACAACGCTTACTTCAGAGGTTGTTGATTCTAGAATAGAGAATATGTTCTATGCTAATGTCTGGAATTATTTAGAAGAAGCTGAACTTACATCAAATGACTTTGAAGGTTTTTTTGGTTTGCCGCAAGGGACAACTTCTAATCCAAGTAACACAGTAGGTGATTATACCGGATTGGGTTTAAAACAGTTTTTATTTCTTGATGCAAATGGTAATCCAAGTCTTGCCGAGGGTTCAAAACAAGATGGCATTGTAATGTCTTTGGCTGAGGCGGAATTATTGCAGTCTGAAGCTGCTGTGGTATATCCTGCAAAATTCAGTAATGGGCAAGTACACTTTGAAGCAGGTATAAAAGCTTCGTTCTCCTTTTATGGAGTTTCAGCTGCTGCTGATCATTATATTTCAGAAATCAATACTAAACCCAATGTTGGATGGAATGCTTCTACTAATAAAATTGCAGCTATTCAATATCAAAGATGGATTGCTTTAACAAATATTAACCCCACAGAAACATTTATCAGTTATACTAAGACGGGATTCCCTGTTCTTCCTATGCCTCTTGGTGCGACTACTGCAACAAGACCTGTAAGATTAATTTATCCTCAATCTGAATATGTAGCCAACTCTTCAAATGTTCTAAATATGGCAAAAAGTGATGCATTTTCAAAAACCAATCAATTTGCTCCATTCTGGTTGAAATAACCCAATACAAATTTTAATATCTACCGCCTTCGGGCGGTTTTTTTATGCGCAAAACCGGCCTTGCTCGCGGTTTTATTACTAAAAAAAATAAATATGCATAACATAGTAATTTTTCACATCAACGGGATTTTGTTTTTAGATGGTGAATTAATTTAATGATAATCAGTTTCTTATGTATTAATTTTGTTGATATTTAGCATAGAAAATAACAATTAAAAATAATTGCATTTTACTAAAAATTATAATTCTAAAAATGTTGTGTTTTTGTTAAAATTATTCATTTTAACTTAATTTAGTAATTATTAGAATGTTTTTCGTAATAATAATTAAATAATTGATATTTTTTTTAAATTTTCCTTTGTGATATTAATAAAGTTTTACAAATTTGTATAGTCACAAAATAAATTTGATATGAAGAAACTAACAGCAAGTCTTCTTGCTTTGGTATTGTCTTCCTCTTTTGCTGTTGCCAATGCTCAGCAAAAGAACGATACCATAAAAGCGAAGGAGATCGAGGGAGTAGTAGTGACTGCTCTCGGAATCAAAAGAGAGAAAAAGTCATTGGGATACTCTACCCAAAGCGTTGATGCAAATGATCTGACAAAATCTCCAACCAATAATTTCACAAGTAATTTATCGGGTAAAGTATCCGGTCTGCAGGTAAAAACAGCCTCAAACTTTGGAGGGTCTGTTGATATTGTGTTAAGAGGTTACAAATCTATTGCAGGAAATAACCAGCCTTTATTTGTTATTGATGGGGTTCCCATGATCAATGCCAATAATAATACATCGGCACAGTCATTACAGGGAAGACCCGGATATGATTTTGGAAATACGATTTCGGATATTAACCCGAATGATATTGAAGAATTGAATGTGCTGAAAGGTGCTGCAGCAACGGCATTGTACGGTTCCAGGGCACAAAATGGAGCTATCATCATTACCACAAAAAAAGGGAAGAAAGGCCAAAATATCGGCATAGAACTCAATTCTTCGATCAGTATTGCTGCCATTAATAAAGAAACTTTTCCTACCTACCAGAAAAAATACGGACAGGGAGACGGGTATTTCTATGGTCCTGATGAAGATGCCCAGTTTGACGTGTATAATGGTATGCCCTTAGCTCCAACAAAAATAGATGGATCTTATGGAGCCGCGTTTGATCCTAATTTGCTGGTTTATCAGTACGGAGCCTTCATACCCGGATCTTCTACATTCGGAATGGCCACTCCTTGGGTTGCTGCCAAAAATGATCCTTCAAAATTCTTCCAGAAAGGAGTGAACTACAATAATGGAGTTTCCTTTTCAAAAGCTGGAGATACGGGTTCTTTCAGATTATCACTGAATAATCAGAATGGTTCAGATATCATGCCCAATACTTCTTTAAATAAAAATACAATTACCGGTAATGCTTCCTATAAATTGATGGATAACCTGAATGCTACCATTGGGGCTACCTATGTTACTCAGAATGTAAGAGGTAGAAATTCAACGGGATATAGCGGAAACCTGATTGCCGGGTTCAGACAATGGTGGCCGGTAAACGTAGATGTAAAAGATCAGCAGTATTTTTATACCAGTTCTGGGAATAACTATACCTGGAACATTCCCACAGCCAATGTACTGAGACCGTCATACTGGAATAACCCTTATTACCAGGTTTATGAAAATGCAGTTTTTGATACCAGAGAAAGGTTTGCCGGAAACTTCTCCTTAAGCTATGACATTACAAAAAACCTCAACTTATTGGCGAGGGTGGGAACAGATGGCTTTTCACAAAGAATGGAAGACAGAAAGGCAGAGGGCTCTGTACCTGAATTAATGGGATTTGGATTAACCTCAATTGAACAGCCATCCGGTTTTGCTGTGATGCAGATTAAACAGAGAGAAACCAATTATGATTTCATAGCCAACTATAAAAAAGATTTTGATAATGGGTTAAACCTTAATGCATTAATAGGAACGAACCTTAATGTTATTGATTTCTATAGTAATTCTCAGTCTACTTCAGGAGGATTGTACGTTCCGGGACTATATACTTTGTCAAATTCAAGATCAACGCCGCCTAGATCTGTTACCGTTGATACTACGAAGAAAATTGCAGGTATTTTTGCCCAGGCAAGTTTAGGATATCAGGGAACCTATTATGTTGAAGGTACCGTAAGAAGAGATCAGTCTTCTGCATTACCTGTAAACAATAATGTATACTGGTATTATTCCGGTTCGGCAAGTGTTGTTTTCTCCAATTGGGATTTCCTGAAAGGAGGAATCATGAACTTTGGTAAACTTCGTGCATCATATGCGGAAGTAGGAAGTGATACAGGAGCTGATCAGTTAAGAAATCAATATTTTAATTCAACTTCATTCGGAGATTTACCATTAATCTATTATAACACGTCTGAAAGAAATGCAGATTTAAGACCACAAAGATCAAAACAAACGGAATTTGGTTTGAATGCACAATTCTTTAAAAATAGAGTTGGTTTTGATGTGGCGTGGTTTAGAAATGATGCCTTTGACCAGATTCTGGCACTTCCTGTTTCTTATGCTAATGGTGTGGCAACAAAAATTCAGAATGCAGGTAATTTACGGACAGATGGTTTTGAAGTTTCTTTGAATATTACCCCTATAAAATCCACTGATTTTAAATGGGAAGTGAATGCCAACTGGTCTAACCCACGAACTAAAGTAACCAAAATTGCTCCCGGAAATGAGAATATTACATTGGGAACCTTTCAGGGTGGTGTGACGATTAATGCCAGTCTTGATGATTTATACGGAACCATAAAAGGAACTGATTACGTTTATACCAATGGACAGAGAACAGTGGGAGCAAACGGAAAATACCTGAAAACTTCAAGTACAAACAACGTTATTGGAAATATGCAGGCAGATTGGTTTGGCGGATTGGTTAATAAATTTACCTATAAAGATTTCCAGTTGTCATTCCAGATAGACTGGAGAAAAGGAGGAGATATTTTCTCCCTTGACCAGTATTATGGTTTGGCGAGTGGCTTATACCCTGAAACCGCAGGACTTAATGATCTGGGAAATCCTGTAAGAAACCCGTTAAGCCAGGGTGGGGGTATGATTATGCCAGGCGTAAAAGCTGATGGCTCTGTGAATGATATCAGAATATCTGCCGCCAATTCCGGAGCTTTCGGTTATCTGAATGCACCGGCTTCAGCATTTGTTTATGATGCCAGTTTCGTTAAATTAAGAGAAGTGGCCATATCCTACAGTATTCCGGCTAAGTATTTATCCAATACGTTCTTTAAGGGGCTTACCTTTAGTGCAATTGGTAATAATTTATGGATTATTCATAAAAATTTACCATATGCGGATCCTGAAGCAGCATTGAGTTCAGGGAATGTACAGGGATATCAGTCAGGAGTAATGCCAACCACGAGAGTATTCTCTTTCAGTGTTAAAGCTAATTTTTAATAACCTTTAATCAATTAAAATGAAAAAAATATTTAAATATATAGGGATATTGTCCATTGGCATTTCTGTATTGTCATGTAACGATTTTGAAGAACTGAATACAGATCCCAACAGTGCTTATACCACAAAGCCTGAAGCATTATTATCCTATTCACAAAAAGAATTATCGGATTATTTAAATACTCCCAGTGTAAATGAAAATAACTTCAGGCTTACCATGCAGTATTGGCAGGAAGTAACCTATGTAGACGAAAGCAATTATGATTTTGTCACCAGAAATATTTCTAACAGTGTATGGCTGGATTTGTATGTGAACACGATGCATAATTTGGTAAAAGCAAAAAGTATTATCAATGCTTATGTTCCTACAGCCTCTGAACTTGATACATGGCCCGGAACCAAAAAAAATCAGTTGGCCGTTCTTGATATTCAGCAGGTTTTTGTATATCAGACTTTGGTAGATACGTATGGGGATGTACCTTATCAGTCATCTAATAATATTGATGAAAATCCGTTGCCCAAATACGATAAAGGAGCTGATATTTATACAGATCTCATCACAAGACTGAAAGCTGATCTGGCTGCTATAGATACGAATGAAGGAACATTTGAAACGGGAGATTTATTTTATAATGGAGACCTCGCCAAGTGGAAAATATTTGGTAATTCTTTGCTCTTGAAGCTGGCAATAGGAATTGCAGATCATAATCCTTCATTAGCACAGGCTACGGCAACAGAAGCAATTAACGCCGGTGTAATGGCAAATGCAGCAGACGGATGTTTGTTCTCATACTTAAGTGCGTCACCCAACTATAATCCACTGTATGAAAACTTAGTGGCAGGGAACAGAGATGACTTTGTTGCTGGCAAAACCTTGGTTGATTATATGAATGCATCATCCGATCCTAGAAGATCAAGTTATTTTGATGACAATATTGTTCCGTATAAAGGAGGTATAATAGGAAGGCCATCAAGTTTTACTGCCAATAGCCATATAGGTGAATTTGCTTACACTCAAACAACAAAAGGAGTTGTTATGAGTTATACAGAAGTAGCATTTTACCTAGCTGAGGCTTCTGCACGTTGGGGGATAGGAGGTGCTGCGGCCACAGCTTATGCAAATGCTGTAAATGCTTCTTTATCAGAATGGGGCGTTTCTTCAGCAGATGCCGGAATATACCTGGCTGCTCATCCATACAATGCTGCAAATTGGAAACTGTCTCTCGGAGAGCAGGCATGGGTAGCGATGTTTAATCAGGGAATGATAGGATGGAACTTCTATAGAAGACTGGATTATCCTGTATTAACTGCTCCTACAACAGCCGTTCCACAGGCAGAAGGAAAAGTTCCGGTAAGATTGCAGTATCCGGTAAGGGAAACCACAACAAATCCTACAAACTACGCAGATGCATCTGCTTCAATAGGAGGAGATAAGCTGACCACAAAACTTTTCTGGGATAAAAACTAGGATATAATAAAATAGTATAATATGTAATACCGCCTTCAGGCGGTATTTTTTTTGTTCCACCGGATACTTTTTCTAAAATTAAGTTAAATGTATAATGTTATACAGTAATGTCGCTTTATCGTAGAGTTTTTGGAATTTTTAGGGGCTTCTGTCCGATGAGAATTTATTTTTTTTCCATTTTCTGAAATGTTTTATGTTTATTTTTTTTGTTAATATTTTGTTATTTAACTTATTTTATTAATTATTTATCATTCTTTTTGTCTTTTTATTGGTGTTTTGATATTTTTTCGGATTTTTTTCTTTGACTTCTTTATCAAGTTCAACAAATTTGTTACGGATACATAAATAATTTGATATGAAGAAACTAACAGCAAGCCTGCTTGTTTTGGTATTATCTTCCTCTATTGCTGTTGCCAATGCCCAGCAAAAGAATGATACCATAAAAGCGAAGGAGATTGAGGGAGTAGTGGTGACTGCTCTGGGGATCAAAAGAGAAAAAAAGTCATTGGGATATGCTTCGGAAGAAGTAAAAGCTGCAGAGCTTACCGGTGGAACTACTAATACAGGAAACGTAGCATCTCTTCTTTCAGGAAAGGTAGCCGGTCTTCAGGTAAATACCAATAATAATTTCGGCGGATCAGCCAATCTCCTGATCAGAGGATACAAATCTTTATCCGGAGGATCTCCGCTTATTGTTATAGATGGTTCTCCTGTAAACAACAATACAGTTAAAGGTTCTGTATTTGATTATGGTAATTTCCTTTCAGATATTAACCAGGAGGATATTGAATCTATCAATGTTCTGAAAGGGGCTGCAGCATCTGCTTTGTATGGAGAAAGAGGAAGCGATGGGGTAATTCTGATTGTTACTAAAAGCGGAAGAGGCAGCGATGACGGAAGCTGGGGAGTTACTTTAACCTCCGGAATCACAGCCGGTTTTATTGATAAATCCACATTCCCTAAGTATCAAAAAAAATATGGTGCTGGTTATGGAGGGAATGCTTGGAACGAAAAGCCTGGACCTGGAGGGTATAATTATGCTAATTTTGTAGATGATGCATCATACGGGCCTGCTTTTAATCCCAACCAATTGGTATATCAATGGGATTCTTATGATCCATCCTCCCCCAATTATGGTAAAGCAACACCTTGGGTAGCCGCTAAAAACGGACCGATCAAATTTTTTGAAACTCCAATCACCTATGTTAATTCTATTACCATTGAAAAAGGAAATAAAACCTCAAATCTGTCTTTATCATATTCCAATATGATTTCCAACGGATTGATGCCTAATTCCGATTTGAAGAAAAATACAATTTCAGCAAAATTTAATCATGATTTCACAGATAAATTACATGCTTCGGTTTTCACAACATTAACACTCCAGAATACAACAGGACGAAATGAAACCGGATATTCGGGTAATATTGTTTCGGGCTTCAGACAATGGTGGCAGACCAATGTAGATATAATGGCATTGAGAAATGCATATGAGAATAACGGACATAGTAATTTTTCATGGAACAGAACAACATCTGCAAATGGTACACCACAGTATTGGAACAACCCATATTTTCAAAGATATCAAAACTATCAGTCGGATGACAGAACCAGAATCTTTAGTTATGCTCAATTGAAATATGACATTTCTAAAAACTTTGGAATTACAGGAAAACTTTCATACGATGATTTACAGATGGTGGTAGAAGAGAGACTTATGAACGGTTCTCTACCACAGGCATTTGGAGCATCAGGCTTGAATGTAACCTCCGGTTATACCAGAACGAATGTCAAGAACACCGAAATGAATTTTGATTTATTTGCCAACTATAAATTCGATATTACTCCTGATTTAAATGTGAGTGGTATTGCTGGAGGAAATGTAAGAAGAAATTTAACGGATAATATATTTATGAGCACAGAAGGAGGTTTATCAAAACCAGGATTGTTTGCCATTTCCAATTCAGTCAGAACAATGTTGCCGCCCGATGAAACGTATGAAAAATATCTGACTTCAAGTTTATATGCTACAGCATCGTTCGGGTATAAGAATTTTTTATTTGTTGATGCTACTTATCGTTATGATCAATCTTCAAATTTACCTAAGAAAAATAACAGCTATTCCTATCCTTCCGTTACGGGTGCTGTAATATTATCAGAATTAGTAAAACAACCGTGGTTGAGCTTTTGGAAAATAAGAGCCAATTATGCGGAAGTAGGTGGCTCTACAGGTAATTACAGGTTGGTAAACACGTTCAAAGCAAGAGGGGAAGGGTTATTTGATCAGCCCTATTTTCTTGCGAACCCTGATTTGAGGCCCCAAAGATCAAAAGAAATAGAGTTTGGTATGGAAGCCCAGTTTTTTAAGAACCGATTAGGATTTGACTTTGCCATTTATAAGACACGAACGATTGATCAGATCATTAACCTTCCTGTCTCTCCGGCTACAGGATATAGAACCTTTTTGGTTAATGCCGGACAAATCAATAATAAAGGAATTGAGGTACAATTGAATGGTACACCTTTTAAAACAGAAAATTTTACGTGGGATGTTAACGTCAACTGGTCTAAAAATAAGAATGAAGTAATATCATTAAATGGAAATTCTAAAAACTATTTAATGGCAAGCTACCAGGGAGGTGTTTCGCTCAACGCCCGTGTTGGAGAATCATTCGGAGCATTAGTAGGATCTGATTATGTTTATAATGCTAACGGAGAACAGGTCATTGATCCTGCAACGGGAAGATATTTAAGGAATGATAATCAGATCATTGGAAATATCACTCCTGATTGGATAGGAGGGGTAAGAAACAGTTTCCGTTATAAAGATTTTTCATTCAGCTTCCTAATTGATGTAAAACAAGGTGGGGATGTATTTTCTACAGATATGGGATATGGTTTGGCCACAGGACTTTATAAAGAAACAGGAGATTACAGAGAAAGTGGAGTCGTCTATTCCGGTGTAAATCCTAATGGTAGTGTAAATACTACCCCAACCATTAATCCTGGAACATTTGGAAATGTAGACGGATATAGAAGAATGCCCAATAAGAGATTTGTTTATGATGCATCTTTTGTAAAATTAAGAGAAGCAAGTATCGGATATAGCTTACCAAAATCAATTTTAGCTAACACATCTATCCGGGATGCTAAAATCTCAATTGTAGGAAGAAACCTTTGGATCATTCATAAAAATTTACCCTATGCAGATCCGGAAGCAGGGACCGGCAACGGTTTGGCTTCAAAAGGAAACTCTATTGGAGTATTGCCTACCACTCGTGACATCGGGATAGATATAACTTTAAAATTCTAGAAAATGAAAAAAATATTTTTAATTATAGGTCTGGCATCATTATCATTAACATTTACATCATGTGAAAGGGATATCACGTCTTTGAATGAAGATCCTAAGCATCCGACCATCGTTCCTTCAGGAGTATTATTTGCCAGTGCAGAGCATGCGTTGCTAGATCAGACACTGTCGCCCAATGTTAACAGGAATATCAGTCGTTTCTTTACCCAGCAATGGTCACAGACAACCTATGTTGATGAAAGCAATTACGATATGTCAACAAGACCTATTCCAAGAAATCATTATAATCGTATGATGGCCTCTGCCTCTGCTACAGTAAATTCTCCGGGAGTTTTATCAGCTCTGAGAGATGCAAGACGATTTCTGGAAGATGAAGGAGTAAGTGGCCCTCAGAAAAATAATAATATCGCAATGATAGAATTGGTTAATGTATATGCATGGGCTAATCTTGTAGATACTTATGGAGATATACCATATTTTGGAACTTTGAAAGCTACAGCTGAAAATACAGGAGATGCAGAAATTCCTTACGATGATGCAAAAACGATATACATGGATCTTATTAAAAGAATTGATGCGGCACTGGCACTCATTAATACCTCTGAAGTCGGATACCCTAATGATTTGATTTATAAAGGAGACATGTCCAGATGGAAAAAAATGGGTAACTCTTTAAAATTCAAATTAGCCGTTACACTTTCTGATGTGGACCCTGCTCTTGCTAAAACCTATGCAGAAGCAGCGTATAGTGCCGGACTATTTGTTGATAAAAATGATAATTTCGGGCTGCAGACATTTCCTTCAGGATTACTATCCAATCCGGTTTATCAGGATGTAATCCAATCCGGTAGAAATGATTTTGTTCCTTCAGATGTTCTTGTTAACTTTATGAACACTACCGTAGATCCAAGAAGAGAAGCCTGGTTTACTAAAATTTCAAATGCTTTTGTAGGAGGAGTATATGGAGGGCAAAATGTTTTTGATAATTTCTCACATTTTAAAAGTTCTATTTCAGGAGAAAATGCTCAGGGTTTCCTGCTGGATTATACGGAAATTATGTTTCTTAGAACTGAGGCTGCTGCAAGAGGGTTTAATGTAGGGTCAACGCCTTCTGCATTGTATGAAAAGGCCATTACAGCATCAATGACTGAATATGGAGTTGATCCGGCAGATGCATCCACATTTATTGCTTCCAATCCTTATAATGCTTCCAATTGGAAAAAATCGGTTGGAGAGCAGGCATGGATTGCAATGTTTAATAAAGGATTTCAGGCATGGAACTTTTCAAGAAGATTAGATTTTCCTGTATTTCAGAATCCTGCAAATTCAAGTGTAAAAGGGGTGCCTGTAAGGATGAAGTATTCGGATCAGGAATATCTGCTTAATAACACCAATGTAACCAAGGCCGCTGCAAAAATAGGAGGGGATGAGGTAACCACAAAAATATTTTGGGATAAAAACTAGTATATAATATTAATTGTAGAAATATTTCTGTTGTTAAATAAGGAATACTAATTTAAAAAATAAAAAAACTAATATGAAATTTATACTTAACCTGATTATTCTCTTAAGTTTAGCTTCTTGTAGCAATGATACTCGAGATAATTCAGAAGAAATAACTTTAAGTGTTAATGGGGTTTGGAAACCCGTACAATATGAGTATAAAGGGAAAAGCTATCCGATAGGTGATTGTGAAAAGAAAAGCCAGATTCTGATCAATACAGATTATTCAGGTGTTTATGAAAGTTACATAAAGGACGAAGTTTCCGGTAACTGTATAAATCCGGATTCTTTTTCCGGTAAATGGAATTATGATAAGCTTTATAATATTTTGACATTATCCTATACAGAAGGTGGAGTACCTAAAACTTTAAAAAAAGACATAGAAGGTCTTTCAGATATTGAACTTAGAATTTCAGACAGTTCTAAAAATGTTGATGGTTTAGCAGGTAATGATGATGCAGTCTTAGTTTATAAAAGAGAATTCTAATCTTTAAGATAAGCCGCCTTCGGGCGGTTTTTTTATGACGTAAATATGGATGTTGATAACTGATAAAGAGTTTCGGAAATGAAGTTTTACCGGAAGATTAGATTTTCCTACATTTACAAATCCGGAAGAACCATTATTAGAGGTTGCCTATTATAATGCTCCACTCTGATCTTAGATACGATCAAGCAGGAAAACTTACCGGAGTTCATTTTTAAACTAAATAACCTAAACAATATTTTATATGAGATTTTTTATAGCAATTTTCCTGATAATAGGATTCGCATCATGTGATGACGATAAAGATAATGAAGCAAAACTAGATATCACTGGTACCTGGAAGCCTTCTAAATATGAGTTTAAAGGAAAGACCATTCTGTTAAATGACTGTGAGAAAAAAGGAGTTATACAGATTAACACAGATTTTTCAGGAGCTTATGAACGCTTCATATCTGAGGCAGTAACAGGAAATTGTCTGCAGCCGGATTCCCGTACGGGAGACTGGAGCGTTGATAATGTATACTCAACGCTTACTTTCAGATATAAAGAAGAAGGAACTCCCAAAACTCTTAAAAAGGAGATTGAATCAGTTACCAATACAGAACTTAGGGTGATGGATAATTCCAAAAACCTGGATGATATAGAGGGTAATGATGAAGCTATTTTAGTTTTTACAAAAGAATAAATTGTATAGTAACTGCCTTCGGGCGGTTTTTTTATGACCAAAAATCTTCTGAGAAAAAAATAAAATATATTTCATTTCTTTTAATTATATTTGATGATAACCAAACCAAGAAATATGAAAAATCTGAAAAAACTTACCAAAGGAGAACTTAAAAAAGTTCAGGGAGGACAGGCTCCGAGATGTTGTTTAAGCTGGGACCCAATTCTCAGAGAGTGCAGGAGATGGGACTATGGCTGCCTGAATCCTTAATTCAAAAATTTAAAGACTTCGTAAATGAAGTCTTTTTTATTTCACTAAATTTGTATTTCAAAATTTTGAGACCGGATAAGGCGATTCCATATAAGCCTTGAGAAAAATCAATACAGACATGAATATTAAAGATAGTATAGAAAAAAAACTTTCAGAAGTTATTTTAAATGTATATCAGTTAAAAGAAATTAATCTGGAAGTTCAGGAAAATAAAACCGAGTTTGAAGGTGATTTTACAATTGTTACATTCCCGTTGGTAAAGCAGTTGAAAAAAAATCCTGAAAGCATTGGCGTTGAGCTGGGAGAAGCTTTAACAGAGCAGACAGAGCTGTTTGAAAGCTTCAATGTGGTAAAAGGATTCCTCAACGTGAAAGTGAAGAATCAGTTATTGGTGGAAAACTTCAGAGCGGTAAGCACAGACTTTGATACCATAGAAAAGAAAAATGCCACGGTAATGGTGGAATATTCTTCCCCGAATACCAACAAACCGCTTCACCTGGGGCATATCAGAAATAACCTGTTGGGATTTTCTGTGGCTCAGATTTTAAAAGAAGCCGGATATGAGGTGATCAAAACCCAGATCATTAATGACAGAGGAATTCATATCTGTAAATCTATGCTGGCCTGGGAAAAATTCGGAAACGGAGAAACTCCCGAAACCACCCATACAAAAGGAGATAAATTTGTAGGGAATTATTATGTGGAGTTTGATAAAGAACTGAAAAGACAGGTCAATATTATTTATGCAGACTTCCGGAATAATAATTTTGACAACTTTGATACCGATAAGAAGGCAGAAGTGGCCGGCTTAAATGATAAAATCAACATCCTTGAGGCCAAGAAAAAAGACTTGCTTGAGAACCTGGATTACAGTGAAGTTTCAAACCTTCATCAGCAGTTTGGAATTCAACTGGAGGCAGCTTTACAAAATGATGGGCTTTTATCCAAAATACCGAGCTCAGTATTAAAAGCAGTAAGTAAAAAAGAGGGTGAATTAACAATAGTAGATGAAGAAGAGATTAAATTAATTAAAAAACAGGGCAGTACCTTTCTTGCTGTTTTCAAAGAGGTTTTAGAAGCTGAAGCTAAACTTGAAGCTGAAAAATCGAACCTTAAAGAGATCTGCAAACCTGCTTCCGAGATCATGAAAGAAGCTCAGAAAATGCTCCTGGATTGGGAAGACGGAGACCAGACGGTAAGAGATCTCTGGAAAGAAATGAATTCCTGGGTATACAAAGGATTCAATGAAACCTATAAAAGACTGGGCGTGGATTTTGATCAGGTTCAGTACGAAAGCAATACTTATCTGTTAGGAAAAGATCTTATTCAGGAAGGACTTGATAAAGGAGTCCTCTACAAAAAAGAAGACGGATCGGTTTGGTGTGATCTTACCGATGAAGGCCTTGATCAGAAACTTTTACTTCGTTCAGACGGTACTTCCGTGTATATGACACAGGATTTAGGAACTGCGGTAGAACGTTTTAAGGATAATGATATTCAGAAGCTGATCTACACTGTAGGAAACGAACAGGATTACCACTTCCAGGTTTTATTTAAAATCCTGAAAAAATTAGGCTACCAATGGGCAGATTATTTATATCACCTTTCTTATGGGATGGTGGAACTGCCTGAAGGTAAAATGAAATCCCGTGAAGGTACCGTAGTAGATGCGGATGATCTGATGCAGGAAATGTATGAAACCGCAAAATCAATCACGACAGAGCTTGGGAAATTAGAGGGATTATCCGATGATGAAAAAGAAGCTTCGTACGAGATCATTGGAATGGCTGCTCTTAAATATTTCATGCTGAAAGTAGATCCGAAGAAAAAAATGTTGTTCAATCCTGATGAAAGTGTTGAGTTTTCCGGGAATACAGGACCATTTATTCTATATACCTACGCCCGTATCCAGTCTTTATTGTCAAAGGCAGAAGGAGATTATACAGATATCGCAGAAGTTACCTTAAACCAATATGAGAAGGAACTGATCATGCTGCTGAACAACTATAAAACGGTAGTAGAAAAAGCAGCAGAAGCTTTAAGTCCGGCTTTAGTGGCAAATTATGTATATGATCTGGTTAAATCTTACAATTCATTCTACCAAAGCAATATTATTCTGAAACTGGAAGATGAAGAAATGAAAAAATTCCGTCTGAACTTATCAGACCTTACGGCAAAGACGATCAAAAAATCGCTAAGCCTTCTCGGTATCGGAACGGTCAACAGAATGTAATCATAAAAATAAGAACCTCCTGATTAATTCGGGAGGTTTTTTTATATTATTGAATGGGTTTTAACCCGTTCAATCCCTTATGATAAACAGGTTTGATTCCATTAAAAAATAATATCTCAATATTTTAATGATTAAAAAATCAGCCAATCTTATAAAAAAACAAATCCTCAAAAATGTACACAAATCTATTTCTCTACTTAATATTCAATGGGAATGGGTTTTAACCCATTCAATCAAATATATCATTAATGAATTCCATCCAATCCATCATTAAATAAATTTACCACAAAAAATCATATTTTCTCAGCCTATTCCTTCTTCAGGCTGTCCTCATACAATTTGGCATCACTCCATTTGGCATGTTTGGAAGGGGTAATGGTAAAGCCTCTTTTATAGGCGTACACTTTTGTAAATTCTGCCCCGAAGAAAATCAGCATACAGGAATAATTGATCCACATCATAATTAAGATCACCGTTCCTGCCGTTCCAAAAGCGGAAGTGGGGTTGGCGGTTCCGAAGTAAAGACTCAATAAGAATTTCCCTAAGGTAAACAGGATAGCCGTCAGAAAAGCGCCTCTCCATACCGGTTTCCAGCTCATTTTTACATCCGGAAGGACCTTAAACATCAGCGCAAAAAGAAGCATGACAAATCCAAATCCCACTACAAAATTTACCGTTTCTACCAGCATATAGGTTTCGAGTCCGAAATACTGGGTAATTAATTTATTGAAAATACTGATCAGGGAAGATAAAACCATCGTGATCATCAGCAAAAATCCAAGAATAAGGATCATCCCTAATGAATTGGCCCGGTCCAGCAGAAACTTCAGAAAAGCTTTCTTAGGAGCAGATTCCACATCCCAAAGGCTGTTCAGGGAATGCTGAAGCTGAAAAAATAACGTAGTGGAACCAAAAACCAATGACCCGACACCGATGGCTTTCATAAAAATATTCTGCTTATCGATCAGAGCACCGGCAATCATATTTTCAATGCTTTTGGCTACATCAGCACCCATGATACCACTGATCTGGTGGCTGATTTCACCGCGGATCGCCTCTTCACCAAAGAAATTTCCGGCAATCCAGATGATAATGATCAATAATCCGGGGATGGAAAAGATCGCATAATACGCCAGGCTCGCCGAATCTTTGGATGCGGAAGAACTGTTCCATTCGGCGAAGGTTTCCTTAAGCGCTTCCCAGAAAAATTTCACATTGTTTATCATATTAAAAAGGATATCCGATGGCTATATTTAAAACTAAATTATCTTTTCTCCACTTGGAATCCCCGAAATTGATCTTGTCAAATGCCCACCGGTCTCCCTTTTCATAATAAGGAACCCGTAAAGGCATCGCTAAATCAAGTCTCAGGATCAGAATAGAGAAATCAAGTCTCAGACCAACTCCGGCGCCCACTGCAATTTCATTTAAAAATTCTTTTGAAAATTTAGCACCGGGACGCTGACTGTCTTCATTGATGAGCCAGATATTTCCGGCATCTACAAACACAGCGGCATTTAAAAATTTATAAAGATTCGCACGGTATTCTGCATTTAATTCCAGTTTAATATCCCCGGACTGGTCAAAATAAGTTCCTTCATCTATTGTTCTCGGATCAAAGCTTCCCGGTCCTAACGTTCGTGCACGGAAAGCTCTGATACTGTTACTACCTCCTGAGAAAAACTGCTTGGAAAAAGGGATGAACTCTGAATTTCCATAGGGATAAGCAATTCCTCCGATAAATCTGGTAGCAAGTGAAGACTTTTCCGTGAATTTATGATAAAATCTGAAGTCGTTTTCAATTTTTACATACTGGCTGAAAGGAATTCCGAAGATTTTTTTCTCTTTATCTTTTTTCACATCAGCGCCGGTTACCAATCCGGTAATGTTGCCGGCAAGATCAAGAGTTCCCTTATAATAAATGGTATTCTTTTTCGGATACATTGTATTGGTATAAGTATATGAATAGGTTGGCCCGAAAATCAGTTGTTTCTGTACAATGCGCTGCATCGCAGGATTGTTTTTCGAGATTGAATCATATTCGGCAGTTACTTTAGCCGGAGATACTAAAGTAATATCAATAACTTTCAGTTCATGTTCTTTTCTTGCATTTTCTTTCCACACATAGCCAAATGATCCGGTGAAATTATTAAGTGTATAGTATTTTGTTCTGTTTTGAAATTCATATCCCAACGTAATATTCGTTCTTGGAACAAACTCACTCGAAGAATGAAACCGGAACGGAGCCACAATTCTTGGAATAGAAAGCTGTACATTGGTTCCCCCGCGGAAAATATTATTGGCATTTTCCGGTCCTCCCATCTGGAAATCAAAAGCTCCGTAAATAGCTGCTTTAAACTGTTCGGCACCGCGGAAGAAATTTCTGTGGGTCCAGTTTAGGTTAAGTTCACTACCGGCATAATTGGCGGAGTTTGTTCTGCCTAACGCTTCCAGGCGAAGAGACTGGATCTGCCTTGGAGTCAGCAGATAATAGGCATCAAACTTATGATTCAAAGAATCCGAAACGATAAACTCATTCTTTACAAACTTGAAAACCCCCAGACTGATAAGCCGGTTCAGGGTAAGATTATGATTCGAACGGTTATACAAATCCCCTTTTTTAAAATATAAAGCTCTGTCGAAGATTTTCGGTTTGAATTTATGCTGCGGATCAATCACATACATATCACCAAAAGCATACTTTGAAAGCGAATCCTGATCCATCGGAATGCTGTATTTACCGTCTTTTACATCCTGAATGCTGTAATTCGGGAACACAACAACCTTATCAATACTGAATTGCTGGGTCGCCAGGTCCGGAGTATTATCTTTAAGCTTTACGTTCAGCTCAACCTTATGATTTTTACTTACGGTACTGTCTGCCTGTACAATGATATTATCAGGATGAAAATAATAAAAACCTCTTTCCTTCAGGCCATTGTCAATTCTTTCCCTTTCTGCTTTGATAACATCCAGGTCAAAAGGTCTTCCGTCTTTCAGGAATGTTTTCTGAGCTAAATTCTGGATTTCCTGATTAACCACCGTTGAGTCTTTCTGGAATTTTACTCCATCCACCAGATACCGGGCACCGGGTCTTACCGTATAGATCACCTGTGCCTTTTTATTCTTTGAAACCGTATCATATTTGGCTTTTGCATTGAAATATCCCTTGTTTTCAGAATAATTTTCAATAATATCTTTGTTGAATTCACGGTCTACATCGCCCAGTAATACAGGCTTCTCACCCATTTTATACTTCAGCCAGTAATTAAACCCCTTATCCTTTTTAGGCTCTTTGGCGATATTATAAAAATACAGCTTGGGACGCAGACCTAAAAATGTCGAATTGGGTTTAGGGGTAAGATTGTCTTCCAGAGCGGCCTTGAGGTCCTTCTTATCCTTTTTTGAGATCGTATCCCCTTCAATCTTTACCTCAGCTCCTGTGTAAAGCATCTGGCCTTCTTTCAGAAATCTGGTATTGCTGCAGGAAATTACAGTTGATGCCAGCCCGGAAATCAACAGGTATTTATAATAGGTATGGAATGTATTACTCATTATTTAAATTCTACAACTTGATTGTTTTGATTCTTTTTCTGTCTCGGTTTTTTCTCTCTGGATTTCTGGAAGATTTCCCGGAATTTGTCATAATCCAGAGTGATGATAAATCCAAGTCCGGTTTCAATGATCTGCCCCTGAAGAGCCACCTGATATTCATCCTTACGGTAAGCGCGGAGCATATATCTGCCGTCTTTGGAAAGACTGTAATCTACGGAAACGTTTCCTGCAATATTTGTCATATTTTCGTTCTGGCGGGCATCACCTTCCAGTCCGAAGTTACTTCCTACCGTTACTTTCAGCCTGTCGTTCAGTAATTTTTTACTGATGTCCACATTCAGGTCGGTACGGGTATTTTTTTGTCCGGTGGAGTAGTCCTCCGAAGAGTCAAGACCGAAATTAAGATCCACTCCTTTGATTAAACCGGCCGCAAGATTGTTCAGCTGCTGGGAAAGAATCTTACTCACACTCTGTCTTGCCATCGTTTCTGCCGACATTCCGGCACCGCTTTCAAACGGATTTTCCCCGATAAAGCGGTTCAGAAGAAGTAAGGCAAAAACCTGTTTGTTCATTTCAGATTCCTGGGTTCTCAGCTGGATGAGTTTCTGGTCGATCACATCTTTTACATTAGAAGAGATCGCATTATTTTTTTCGTCGGTAGTAATGTCAAAACTAAGTTGCGGCTTCAGAAGTTCCCCTTTCATCTTTAATAAAGTATTGAACGGAATTCTCTGCTTGTATTGGTTGATTGTGGAGGCCGCTTCACCACTGATCTGCTGCTCCACAAGGTCAATAGGCGGAGCTTCCGTTTTATAGACGGCGGTAATATCCATCTGGGCGGTTGTTGGTTCCCCCGTCCATGTAATCGTACTTCCTTTCTGGATATCAAATCTTCGTTTCAGTAAACTTACCGTAAGATCATAGCTTCCTTTTTCCACTTCATATACCCCTACCAGAGTGGTTTTTCCTGAAGGATCGATACCTCCTGTTAATTCAGCTTCACCCTGGAGCTGTACAAAATCACCATTTACCTTATCGATGATCAGTGAAAGCTTGGCTTCCTTACTTACCTCAATATTCACACTTACATCCATCCCTTTGATACGGCTTTGTGCATTAAGGGAATCTGTCTTAATGGTTTTATTGAGAACCACCTGATCCTGATCGATGAATTCTACAATTCCGTCTCTCTCCTGTAATGAAGGAGTAGACTGGGGAAGTACAAAAGTAAAATCTGTATTGTCGGCAACGCTCAGCCTTCCGTCTACTTTCGGGAGATCAAGATTTCCGCGGATGCGGAGTCCGGCATCAATAGCCAGAACACCGTACATCATGGCATCATTGGATTTCTCTGAATTCACTACTTTGAAGTCCTTCGCATTCACATCAAGATTGAAAGCAAAATCCCTGTAGGTCTGCGTAAGAACCTGGCCGTTCACAACCAGAGAATTGCCGTCTTTATCATTGATTTTAAATCGGTTGAATTCAATTCCACGGCTGGTAAAATCAATTTCATCATTCAGCTTTCTGAAATCACTGCCTGTTTTGGCAATTTCCAGTCCTGCATCATTAAACTTTACTTTACCTAAGATATTCGGTTTGTCGGTAGTTCCGGTAATCTTTAAATTTCCGGAAAGATAACCTTCCGTATTCGTTATGGCATTCATAGAGAATCCCTGGATCGTCTTCATCTGGATCTGGTTGATGGCCATATTCAGATCAAATGAGCTGGCTGAAGTATTGTAGTCACCCAGAATTTTCACATCATTATTATTTCCGGAAAGGGCAATATCAGCATTTAAAATATTCGGTGAAGTATTGTTCACTTTTACCGCAAGGTTTCCTACCGGGCTTCCATACACGATCAGGTCCGTTATATTCAGATCCGAAGTGAAGGTCATCTTTTTGGTAATATTACGAAGCTGCGCGGTTCCGTTGATCGTTCCTCGAGCAAGAACCGTATCTTTTTTGATCAGTTCCGTGATGGTTTCAATTTTAAAATCTTTCAGGGAAACATTTAAAGGACTTTCCGGATTTTGGGTTTCCGATTGAAGTGAAATTTCGCTGCCTGCATTGGAAAGGATAAAATGATCTGCTAAAATCCCTTTGCTGCTGATCTGAATTTTATTATTTTCCGCAACATTCCAATCTGTATAGTTTAATTTTAAACCATCAGGATTCAGGGAAATTTCAGTAATATCATTCAGAGATTTTGCATTTCCGGCAATAAGGAACTGGGTGGCATCCTTCTGATCTTTCGTAGTGATATTATAGTTGATGATATTGTCGGCAACATCACCGTTTACACTTACTTTATTCAGGGAGAAACTTGAGCTTTTCAAAGCGGCCACATTCAGGCTGTACTGAAGAGCTTGGTTTTCATTGGTGACTTTCAGCGCTGCGTTTTCAATGGAATTTTCACCGTACAACAGCTGCGGAATCTCCCCGTCGATCTCTATTTTCTGAGAATCGGCATCATAGTTTCCGGCCAGATTAATCGTTTCAAAGCTTTTCAGCTCCGGGACAAATTTTCGGATCAGATCATCATTTTTAATCTTAGCATTGAAGGTAAAGTATTGTCCCGGATCAATTTTCTCAGTTTTTCCGGGCTTCTGGAACTGGTAATACTGATTGATCGTCTGGGTTAAAGAACCGAAGATCTGTGTCAGCTTATATTTCCCTTTCAACGAAACATCTGCGATCTGGGAATTGAAAATAATCTGCGTGGAATCCTGGGTAGAAGAAGCCTTTACATTTACTTCCTGTACCGGATACACTTCTTTGGTGTCCGAAAAGGCGAAATCTTTAAGATTAAGATAGCCATTCAGATTATTCGGATCCAGACTGGTGAAATCTCCGTCGATCTTTCCGGCAATGATCATCGGTTTCTCATAGAAACCAAGTTTATTCACATCCAGTTTAATCACCTCACCATTGATTTTTACAGTCGGATTTTTATCGTCATAAACTCCGGATGCCGTTATATTCAGATGGGCATTCGGATCTTTCGAGTTCAGAATAATATGGTAAGCGCCTCGTTTAATACTCCCCGTAAGATCCATATTCTGGTAACGGTATCCTTTATATACCGCTGAAGCAACATGACCTTTCAGATCTGCATTGGCATTTTTAAAATCAAAGCTTTCCCCTTTGGCCGAAATCTGTGCGGTAACAGGTCCGATATCTTTATTCTGAATAATTTTCCCGATCTGTACAGCCTGAAGATTAGCTTTTACATCATATTTTTCGTGATTTTTCCGGCTCATGTCAACATCAGCAACCACTGCGGCATTTCCTAAGGTAGAGTAGAGGTTGAGATCCGTTTTGATGACTTTAGTGGTTCCTTTAGCATTTCCTTTAATGCTGAAATGAGAGGGCAGGGAAATATTGGATGGAATTGTATTTTTCGGGACCAGATTAAAAACCGTTCTGGCTTCGGCAGAAAATTCCCCGATCCTTACATCATAATAAAGATGGTCAGGATCCATGGCATTTTTAATCCTTCCGGAGGCAGCCACTCTCAGCTGATCCAGACCTGAAACTTTTAAATTTTCGATCAGGAGATCATTCACACTTCCTTTTACATTGGCATTTACATTCAGAATGGCGTTTGGATATTTATTGAACGGAACTGTAGTGCGCAGGGTAGGAACAATGTTCAGAATATCAGAAAATCCGATTCTGGAATCTTTGATATTGGCTGCAATTTTTACTGCCCCGGGGTTGGAGGTAAGCTGGTCAATAGAATCGTAATTCAGGATCACCTCATCCCGGAGTATGGTTTTCGGGGTTTGCAGATAAAGGTCTTTTAAATAGGCCTGCTTTTCGGCGTACACAAAATCTGTGTTGAATTTCTGAATATCAAGTCCGCGCGATTCCTGAATTTCTGCTGAATTTACTGTTCCTGCAAAAGTATTGTTCTCCATTTTGAAGCTTCTTATCTCCACATTCATTTTGGAGAAATTCATATGGTTGAAGTCCATTCCGGACTTTGTCGGAGCGACGGCGGTGTTGTTATAAATGGCTTTTACATCATTTAAAACCAGCTTTCCGAGAATCAGTTTCATGGCTTTGTCCTTATCGGAAGCTTTTGAAACTTCAGGTTCCTTTGTATTTTTAGGATTGGCATTCTGAGCCGGAAGATAAAGGTTCGCATTGATATCAGCTCCCGAAAGAACCACATTGGAAATATGATAAGCATTGTTTTCCAGATCAAGCTTGTTCACCTTTGTGCTTAGCTCCTTAAATAAAACTTTAGCAAAAGTCTTGGTGTTGTCATCTCCGTAATCGATGTCGAAATTGGTGAGTTTTATGCCTCTTAAACCGATATTCATCGATTTTTTATCATTCAGGGAGTCTACTTTTTTCTCTACCTTTTTAGAAACTTCCTCTACAAGATCCTGCTTTAGCTTTAGTTTCAGACCATCAAGGTTGATGTCATTAACCGCATAGGTATTTTTGTTGAGGTCGAACGTTTTTACCCTCGTATCAAAAGATTTGAAATATAATTTAATATCATTCTTCGACTGTTTGTCGTTGAATGTAACCCCAATGTCTTTTAAATTGATTTTGTCAAGGGAAATAATAAAAGGTTTGGAAGGACTTTCCTCCTTATCACTAGTAGCAAAAGCATTGATGATATAATCGAAATTGAAGCTTCCGTCCGGTTTCCGGACCACATTGGCACGGGCACCTTCAAGATCTACAGACGTGATATCTGCAGTGGAGTTGATCAGCTTCAGCATATTAAGGCCTACATCCAGCTTTCTCACGGCAAGGAGGGTATCCACATCCTGACCTTTCAGGTAAAGATTCTGCATGACAAGACTGTTGGGAAATCCTATGTAGACCTTTTCAAGGCTTACTTTGGTTTTGATCTTTTTTTCAAGATATACAACCAGTTTGTCTTTGATGAAATTCTGAACGGCCGGAAGCCTGAGGCTGAGTATCAGCAGGGTAAGCAAAACCAATATTGAAATAATGGTTATTACAATACGCTTTAAGAGTTTTCTTGTGTTGATTTTCAGTTTCAAATGCGATGAGGTTTGTAACAAAGATACTAATCCTAATTCATTAGTTCTCTGTTGTGGTACCCTTTGCATATACAAAAATCCTGCCTTGGCTGTCCTTTTATGGAATTTAGTTTAGTAGTCGTCAAGTGAATTAGTTGATAAAGACGAGCCAAGACGTGGATTTTTATTCTTTAAAAGCCCCCTTTTGTATCATTTTTTTTAATGTTGAAAAGGTTTAGCAAAATGAAATGTTAGTGTAGTTTCAAAGGGGGCGTGGCATGGTTTATAGGTTGAGATAATACATTGTTAGTTGTTTCCGTTTTCCCATTTTACGTCTTCACCCTGAGGGGCAGCACCTCCCTGAGCTTCGGTAATCGGGGCAGTCTCCTGGTTGATATGATAAACATAGGCCGCAATTTTCTCAGCATCTCTACCCGTGATCGTTCCGTCTTTGATGAAAGGTCTCATGGTAGGATTATTCGGAGAGCCGTTTTCAAGCATCCAGAATACATTTTTGAATAAGCTTTTCTCTTTGATATTAATCCAGTGGGTGTCGGTAAGATTCGGGCCGATTCCTCCTTTTCCTCCGTCACCGTGGCAGGTTACACAGTTGGTTTTAAACAGTTCCTGACCTTCAGCAATATAATCTGCACTGTATTTTGCCGTTTCCAGGTTGATTTGGGGAGCATTTTTCTCATACTCCTGAATAGAAGCCAGCATGGTTTTCGCTTCCTTGTCGTATTCGGCATCAGGATGGGCATAATCGGTGAAAGCAAAAGCCGTCATATACACCACACAGAAAATACATCCGAACCAGAAAAGGCCGATCCACCATTTGGGAAGTGAGTTATCGAGCTCCGTGATACCGTCAAAACCATGATCAATAAGAATATCTTTCTCTTCTGTGGCAGACTGTTTCTTAAAGGCTGAGTTCCATAATTTCTGGTAGTACGGTACATTTTTTTCCGCCAGATATTGTTTCTTCTCATCTTCAGATAACCGGTTGAAACTTTCGTTTTCAACAAGATCTCCGATAGCGTTCATGATCATCAGAAGAATAACGGCAATTAGCAGCAGTGCCCAGAAAAAAGGAGACGATAAATAGCCTGAATCTGCAGCGAACATTTCAAACGCCATGATGGTTAGACCAATTGTTGCTGCGATATATACTGAAATGGGAGTTCTCGTTTTCATTGCTTTACATTTTTATAATTACTCAGCACTAGCCGTCTGGATCTGTGTTGTTTTAATATCGGTCCCCAGTCTCTGAAGGTAAGCGATTATGGCTACGATTTCTCGCTGTTCAAGCGGTACAAAGCCTGCACCTTTGGCTGTTCTTTCCTTTTCCATCTGGTCCTTTACATCGGTAGCTTCGGCATAGATTCTTCCTACGATCGCTTTAGACTGATTGTTCGCCCACTGATCTGCAGAATCTATTTCTGCTTTGGTATAAGGTACCCCGAACGAGTTTTTCATGAGTTTTAATTTATCAACCATCTGGGTGCGGTCCAGTTTATTCGTGATCAGCCATGGAAAACGCGGCATAATGGAACCTGCGGAAGTAATTCTCGGGTTATACATATGTTTGAAGTGCCATGAATCCGGGTTTCTGCCTCCTTCTCTGTGAAGATCCGGTCCGGTTCTCTTGGAGCCCCATAAAAATGGTCTGTCATAGATGAACTCTCCCGCTTTGGAATATTGCCCGTTTTTACCTTCAAATCTTACCACCTCATCACGGAACGGTCTGATCATCTGTGAGTGGCAGGAATTACAGCCTTCACGGATATAAAGATCTCTGCCTTCCAGCTCCAGCGGAGTATAAGGCTTTACGGCCGTAATGGTAGGAACACTCTGCTTAAGAGAAAGGGTAGGAACAATTTCTACCAGCCCTCCGATGGCTACGGTAATGAAAGCCAGGATAGAAAGCAGCGCCGGAGTTCTTTCCAGCCAAAGGTGTACGCCTTCGCCTTCTTTTCTTGAGCTGCCGATATTGGCCAGTGCAGGAGCTTCCGCAGGAACTTCTTTCTGGAATGATCCTTTTCTTACGGTTCTTACAACATTCACCACCATCAGGATGGCTCCGGTAAGGTAAAGAATACCGCCTAAGAATCTCATTTTAAAGTAAGGAATGATTGCCGTTACCGTATCCAGCCAGTTTTTCCACAATAAAGTACCGTCCGGGTTGAACTGTTTCCACATCAGCCCCTGGGTAAATCCTGAAATATACATAGGTACGGCATAGAAAATAATTCCTAATGTTCCCAGCCAGAAATGCCAGTTGGCTAATTTTTTAGACCAGAGAGGTGTTCTCCACATGATCGGAACCAGATAATACACCACTCCGAAGGCCATGAAACCATTCCATCCCAGAGCTCCTAAATGTACGTGCCCGATTACCCAGTCGGTATAGTGGCCGATTTTATTTAAAGATTTTGTAGCTAAAAGAGGTCCTTCAAACGTAGCCATTCCATAACAGGTAACCGCTACCACGAAGAATTTAAGAATCGGATTTTCTCTTACCTTATCCCAGGCACCTCTTAACGTAAGAAGGCCGTTCAGCATTCCACCCCAGGACGGAGCGATAAGCATAATAGAGAATCCTGTACCTACGGCCTGGGCCCATGCCGGAAGCGCTGTATACTGAAGGTGGTGAGGGCCAGCCCATAAGTAGACAAAGATCAGTGACCAGAAGTGAATAATAGATAATTTGTATGAAAAGACCGGTCGCTGTGCCGCTTTCGGCATGAAGTAATACATCAGACCTAATACGGGAGTTGTGAGTACAAATGCTACGGCATTATGACCGTACCACCACTGTACAAGAGCATCTTTTACTCCCGAATATACCGAATAGGATTTCCAGCTTGTGAATGATAAAGGGATTTCAAGGTTATTGAAGATATGCAGCATGGCTACGGCAATCCATGTGGCCAGATAAAACCAGATCGCTACATAAAGGTGTCTTACCCTTCTTTTGGCAATCGTTCCGAACATATTGATTCCGAAAACTACCCATGAAAAAGTGATCAGAATGTCGATAGGCCATTCATGTTCAGCGTATTCCTTGGAAGTATTGATTCCCATCAGGAAAGTGATCACTACAGAAACGATCATCAGCTGCCATGACCAGAAGTGGATCCATGATAAGGTATCGCTGTACATTCTGGTTTTCAGAAGCCTCTGCATACTGTAATAGGCACCGCAGAAAAACGAGTTACACACGAAAGCAAAAATTACGGCACTTGTATGAAGCATTCTGATTCTTCCGAAGCCCATCGCACCCTGTGTATTGATAAGTCCCTGGATATTTCCGCTTCTCAGACTCTGAATGGTGGTATCATCGGTCCCGAATAAAAACTCAGGAAGCTCAGGATAGAAAAGCATCAGTGCGGCCGTAAGTCCCAGCAGGAAACCTACCAGCCCGAATACGATTGTAGCATAGAGGAATGCTCTGACAATATTATTGTCATAATTAAATTTTTGCGTCTCCATAATTCCAAGTGTTGTACTGAAGTGATATTTATCCTATAAAACCGACCTTTTACAGCATCGATTTATATAAAAAAATAAATATCATGTAACGTGTATAATGTTTTGCCAAAGGTATTTATTAACTTTGTTAGAGTCTAGTAGATAACCTTCTAAACTATACCGAAAACTACTAAAAACAAAAAGGATGAAAGTATGTGGCCAAAACATCAGGAAAATACGTAGGAGCAGAGATCTTACGCAGGAGTATATGGCTTTTGAAATGGGAATTTCCCAGAAAGCCTATTCCGATATCGAAAATTCCAAGGTGAAGATCAACCTTGATATACTCACCAGGATCTCTGATATCCTTGAAATTAAACCTTCTGATATCTGCAGTATTTCACATAAATGCGGAACAGACGGGTACGAAGACCGCTATCAGGGGCTTTTGGAGTACATGAAAAAGAACAATATTGCTGTTCCAAAAGAATTTTTGTAAGAAAATCCGGTTTTTTCTGCTTATAATTAATTAATACTGAATGTTTTGTATGTTCGGTATAATCATAGAATGTGAATTTCTGTAAAGTTTTATATATTTAGGGCATAATTCATTCTATGAGCAGCGAAAATAAAACCGGACACAATGATGGAACTCTGGTAAGAGGATTAACGAACAGACATATTCAATTAATTGCCCTCGGAGGTGCCATCGGTACCGGATTATTTCTCGGGATTGGCCCGGCGGCTGTATTGGCAGGACCTTCCGTTATTTTAGGCTATGCCTTAGCCGGAATCATTGCCTTTTTTATCATGCGCCAGCTTGGCGAAATGGTGGTGCATGAACCTGTTTCCGGAAGTTTCAGCTATTTTGCCTATAAATACTGGGGGAACTTTCCTGGATTTGCTTCGGGATGGAATTACTGGATCCTCTACATTCTGGTAAGTATGGCCGAGCTTACCGCTATTGGCCATTACGTTCATTTTTGGTGGCCGGAAATTCCGCTCTGGGTTTCCAGTTTATTCTTTTTTATCGTCATTAATGCGCTTAACCTGGCTTCTGTAAAAGTATACGGGGAAACCGAATTCTGGTTCTCCATCATCAAAGTAGTCGCTATTGTAGCCATGATTATTTTCGGGATCTACCTTTTGGTAAGCGGTACAGGCGGCGATAAGGCTACGGTGCAGAACTTATGGAATGACGGCGGCTTTTTTCCGAAAGGACTGTTCAATAAAACGGCAGACGGATTTTCCGGGCTGTTTGCAGCGATGGCCATGATCATGTTCTCATTCGGAGGACTAGAGCTGATCGGGATTACCGCTGCGGAAGCCAAGAACCCTGAGAAAACCATTCCTCAGGCTACCAATCAGGTCATCTACAGAATTCTGATTTTCTATGTCGGAGCCTTGGTTATCCTGTTTTCATTAAGTCCGTGGAGAGAAATTACAGAAGGAACAAGCCCGTTTGTAATGGTTTTTCAAAATCTTAACGGTCTTGAATTCAGTATGTTTGGGAAAGTAGTACAGTTCAACACCCTGATCGCCAATGTTCTTAACCTGATTGTTCTTACGGCCGCTTTATCGGTATATAACAGCAGTGTATACAGCAACAGCCGTATGCTTTTCGGACTGGCCCAGCAGGGAAATGCTCCGAAATTCCTTCAGAAGCTGAATAAAAACTCAGTGCCTGTAAATGCTATTCTGGTTTCATCATGTTTTGCAGGGATCTGTATCATTATTAATAAGCTGGTTCCGGAAAAAGCCTTTGAATATCTGATGGCATTAGTGGTTTCCACATTGATTATCAACTGGCTGATGATCTGCTATACCCACCTGAAATTCAAAAAAAGTATATTGCGTTCAGGAAGTATTTCCAGATTTCCTTCAATTTTTTATCCGGTGTCCAACTATATCTGCATCCTGTTCCTGTTCCTGATTCTGGCGCTGATGTGTTTTACGGGAATGGAAATCCAGGTAATCCTGATTCCTGTTTGGATTGCATTTTTATTTGTCATGTATAAGATTTACAAACCTGACAATAAGAATATTTAAGAAAATGATTTAAAAACGATATGATAAAGGATGGACCTGGTCTGTCCTTTTTTTGTGCTTTCAAAAGCTGTAAAACCTGGTCTTGCTTTTAATTGTATGCGGGTCTTGGCAATCAGTATTTAATTTCCGGTTTTCATCTTTAAACTAAAAGATTTTTTTGTAAATTAGGGTCAGGCTATATTTCAAATTAATGTGACTACACATTGGTTCGGTATGGCGTGCGGACAAGCCGAACACCGTAGTACAAAGTAGGCACATTAAAACACAATCTATGTCTAATTTCTTTCAGAACCTTACTCAGTCAGTAAAACATTGGTATATTCCATTGGTTTTCGGGATTATTTTCCTGATCTGCGGTTTCTATGTCTTTAGTGTACCGTTGGCAACGTATGTTACGCTTTCTATTATTTTCAGCGTATCTTTTTTGGTTTCCGGAATTACAGAAGTCTTTTTCTCGATTCAGAACAGCAAATCCCTGCAGGGTTGGGGATGGTTTCTGGCAAGCGGCCTTCTTACTACGGCGATCGGTTTGTATTTGGTAGCCTATCCCCAGATCTCCATGTCGGTTCTTCCGTTTGTGGTAGGGTTTACCTTACTGTTCCGTTCTTTTCAGCTTTTAGGTTTTGCTTTTGATATGAAGAGTCAGAACATTCTGAGTTGGGGGAATGTAGCCCTTACGAGTGCCGGAGGGATTATCTTTTCGTTACTTCTGATTTTTAATCCTGTGTTCACGGGGATCTCCCTTGTTACGCTTACTGCAGTGTCCTTTATTTTTATAGGAATTGCTTCCATTATGCTGGCTTTGGATTTAAGAAAGCTTAAAAAGTTTCCTGAGAAAATCAGTGAAGAACTGAAAAATAAAATCAGATCTGTTCAGCAAGAGATCGATGAACTGAAAAAAAGAAAATAAGATCTAAAAAAGATGATGTAAAAGACTTCTCCGGAAGTCTTTTTTTGTTGACCGCAGATCCGGAATGAGAGCGTTTTATCTTTGGTATATTTTATTGATGATATTGTGTACATCAAATGTAAATTATGCTTATTTTTCATGACTGTAATTAACACCTTACTCAAAATAAAATAGCCATGAAAAAATTTGTACTTACTTCCTTTATCTGTCTGTCGGTGACGGTATTTGCGCAGAATACAAAAACCAAAGGAGAATCTAAAATCGTCAAAAGATATGAAGCAGGGCAACCTCAGGATTCTTCTGTTCCGCCGCCACCTGTCAATACTTTCCCGGCCCAGTTTCCGCAGGGGAATAAAGCATTTGTGAAAAAAGTGGAACAGCTGCTGAATAAAGAGGCTCTTACATCTTCAGGAAAAAATCTGAATACCCAGATTTTCATTAAAGTAGATGATGACGGAAACGTTCTGAATGTTTCCACCTACGGAAAGAATGAAACTTTTAATAATGAAGTGAAAGCCGCGGCAGTAAAAGCAACAGATAAAATAAAGTGGACGGCAGGGAAGAACAGCCGTGGTGAAAAAGTGATTGATCTTGTAAAGCTTCCATTTCAATATAAAAATCAATAAGGTTCCGGCAGACACAGATTATGAGAAACATTTCAGAAGGATGGGCTTACTTCAATTATACGCAGACCAAAAGGTCCAAACAATACCTTTTGTCTTTTTTTAATCAAAAAGAATATCATATTGACCAGGCTCTGAGAGTACAAAACATTTTGAAACTGTTTTTACAGAACCTTTCACTGATACAGGGATATAAAATTAATGACCAGACCGTTTCCTCCCTTCATCAGTTTTCAGAAGAAGCGGATGGCAGGCATTTTACCTATAAAACAAGTATTTTATACCGGGAATTTTATAAGGAAGTTAATTTTAATATTACCCTGTTGGTCGATTTCTTTTATCATTTCGGCGTTGTGTTACGAAATATGAATCTTACCGGTGCCAATACGGAATATGTTCATGAGATTGAAAAAATGATGCAGTTTATCCATTCCTTGTCGGTGAATGAATATTACAATAAAGATCTGGATTTTAAACAAAAGAAAGCGATTTTAACTAAAATCGAAACGGAAAGAGAAAATGGAAAGCTAACTTCTTTCTGGGATTTCTTCTATAGGTTTGATATGTATTCGGGAATGGCAAAAGGAATTCAGAAACATGATTTAAAATTTCCCGATTTCAACGCTGATCATAGATTTATCATCAAAGATTTTTATCATCCGGACCTTAAAGACCCCGTGAAGAATACCATAGATATTACGGAAAATAATATTATTGTTTTCACAGGAGCAAATATGTCCGGGAAATCAACTGCCATGAAATCCATCAGCATCATTGTGTGGCTTGCTCATCTGGGACTTGCTGTTCCTGCCGGCTATTGTCATATTCCGTTTTACGACAGGATCTGTTTATTTTTCTCGGTGAATGATGATCTTGAAAAAGGGTATAGCTATTTTGCCCGGGAGATCATGAATTTAAAAGAAGTCCTTCTTGAGTTGAAGTCAAAAAAGTGTTTTGCCGTTTTTGATGAGATTTTTAAAGGAACCAATATCAATGATGCCGCGTTGATTACCATCAATGCCGTTGAAGGCTTATCCAGATATAAAGATTCAATGTTTGTTCTTTCCACGCACCTGAATCTTATAGAAAATAAACTTTCAGAATATTCCAATATTCTTGTACTGAATTTAGAATCTTTTGTAAAAGATGACCAACTAATATTTACCTATCAGTTAAAAGAAGGCTGGTCTAAGATTGAAATAGGAAAAATACTGTTTGATCAGTATGGATTAAATGCCTTACTGAAGCCTTAATCAGATATTATTGATTGTTCGGTTTTGAATATTAGTGATTTTATAGTGTAATCTCATATTTGTTTTGTATTTTTAGTAAACAAAACATAATAAATATGAAATTTAAATTACTTTTTGCACTGATGGTGCTAGGAGCGGCTTTTTCAGCTAAAGCCCAGTATTGTACAGTTTCCTTAGACTGTACAGATGACGATACGATTACCAATGTAACATTTGCGGGAATCAATAACACAACTACTTGCAGCCCGGGAGGATATGGTAATTATACCACATTGAGTCCTGCCCAGGTCACAGCAGGTCAGGCTTACCCAATTTCTGTAACAGTGGGAGAAGGTTGGTATGAAAGAGTTTCAGTATGGATAGATTATAATAATAATCAGACTTTTGAAACCAACGAATTTCTGGGTGAAATTGGAAATGGAGGAGCAGGAGTTACAGTAAACAAATCTATCACAATTCCGGCAGGTACTGCTACTGGAAATTACAGAATGAGGGTTCTTTCTTTTGCTGCAGGAGAAGATGAGGCAGCTTCAACAGATCCATGTATGAATGCCCCTGACAATTATGGTGAATATGAAGATTATACCGTTCATGTTACCAATAATAGTCTTGCCGTTAATGAAGTTTCAACATCCAAAGAAAATATTAATATTTATCCTAATCCGGTTGTAGACAGTTTTGAAATTAAAAATTCCGGTGAGTTTAAAAAATTAACCTTAATAGACAGTAGCGGTAAAATGGTAAAATGGTTTGATGGTACTCAGAAAAAATATGATATTTCTGATCTTCAGCCGGGAGTTTATATCCTTGTGATGGAAGGAGGAAAGGCTTCAAAAAATATGAAGATTATAAAAAGGTAATTGTAGCTCTTTTTAGCATAAAATTAAGTTTAAAGCCGGTCCGGAAATTGTAATTTCCGGACCGGCTCTTTGTATAAAAACAAAAACCATCCTCAAAAAGGATGGTTTGTAGACCCACAGGGATTCGAACCCCAGATGACTGAACCAAAATCAGTAGTGTTACCGCTACACCATGGGTCTTTGTTTATTTCAGTGGTGCAAATTTACAGCTTTTTTCTTTAGATACAAGAACTTTTTAAACTTTTTTTTAAATTTACTGTTCTATTTATTCAACGAAAATATGCTGATAGACTTCAATAATCTCAATATTAATAATTTATCTCCGGAAACAGAATTTGAACAAAAAATCAAAAAATTTCTGGAAGAATGGTTTTCGGATGGGGAGACCGTTGATGTACAAACTTCCGGTTCTACAGGCCAGCCTAAAATTTTCGGCATCGAAAAAAAGAGGATGATCAGTTCTGCTACGATGACCTGTAATTTCCTGGGATTAAAAGAAGGGGATAAAGCACTGCTTTGTCTTCCTGTAGAATATATTTCCGGGAAAATGATGGTAGTGCGTTCTGTTGTAAGAAAATTAAGATTGATCACTACAGATCCGTCCCTGAATCCGGCAGAAAACCTGAGTGAGGAGGTGGAATTCTGTGCAATGACGCCCCTTCAGGTAGAAAATTCCCTGGATAAATTACATCTGATCAAAAATCTGATCATCGGAGGGGCGGCGGTTTCAGAATCTTTAAAGGAGAAAATCAGTGAAAAATCAAAGGGAATAAGGGTTTTTGAAACCTATGGAATGTCTGAAACCCTTTCCCATATTGCCCTGAAGCAGATAGCCCCTGAACCTGAAGACTATTTTACCGTTTTCGAAAATGTTTCCATTTCAAAAGATGAAAGAGGCTGCCTGAAGATTTCGGCTCCTGAAGTAAGTGCGGAAATTCTTCAAACCAACGATCTGGTGGATATCAAAAATGAAAAACAGTTCAGATTTTTAGGAAGGATCGACAATGTTATTAATTCAGGAGGTGCCAAAATATTTCCGGAAACGCTGGAAGCTCTGGTGAAAAAGACTATTCCGAACGAGGCCGTATTTTTAGGACTGAAAGATGAAAGTCTGGGCCATAAACTGATGCTGGTTATAGAAGGTGAGGAATCAGAAGATCTGATCAGCAGAATTTCGGAAATTACCTTTGAAAAAAACTTTCATAAGCCTAAAGAAATTATTTTTATCAGCGAAATTCCAAGAACGCCCAACGGAAAAGTAAACCGGATAGAACTGCAAAACCTGATGGAAGCCACTCAATAGCTTTAAATTTTATATCAAACAAAATGAAAGACTTTTCAAAAGAACTCAGCTTTAAAACTTCCCGAAGCAGTGGTGCCGGAGGACAGAATGTGAATAAGGTGGAGACATCGGTCACGGTACTGTGGAAAGTTGCCGAATCGGCATTTTTTAATGAAGATCAGAAAATCCTGATTCAGGAGAAGCTGAAGAACAGGATTAATGCAGAAGGACTGTTATTTCTGACGGTTTCCGAAAGCAGAACCCAGCTGATGAACAAAAATAAAGCGGTTGAAAAAATAATGGACCTGGTGAATAAGGCACTGATCATTCCCAAAAAAAGAACGGCTACCCAACCATCAAAAGCACAAAAACAGAAAAGGCTGGACCATAAGAAAAAAAATTCCGATAAAAAAGAGAACAGACGCTTTAAATTTTAGTTGTTTCTCATCCGGAAAATTTTATTTTTGCCGTAAATTTTTAACCATGATAAAAAAAATCATCCTATCGGGAGCTGTCATCAGCTCTTTATTTTCCTTTGCTCAGGAAAAAATAACCATTATGCCCGCCATTGGGTACGGATGGAGGGTTGCTGAAACAGCATCCGGACTTTCAAAAGAAGAGAAAGATTATGTAAAGGGACTGAAAAGCGGACTTCATTTTGAGGCGGCAGCTTATTATAACCTCAATCATATCGGAATCGGAGCCAAATTTTCCAGTTACAGTGCGTCGAGCAGCGGTTTATTCCGTGGAAACAGCAACAACGGAATGCCTGTTTATTTCTCTCTCAATACCAAGGATAATATCACGTTCATCGGCCCTTCCGTCATGTTCTCCAACCATGCGAAACCTATAAAACATAAAGTTTCTGCAGATATCTCGCTTGGGGTTATCAGCTATACCACAAAAACAGGCTCTGTAAAAGGTACCGGTTCTACATTTGGGATGGAGTTGGGGGCAGGATATCAGTATGCCATTACCAAAAACCTGATGATCGGACCTAAATTCACGGCTACAGCTGGTACACTGAGCAAGATGAAATACAACGGTCAGACCCTTAGCTTAGGAAAGGACGAAAAAGAAGGATTGACAAGAGTTTCTTTAAGTGCTGCTGCTGCATTCCGTTTTTAAGTATTATATTTGTAAGAATTAAAACAATTTATATAATGACAGCAATGATCTTTTTATCTGCAATACGCCGACAATCAGGGTTGCTGCTGTCATTACTTTATCTGCATACAGATTCTTTTCTGAAAAGTTCCAAGGACTTTATCAATTAGTCCCTGTCAGGATCCAGGACAGGGAAATACTTCGGGATTATTTTATTCATTCATTGTTTTTTTTGCGGTTTTCTACGGGAAAGGCTCATTGGCCTGTATTCCTGCATTGGATCATCAAGAATAGCCGCATCATTTAATTTTAAAAAATAAAAAATGTCAGATCATATTACACTCACTACCGGAATATATGATGCCATCAAAGATACCGTAAGAAGAAAAAAAGTAAGCATGGAAGAGGAAAAAAGGCTTACCGAAGAACTCAGAAAAGCAAAACAGGTCCTTAGAAGAAATTTACCGGAAGATATCGTAACGGTAGAAAGAAAGGTAACCCTTAAAGATCATACGCTGGATTCTGAGCATGAATACATCTTCGTTTCTTCTGTTAAGGCAAAACCGGCGAAAAACAAACATTCTATACTTTCAGATATCGCCCTTGCCGTAGTAGGATATAGAGTAGGGGATATTATCAGTTGGCCTTTCAGAGATGGAGAACGTAAGATCGAAATCCTGAAAGTGGAGCCGTGGAAAGGATAAAACTCCTTTTTTGAATTGTATTAAAGTTGATGATTATAAAGCGCAGCCCAATCCGGGTTGTGCTTTTTTATTTCCTGAAGATCTCATGGATTATTTTTCGGGCTTACAGGTGATGCAGAAAACGCATATTTTTTTATTGCTGCATAAGTTTGGATAACAAAATATTTACTGAATACAAAACGGTATTGGTTTCCAAAACCTATAACTTTTAGAAAAGTCAACGCAAATATTTGAGGGATCTGTGGAAAATAAACAAAGGGATTCTATTTCTGAATGCGTTTTTTTAAGTTTAAAAACCTGCCTGAGGGTCTAAGTGTTTTCTCTCTGGTAAAAATCATTTTCATGTATCCCAGAAAAGCAGGAATAAGAATGGTGACAAAGAGACTGCAGATTCCCAATGCCCATATCGGCATATCATCTTTTCTCCCCTGAAAATACTCCCAGATTACCCAGGATAATATTCCTATGAAAAACAGCATCCCTGCAGGAAAGACTAAATAAATAACGAACCCTAACCCTATCTGGAAAATGACTGAGGTATCCCATCCTAGAGAATAGAGGGTAATCCATGCCATAGGCAGACCGAGAACAAACAGGAAGAGCGCAACAATAAAAATAATAAGCTTTTGGGTTCCAAAACTTAAATTGGTTACACTATGATCTCCGTTTTTATATCCGATAGTAATGGTTTTTCCAATTTCTACGGGGTGGCTGCTTCCGTAGTTTAAAGGCTTTCTGAGCAATTGGTTTTTATCATCTTTAAAAGTAACCACAGCGGTATAGGTGCCTTCTCCGTCACTGGAATCCATGACCTCATGGGCAACTACTCTGGCTTCATATTGAGGGGCAGAAAAAAAATAAATAACAGGAGAAACGGCAATGGAGACGAGTCCGAAAAACAGTGAGGAAACTACATACACCACAATCCCCGGATAAATAAAAGAGGCGATAGATACCGGAGCGCCATTATTTTTTAATTTTTTCCTTCTGTAATTGGCAACAAGAACAAAAACAGTAAAAATAAGCGGAGCCCATAAAATAAATTTTCCCATAGCTTTATTTTAAAGATTGATGGTCCTTTAGTTTGGAAGTGTCTTTTATAAAATTAATGGTTTCTTCCGTATTGAATAAGGTGAAAACAGTGACACATACAAGAATCGACAGATAGATCAACGCTAGTTTTACTCTTTCAAAATCAGCAAAAGCTGAGAAGAAAACAAAAGGAATCAGCAGGATTACGGAAAGTCCGAAAGTAAGGATCACAAATTTCAGAATTTTTCTGAGGAAGAAAATCTTTTTGAAAATGCCATACAGTACAAACAGTCCTATTGTGAGTACAGGAAAGCCAATGGCGAGACTTCCGAAAAACTGCCGGGAGTTGATAAAATCGCCTAAAGTTCCTAAATCGATTTCCATATATTATAATGTTGAGGTGTTATTTTGTTTTTCTGTATCTTCAAAATGAAGCATTTCTTTTTTCCGGTAACTCATCATTTTCGCAAAAATAATATCTGGAAAAGTTTCAATTCCGGTATTGTAAAGATTCACGGATTCATTGAAATAAATTCTCCGGTCGGCAATAATCTCTTCCAGATCGCTAAGGCGTTTCTGAAGTTCCAGATAAGACGTTCCGGATTTTATTTCAGGGTAATTCTCAATGGTGAGCATCACTGACTTCAGTTTTCCATCCATACGTTCCGCAGTCTTTATTCTTTCCCGGTCTTCATGGGACCCGAGGTATTGGGAGCGAAGGGTTACCAGTTCCCTGAGAACGGTATTCTCATTGAAGGCAGTGGCTTTTACTACATTAACCAGGTTGGGAATTTCATCGGATCGCTGTTTCAGAATGACATCAATGTTGGCAAAAGCTTTCTTTGCATTATTGTTCAGAATTACCAACCGGTTGTAGGTATTGATTAAAAAAGTTACCAGACCGACAACGATAATAATGGTAATGAAAAGAGGGATAAAAGAACTCATAAGCCAACCTGTGTTAAAAATTAAAAATACCTTTAAAAGGATTAGTTTTTAAGGTTTCCATCCAGTTTTTCTGTTCAATAATGATAGTGCTTCCTTTCATGGTAATGGGCGTAAAAATAATTACGGCAGCCATAACAGCAATGCAGGCCAGTGTAGTAAGTGCTCTCAGCTTCAAAGGTCTCCATTTATTGGCAAAATTCACCGTATCCAAAGGAGCAATCCCGAAGACCTTCCTGCCTTCATCAAAACGGAAAACAGAATGTGAGTCTTCATAAAAAGCTTGCCCTATCAGAAGAAACCGGGTCTTTTCATCGATGATGAATTCCTGATACCGTCTGCTTCCGCTTTCCCTTGAATGGGCCGGTAAAAAGCTGATCCATTCCAGCTGATCGGGAATCACTTCTATTTTGCCTGTTTCGTCTTCTATATAAAATCTTTTGATCTTTGTTTCTCTGGAAATTTCATGGTAAGAGGTGGAAGTCCTGCCATCGTCATCTCTTGTCGTACGGATTTCGTCAATCGTATAAATGTATCCTACGCACGAAGTATCTGTATCCGGTGTGATAACAGGTTCTATAGCCCTTGCTTTTCCTGAAATCTCAGCAAGCCCCATAGCTATACTTTTTACAGTAGAGGTGGGAAGAGTTCTCTGGTAAAAATAAAAACGGTTTTTATTATTGGGAAGAATAGAACTCAGAATAATCAGGAAAAAAATAAAAAAGATAAAATAAACTCCGAAATAGAAGAAAGCAAGATACGACAGAAGAACCAGAAAACCTCCGCCGACAATTTTCCATACCGGCTTATTCTTTTTTCTCTGCTCCCGGAAAGATTCAATGCTGGATTGAATACCGTTGGTAATCATTCCGATGATGCCCAGTACAAAAACAGAGAGAAACAAACCGATGAAGATCATTCCCGATTCTTTTCGGAAGAAGGCAAATGCAATTCCTAAAATAGCCGGATCAATTACAAACATGATCCATTTCGGTTTTAGTTTTACCGTAAAAATACCTGATAAAATAACAGTATGAAATAAGGCGATCCCTAAACTGAACAGGAGTAAGAACGGAAAAACTTCAACAGGTATCTCAAACATGGTTCTGTGTTTTTATCCAAATATAATTAAACTCTTTTAAATTGCAGAAAACTGAACTGTAAAAGAGCTGAAATTTTCAGGGCCTGTTTGAAGCTGCGGGAATTTTTTAAACCACAAACGCAAAGCTTTTGGCACTTAAGTAACCTTTAAGCTTGATACATTACGCATAGAAGTTCACAGAAGTTCTTAAAAATATACGATTTTTCAGGAATGAGGAGAGAAAAAATCTGCCTTATCTGCAAGATTTGCGAGACAATAAATCACACCCGATCTGTGAAATCTGTGCGATCTGTGGGAAACTCCTTTAAGCAAAACAGTCACAAAAGATTTAGCATATTGCGTATAGAAGTTCACTAAAATTCTTGAAAATCTACGATTTTTATTAGGAATGAGAAGTAACAGGTTTTTCGAAACATATTAGATTAAAAAAAAATCTGCATTATCAGCAAAATCAGCGTGAGAAAAAATAAATTTCTGAAGTATGTAGAATAAAAAAAACCGCTCTTCTTAGGGAGCGGCTTCATGTTGTATTATTTTTCAAGCTGTTTATAGCTTCTCTGGATAAAATCTGTCAGGTCTTTTCCTTTCAGTAGGTTTTGGGAAAGTTTGGCGAGATCCAGTGCGTATCTGATCAGGTTTTCCTTTTCTTCAGCATTTTCCGTTTTTAAGATCTGACCGGAAAGTTCACAGTTGGAGTTTACCACAAGATTGTACATTTCCGGGAAACCTCCCATTCCGAACATACCGCCTCCGCCTGTAGCCTGCATATCTTTCATCCTTCTCATAAATTCCGGCTGGGTGATAGTGAACGGCGCATCCGTACTGTCAAGGTCTTCAAGCTGAACCGTGAATTTGGCATCTTTCACCGCCTCTTCAATATTGGTTTTTAAAGTTTCCTTTTCTGTATCGTTTAATTTTGAAATAACCGGCTCGTCTTTTTTGATGAGGTTATTGATATGGTCTGCATCTACTCTGGCAAAAGAAATTTTTTCTTTTGAAGTCTCCAGTTTCTGGATCACGTGAGGAATAATCGGGGAATCCAGAAGAAGGACTTCATAACCCTTATCTTTTGCAGACTGGATGTAGCTGTGCTGCTCATCTGCATTGGTAGCATAAAGAACCACTAATTTATCGTCTTTATCAGTCTGTGAAGGCTTGATTTTTTCTACCAGTTCATCCCATAGGAAGTATTTTCCGTCTGTTGTAGGATATAGGGTGAATTTGTCTGCTTTTTCAGCAAATTTTTCTTCTGTAATGATTCCGTATTCAATAACGATTTTGATGTCGTTCCATTTTTTCTCATAATCTTCACGGTTTTCGTTGATCAGGGCAACCATTTTATCGGCTACTTTTTTAGTGATGTAAGACGAAATTTTCTTTACGGCACCGTCAGCCTGAAGGTAAGAACGGGAAACATTCAACGGAATATCCGGAGAATCGATAACCCCTCTCAGAAGCATTAAGAAATCAGGAACAATACCCTTCACTTCATCCGTTACGAATACCTGGTTCTGGTAAAGCTGGATCTTGTCTTTTTCAATATTTAAATTATTGCTCAGCTTAGGGAAGAACAGAACTCCCGTAAGGTTGAAAGGATAGTCTACATTCAGGTGAATATGGAATAAGGGCTCTTCAAACTGCATTGGATACAGCTCGTGGTAGAACCTCATATAATCCTCATTTGTCAGTTCGCTTGGTGCAATCGTCCATGCCGGAGCAGGATTGTTGATGATGTTGTCTACTTCCTCAGTTTCAGCAACAGCATCTTCAGGAGCATCCTCCGGTAAAGGCAGTGTATGAGTTTTTGTTCCGAATTTGATAGGAACAGGCATAAATTTATTGTACTTCAATAGCAGCTCACGGATCTTTCCTTCTTCTAAAAACTCTACAGAGTCTTCTGCAATGTGAAGAATGATTTCCGTTCCTCTGTCTGTTTTATCCGTTGTTTCCTCAAGAGTGAATTCAGGGCTTCCGTCGCAGATCCATCTTACGGCAGGCTCATCTTTGTAGGATTTGGTAAGAATTTCCACTTTTTCAGCAACCATAAATGCTGAATAGAACCCAAGTCCGAAATGTCCGATAATTCCCGAATCTTTTGCGGAATCTTTATATTTTTCCAAAAACTCTTCTGCTCCGGAAAAGGCAACCTGATTGATATATTTTTCAACCTCTTCTCCGGTCATCCCGATCCCCTGATCGATGATGCGTAATGTCTTCTGATCTTTATCTATTTTTACTTCGATTTTGGGACTTCCGTATTCTACTTTGGCTTCCCCGATTCCTGTGAGATGCTTTAATTTCAGGGTAGCATCCGTTGCATTGGAGATCAGCTCTCTTAAGAATATTTCGTGGTCACTGTAAAGAAATTTTTTGATAAGCGGGAAAATGTTTTCCACAGATACATTAATATTTCCTTTAGTCATCATATTTTTTGATTTTTATTTTTCAAATCTTTCTCAAAAAAAATACCATGAAGAAGAATGTGACAGAATGACATTTTTTCAGCGGTGGAAATTAAAGATCATGTGGATTTGTCAAAGAAATATCATATTTTTAATCCTTAAATTTTTTTAAAATGAAGATGAAATGTACAGTTTTTATTCTGCTCATGATGACCTGCTGGATGTATGGACAGAAAAAGCCGTTAGACCATTCTGTTTATGACAGCTGGCAAAATATCGGTGCGAGAAAAATCTCAAATGACGGAAAATGGATTGCCTATTCTGTGGATGTTCAGGAAGGCAATTCCAATCTTTTTCTGTATTCAGTTAAAAATAAAGCATCAAAACAGTTTGCAAGAGGAACGAAGGCCGATTTTACGAAAGATTCCAGGTTTGCTGTTTTCCAGGTCCGCCCTTTGTATAAAGATATAAAAGCGGTAAAAGATAAAAAGCTTAAAAAAAATAAATTAACAAAGGACAGCCTTGTTATCGTTGATTTGTTAAGTAATAAAACGGAGAAAATTCCTGATGTAAAAACATTTAAGATCCCTGAAAAAGCAGGTTCTTACATTGCCTATCTTCTGGAAAACACAAAAGATAAGTCTTCGGATGACGCTTCGGATAAGGAAGACGGTGACGAAAATAAAGATGATGATAAAAATGTAAAACCCTTACAGCTGGTGGTGCGAAATCTTTTGGACGGAAAAAGTACTACCTATGATCATGTCATCCGCTATGAATTCAGCAAAAATGGGAAACAGCTTGCTTTTATAACGAAAAAGCCTGACGAGAAAAAGGATAAAAAAGACGAGAAGGAGGGTTCAGGAGAAAAATCTGCGGATAAAAAAGATACCGATAAATCGAAGCCGAAGAAATACGCCTTTCAAACCGTTCAGGTGGTAGATCTCCAAAAAGGAACGGTCATTAAAATTTCGGAAATGGAAGGTGATTTTTCACAGTTGTCTTTTGATGAGGAAGGAAACCAGCTGGCCTTTGTGGGAACGTCTTCTGCACAGAACGACCTGGTAAAATTATACCAGCTGTATTACTTTAATGTTCAAGGAAATAAAAAGGAAACGGTAACGAATGAGAACCCACAGATGAGAAAAAACTGGGTTATTTCTGAAAACCGTCTGCCTTTATTCAGTAAAAACGGGAAACAGCTGTATTTCGGAGTTGCTCCAAAACCTGTTGCCAAAGATACGGCGATGATTGCGAACGATCATGCGGTGGTGGATATCTGGAGCTATAAGGACGATTATTTACAGACAGTACAGCTAAAAGAGCTGAAAAATGATCTTAAAAAATCCTATGCAGCCGTACTGCAGACTGAAAAACCGGATTTCTTCAGAAATATTGATGGTGAGGATCTGGATACTTTACGATTGGTTAACGAAGGAAATGCTGAATTTGCTATAGGCGTTACCAGTCTGAACAACCGGATTTCTTCGCAATGGGAAGGTTCAATAAAGAAAACTTATTTCCTTATCGATCATAAAACAGGAGACAGAACGGAAATCATTAAAAATTTAGACGGTTCAGTGGCAGTGTCCCCACTTGGAAAATTCATTGTCATTTTTAACCGGGAAAAAGGACAATGGCTGAGCTATAATGTAAAAACCAAACAGACCCTTCCACTCAATAGCGGCTTACCGGTTTCTTTCGTTGATGAGGAATTTGATATGCCTGATTTTCCGTATTCTTATGGCATTGCCTCATGGACGGATCAGGATGAGTCTGTGATCATCAGGGACCGTTACGATCTTTGGGAGTTTTTCTTAAACGGTTCTAAAAAGCCAAGAAATATCACGAACGGTTTTGGACGTAAAAATAAAATAACATTTGACACGTACGATCTGGATAAAGATATTAAAAGTTTAAACCGGAAGTCTTCTATTTATTTGTCCGCATTTGACAATACATCGAAAGCCAACGGAATTTTTAAGACCACCATTCGGTCGAATACGGATCCTGTGAAAATTCAGATGGAAGAGGCCTGGGGCTACCGAAGTGTTCAGAAAGCAAAGAATGCCGAAGAATATATTGTAGTAAAAGAATCATACACCCATTCTCCGGATATTTTTTCAACTTCTGATTTCTCAGTACAACAAAAGCTGAGCAATACCAATCCACAACAGAAATTGTATAATTGGGGAACGGATGAACTGGTACACTGGACCACACCAAAAGGAAATACATCTACAGGTGTTTTATACAAGCCGGAAGATTTCAACCCGGATAAAAAATATCCTATGATCGTCTATTTCTATGAAAAGCTTTCAGACAATCTGAACCGTTATGTAGCACCTTCCCCAACTCCTTCAAGACTCAATATTTCTTATTTTGTAAGCAACGGATATCTTGTTTTTACTCCTGATATATCCTATACAGACGGTTTCCCGGGAGAATCTGCAATGGAATACATTAATTCCGGTGTTGAAAAACTCAAGCAAAACTCATGGGTAGACGGCTCTAAAATCGGAATTCAGGGGCAAAGCTGGGGCGGTTATCAGGTAGCCTACCTTATTGCCCACACCAATATGTATGCTGCTGCCTGGAGTGGTGCTCCTGTAGTCAACATGACCTCCGCATACGGTGGAATCCGATGGACTTCAGGAATGAACAGACAATTTCAGTATGAAAAATCACAAAGCAGGTTAGGAAAAAATTTATGGGAAGCACCGGATCTTTATATTAAAAATTCACCGCTCTTTACCATCGATAAAGTGAAAACTCCGGTTGTTATTATGAGTAATGATAAAGACGGAGCCGTACCGTGGTATCAGGGAATTGAGATGTTTACCGCTCTGCGCCGTCTCGGAAAACCGGTATGGCTGCTGAACTATAACGGTGACGATCACAATCTGATAAAACGGCAGAACCGAAAAGATATTCAAATCCGCGAACAGCAGTTTTTTGATTATTATCTTAAAGGAGCTAAAGCTCCGGTCTGGATGACCAAAGGGGTTCCGGCTACCCAAAAAGGAAAAGACTGGGGATTTGAGCTTACGGATGATAAGCCTGAATAAAACAAGAATCGGCGGAGCCAAAGGCTCCGCCGATTCTTGTTTATCATCTGAAATAACTATTTTTTAGTAGCAATTTCTTCTTTAACTTTATTTTCCAGTTCTTCAGCAAGCTCAGGATTATCTCTTAAAACATCCTTCACCGCATCACGTCCCTGGCCTAATTTAGTCTCTTCATAGCTGAACCATGAACCGCTCTTCTTCACAATTCCCATATCTACGGCAGTATCAAGGATTTCTCCGGCTTTGGAAACTCCTTCACCATACATAATATCGAATTCTGCCTGCTTGAAAGGAGGGGCTACTTTGTTTTTCACGATCTTCACTTTCACACGGCTTCCGATCGCTTCGTCTCCCTGTTTGATGGGAGCACTTGCCTTTCTGATATCGATTCTTACCGAAGCATAGAATTTAAGGGCATTACCTCCGGTTGTTGTTTCCGGATTTCCGAACATTACACCGATCTTTTCTCTTAACTGGTTGATGAAGATCACCGTACATTTTGTTCTTGAAATGGTAGCCGTTAATTTTCTTAATGCCTGAGACATCAATCTTGCGTGAAGACCCATTTTGGAATCTCCCATTTCTCCTTCAATTTCCGCTTTTGGAGTAAGGGCTGCTACAGAGTCGATCACTACAATATCAATGGCCCCTGAACGGATCAGGTTATCTGCAATTTCCAGTGCCTGTTCTCCGTTGTCCGGCTGGGAAATGATCAGGTTTTCAAGATCAATACCCAATTTTGCAGCATAGGTTCTGTCGAAAGCGTGCTCAGCATCAATAAATGCGGCAATACCTCCGGCTTTCTGAGCTTCAGCAATAGCGTGAAGAGTTAAAGTAGTCTTACCTGAAGATTCAGGTCCGTAAATTTCGATAATTCTTCCTCTCGGATATCCGCCTACACCTAATGCGATGTCAAGGCCTAAAGATCCTGAAGGAATTACCTCTATGGTATTATCTACGGAGTCATCTCCAAGAGTCATTACAGTTCCTTTTCCGTATGTTTTATCTAGCTTGTCAAGCACTAATGCGAGTGCTTTTTTCTTATCATCAATGTTACTCATCGTCTTTAAAATAATTTCTCAAAAATACATAATTTAAACATCAAATACTAATATTTTTTAGCCTGAAAATGGGTTTTTAAAGTTAAAAAAATAATAAAATTTCCGGGGAGATTCTACCCATAATAAAGGGACACACAAAATAAGAGGCAAAGCAGATTGAAAACAGTTTACTATTGAAATACAGTGGTTTAAAATGTGCTTTTAATGGAAATTAGAATTTTTTGTAATGTTCAGGTAGTCTTCCAGGACCTTCATCTGGTCTTTATTTCCTTTTTTTATTCTGGCTTTACGGCTTACCAGACGATCATATATTTTATTCACTAATATCTTCGACCAGGGAAATAATTTCTTAGCCCGCACTTCGGGAATTTCCAGTCTTTTACACACTTCATCATCAAGGAGGAACCATGTGCAGCAGATATGGAGATACCGTAGATTTTTTCGTTCCAACTCATATTTTAAGATCGGATTTTCCAGCGATTCATTCAGTAAGGAATGGGCAAGAAGTACGGAATCTTTGTCGGATGGAGGCTGTACGGAGGTCCACAGATAAAAATATTCCGTGGCCTGTTTTTTATCATCGGGAAGAAGATGTTCGGGAATCCCAAGAAGGTAACCTGTGTATTTCCAAAGATGAAAAAGTCCCTGTTCTTCCTGAGCTGAAAATGTATTCCCCAATTTCTGAAGACTGTGCAGAAAAACAAGGCTGAAACCGATATAAGTAGCCATCATATCCCATGAATTGATGGGTTCGCCCCAGTTTTCCGTATCCCAGTTTTTATAATGTTTTTTTATGGAAAGTCTGGCATAGGAATGGATTAACCGGGTTTTTATCGCAAATTCATAACCTTTTGCATGAACTTCAAGGGCATTATATCTTGTGGCATTCACCCAGAAATCCAGCGTTTCCGAAAGACGCTTTACAGCTCCTTTTTTCAGGGCTTCCGTGACGATAAGCGGTTTGTTGAGGTAAGCATAATCGTATCCGCCAATCAGGCAGTAATCCCTCAAAGAAATCAGAGAATCCAGATTGCTTCTCATACAGAGTTCTGCTCCGGCCTTCAGAAGATCACGATCCAGCCATCCGGGAATACTCTGGGTTTGGGTAAAAAGCTTTTTTACACTTTCCGGAACATCATCTGTTGCAGAAACACCATTTCGGATGTACTGTTCAATTTCCCGGGAAGCTTCATGAAATTTTTTAGTGAAATAAACATCCTGTACTACCTGATCTCCCACCTCATCGATATGATAAAAGCTGGGCGAAAATTGATTGAAGTCCTTAAAGCTTACTTCCGCTCCGGAAAACTCAATAAGCAGTTTTCCGTTCCCTTTTTCCCAGAAATTTCTGAAGTGAGGAGCATCTTTAAAGCGGGGTTCTAAGATTATTTTTTCCATTGTACATAAAAATACAAGTTTTAAGCCGAAAATCCCCTATGAGATTCGTCAGCCTTAGATGAGCAGCTACATTAAACAAGTCCTCTTTCAAAAGCTTTTTTAACGAGCTCCTTACTGTTTCTGGAATCTGTTTTCCGAAGGATATTTTTCCGGTGAGTACGCACGGTATGCTCCGATAAAATAAGCATTTTTGCGATCTCAGGTCCTGAATACCCTTTAGCAATGAGGGATAGAATTTCGGTTTCCCTGTGAGTGAGATGTTCGTGGCTTCCGGAAGGACGACAATGATCCAGTTTGATCTGCTGAAAATCATTTCTCGGACCGATGCCTGAAATCAGAACCGTGTAGGGATTTTCCTTCGTAATATGATGAATATTGGTATGGATATTTATTGCCTGTACGGGTTGACCGGACTCATCTTCCATGGTGATGACCGCCTGATGATGAAACAACTCGTAATTTCCTTCCGCTGTTTTCATCCGGAAACAGTAGCTGGATTTCAGATAAAGCTGATGCTCAAAACCTATTTCGATGATCTTTTCAATCACGGTTTGTTCTGCTTTTAAGACAAAACTGATGTCATCGGGATGGGTAAGGTCAATAAGATCCTTTAGGTTGACCGGAAAACAGGCCAGCCCATGAAGTTTCAGGATATTTTTATGATGATGAGAAAGGGTACTGTTGGTAAGATTTAGAACATAATAATAAAATTCACCAATGGCAAACATCTCTCCAATGATCCGTTCAATAGGAGGTACATTCAGAATTTTCCGATTCTGCCTGATTCCGGGATATGTATTCCACACCTCAACCAGAGGATGCTTTTTCTCTGAATTTCCCATGGTAAATTGTTTTAAGCTAAAGTAATTAAAATACCCTAAAAATACCACAAAAGGGGGATTTTTTTCTTTTAATAAAATTACAAACTTTGTATGGACTAATAATCAGGGAAACTCAAATTTATTCAGTTCTATTTTTCGATAAATTTCCTCCTATTATTAAGTAATTTCAATAGCCGGATAAAGCATGAAGCATCGGCAAAAAAATCAATATTACCTGTAAGTGATTAATGAATGTTATAAAAACAGTTTACTCTTTTCTTTTTAGTTGTTTGAAAATGATAAACTAAGTCGCCTCTCGTTGCTGGGAGGCTTTTTTATTCCCTTATTCTGAAGCTTAAAATCACCCGAACGGGTAATTTTCCCGTATTCATGGAATGACCAACTTTGTGTAAACAAAAACTGATAACCATGAAAACTTATTTATTATTACTGTTTCTATTGTGGGTAGGAATAAGAGTATCCGGACAGGAGGATATTAAAACAGGTGGAAACTATTATTTTAATTATCCAACAACAGAGAGCCTAATGGATTTTAAAAATGAAACAGTCATTAAAGAAGGAGCTTCCTTAGAAAATGTTAAAAATGAAGTTGAAGGTTCAATATTTAATATTCATGTTCAGAACATTAAAAAGGATAGAGTGTATTTTGTTTTCGGTAATTTTTCAGGGAAAATCTCAGAGTTAGAAAATAAAATCAATAAAAATTTTATCGCTTCAAAACCAAATGAGGAATCAGATTATAAAACAGTTTATTCTTTGCCATTAGTTGATTTTAAAGATAATACCAAACCTCTGTATAATATTGTAGATTGGCGTGTCGGAGTTTTTACTGTTCCATTTAAATTGAGGCTCAGTGAATTTTCGTTTGATGCAAATGTAAATTTAGGGGCAAATCTGGGGGCTAAATTCAGGATGAACAGGAAAATAAAAAATGGTTTCAGCTTAGAACCTATTGTTGGATTTGGTTTAGCCAGTATCAAGCTGGATGAGTCAAATAGCAAGACCTCCGAAAGCACAAATATAAGTGCATTTACAATCAATACAGGTTTACTGATTCATGTTAATAATTCTATTAATGTAGGTTTTACTTACGGTTTTGATCATATCAGTAAAAATGATCAGAATAATTATGATTGGAAATATAATGGGAAAGGTTGGCTTGGGCTGGGTATTAATGTTGCTTTCAGCAGTCAAAATGATAATACCGGAAGTTCAGTAAGTAATTCAGGAAAATAACATTCTCTTGTGAAGTATAATATCAGCATATTAAATTACAAAAAACCTTCCCGCCGGGAAGGTTTTATAGTATTCATTGATTATCGCTCATTACTGATTATAGAGAAGCAGCGTGTACAAGCATATCCACTAACTTGTTAGAGTAACCCATTTCATTGTCATACCATGAAACAAGTTTTACGAAGTTAGGAGAAAGCATGATACCAGCGTCTTTATCGAAGATAGAAGTTCTCTTATCTCCTACGAAGTCCTGAGATACTACGGCATCTTCAGTGTATCCTAAAATTCCTTTCAATTCACCTTCAGAAGCTTCTTTGATGGCAGCACAGATCTCATCGTAAGAAGTAGCTTTTTCTAATCTTACCGTAAGGTCAACTACAGAAACGTCTACGGTTGGTACTCTGAAAGACATCCCTGTTAGTTTTCCGTTCAATGAAGGAATTACTTTTCCTACTGCTTTTGCAGCACCCGTAGAAGAAGGGATGATGTTGTTAAGAGCAGCTCTACCACCTCTCCAGTCTTTCATAGAAGGACCGTCAACAGTTTTTTGAGTCGCTGTTGTAGCGTGTACAGTGGTCATTAAACCTTCTACGATTCCGAATTTATCGTGGATTACTTTAGCTAAAGGAGCTAAACAGTTGGTTGTACAAGAAGCGTTTGATAAGATTTTGATATCATCAGTAAGCTCTTTGTGGTTTACCCCCATTACGAACATTGGGGTATCATCTTTAGAAGGAGCGGAAAGGATTACTTTCTTCGCACCGGCGTTGATGTGAGCCTGAGCTGAATCTTTAGATAAGAAAAGACCTGTAGATTCTACGATATAATCAGCACCGATTTCATTCCACTTCAGGTTGTTAGGATCTTTTTCAGCAGTTACTCTGATTTTTTTCCCGTTTACCACAAGGTCGTTTCCTTCTACAGAAACTTCACCTGGGAAAACACCGTGTACAGAGTCATATTTTAACATGTAAGCCATGTATTCTGCATTAATAAGGTCATTGATTCCTACAACTTCAATGTTATCTCTTTCAGTCATTGCTCTGAAAACAAGACGTCCAATTCTACCAAAACCGTTGATACCTACTTTGATTGTTGACATAATAGTTTGTTTTTATTAGATTTAAAAAATAATTAGATTGCTAAAATTTCTGAGATCAACATCAGATCTTTGTTGATTTCGTTGTGTTTTTTGATGGCTTCTTCAATCGGCGTATATACCAGATCATTGGAACGCATTCCGGCCATTACATTGGTTTTTCCGTCCATTAATCCTACTACGGCTCCATACCCGAGTCTGCTGGCTAAAACTCTGTCTGCACAGCTTGGCGAACCGCCTCGCTGGATATGTCCTAAAATGGTTACACGGATATCATAATCAGGAAATTCTTCTTTCGTCTGATTGGCAAGATCATAGATGCTGCCCAATTTTTCACCTTCTGCCACCACTACGATGCTGGATGCTTTTCCTGTTTTTTCAGCTTTTCTGAAATTGGTAAAAAGATCCTGCATGCTGTCTTTTTTCTCAGGAATAAGAATATCAAGGGCACCGGTTGCCAATCCGCTGTTTAAAGCAATAAATCCTGCATCACGCCCCATCACCTCCACAAAGAAAACCCTGTTGTGGGAAGTAGCCGTATCACGGATCTTATCGATGGCTTCCATGGCTGTATTCAGAGCAGTATCATACCCGATGGTATTATCTGTACCGAAGATATCATTATCAATCGTTCCCGGTACTCCAATCACTTTGATTCCGAATTCTTCGCTGAAGATCTTGGCTCCGGTAAATGTTCCGTCTCCTCCGATGCATACCAGCCCTTCTATTCCAAGCTTTACACAGTTGTCATAGGCTTTCTGGCGGCCTTCTGCTGTTCTGAACTCCACAGATCTGGCAGATTTCAGAATCGTTCCGCCCTGGTTGATGATATTTTTTACGGAACGGGGACCCATTTTCAGGAAATCATCGTTGATGAGCCCGTTGTAGCCTTCTCTTACTCCGTAGCATTCGATATTATAATAATTGGCGGTTCTTACTACCGCTCTTAATGCCGCATTCATACCCGGAGAGTCGCCTCCTGAAGTAAGAACTGCAATTTTTTTTACAGCACTCTCTTTCATCTAGTAAAAAATTTCGAACACAAATTTACAAAAACAAGTTCAGATAATGGCAGTAACTTGATAAGAGTTTTGAATATAAATAATTAAAAGTTTCTGAAATTTGTCGGTTTAAAAAAATACCGGGCTGTTTTTGTTTCCGGAGCATTCACATCCAGGTCATACCACGGCGTTACAGCCGGATCAAAGGGATTGGAAAGCACGTGAATAGATTGGGCAGGCGTAAATCCTTCACTGAGTAAAAAAAGCCTTTTCCCTTCCTTATTTTCACAGACTCCGGAAATAAACACAATATGCCCCGGACTGCCCGGGGTGATCAGGATATCGCCGGTCTTCAGCTCTGCATTTTTGGTGACGGGTTTTGTTTCCTTATTCAGGGAAATGGTTCCGGCGTAATTAAAGATCAGATCCAGATAATTCCTGAAACTCTGATAGGAATCATCAAAGGCTGCGGCCTTTCTGAAACTTACCGAATTGCCTTTCACAAAAGCTCTTGTTCCGTTTTTATAGTCATTCCATGAAAGCAGATCACCGCTTGTAAAATGGAATTTAATTTCGTCAAATCTTTTTTCTTTATACAAATATTCGGCCCGCATCCGGATAGCGGCATCCGCACATTGCTGAAGGTCTTTATTTCCGGTATCGATATCAAAAACGGCTTCATGAAGATCCTGGGTAGAAATGGGAACGCCATCGTACCGTAAAATCTGAGCTCCATATGGCTTCAGCTTAAAGTGTTCAATAAAATGGCCGAAAGAGCCTGCCTTTTCTTCAACCCACTGGTAACCTTCGGGAGGAGAAAACCGCTCCCGGATCGTATTTTTATCTTTATTGATTTTTGAGGCGTTTTCGGCTGCTAAATGTTCGTTCTTATCCGGTTCAGGCAGTAAACGATCTGATGCCTTTTCTTTTGTACAGCTTATCAGAATAAGAATTACTGTGATTCCTATGATCTTTTTTTTCATAAGTGATTATTGGAAGCAAAAGATAATAAAAATCCTATAATTTACCCGAGCTTTTTACCGGAATCTGTGAGATCCGGGCTTTAAGGAAAATCTCTAACCACAAATGAGAGAGAAGATTAACACTTCAGTACTTTTAAGTTTAATACTCTGCGAATAAAAGTTCACTAAGTAAAAAAATCTATGATTTTTTGATCATTAAGCTTAGTATCATATAATTATCAAAATCTGGTGAACATACACAGAAAGTTATTCAATAGGGGTGGAAATCTTTAGCCCAACATACACCGCAAATCTGCGTTATCTGCAAGATCTGCGAGAAAATAAAATTACCACATCTGTGTATTCTGTGCGATCTGTGGGAAAACTATACCCTTTTGTTAAAGCTCATCCATTGGATTCCAGAAGAGTTTTTTGAAATTTTTGATCCTTAAATTATCCACCGTAATGCCTTCTGCTTCAAGCTTAGGCTGGAATTCCGGGACAGACAAAACTCCTGAACTTGAAATAACACGGTGAGCCGGTACATCTTCCGGGCAGCCGCCCATGGCTTTTCCTACATGACGCGAATGGTTGGGATAGCCTACTGCTTTTGCAATGGCACCATAGGTAGAAACTCTTCCTTTGGGAATCAGTCTTGCCACTTCATATACCTGCTGTTTGAAAATGTCGTCCATGCCGTTCTCTATTATTTATGGTTGGAAATGTATTATGCTGACGTTTCTCTGCTTTTGCATCATTTTTGGAGTATTCTGTACTCCATGATGTTTCATTGTAAAGATAAAGATATGAAAAAATCATTTTTCAGGCTGCTGAATGGCCTTAATAAGAAAGTTCTTCCGAAGCTGAGTGACAAAGATCCCAGCACACTGACTAAACTAGAGAAAGGAATCCTGGCCTACCGTTATTTTGTGCTGGTAAATTCTATGGAATGACCTTGCGTGAGGGATATGGAGGGCGCGAGCGCAGCGAGCGGTACAAAGTACCGGAACGAAGTGGAGCCCGGAGAAGCCCGGCCCGGGAAGCGGGTCATGAATGGCGAGGGACACGCCCCAATAAAAAAACGCTCCAAAAATGAATTTGAAGCGTTGTATATGGATATATTCTTTTCTTAAGAATTTTCAAGGATGTAAGAGAACATCAATGGTGCACAGATGGTTGCATCACTTTCAACGATGAATTTCGGTGTTGTGATATCCAGCTTACCCCAAGTGATTTTCTCGTTCGGAACTGCTCCTGAATAAGAACCATAAGATGTTGTAGAATCTGAAATCTGGCAGAAATAAGACCAGAACGGAATGTCGTGCATTTCCATATCCTGATACAGCATCGGTACTACACAGATCGGGAAATCTCCGGCGATTCCTCCTCCGATCTGGAAGAAACCAACTCCTTTTCCTGCTGAGTTTTTAGTATACCAGTCTGCAAGGTACATCATATATTCGATCCCTGATTTCATCGTAGTGGCTTTAAGCTCTCCTTTGATGCAGTAAGAAGCGAAAATATTCCCCATCGTAGAATCTTCCCATCCCGGAACCACGATTGGCAGATTAGCTTCTGCAGCCGCAATCATCCACGAGTTTTCTCTTGGAATTTCATAATACTGCTCCAATACTCCTGAAAGGATCATTTTATACATATATTCGTGTGGGAAGTATCTTTCTCCTTTTGCTTCTGCATCTTTCCAGATCTCCACAATATGCTTCTGGAGTCTTCTGAATGCTTCTTCTTCAGGAATACACGTATCGGTAACCCTGTTCAGTCCTCTTTCTAAAAGATCCCATTCTTCCTGAGGGGTAAGATCTCTGTAATGCGGAACTCTTTCATAGTGAGAGTGGGCTACAAGATTCATAAGATCTTCTTCAAGGTTAGCCCCTGTACAAGAAATAAAATCTACTTTCCCCTGACGGATCATTTCTGCAAGAATCTTCCCTAATTCGGCAGTAGACATTGCTCCTGCCAGAGTAATCATCATTTTTCCGCCATCCTTAAGATGGGCAACATACCCTTTGGATGCATCTACCAAAGCCGCAGCATTGAAGTGCAGGTAATATTTCTCTATAAATTCAGAAATCGGTTTGCTCATTTTTTTAATTTTTGCAAAGATAAAACTTAAAAATGGAATGGGACACAGGCACCTTAAGAAAGTCATCCGGAGGCATCTTTTTTTATCATTTGTTAAATAATTGCAATGAAAATGGACGTCTGAGAAATCTGTGTAATCCGTGGGAAACATCATATAGTATCAATATGATGAAAATGCAATCCGGAATCAAGCCGTGTTGTATTTCCCGCAGACCTCAGTATCCAATCTGATAGATGTTTTTAGTCTTGCAGATAAAGCAGAAAGAGCAGATTTTTCTTCCGGATGTTATTTATAAAAAATATTTTAGTGAGTATAAAACGTTATAGGTTTCCAAAACCTATAACGTTTAGAAAAATATAACACAAAGATCTGAGAAATCTGTGTAATCCGTGGGAAACATCATATAGTATCAATAAGATGAAAGCGCGATCCGGAATCAAGTCGTGTCGTATTTCCCACAGCCCTCAGTATCCAATCTGATAGATGTTTTTTATCCCGCAGATAAAGCAGAAAGCGCAGATTTTTCTTCCGGATGTTATTTATAAAAAATATTGTAGTGAGTATAAAACGTTATGGTTTCCAAAACCTATAACGTTTAGAAAAATATAACACAAAGATCTGAGAAATCTGTGTAATCCGTTATAGTATCAATATGATGAAAGCGCGATCCGGAATCAAGCCGTGTTGTATTTCATACAGACCTTAGAAATCCCACAGATTATTCAGTATAAAAAAGATGAAGAAGATTTTTTCTGTATTTTTATTGTGTACATTGTGCTTTTTTTCCATTTTTGTATAAAATGTCGGACATGCAAAAAGAGAAATTACGGCTTATCAGAAAACAGAAAGGCTATACTCAGCAGGAAATTGCTGATATTATTGCTACAGATGTATCCAACTACAGCAGAAAGGAAAGCGGCGATGTAAGAATTATCCGTGATGAATGGGACAAAATTGCACGTTTTCTGGATGTTCCTGTAGAAGAAATTTATGAAGAAGAGGAAGCTAAAGTTGTTGTCAACAATGATCATCCTGTATTCAACGATACTTCATCAAGTGGAAACGGAGTTTTTAATATGTTTAATAACATTCCGGGAACCATTATCCAGAACCTTCAGGATTATATTGCTTTACTGAAAGAAGAAAATGAGCGACTGAAAGAGGAATTAAAAAGCCCGAGAGGCAGAAAATAATTTTTTTCAGCAGTTATGAATAATATAGGAGACTCCAGCGGCGAAGCCGCTGGAGTCTCCGTTTACGATAGTCTCTGTTTTATAAATTACTGATTACTTTCAGGATTTCTTCTTTATTATTGGCCAGTCCCTGTAGATGATCACCTGTAGATTCAAAAAATACTTTACCGGAGCTTGAAACATTTCCGAAAACTAATTTTCCATGCTCAAGAGGAATGGTTTTATCATCTTTGGCATGAATCACCAGAACCGGAAGATTTCCCAAAGCCTTTACATCTTCTTTAGCAGAATAGGGCGAAACCATTGATTTCAGAATGGATTCTCTGTATTGAGGAGCAAAATGAGCTGCAATATCCGTAAAAGAAGACATAGGGCAGTCCAGAATAAGTCCGGAAATACGGGAAGTATTGTTTCTGGCTAGGTGTGACGCAACCTGAGTGCCCAAAGAAGCTCCGAAGATATAGACCTTCGTATTTTTGATATCCGGTCTCTTCATCAGTTCATCAAAAAATTTCTGACAGTCTTCGGCTACATTTTTATGGGAAGGCTTTCCTGTAGACTTTCCGTATCCTCTGGGATCAATCATCACCAGCTGATACCCGGCTTCCAATAAAGGCTTTGTCATAAACTGATACGTAGTAACATTTCCCGCAGCACCATGGAAATAGAAGATGGTTTTTTTTACGGCGTTAGTTTTTGGTTTTGCAATAAAAGCGGTTATGGTGTCCTCATCCACCTTAAGATTTACCTGCTCAGGAGTATCGAACTCAAAAGGTTTCATGGTTTTGTGAGGCTGGTAGAATTTTTCATCAGATTGTGCTTTTGAAAAAACAGTCAGAAAAAGAAATAATAATGAGAAAACTGAAATTGATTTCATAAGGCTATTGTTTTTATTGATGAGTCAAAGGTATTCTGATTATCGGTTCTAAGAAAAAATAGATGACTGAGTGGTAAATATTGCTGACTGAGCTGTTGTTTTCCGCTGTTTTAAAGAAAAACGATGAAGGCTTGTGCTTATTCATCCCATAAAAATTAAATTATTTCAATGGAAAAAAATAATTAATGCGTGGAATTTATCCAATAGGGGCAGACTTCAGTCCGCTCAATAATAAAATCATTCACACACTTTTTAAATCTGCGTCATCGGCAAGATCAAACCATAAAATTCTCACAAAAAATCTGTGAAATCCGTGCGATCTGTGGGAAACTGATCAGCTTCAGGCTTTACAGGTCCACTACTTTTCAACTTTTTCTTCCTCCGGAATCAGCAGTTTCCCCCAGTCATTCAGCTGCCACAGAATCTGTACCAGTTTTTCCCCCAGCTCCGTAAGGGTATATTCAACTCTTGGGGGAAGTTCATTAAAAGATTCTTTCGTTAAGATCCCGTCAGCAACCATTTCGTTAAGCTGTTGGTTGAGTACCCTTCTGTCAACATTGGCAATACCGCGCAGAAATTCACTGGGCCGTTTCTTCCCTTCATTGATTTGCCAGACGATGGGAATTTTCCATTTTCCACTGATCGTATTGACGGCAACTTCCAACGGGCAGATTTTATTTTCTTCCGTTCTCTCCTTTGTTTTCATAAAATTGACTTTTTTATCCCTATGGGCGGAAGATATGCGGTATTGCCGGTATCAATCCGCTTTCAGACCTTTGTAAAAATAATAAATTTAAAACAATGAGCAGCCTGGCAGAACAGATTGAAGAATTGAACCGTAATTTATCCTCACAACTTCCTGAAGAGGTATTGGAAGCCTTTGGAAAATCTATTGAAGCCTTAAAAACAGAAAGGATAGAGGAGAAGAGCCTTAAAACGGGTGAAAAAATGCCTGCATTCGTACTGCCTGATATTCACGGAAATAAAGTATCTTCCGAAGAACTTCTGAAACACGGAAAACTAATTCTCGCTTTTTACAGAGGAAGCTGGTGCCCTTACTGTAATCTGGAACTGAAGTTCCTTCAGGATAATTGGTCTAGGTTTAAAGAAAAAAAAGCAGTGTTAATCGCTATTTCTCCACAAAGCCCTGATCATTCCCTGATAATGGCCGAGAAGAATCATCTTGAATTTGATATGCTGACCGATACGGATAATGCTTTGGCCAAAAAACTGGGAATCGCTTTTCAGCTTCAGGATTTTGTTCTTCCTTATTACAAGAACCTGGGAATTGATCTTGAAGAATACCATAAAAATAAAGAAAATACATTGCCTGTTCCGGCAGTTTTCGTAATTGATGAAAGCGGATATGTTATTTTTCGGTTTTTAGACGTAAATTACATGAACAGAATAGATATTGAAGAACTCATCAACGTATTATGACTGAAAAACGAAAAGGTGCACGCTCCATAAAAGATATACCACCAACTGTTCTGGAGCAGCTGAACCGCGGGGAAACCGAAACGGTAAACCTTACGGAATGGCTGGCCGTAGATCAGAGACTGCTGTTAAAGAACCTGCTGATCCAAAATAAACGTCCCGAATATCTGGGTCCGCTGCTGAAAAGGATTGATGATTTAGAAAAGCAGACCGTAAATACCATTAATGAAGCCATTGGGACAGGAATTTTCGAAGAAACGCTGAAAAACAATGATGAAGAATTTTTATCTGTGATTTCGGATCATACCTCTGATCTGGCGAGATGTTGGGCAACCTACACCATAGGCAGGAATCAGGCTTTAACTTTAAAAGAAAAGCTGGAACGGATACAAAAATTTGCAGCTGACCAACATTTCGGAGTGAGGGAAATCTGCTGGATGGCATTAAGGCCGTCTATTGCCGCCGAATTAGACGATAGTTTATCCATACTCACAGGCTGGACGGCTCACAAAGATCCTAATATAAGACGCTTTGCCAGCGAATCCACAAGACCTCGCGGTGTTTGGTGTGCCCATATAGATGCACTGAAACGGAGTCCTACACCGGGACTTCAGATTTTAGAACCGCTGAGGTCGGATCCTTCGCGGTATGTACAGGACAGCGTAGGAAACTGGCTCAATGATGCCAGCAAATCACAACCGGAATTTGTAATAGAAATCTGTGATGAATGGCTCCGGGAAAGCCCGACAAAAGAAACGCAATATATCGTTAAAACGGCTCTGCGAACGATTAGAAAGTAAAAGTTATCCACAATAGGGAAGTTTTGATTACGCAGTTTACAGATTTACACATGTTTAAATAATCTGTTTTTATCCTTTGCAGCCTTTGAAAATAGTTTGAAATATTTCTAATATTAACTGAATGTTAACTGTAAAAAGTTATCCACAATATGAGTTTTTGATAAATGTGAATTGTATATCTCACGAAATTAATGGGTTAAATGATTTGCCTTTAAAAATTTTTTAAAACAGTATCTTTTTTCGCTGAAATAAAAAGTTATCCACAATATGAATTTTTGACTAATGTTTTTCAGTCAGATATTTCCAGTATCTTTTCGGAACATGCTGGATATGCAGTTTCATATTTTTGCGTTCAACGATATTGGTTTTGGTAAAGTATCTTTGCCAGAGTACCTGGTAACTTTTTTCCTCATCATGGAATTTCTGTTGATACTGATTGAGATCCAACCGTTCTTCAGGGTAGAAAAATTCACAGTGATCCAGATCATAAAGAAGCCCATAGTTTCTGCGCAGATCATAAATCATCCATTTCTGATCCTGATAACGGTCAGTAAAATGTTTCCTGATTAGTGGCAATACATTAAAATCCGGATCTATCCTGGCAAAGAAAATATCGTCACTCATTTTTTCAAACCGTACAAATGCCGTCATCCTGTGGCTTTCCCGGCCAACCGATTTACTGATCTTCGAGATCTTCAGCATATCCGGATCTGCATAATTCTGAAGAACATTTTTCTCCGGATGCTGTACGGATTGCTTAACAGCTGATAAGATAAGATTTTCCAGTTCCGGATCTTCGGACAGATAAATTTTAAGCAGTTCGCGGATACCTTGTTTTCCAATCTGCTTTTCCAGTTTGTTCAGTACCCGTTCTGCTTTTTCTTGTTGAGTGATCACGTCATGAATTTCGGCAAACATATTTTCCTGACGAAAGCTTTCCCTGCTGATGATTTCCACATCCTGATAACGGTACTCGAAAACTTCAAATACCGCAGTGAAAAGTCCGTCGAAACTTCCGTCATAAAGCATGGTAATCATAGAATCAGTATTTATTTTCTATAACATACAAGTTTTAACCCGTTTTCATCAGATTCCAGACAAAATGCTCCGATACTTTGGATGATGGCTTCAATTGCTTTAATATCCTGATGTGTAACCGGATCAACAATTTTCGGAAATACAAGGTATTCAATCTCATTAAAGGCCAGAGGGCGGTTAAAAGAATTGTTGAGTTCAAATCCTGAATGCCAGTATTCAAATCCAAAATCAGGACCATCAGCTAAGTACAGTTCACCCATATTCTCATGTTGAATTTTTTTGAACAGAATTTTTAAAATAATGTCATTATGCTCAACCAACTTGCCTATCAGTTTTACCCATTTGGAATTGGACATGAATGGTTGTGAGAACTTTGAAACCTCTTTTTCAATCTCTCTTTTCCATTGATTATCGTAACGAAGGGCTTTTTTAGTGCTCATTTAAATAAATTCAGCTGTTATGCATAGGATTATAATGCTAATTTACTCAAAAAATAAAAGATAAAAGTGAACTGATTGTTATTCTGTAATAACCGGTCATACAAAATAATAAAATGATTCTGCAATCTTCAATAGGCCAGTATTTATTACCTTTGGCAGTAACGAAAATCAAAAATATATGTTCAGAAAATTATCAGTTTCAATTCTTACCATTCTGTGTTTAAATGGATATGCTCAGAAAAGAGTCCGTGATTTAGGATTAAAGCCCGGGGTTTTGCAGCCGGGAAAGCAGAACAGTATTACAGATGTAGCAGGAGTTTTGGTAGGACATAAGACACTGATAAAAGGGGACAGCATCAGAACTGGCGTTACGGCAATACTTCCTCACAACGGAAATATCTTTCAGCAGAAAGTACCGGCAGCTGTTTTTGTGGGAAATGGCTTCGGAAAACTGGCGGGCAGCACCCAGGTTACAGAATTGGGGAATATTGAAACTCCTGTTATTTTAACCAACACCTTAAATGTAAGCACAGGCGTGAGTGCTGTGATCAATTATACGCTTAAGCAGAAAGGAAATGAAAATATACAGTCGGTGAATGCGGTAGTAGGGGATACCAATGATGGATGGCTTAATAATATTCGGGGACGTTACGTTCAGGAGCAGGATGTTCTTGATGCCATACAAAATGCAGGAACTTCTGTCGCTGAAGGAAATGTAGGGGCCGGTACAGGAACCGTATGTTTTGGTTTTAAGGGCGGAATCGGAACTTCTTCACGGAAACTTCCGCAAAGTCTGGGTGGTTATACGGTTGGTGTTCTGGTGCAGACTAATTACGGAGGCGTTTTACAGGTTGACGGAGTGCCTGTAGGGAAAGAACTCAAAAAATTCTCATTCAGCAACCAGCTGTTGAATAATGTTGACGGTTCCTGTATGATTGTTATTGCAACCGATGCGCCTTTGGATCACCGTAATCTGGAAAGGCTTGCTGCAAGGGCCATGCTGGGGCTGGGGAGAACAGGAGGAATAGCATCACACGGAAGTGGTGAATATGCAATCGCTTTTTCAACAGATCCGGCTGTAAGGATTCAGCATCAGCCAGAAAATCCCGTAGTCAATACTCCTAATCTCCATAATGATTATACTTCACAGTTATTCATGGCTGCTATAGAAGCTACAGAAGAAGCCGTACTTAATTCTCTTACGATGGCAGCCTCTGTAAAAGGCTATCAGGGACATGAGATTGAAGCGCTGCCTTTGGATAAGCTGCGGAAATTATTAAAAAAATACAACCGGATTCCGTAAATATTTTTGAGATTTAAAAAAGAGTCAGCTGCTGTGAAAACTGATGGTGAAATTTAGACGAACTTCCTCCGATAAGCAGCTGTCTGAAATTTTTATCCGTTAAATATTTCAGATAGGCATTTCCGGCATTGAAATCAATAAAATATTTAGCCCGGTTCACGGCAGCTCCCAGCTTTTTCAGATGATCCATCGTTAAAACCTGAAAACGCCTTGCACTGACGATTTTCTGTGCTGTTTTCACTCCAATTCCGGGAATCCTTAAAATCAGCTGGTAATCGGCAGACTGAAGATTCACCGGAAACTGATCCAGATGACGGAGTGCCCAGCTTAACTTGGGATCCACTTCCAGATCAAGGAAAGGAACGTTGGGATCTAATATTTCCTCTGCTTTAAAACCGTAAAATCTCATCAGCCAGTCTGATTGATACAATCTGTTTTCCCGGAGCATAGGAACTTCCGTCGTTAGAGAAGGCAGTCTTTTATCCTCCAGAACAGGAACATAGCCGGAATAATACACCCTTTTCAGGTTGAAGTTCTTATAAAAATGGTCTGCCACTTTAATGATCTGCAGATCGTTTTCGTTAGTCGCTCCCACGATCATCTGGGTAGACTGTCCGGCAGGAGCAAACTTGGGAACCTTTCTGAAAATCTTTTTTTCATCCTTATACTGATCAATACCTTTCTGAATATAGCGCATCGGGCTGATCATATCCTGCCGGTTCTTTTCCGGGGCCAGTAATTTAAGGCCGCTTTCCGTAGGGATTTCAAGATTGACAGACAACCGGTCTGCATACAGGGCGGCTTCCTGCATCAGTTCATCACTGGCTCCTGGGATAGATTTCAAATGAATATATCCGTTGAAATTTTCCTCCAATCGAAGCTTTTTGGCCACTCTTACCAGACGTTCCATGGTGGTGTCGGCATTTTTGAAAATTCCTGAACTCAGAAACAGACCTTCAATATAATTTCTACGGTAAAAGTTGATCGTCAGGTCTACAACTTCTTCTACAGTGAAGGCGGCTCTTTTGATATCATTGGAACTTCTGGACACACAGTATGCACAGTCGTAGATGCAATGATTAGTCAGCAGAATCTTCAGCAGGGAAACACATCTTCCGTCTTCCGTATAGGTATGGCAGATTCCGCTTACGGAACTGTCGCCTAAAGCACCCTTTTTATTTTTTCTCGTCCCTCCGCTGGATGAGCAGGAAACATCGTATTTTGCCGCATCGGCAAGGATTTCGAGCTTTTCTTTGAGGCGTTCAAAATTCATAGTTTTGAGAAGATGTTATAATTTGTATCTGAATAGTGTTCAAAATTAGTTCCAAAATAGATAAAAGTCAACCTTTTTTCATAGAAGTTATCAACAAAATACTCTCTCAAAATCACTATATTTACGCTTCATTAAAATTAGATTATGAATCACCAACCAATTGAAGGTTTTTCCAAGCTGACCAAGCAGGGGAAGATCGACTGGCTCGTTAATGAATATCTTGAAGGGAACGAGGAATATCAAAATATACTGAAACAATACTGGAATGATAATGCAGAACTTCAGAAACTTCATGAGGAGTTTTCTGAAAATACCATTTCCAATTTTTATATGCCTTACGGGATTGCCCCGAACTTTCTGATCGATGGAAAATTATTGGCCCTTCCAATGGCTGTTGAAGAGAGTTCTGTGGTAGCTGCTGCTTCCAAAGCAGCGAAATTCTGGATCGATAAAGGAGGTTTTAAAACAACCATTATCAATAACGAAAAACTGGGACACACCCATTTTGTATTCAATGTAGAACCTCATAAACTTCTCCACTTCTTTAATTTCAGTTTAAAAAAGAAATTATTGGAAAGCACAGAAGACATTACCGCCAACATGAGAAAACGAGGTGGTGGAATTCTGGATATCAAACTGGTGGATAAAACCTCAGAAATGCCCGATTATTACCAGCTTAAGGCAAGCTTTGATACGGTAGATTCCATGGGAGCCAACTTTATCAATTCATGCCTGGAGCAGTTTGGAAAAACCCTGAGACAGGAAGTGGCTGTAAGCGAAGATTTTACGAAAGAAGAAAAAGATTCTCTTCAGATCGTAATGAATATCCTTTCCAACTTCACACCGGATTGCCTGGTAAGAGCTGAAGTTTCCTGTAAAATTGAAGATTTAAAAGACGATAGCGGAATTTCTCCGGATGAATTTGCTTCAAAATTCAAACAAGCGGTTACCATCGCAAAAATCGAGCCGTTCCGTGCAACAACCCACAATAAAGGCGTAATGAACGGAGTAGATGCAGTGGTGATAGCTACCGGAAATGATTTCAGGGCTACGGAAGCCTGTGCTCATGCCTATGCCGCAAGAGACGGACAATACCGATCACTGACTCACTGTACTACGGATAACGGGATCTTCAGATTCTGGATAGATCTTCCGATTTCTGTGGGAGTGGTAGGAGGGCTTACGAACCTTCATCCATTGGTGAAATTCTCTCTGGCCCTTCTAGGGAAGCCTTCTGCACAGGAACTGATGAGCATTCTGGCCGTTTCCGGACTGGCTCAGAACTTCGGAGCGCTTCGTTCCCTGGTAACCACCGGAATTCAGAAAGGACATATGAAAATGCACCTGCTGAATATCCTGAATCAGTTGGGAGCTACAGAAGAAGAGAAACAGCATTTTGTAACCTATTTTAAAGATAAAACGGTAAGCCATCACGAAGTGATCAGTGAGTTTAACCGAATAAGAAATAGTTAGATATTTGATTTTTATTACTAAATTTGTAAGTGGATTGCAAAAACAAATGTAAAAATGATAATTAATTTTAGTGTAGAAAATTTTGGTTCTATCAAAGACAAGCAAACCTTATCCTTTTTGGCTGATAAATCTATTCACTTAGAAGATTATTATATCATTGAACCAATAAAAGGATTAAGATTAAATAAATTAGCTCTTATTTATGGCGCCAATGCTTCTGGGAAAACTACAATTTTGAAATCGTTAGATTTTTTTAGAGAAATTTGTACAGAGCCCTTCGATATAAGAACAGATAAATTTCATTTTGAACCTTTTCTTTTTGACGAAGAAACACCTAGAAAGAATACAAAGTTTGAGTTGGAGTTTGTTCAAAACGGTATAAGATATTGCTATTATATAGAGTTAAATAAAGATTGTATAGTAAAAGAGAAACTAGTAAACTATAATCCTAATAAAGCAGTTGTTTTTGAACGGTCAACAGATGAAAAAAAAGAGCTAACTTTTATAAAATTTGGAAGTAAAATTCCAAAAAAAAAGTCGCTAGAGGATAATATTCAGTTTTTTACTCTTTGGAATAATACTGTTATTGCTGGCTTTTTAAAAGCTAATATTGATAATTATGAACTAAGGGAAGTCAGTAATTGGATAATTCATCTAAATAGAGTTTTTTATTCTAATACTAACTTAGAGAATTTATCATCACTTTTAATAGCAGGTGGATATGATAAAGTTAATACAAATGTTAAATCAAAGATTTTAAAGATCCTAAATAAAGCTGATTTTAATATTACCGATGTTTTGATTAATCATAAGAAACAATCAGCATCTTCGTCATTAATTAGCAGTTTGAAAAATGACCTTTCATTAAAAAATAATAAACTTGCCCAGGAAATTATTGAAACAGGAGAGGTTGTAAATGTAAAAACAGAGTTTCAGCATACTATAAATAACAAAAGTTTTAACTTACCTTATGAAACAGAATCTGAAGGGACAAAAAGATATTTCGAACTTTCGGGGATACTTTATACACTTTTTACGAGCGAATTAAATATTCAATCTGTTGATGAACTAGAGTCATCATTGCATCCTGATTTATTTCGACATTTTCTTTTAACTTATTTGGTTAACAGTAAAAACACATCTCAGCTAATTGTGACAACTCACAACCGTGAAATTTTAAATAGTAGAGATCTGTTTCGCGATGATGTTATCTGGTTTACAGACAAAAATGATAATGCCGCAACTGAATTATATTCTTTAGCAGATTTTGACAGCTCGGTTGTGAGAGATACATCTAATGTTCTAAATATATACAGATCTGGGAAATTAGGAGGAGTTCCAAACTTGGGAGATTATTATATTGACTTAGAAGATGAGGAATAAAAAGCTATTTTTTAATAAAGGAAGGAAAACCTTTGCAATTGTTGGTGATGGCGATTGTGAGAAATGGTATTTTCAATTATTAAAAGATAAAGAAAAACTCACAATCGATATTCAACCACAGTTGTTGATAAAAGCTTCTTTAAAAAAGCAATATGAATATGTTAATGAACTGGCAAAGACTTATGATCGGGTTTTTTGGATTGTTGATTATGATGTAATAGATAGAGAAACCAGAGAACGGAAAAAAGGAGAGGAAAAAAGAAGTGAAGAATTTGCAAGGTATTATCATGAACTTTCTAAAATAAAGAATGTTGAAATACTGGTGGTAAACACTTGTTTTGAATATTGGTTATTGCTTCATTTTAAGTATTCTAAGAAAAATTATAAGGATTGTGATGAAACTGGAAAGGATTTGAAAAAAGAATTTACAGCCTATGAAAAGACCGAGAAATTCTATAAAAAGAATAATTCTGATATCTATACTGTTTTAAAACCATCTCTATCAACTGCAGTTACAAATGGAAAAAAATTGGGTGATTTTGATATCATAAACCCTGGCAGTCCTGTATGTGAAATTTACAAATTGTTTAACGATGATGGAAGTTTTAAAACAGATTATAACTAATAGCACTATGAAAAAAAGATTACTGTTTTTTATATCTCTTCTCAACAATGAGTTTAACCGAATGAGAGCACAATAATGGGGCAGATGATTTTACCCATATTATTTATTGTTTTCGGAATTTTTCTGAGAAGAACGTCGTGGGTAAGCCTCATCGATCCTAAAAAACTTTCCAATGTATTTATTATACTGGGAATCTCCAGCCTGGTAAAAGGAATATTTTTATATTACGTAAAAGTAGAATAATGAAAGGAAAAATACTATTATTTACACTGATTTCAGCTTTAAGCTTTTCACAACACAAAAGTCTGACCATATCCGACCTCCGGCCCGAGGCTGAAAACCGTTACTTCCCTCTTGTTTCCTATACAGAAAAGCCGGCAGTAGCCCAAAAGATCAATACATTTCTACAGGTAGATCAGCTGGAATATGTACCGGGAGCAGAAGGAAGTCCTTTTCAAAAAGTTTCAGGCGGAAAGGGTTCCGGCTATGTTCATTTTTACAGCTGGGAAAAAATGGACACCCCGAAGAACATCCTGAGTATTGCTATGGATGGCGAAACATCAGGAGCCTACCCTGAAAATTTCATGATCTGGAAGAATTTCGATCTGAGAACAGGGAATCTTATCAATGCGAAAGATCTTTTTAAACCGGATGCTGTTAAAACAGTGGAAGGGATGATTCGGAAAAGAATAAAAAAGGAAATTAATGATTTTATTGCCGTACTAAAAGCCGAACCGAAACAAACCGAAGAGATTCAAAGCCAGATTGGCCTTTATGAAGGATGTTATACAGATTATACATTCGTGAGTATCGGGTATTATTTCGGAAAAGATAAGGTGAAATTTATTACAGAAAGATGCTCCAATCATGCCATGAGAGCGCTGGATGAGCTGGCAGAGCATGTGGTTGAGTTTTCTTACAAAGATCTTGATCCATACCTGAGCCCATATGCTAAAAGCCTGATCGCCGGCTCTGATCAGATAGGAACAACCAGCCTGATCAACAAACTTTACAAAGGTAAAATTGACGGAAAGTATCCCATAACCGTTTTGATTAAAGAGGTTTATGGTGATAAGGATGATAATTCTGTCGCGGCGGTATATTGGTACGACAAAAATAAAAAACTGATCGAATGGAACGGAAAGTTGAAAGGCAATCATCTCTCCCTGACAGAAAGCGATTATTACAGTAAAGAAACCAATCAATGGATCCTGAAAGGTTTTGTGGAAGCAGACATAAAAGGCAATAAAATCTCAGGAACCTGGCAGGATTATACAACAAAAAAATATTTAACTCTAGAATTAGAAGAATTATAAAATGAAAACAGTTACTTTAGTTTTTGGTGCCGTGTATGGTATGCTGTCCGTTATCTTAGGAGCATTCGGAGCGCACGCTTTAAAAAAGATCCTCTCAGTGGAAAGGCTGGAAAGTTTTGAAACCGGAGTAAGATACCAGATGTATGCCGCCTTCTTTTTGCTGATCATCGGGTATATCCTGAAGTTTGAAACCTCTTCGGAAAAATGGACTTCCATTATGATGATTGCAGGAACTCTGTTATTTTCCGGAAGTATTTATTTTTTAAGCTTACAGGACTATTTAGGTGCAAACCTCAAATTTCTAGGACCGATTACCCCGCTTGGAGGTCTTCTGATGATCTTAAGCTGGGGAATGCTGATTCTTTATTTTGCTAAAAACAGGATCTGAAAATGAAAATCAACAGAAGAAGACGCTTAATACGGACATTCAATCTTCTGGATCAGCCTATAAGATTCAATCCATTCGTATTCAGCAGGACTTTTTTCATGTGGGCGGTTACAGGTCTTATTGGAGGTATTATTGCAGGTGGGTATTGGATCGTATTGGAACACTTTACTGAATTCTTAGCTGAATTTCAGGGCTGGATGGTGATTCCTACCATGGCGGTCTCTGGGTTGCTGGCTGGTCTGGTCATTCATTTTATCGGAGATCCGGGAGAAATTCACCTGATTGTTAATAACATCAGATTCAATAAAGGAAAATTAGAACCGAAGAACAACCCGTCCATGATTCTTTCCTCCCTGTTCTGTGTGGCATCAGGAGGAAGCCTGGGACCGGAAGCCCCTTTGGTACAGGTCACCGGATCTACCGGAACTTACCTTGGAAAGATTTTCCGATTAAAAGGCGAGGAGCTGCGTTCTCTAAGTATTGCCGGAATGGCATCGGGTTTTACTGCCCTTTTTGGAGCACCACTCGGAGGAAGCCTTTTTTCTCTGGAAATTCTGCATCACAAACATGCGGTGGAATACTATAAAGCCATTATTCCTGCTTTGGTAGCCAGCTGTTTCAGTTACCTGATGTTTGCTCTGATCATCCATCTCGGAATTGGTGCAACATGGGACCTGAAAGCCTATCATTATACAGGAGTCTATGATTTTCTGTATGCTTCGCTCTTTGGAGTGGTAGCCACCGTTTTCGGATGGATTTTTATTTTTGTGGTAAAATTCTTCAAAAAAGTTTTTGAATACAGAAAATTTCCGATCTACATCAAAACATTAACGGGTGGAATCATTTTAGGAATCATAGCCTATTATTTTCCTCTGACGAGATATTTCGGACATAATGAGATCAATCAGCTGATCAACGGGAATTTTGCCCTGAACTTCCTGATTGTTATTCTGATTTTTAAAATTCTGGCGATTGCGATTACGGTAACTTCAGGATGGAGAGGCGGTTTTATCATCCCGTTATTTTTTGTGGGAACAACATTGGGATTAATTATTCACAATCTGTTTCCTCATGTAGATACTACGCTGGCCATTGTGAGCTGTATGGCCGCCATCAATGCCTGTGTAACCAGAACGCCGATGAGTACTACGATTATTTTGGGAACGCTTACAGGATTTACCTATTTTGTGCCGATTCTTTTCGCAAGTCTTACCGGATATTTCCTGGCACCAAGAATACCGTTTATCGGCTCACAGTCGGAAAAACTGACTGAAGAATAATCTTTTTTAGCAGATATGCTAAAAATCAAGTCGGAGGTACTTTAATTTTTGAATGAAGAATCTTGAACTTCCGTCTCTTTTTAGTAAATTTGTCAACCTTTAAATATTAAAATAAAATAATAAAAATAATATGAATCTTCACGAGTATCAATCAAAAGAGATTTTATCAAAGTATGGAGTAGCTATCCAACGTGGTTTCGTTGCAAACAACGTAGACGAAGCTGTAGCTGCTGCTGAAAAACTAACTGCTGAAACCGGCGCTCAGGGCTGGGTAGTAAAAGCTCAGATCCACGCAGGGGGTCGTGGTAAAGGTGGTGGTGTAAAGTTCTCTCCAAACATGGATAAACTTAAAGAAAACGCTCAGAACATCATCGGAATGCAGTTGGTAACTCCACAAACTTCTGCTGAGGGTAAAAAAGTAAATTCTGTTTTGGTTGCAGAGGATGTATATTATCCAGGGGAAACAGAAACGAAAGAGTTTTATGTTTCTATTCTTTTAGACAGAGCTGAAGGTAAAAATACAATCGTATATTCTACCGAAGGTGGGATGGATATCGAGCACGTTGCTGAAGTAACGCCTCACTTAATCCACAAAGAAATCATTGATCCTGCTTTAGGCCTTCAGGGATTCCAGGCTAGAAAAATTGCTTTCAACTTAGGTCTTGAAGGAAATGCTTTCAAAGAATTCGTAAAATTCATCGGTTCTCTTTACAATGCTTATACAGGTATTGATGCCTCTCTTTTCGAGATCAACCCGGTTTTGAAAACTTCTGATAACAAAATTATCGCTGTAGATGCTAAAGTAACTTTAGATGACAATTCATTATTCCGTCACAAAGACTTAGCTGAACTAAGAGATACAAGAGAAGAAGATCCAATGGATGTAGAAGCCGGTGAAGCGGGTCTTAACTTCGTAAAACTGGATGGTAACGTTGCTTGTATGGTAAACGGTGCCGGTCTTGCCATGGCAACGATGGATATCATCAAATTATCTGGCGGTAACCCAGCTAACTTCCTTGATGTAGGAGGTACTGCTGATGCTCAGAGAGTACAGACTGCTTTCGGAATCATCTTAAGAGATCCGAACGTAAAAGCAATCTTAATTAACATCTTCGGAGGTATCGTAAGATGTGACAGAGTAGCTCAGGGTGTTGTAGATGCTTACAAAGCAATGGGTAGCCTTCCGGTTCCACTGATCGTAAGATTACAGGGAACTAACGCTGTAGAAGCTAAAAAATTAATTGACGAGTCTGGTCTTCCGGTACACTCTGCAATTACTTTAGAAGAAGCTGCAAATAAAGTAAAAGAAGTTTTAGCATAAGACTGAAATTTTTAGAATAATATAAAAACCGTTTCATTTTTGGAACGGTTTTTTAATGCGTATAAGAAACAGTATCCATGAAAAACATATACATTCCGGAACCCTGTTCCGAAAACTGGGAATCTATGTCACCAGAGGAAAAAGGCAGATTCTGTTCTGTCTGTAATAAATGTGTTATTGATTTTACTCAAAAACAACCTGAAGAAATTCTACAAATTCTTACAGAAAAAGAAAACGAAAAAGTTTGTGGAACATTTTATAATCATCAGCTAAATATTGAAGATGAAAAATCACAAAAAGTAAAAAAGCAATTCTTCAGATTGATTCCCAATATTTTTCAAAATACTAAAGTCACACTTGCTGTACTTTCTCTAATCCTTTTTCTAACCGGATGTTCAAAAGATAGACCTCTGAGAACAGGTGAGGTGGCTGTAGCGTTAAATGAAGACAGTTTGGGTGATGGTGTTACGATAGGAAAAGCTGTTATTGTAGAGAATGATTCTGTTGCTAAGGTTCCTGAAAAGGATAGCACTATCGTTTCTAAAAAACATAATAAAAAATAGCTGCCGGTACCGTGAAACTTCTGTATAATTAGTGGAATCTGTGGGAAATAACTATCCACTGGATTTTTATACCCTTTTGAATGAAAAAATAAAATGAGACTCTTCATTCTTCAGAATGACAGTGCGGTAAATATAGAGCTATTGAAAATTATTTATCATGATTTTCAGATAAATTGCCTTCTCCGTTCGTAATGCTGATGCTTGTAGGTGTTACCAGCTGTATTTTATCCACATCAAAACGTTCTTTAATATTCAGATAAGCCTTACTTTTTACCTGAGCCAGGTTAGCGCCTATCTTGATCCAGAATTTAACCTGAAGGTTGAATGATCCCTGCTTGAGATCTGTAAAGATCACTTCGGCCGTATCCAGTTTATCCACATTGTCAAGATTTTTAACCACATCAAGAATTCCTTTCTGTGCTTTACTGATATCTTCATCGGCAGGAATTTCAAAATTTAAGATAATCCTGCGCTGAGGTGAGGCGGTAATATTGTAAAATGGCGCATTAAAAACCACCTGATTGGGAATATAAGCCTTCTTTCCATCATCCGTAAGGATCTTTGTCGTTAAAAAACCAATTTCCTGTACCGTCCCGGAATGAGCTCCGATCGTGATATAATCACCCACTTTAAAAGCCTTATCGATACCAATAAGTGCTCCGGAGAAAATACTTGAAACAAGGTCTTTCAACGCCACCCCGGCAATAACCCCGGCTACCCCCAAACTACCGATAAACTTCCATAGAAAACCGCTGAAACCCATAATTTCCAGCGAAATAAAAGTTCCCATCAGCATAATCAGAAACCTGAAAAACCCGATAAGGGTCACCAGTGAGCTCTCTTTTTTGCTTTTAGGGAAAAACTTATGAAATAATTTTACGGCAATCTGGCTTAAATATTTACTGGTAATAAGAAAAAATGTAAATACTAAAATCCCTACAATCAGTTTCGGGGTGAGTTCGGCAAATGTTATATACCAGTTTTCCAATACCCTGTAAACCATATCTACATAACTGAGCCCTGTTTTCTCCATGAATGAAAATTTTTAATAAATATATAAATTTTCAGCAAAAATTTTGCCAGTCTCAAAAAGTCTACTAAATTTGTAGACTAATAAAACAAAATAATATGGCCATCAGATTAGGAGATACAGCTCCGGATTTTCAGGCAGAGACCTCATCAGGAGATATCAGCTTTCATGAATTCTTAGGAAATTCCTGGGGAATTCTGTTTTCACATCCGGCAGATTATACACCCGTATGCACTACAGAGTTGGGATATACCTCAAAACTGAAATCTGAATTTGATCAGCGAAATACAAAAGTAATTGCATTAAGTGTGGATGGAGTGGAAGATCATCAGAACTGGATCCGGGATATCAATGAAACCCAGAATACAGAAGTTCAGTTCCCGATTATTGCCGATAAAGACAGGAAAATTTCCGAACTCTATGATTTTATTCATCCTAATGCATCCGCAACGGCTACCGTACGTTCTTTGCTGATCATTGATCCTGAGAAAAAAGTACGGCTGATCATCACTTATCCTGCTTCTACAGGCCGGAACTTTACCGAAATTATCAGAGTGCTGGATTCCCTGCAGCTGGTGGATTCCCATAAAATTGCCACCCCGGTGAACTGGAAAAACGGTGATGATGTCATTGTACCACCTTCAGTCTCTACGGAAGAGGCACGGAGAATATTTCCGAAAGGAGTGACAGAAATAAAGCCGTATCTGAGATATACGCCTCAACCGAATACATGATTTATTTGATTTTTTATAGTTTAGTTTTAATTTGTACGAAAAGCGCCCCGGGAAAATTTTCCGGGGCGCTTTCATATTGTATCGTTAATGTAATTATTTTACATCATTAATGATCTGTTTTCCTTTAGAGGTAGGAAGATAAATCTGGAATCCTAGACCGAAAGTGATTTTATTGGTGTAACCTCCGTTTCCGAATCCTGCGTTAGCATCATATTTAACTAAACCTTCCAAACCGATGTTCGGAGTGATGAAGTAAGAATAACCAGGTCCTACACCGAAGTTAAGACCGTTGGAAGAAGAACCTCCTTTAGAGATAGATGTACCTCCAACCCCAACGTTTCCTTCAAGGAACCATCTTCCGTGGTGAAGTAAGTTATCTACTCCTTTTTCTCCCGGAGAAAGATAGTAACGTCCTAATGCTCCAACGTTATATATGAAAGTTGTCGGTCCGTCTTTTACTCCTTTAAAACCTAAATCCACATAACCCCCGATCGCTACATTGTCCTCAATGAAATAGGCTCCTTTAGGCTGAATTGCGAAATCGTAACCGCCACCTTTATTTAAACCGAAGTTGGCACCTGCAAGGTTACCACCTACCATCCAATTACCTTTCTGAATCTGAGCATTAGCAGTTGCTGTTAACCCCGTTACTGCTATTAATCCTGCAAAAATTAGTTTTTTCATAATTTATTATTTTAATAATTAAATGTTATCATTTGTAGGTTAGAGAAAAAACAAGAAATGTGCCAAGATTCTTAATTTTAGATAAAAACTCAGAATAAGTGTTAATTTTCACAGAATGAAAATAGGAATTATTTAGTTAAATTTTTGATGATTTCATAATTTATATATATAACAGAATGATCGATAAAACCAGTCCTGCAATGGTAAATTTAATTCCCCTTTTGAACGCTTTGCTTTTAGGATTAAACATCCAGAAACTGGAAATCACAAAGAAAAATAAAGAGATTCCAAAGAACGTATTCAAGGGAGACAGAGGTTCCTTAGATTGTGATTTATGAAGTTTTACCATCTTATCCAGTACGAAAGGAAGTTCCATTTTAGCATATTTTGCCTTTCCGGTAGCCAGGTCATACGTTCCCTGTTTGAAATACATGATACCGCCTTCTGTTTTCTCTGCTTCAAGACCTTTTATTTTCAGCTCTTTACCCAGCTCCTTTTCCGTAAGATGAGCCGCTACGGTTTTGTCATATTTTTTCTCTTTCTTCAGAAAATCCGTATCCCTGTAAACGAGCAGCACACCGCTTACCGCATAAACCGCCATGATTCCTGCCAGAAAATATCCCAGATACCGGTGAGTGACCCTCATGAAACTTCTTGTGTCTTTGATCTTATCCATATCGTATTGTTTGTTTTTAAAATTCAAAAAACGGAAACTGCAAAAATGCAACTTCCACTTTGATTGATGAAATTATTTAGCTCAAATTGTAAAATTTAAAACTCAGGGCCTTTTTAAGAAGGTAATAACCATTGATTTCTTCCATTTATTATTCTGGAAGGCTCTTTTATGAATATATTTGTTGGAAAATTACAGATATGCAATTGGTAAAAGCAGGGCTTTGCGCCTTCGGAATGAGTGGAAAAGTATTTCATGCTCCCTTTTTGAAAGAACATCCCGGATTTTTTATCTCAGGAATTGTTGAGCGGAGTAAAGAAGATTCTAAAGAAAAATATCCGCTGGCCGTCATTTACCGTTCTGTGGAAGAAATGCTTCAAAATGCAGAAATAGAACTGGTGATTATCAATACGCCGGTTCAGACGCATTATGAATATGCAAAAATGGCATTGGAAGCCGGAAAAAATATTATTGTTGAAAAGCCGTTCACGGTAAATGTAGAAGAAGCAGAAGAGCTGGTGAGGCTGGCTGATGAAAAAGGATTATTTTTAAGCGTGTATCAGAACAGAAGGTTTGACCGTGATTTTCTACAGGTAAAAAATATAATCAACAGTGGAAAACTAGGAACTATTAAAGAAGCCGAGATCCGTTTTGACCGATTCCGAACAACTCCCAGCGGGAAGCAGCACAAAGAAAATCCTCAGCAGACGGGTTCGGGCTCGCTGCATGATCTTGGGGCTCATCTTGTAGATCAGGCGGTACAGTATTTCGGATACCCGGAAAAACTTTTTGCAGATGTGTTTTCTATGAAGGGGACAGCATTTGCCAACGATTATTTTGAAATTCTTCTATTCTATAAAAATGAACTTAGACTAAGACTGAAATCATCGGTTTTTACCAAAGAAGCCCATTATGCCTATGCTGTTCATGGTGAAAAAGGAAGCTTTCTTCAGGAGAGAACCGATCAACAGGAAAATGAACTGGTTGCAGGGGCTGTTCCTGTATTTGGGGAAGAATGGACGGTCCCTTTAAAAGAACAGGATGGTATTCTGAATGTTCTGAATGAAAATAATGAAACTGAAAGAACCTTTACTTTAAGCGAACCCGGAAATTATATGGACTATTACCAGCAGATTTACGAGCATATTGTATTTGGCTATCCATTGCCATCACCGGGAAGTGAAGTGGTACAGAATATGAAGATCATTGATGCTGCTCTGAAAAGTGCAGAAGAAGGTAAGGTTGTAGAGCTATAAGATATCAATACATAAAATAATAAGCTACGAATGATAAAAGTAAGGAGTAATCATTCGTAGCTTATTTTATTTTACAGAATCTCCTGAAGTTCCAGCCATCTCATTTCGTGGTCACCCAGCTTTTCGGAAACGGTTTCCAGCTCGGCAGAAAGTTGGGCCACTTTTTCATAATCCGTTTCATTGTTAAGCTGATCGAGGATTTTAGTGCGCTGATCTTCCAGTTCAGGCATTTCCTTTTCAATGGTTTCCAGCTCTCTCTGTTCCTTAAAAGTAAGCTTTCTTTTCTTGGAACCTGATGCAGCAGGTTCTGGCTTTGGAGCAGTATTCTTTTCCAAAGCGTCTTCCCTGCTTTTGGCTTCCCGGTATTCTGAGAAGTTCCCCACAAAATCTTTGATCTTTCCGTTTCCTTCAAATGCGAGAACATGATCTACAATTCTGTCCATAAAATAACGGTCGTGGGAGACGATGATCAGTGATCCCTGGAATTGCTGCAGGAAATTTTCCAATACCGTAAGGGTAGGGAGATCAAGGTCATTCGTAGGTTCATCAAAAATCAGGAAATTAGGATTCTGATAAAGAATGTACATCAGGTGTAACCTTCTTTTTTCACCTCCTGACAGTTTGGAAATAGGAGAGTACTGAGTCTGGTCGTCAAAAAGAAACAGCCTTAAGAACTGTGATGCCGAAAGACTTTTTCCGTTGGCCAGAGGATAGAACTCAGCAATTTCCTTAATGAAATCAATAACGCGTTCATCTTCTTTATACACAAGTCCTTTTTGGGAAAAATATCCGAAAGAAATGGTTTCCCCGGTTTCTATTTCTCCGTTATCGGCTTTTTCAAATCCCTGGATGATATTTAAAAGAGTTGATTTTCCTGCTCCGTTTTTTCCTACAATACCAATTTTTTCTCCACGCTGAAACTGATAGCTGAAATCTTTCAGCAATAGTTTATCACCGAAACTTTTATCAATATGTTTAAGTTCAAGGATTTTATTGCCCAGACGCTTCATTTCAAAATCCAGTTCAAGGCCCTGCTTTCGGGTATCGGTTTTGGCTATTTTTTCCGTATCATAAAATGCATCAATTCTGCTTTTTGATTTTGTGGTTCTGGCTTTCGGCTGTCTGCGCATCCATTCCAGTTCCTTTCGGTAAAGGTTATTGGCTTTGTCGATGGTTGCATTCATATTGTCCTCGCGGATCATTTTATTTTCCAGATATACTGCATATGAGCCGTTGTGAAGATAAAGATTCTGATCTTCCATTTCCCAGATGATATCACAAACGCTGTCCAGGAAATAACGGTCGTGCGTAACAAGCAGTAGTGTGATTTTAGCTTTGTTCAGATAATTTTCAAGCCATTCCACCATTTCCACATCAAGGTGGTTGGTTGGCTCATCCATGATCAGCAGGGTGTGTCTGTGCTCTGCTCTGGTTTCCGTTAAAAGTTTGGCCAGGGCAACACGTTTGATCTGCCCTCCGGATAAAGTTCCCATTTTAGCCTCCAGATCTGTAATCTTCAACTGGGAAAGAATCTGCTTCATTTCGTTTTCCAGATCCCAGGCTTTATGAACTTCCATATCTGCCAATGCTTTTTCAATAAAGGCCGTATCGGTGGAATGTAAAGATTTATGGTAATTTTTAAGAGCCATGATCGGTTCAGAATCCAGTGTCATCATGAATTCATCAATGGTAAGATCCGGATTATAGTCGATTTCCTGGTCAAACAGAACCACCTGAATGTCTTTATTGATCACTACGGTTCCGCTGTCTGCAATTTCTTTCCCCATTAATATTTTAAGAAGGGTGGATTTTCCGCTTCCGTTTTTGGCAACAATGGCTATTTTGTCTCCTTCATTGATGTGGAAAGAGATGTTTTCAAACAAAACTTTGATGCCGTAAGATTTGGTCAGGTTTTCTGCAGAAACGTAATTCATTGGAATGTAATGGTTTGATTTTGATTTTCAATTGAACCGCAAAAATACGAAAAATGTAGGCAGAAACTTTTACACCGGAGAATTGGAATATTTATTTTCCTGATATTTACGGTAGATGATGATCCGGAAATCCGGACTATTTTAAGTCGATGAAATTCATTTTTTTCAAGCTCAGGATTGAATTTATAAAAACAAAAAACGACAGAGGATGGAATTCATGGGAAGCCATGACGGTTTTGCAGGAGTGGTATTTTATCTCTTTTTGGGAATAACCTTTGCAAAATAAGAATGTTTTACAATAAATTTAACTAAACAAAGATCAAATTTAATAAGGTATTATGACTAATGAAAGCCGGAAATAAAGAATTTTGCACCAAACTTTTAAACATGAAAAAATTAAATTCTTTATTTCTCCTTTTAGCAGCTTATGCGTTCCATGCGCAGGTTATTTCGGGGAGCATTATTTCTAAAAATGAAAACCGGCCGGTTTCTTACGTAAAGATCGGGGTCGAAAAAGAAACAATCGGAACAGTATCGGATAATAAGGGTGACTTTTCCATTGATCTGTCGGGTATGGATCCGCTGCATAAAGTAAGGGTAGAAGTTCCGGGTTATGAAACCTATTCTGAAACCGTACAGGATTTTAAAAAGCAGAACCCCAAAAAAATTCTTCTCCAGGAAAAAGTGAAGTCCATTAAAGAGATTGCCATTAAGCCAAAAAAGCTGGTGGAAAAAAACTGGGGCGTCAATACAAAGACCAAAAGTGTTTTATATTTCGTCAATCCGGCAGGAGATAATGCGGGGTTTCTGGGCGAAACAGCTTTGGAGTTTAAAACAAAGAAAAGATCCAAAATCAAAAATATTAATCTGAATATTGCCCGCTATACTTCTACAGAGCCGGTTCTGATGCGCTACAGCATTTACACGGAGAAAAACGGTTTTCCGGATAAAAATATCCTGGATGAAGAAATTACGGTTCAGCTTACTGAAGATATGATCAAAGACGGAACTTTTACCCTGGATGTGAATGAGCATAACATCTGGGTTCAGGGGAAATTCTTTGTAGGCATCCACTTTTTAAAGAAATTTAACGGAAGCATTAAAATAAGTGCAGCATTGTTCAAAACAGGATTTATCAGAGAGTTTTACGGTGACTGGAAAAAGATGACGATTGCGGCACCGGCTATCAATATTGATGTGAAGGTGGATAAAAGTGCAAAAGATACCAAAGAGGATGATGGTTATGCAGATGATGATGATCTGGCGCAGGGATGGCTGGCTGATAACTCAAAAAATATTCAGGAAGCAGATCAATCGATCTACGGAAAAAATGATTCGGCAGGGAAATATCTTAAACTGAAGGATACTGATCTTTATTATGAAGTATACGGAGAGGGAGAGCCTTTGGTATTGCTTCACGGGAACTCCGGAAGTATCAAGGATTACTACCAGCAAATCCCGGTACTGTCCAAACAGTATAAAGTTATTGCAGTAGATACAAGAGGACAGGGGAAAAGTAAAGATACTTCCAGAAAAGATTTTACCTATAAACTGTTTGCAGATGATGTAAAAGCATTGGCGGATGAGCTGAAACTGGACAAAATTAATATCGTAGGCTGGAGTGATGGTGGAAATACCGGACTTGAATTTGCACTTAAATATCCGGACAGGCTCAATAAACTGGTTACTATCGGAGCCAATGCCTTTCCTGAAGGCGTTGAAGATCTGCTCATCAAACGCTTTACCAGTCAAATGGAACAGCTGAATCAGATCGCCCCTGCGGAAGGAGTTAATGAGCGGAGACTTTTAAAAATCATGCTTACCGAACCCAACATACGCAAAAATGATTTAAACAAAATAAAAAGTCCTGTTCTGGTCATTGCCGGAGACAGAGATGTCGTTAAGGCAGATCATACAGATTTTATTTCTAAACAGATTCCTCATGCTGAAAAGAAAATCTACCAGGATACCACCCATATGGTTCCTTATGAGAAACCGGATCAGCTCAATGTGGATATTTTAAGTTTTCTTGGGAAAAAGTAGGAAGGTTGGATGAATGGATGGATGATGGATGATGGATGATGGGAGTTTGAGCAGTCTGTGAATTTTAAGCAGTCTCTTTTATCAGGTTTACAGATTTGATGAAAGAGACTGTTATTGGTTTTATAGCTTCCCTTAATATCCCACGTCCATCTTTTTCAATTTAGAGTCATCCTTTTCAGGATCAGGAACAGCTTTTATAAATATCAAGATTCATCAACAATTCCATTGTAAAGTTGAATGTATTAATAAAAAGTCTGTCATTGATTTATAATGTCCCGTAACCACCATCACCCATCTTCCAGCACCCTTCTTTCATTAATCCAGCGTCAGCCTCCTCAAAGACCATGAGCTGCCGTTATAAATATCAAGATCTACTTTCGAATTGATGCCGTGAACGATTCCGTTTTCGGTGAACTGCCAGAAATCCCAGCTTCCCGCAGGAGTAGGAGACGGTACATCATTGTAATTGGCCAGCCAGAGCGGATAATCATCAAATTCCCCTTTCAGGAAGTCTTTGTAATAATGATAATAGGTGTAAATGATAGGTTTTTCACCATAGGTTTCCTCTATAATTCTGCACCAGATTTTAAGATCTTCTACGAGCTTTTTATTGGTCTTGCGTTTAGGAATCTTTTCAATATCCAGAATAGGCGGGAGATCACCGCTTTCCAGTTTTACATTATCAAGAAAATTATTGGCCTGCATGACAGGATCTTCGTCAGCTCTGTAGAAATGATAGGCACCCCGGATCAGCTTGTGTTTTTTGGCCTGTTCCCAGAAATCTCCGAAATGCTTATCGGCATTCCGGTTCCCCATGGTAGCCCGCATCACCACAAATTCCAGGGGAATTGTCTTGTTCCCGATGCTCAGACTGTCCCATTTGATATCTTCTCTGTTCTGGTAATGGGAAATATCGAAGCCGTAGGTCTTATCCAGATTGGCGGTGAGGATTTTCTGGATCCTGAGAGTTTCCCTTTCGCTGTTGTGAAGTTTTTTATGACTGAATTTATTGAAGTACAAAGCATAATAATAACTGATGGATTGCTTTAAGTAAAATCCCGTGCCTATTAAAGCAATGATCAGAATTCCCAAAATTACCTTTCTGCGGAAAAAATAGTTCTTCCGTCGGGTTTCGTGTACCTTTTTGGCAGTTTTTTTGGTGTACTTTTTTGGTGTCATAAAGTTTTGCAAAACTAACTTTTTTCACCTCTAAATGCTAAATAAAATCAGTAAATTTGTGTATTATGGAAACACGCGAAAAAATCATCATTATCGGAGGAGGATTTGCGGGGCTGCAGCTTGCAAAAACATTAAATAATAAAAATAAAAAAGTCATCGTGCTGGACCGGGTGAATCACCATATGTTTCAACCGCTTTTTTATCAGGTAGCTTCCGGAAGGATTGAACCTTCCAATATTTCTTTTCCCTTCAGAAAGATTTTTCAGCAATCCAGAAATACCCAGTTCAGGATGACTGAGGTGAAAGAGATCGATCCGAAGCATAATAAAGTCATCACCGATGAGGCTGAATTCACTTATGATAAGCTCATCATCGCAACAGGCTGTAAAACCAATTTTTTTGGCAATAAAGAGCTTGAAGGCAAAGCCTTCGGAATGAAAAATACCCAGGAGGCCATAGGCATCAGAAACCACGTGCTGATGACCTTTGAAAAACTGATCCTGGAAAAAAGCCGCAGCGATGACGGAAACTGGAACATCGTAATTGTGGGAAGCGGTCCCACCGGCGTAGAGCTGGCAGGAGCCTTTGCCGAAATGAAGAAAGAAATCCTTCCGAGAGATTATCCATACATGAATTTTGACCAGTTGAAAATTATTCTGGTAAGCTCTACGGAAAAACCACTTGCTGTAATGAGCAGTGAAGCCCAGGAAAAATCGGAGAAATACCTGAAAGATCTTGGTGTTACCTTTTTAAGCGGTGAAGTGGTTACAGAATACGACGGAGATAAAGTTCATACCAAAAGCGGAAAAGTAATTCCGTCCAATAATGTGATCTGGGCTGCCGGAGTAACAGGAAATGTTGTGGGAGGCTTTCCTGAAGATAAATTAATAAGAAACAGATATATTGTAGACCGTTATAATAAAATAAAAGGCTATGATAATATATATGCGGTAGGGGATATTGCCTACATGGAGACTCCAAAATATCCTCAGGGACATCCGCAGGTGGCTAATGTAGCCATCAACCAGGCAAAAAATTTAGGAAATAACCTGTTGAAGAAAAACAGCAGTGAATGGAAAGAGTATGAATATAATGACAGAGGCTCACTGGCTACCATAGGAAAACACAGAGCGGTAGTGGATTTACCGTTCATTAAATTCCAGGGTTTCCTGGCGTGGTATTTCTGGATGTTTCTGCATCTGATGTTGATTCTGAGCGTAAGAAATAAGCTTGCGATCTTTTTCAACTGGATGTGGAGCTATTTCAACAAGGATTCCTCTTTAAGATTAATTATTTTACCCAACAAGAAAAACGGGACATTACAATGAGAATTGATATAATAAGCGTACTTCCGGAACTGATGGAAAGTCCGTTTAAGACTTCTATTTTAAGAAGAGCAATGGATAAGGGGCTCGCAGAAGTTCATTTTCATCATTTAAGAGACTGGGCGATTAACAAGCACAGGCAGATTGATGATGAACCTTACGGCGGCGGAGCAGGAATGGTAATGATGGTAGAACCATTGGATAAATGTATTTCTGAACTTAAATCCCAGAGAACCTATGATGAGGTAATCTATCTGACGCCGGACGGTGTTACCCTGAACCAGAAGATCGCCAATAGTCTTTCCATAAAGAATAACCTGATCTTTCTGTGTGGCCACTATAAAGGAATTGACCAGAGAGTAAGGGATCTTCATATTACAAAAGAAATTTCAATCGGTGATTATGTTCTTACCGGCGGAGAACTGGCGGCCTGTGTTCTGGCGGATTCTGTAATACGGCTTCTTCCGGGAGTTCTGAACGATGAACAGAGCGCATTAACGGACAGTTTTCAGGATGATCTTCTTTCGCCGCCCATCTATACAAGACCTGAAGTCTATAAAGGATTGGAAGTTCCTAAAGTTCTTTTAAGTGGAAATTTTTCTAAAATTGAAGAATGGCGCCATGATGAGGCGGTAAGAATAACACAGGAAAAACGCCCCGATTTACTTTAAAAAGAAAGTTAAATTTTATTAATCAGGTTCTTTTTTTTCACATTTTCAAGACTCTGAATCTGAAACGGAATAAAAATTGATATAAATTTAAAAATACAGAAAAATATTAATTTATTTTCTGTATTTGTTTTATATAATTCTTATTATTTCAATTTTTGTATTTTGTTTTGTTTTCGATTTTTTAAATGAAAAAAAATAAAATATTAATAATTTGTTTTAATAAATGCCTTTTCATTTATATTTTTCATTAAAAATGTGATATTTATTGCATAATATTAATCAAAAAATATTATAAATAAATTAATGGAATTTGAAAAAAAATAATAAATTTACGTCTGAAAAGGAAGTGACAATTTTAAAGATTAGCAATTAGTGTAGATGGAGGTGTTCTCTTTTTATAATGTCGAGAATTTATTTTTGCCTGATCCGAAACCTGTTCACAAACTGGATCCTACCCGGTCAGGTTTGAGAAATTGGGACGAAAGAAGATACAGGAACAAGCTTTTTAAAATTTCACACGTTTTTCAATTGATGAAGGAGAAGAATGGTGTTCTCCCATTTATCATAGGATTATCCGAAGTTTCCGGAAGGAAAGTGCTGGAAGATCTGGTGGAAATGGAACCTTTTAATTCCGAATACGGAATTGTACACTACAATTCTATGGATGAGCGAAAGGTAGATGTTGCCATGCTATATGATAAAAACAAAGTAGAAGTGATAGACTCAGAAACTATTACATTCTTCTTTGAAATAATAAACAAAAACACACAGAATTACGATACAACCAGAGACGTACTTTTTTCAAAAGTAAAATATAAAGGTGAAATCGTTAATGTCTTTATCTCTCATCTTCCCTCTAAAAGAGAAAAAGACATCAACAAACCCAAAAGAGCCTTTATACTCAGCGAGATCCGGCAGCGGATCATGAAATTAGTTCATGAAGAAAAAGAACATGTAGTGTTGTGCGGTGATTTTAACGAAAACCCGGATGATGGAAATTTAGTAAAAATTCTCTATGACAATGATCATGAGAAGGTTTTGATAAATCCTTTTCAAGAGTTGTTCTCTACCAGAAATTATTCTACTTTTCATTATAAATCAGGACTGTTGTATGACCAGATCATATTATCGAAATCTCTTTTGGATAATCATGTTCTGAGTTTTCAGGATGCTCAGGTATTTAATTCTGAAAAAATCAGCAGCAGGATAAGGAATTTTGAAGGACGCCCCTTCCGAACCTATGCCGGTACACGGTACTTAGGCGGATACAGCGATCACTTTCCGGTTTTTGTACGGTTTAAAAGTTAAACAAAAACATAAATAATAAAAAAAGTAGAAAATGAAAAATTCAAGCAACACAAGTTACCACTTAGATTCTATTGACAAGGAAATCATTTACATGTTGATGGATAACGCCAAAACTTCATTGGCTCACATTTCCAAAAACGTAGGGATTTCTACCACTGCAGTTCATCAAAGAATCAAAAAGCTGGAACATGCCGGCGTAATCGAAAATTCGATTTCATTCCTGAACCCTAAGAAAATCGGGTACAAAGTCATTTCCTACATCGGAGTATTTCTGGATCAGCCCAGCCATTACTCAGAAGTTGTGAAATCGCTTCAGGACGTTAATGAAGTAGTGGAGGCCCACTATACAACAGGGAACTATACCATCTTCCTGAAAGTTCTTTGTAAGGATAATGATCACCTTATGCAGATTCTAAGCAAACTTCAGAAGCTAAAAGGGGTGACAAGAACAGAAACTTTCATATCTTTGGAGCAAGGTATTTACAGACAACTGAAAGTATAACGATATGAACATTGCACAATATTTGGATTCAACCTATTTGAAGACGCCTGCACAGTCGGGAAAATCAAACGAAGAAACATTACTCATCAACAAAGAGCTTGCGCAGGTAGCGATTGACAATGGTATTTTTGCCGTCATGATCCGACCGGATTACGTAGCCGAAATTAAAAAGTATATTCAGGAAAGAAATTCAGATGTTGTGGTGGGAACCGTAATCGGTTTTCATGAAGGAACATATTCAGTTGACGAAAAACTTGCCGAAGCTTCAAAAGCTATTGCAGACGGAGCGGATGAACTGGACTTTGTCATCAATTACAGTGCCTACCTGAAAGGAGATCTGGAGTTGGTAAAAGATGAATTTGTAAGAGGTACCCAGCTTTGCCTGGAACATCATAAAGTGGCCAAATGGATCATTGAGATCGCCGCTTTAACAGATCAACAAATTGCTGATATTACCCAACATATTGCAGACTGGGCAGAAGAAAATTTCTCTGAAAATGATCTTCCTCATATTTTTGTAAAATCATCAACCGGATTTTATGAAACCGCTGACGGAAAACCTAACGGTGCTACATTTGAAGGAATTAAGATCATGCTGGACCATGCCGGAAAACTTCCCGTAAAAGCAGCGGGCGGAGTAAGAACTCCCGAAGATGCGGAGAAGATGATCAGTATGGGAGTAAAAAGGATCGGAACCTCTTCAGCACTGGCGTTGATAACAAATCAGTCCTCATCAGAAGGATATTAAAAATTCTTTAGACCAGACAAAACAAATAAACCATCAGACTTCTGATGGTTTATTTGTTTATATCTGAGGTTGATATTCTTCGTAAAACTGTTGGGTTTCTTTAATTAAAGCATCCATTTCAACCAAAGTAAATACCTCCAGGAATTTTTTTCTGAATTCCTTAAAGTGAGGAACTCCCCGGAAATAATTGCTGTAATGCTGTCTCATTTCAACCAGGCCGAGTCTTTCACCTTTCCATTCTGCACTCCATTCTGCATGTTGGCGTACCGCCAGAAGCCGGTCTGAAATAGTAGGTTCAGGCAGGTGCTCACCCGTTTTGAAGAAATGTTTGATTTCATTGAAAATCCATGGATAGCCAATAGCGGCTCTGCCGATCATGATTCCGTCACAGGCGTATTTTTGTTTGTACTCAAGTGCTTTTTCAGGAGAATCGATATCCCCGTTTCCAAAAATAGGAATTTCAATATTAGGATTCTGCTTGATTCTGGAAATATGTTCCCAATCCGCTTCGCCTTTATACATCTGTGCACGGGTTCTCGCATGGATGGTTAAAGCTTTGATCCCGGTTTCCTGCAAACGTTCTGCCACTTCATCAATGTTGATGCTGGTGCTGTCCCATCCGAGACGGGTTTTTACCGTTACAGGCAAATGGGTAGAACTTACAACCGCTTTGGTAAGACGTACCATGAGATCGATGTCTTTCAGAACACCTGCTCCCGCTCCTTTACAAACTACTTTTTTTACAGGGCATCCGAAGTTGATATCCACCAGGTCCGGATTTACGGTTTCCACGATCCTTGCAGACATAGCCATAGCTTCCTCATCACCACCGAAAATCTGGATTCCTACAGGTCTCTCATAATCGAAGATATCCAGTTTTTTACGGCTCTTGATCGCATCACGGATCAGGCCTTCGGAAGAAATAAATTCTGAATACATAAGATCGGCACCATGCATTTTGCACAGGCGTCTGAACGGAGGATCACTTACATCTTCCATCGGTGCCAGCAAAAGCGGAAATTCCGGCAGTTCTATATTGCCTATTTTTATCATGGTGCAAATTTACGAAATTATAAACATTTGAGAATATGATAATATCTATGGTGTGAATAGAGTGCGGTACAAAGATGAAAATCCAGGAATCAAGACACCAGATGTCAGCCTTCAGCATTTTATTATATGAATATTAAAAAAGATAAAACGATTTACCCTAAAAACCCTTAAACCCTTAAACCCTCAAACTCTCTAGCTCTCCAATTCCCCAACTCCCAAGCCCATTAAAAACTCGCTTTCACCTGCATACTACCAATATGAATCGTTCTTTCCCCCGAATTTCTTCCTTCATAATTTAAATTAAGCTGAAGGAATGAGTTGATCGCCTGCTGGATGAAAACACTCCATACCTGATTTTTACCCGGTTTCAGGCCGTCAAGCATCTGGTTTCCTACAATACTGAAATTGTTTCCGGTGAAATTATTGTTGATGAAAGAGAAATTTCCTCTGATTGATGTTTTTTTACGTTCCCACTGAATGGTTCCCGTAATATCAAAGGCTTTCAGGAGCTCTTCACCATCAATTCTCTTTTTCTGACGGTAGGCAGAAGAGAGTTCAGCCTGGATGGCATCTGTAAATTTATAGGTGGCTTTAGGTTTTGTTTCAAAATTATTGAGTCGGTAATCCCTTGTTGCGAAAAGCTGTGAAGAGTTTTGAATATCGTGAACAGAGTTTTCCCAGTCGACCCTGAATTCTTTATTAAACCAATATCCTATATTCAGGAAATGTGAAGTCTGTTCCCTTTCTTCATTACTGAAATTGGCATTGATGAGATTATCGTTGGTAATAAAACGATAGTTTCCGTTCCATCCGGATTTCTCCGTAGGATTAAACTGTACCGAGGCCAGAATATTCTGGTTTTTAAGAATCTGATCACTGTTCTTTTCAAAAGGATTCAGCACAAGAACTTTATCTTTTTTGTAGAATGAGTTTTGAGAATTCAGTGAAATATTGAAATTCCAGCGCTTTAAAAATGCATTTTCCGAGTTGAAAACAATAGACGGGTTCACAAATAAGGCGAGCTGTATCTTATTTTTATTGGAAGGAATATACCGTACAGAATTGGTGTAGATTCTGATATATTGGGCGAGGTCGGAATACTCGGCAATCTCAAACTCATCCAGCTGCTGAATGCCGTCTCCGTTATAATCGGTCCATTTATAAACACCCTGTCCGTCTGTAACTTTCAGGTATTGGAATTCCCTTTGTGCCTCCTGTCCGTTTCCAAGCTCATAAAATGCCTGAAGACGCATTCCGTTTCTGAAAAGCTGCTGATTGTAAAGAATATTTCCTACCACGAAGTCATTATTCCGTGTTGTGTTGGCTTCATCACTCTGATAGAAAAACTTTCTGTAATGTACCAACGCATTTAAGGTTGTTCTTTCGGTCTTAATGATCTGACTTTCGGCCATGAATCCCAGAATATTATTCATGTTTTCCAGCTTGTTATTACGGACAGAGTCGTTATCTCTCATATACACTTTGGCTAAAAGCTTCGTTCTTGTACTGTCACCGATTTTTTTCTGTACAAAAAGCTCTTTCCAGCTGAAACTGGTAAGGTCCATAAGCTGGGTATCATTGTACTTCTTCTCATTATGCTCCATACTTGCGCCGATGGCCCAACTTCCTTTTTTACCGGTGTATTCCGTAGAAACACCTCCTCTGATGAATTTGGTATCCTGAAGCGTTGCATTGGTATTAAGATAAGACAAAGCTCCCTTCGTAAAGAACTTCCCCTTGATCCATCCGAAGTCAAGATCATTTTTAATCCCTTTATAGGAATCCTGCTCATTCAGGTAGTTGATACGATAATTTAAAGTCGATTTATTATTCCATTTATTTAAGAAACTGAAAATAAATCTGTTCTGTGTTCTCTGGTTGAATTCCTGGGCAAGGTTAAAATCCCTGGAGAATTCCACATCATTAATCCTGTCCAGAATATGAAACTGCTTATCAATATACTGGTATTCAAAACTCGGGGTTCCTTTCCATCCGTTCTTTGTAAAGCTCTTATTTCCGAAAACGCGATAGGCATATCCTATATTCTGATCAGAATCTTTTGAAGAAAAAAGGTTGACATCATAATTGCTGAGGGAGAAATCAACACCAATTTTCCCTTCGTTCAGAAGATATTCCGAATTAAGTGAAAATACCTGTGATTTCTGAGGAGCAGGGAGCTTTCTTACGGCTCTGTAATCTCCCATATTGGCACCCACATATTCAAAAACACGGCCGTTATTGGTGGTCTGTGTAATTTTGTAATCCCCTAGATTGACTCCGAAATAAGTAAATGAAACCTGATAAAGTGTTTCATTCTGATCCGTAGAAAATTCATAGAAATTTCCGTTCGGGTTTAGGCGGTATAAAATCTTGTTGACATCATATTCCGTAACGACTCCGGAAGGGGCATACATCAGATTGGGATCATTACCGGCGTCAGCAAGAACCTTCTGATCTTCTTCAGATAAATTTAAAGCAAGAGGGGCATTCTTATTATCATTCTCCATAAACCAGTTCAGCCCGACCTTGAATTTTTCTCTTTGATGCTCAAGTTTTCCGGTGAATAAATATCTTGAATAATTTCTGTTGGTATAGTTATAGGAAATCGTAATGAAATTCTGCTGGAAAATAGGGCGGAAACTGGTAAATGTAACTTCACCGGTGTTATAGTTGATGATATAGTCCTGGTTTTCCCCACGTTTCATCAAAATACCGTCAATGAACACCTGTTCAGAACCTGAAATAAGGGTGATGAACTGTTCCCCGTTCTTTCCGGTCAGACGATAAGGTCCCTGGTTACCTTCAACTCCCTGAAATCGGACTCTGTGAAATTCACTTCGCGCAACCCCCATAGAAACATCTACCAGAGTTTTGTTCTCGGTACCAAGTTCAGTCTGGAACTGTAATCCCATACTTCGTCTCTGGTATTTTGAAAAGTAGCTTTTAGCTTCCAGAAGGTCCAGATGGCCGGCTCTCAGGATTGATTTTTCCTTAATGTTAAGCTGCATGTAGATCTTGTCGAATTCCTCCAGTGTCTGCGTATAGCCGTCAGCCTGTATCGGAAGATTGTGATCCGAAATACTTGCCAGAATGGTAACATCCTTTGAAAGTCTCCCTGAAATCTGAAGATCCATGGAACTCTGTACCGACTGCCCCTGGTTATTCCCGAAGGTAATTCCCCGGATAATAGACCCCTTGGAGTTAAGTTCCCCTAAAAATCTTTTTTTATCATTTTTAGCCAGTACCGCTTCATCTACGATGATCTTGTTGTTGGTTCTTACAAAATCTAAAGTATCCTTTGCAAAAATGTCCTGTTCAAACCTGGCTGCGAGAATACTGTCTTTTTTGATGCTGTCCTGAGGGATATTGGGATTTTTCCATGAGAAAACCTGCGCATGACCCGAAAATATGCCCAGGAAAACCAACATGAACAGAAGAAAAAAATTCCGCAAATCCTTCAAAATAATTCGTAAAAATAACTAAAAAATGTTAACGGTAATGGATTTAGTGTTATTAACAAAAATTTAATCTAATTATTGTGGTGTTGATAAAAATAGGGCTAATTTTACCCTGTAAATTATTAAAAATTAAATTTTACAAACATGAAAAAATTTTATTCGTTAGTTGCAGCAGCAGTATTTGCTGTTTCAGCATTTGCACAGACAACAATTTTAGATGCACCATTTAATGATCTTAACGGAGATGGAGGAAATGATGGGGTCTGGTCCGGAAATGTAGGCATAGGATCATTAAATACGTATACATCTGCCGGATGGGCATTTGCTTCTTCAGGTGGAGCGAGACAATGTATCAAATCAGGTTCAGGAGGGGCAGCAGGTTCCGTAACTACGCCCGTTTTAGCCGGACTTTCAGGAAATGCCACCCTTACTTTCAGAGCAGCAGCTTATGGTACAGACAATACCAATTTGAGCGTTACCATAACAGGTGGTGGAAGTCTCAGTGGAACAAGCACTTTTACGCTTACTAAATCTACCTTTTCAACGTATACCGTTAATATTATGAGTGGGACATCATCCACAAAAATTAAATTTGCTTCTTCCGGTTCAAACAGAAGATTCTTTATTGATGATATCAAAGTGGTAACCCAGGCGACACTTGCTGTAAACGACTCTAAAGTTCAATATAAAAATTTCATTAAGAATACATCCGTAACTAAAGAAATTTATTTTGGAGAAAAAGCCGAAGTGAAGATCTATAATACCAATGGTCAGTTAGTTAAATCTGCTTCTGTTGCAGAAAACGGATCTCTGAATGTAGAAGATCTACAGACCGGGATTTACGTGGTAACAGGAAATGTTAATGGTAAAGCCGTTTCTGAGAAGGTTATTAAAAAGTAATTTTAATTAATTGTTAAATATATACCATCATTTTTATAAAGTGGTGGTTTTTTTGTAATTTTACATAAAAATAATTTTAAATTTTAAATCATGAAAAAACTTTATTCGTTTTTTGCTACAGTTATGGTAGCTACAGGTATTTTTGCACAAACAGTGTTTAGTGCAACTTTTGATGATGTGACAGGAACAGGAGGAAACGATGGTTTATGGGGGGGGCAGATTGCCACTGAAGGACTTGCTGATGGAAATACTTCTTATGTAACTGGTGGAGCTTGGACACTTTCAAAAGTGTACAAAGCAAATGGGGCTCTTAAGGCTGGAACCGGTTCATTAAAAGGATCTGTTACGACACCAACTATTACTTTAACAGGTAACGGAACTTTAACTTTCAGAGCGGGTGCTTGGAATACTACAAATGAAAAAACTACTTTGAATATATCTGCAACTGGCGCTACTTTAAGTCAAGCTACAGTAACATTAGTAAAAGGAAGTTTTTCCAACTATAGTGTAAGTGTGACTGGTGCTACTGGTGCTGTAACAATTACATTTGAGGCCTCTGTTGCATCTAACAATAGATTTTTTCTTGATGATGTTATCGTAACAACAGGTACATTAGCAGTTTCAGACGTTAAAAACACAAAAACAGTAAATTTCGTAAAAAATACGTTTGTGAAAAACGACAGAATTACTTTCGGAGCTGATGTGAAAGAGGTGAAAATTTACAACATGTTCGGACAGGTAGTGAAGACTGCTTCTGTTAAAAACAACGAAATATTAAGCGTTGCTGAACTAGGAAAAGGAAACTATATCGTTACAGGAATGGTAAACAACGAGCCTGTATCTCAGAAAATCTTAAAAGACTAATTTAAAAAAGTTCTTTTGACAATACCGTTCCGGCCGTTTCGAAGAAACGGCCGGAATTTTTTTTCGTTATTGAATGAATACAATGTGACTTTTTTGAGATATTCTTTAATTAGTTGAGCCTAGTAAGCAAAAATGAAGAGTAAAAAACTGTTTATTTTTTAACTATAGTTCATGAGAAGATAATTCCCTGCTTCAAAACCGATCCTTAATACCAGCCCCTTCTGGCAGCATTAATGATAGACCCCAGATTCAGAATCAGGGTATATCTGATCCGTCTTCCATAGTCTTTAAAGGAAGGTTCAAATCCTAAGGATGATTGTATCGGGAAATAGACTTCCAGAAAATCCGGGATAACCCGTACTTTGATTCCGGTGTCCCAGATAAACTGGGTAGGGCGGTTTTTATTTTTATAAATTCCGGCATCGGCATATACATGGAATATTTTCCAAACACTGGAATCTACATTAAAAGACGTGATCCATTTGTTGACTGTTCCGGGAATAAAAGATTTAAAACCTCCGTCAGCCAGAATAAACTGCTGTGAGAGGATACCGCTGTTGGCACTTTCGCCCAGAAGATTATAAGAGAATGAATAGTTGGAAACCCTTGAGATACCATAGTTGAAGGTATTGTTCCGGGTATCATTTCTTACAAAATAACCGGCGAAAAGACGTAGGCTTAATTTCTGTTTAGGAGCAAATTCCCATCTGTAAAATCCTTCAGCAGTTATTTTGTTAAAATCTTCCATTCCTTGAGCACTTAAGCTGAGACTTTTTTCATGGATCATCCGGCTGTCACTGTATCCGTATCCGAAGCTCCAGAGATTGTACTTCCCATAATCTTTGTTGGCGATCATTTTCGCACTCAGATCCCTTTCAAAATAATTGTATGAAAATCCAATGCTTCTGCTGACGGTACTTCTTGGGTCTTTTCGAAAGCTGATGCTGGAAAATAACGATCCCTTTCTGTAAGCCAGTCCGTAATCATAATGGAAATACGAGCCGGAAACTCCGAAAGTCAGGCTTCTGATGATGCTTTCAGCAGGAAGAAAGGAGTAGGATACCGCTCCCGATCCGGTAAGTTTTCCTGTTCCGGAACTGTACATCGGGGTAACAGAATATAAAAACTTCTGGTCAAAAAAAGACTGGTTTTTCAGGTTGATTCCAAAAAGGAACTTATCATAAGCATTATTAAAGCGTACTCTCGGGCTTATATAAATTTCATTATACTCCGGATTGGGAATATCTTTGATGAATTTCAGCTTTATTTTCTTGGTGTTGGAAAACAAGCCTTTGGCGTATAAAAAGTTATCCCGGTATTTGGATTCGGGGAAGATATAGCCGCTGTTCAGAGTCACTTTATGGATGTCATCAGAAGCAGGAAGCGATAGGTTTTTGATTCTTTCATTTTCCTCTGTTTCTATCCAGTAGCTTTTCTTTTCACCGTCATAGGTATGTGTTTCAAGCTTTACCGGAATAGGCAGGTCTGTATTTTTTCCGATTTTAATATTGAAAATATCATTTTCCCTTTTTACCTTTTTCAGTCTGAAGTCAACCCTGTTTTTCTGCTTTAAAAATCCGGAAAGATAACCTGAGGTTTTATCTTTTTCAGCAAGATCATGCAGAAAGTCTTCCGGAGCAATTTTTTTTCCGGTATTTTGAGCAATATAATCTCTCAACAACGTATCAAACTGGTCATAGCCCATTTTATCTGCCGTATAATTGAAAAGACTTCCGGTTTCAAAACTGCTTATAGCCATATCATTGAAATTACTCAGGTCTGAAAAATCCTCACTGATTTTCTGATCCAGATTCTGTGACATGATATATTGATAAGCGAGTCCGTAACGGTCCAGAAGTTTTACATTGGAAGCATGGAAAAGTTTCAGGGGCTTTACGCCAAAGATTTTAGTTTCAGGAAGCGTTCCCAGCAGTTTGGTGTCCTTGTAAAACTTTTGCAGATACTGAATTTCCAGATAAGATTTCAAACCGTTCTTGAACCAATGATCTTTTTCTTTATCTGTGATAATTCTTTCATCAAGAACTTTTTTGGCGATAATTCCGAAATAGTCGAGATCCGTTTTTTCAGCATCCGTAAAAAGCTGAAACCTGAATTTCCAGAAAGTAATATCATTGTTTCCGAAAAAATCTTCTTTGGACCTGAATTTATCCGAGATAAAAAGGCTGGAAGGCAGAAAGCCGGTTCTTTCCTTAATGAATTTTAAATGAAGAGGAAGGTAGAATTCAAGATTCTGCTTCACTTCAGGTTTTAGAGGATATCCGAATTTTATTTCCGTATCTGTTCCGTCCACACTGATCCTCATGGTAGGAAGGCTGTTGTCTGAAACAATAAATTCCGGATCAGATTCCAGATAACCTTTAAAGGAATTCATCTGGATCTGGGGGAGATTTCCTTCAATGAAACTGTTCGGTGGAAGATCAAAATTTACCGTCCAGAATGTATTGAAGCTTACAGACTCCTCAATATCATTGTAGCTTCGTTGGGAAATATTGTCCGGATCAAAATGATCCGGAACAATAAAGAAATATTTTAATGCTGTGGTTTTACCATCGGTACCGTATCCTGTGAATTTTTTATCAGGAAGCTGCATCCGGTACTGTAACTGTAAAGTGATGCTTTCACCCGGCTTTAACGCTTCTTTCAGAGGTAGGAAAAAGTTCTCCTCTGAAATTACAGGTATAGGAAAAGGTTGGTTTTCCGAAGTTTTAATCGTAAGCTCCAGAAGTTTTCCCAGCTGCTCCGGGCTTGCGAAATGAAGATCACTGTTCCGGTCTTCCAGTTTCCTGTACACCAGCGCCGACTTCCTTTTGTTATAGGCAGAAACCCAGTTCAGAAGTTTTACGGTATGAAGATCTTTTCCGGAGTTATTGTAATAAACAACCTCTTGATTCACCTCCAGGTTTTTTCTGTCGGCAGATAATCTGGCTTCTATATAAATACTGTCCTTTTGTGCGGAAACCTTTATAATTCCACAAAACAAAATAAGGCAAATGCTGATCTTTTTCAATATCCTTTGATAAAGCCCAAATATAAACTTATTTTGAATATATTTTATAGGATTTTAGCCTTGAATCTCTTTTTTTTGTAAAGAATTCACATAAGCATTCCAGCCTTCGTTTTTATACGTAACAGCAGCGGTTTCCGGGTCTTCAGACTTGTAAATACCTCTTCCCACGATAATGAAATCGGTATGAAGCATTTTAAAAACATGCTCTGGAGTATTATATTGCTGGCCTTTTCCGTCTCCTGAATCAGCGAGATTAACGCCCGGAGTGAACAGTAAAAGATCTTCAGGAATCTGATTTTGTGATACACCACCAATCACATTAGGATGTGATAAGGCCACTTTAAGAGCTTCCTCGCGGTAGTCAGCAGTAGTCAGGGCTCCTTTGGAAGACATTCCTACGATAGCCACTACGCCTACATTCTTAAAGCAGTCTAAAGATTCAAAACCTCCGATGACCTGAGAGGTTACAAAATCTGCCCAGTCCGTAATTCTGAAAACACCGCTTGTAAACTGAAGTTCCTGGGTATTTCCGATATCTGCAAATTTGCGGTCTTCCATCAGAAGAAACTGGTGTCTGGAAGCAAGCTCTTTTAAAGGAAGGATGGTTTTTTCGTAATCAAAATCCGAAATGATATCAATATGGGTTTTCAATGCAATGATGTGCGGACCTACTTTTTCAGCAAGTGCCAAAAGCTCCTGCGTTGTAGTGACATCTGCTGAAGCAATCAGGTTTGATTTTTTAGCTAAAGCCGTTTCTAATAATTTTTTTGAAACCGAGTGCTGGGTCTGCTGTAATTTCTGTTCGTAAGAAGCTCTGGTTTTTTCCTCAAACTGAATATGATTTCCCTGAAGAAAATCCTGGATTCTCGCTACTTCTTCATCGGATAATTCTCCCGTTTCCTGGAGAATATCACATACTTCTGAGATATTGAAAAGAGTGTGTACTCTGTACCCTTTGCTTTCCAGTAGCTGTTTTCCGCCCTGTTCCCTGTCGAGAACCACAACGATGTCAGCGACTTTAAGGTCTTCCTGTTCCACTTCAGCGATGGTTTCCACAAGAGATTTTCCGGATGTGATCACATCTTCTACCAGAAGACAGTTCTGTCCTTTCTGGTAAATACCTTCAATCAGTTTTTTTGTTCCGTAGCTTTTAGCTTCTTTTCTCTTAATAATTAATGGAATGTAGCTTTCCAGCGACATGGCTGTAGCCATCGGAAGGGCAGCATAGGGAACTCCGCAGATCAGATCAAAATTATCCAGTGGAAGCATTTCCAATAAATAATTGGCGAGATTTTTTAAAATTTTAGGGTCTGAAGCCAAAGGTCTGAGGTCTACATAAAACGGACTTTCGATACCGCTTTTCAGGGTAAACCTTCCGAATTTGATGATGCCCAGCTTGTAGCACTCTAAGAAGAATTCTTTTTTACTTTCCATTATTTTTTATTAGATACTGCAAATTTAAGGATTTGAAATAAGGCTTAAAAATTTATCGGAGATTTGTCAACAAAAAACCATCCCGGAATTTCCTGAGATGGTTTATATTTTCTTTGTGAATGCAATTATTTTACAATTTCTGCATCAATAATTTTTGTGCCTTTAAGCCTTTGTTCTGCTTCCCACAGCAGGAATTTGTCTACTTCCTTCACCAGTTTCGGAATGGTAAGGGAGAGGACGGCAAGGTCATCCATCACCCCAAGCACCGGAATGGCAAATTCGGGAAGAAGGTCAATAGGAGAGATTACATATAAAAGTCCCAGTAACGGAAGGATAATGTCAATGGATTTCATCGGATACGTTCCTTTTCTCCACATTTTTACCATTCTGAAAATATCAGGGATTTTTTTTACGAAACCTTTGTGGCTAATGGCTTCTTTTGCAAGATTCAATTTTGAATATTTCATTTTGTGTTTAGTTTTAAATAAATTTTTCAACGTTGTAAATTTCGCAAATTTTGTACCAACTAATTATAAAATTTAGTTAAAATTACTTGATAATATTATCGATAAACTGGTGCACCGTTTCTGTGTTCCAGTCTCTGTAGGCATCTTCCTTAATGATGATTCTTCCGGTTTTATCCAGAAGAAAGGTGGTAGGAAAAGCTTTGGGAAGAATCTTTTCAGAAATCGGACTTTGCGCGATATAAACGGGAACGTTATATTTATTTTCTTCTAAAAATTTTCTTACCGCATCCTCTTTATCATTCATGGCGATCAGGACAAAATCTACGTTTCCTTTTCTGGAATCGTACAGCTTCTGGATAGAAGGCCATTCTTTCCGGCATGGCGGGCACCAGGTTCCCCAGAAATTAAGAAAAACAGCTTTGTTTTTGAAATTTTTGAGATTGGTATCCGGAGTATTGATTCCTTTCAGCTCAATATCATAATCTTCTTCGCTTACATGTACTGCATTTTCAATAGTGGCAACCGGAAAGAACTGATCCTGCAGATATTTTCTTATACCCGGAACAAAAACAATAACACCGATAATGGCGAGAAGGACAATATAAATAATACTTTTTTTCATAGACTGATTTTTACCGTTATTTTGCGGCCTCAAACAAGGCTACAACAAATCTAAAATTTCCTGTACTGCGTCTTTACCCCTGTTTTTGGCATAATACAGCTGCAGGTCGTTGTAAAAAGTGTCCTTCGGGTAGCCGTCAGGGTCAGCTTTGTATTTCATCAGCAGCTCATGTCCGTATTTCGGACGCGGACCCCATGAGTTTTTTACATTGAATTCATGGTCCAGGATGATCACTTTCGGAATAGATTCCGTGCCGTTGGTCAGAAACTGGTTGATCAGGCTTTTATCGCTGTCTCTGAGGAAAATCCTTACCTCGTTGTGGCCTTCAAAAAACTTGACCAGAGCAGGAACCGTGGCACTGGCATCGCCGCACCATGCTTCGGAAATGATAAGAATCTTTCCGTCGAAATTCTTTGACTCCAGTTCTTTCAGCTGCTCTTCATCCCGAACATACTTCTTTAAAGTCCTGTCCATTCTCTGAATTCCCAGCTCGTAATAAGGTTTGTATTCTGCATCCTGCTGAGTGGCAGGGTTTTCAAGTCTTTCTTTTCCTATACGGATATATTCTTCAAAAGAAATTCCGTTGTCCCAGTAATTTTTCATTACCCTGTATTAGTATATTAAAAATGATTGATATTTCTTGTTTTGTTGATCAGGAACAGATCTGCGAGCACAAATGCCGCGAGGCTTTCCACAACAGGAACGGCTCTTGGCAGTACACATGGATCATGACGCCCTTTACCTTCCACAATAACCGGATTTCCGTCTTTATCCACACTTTCCTGAGGTCTTAAAATGGTTGCGACCGGTTTGAAAGCTACCCGGAAATAGATATCCATTCCATTGGAAATTCCGCCCTGGATTCCTCCGGATAGATTGGATTTTGTGGTAAAATCGGTGTTGAAGGCATCGTTATGCTCCTTTCCGGTCATTTTAGCGCCACAGAATCCGCTTCCATATTCAAATCCTTTACAGGCGTTGATGTTGAGCATAGCTTTTGCCAGTTCCGCCTGAAGTTTTGAAAATACGGGTTCACCAATTCCTGCGGGAACATTTTTGATGACACAGGTAATGGTTCCGCCAATGGTATTTCCTTCCTTTTTGATTTCTTTGATCCTTTCGATCATTTTTGCAGCGGTTTCAGCATCCGGGCAGCGCACTTCATTGCTTTCCGTCTGGGAAAAATCCAAAGCCTGGTAGGGCTTTTCACAGAAAATATCGCCTACGGAAGATACATAAGCATTAATCTCTATATCAGATAAAAGCTGTTTGGCAAGCGCTCCTGCAACCACCCAGTTAATGGTTTCTCTCGCTGAAGATTTTCCACCGCCACGGTGATCCCTGATCCCGAATTTCTGATCATAGGTAAAATCCGCATGGCTCGGACGGTATGCATTCGCGATGTGATCATAATCCTTTGATTTCTGATTTTCATTTTCAATGATGAAACCAATAGGAGTACCGGTTGTTTTTCCTTCAAAAATTCCGGAAAGAAACTTTACCGTATCGCTTTCTTTTCTTTGTGTGACAATAGCCGACTGGCCGGGCTTTCTACGGTCAAGCTCATATTGAACCCGATCGAGATCTACCGTTAAACCTGCCGGAAAATTATTGATGATGCCGCCATAAGCCGCACCGTGACTTTCTCCAAATGTTGTAAGACTGAGAAGATTACCTAACGTGTTGAACATGATACAAAATTACCTTTTTTTCTCCAGATAATAAAGTTTCCGGATTAGTTCTGTTTATCAGTGTTTTTGATATTATGGATAATGTTTTCAACCTCCATTTTTTCATGGGGAGAAAGTTTTTTCCGGATGAATCCTTTTTTTATATTTTTCGGATCAATACACTGCGGGAAAATTCCTGCGTTCAGATCCTGAAGAATAGATTCTTTTGAAACGGATGGAGGCGGTGAATCAAAACTGAAAGGATAATTTTTTGAAACATTGAACCGGAGGTTTCCCACCTGAAACGTATCATATTTTTTATATTGATAGACGGAGGGTTTGCAGACTTGTTTTTTTTGAAATCCTGCCATGAAATTTCCCGGTTTGAAGCTGGGAACATACTGTTGAATGAAAGCAGGAAAGGATAAGATAAATATCAGAACCAAAGCTCCGGACGTAAAAATAAAAACCGATCTTTTTTTGTTGAGATAAGGGAGAAAAAGCACAAAAAATATAACGAAAAATATGTCAATAAAAAAACGGTACTGTGCTGAAAAAACAAGGACCAGTACACTTTTGATCAATAATGAAATACAGATCAGGCTCAGAATTTTTTTCTTTTTGACAAAAGTGAAAACCGAAAATAAAATGATACTGATAATAAAAAGGATATTGATTTTGGATTTGATCCCTTTTAGTGTGAGCCAGTTTTTGATATAATCTCCGAAACTGAATTTCTGAATGGCTTCATAAGAATACTGCATATCAAACGTTTTCTGAATGGCAAATTGAGAAGACGTTTGTAATATTCCGGGGTCAGGTTTCCAAGGAACTCCTAAATCTGCGATGGAGACTGGGAAAACCGGATATCCGAAGGTCCAGATATTTTTAATAAAAAATAAAAAGAGAATCGTGGTTCCAAAAATCAGGCTCTTGAATCCGGATTTAACAATAAAAACGGAGTAAAGAAAAGCCAGAACCGGAAGCCATATCATCGTTGGTTTTATAGCAAAAACAAAAATGGAAAAAGCAAAAAGAAGAGAAGTATTTTTATTTCCGCTGATGATTTCCTGAAGCATTATCAGGGATAAGGTAATAACGGGCAGATCAGGAGAGGGGGATTGTGAAAAAAGAAGCAGTACCGGTAAAAAACAGAGCTGGATCCAGCTTTTTTTCTCAAAGATGTACAGGGTATAGATGATCAAAAGAACAGCGTTGATCCTTAAAAAAGGATCTGAAAACCCTGAAAATCCTGCCTGGAAAATATGCCATACGGACATCTGCCCCAACGTAAGCTCCAGGTTTGAAATTCCTTTAACCAGGCCGTATTCAGTCAGCCATTGTATTGTGGGAACATAATACCCGAAATGATCCAGCAGGTACGGATAGAAGGAACTGCAATACAGAATAATCAATGATATCCCTGACAATAAAACAGTGTCTTTTTTTGAAAAGTGATAGAAATACCCATATTGTTTATTTCTGAAAAAAAAGAAAAGTCCTGCAAGAATTACCGGAACTTCCATATATATATTCACAGGCATCAAAAATGCTGAAACAGTCCAGATGAGACTCAATCCGAGTATTCCGAAAATAATCTTTCCTGAGATGCCGTCATACACTGCTCCGAAAATACACTCCATGATCTTTCCCCAGCCTGCCAGAACCGGGATGATAAGAATACAGGAAAACAGAAGTAAGATCATAAAAAAAGATTGCCTAAAAATAAGCAATCTTTACATGTTATCGTGAAAAATATTAATTACGCGGTTGTACTCTTCCGTCTTTCCTGTCCTGAGATCTACCGATGGTATATCCGGTTGCACCCCCGACAACTCCTCCGATCACGGCACCAAGACCTCTGTTCTTCTTGGCAATGATAGCTCCTGCAGCAGCTCCCCCAACAGTACCGATAATGGTTCCTTTGGCAGCCTTACTCATCCCTTTTTTCTTTTGGGTGGTTCCCTGTGAAGCACTGCTTCCGTTATCTGCATAGCTTCCGCCACCTGAATTGGAATTGGAGTTTCGGTCTCTGTATATGGTTTTTGTTTCTCTTATGATCTGAGGTTTTGAATTATTGGCAGCAGCAGTTTTTGATTTTTTATCTTCTGCAATGCTGTCTGCTTTCTTCTGGGCTTCGTATACCAGCTTTTCTTTTTCAATAGCCAGCTTTTGTTTTTCTATTTCAAGCTGTCTGGCCTGAAATTCAAGTTTCTGCTCTTCCAGAGATTTTTCTGCGGTTCTTTCGTCTTTCTTACAGGCCGTCATTAAAAAAACGGATAAAAACCCTGTTAATACTATCTTTTTCATAATTCAAATTTTAATAAGCAGTTTCTGCCTAACGGCTTCAACTTTGTAGGTATTTTCAATTATGAAGCCAAATTTTAGTTAAAGAATGTTAAAATAGATAAAAGTATGAAATTTTGATGGTTTTAGGCCATTTTAAGAAACAGAAAAAGCACTGCAGTGCTTTTTAATAAATTTTTTAAGGCATTGATTTTCCGATCTTAATATAATTTTTAGTTCATGGTTTATTTTCATTCAGTTCACATGAAATACTTACTTTTGTTACACCAAATTACTTTAATTATGAAAAGATCAATTTTTATGATGCTGGCCCTGGCCGGTATGTCTGCAGTAGCGGTTTCGTGTTCTTCAAATGATGATATGCTGGATGCCCAGCCTCAATCTCAGGAACAGGCCAGACAATCCAAAGAAACTTCCAAAACAAAAACGTATAAAGTAAGATTCGGGCTTTTGTACCAGGATGGAACAAAAATTCTTTCCGGCAGCCACGATGTAGGGAGCTTTCTTGCTGAAAATACAGATACCGGTGAGGTATTTGACACCTATTACAGTGGAGGATTTCAGACGCTTCCTCAATATTATGAAGGGATTCCCGGTGGGAATTATGTTTTTTCTGCAATGCAGGGACAGGGAGGCTGGACAGGCTATGGTTCAGTAACGATGGCTGTTTCTGATGCTCAGGTTGATGCAGATGGATATATTACCGTTTATATTCCTGTTACCTGGTCTGAATAACTTTTGCGAGTGAAGAAATATTTAAATAAATTTGTAAGTCCTCGTGAGAGGATTTTTTTAATTGATGTGAAGTTATTTTAGTTTTTTATTTCATCTTGTTTTATTTTTATATTAAATTTAACTGCTTAAAAAAACTGGAAAACTTTCATTGAGAAGTTGGAATTAATATTTAAATCTGATTTCTGCTCCACTGATCAAGGGAGTATTTTAAGAATATAAATTTGATATTCCTTATGGGAAATGATCAAAAAAGAAATAAGACAGTAACTGTCCAAGAAATTCTGTTTGGATTTTTCTGAATAGATTTTTTTCATCATTTGTGTTTTTAGGCCTCCTGAGAAGGGGGCCGTTTCTGTTAATGTCTTGAAGATGGATGATGAAGTTGTGAAAATTAGAAGACCGTATTTGTTTATTTGTTTTCGGATCATTTGATTGTATAGAGAGTTTCAGTAATGATCACTGATAGTCTCTTCCCGTCCCGTTACCTTATTCAAAGCTGTGTCTATCAAAATAAAAAACTTCCCATTTCTGAGAAGCCTTCTTTGTTATATATTGAATGTTACTTTTACTTTATTAATCAGCCGGTGCAATTTTTGAGTCTGATAATTCAGAAGTTCATAGATCTCCTGTGCGCTGGTATATACTTCGGGGACCATCTGGTTATTGATTTTTTGGATTCCTCTTCTCTGCATGGTCTCATGGATTACTTTAGCAAAAGATTCTTTGGCTCCCTGCTTGGATTTCTGTTGTGAAATACCATTGGAATGCAGCCGGTAGAGATAAAGAGGCTCTTTGATGTATTTTACACCGCCGTGTTCAAGAATCTTTAAATATAAATCCTGATCTACAGCACTTTTCAAAGCTGGGTTAATACCGGAGGTTTTTAAATAAATCTCTTTCTTAAAGGTGAAAAAATGCGCAAACTGTATAGGACAGTTAAAAAAATAACGGTCGTTATAGATTTGTTTAGTTCCACCATATACCTTATCGGGAGTTAGGTTTTCATCACAGAGCATCATCTGGGAATAGGTGGCCACAATGCTAGTGTTACCGATATATTCCCGTACTGTTTTCGCTAAAGCATCAGGAAATAACGCATCGTCAGGATCCAGATAGGCACATATTTCTCCTTCCGCATATTTCATGCATTCTCTTTTGGTGTAGCCGCAACCCTGGTTGGAGGAATTGTGATACATTTTGAAACGGGGATCATCTTTAATAATAGCTTCAATTACCTCCACGGAATTATCTGTAGAGGCATCGTCGACAATTATAGCTTCCCAATTTCCAAAAGACTGGCTGATCAGCGAGTTATAACAATCTCTAAAATACTTCCCATTATTATAGTTAGCTATAAGTATAGAAAACTTTATCACGTTATAATGAATTAAGATTTTGTGTAAAACTAAGCAATAATATCTCTGTAAAATATAACATGGATCATGGTATATGTTATATTTTTTTATTATTTTTTAAGGATTATGGCTGTGAAATTGTTTTTTATAATTAATTATTTATGTTAAAATAGTAAAATAATTGCATCTCTATTAAAGCTGTAATTCTTTACTGATTTACGCAGTAATCGTATTTTTGGTAAAAACTGAATATTTGTTTTGTATTGATTGAAAAATTATTTTACGCTTATTATATTTTTGTGAAAATATTTAATATTACAATTTTGATTCATAAATATGTTATTCTGAATAAAAAAAGGAAATCATTTCATTTTATTAATGTTATAAAAAAATCAGAATTATGACTGTGCTCATAAACAAAAAAGAAACTATACGCTAACTTTGGAAGCAGAATTAAAGGATTAATTTTTATTTCTGATATAAAAAATTTTTTTCATCATTTGTGTTTTTGAGGCCTCCTTCACCGGAGGTCTTTTTAGTTCTAGTTCATCTAATCCTCATAAATCACTCTGCCGTCGAATGGCTCGCTCCAGCATACAAAAATGCTTTCATTAAGTCTTTTGATCTGTGCCTGCACAACTTCATATTCACCATTTTCATTTTTTCTTTCGACGATCAGGTTTACGCCCTCACCAATTTCGTTGATCGTGAATACCAGTTGGTATTCATTCTGATCTTTTACAAAATCTTCTTTTTTAAAGTTTCTGTGTGCCATGATATCTGTTTTTAATGTTTTTTGATTAGTGAATAAATTATGCCAATCGAAATAATTTCCAGAATGGATTTTTGTAAAAAAGCTCTCCGGGAAGGAGAGCTGAAAAAAAATATATGGGGGTCTAAAAAAGTAGTGTTTTAAAAAACTTCCCTGGACCGGGAAGTTTAAAAAGATAATAATGATGGAAATGGGGTTTGATTGATTCAAATATACCAACAAAAGATGCAGCTGCTATATGACCCGGGTCATAAAATAAAGAGATTTAATTGCACTACATTTGATTTAAAACCTGCATCCTATATATTTTCATCACTTTATATCATGCTTCTTGCTTCCCTTGTAAAAGGGAAGCTTTTTGTTTGTTGATGCTGCTGTTTCTTTTACTTAAGCAAAGCCGTAGCAGAAAAGACACATCCAGCGGCCTTCGTTGTTTTCTGCTTCAGAATCGAAGATATAAAGTCCTTTGCCGTCGATGTTTTCCCTTTGTCCCTCTTTGTTTCCCCCATTGGTGTTGAGAATGTAAATAATGGTGCCCTCCTGTTCAGCTCCGTAAAGGGTATTGCCTTTTGCAGTCAGCTCTTCAAGGGTTAATCGCGGCGGAATAAGGCCTTCAATGGAAAGTGTTTCTTTTTTTACCGTAATATCCAAGGTAGCTTTAGGGGTATCGGTATTGATACCTATCTGCGCATAGGCTGAAACTGAGAAAAATAATAGTCCCAAAGTCGAAAATAATTTCATTAGTACATGTTTTTTGACAAGATACGAAAGATTTTTTCTTTTTTTTCGTGTTTGGCACGATTTTTCAATGTAGTGTAGCAACTCATGTTTAATTTGAGTTTTCATGGTTATTAGTTTTTATCCCCGAAGCAATTCGGGGATTTTTTGTTGGTAATAAAAGAAGTAAAATAAACATGGGATTTAATAAACTGGGTGATTGTTGAGAATCAGCTTATTAAGGGTAAATACAAAAATTACAGGCAGAAAATAGCGGAAAATAAATCAAAAATATTTTTTTGAAATCGGAGATTCAATGGAGCCAAAAAGTATCCAAAAATTCAATACTGAAATCCTCTACTCAATTGAACTCCTGATATTTTCCGGTTTGCACAGGGGATAAGTCATAGATCTTTTATTTAAAATGATGGGATTCAAAAAGATTATGGAATTTGACTGTTCACTTTTTTTGGTGTAAAATATTTCCTTTTAATGCAGAATCTGAAGGCTTTATGATTGTAGTAATATTATGTAATGAATAATTTGTTGTATATTCGCCGCAGTTCATATTACAGTCCTATGAAAAACTAGTACTTTTTAATGCCCTTCGTTTTGGAGGGCATTTTAATTTTATAACGTTGAAGACAAATATAGAAAAAGGTAAACGTAATTGAATTTTCTTTGACCTGTTGCGGTTAAATAGTTCCCTGCAGGTTCCTCAACTCCTATTTATTATCAAGGATACGTATGGTATTTATTCTCTCGCAGATTCTGCTGATGGAGCAGATCTTATATCCGGTCAAAATAAAAAATCTATGATTTTTTTAGTTTAAATGAACTTCGGATCTCACTTTGAGACTGATCCACATTTTTCCTCTTTAGGCTAACCAAACTTTTTGCTTAGCCCCCAACTTTTGTGCTTGATCCTTGATCCGTCAGACACAGAAATCTGATAAGGTTTAAAATAAAAAACCTCTAAAAATCTACGATCGAGATGATTAGAGGTTGTTGAGGTACCTAGCGGATTCGAACCGCTGTAGATGGTGTTGCAGACCACTGCCTAGCCGCTCGGCCAAAGTACCCTGTCTTTACCATTTTTAGGTGTGCAAATATAGCAAAATATATGATTCAACAAAAATTTTTTATGCAATTTCTTTAGTACCCATGCTGTTTATTTCTTCTTTGGTCTGTTTATCAAGGGTATATTTTTTTATATTAATCACCCGGGTATCGCTCCAGTTGTCATGCCATCCGTTCTGTCCAAGGAAAGATAAAGCATCAAACGGTACCAGCCTGGAAATATTTCTGATGAAAAATTCCTGAAGGGTAGGAGTGGTTCCATCAGTACTCATCACTTTGGTTCCCGTAATGTATTTACCAACTGTTCTGCCTTTGGTAAAGTATTCCATTAAAAACACATAGAAGAAATAAACGGTAGCGGTTACCAGAATATCTTCAAGCCTGCTAAGTTCTGAAAGTTTCCGGGCAAAGTTCAGAAAAAATTCAACATTCAGCAGCTGGTACATCATTACTGAAAATGTTCCGTAAAGGAAAAAGATTGCATATACAACAATTCTGTCGATGAGAAGGTTCGCAAACCGAAGTCCCTGTGAGGCCTTGTTGTCCTCAATAATTTTAAAAAGTTTTTTCATGGAAGGTTGTTATTAGTTTTTTGATTAGTTTAAAATCCGCTTACAATTAATTTAAGGGTGGCGTTGGTATCGATAACAGCGGTAATTCCGGAAGGATTCATCAGGATACTGCTGGGTTTAAGGCTGTATACCTTACCGTTCATCTTTAAGCCTTTATAATATTCTTTATTGAAGGCTTCCTCAATGCTTTTTTTAGAGGCAAGCTCCAGATCCTGAGTCGGAATTCCGTATTCATCTTCAATCATCTTGACAATTTTTCCTTTGAAGAGAAGTGTCGCGGTTTTCTGTAGGATATTAGCTGTCTTAAGGTTGAATTTGGTATTGGTCAGTACAATTTTCTTTTTGACATCATCATACACAGGGATACCGGAAATAAGTGCTCTGCCGTTGACATATCCTTCCGTTTCAGCTTCAATCACAACCCTGTCATCAATACCATATACCCGGATATCCTTGATTTTCACTTTTGATCCCCGCACATCATATTCTTTATTCAAAAACATATTTCTTGCGATATTAGAAGCTTCGGTAAAAGGAATATTGGCCGTAGTCTGCAGTAGGAATTTATCTGCAAGGCCTTGGGAGATGCTAAAGTTACTGACTGTTTTTATGGGTTGGGAAGCCGAAGGTTTGCTTCCGGTAAAGGTTTCAGAATAAACATCAATTCCAATATTGGTGTCGATCTGGTTGCCGTAAAATTTTAATGGGGTGATATTAACGCTGATAGGGCTTACCTTCAGCCAGGTATTATATTCTTCTGAAATATTGAAGGGCTGTGCAAAAACATTCCATGCCATCACCGCATACTGCTGAAAGTTCAGCTGGGTGGTCATTTGCTGGTCAATCGTCTTACTGAATTTTTCCTGTTGTTCCTTTAAACTTTTTTCAACAATAGACGTTATCGGAATCTGTACCCTGCCATAATCCAGGACCGGTTTGGTTACCCATCTGAATCCGTTGGGGCGCGTAACCGTAGAGATCGTCCAGTTATTATTGAAGGTAATGCTGGTATTGAAAGACATAACCGTTTCAAAAGTGGTATTCTGATAGGAATAAACACCCAGGGTTCCGATTCCTTTTTCAGCCCAGATTCTTAGAGGGACTTCAATGAGAATATTCTGGCTGGTTCCGCCTACCAGACGGATCGGGCGGGTTTTCCATACCTTTACTTTAAACTGGTCGTTATTGTTATCGGTATAGGAGTCATCCTGATAGACCAGATCTTTTACCGTAGCATTGATCATATTGCTGATCTCGGAAAGCGGAATGGTTACCGGCATTGTAATGCTGGATCTCATCTTCGGAAAATTATAGACAGGTGCCTGGCTTACTGTATTTTCCTGCCCGAAAAACAGTCCGAATGTTAACAGAAATAATATGTTGAAAGATTTCAATGTTTTATTTTTTTAAGTAACGAAAATAATAATTTTTAATGATCATCAGGCTTAAAACTTCTTTCCAGTTCAATGCTTGCGCCTTTCATTTCACCCTGCATGGGTGGCGAAGTTTTAGTTACCTTTAGTTTGATGTAGGAGATCTGCGGAAAATTGTCATGGATCTTTAAAATGATTCTTCCGGCTACATGTTCCAGCAGTTTAGATTTGATGCTCATTTCCTGATGAATAATCCCGTTGATGTCGGCATAGCTTATCGTGTCGTTCAGATCATCGGTTTCAGCGGCTTTCCACAGATCGGTATGCAGTTCTGCATTCAGAATGTAGTAAGTTCCGATGATATTTTCTTCGGGAAGCACGCCATGATAAGCATATATTTTAACATCTTCAAGGTATATTTTGCTCATTGCTTTTGTTTTTACTCAGCAAAAATCGTTTTAATTCTTCAAAATCCGGACCTATTTCTGCAGTTTTTCTGCTTTTTTATCAGACTTTTTTTAAAAATCATTGAATATACATTGAAAACGGTAATTTTTTATATATGATTTCTACAGAAACTCTATAAAATGTCACACTTACTGAAAATTTGGCTGCACCTGCTAATTGAAGGTTTGTTTTGAATAAAAGGGATGGCATTTTTGTAAGACCAAGTACAAATTGATTAAATCTATAATTATGAAAAAATTCAAAAAACTTTCAAGAGAAGAGTTAAAAACAGTAGCAGGAGCAGGGATGGATTGCGGACCTTTCCCGTGTGTATGTATCTACACCCATTACTGGTGCGAATATCTGGGGAAATGTATTCCAAAAGGACTGTTTTGCGGTAAAATCCCTGATGAGGAATAATAGAAATTAATTCCAAAATTAAGTAAGATGAAAAATTTAAAAAAACTTTCAAGACAGGAATTAAAGTATGTAAAAGGAGCAGGGCCTGGAGGCACTGTACCTGTAGGAGGATCAGGATGTGTAGTGAAATGCGTCTGTAAAAGTATTGTTGATGGATCTCCCTTTATAGGAATCTGTGACAGCAGAACAGGTTTATGCTGTTCTGCATAATATAAATCAGTTAAAACAAAGCCGTATGAAAAATTTAAAAAAATTATCAAGACAGGATCTTAAGCAGGTAAAGGGAAGTGCAGGAATTGACGGACCGGTGTACGTCTACTGTGGAAAAAACCGGTACTGGTGCGCCGAAAAAAAGGAATGTTTTCCGGTAGGTGTAGACTGTAATGCTTTTGTACATCCTATAGAGGAAGGAGAATTATAATTCGATCTTAAAAAACACATAAATACATTCATATGAAAAACCTTAAAAAACTTTCGAGAGAAGAGAAAAGTAAGATCAGTGGCGGTTTTACTGAGTTTCAGATTGAGGCCTGCGGTGGCGCGGCATATGTCTGCTTCCGTGGGGGAGGAGCCTGGGGATGCTGGAGAAAACCCGGTGGAACTTGTTATCCTCCAATGGTGTAGTGGTTATCTAAACCTACCATAAATAAAATAATATAAAACCAAAGTCAGATTATTATGAAAAAATTATCAAGATCAGAACTGAAAAAAATGAACGGTTCCGGATGTCCGGGTGGATGTCCTTATCCTCCGGGAACGACCTTCGGGCCTGCCGGATCAGGAGCTGCGCGTACGTGCCAGCAATATTTTGTATTGTCGGACTGCTGCAAGGTGCAGTATTTTTTAATGCCGGCCTGTGTAGGTCCGGTGATCTCTTAAACCGGATTGTACTATGATGATATACTAACAGTATATAAAACTACTTTAGTCTGTAAGATGATTTAGTATGGTCTTATAACGGACGATATAGTAGGGGAATTGCAAAAAGCATTGTGTATACGGTGCTTTTTGTTTTTTTTATGTTTATTAAGTTGCTATTCAGAGTGTTAAAATATTTCTCTTTTTGAAGATATATTTTGTGTCTTGGAATAAAAGCTGTACATTTAAAAATCAAAAATTAAAACGACATGAAAAATTTAAAAAAATTAAACAGAAAAGAGTTAGAAAAAGTAAATGGAGCAGCGGGACCAACAAGATGTGCAGGTTGTCCGAGAGGCACTTTTGGCGATGGACCCGGGTATCAGTACTCGTGTGCCGCTTACAATGGACTTCCGGATAACTGTAAAATGTGTGTTCTTGTCAGTATTGAATGCGTAGAATAATACAAAACAGGCTGTCTCAAAAGACAGCCTGTTTTTTTATTTTGTTATTCTTTTTGAAGGAATGGTCAGTTGGGAACTCAGATTGGGAAAATATTTTTTCATAGTCTGAAGATCTTTTCCTGATGTATCTATAAATTTCCATTGTCTGCCGTTATCTTTAGATATGGCAATCATATAATAATCTGCATTCACATTGCCTTTGGGCGTATCCATCTGTATTTTCTGACGGACTACTGCCTGCTGCTCATTTTTAACCTGAATAATCTCAGAGACATCGGAAAAATCCACTTTCTTAAAACGATAGCCTTCTTTGCTGAGTTTTTCCATCGCGGCTACGGAAACTTCAATCATTTTCTTTTTACCGCCCAGCATCTTAATGACATCATCATGCACATAATTCCCGAAAACACTATAGTTTTTATCCATAAATGCCTTTCTCATTTCATAAGCCTGTTTCAAAACAGCATCTTTCTGAGGAGTCTGGGAAAAATACAAATGAGTGAGCGATAAAAACAGAATGAAAAACAGCTTTTTCATTATTTGATCGACTTGGAAAGGTCTAACATCGCTTCAATCGGCTTCAATGCTTTTAATCTTAATTCTTCGTCGATAAGAATTTCAGGAAGTTCATATTTCATACACAGATACAGCTTTTCCATGGTATTTCTTTTCATGTAGAAACATTCTGAGCAGTTGCAGCTTTCATCAAACACCAGTGCCGGGATCAGTTCTTTGTGAGGAGCGCGTTTTCTCATTTCATGAAGAATTCCTTCTTCGGTTGCAATGATGAATTTCTGGCAGTCATCTTTTTCCACATAGTTCAGAAGAGCTGAAGTGGAGCCGATGAAATGGGCCAGTTTTAAAACGGCTTCTTCACTTTCCGGGTGGGCGATCAGTTTAGCATCAGGAGTATCTGCCAGCTGTTTGGCAATTCTTTCCATGGAAAATGCTTCGTGCACTACACAGCTGCCGTCCCAAAGGATCATATCGCGGCCGGTTTTCTGGGATAGGTATCTTCCCAGGTTTTTATCCGGAGCAAAGATGATTGGCCGGTCTTTCGGAAGGGCCTCAATCACGGTTTCGGCATTGGAGCTGGTTACAATAATATCACTTTCTGCTTTTGTTTCGGCATTACAGTTGATGTAGGTGGCTATCAGAGCATTCGGGTGCTGTTCGCGCATTTTTCTTAATCCTTCTCCTGAACATCCGTCTGCCAGAGAGCATCCGGCCATGGTATCGGGAAGAACTACTTTTTTCGTTGGGTTTAAGATCTTCGCCGCTTCAGCCATGAAATGCACACCGCAGAATACAATCATATCCGCATTGGTATCTTTAGCCTGTCTTGCCAGCTGTAAAGAATCTCCCAGGAAATCAGCGATATCCTGAATCTCTCCCGGCTGGTAATAATGGGCAAGAATGACAGCGTTTTTCTCTTCCTTCAGCTTCAGAATGGCTTTTACCAGTTCTTCTCCCTGGGGAATGACAATATCTTTTATATCCAGATATCCCCTTACCGGAATAGCGGATTTGGCTTTTTCTAATGTTTCGGTACTCATATCAGCCTCAATTTTTTTAATTACAGAAATCAGAGATCAGAAGCTCGCTTTTAAGGTGGCCAATTCATCTGTTGTGGCTTCTTCCTTTTAATTTCCGATAAAACTTTTTATTAAACTTTCTATTTCTTTTTTTGCTTCATCAAGATCGGTGTTGATGACGATCCTGTCAAATTCCGATGCATAGGTCATTTCTTCTTCTGCCTTGGCGACACGCGTTTTGATGGTTTCTGCATCATCCGTGTTCCTGGAGATCAATCTCCGTTCCAATTCTTCAATGGAAGGCGGTTCAATGAAAATCGACAGGGCTTTTTCGCCAAAATATTTCTTCAGAGAAATACCCCCTTTTACATCTACATCAAAGATAACCACTTTTCCTTTATTCCAGATTTTTTCTACTTCAGATTTTAAAGTACCGTAATATTTATCAGTATACACCTCTTCATATTCTACAAAGGCATCTTCTGAAATTTTCTGTCTGAATTCATCCGGACTTAAAAAATGATAATCCACAGCATGTATTTCACTGCCTCTCAGCTGTCTTGTGGTGCAGGAAATCGAAAATTCAAGTTCAGGAAACGCTTCCAGCGAATGTTTTACCAGTGTAGTTTTTCCGCTTCCCGAAGGGGCTGAAAATATGATTACTTTATCCATTTAAATTTTTAAGATATTTTCGACATAAGAAAATGAGACTGAATGGTTCTGTCTCATTTCAAATTTATAGTCTATAATACGTTTAACGTCTGTTCTTTAATTTTTTCCAGGTCATCTTTCATTTTAACCACCAGCTTCTGGATTTCCGCATGGTTGGCTTTTGAACCTAAGGTATTAATTTCCCGTCCGATCTCCTGAGAAATGAAACCGAGTTTCTTGCCGTTGAAATCTTCATTATCCATTACTTCCTTATAGTATTTCAAATGCTGGGTAAGCCTTACCTTTTCTTCTGAAATATCAAGTTTTTCAGTGAAATAGGCCATTTCCTGATAGAAGCGTGTTTCGTCCACATTTTCAAATTCTTTCAGGGTCTTCTGATAACGTTCCCTTACACTTACAATTCGTTCTTCTTCAAAAGGAATAACCTGTGACAGATATTGATCGATATTCTGAACATTTCTTGCCAGCTCTTCGTGAAGGATCTTACCTTCTGTTTTTCTGAATTCTTCGAAACGGTCAACAGCAGCATTTACGATCTTTGCCAAAGCTTCCCATTCCCCTTCAGTAAGTTCATCAGGTCTGGAAGTGATGGCATCCGGAAGTCTTACTGCCATTTTCAGGTATTCAAAATCAGGGCCGTCAGAAGCAATGTTACGAAGTTCGGTCATATAAGAATCAATCAAACCCTTATTGATCTTCACGTCATTCGATTCTTCAAGGTTTTCCAGATTGATGTAGCAGTCTACCTTTCCACGGATAATCCGGTCATTCAGGATCTTTCTGATGTCGAATTCTTTTTCTTTATAACGTAAAGGAACTTTGATATTCAAATCAAAGCTTTTGCTGTTCAGAGATTTAATATCTATTGTAATCTTTTTTCCTTCAAAAACATCTTCGGCTCTGCCGAATCCGGTCATTGATAAAATCATAGTTTTTTATTGTTGTACAAAGATAAACATTTAAATTAGCACTGTGAAATCTGTAAACACTCCTTCTGACCGATAAAATAATGAATCTGAATTAATGAAAAATTTGATTTCTGTTGTAGGACCTACCGGAATCGGTAAAACGAAGCTGGCGATTGATCTGGCAAAACATTTCAATACCGAAATTGTTTCCTGTGATTCGAGGCAGTTTTTTAAAGAAATGAAAATCGGAACTGCTGCTCCGTCAGAAGAAGAACTGGCAGAGGCACCTCATCATTTTATAGGTAATCTTTCGGTTGAGGACTATTATTCCATCGGGCAGTATGAAGAAGATGCCCTGAAAAAGCTCAATGAACTTTTTAAAAATCATGATACCGTCATTCTTGTCGGTGGAAGTATGATGTACGAAAAAGCGGTTATTGAAGGCTTGAACGATCTGCCGGAAGCGGACGAAAACAATCAGAAAAAACTTCAGGAAATTTTTGAAAGTGAAGGAATAGAAAAACTTCAGGAAATTTTAAAAGAGTTGGACCCGGAATATTTTTCCGTGGTAGATATTCATAATCACCGACGGCTTTTAAGAGCCATTGATGTGATCTGGCAAACCGGTAAAAAATACTCCGAACAGATTGCTGTTTCACAGGATTCAAGGGATTTCAACGTGATCCGCATCGGTATTGAGGCTCCGAGAGAAGAATTGTATGACCGGATCAACAGAAGAGTAGACCTAATGATGGAGAAAGGTTTGCTGGAGGAAGTGGAAAGCCTGGAAAAATTCAGACATTTAACCGCTTTGAATACTGTGGGCTATTCTGAACTTTTCAAATATTTCGATGGGGAATGGGATTTGGAGTTTGCTGTTTCAGAGATCAAAAAGAACAGCCGCAGGTATGCAAAACGTCAGCTGACCTGGTATCGAAAAGCGGATGATATCCATTATCTGCAATTAGGCTATTCGCAGAAAGATTTTGAAGATCTTCTGACATGGCTCTCAGAGCAGGTTTAAAAAGGCTGCAAAAGCGAAGCCATAAAAAAAATGGGCTTAATCATATTCAAATGAAGGACAACTTTATTCAATTGACACGGACTTTAGCCCGTGTTGAAAAAATCAAAGATTTTCGTCATCAGTACTACAGCACAATAAATACCCTTAATCATGTCCAAAAGAAGGACAACTTTATTCAATAGACACGGACTTTAGTCCGTGCAAAAAAATTACAGCAATCTGCGAGTGAAACGCTGTTAGCACAAAAAAAGCTGCCCTCAAAAAGAACAGCCCTATTTTGTATGGCAAAAGCAATTATTGAAATGCTTGTTGCTTTATTTCCATTTGATATTGCATCCCATGCTTGGTCTCTGAATTTCTTCCTGAGCTTCGCCTGCTAATAGGTTTTCAAATGCTATGATCAGATCTTCCCCCGTTACATCTTTACTGTTTCCCGGTCTGGAATCATCCATCTGTCCGCGGTATACCAGATCAAGTTTTTCATCAAAGAAATAAAAATCCGGAGTGCAGGCAGCGTCATAAGCTTTAGCGATGGCCTGGCTTTCATCATATAAATAAGGAAAATCAAATTTTCTTTCAATCTGGAATTCGATCATTTTATCAGGAGCATCAGCCGGATATTTTTCAATATCATTCGCATTGATGGCGATGAATTCGATCCCTTTGTCGTTGTAGTCTTCATAGAGTTCGTTTATTTTATCGATGACGTGAAGAACGAACGGGCAGTGGTTGCACATAAAAATTACCAGTGTTCCTTTTTCTCCTTTCAGTTCATCCAGTGATTGAATCTCATTGGTTTTTGACGGGTTCGGAAGCTCAAAAAACGGTGCTTTTGTTCCTAGAGCCAGCATATTGGAGGGCGTATTCATATCCTTTATTTTCTTTGCTCACAAAGATAAAATTTCTTTTAATATAATGCGAATCTGATGATTGATAAACTTTCGTTAAATGTTAAAAGTAAAATATCATTTGGAAGTTATGATCAAAAGTTTGTAGTTTTGCTAACACTGTTAGAAATTATTATAATGGGATTGCACGAACGTCGTCAGAGAGAAAAGGAATCTATCCGGGCAAATATTTTGCAGGCGGCTTTCGGTTTGGCAAAAACTGAAGGTTGGGCTTCCCTTTCCATGCGTAAAATTGCAGATGCCATTGAATACAGTGCTCCGGTGGTTTACGATTATTTTGAAAATAAGGAGGCTATTCTGTATGAGATTTCTCTGAACGGGTTTCATTCTCTTCATATAGAACTGCTGAAAGCCCAGAGAAAATTCGACACTCCTGAAGAGCAGCTTACAGCCATTGTTGATGCTTACTGGAATTTTGCTTTTAAAAATCCTGAATATTATCAGCTGATGTTTGGTCTGGGAATGCAGTGTTGCGGGAAGGGGCAGATGAAAGAGGAGTTTTCTTCATTTCAGGACCTCATTTATGAATGTACCTATAATATTATTAAAAACAACGGATCCAATCCTGAGAATGCCTGTCATATGTCGCATGCTTTGTTTTCTGCCGTACACGGCCTGATTTCGATCATGATGATGCGTAATGCTGATATTCCGTCTACGATGAACAAGACAACTCTGGACGAAACTGTTGCGGCTTTTATTAAGTCTTTATAAATTTTTTTTGAATTAAAAATTAACACCGTTAGGAAAAATAACATCAAATAAGTCCTGTTAAAAAATAAAAACTCAGCCATTATGAAAATTCTTAACTCCAATTATTGGTTTTTCTTTTGTCAAAGCACTTAACGCTGTTAGAAAAATTAACACATAATTAATACACCTCATTAATATATAAACCCAACATTAAAACCACTGTTTACTGTTATGAAAACAACGATTTGACCCTTTCATGAACTTGTTTTTTTTACCCCTGTAATTAACACTGTTAGGTAAAATAACATGATTTACAAAAAGAACACTATTATCTAAATCTAACACTTCATTAAAAAAATTAAACCAACAAATGAAAATACCTGGAAAAATAAGGTTCATCGTACTTATATCAAGTATTATCCTTTTACAAAACTGCACCAAGGCCGCAGAAGGCTCCAATATGGCCCCGCCTGCTCCTGAACTGCCTGTTTATACCGTGATTACCTCTCCCGCTACCACTTATCAGGAATTTCCTACGGCACTGGAAGGAAAAAATAACGTAGAGATCAGATCTCAGGTAGACGGATACCTGGACAGAATTTATGTGGAAGAAGGCTCTTATGTACGAGCCGGACAGCCCCTTTTTAAAATAGATTCAAGAAGCTACGGCGAACAGATGAATATGGCGCAGGCCAATCTTCAGGCTGCCAATGCCAATATTGAAAAAGCAAGAGTTGAGGTAGACAGACTTCAGCCGCTGGTTGCTGCAAAAGTAGTCTCCGAGGTACAGCTTAAAACGGCAAAAGCCAATTATGCCGCTGCGGTAGCCGCTGCCTCTCAGGCCAAAGCCTCTGTAGGAAGCGCCAGAATTAATGTCGGATTTACCACCATTACCGCCCCGGTAAGTGGATATATCGGCCGGATTCCTTATAAAAAAGGAAGTCTGATTTCCAGAGCAGATCCTAATCCTTTAACCCTGTTATCGGATATCAGTGAAATTTATGCTTATTTCTCTTTAAGTGAACTGGATTTTATCGCTTTTCAAAACAAATACCCGGGAGCTTCCCTTGAAGAAAAACTGAAAAATATGCCGATGGTAGAACTCGTTATTGCAGACAACAGCATCTATTCTGAAAAAGGAAAAATGAGTATCGTAGACGGGCAGTTTGATAAAACAACAGGAGCCATCAGTGTACGAGCCGTTTTCCCTAACACGGCCGGAACACTGAGAACAGGAAATACAGGAAGAGTACGTATGCCTCAGCTGTTTTCCAACGCCGTGATCATTCCCCAGGAATCTACTTTTGAAATTCAGGATAAAACCTATGTATATGTTGTAGGAAAGGATAAAAAAGTAACCAGCAAACCGATAAAAATATCAGGAAAAACAGAAAGCTACTATTTTATTTCCGAAGGGCTTGCTCCGGGAGAAAAGATTGTCTACACCGGAATCGGTAACCTGAAAGACGGAGCTCCGATCAGTCCGAAACCGATCTCATCCGACAGTTTGCTGAAAGCCAAACCTTTGTAATCTGTCCTGAAATACAGAAGACTTAAAAAAATAAACTTCTTATGTTAAAACAATTTATAGAAAGACCGGTACTTTCCACGGTCATCTCCATCATACTCTTATTATTGGGGGCACTTTCCCTCTTTAATTTACCGATTGCGCTCTTCCCGGATATTGCTCCCCCGAGTGTTCAGGTAACGGCATTTTATCCGGGAGCCAATGCGGAAGTGGTAGCACGATCGGTGGCCACGCCTATTGAAGAAGCAGTGAACGGAGTGGAAAATATGACCTATATGACTTCCAACTCCAGTAACGACGGTACGATGACCCTGAGCGTATTTTTCAAACAGGGCGCCGATCCTGATAATGCTGCCGTTAACGTACAGAACCGCGTATCCAAAGCAATGAGCCAGCTTCCCCAGGAAGTGGTGCAGGCGGGAATTTCTACCCAAAAAGTTCAGAACAGTATGATTATGTTCATGGGACTTACCAGTGAGGATGCCAAACAGTACGACGAGCTTTTCCTGCAAAACTACCTGAAAATTAATGTGATCCCACAGATTCAGCGTATTCCGGGAGTAGCCCAGGCCCAGGTATTCGGAACAAGAGATTACTCTATGAGAATCTGGCTGAAACCGGACCGGTTAGCTGCCAACAGCCTTTCACCACAGGAAGTGCTTGCCGCTATTAAAGATCATAACCTTGAAGCTGCGCCGGGACGTCTGGGGCAGGGAAGTAAGGAAACCTATGAGTATATCCTTAAGTATAAAGGAAAACTGAATAAGGATGAAGATTATGAAAATATTGCCATCAAAGCCAATAACGACGGCTCATTCTTAAGGCTGAAAGATGTGGCAAGAGTGGAATTCGGATCCTATACATACACGGCGACCAACAGAGTGGACGGAAAGCCGGTGGCCGGTTTTGCGATCTTGCAGACGGCGGGCTCCAACGCCAATGAGATCCTGACAGAAATTGAAAACCAGGTAAAGGTGATGGAAACTACCCTTCCAAAGGGAGTGAAACCCATTATTATGTATAACTCCAAAGACTTTTTGGATGCCTCTATTCATCAGGTTGTGGAAACTCTTGTGATTGCATTTATCCTTGTATTCATCGTAGTATATATTTTCCTTCAGGATTTCAGATCAACTTTAATTCCGGCCATTGCGGTACCGGTCGCCATTATCGGTACCTTCTTTTTCCTTCAGCTGTTCGGATTCAGCATCAATATGCTTACCCTGTTTGCATTGGTTCTGGCCATCGGTATTGTGGTGGATGATGCGATTGTAGTGGTAGAAGCGGTACACTCCAAAATGGAACAGACGGGAATGCCGGTAGAAAATGCCACGATGAATTCGATGAGTGAGATTTCCGGGGCGATTATCTCTATTACCTTAGTGATGTGTGCCGTATTTATTCCGGTAGGATTTATGCAGGGCCCTGCAGGAGTTTTCTACAGACAGTTTGCGTTCACTCTGGCCATTGCAATTCTGATTTCAGCCGTAAACGCATTAACATTAAGCCCGGCGTTGTGTGCTATTTTCCTGAATGATCCTCAGGGAGAGCATGGCGAACACGGTCATAAAAAAGGTTTCGGAGCCAGATTTTTCAATGCATTCAATGCGAGCTTCAACAAGATGACTCAAAAGTACATTTACAGTGTTAAGTTTTTAATTAAAAATAAATGGATGGCGGTAGGCGGACTGGTTCTTATTACAGCATTGAGTGTTTTCCTGATCAAAAAAGCACCGTCCGGATTTATTCCTACTGAAGACCAGGGATTCGTACTTTATGCCGTGAACACACCTCCGGGAAGTTCACTGGAAAGAACCAGCAGAGCCACGGAGCAGATCGACAAGATCATTAATGGTGAAAAAGCAACCAACCACCTTTGGGTAGCAGACGGAATGAACTTCATCAGTAATGCCAATGCTTCTCCTTATTCTGCAGGATTCATCAAGCTTAAAGATTATGACAAACGTGGCGAAATGAAGGACCCTGACCAGATTGCAGCAACCCTGACAGGAAAAGTCAGCCAGGTGAAAGATGCGAATGCTTTCTTCTTCAATTTCCCAACTGTACAGGGATTTGGTAACGTTTCCGGTTTTGAGTTTATGCTGCAGGATAAAACCAATGGCTCTTTTGAACAGCTGGGAACCACCACCCAGACTTTTATCGGGGAACTGATGAAACGCCCGGAAATTGCCTTTGCATTCACCACTTATGCTGCCGGAAATCCACAGTATACCATTGAAGTGGATTCTGATAAGGCCAACCAGCTTGGAGTTTCGGTAACTGAGCTGATGCAGACGATGCAGATCTATTACGGAAGCAGCTTTGTTTCGGATTTCAACAGATTCGGAAAGTATTACAGGGTAATGGCTCAGGCTGATATTCCTTACCGTACCGACATTAACTCTCTGGAAGGAATTTATGTGAAAAATAAATCCGGGGAAATGGTTCCTGCCAAAACACTGGTGACTTTGAAGAGAAGCTTTGGTCCTGAAACCGTAACGAGAAACAACCTCTTCAACGCCGTAACAATCAACGGAACGCCAAAACCGGGATACAGTACCGGAGATGCCATCAAAGCGGTGGAAGAAGTGGCTCAGCAATCTCTTCCGAGAGGCTACGGTTACGAATGGACCGGAATTACCCGTGAAGAGATCAAAACCGGAGGACAGACCGTATTTATTTTCCTTCTGAGTATCCTGTTTGTTTACTTCCTGCTGGCCGCTCAATATGAAAGTTATATTCTTCCGTTTGCGATTATCCTTACCATTCCGACAGGAATCTTCGGGGTATTTGCTTTCACCGGTCTGGCTGGTATAGATAATAATATTTATGTACAGGTAGGACTGATTATGCTGGTCGGGTTATTGGCTAAAAATGCCATTCTGATTGTAGAATTTGCCGTACAGCGAAGAAAAGCAGGTAAAAGTTTAATAGAGTCTGCTCTTCAGGCTTCAAGATTGCGTCTGAGACCGATCCTGATGACCTCTTTCGCCTTTATCGTAGGAATGCTTCCATTGGTATGGACGCAGGGTGCTTCTGCGAAAGGAAATCATTCGATTGGTTACAGTACTGTAGGAGGAATGTTGACCGGGGTGCTATTCGGAATCTTCATCATTCCGGTAATGTATGTGATCTTCCAGTATCTGCATGAAAAAATGCCGAGCAGAAAGAAGAAAAGGCTGCAAAGAAAACTGCAGCAGGAAAAGGCTTTAACAGCTGCCCATTAAAAATGATTGACCAATTTACGAAAGACTCGCTCAGTGGGAAAACAAGTCTTCACAATCACTTGTGAAATCTGTGGGAGATCCAATCAAAATTTGTATTCAATTAAAGTGTATTAAACAACAACTATGAAACGAGTAAAAAATATTTTTCTGACTTTTATATTGGCGATGGCTTCGGTTTCGTGTGTGTCTAAACTGGCATACGCGGAGCCGGACCTTCAGCTTCCGGAAAAATTCCAGTATACCGCTACGGCAGATACGGCAAGTATTGCCAACCTGGAATGGAAACAGTTTTTCAGTGATCCGATGCTACAGGAACTCATTGAAAGAGGAATAAAGAACAACTATGATCTTCAGATCGCTTTAAAGCAGGTCGCCGCATCACAGGAGAAACTGAAACAGGCAAAATATCTGCAATATCCTGATGTAGGATTCGGAGTTTCAGGACAAATTTCAAAACCTTCAAAAAACAGCATGAACGGGCAGAGCCTGAATTTATTTTTAGGACAAAGCCATGTTGAAGATTACAATGCTGCTTTCAACCTATCCTGGGAAGCCGATATCTGGGGGAAGATCAAAAATCAGCAGGAAGTTTCAAGGATGCAGTATCTTCAGACTTATGAAGGTTCAAAAGCAGTACAGACCCAGGTGGTAGCAGCGATTGCACAGGGATATTACAATTTACTGATGCTTGACCGTCAGCTTCAGATCGCGAAATCGAATCTGGAATTAAGCGCAAGCACTCTTTCCATTACAGAGAAAATGTGGGAAAGCGGGGATACAACTTCTTTAGGGGTACAGCAGGCAACAGCGCAGAAACAGTCAACTGAACTTCTGATTACCCAGTTGGAACAGAATATTGCCATTCAGGAAAATGCATTGAGCATTCTGGTAGGTGCGCTTCCCAATAAGATCAGCAGGACCATTGACATGTCTGACACATCGCTTCCACAAAGCATTTCAGCAGGTCTACCGGCAGCTATGGTGAGCCGCAGACCGGATGTACGCCAACAGGAACTGGTCTTATTGGAATCGAACGCTATTGTGGGCGTTGCCCAGGCTAATATGTATCCGTCACTGAAGATCACGGCTAACGGAGGAGTGAATTCTTTTAAATTCGACAACTGGTTCCAGATTCCGGCATCATTGTTCGGATCTGTATTGGGTGGTATTACCCAGCCTATCTTCCAGAAAAGACAGCTGAAAACAGATCTTGAGGTGGCTAAAATACAAAGAGAAAAAAATGTACTGGCTTTCCGTCAGTCTGTTCTCAATGCGATGGGAGAAGTTTCTGATGCACTGGTTTCCAATGAAAGCCTGAAAGTCCAGGAGCAGAAAGCTACCGAGCAGTCTGTCACCCTGAAAGACGGAATAAAAAGTGCCCAGATGCTTTATAAAGGCGGAATGGCCAACTATCTTGAAGTAATAACAGCCCAGGGGAATTCTCTTCAGGCTGAACTGAATCTGGCCTCTGTAAAAAGACAGCGCTTAAGCAGTATTGTAGACCTTTACAGAGCTTTAGGCGGTGGCTGGAAGTAGTAAATTAATTATATTGTTTGGAATGCAGTCTTTCGGGGCTGCATTTTTTGTTTATCATTTAAAATTAATAAAAATTATATAGGTTTGGCTAAAGCCGTTGGATTTTTTATTTTTTTGCACGGACTAAAGTCCGTGTCTATTGAATAAAAATATTGTTAAGGGTATTTATACTTTCCGGATTTTGCTGTGACAGGTTTGTTTTCAACCATAAAAAATCTTATATCCAACAAAAAGATTCAAGATACATTTTCAGGGCCCGACGTATAATCTATTCCAGATCTTTTCATATTTCACTTATACATTGACTTTATTAGATGAATAATTCCGTATAAATTCTGAAGGAGTCTTTCCCGTATACTTTTTAAACATTCTGTTGAAGTACGTTACATTATTGAATCCACAATTGTAGCTGCACTCCGAAATCGTCTTATCCTGAGCCATCAGCAGACAGGCCTTATTGATCCGGTATCGGTTGACAAACTCTGTGAAGGTGATCTGGGTTGCTTTTTTAAAAAAATTACAGAAAGCGGGCAGTGTAAGATTGGCCAGTTTTGCCGCATTTTCAATTTTGATTTCTTTATCATAATTGTTTTCCACGAACGTAAAAATATTTTCCAGTCTTGCTTTATTTTTTGAAATGATGGTGTAAGGCATAATTTCTTTATTCAGCAGCTCATAATCTTTGCATTGTGAAAGCTCAAAAAGAATTTCAAGAAGCAAAAGATATCTTCTGTAGCCCTCGGATTCCAGCAGCGTTCTCAGTTTGGGAAGCATATTTCTTTTGATCTTATGATGAAAGTGAATTCCGTATTTTGAGAGTTCCAGCAGATTCTTGATCGATACGGCATCAACTTCCTGTGGGGGAAACTGAAGAATTTCTTCCCTGAACTGAAGCACAATCTCTTCATGCGGATCTGTAGAGTTCAGACCAAATCCGGAATGCGGAATATTGGAGCCGATCAGGACCAGATCACCATTGGTATAATTGCTTTTGTGATAGCCTACGTGCCGGGTGCCGTTTCCTGAGATCACACAGACCAGTTCAATTTCGGGATGATAATGATACTCCCATTTGAACTCGCAGATAGGAGAGTTGTTGTGAAGCGTGCGGAAGGAACTTTTTTCACTCGGGACAATTCTTTCAAAACTAACTTTCATCTCATTAATCTTATTTATTCGTTAAAAATACCAATTATATTAATATAGTTCAAATATTGATTTATTGTGTTAAATTATTGTTAACTCAAATGCTTCTATCTTAGCCGTCAAGAAACAGTCTCCATGAAAAATATTAACATCAAAGCAGTCTTGTTCCTGAATTATTTTGTTTTCGCGATTCTCCTGAATTCGGTGGGAACAGTTATTTTACAGGTACAGCAGAACTTCGGGATTTCCAAATCTTCCGCAAGTGTTCTGGAAGGGTTTAAAGATCTTCCGATTGCTATATGCTCATTCATTCTGGCATCGTTTCTTCCAAGGATCGGTATTAAGAATTCTATGCTTGCCGCACTTTTTATGGTGAGCTGTATGTGTTTTGTCATGCCGTTTTCCAATGATTTCTGGTTCTTTAAATTACTGTTTGCCATTGTCGGAATTTCCTTCGCCCTGATCAAGATCTCCGTTTTTACCTCGATAGGTCTGGTGACCCGTACAGATAAGGAGCATTCAAGCTTTATGGGCTATCTGGAAGGATTTTTTATGATCGGTGTTCTGATGGGCAATGTACTTTTCAGTCTGTTTATTGATGATCATAACCCGAAGTCTACCCAATGGCTGAATGTTTATTGGGTGCTGGGAGCTATTTCTGCGTTATCTTTTTTGTTTCTGTTTTTTTCAAAACTGGATGAAAAAGGAGCAAAAGATGAGAAAACCGACCTGTTGGGCGATCTGAGGAACAGCATAAGCCTGTTTAGCTATAAAAAAGTCCTGTTTTTTCTGTTGTGTGCCTTTCTTTTTGTATTGGTAGAACAGAGTTTTCAGACCTGGACACCTACTTTTTATAAAGAAATATTAAAAGTACCGACCTCCATGAGTATTCAGGCAGGAGCTGTTCTGGCCGGAGCCTTTGCGTTGGGAAGATTTCTGTCGGGTTTTTTCTCAAAAAAATTCAGCTGGATCTATGTCGTTTCATTTTGTGTGATCGGATTTGCCGTAAGCATCCTGTTGGTTTTACCGTTAACCCATAATGTTCATATTGACTCAGACACCAGCTGGCTGAATGCTCCGCCTGTTGTGTATTTGTTTCCATTGATGGGAGGGTTGCTGGCTCCGATTTACCCAAGCATCAATTCCGTGATTTTGGCTTCCATTCCCAAATATCTTCACAGTGCCATGTCCGGGCTGATCGTTGTTTTTTCGGCAATCGGCGGAACTATTGGCTCTGTTATTACAGGGTTTGTCTTTCAGGAATTCAGTGGTCAGCAGGCTTTTTATCTTTCTCTGATCCCGCTTTCCCTGCTGATTCTTTCGGCTATTTTCATGAACAGATTAAAAATAAATTCCAAAAATTAAAATGAATAAACAGCTTTTTATAAACGAAATTCAGGCTCTTTTTGATGAGGTACAGCGATCAAGGATTTTTGAAGACCAGAAGATGATGACCGATGCGGTTCCTTTGCTTCCTGTTTCTGAAATCAATGCTGAATATGAAAAAATGAAACATTCAGAAGGTTTTGATCTTAAAGGCTTTGTCATGAAGCATTTCGATTTTCTGGGAGCAAGGGTTTCTATTCAGAGAGACGATCGTCTTCCGATCGGTGAGCATATTGAAAAGCTTTGGGATGAACTTACCCGTGATGCTTATGAAGAAAAAGGAACACTTCTGAAGCTTCCGAAACCTTATATCGTACCGGGAGGCCGTTTCAATGAGTTTTTCTACTGGGACAGCTACTTTATCATGCTCGGATTGCAGGCTTCGGGAAGAACCGGAATGATGGAGAATATTGTGGAAAACTGCTCTTACCTGATTCAGAATGTAGGCTTTGTTCCGAATGCCAGCAGGACGCATTTCCTGAGCCGCTCACAGCCTCCGTATTTTTCGCTGATGCTGGAACTGCTTTTTGAAACAACAGGAGACGAAGAAATATATAAAAAATACCATGATACCTTGGAAAAGGAATATGCTTTCTGGATGAAGGGTGAAGAAAGGCTGGAGAATGATTCAGCTATAAAACGGGTTGTGAAGACCGAAAACGGCAATCTTTTAAACCGCTATTACGATGCTGAAAATGCCCCTCGGCCTGAAAGTTACCTGATCGATATTGAAGATCATGAGGGAGCTCTGAATGAGGAATTTTACAGAAATATAAGAAGCGCCTGTGAGTCCGGCTGGGATTTTTCCAGCAGATGGTTTGCAGACGGAGAACACATACAGACCATAGAAACCCTGAACATTGCTGAAGTAGACCTGAACTGTCTTTTATGGCATCTGGAACAGAGTCTGGCAAAATCATCGGCATCTCATGGTCTGGCAGAAAAAGAATATTACTTCATGGAAAGGGCAGCTGTGCGAAGACAGATGATCAATACTTACTTTTGGGATGAAAACACCAGATTTTATAAAGATTATCACTTAAAAAAACACATCCATACACCGTCTGAACATATTGCTGCTCTTTACCCATTGTTTCTGAAGCTGGCAGACCCAAAACAGGCTGAATCCGTAGCCCGGAACATTGCAGAAAAATTCCTGTATAAAGGAGGGCTGGTAACGACAACAAAAAAATCCGGACAGCAATGGGATCTGCCGAATGCCTGGGCTCCTTACCAGTGGCTGGGTTTTAAGGCGATGAAAAATTACGGTTTTAACGAGCTGGCAGAGCAGATTAAAAATAATTGGTGTGGAAACGTAGAAAGGGTATATGGCAACACCGGAAAATTAATGGAAAAATACAATGCATTAGACACGGAAACAATTGCGGGAGGTGGAGAATATCCGAATCAGGACGGGTTCGGATGGACGAATGGCGTTTATCTCAAATTAAAACAAAACTAAACCTATAAAAATCATATGCTATGAAAAAAAGATCGATATTCTTAATAGCGGCCACAGCAACCCTTTATTTTAATAATGTGTATGCACAGGAGACTCCGCAGGACAGTATCAAAACATCTTCAATAGATCAGATTGTTATTACCGGAAGCTCAGGTCCGAAAAAGAAAATAGAATCCAGTACGGCAATCTCAACGTTTACGGCTAAAGAAATTCAGAAACAGAATCCTATCAGTGCGGCGGCTTTATTACAGAGAGTTCCCGGATTTGCCGTAGAAACTTCAGGAGGAGAAGTAGGCAACAACCTTTTTGCAAGAGGAATTCCTTCTGCGGGAGCCTATGAATTTGTTCAGGTGCAGGAAGACGGGCTTCCCGTTTTTGAGGACGGCGCCCTTCAGTTTGCCAATGCGGATAATTTTTTCCGTGTGGATAATACGGTTAACCGTCTGGAAGCATTACGCGGAGGTTCAGGATCTATTTACGCGAATAATTCTCCCGGTGGTCTGATCAATTTCATTACCAGAGAAGGCACCAATGATTTTAGGGGAACTGCTAAGCTGGAAACCGGAACTTATGGCCTGATGCGTACGGACCTGAATGTAGGCGGCGCTCTGATCCAGGATAAACTGTTCTTTAATGTAGGTGGATTTTACAGAAGCGATGACGGGATCAGAAAGACCGGATTTAAAGCCAACAACGGCGGACAGATCAGGATGAACCTGAAATATGTTTTTGATAAAGGCTATGCAAAAGTATACTATAAAAAGCTGGACGACCGCAATACCTTCTATCTTCCCGTCCCTTTGATTCAGGATGGAGACAAACTCAAAGAATTTTCAGGTTTTGATGCCAATTACGGGACCTACAGCTACAGAGGGATCGGACAGTTGAGCATTCCTCAGGCCGGCGGTGGCTTCTTTAAAAGAGATCTTGAAAACGGAATCCACCCGAAAGTAGATGTAGTGGGGGCTGAGTTTAAATATGATCTTGGAAATAACTTCAGTGTTTTGAATAAAACCAGATATACCAATATCAATATGGAGTATACGGGAATGTTTCCCGCAGGAGCTCCTCAGCTGGCATCCGAATATGCCAACGGCCTGGGCATGAGCAGCCACCAGTATTCACTTGTAAGCAGCGGCGGAATCGTCAATCCGCAATACATCCAGAAACTGGGCTTCTGGGCGATCGATAAGCAGATGAATAATTTTGTGAACGATCTTCAGTTCAATTATAAATTTGATAAAGGAAATGTTACGGCTGGTTTTTATAAATCAAACTGGAAATCTCATCAGTACTGGAACTGGAGCAATATTTTAACGACAGCTACCGACCGGCCCCAGCTGCTTAACCTGGTTGATCCTTCGCTCAGTCCTTCAGATGCGGGATATTCCCAAACCTACAACGGCGTTAAAGATATGTCTTTCCTGATCAGGGATTCTCAGATTCAGGGAAGTCTGAACGATCTTTATCTGAATCTGGATTATAACATCACCGATGCTTTAAGTTTCAACGGGGGAATCCGCTACAGCCGCGATTTCTATAAAGGATATGGGGTGAACACTACCACGGCCAATCTGAATAATTCCGGACTGACTACAGACGGGACACATGGTTTCGACACCACAACAGCTGACGATAATATGGCAGTTCTGGGTAATAAATACACCTATTGGTATTATGACATCAGCAAAGTATCTTATACCATGGCTGCCAACTATAAGATCAACAGGGAAAATGCAGTATATGCCCGTTTCTCACATGGTTTCAGATCTCCGAATGAGGAAGCCTATTATAACAATATGGGAAATCTGGATCAGATCAAACCGGTACGCACCAATCAGCTTGAAATTGGTTATAAATACTATTCCAGAACCTTCGATATCGGGGTCATTCCTTTCTATTCCACGCTTAAGGATCTGTCGTTTACCGATGTTTTCTCAGACGGAAGCTCTGAAAATAAATTTGCCAATACCACCAATATCGGGGTAGAGATCGAAGGCTATACAAGGCTGTTTAATAATGTGCTTGAAGTAGCCTTCAACGGAACCATTCAGAGCCCTAAATATAAAGATTTTACAGGAAGAAATGCAGATGGAAGCACCTTTGATTACGACGGGAATACGGTGAGAAGAATGCCTAAGTTTTATTTCAACATTTCTCCGGCAGTGAATATTACCAAACAGTGGAGAGCTTATGTAAGCATGAACTACTACGGAAAACGTTTCCAGAATGAAGGAAATACCGATGATAATATCCTGCCTTCATTCACTGAATTCGGAGCAGGAATGTCCTATCAGTTAGGAAAAATCCGCTTTGCAGTGGACGGAACCAATATCTTTAACACGATTGGGATTACAGAAGGAGATCCGAGATCACAGAATGTGACGGGAACCAATATCAGAATGGCAAGACCAATTCTGGGTGCGGCAGCAAGAGCGTCGATTACTTTAGATTTTTAATACTTCTGCTTCTTATAACTAAAAACCGTCAGAATTCAGTTCTGGCGGTTTTTATTTTGTCTGTTAGGAAAAGTTTTTTGATTTCTATTTAGATTGTTGTATACAGTCTATTATGCTGTTAATCAAATGTAAAGAAACCCGTTATTTCATCCCATTTTTTTTGGGTTAAAGGTGAGAGCCAGGAATTAAATTCGTATCGCATATCAATATTTTCATACTGACATATTTGTTGAATACCCTCTATTAATCCTGCCAAAATTAAATTCTTAACTTCGGAATCAGCGTCATTAAGGACGATCTCAACTTTATCAAAAAATGATTGAAGGTCTTTCGATTTTTTCTTGTGAAATAACTTTATTACGAAAGCGCTGATCGCCATCATATCAAAATAAAAAAGCCGCTCACGATTGTCTTTATATTCTTTATTGTAATATTCATCCCAATTTTTTTTTAAATATGATGAATCTGATACCAACAAATCAAATACAGCATCAATCTGATTTATGTTGTATGCTTTGTCCATAGACTTTATTTTTCTAACCCTAATTTTAATGCTTCCATCTTCCCTCAAATTCACCATTACAAAATGATCCATTCCCTTTTGCTAAAATCTCACAATCCGGAAGTTCACGGGATATTTGTAAAAGACCCTCAAATGTGTAATTGTTGCCATAAACGTCAATGCAGATATTTTCCAGGAAGCAGTGAATTTCTAAATTTTTCAGGGCAACAAATGTTTTCAACCCCTCTTCATTAATGGATGTTTCATGAATTTGCAGGTTGAATAAAAAATCTAATGCTGCCAAATCGGAAATACAGTCATTGGTAAGCTGCGGATTGCCTTTTAACCTAAGATCACTTAAATTTTCCAGTTTTTTCAGATATTTTATACCCTCATTGGTGATTTCAGTTTCCTGTAAGTTCAAACTTTGAATCTTCCTGCAATTGGAGATACAGGCTAACCCATCATCTGTGAGATTTGAACCGGAAAAACTGGCAGACCTCAGATTCGGAAATTCGTTCAGATAGGGCAGATCATTGATATAACTAAGAGAATCGTCCCATTTAAGACAAAAATGTTCAATGCTTAAATCATAGTAATGGCTCCCTATTTTTATTGAGTTTTCCATTGATGGTTACCTTAAGAAATTTTTTATTTAAAAAACGGATTATACTGCTTTTCAAAGCCAATTGAAGTAGGATTTCCATGACCTGAGAACACCTGTGTTTCCGGATCCAGTACAAAAAGTTTGGTTTGTATACCATCAATTAACTGTTCGTAATTTCCTTTATAAAGGTCTGTTCTTCCGATGCTTCCTTCAAAAAGTACGTCACCGGAGATCATGAATTTCTGGTTTTCGTTGTGATATACAATGCTTCCCGGAGAATGTCCCGGAACATGGTAAATTTTAAATTTCTCCCCATCCAGTTCCAGTTCATCACCTTCATTGATATATCTGATCTCAACTTTTACAGGATCGATCGTCATTCCGAATCTTATTCCGCTTGCCTGAAGCATATCCAGAACTTCCTGATCTTCCTGATGCATATAAACCGGAACCTTAAAAGTATCAAAAGCCCACTGAAGACCCATTACATGGTCGATATGAGCATGGGTAAGAAGAATTTTCCGGATCTGTAAACCGTTGTCGGTGATAAAACGGTCAATAGCCTGGGTTTCCTGCGGACTCATATTTCCCGGATCAATCAACCATGCATTTTTATTTTCATTGTATACAATATAAGTGTTTTCGCTTGCAAAATTGAACACGAAACCTTGAATCTGAAGCATATCGGATGTTTTTTATTCAAAAGTAAAAGTACGATATTATTAAGAAACTCCCATTTTTTCGTTATCTTCGTCATAATGAAAACTTTGCGCATATTTTTACTTTCTTTAGGCGGGCTTGTTTTTGGACAGAATATCCAGAGCATTCAGCTGTTTAACCCGCAGACAAACGATGAAACCCCGGTCATAAAAATGGGTGAGCAACTGGTTCTTAGGTTTGACGACCTTACCAACGGCAGTGAAATCTACCGATACACCATTAAGCATTACGACAGAAACTGGAACGATGATAACCTGTTTTTTACGGAATATGCCAATGGAACCCTGAATGCGCTGCTGGATCAGTTTCAGTATTCTTTCAATACCCTTCAGCCTTATACCCATTATAAACTGACTTTCCCCAATGATAAGATTCAGCCGAAGATTTCAGGAAATTATGAGCTGATCGTTTATAAAGATTCCCCGGAAAAGCCCCTTTTCAAAAGACGGTTTTATGTAGTGGAGGATGCTGCCAATATAGCGCTGAATATTTCAAGGATTGCGGATGCCAAAAATCCGGATATCAACCAGAGGGTGGAAGCCAAAGTGGTGGCACAGGGAAATAACATCACTTCCAATGTGAATTCTATGACGCTGAATGTTATGCAGAATAACAATCCGAATGTCACCGTCAACAATTTAAAGCCCAGTTCAACTCTTGGAAATCAGTTGCTTTTTCAACAGATGAGTCTTGTGTTTCCAGGATATAATGAATTTTACTATTTTGATAATAAAAATATAAAAACAGCCGCCGATATGGTGTTTAATACTGAGATTATCGACGGCGTTAATCAGACCTATCTGCATCCGGTATGGGCATTTCCATTAAATTATCAGTATCAGCCGGACGTAAACGGAGCCTGGTACTACAGAAGAAATGATCTTGGACTGGAAAGAAATGCAGACCGCGAAGCTGATTATTCATGGGTATATTTTTCTCTGGAATCTGATCCTGTGGAGGATAGGGAACTCTATGTTCTGGGAGGTTTTAACAACTTCATCCCATCCAAAGAAAACCAGATGCACTACGATGCTGCAGGAAAAAGATATGTAGCTAAGATATTCCTGAAACAGGGATTCTACAATTACGTTCTGGCCACTAAAGGAAGCAACGGACGACTGGATTTCGGTGAGATCAACGGAAATTTCTGGCAGACTGAAAACCTTTACCAGGCCTTTTTATATTATGCTCCTTTCGGGAGAAACTATGATGGCCTGATGGGCTATGGAGAATTCAGGACACCGATTTCCAATAAGAAATAATCAATCATTTTTTAAGATATTATAAATCAAGGGGGCTGTCTTTTTTTAGACGGCCCCTTTTCTGTGGATTATAAATGGACTTTTTAAGCTGTGGATTTTTTAATACAGCGTGATAAATAATTTTAAGAAATTTCAATTTGTGTTGAATTTATTAAGATTAGATTTTCATTATGTTAAATGATTTTTTGATATATTTATTTATTTATAAGTTTATTTTTAAATTGTTCACGTTCGTATATGAAAATAATTGAATTAATGATAATTTAATTTGTTTATTATTGTGAAATGTTCATAATTTAGCTTCTGTAATCAATAAATAAGTTCTTATGAAAACAAAACTTACTTTAGCAGTAAGCGCAGGGGTATGCGCTTTTGTTTTTGGACAAAACACTCCGTCACAATTAATTCCTGGCAAAAGCAGTTGGCATGCAGAGTTGATGAGATTCGAAAAAAATATGCCCGCTTTTCAGGGAAACCCTGTTCTATTTGATAAGGCCACTCAAAAATTTTCACCTGGACAAGGTCGTAAGCTGAGAACCGAAAAAGATCAGCTGGGATTTGAAACCCACCGTTTTCAGCAGACTGTTCACGATATTCCTGTAGAATATGCAACCATGGCTGTGCAGACCAAAGCCGGAAGAATTATAAGCCAGACAGGTTCATGGTTCCTTAAAATACCAGACAGAATTATCACAAAAGCCGGTATTTCTGAAGCTTTAGCACTGCAAAATGCCCTTTCGTTTGTAGGTGCTGAACGTTACAAATGGCAAAATAAAGAAGAAGAGGATTTTATTAAAAAAGAATCTAATGATGCTGATGCGAGCTATATTCCGAAAGGTGAACTGGTATATTACTCAAACCCGTCTGATGATGCATCAAATGATTTAATATTAGCGTATAAATTTGATATTTATGCAGAAAAACCTTTAAGCAGACAGTATGTTTTTGTGGATGCCGGAAACGGGAAAATATTGGGAGCAGATGCGGTCATGCACGAAATAAACGTTCCCGGTACTGCAACAACAGGCTATAGCGGAAGCAGGAATATCGTAGCAGATGAGTACAATGGAACCTTTAGGCTGAGAGAAACCGGCAGAAACGGAGGTACCGCTGTAGAAACCTATAACCTGAAAAAAGGAACTACTTATTCCAGAGCTGTAGATTTTACCGATCCGGATAATAACTGGAGCAATATCAATGGGGACAGAGATGAATATGCAGGTGATGCTCATTGGGGGGCAGAGATGACCCTGGATTACTATTATACCAGGTTCGGAAGAAAAAGCATAGATGACAATCATTTTCCCATCAAATCTTACGTCCATTGCGGAACTGATTACTTCAACGCATTTTGGGATGGAGTCAGAATGGTGTATGGGGATGGAAGTTTTGCCATCAACGGAGGAAAACCATTAACATCTCTTGATATCTGTGGCCATGAAATTACCCATGGATTGACTTCCAAAACAGCTAATCTTGCTTATCAAAGAGAGCCCGGAGCCCTGAATGAAGGTTTTTCAGATATTTTTGGAAATACAATAGAGCACTGGGCAAGGGCGAACCGCGCAAGTTGGACGATAGGAGAAGATTTCAATTTTATCATCAGAGATATGGCTAATCCTAATCTGGTAGGTCAGCCGGATACCTATAAGGGAACCTATTGGATGGATGCTTCTGTTGCAGGCTGTCCTGTTCCGGCAAAGGCAAATGACTATTGCAGTGTTCACACCAATTCCGGAGTTCTTGATTTTTGGTATTATCTGCTGGTAACCGGCGGATCGGGCATTAATGATAACGGTTTTGCTTATCAGGTTTATGGAATAGGTTGGGATAGGGGCGGAGCTATTGCTTACAGGACTTTAACGACTTATCTTACTTCATCCTCCAACTATGCGAATGCCAGAACCTATTCTCTTCAGGCCGCAGCCGATCTGTATGGAGCCGGAAGCAATGAGGTAACTCAGGTGACCAATGCATGGAATGCCGTTGGAGTTGGCGGAGGAACTTCTGCTGCAGGAATTATTGCAGCGACGACTTCAGTGGCTAATCCTTATACGATCAGTCCTAATCCGGCAACCGACAGGTTTACGGTAAGTTTTGAAGGGAAAGCAGGAAAAGGAACGGTAGAAGTAATCAGCTTAACCGGTAAGAAAGAACTTTCTGAAAAAGTTGACCTTAAAGACGGCGTTAATAAGCTTGATATCCAGCTTCCTTCCAACATCCTTTCCGGGGTATACCTGGTTATGGTAAACGGACAGAATGCAGGCAACCTGATAAAAAAATAACTTCAACCTTTTTTAATATATTCAATAAAAAGGCCGCAGGAATGACTTGCGGCCTTTTGTATATTTTTAAGGGATGTGAATTACACCAGATAGAAATCATTCAGCTTTTCCTCACAAAGGGTTTTTACCACTTCAATCCAACGGTCCTCATCATTCAGGCATGGAATATAATGGAAGTTTTCACCGCCGGCATGCTGAAACTGCTCTTTTCCTTCCACTGAAATTTCTTCTAAAGTTTCCAGGCAGTCAGAAACAAAAGCAGGACATACTACTGCCAGGTTTTTAATCCCTTTTCCGGGGATCGTTTCTAATGTTTCATCGGTATAAGGCTCGATCCATTTATCTTTTCCCAGCCTTGACTGGAACGAAACAATGGTTTTTTCCTTAGGAAGTCCCATTTTAGCAATAACCGCTTCCGTTGTTTTATAGCATTGATGCCTGTAGCAGTAAGCATTATGGGTATCTACCTGGCTGTTGATACAGTTGGCATCATCAATTTTGCAGGTGTTTGACGGATCTGTCTTATAAAGATGTCTTTCAGGAACTCCGTGATAAGAGAACTGTAAGGCATCAAAATGGTCAGGAAGTTTCTCTTTAATACTTTCCGCCAGACAGTTGATATAAATATCCCTGTTGTAGAAAGGCTGGATATAATTGATCTTCACCCCCGGAAACTTCTTCTTTCTGACTTCCTCCGCCTTTTCAATAACGGTTTCAGTGGTACTCATCGCATATTGAGGATACAGTGGGAAAAGAACAATTTCCGAAACCCCCTGATCCACCAGTTTCTGGATACCTGCCTCAATGCTTGGCTGTGCATACCGCATCCCGATTTCTACGGGAACATCCACCAGTTTCTGAAGCTTTTTCTGAATTTTTTCGGTAATGACAATCAGTGGAGAACCCTCATCTGTCCAGACCGTTTTATAGGCTTCTGCCGATTTTGCAGGTCTCGTTTTTAAGATGATGCCCTGAACAAGAAGTGCACGGCCGATCCAGCGGTAATCAATAACTCTTTCATCCATCAGGAATTCATCAAGATATTCCTTTACATCATTTACCGCCGTAGATCTTGGCGATCCGAGATTGACCAGTAAAATTCCTTTCTTTGCTTTCTGCAAAACTTTATTTTTTTAATTAGATATCATTTCAATGGCTGAGGTAAGGCTGGATTTCATCATTCAGATATGAAAACCGCATTTTCCCAACGGTTATCCGTTTACAGCTTCCACTCTTTCTACGAGATCAGGAACAAACTGTTTCAGGATATTCTCAATGCCGTTTTTCAGAGTGGCTGTAGAGCTTGGACAACCTGAGCAGGCTCCCTGTAGAAGCATTTTTGCCGTTTTATTTTCCTGATCGTATTCCATAAGGGAAATCTTTCCGCCGTCATTTTCTACGGCAGGAGCAACATACTCATTTAAAATATCAGAAATTTTCTGCTCATCTTCCGTATAATCTCTGTTGATGATCTTTTCTACCGGATTTTCATGCTTCTGAGGCTCAAGATTGGAAATAGCTCCTCCGTTCTGAAGATATTCAGCAATCAGAGCACGTACAGCCATCATTACCTCATGCCATTCCACCGAATTATCCCGGGTTACGGCAACAAAATTATCGGAAATGAAAACTTCCTTAGCAAAATCAAACTCGTTGAATACAGCCTGAGCCAAAGGAACGCCATCTGCTGCATCTCTTGATTTCACCTCTACAAAACCTTCCAGCAAAAGCTTGTTGGAAACGAATTTCATCACATTGGGGTTAGGAGTCATCTCCGCATAGATCTGATACATCTCCTTCTTTTTCTGAAGGTAAATTCTGGGATTGGCCAGTAATTCATCCTCAATAACATTTTTCAGACTTTCTGCAACATGTTCCCATTCAACAGTATCCTGTTTGGCTACGGCTACAAAATTAGCCGTAATGAAAACTCTTTCCACAAAAGGATAATTGAAAAGCTCCTGTGCCAATGGAATTTCTGAAATATCTGAACTTCTGTCCAACTCCAGAGACCCCGGAATGAGATTGTAATCGGCAACAAATTTCATCACTTTAGGGTTTTCGGTTGGTTCTATAAGTATCGTACGCATTTTTTCGTTAAATTTGAGATACAAAAATACGCAATTAGAATTTAGAACTTAAAGATTTGAAATTAGATTTTTGCTATCACTGTGATTTGAAAATAAAGACAGGAACTGAAAAGAAATATTTTTCTGTCATTGATGTCAAAGAAGAGTCGGAAGCAGTACGCGGATACTTTCAAATGGATATATTAAATTAAAATTATGGCAATTATAAAAGAACTTTTAGGAAAAACACCTCAGATAGGTGAAGGAACTTTTTTAGCGGAAACAGCAACCATTATCGGGGATGTTACAATGGGTGAGAACTGCAGTATCTGGTATAATGCTGTGATCAGAGGGGATGTTCATTACATTAAAATGGGAAATAAAGTAAATGTACAGGATAATGCCATGCTGCACTGTACCTATCAGAAACACCCTTTGAATATCGGGAATAATGTTTCCATCGGCCATAATGCGATTGTTCACGGATGCACGGTGAAAGACAATGTGCTGATCGGGATGGGTGCAATTGTGATGGATGACTGCCTGGTAGAAGAAAATTCTATTGTAGGCGCCGGATCAGTGGTTACACAGGGAACCCACATCAAATCCGGAGAAGTCTGGGGCGGTGTGCCTGCAAAAAAGATTAAAGACATTTCCGCACAGCTGCTGGAAGGAGAAGTAAACAGAATTGCAGATAATTATGTAAAATATTCCTCATGGTATAAAGAAAATGTAAAAGATATTGAATATTAATTTCATTGTATAGAGTAATAAAAGCTCTGCCCAATTCATGGACAGAGCTTCTTTTTAATCCTTAGTATCAACTCCTGAGTGAGTTTTTGTTGAAAATTCAACGGGATATATAACCTTTGCTTTGATTTTTTTCTTTTCTATTGGGCATCCGTAATAAGAACTGGTTTTCCTCCGGAACACTTCACCGCTGTAGGTGGCATTATCATCATACAGTCGGATGTAATATTGTATTTTTCATTAAATGCTTTCATTTTTTCCGTGTATACATTAATTCTCGACAGAATAGAAGCTTCCTTTTTCTTAGGATAGGCAATATACAGCTGAGGTCCTCCGCAGGCCTTCGTACCCATCGGAGCAAAAGCCCATTCGGAAGCATCAGTACATTTTGCAGAGGCTTCGGCATCTATGGAAGCTTTTAACTTATCGAGCTGTGCCTGCTCATACCGCTGACTGTCTTCATCTGCCGGTCTCTGGGCAATATCCTTAGGAAGATTGGTTCCCGCATTTTTAGAGGAATTGCAGGAAACGAAGCTAATGACAGCACAAAATAGCAGCATTGGAAAAGGGATGAAAATTTTTTTCATAAAAAATAACTTTCTGTTTGAGAATTTTCAAAAGTTATGCCAAGGTAAGGAAATCAAATTCATTTTCCGTATTTTTGAAGCGATGAACAATCATTTTTTTGACTTAATAGAGCATACGAACAGAAGTGTTTTTCTTACAGGAAAAGCAGGAACCGGTAAAACGACCTTTCTCAATGATTTTGTAAAAAGGACGAAAAAGAAATATATCGTAGTGGCTCCTACGGGAATTGCCGCGATCAATGCCGGTGGTGTTACCATTCATTCGATGTTCGGGCTGCCTTTAAGAACATTTTTGCCTACTACAGACCGCATAGACGGAAGTCTGGCCAATAATATTGCCGATCTGATGCCCCATTTTAAGTACCGGAAAGATAAGCTTAAGCTTTTAAGAGAGGTCGAAGTGCTTATTATTGACGAGGTATCTATGCTCAGGGCCGATGTTCTGGACATGATGGATTTTTCTCTGAGGTTTATCAGAAGAAACAACCAGCGTTTCGGTGGCGTACAGATGCTGTTCATCGGAGATCTTTATCAGCTTCCACCGGTAGTAAGAGATGAGCATATTTTAAAGATGTGTTATGATTCTCCTTTCTTTTTCGACAGTCTTGCTGTAAAAGATATTCCCCTTTTAACGATTGAATTAACGAAAGTTTACCGTCAGTCTGACGAAACATTTCTTGAAATTCTGAATGCCATCCGCGACGGCGATACTGCCAATATAGATTTTAACCTCCTGAATGAAAGATACGATCCTGATTTTGAAATGGGAAGCGAATCTTACGTATATCTCTGCTCCCACAATAAGATGGCGGATGAGATCAACCAGGAAAAACTTGCGGAAATCAAAGTTACTCCCAGTACCTATGAAGCCAAGCTCTTTGGTGATTTCAAAGAAAATCAGTTTCCGAACGAGCAGTTTTTGGAATTGAAAATCGGAGCGCAGGTCATGTTTATCAGGAATGATATTTCCGGGGAGAAGAAATATTTTAACGGAAAACTGGGCGAAATTTCAGCACTGGATGAAAATGAGATCAAAGTGGTACTGGACGGCAGTGAAAGAGAAATTACCGTAAAAAGAGAAGTCTGGGAACAGAAAAAGTATTTTCTGGATACCGAAAAAAATATTCAGGAAGAAGTATTGGGAAGCTTTGAACAGTTCCCGATTAAGCTGGCATGGGCCGTAACGATTCATAAAAGCCAGGGACTTACTTTTGATAAGGTAATCATTGATGCCGGGAAGAGTTTTACGGCAGGTCAGGTGTATGTAGCCCTGTCGCGGTGTCGCACACTGGAAGGGATTGTCCTAAAATCCAGAATTACTCCCGATGTTATTTTTAAAGACAACAGAATTCTGCAGTTTCAGGGCAGTACATTTGCCAATGATAACGTAGAAGAGATCCTGAATAAGGAAAAATATGACTACAGCATCCGGAAAGTACTCCGCACGGTCAACTGCCTGTGGTTCCTGAAAGAAGTGGAAGACTGGAACAGGCTTTCTATTGCCACAAAGAATATTGATCATGTGAAAACCAACCAGCTGTATGTTCAGCTGAAGCATGAAATTGTCAACCTCGGAAAGATCTTTGAAAAGCTGGAAAGGGTAATTTCCCAGAAGGTCAACAATTTTATTGAGCAGAAAGAAGAATGGTCTGAGATTGAAAATAAAACGAAAGGAGCGGTCAACTTCTTCTTTGTAGAGATCCGGGATAAGGTCTTTAATCCGCTGAAAGATTTCTATGCCGAGATCAAAGGAGCTAAGGGACTGAAACAGTATAACGAGGAATTCAGAAACTGGCTGGAAGATACGGAAGAATACCTGAACAGCCTGAAAGAGGCATATCTTCTGGAAACTAAACTTTTAGATGAAAAAAATGACAAAGAGGTAAGCATGAAAATTGCAAAGGTTCCTTCTCAGGTACTGACCTTCCAGTTGTTTGAACAGGGAAAAACCATTGGTGAAATCGCCCTGGAAAGAGGATTGGTAAAAGAAACCGTGATCGGGCATCTTGCTAAATTTGCAGAGCAGGGATTGCTGGATATTTCAAGAGTCATTACTTCAGATAAGATCAAAGCTTTTGAAACGGAGTTCTATAAAAAACCTCATGAAACCTTAACGGAATGGAAGAATGCCCTTCCGAATGATTTTGAATTCAATGAAATCAGGATTTTGATTAATCATTATAATTTTTTGAAGGAGAAAGGTAGGGTTTAAAAATATTTTTATTGGTAGTGTCTCACTAACTGTGTAAGTTAAAAAGTTATTCTGGAAAATTTTGAGCCTTTATAGCTCAAAAAATTTTACGGAAATAACTTTTTATTATTTTTAACCATTACATAGTTAT
>JAITMC010000045.1 GCA_031277615.1 Chryseobacterium sp. | reverse complement strand
ATTATTGGAAACTCTTGCAGAGGAACAAAAAATCCTTACTTTTGGAAGTAAGGAAAATATTGGATAACTGACAATTATTTTTAAACCCTAACTGTCAGATTAAGTATTGACTAATTCACCTCAACCAATTTATGCTTATTTTTGAAAAAAGGCTCAGATTATAAAAGCCAAGCCTAACTTTTTAACTTACACACTTTGTGGGATAGTGTCCTAAAGAACTTTCTCTGCCGGTATTATAATCCAGACTCTCCGCTATAATTCTGAAATAAAATACCAAACTTACTATTTGAATCAATAAAACCAATATTATCATATCATTATTTGTTTCTTACTTCCACATCATAAAGCTTTGTGTTGCCAAATCTCTGCCCTCGGGAAGAAATAAGGTAATACCAGGCTGATACATTGCATCATTTCCATATTTTAATAATAAAGCTCCTCCTCCTCTTAATTTTGGATGTTGATTATTTGTAATTAATCGCAATAACTTATCATTTCCCATATATTCTAATTCGAAATTTTGAAGAGATTTTCTTTTAGTCATATCCTTTTATATCATCTTTATATTCATCTAACAGCTCTTTAAGGTATTGTGAATTCACATAAGCAGATGACATTGTTCTGGTAGTTAGCGGAAATTTCAATTTTAACCAGGCATCAATATCTTTATTCAAAAAAATTTCTCCTATCATCTCATAAAACTCTACTGCTTTTTTTCGTACTAATTCCTGATTCAATTTCCTCAAGTCCTGTCCTTTTGTCAACCCTTCAAATTCATAAGGAACTTCTGCATCAAAAGTAAAAGAGAATTCATCATATTTCAGAAGGTTTTTTATAAACCCATACCTACAATAGGTTTTGAACAATTTCCAACTCCATATTTATTATTCATTTCGTCTTTCAAATAATCAAGGTTTTTAGTTTTTAGTTTGTAAACCAACTTAAAAGTACGCACTTCATTATTATTTAATTTTTCTGGGGTGAATGTCAAAATGCTATTTTCAATTTTATATCTTCCGTTGATAAGTTCGGCAGTTTCTTGCCACACTAAACGATTTCCTTCTTTTTTTGCCTGTTGATCTTTTATTGGGTCATATTCTTTTGAGCTGATGATTATGCGGGCATTATTTCCTGACTCATCGTACTCTAACGTTCTTTTGGTCTCCAATAGCATTGAATCATTTTTTGGTTTCATCCTTAGAAACCATTCTTATTTCTTGTCGTGTTATTTTTGGGGGGATTATTTTATTAGTTTTTTTTTGAGCCTGTACAGTGTTGTGACTCATAAATACTGCAAATAAAAAAAATAAATTCTTCATATTATAAATTGCTTTTTTTAAGTATTGATCCAAAATAATATGCCACAACACAGTAGTACATTACTTCCACATCATAAAACCTTGTATTGCTAAATATCTGTTAATCATTTTATTGCTTCTCAATAAATCTTACGTAATTATTCATGAAATCTCTTGACTTGTCATCCATTGTTTCAAACTCAAATATTTCATTCTTTTTCAAACTAACTGAATATTAAAACTACGATTACAAAATCCCTCTCCAGACCTGGAAGCCTTATCTAAAATTTCAAATTGTTTTTGGGCAATTTCATCATTTTCAAATTCATAAATACGAATGTGAAAGTTGTAATAATAGCTTGAAAAAGTTTTATTACTTCGATCCATTTTTGTTCTCCTATTATACTTGATTCTTTTTGATTTTGCTTTAATAGAATAAGTCCGCATCCCTTTCATATTAATATGATATTGAACGAGATTCACACAATCAAAAATAAAGTTATATTCATCTTTTGATTTATCAGTTATATATGAGGTTACCTCTACATCATTTTTTTCTAATTCTTCATATAAACTATCTATAAGAACCAAATTATCAGGCATATTTACGGTACTAATAGTATCATGAGTATATTTCGGGTTAAACAGTTTATATAATACAGAATCTTCTATCTTTTTTTGACAAGAAAGTACAAGCAGAAAGCTAAAACTTATTAAAAGAGATTTGAAAATTTCATTTTTTCTTGTATTTATATGCATTTTAATGACTTTAAATATTCATTTAATTGCGAATAATAGAAAAATTCTCTTATTATTTTTTCATATACTAATTATTTATCATCTGATGGATTCTTGGTCATTTCGGAAGAATTAAATATTATTTGACAAGGCTCCATAAGCATAAATTGGGTAGGCTTTTTTTCTTTGACTATTTTTTCTTCGGTCCTTCCATTTCTTTCTCCTTTCTCTTTCACACTATATTCATATTCCCCCATCAATCCTGTAAAAGCAATTTTGTCTTCATAGTAAGGAGTATGGTCAGCTTTGTAATGATATCTGCGTTCCACAAAACAAAAAAAGCCTTGGGGATTGTAATAACTCAGCCTGTCTTATTCTGTATCTTTCCGTTGGTAAATAGAGGTATTCCACATATTTAGGAATATTCACTGTCAACAAATCCTGCAATCTGCAATGTTTGTTATGAAAATTTACTATTTCTTGAACCGACATGGCATATTCTTCCCCAATTTCTTCGAGGTTGAGGAGTTTAGGAATTTTTAATTTTGTAAATTGTTCTGTAATTATATTTTGTACCATTTAGTGTTTTTGGAGGTTCCTAACCAAATTTAGAAAAAAAATTAAATATGAAAATTGAAAATGTTGATTTTTTGCAAGTTAGCTCAAGGTTTTTTAAAAAATGCTAAAAATCAAACTCTATCGTTCAGGTTTATATTCAGCTATGGAAGGTTAAAAAAACTATGAGCTTGTTTAAGTTTCTAAATTTAATTTTTTGTAGAACATTCAAATTTTTATCTCAATCATATTCTTCAAGAATAAAGATACCGTACTGATGATGTTTTTGTACCACGCAAAGGATTTAGCTTCATTATGCCTATTTTCAGAGAGCAAAGGATAGAATTAACTTCGTTGATTTGCCGAAGCGTGTGGGTAAGCATAAAGCGTCATCAGCCACATCTGTAAAATCTGCGAGATCTGCCCAATCAGCGAGCAAAAAATATATCCCGAGTGCTTTAAAATTCAGTGTGATTGCTTCAAAAATTCCTTTATTCATAAAGAACATCAATGGAGCAACAAAGATCGTTACAGCTACCCAAAGAACAGGCATCCCATCAGGATTCGTGTGATCTGAGAGATCTGTGGGAACTTTTTTAATCCAAATTCAAGGTTTGATGAATCTAAAAAAAACTAAAGGATTGATAATCATATATACATTTTTTTCAAGTAAAACTTAAACAGGTTCTTATAGTAAAGAAAAAAATTAAAAAATTGCTGATTTAAATTAACATATAAGAATCCGCCCATAGGCTTTGAGGCGAATTCTTATGTATTTGAATAACCATTCAAAATAACTTCAGTTATTTTTTGATTATTTTTTTAGTGGTACTCAATCCGTCACTAAAATTGATTTTCAGGAAATAAATTCCGGAAGCAAGATTGCTCACATCTATTTTATAGTCCATTAATTCTGGGGTGTTCATTCTTCTTCCGTTGGTATCTACTATATCTACAGAGTTTACAGAACGCTTACTTGTAATAATAACAAAGTCTGAAGCCGGATTAGGGGAAACTTCTGCATCGCCAATTGTTTTTACTTCTGTAACGCCTAAATTATGACCAATGAGTGTAAGAATGGGTTTATACTTTTTAGACTGCACCACCGTGGTAAGGGTAGAAGAAGGCCCAGTATAGTTCATCGGCGGATTGGCTGGATCAGGATTTGCGTCATCACTTCTGTTGATGAGGGTTACATCTTCCGTATAATCAGTCGTCTGGTAGAAAGGATAAGCAGATCCGTCATCTCCGGACTGGTTTTCATCAACCGTAATCACAAGATTATCCGTACCATTGTAAGAAAAAGGGGTATCTAAAACCAGCGTTATTTCATTTCCACTAATGGATACGCTTCCGCTTGTAAGGGATTGCTGCTGCTGTGCTACAGGAATCCATCCTGCTCCGGTAGGACTTACCGTATTCTGAAACCCGTTTAAAGCGGTATGGCCGATCCAGACGTCTATTTGTCCGGTATTATCTAATGACGGCGGAGCATTTTTAGTGTAAAATTTCAGCTGCTGGATCGTCATCGGACCTCCTATTTCACTGGCCAGATAGAGCTGTTGAGACAAGCTGTATGCATAATAGATCGATATGGGTGATGATAAACCAACATTGGAATCCACCCTTGTTCCTGAACCGATGGTTACCTGTGAATAAGAAAGGCCTGCCGTTAACAAGCCAATAAATAGTAATTTTTTTCTCATAATAATATTTTAATATTTCAAATAAATATACAAATATTAATACTATCAATCAATTAAAATTAAAATAATTCACCAAAATAACAATATAAAATAAATTTTCTCAGATTGTTCACAAAACCTGATTCCATAAAAAAACACTGCTCAATATCCTGGGCAGTGTCTCATGGTATAAAAATAGATTATTTTAAAACTTTCTCAGTTTCCAGACTTTGGGTGAGTAATAATTCAAAAGCCTCCCCCATTTCATCCGACGCTCTGGTAATGGCTTCTTCCAGCATATTTCGGATCTGTCTTTCGGTAACGCCGGCTTCCGTCCAGCTTTTCCCCGAAGTATGGGAATTTAAAATAAACGGCATAATCCGGTCGATGGAGCAGGCAAATATGGCATCAGGCGTCTTCTCCTCTTCAAATTCAAGCCATAGATTGAAGAATTCGGTTCTCAACGGTTCATCCAGAATACCAAAAATCTTTTGAGCGGATATTTTTTCTCTTTCAAATTTGCCAACCATGGCCTGTTCATCAAACAGAAAAGTATCTCCTGCTTCAATTTCCACCAGATCATGGATGGATAACATTCTGATCACTCTCAACAGATCAATATCTGCGCGGTTCTTCGCATAAGGATACAGGATCTGAGCCAGGATAATAATCTGCCATGAATGTTCGGCTGTATTTTCTCTTCTGGAATCATCGGCGTTATAATTTCTTCTCTGTACGTTTTTCAAGGCATCAACTGCCAGGATAAAATCAATCTCCTTCTGTATTTTCATCTTACTTTATCATTTTACTCGGTAGTCTTTTTCACTACCCATTTATTATTCACTTTCTTTTTTATGATGATCTTTGCCCTTTCTGTAGTATGATCTTCAATCTTTTCAGATACCAGTACGACCCCTTTACCCGGCACGACTTCATAGGTATTGGTATAATAGGTCTGCCCCGATCTGGCAAAGGTAGTCAGCCTTTTATTTTTTTCATCAATCCCAAACATTCCCTGATATCCGCTGGCCAGTTCTGTGAGTTCTGCACTTGGCACAAACTGCATTTTGGTGGAGTTAAAGACATATATATCATAGGAAGCACTTCCGTAATTTCCGCCGTTGCCGTTTCTCACCGATACATCCTGAGTACCGTCAAAATTAAAATCATCAAAATATAATGGTTCATCCCGAAACATATCCTGGGTAACCGTCATGATTTCTTTTGAAGGTTTAAAATCCTTTTTAAAATAAAATACAAGATCCGGTGACAGGAAAGTCTGTTTTTTATTCCCGCTTTTATCAAATAAAACTACGGATCCTTTTCCTCTGCAGCCATCATTCGTACATTCTTCCACCGTTATTTCGGCATTGTATTTTTCTGAAGCATCGTTGATGGCAAATTGGTATTGTCCGAAACACAATGGCCCCAGCAATACCAAAGGCGATAATAAACGGAACATAAAAGAAATATGAGTCATTTGGATAAGGTATTTAATTAAGTTTTACACAAAAATACAAATACTAATGTGATTTCTGATCACTTTTAAACCTTATTTTCACCCTTTTTTATTCTGGCAAAATTTTGAAATGAAATTTATTTTATTGATTTACAGATGTTTAAATATTTTATTTTAAAAATTTCACTACTTTGTATTGCATAATACCATTTTATTTACATATCTTTGTAATGTAAAATCAGAATAGACTCATCTAGCTAGGTTTTTATTCTGATATGATAACTAATTAACAAAACTTATTAAAGATGAATACTGAAAATACCAAAGCGCAGATGCGAAAAGGAATTCTGGAATTCTGTATTTTAAGTCTCATCAATCATCGTGAAATGTATGTTTCCGACCTAATCGATGAACTGAAAAAAGGAAAACTGGATGTAGTAGAAGGAACCCTCTACCCTCTCCTTACAAGACTTAAAAATGGTGAGTTCTTATCCTACAGATGGGAAGAATCTACAGGAGGACCACCCAGAAAATATTATCAGATCACTGAAAAAGGAAAACTTTTCCTGGATGAACTTCAAAATACCTGGAATGAGCTGACAGCGTCAGTGAACCAAATCACACAAAAAAATTAAAAAACAAAGCTATGAACAAGACACTCTCAATAGGACTCGCAGGTTTTTCTTTTACGATTGAAGAACACGCATATATAAAGCTCAGCGACTACCTGAATGCACTGAGAAGCTCTCTGGATGCTTCTGAAGCGGATGAGGTAATGCATGACATAGAAATAAGAATGGTAGAAATTTTCAGAGATTCTCTCGGAAAACGTGAAGTGATCAATGATACCGATGTAGAAAAGGTTATCGCACAGATCGGAAGCCCGGAGAAAATCGAAGAGCAGGAAGAGGCTTATTACTCTGAAAAAAACACCAGAAAAACAACTCAGTCAGGAGCTGATTATACTGATAAAAAACAGCTGTTCCGTGATCCTGAAAGACAGAAGATTGCCGGAGTCTGCGCTGGTCTTGCCCACTATGTAGGGATGGATATTACAGCAATGAGAGCCATCTGGTTAGGAATCTTCGTTCTGGGAATCTTCACCGCAGCCATTTCTTCTTCACTGATTGGACTTCTTTATGTAATCCTTTGGATCGTACTTCCAAAAGCTGAAACCGCAGCAGATTTCCTGAAAATGAAGGGAAAGCCTATGAACTTCGACAATCTTAAGAATGAGTCTAATAAATTGGTACAGTTTGCCAATGAGTCTACTCAGAGGGTCGGAGAAATGTACAACGAAACCAAACCTTACATCAACAATGCCGGAAGCGGAATCTGGAATGTCCTGAAATACATCGTAGGAGGAATCTTCGTCCTGATGGCGGTAAGCAGCATCATAGGAGTCTTCGTGGTCTTCGGACTTTTCGGAACCGGTGCTGATTTCCCTGGAGCCAATAAGATGGAGTTTTATATGGGTGAAAACGGACTTGATAAAATTCTGGTTGCCATTATGGTATTGGGAAGTTTAATTCCGGCTATTATCTTCAGCTTATTAAGCATCAAGATCTTCTCTCCGAAAACCAAGTTGAGAAATATCGGATGGGTATTGGGAGGTATATTCCTGTTACTTCTGGGACTGGGAGCTTATTTTGGAGTAAGCATGGCCAAGAAAAACCTGATCTACAAAGGAAGCAAGGAAGACACAGAAAATATTGCCATCAATACCACTTCAGATACTTTATATGTAGATGTAAAACAGGTAAACATCCCTCAAAGCTTCAAAGCCTATGATGATGATATTTACTCTGATAAAAGAACGGTATATGAAGAAGATTATATTTTTGTGGAAGTAACCAGAAAGCCGGATATCAAAACTCCATACCTGATCATTAAAAAAGAAGGAAACGGTTATAACGTTCCGGTTCAGGTGACGGTACCTGTGGAAGTGGCGGATAATAAGGTGATCCTTCCTAACTATATCAAGTATCCTTATGATCACCGATTCAGAAACTACAGAGTGAACTACGAACTGGTAATCCCTCAGAAAGCTGTGGTAATCCCTGTAAAGAATGACAGAATTGATTTTGACGGAGATCTTAACGGAGACGGCCTTAATGATGATGATCAGGACAAAGATGAGCACGGAAAAATCAGAATCGAAAAGAATAAAATCACGGTAAACGGTTCCAGTATCGAATACAACTCTGATGACAAAGACAGCATCATTGTAAACGGTAAAAAAGTTCCGAACAACCAGGCAAAGAAAGTAATTGATTCCGCAGTGTCCAATATCAAAAAATCAAATAAAGATGTAGACATCAAGATCAAAGACGGAAAAAATGAAATTTCCATACAAACTAAATAATTAAACTTCAGAGAGTGCAGAAGGTGTGAATGGAAGGCAACCGTTTGAAATTCACACTCTTCTTCTCTCAGAAAATTCAAAAAAAGATGAATATTTAGTTCGGTATGTTAAAAAAAAGTTATACCTTCGTGTAGTTAAAATTCATGATCCAAATCAATAAAAAAATACCCTAACCATGGTACAAGTTGCACTAGAAATTGTAATAAAAATCGTAGATTTCATCAGCGGTTTGTTTTAAGAGCGATAATATTTCAATATATTTGTAAAGTATAACCACTTTGGTTATACTTTTTTGCTTTTAATCTAACGATATATGAAAAAACTGATAGGTAAATTAATGCTTAAGATCCTAGGCTGGAAAGTCGTTCTTCAGGGCGATGCTAAAAGTCTGAACCGCTGTATCCTTGTTGTAGCTCCCCACACCCACAATATGGAATACCTGCTGGGAAATCTTGCCTATTGGTCTCTGGAAAAACCGTTGAAGATTATCATTAAAGATGCCCACACCAAAGCCTGGTACGGAAGTGTTGTAAAAGGACTAGGTGGAATCGGGATCGACAGAAGCCAGAAAAACGACCTCGTTAACTTTGTAGCCAGACAGTTTGAAAAAGAAGATTTCAGCCTTGTGATCACTCCTGAAGGCACCCGGAGCTGGGTTCCGAAATGGAGAAAAGGGTTTTATCATATGGCTTTGGCTGCAAAAGTTCCCATTGTTCTGGCAGCGGGTGATTTTAAAAGAAAAATCGTCTATCTGGGCTATACTATTCCTTATGAAAGGATTGCCTCCGTTCCTTTTGCAGAGATCATGCAGGAAATTCAGGATTATTACGTGAAAAATGATATTGTTCCGAAAATTCAGGCCAACTGGAATCCTGATATCATGGGGAACGGACAGGAAGAAACCAAAAGTTAAACTTAATCAACCAGCAATTATTCAGCAAGATGTATATTAAAGATAAAACGAAAGAAGAAATACTGGCATTTTTAAACAGCTGGGGCGGCGAAGTTACCTTAGCGAAAAATGTAGAAATACAATTCATCGATATCGATATCGAAAACGAAACCCTTACCGCAACCATGCCGGTTCAGCCGAAGGTTCACCAGCCTTTCGGAATTTTACACGGAGGCGCCAGCTGTGTTCTGGCAGAAACCATGGGCTCAAGCCTGTCTAATCTATTCATCGACGGTGAAAAGTATTACGGAGTGGGCACCAACATCAATTCCAATCATTTAAGAAGCAAAAAAGACGGAATCGTAACCGCAGTGGCAAGATTCATCAGAAAAGGCAAAACCATGCACGTCTCCGAAATTGAGATCCGCGATGAAAAAGGCCAGTTGATCAATCATACCACGATGACGAATAACATCATCAACCGATAGATTTTCATCAATATAAAATACAGGGCTCAATTTTTTTGAGCTTTTTTTGTATCATTACTGCAACCTTTTTATTTTTTTGCATCTTATAAGAAAATAGTAACCATGAAAATTCAAATTCTAACTTTTTTAGCTGTATTATTACTTTGTGTTTCCTGCCATAATGAAGAGGATCCTATCCCGATAGAAACGGCATCTTACGATGTGTATCTGGGCGGAGTGGATACATTCAAAGCCTGTTACTGGAAAAACGGACAACAGGTTTTTGTGCAGGATGGAGAGAATATAATGGGAACCGAGGTTATCGTTGATCAAAATGATGTTTACCTCTTCGGGACCAATATCAAGCAGATCAATCCGGAACCGGCCTGGTATTTCTGGAAGAATGGCGTAAAGCATAATGTGGCACAATATTTAAATGCAGGGAACGACAGTCATTTTACCATAGGAGGTGGGATCACTGTTCATAACGGAGATATTTATTTTTCGGGAACAGCCACCAACCCCTCTTCTACTTCTCCACAGGATAAGTATCAGTATTGTTACTGGAAAAATGGCGTAAAAACGGTTTTGGAAACCTATGGGGACAACAATCCTATTATGATGGGAGGAGGCTTAAAGATTATTAATAATGAGGTTTATGTTGTTGCCCGTAAAAACCTTAATTATGATCCGGTTCCTACATGGGATTTAGGCTTTTACAAGAATGGTATTTTTCATACGCTTGCCAATACAAATGAACTCATAGCTCTCAACATGGTCAATGACCCGTCCAATGCATCACAGGCCTACTTATTAACAAGAAAGACCACCGGAACAAATATCAATGCTGTAAAGAACATCACTTCAGGAAGTGATCTGCAGGTTCCGGCTAATATCATTCAAAGCGGAGTCAGCCAACTTTATTTCGAAGGTTCTGATCAATATTATGTAGGTAAAGATTTCTACTATAAAAACAATACTTTGATCTCCATGAATAATGCTGACGGATTCAATACCATCGGACATTTTGCTGCAAAAGATCAGAACATTTATACTACGAGACTGAATTCATCTTCACTCTCCGTAAAGTTTTACATCAATGATGTGGAAATCCAGAGTCTTCCTGATATCAGTAAAAGCTGTTTCAACTCTATCTTCGTCGTAAAAAACTAACAGAATTGATGATAAAGACCAGTGACTGGCAGAAAATATACAGTGCTTATTCCCCAAAACTCTTGGGGATTTGCCGTAGATATATACAGGATTTGCATACAGCAGAAGATATTCTTCAGGACAGTTTTATAGCAGCGATCCAAAATGTCCATCAGCTCAAGGATGAAAAGATGCTTTTTCCCTGGTTGAAAAAAATTGTAGTAAATAATGCTTTACAATACTTACGGAAGAGCAGTCAGGAAATTTTTATTACAGATGAACTGCCCGAAATCACCGAAACTCCATTGGCCATGAACACATCCGAAGAAAAAACATCTATTCTGGCCTATGATTTCACCCCGGAAGAACTCCTGGACTCTATTGACAGCCTGCCCGATCATCATAAATCTGTTTTCAATTTATATTGTATTGAAAATTATTCGCACGCTGAAATTGCCCGGCAGCTGGGAATTACGGTCAATACCTCAAAATCTCACCTTTTAAGAGCCAAAAAAGCAATACAGAACCATCTGCTCAATACCCTACAACCGGAAACCCCTAAAAACAAAAAGAAACTTACCCAGTTACTGGTTTTTATTGGGCTCGGAAGCTTATTATGGGGGCAAACGTTCAGAAGTAAATTTTCGGACTTTTCCATACCTGCTTTGAGAAACCTGGATATCCCTGAGCGCATTGTTTCTCAAAACAAAATCAGCCCGGTTAATCATTCGGGGTTAAAACAAATGATCACATGGGGTATTTCTTTTTCGATCCTTATTATTATTCCTGTTTTGGTATTCCGGCCAGGCTACAACAACACTTTATTCAATACTAGTACTCCTTCTGAAAATGAGACCATGCCCGAAGAAAGCTATCCCGAAGAAATTCAAGCCGGAAATCTTGGCACATCCAATACTGTAGCTGATTTTCAGGATACAAAAAATCATGAATCAACAGTAAAGTTATTATCCGGAAAAGAAGAAATTTCAGAAGAAATCCCGACCAGCATACGACCCAAAGAGCATCAGACCAGAATAAAGGATTCTATGCGGGAAGATGCTCCCCAAAAGATTATCGTTATAAAGAAAATTATACAGAGAGACACCATATATGTTGAAAGATAAACGATTAGTCATGTTTTTAAAAAATTCATATTTCATCCTTTTCCTGATCATTGTACAAACCTTCAATGCTCAGAGAAAAAAAACAGATACCCTTTATATTTACGAGAAAGTCATCATTTATGACACGATTTATCTGGAAAAAGCATTAAAATTACAGCCGAAAGACCTGGCACTCCGTTCATCATCTGTCACAGACAAAGAATTGGCCGGCAAAGATCCTGTCAGGGATGAGATAAAAGGACTTAATGTATCTGTATCAAAAAAAATTCGGTTTGGAGCAGAGCTGGGAACAGGCTTAAAAAGTAGTACCTGGGCTAAAGAATCCTCCAAAAACAGTTCTCAATTCGGAATTAGTGCAGGCTTATGGATTTCAAAACCAATCATTAGTAAGTTTTCATTAATGCTGTCTGCTCATGTATACCAATGGAGTTCCACTTTTGACCTGGACGCCAATAAAGAAGATACATGGCTGAACGGCTATTATTTCACAGATGATCATCAGCCCCTGCTGTTCCAGAGATTCAACAATAAGCATACAGAATATGCGGTCCAGCTTAAGCTCCTCTACGATTGGAAAAATTTCAGGCCTTTCATTGGATTTCTGGCCAATCAGAATTTATACAAAATGCAGTTTTTAGTTCCTGAAAATGATGTATTAAACAAAACTGATTATTTTAAAACCAATCAGGTTAATTTTGGATTCAGTGTAGGCGCACAATATAAGTTCATGAAAAAATTTCTGGTATCTGTGGAATATCAGGAATATCAGATGAAAAATATTTCATTAAAAAACAGCTCGTTTAATTTTGACATTTTTAAGACTAATAATACCTTTGCAGAAAGGAAAATCAACCTTGGAATTTCCTATAGTATTTCCGGGTAATGATTAAAAAAAACCTTTCAAAACCCATGATTTATTTCAAATTTCCTTTCAGCGAAACATTATATTCAACAGACCGGCAACAGGATAAGGAATCCATAAGCTTTCACTCATTCGACAGGCTGAGGCAGATCGGTTTTCAGGGGAATATCATCGAAGCTTCGGAACTGTTTTCACAGGAAATAATCACTCATGAGAGTCTGCTGAAAGATGAAAGCCACTTCAATGCGGAAACAAAGGATGAATACCTGCACACCCTTCAGCATGTAATTCATGTGATTAAGGATGAACAGCTGCCCAAACTGGTTTATTCCAGAAGAAAAATTTTCAGGGAGTTTGAAGAAATAGATCTTAAGCAAAGTTTTAATAATCTCTGTACAACCTATCCTAACGCGTTTCGCTATATTTTTAACGATGGTGAAAATGCCTGGATGGGAGCTTTTTCTGAAGTCTTAGGAAAGTTCAGCAAAGCTACAGGCGAATTTGAAACGATGAGCCTGGCAGGAACCCTTCCGGTTTCAGAAGACTGGTCTGAAAAAGAAATTGAAGAACAGAAACCTGTTACTTCCTATATTCAGAATGTTCTTGAAGATTATTCTGAAAATATCCGGGTCTCTGAAACCTATGATCATATTTCCGGAAACATCAAGCATCTGCGCACAGATTTTAAAGCGGTTATAAAACCCGAAGATCTTGATGCGCTGATCACAGATCTTCATCCTACACCGGCGGTCTGCGGGATCCCTAAAGATATCTGCAAAAAAAACATCCGCAAATTTGAAAAATTCCCCCGTGAATTGTATGCCGGATTTATCAGAATTGATACTGAAGAAAGTATATTATATTTCGTGAATTTAAGATGTGCAAGGCTGTATCGGGATTCTGTTCATGCATTTGTGGGCGGAGGAATTACCGCACAAAGCAACCCGGAAAAAGAGTGGATTGAAACAGAACTGAAATCGGAAGCTATTCTGAAAAATCTTGTTACGATTTAATTTCCCACGGATCTCACGGATTACACAGATTGTATGGATATTGTTATGCGTCTGAAGCTTCTTTAAGATAAAAGTAAAAGTTTTTTTTAATATCAATCTGTATTTAGAGAAAAAAAATCTGCTTCATCTGCAAGATCAGCGTGAGCATATAAAATAGCATTTGATTTTTTCCGACGAAGGAATATTTTTAAACTCAACAATAAACTGCTTATTGGCAGATCACACTTCAGCGCAATAAAAGATCTGTGTAATCTGCGGTATCCGTGGGAAACAAATTCTTCTACTCTCATCAATAAAAAACCTCTCCCAACAGGAAGAGGTTCGTATATCAAATAGTCAGTGTTCAATTATTTTTTTACACCAATCTTACTCCATGTATCCAGGACAAAAAGCAGGATCAGGCCAATTACTGCTGAAGCAATTGAAAATACAAATTTCAGGTTATCTTCAGATAAAATGTCAGTCTGCCAGTCTATCGCATAGATATTGATGGCGATGAAAACGATAAATATTACCAGGAATATTTTATAAAACTTCTGCATGATTCTTAAAAATTAATATAGTTCTGCACCAATTGGGCAAAGTTTGCGGTGAATAATTTTATTGAAATCGCTAAAAGAATGATTCCGAAAACCTTCTGAAGGATAGACAGGGTAGCCTCCCCCATTTTGTTTTCCAGCCACTTCGCTGATTTCAGCACCAAATATACGAAAATTGTATTGAGAATGATCCCAAAAATGATATTAATATCATGAAATTCAGCTCTGAGAGATAAAGTGGTGGTAAGAGTTCCCGCTCCTGCCACTAATGGAAACGCAATGGGAACAATGGATGCAGCCTTGGCTTCTGTTGTTTTATTGATCTCTATTCCTAGGATCATTTCCAGGGCAATAACGAAAATAACAAACGCCCCGGCTATGGCAAAGGAATTCACATCTACTCCGATCAGCTTAAGAATCTTGTTCCCTACAAACAGGAAAACTATCATGATGGCTCCGGCAGTAACCGATGCTTTTCCGGCCTCAATCTGGCCAAATTTCTGCTGAAGGCTTACAACAATAGGAACGGAGCCGATAATATCAATTACGGCAAAAAGAACCATAAAGCAGGTAACGATCTCTTTAAAAGAAAAATCATTAAATATTTCCATCTCTTTGTAATTAAAAATTTCGCAAAAATATGAAAAAAAATTAACTATTTGCTAATTTGAGAATACAAATTAACAACGGTTCTTAAAAGTTCCTCCATTCCTTCTGATGTTTTCATGGGAGAATATTTCTCCATTTCTATTTTCTGCATCAGATTTCTGTATTCTTCTGCTACAGAAGAACCTTTATATTCTTCAAGGAATGCCTTGAAATCTCCTGAATAGGTTTGTAAATGCTGTTTTCTGACTTCTTCATCCATTTCTTCCAGCGTTTGAAAGAACTTCTGATATTCACCGTTATCCTTCAGATTTTCAAGATAACTGAAATAATCATTGATGTCTGTTTTCAGCATTTCTTTGATCTCTTTTTCTGTTTCTGCCACAGAACCAAGAGGTTTCGACGATACTGTTTCTCTAACTAACGCACGTTTTTTTTGCCAAGTCTTAAATAACAGATACGCAATAAATAAGCCGAGAAGAATGGCAATATTCGTTAAAAGAATATTCCAGTGGAATTTATGTTTTTCTTTTACTTTTAAAGTCGTGGTTTTCAGAACTGGGGTATTCACCGTTTCCAGAAGGTTGTTGGTATACTCATTTACCTTTTCAACCGTGGTACGGGATTCCAGGATCTGTTCGTGAGAAAATGCATTTAAAGCCAGTGATTTCTGTCCTGCTTCAACATACTCACGGCTGGCAGGATCAAAAAAGGCAAACGGTTCTGTTTTCACAGAAATCTCACCTGCTTTTTTAGGAACCACTATATAATTGGCCAGAATTTCCCCTTTCATTCCTGTCGTTCCCGGAACCACTTTGGAAGTGATTTTGGGAGCAAAGAACTCATAATCCGGCGACGCGGCAATTTTCGGAAGTACCATATCGGGAAGGTTTCCTTCTCCGGAAACTTTCACCAAAACATGAACCGGTTTATCGACTTCAATTTTATCTTTTGACGTGTTATGAACGCTTACTTTAAAATTACCCACTGCATTTTTAAAATATTCAGGGGAACCTTCCGGAAGCTTTTTTACACTCAGTTTTACTTTATTGGAAACGATCTTGTTTTTATGGGCATACGAGTTCACAGAAGCCGATACGGATGGAACTTCCACAAATCCGGCCTCATTAGGAAATACCATAAATACGGCCAGAATCTGTGATGCCATATTTCCGTATCCGGAAGGATCAATTTCTGATTTTCCAAAACTCACAGGGTGTACATTGATGTTATCCTGCTGCGGAAGACGGATATTCTTCACCTTTCTGAAGTTATCCATATTTTTGGAATATACTCTCAGAACAGCTACCGTAGGCTGATCCTGATAAACTTCACGGTCTTCGATCTCCATATTCAGATAAACCTCATTGGAGGTATTATTGGCCAGGGATCTTTTTTCCACCACATCTCTGATGTTGATATCAAAAGGTTCTGTCTTATAAATTTTATTGTTGAGGGTTACCAGCACCGAACCGATTTTAATTTTCCCTTTTTTCTTCGGTTCAAGAGCAATTCTTGATATTTTTTGGGTAATAACGGTATTGGTGGCCGGATCAACCAGGGTATTGGTAACCGATCCGCTTCCGATCATCGTAAATTTTGAAAGGTCGGGAAGCTGGAAACGGGTCTGGTGGTCCATCTCACTTCCATTGATTTCAAGGATAATGGTCAGGTTGACAATATCCTTTCCGCTGTACTCGTTTTTATCTGTTTCTAAAGATAGGTTGACCTGTCCGTAAGAGATTACGGAGATAAGAATAAATAATATGTAGCTCAGTCTGTACTGCATCACCAATCCTTTTCATTGCTCTGAGGCATTGAATAAGAGTCTTTGTTTAATATTCTTCTGGCGGTTTCTTTTTCTTTTTCGTTGACTTTGTCTAATATGGCGTTTTCAAGATTTTTCGGGATTCTGCCTTCATTCTGCGGACTCTGCTTGGGAGAATTTCCCTGATCGCTTTTTCCTTCATTCTGCTGCCCATTCCCCTGGTCCTGTTTCTGATCCTTTTGATCACCTTTCTGATCGTCGTTTTTATTCTGATCATCACCTCCGCCGCCTTTTCCGAAATTCTTCTGTTTTTCCTGTTGCTGCTGCTGTTTCTCTTTTTCTTTCAGCTTGGCAATTTCATAATTCTTACGGGTGGCTTCATTATAGGGATCCTGTTTCAGGGCTTTCTTATAAAAATCGGCTGCTTTTTCCGGCTGATTCATCTGCATGTAGGTATTCCCCAGATTGTGGAGTGCTGCAGCTTTGTCGGGAAGGGTTTGGGAAAGTTTCTGGGCTTTTTCGAATTCCTCTTTAGCTTCTTCGTATTTTTTACTTTTGTAAAGAGCATTTCCCAAATTATAATGAGCCGTAAAATCTTTTTCATTAGACTTCACCGCCTCCATGTATTTGGAAGATGCTCCGTCGTAATCTTTACCATCAAATTTCTGATTACCTTCATACACTAATGTCCTGTATTTTTCCTGCCCGGACACGGTGCCTGAGAACATGAAAGCAATAATTAACGGTAAAAATAAAATTTTAGTATTCATCATCTGCAAAATTATTTGTTTATATGTTAATAAACAGGCTTCTATTTGTTAAAATTCGGTTAAAGTGCTTATTTAAAATCCTGATAAACAAGCCTGAGAATTTTTATACATTAAGATCCCTTTTCGGGTTCAATATATAAATTAAAAAGAAGAAGAAGATGGATACGGCAAGAAAATATTGATAATAATGATTGGCGTTCTGGGAATGCACCAATGTTTCTGAAGACGAGGCCTTTTTACTGAGTGCATCCATAATCTTATCCGGTGCTTCGTTGATATTATTTCCGTCGATATATTCTCCTCCGGTGGAACCGGACATTTTTACGAGGGCTTCCGTCTGTCTTTTGGAAATGACTGTTGAACCATCCATATCGGTTTTATATCCCATCAGCTGCCCGTAAACATACTCAGGAACCGGGGCTCCCTGATCGGTTCCTATTCCTACCGTAGTAATGGAAATTCCTTCTTTATTGGCCAGCCTGATTGCCGCATTATCATTCCCTTCATTATCTTCACCATCACTCAATAGCACCACTTTTCTGGAACCTTTGCTTACATTTTTAAACTTTTCGGCCGCCACCTGCATCCCTTTTAAGAAGTCTGTTCCCTGGATCTTCATCGAATTGGTTTCTATGGCGCTGATGTACGTTTCCGCAGATCCGTAATCCGTTGTCAGAGGCATGATGGAAACGGCTTCTCCGGCAAAGATCACAATTCCGACCCTGTCACTTTTCATTTTCTGCATGGTACTGATCATCAGATTTTTGGCTTCCATAAGACGGCTGGGATCAATATCTTCAGCATTCATAGAGTTGGAAACATCCAGCATAAAGATCACATTATTGAGCCGCTGGTTGGTTTTTATCTCTTCCGAACCGTTCAGCAGATCGATGATGGAAAATATCAGAAAAAGGGTTGCCAGCAGATATAATGCCGGGAAATATTTTGTAAATCCCGATTTTTTTTCAAACAGAGCTTCATGAAACCGGCTGTCGGCAAAAATCTCCCTTCTTTTCTTTTTCCATTTCAGAAAACGGATCAGAAAGGAAGCTAGCAGTGGCAACAGCAACAGCAGTAACAGATACCAGTAATTTCCTAAAGACCAATTCATCAGCTTAAAAATTTATATAAAACCCATCTCAGCAGCGCATCAAAAAACAATATTCCCAGCGCTATCCAAAGGAAAATCTTAAAATATTCTACATAATTATACAGCTTGGAAACCTTAACATCTGATTTCTCCAGCTGGTTGATTTCATCGTACACTTCCTCCAGGCTGCTGTTGGAAGTTGCTCTGAAATATTTTCCTCCGGTGATCTGTGCTACTTCGCGTAATGTATTTTCATCAATCGTCACTTCCGTTTCCGTGAAGATCAGATCGCCGAAAATATCCTGTGAAGTTGGCATCAGGGCATATCCATTGGTGCCTATTCCGACAGCATATACTTTGATATTATTATTTTTAGCCAATTCTGCAGCAACAACAGGTGGAATGGCATTCTGGATATTGCTTACCCCATCCGTCATCAGAATCACCACTTTGCTTTTGGCTTTACTTTTTACCAGGTGATTAACGGCAACAGAAAGTCCTTCACCAATTGCAGTTCCGGGTTCCAGACCCGCAGAATTAAGGTTCTTGATCTCATCAATAACGACCTGATGGTCCGAAGTTACCGGTACTTTTGTAAAAGCTTCCGCTGCATAAGCAACCACCCCGATCCTGTCGTTAGGGCGTTTCTGTACAAATTTTACGGCAATATCCTTCAGTGCCGTGATACGGTCCGGATTAAGGTCTTTGGCCAGCATACTCAGCGAGACGTCTATAGACAGCATGATATCTACGCCTTTGGTTTCATCCCTGTCCTGAGAGACGGTAAAGGTACGTGGCCTTGCCATCGCGATAATAAGTGCCGCAAGAATAAAATATTTGGATAGTTTAAGCAGGAAAAGTACTGCACGGATTCCTCCGCTTTCATCCATATTCTGAACCGTAGGAACTTTGATGCCTTTCTTTTTCTTTGTACTGATGTCTTTTATAAAAAGAGGGATAAACAGCAGAAAAAGGAGCAGAAACCACGGACTGTAAAATTCAAAATTAAACATCCTTTCTTAAGTTTTCAAATTCCAGATCTTTGGAAGACCGTTTTACAAAATCCCTGATATCCCTGAAGTCTTTTTCCATCGTCACCTGATCAGGGAAAGTTTTGGCAAACTTCACCAGATCGCCTCTTAAAAATACATCTTCCACTATTTTTTCATTTTCCTGGGAAATGGTATTGTTTTTTTTCATCACCTCAATCAGGTCATCCGTAAGAAGTACATCAGCAGGAAGGTGATACTGTTTCGCAATAAATGTTCTCGATATATCGATCAGTTCTACATAAAAGGATCGGAAATCTCCCGCTTCTATGTATTTTTTCTTTTTTAATGAATCCAGTTCCTTAAGGGTCTGATTGGTTGCCTGAGCAGGGGAACTCTTGGCTTTCCTGCCCCATTTGATGATGATAATCACCGCAATGATCAGGGCAATGGCTGCCAGCGCTGCCAGAATATAGAATTTATACAGTTCCCAGTAATCTTTCGGATCAAGCTTTACTTCCTTGTTCTTCATGATATCATTGATCTGATCGGCTTTTTGTGCTGTATTGATCACATCAATGTCATAGGGAATGGTTTTCAGAATTTTGCCATTCACCTTGAATTCAAGCTCCGGAATGGTGAATTTCCCTTCTTCATACACCGAAAATTCAATTCTCCTTTCATATAAATTCTGGTTCTGCCCGATACTGTCTTTTACTTCCTCGAAATGAAAGGGCAGCAATTCGTTTTTAGGAGCCGAAGTCACCTGTCCTTCCCCGGGGTTATCAATTCTGATCACCAGATGGTTCATTTCCCCCAAAGCAATCGTCTTTTTTTCCAGATTAGACGAAAGTATCTGTGAGAAAGCGGTTCCACAGATGAAAAGAGACAGTATAAATAGTATTTTTCTCAATTTCATTTTTATAATCGGCTGTGTCTACTGATAGCTAACAGCACTTAATTCAATGTCTTTATTTTCATGCCAGCCTTCAGGAAGTGATTTTCCTGAATTCCGGACTATGGTTTTGTCTGATATTATGGCCAGCCGGAAATCTTCAGTATTTTTAAACAGGTAATCATTAAACCTATCTTTTCTGAAAATAATTATACAGCAGCTTCGAATAATCTGCTCCTGTATTGATATTCATAAAGCTTGCCGAACTGTTGGCGAAATCGTCTTCCAGAGCCTTTACTTTCTGTTTTTGCGCTTCCGCAAAAGTATATCTCCATCTTGCACTGGACGTATCGGCCCACACCTGTTTTCCGGTTTCAGCATCATACAAAAGGGCATAGCCTACATCCGGTATTTCGTTATCTTTCTCATCATAGATCCTCATTCCCAGCAGCTGATGTTTTTTAGAAGCCACCCGGAGGATTTTGGAATCATAAGCGTCTTCAAAATCTGAAAGCAGGAATACCAGAGACTTTCTTTTGAAAATTCCCATCATATATTCCATTGCTTTATCAATTTTTGAAACAGCCGGCACGTAATCTGCGGTCAGAATATTGCTGATAATGGACAGAATATGTTTTCGGCCTTTCTGTGGCGGAATTACTTTATATACTTTATCCGCAAACAGGATCAGTCCTACCTTATCATTATTTCCGGCGGCTGAAAATCCGAGGCTTGCTGCAATTTCTGCCACATATTCCCTTTTCAGCTGGGTTTTGGTTCCGTAATCCATGGATGCAGAAATATCCACCAGAATCATCATGGTGAGCTCTCTCTCCTCTTCCATTACCTTTACGAAAGGTTCTCGGAAACGGGCGGTTTTATTCCAGTCGATTCTGCGGATCTCATCACCAAACTGATAAGGGCGAACTTCCGAGAAGGTCATCCCCTGGCCTTTAAATGCACTGTGATACTGCCCCATCAGCGAAGCTTCCGTTTTCTTTCTCGTACGGATTTCAATCTGCTTTACTTTTTTTACAATATCTTTTATCTGCATATATACTTTGTGTTAATGTGTAAAAATCTATTTACAACATTCAACCTTAATCCCTGAATTCTATGGACACATTCAGCCATTCATCATCAAATTTCGGGCTGTATTTTTTATAAAAATTAATGGCAGGCTCGTTCCAGTTCAGTACCTGGAAAACCATTCCGCTGTATTTACCGGACTTTCCGTGTTCCAGTGTGGCATCAAATAACAGTTTCCCGATTTGCCGACCTCTCATTTTCTCGGTGACAACAAGATCTTCCAGATACAGCCTTCTGCCCTTCCAGGTTGAATAACGGTCGTAATACAGAGAAATCCCTACGATCTCACCTTCTGTTTCTGCTACAAAAGCACCCCAGATAGGAGATTCTCCAAAACCATCTTCAGTAAATTCTTCCAGCGTGACAGTCACCTCGTGAAGTGCTTTTTCATATTCAGCCAGTTCCCGGATCAGTTCCAGCATGCAGGAACAGTCTTCCTGAACGGCTTTTCTAATTATTACTTCACTCATTAAGGTGCCTGAATTTTTGCTAATATTCTGTTCACGATTTCCTCAGCAGTAATTTCTTCTGCCTCTGCTTCAAAAGTAAGTCCTATTCTGTGTCTTAAAATATCCTGAGCCAAAGCTTTTACATCCTCAGGAATTACAAAGGCCCTTCCCTTTAAGAAGGCATAAGCCCTTGATGCAATCGCCAGGTTGATGGATGCTCTTGGTGATGCCCCGAAGCCTATATAATTTTTAAGTTCAGAAAGTCCGTATTTTTCAGGATAACGAGTGGCAAATACCATATCGAGGATGTATTTTTCAATTTTCTCATCCAGATAAATCTGATTAATCAGTTCTTTGGCCTCTACAATATCCTGCAGTGAAATCACCGGTTTAATAACAGGCTGATGGGAAGTGGAAACCATTCTCATCACGGTTCTTTCATCTTCAAAATCAGGATAATCAATTCTGCATTTCAGCATGAAACGGTCGCTTTGCGCTTCCGGAAGCAGATAGGTACCTTCCTGATCGATAGGGTTCTGAGTAGCCAGTACAAGAAACGGCTTTGGCAGCTTCATCGTTTCATCACCAATGGTCACCTGTTTCTCCTGCATTACTTCCAACAGTGCCGACTGTACTTTCGCCGGCGCACGGTTGATCTCATCCGCAAGGACGAAGTTGGCAAAAACAGGCCCTCTCTTTATGGAAAAATCATTGTCTTTTATATTGTAGATCATCGTTCCCACCACATCTGCAGGAAGCAGATCCGGGGTAAACTGTATCCTTGAAAACTCGCCATGGACAGCTTCAGCCAGCGTTTTGATCGCCAGAGTCTTGGCAAGACCCGGCACTCCTTCCAAAAGAACGTGTCCATTTCCCAGAAGACCTACCAAAAGGCGGTCCACCATGTATTCCTGTCCAATGATTACTTTATTAATTTCCTGTCTCAGAAGAGAAAACAAGTAGTTTTTTTCCTTTACTTTTTCCGTCAGCTGGCGGATGTCTTCTGCTTGATATGTATCTGACATAGCTTGGTTTAAAATAATTCGTAAATTTCTGATAAATACTCGCATTAATCAACATAATCAATGCCATTTTTGAGTTAAAGTTTGTTAAATATTCCTTTAACAACAGGAATCTTCAATTAACAAAAACTAAAATACCAAGCTTACAAACATAAAAAAAATGCTGCAACCAATATTGCAACATTTACACACCTTACTAAAAAGCAATGATTTACCTTATCTTAGGGTTAAATAGCTTATTAAGTCTTTGTAATACTTATCGTAAAATTTCCTTCGGGAACATCTACAGTCTCCTCAAAAGATCCTATATTGATATAATAATCAGTCCCTGCAACTGTAACAAACCTGGCTCCTTCCTGACCACCAGCACCATTACTGTCTACTGTTCCACGACATGTCAGATTACCGCAACTCCCCATATAAATCCCCATCTGCGGATCAAAAGTGCTTCCGGAAGGCAGTGTTATGACAACCGTAAATTCACTACCATCTCCTGTGAACTTAAACCATGTCCCATCATTCATAGCATCTGAACATACCGCTATATTCCCTGCATTATTGGTAGCAGTTACCCCGTCATTCTGGACATAGGTATAAGGAAATACAGACGCAACCAGAGCATTGGCACAATCGTCATTGACCGGAGTAGGCGGAACTCTAAAGAAGATATCCTGACAGCCCGTTGATTCTCCGGCACCTGAAACTGCCACAACTTTCAGATAATAATCAGTATTTCTCACCAGGGTAAGTGCAGGAGACATCGTATTTGCTGTTACCGGCTGCTGATTAATAAGATCCGTTCCTCCGGGACTTGTCCCCAGGGAAACCTTATAAGAACCAGCACCTTCAACAGGCAGCCAGCTAATATTGGAGAATACAGGAGAAACAAAGGCATTATTTAAAGGATTAGTCACAAAAGGACATCCCGGAGTTGTTCTTGGAGTAAGTCCTGAAAATGTGACAGCAGACTTGTAGTCAGCTCTGATCCCTCCAGGTGGAGATACAGGATCAATAACCATTTTATCTCCCTTGTAATAAAGTGTAGAATACTGAAGATGTGGATACACATGAAAAACCTCATCAAAATTATTAATATCAATACTTGCCGAGTTTTCTTTTGCTGCTACCACTAAATTGTCAGTATTATTAAAAGCAAAGGGACTAGCAAACACAATCTGCACTTTACCATTATTATTGATTACAGTTCCCTCAAACACCTGAGTAAGCTGCGCTAAAGGAACCCAATCTGTCGCTGAGGTAAAAGCGGTTTTTGATGTATGCCCGAGATAAACGGTCCAGTTGGAGGAATCCGTAATTTTGGATGAAGGATCCAAATAAAAGGTCAGTCCGGTAATATTACCTGAAGCAGATGCGTTCAACTCCTGTTTAGGATAAATCTGCTGAACATACGAATACGAAAAAAAGGTACTTACCGGGGCTGTACCAGTATTTGTACTTCCAATATTCATATGGATCTGAGCATTGAACATTGAAATAGTCAAAAACAATAATAAAAATAAAACTCTTTTCATAATTAGTAAAATCAACAGGAAACACTTTGCTAATTTAACAATAAAAACAACATTAAACGAATAAATAAAAATACAAAACCCTAAAAAACAATATTTTAAACAATAAAACAAACAATTATTAATTAAATTAATCATTTTCAATTTTTAAATAAAAAAAATACACTTTTTCGTCTATTTATTTTACATTAAAAACAATAAAACAGCGTTTATTTTAAAAATAAAATAAAAAATAAAGCCATACAAATACATATTTTGATATATTTACATCAAATAATAACGACATGCACAAAAGACTATTTTTTCTGAGTGTTTTTTTTATAAGCCTTTTACAATCACAGACAACCATGATGAATCTGATCTCAGAGGCAGTGTATTATAACGGTTACGAACCTACTACAACCGACCCGGTTCCTCCCGGGCTGACCAGAATAGACAATACAAAATATACGAGAAAACTTACAGATGCGGAACTCGATTCTTTTAAGAAAAGGATTGCCATGAGAGTCACAATAGGAGCCCGGTGTGATGATTATGACCGACTGGGAGGTGTTTTTTTGGTAATGGCTCCAAAGAATCAGTCTACCTACCCTGACAGTGATACCAACGTTAAAAGAATTGAAATCGCCAGATATATTACTCCCTTCATGAATAAGAACCGTTTCCCGAATGAAGTTCCTTATACCTACGACATCAGCAATCTGTATAATGTATTCAATGATGCTACGCTGCGCAACTCTTATAATATGTATATAGAGTTATATGTTTTCGGAGTTTCATACAGTGCTGATGAGAAAATCAATGGATGCAGAGGCAGGATAGATGTATTTTCCGGAACTCTGACCTTTTTCTCAACCGATACAGGAGCAACCCCTACAGACTATAATACGCTTATTCCGATTCTGAGCTATAATACACTTAATAATTACAACAGTACAGATTCCCCGGGAGAAACCGTAAGAATCGCCAATTTCAACCTACCTGAACCTGTTACCAATGCCCGTTTTTTAGTGATTTCCACTCCTCACGGAGCCAATGATGGTGGCGAGGAATATAACAGAAGACAGAATTACACCTATATAGACGATGTACAGATGTTGACGTATACTCCGGGAGGAATATCCTGCGAACCTTTCAGAATATATAATACAATGGGTAACGGAATTTACCAAGGAGGTCCCCGAACAGACTGGACATTATGGAATAACTGGTGTCCCGGAAATTCAGTTCCTATCAGAGAATTCACAATCGCCAATATGACTGCAGGAAATCATACCTTGAAACATACGATTCCTACCGCTGTTTTTAACGGGCAACAGGGACAGGTTTATTTATCAGTCTATATGCAGGGAAAAACTAATACCTCATTACAGGTACAAGACATTAAATCAACGGATATAAGCATATATCCGAATCCGACTTCTGATTTTGTTACTGTAAAAGCGAAAGAAGGGGTTACTTCTTTAACCCTGTTCAGTACAGATGGCAGAAAAGTAACTGAAACTCAAGGACAAAACAAAATTAACCTTTCTTCTTACAGCACAGGGGTTTATATCCTGGATATTGTTTTAAAAGATGGAACTAACTTCAAACATAAAATCATCAAAAAGTAATTTTTTATCACATCAACTTATAAAAATCGGATTTTAAGATATCCACACTCTTATAAAAACTCCTTTGGAAATATTTTCGCAGGAGTTTTTTTATTGTGATAAAAACACGGCTGATTTTCCTTTCAGGATTCAAAAGAACTCTTACCATTAACATATTTTTTCAGGATTTAAGAACTTTTAATGGAATCATTGAATCAAAAAATTGTCATTTCCAGTTTATTAAACTATTTTTGGAGATTAAAAATTCTGCAAAATGAATTATCATTTTCAAGCCCACAGACAAGTAAGAAAGAACCTTCTGGAAATCCTTCAGAATACCTCACACGATGATCTTCTGCTGATCCCGGATGGTTTCAACAATAATATGTACTGGAATATTGCCCATACGGTTGCCACCCAGCAGCTGCTGCATTATTACCTGAGCGGGAATCCTTTCAGAATTGATAAATACTGGATCGAAACCTATAAAAAAGGGACTCTTCCGAACCTGAATGTGCAGAAATCTGAAGTGGAAGACCTCGAATTTCTTCTTACCGAAACATCAAAGATCTTAATGAAAGATTACGACAGCGACTTTTTTTCAGATTATACTCCATATACCACCAGCTTTGGAATGGATCTGAAAAGCATTCAGGACGCCATTATCTTCAACAATATGCACGAAAGCCTGCACTACGGCTATGTAATGGCACAGAAACGGGCAATTCTGGGCGAACTGGGCAGATAATTGCAGTGACAAACCCCTTAAGTTTTCACTATTCACCATTGACTATATAATTAATTAACATATTTTAATGAAAGACGATTTTATCTTCGGGCTGCGTCCCGTGATTGAAGCCATTGAAGCGGGAAAAACGATTGACAAGATCTTTGTGCAGAATGCACTTCAGGGTCCTATTTATGCTGAGCTGAAAGCAATTTTGGCTAAAAATAAAATCCGTCCCAATTATGTTCCGGTAGAAAAGCTGAACCGTTTTACCAGAAAAAACCACCAAGGTGTAGTAGCCTTTATTTCAGATGTACCTTTCCATAAGATAGAAGATGTTGTTCCACAGTTATTTGAAGAAGGAAAAATTCCTTTTTTACTGATTCTGGACCGGCTTACCGATGTGCGAAATTTTGGAGCGATATGCAGAACCGCAGAATGTGTAGGTGTGGATGCCGTTATTATTCCTGAAAAAGGAGCCGCGCCCATCAATTCTGATGCGATCAAAACTTCGGCAGGAGCTCTTTACAACATCAAAATCTGCAAAGAAGCCAATCTTGCCCATGCGGTAGATTTTCTTCAGCAGAGTGGAATTTCTGTTTTTGCAGCCACAGAGAAAGCCCAGAAGCTTATCTATGATGTTAACTTCACTGAGCCATGCGCTCTTGTTATGGGAAATGAAGAAACCGGAATTTCCAAAGAAGTGCTGCATCATTCGGACGAAAAAATAAAACTTCCTATTGAAGGAAAAACACAATCACTGAATGTTTCTGTTGCCTGCGGAGCGATTTTATATGAAGCTGTAAGACAGAAAATGACTGCGGCACAGATTTAGTGCTTCAGCATATCCAATAAAAGTAGTAGTAAAATTAAAAAAATTCAAATGAAAAACTTAGCAACGCTAGCACTGATATCCTCAATAGCTCTTGTTTCATGTAAAAAAGAAACAAAAACTGTTACCAAAGTAGATCCTAAAACCGGGAAAACAGTAACGGTGGAAGTACCTGCCGACTCTGTAGCCAAAGTGGCTGAAAACCCTGCTATCAAAGATTCTGCAGGAATTTTTAAACAGACGTTCAAACTGGAAAAAGGAAAAACCTATCCTCTTACCACTTATCAGAGAGATGTTAAAACGATGACTGATCCCCAGGGAAAATCCATCACAGCGACCAGTGAGTCGACTGATGAAATGAACTTCACCGTGAATGATGTAAAAGGAAATGTGTATGATATGATCCTTAATTTGGTATCTAAAAGAAGTTCACAAACCGCTCAGGGAAAAACTATCGTAGTAGATACGAAGCTTCCTATCCCTAAAGAGGATGATCTGAAAATGATCTGGAATATTAACAGGGCTCTTACCGGGAACAAACTTAACATGAAAATGGATGACAAAGGAAATGTGCTTTCGATCACAGGTTTCGATGCCGTTTATAAAAAGGTTGCCGATGCAGCCGGAACGCTTCTTAAAGATGCCAATCAAAAGGCAAGTGTAGTGGCCAGCCTTAAAGAAACATTCAATGAAAAGGTGTTAAAGGACCAGTTCACGAAAAACCTGACGATCCTTCCAAAGAAAGGGGCTAAAATTGGGGAAAAATGGTCAACTTCTGAAAATGCAGATGCTAACGGAAGCATTAAGGTGACGTCTAATTACATCCTGAAAAGTGTAGGCAACGGAACGGCTGAAATTTCAATCACGGGAGGAATTCCAAAGAAAACGGAAAAGAAAACCCAGGGACCGATTACCCACAGTCTGAGCAGTGAACTTGACCAGAACGGAACCATCAAGTTTGATCAGAGTTCAGGATGGATCACCAACCAGAATATCTCAGTAAAAACTACGCAGACCGAAACGATTTCAGATGGAAAACAGTCTCAGTCGATGACCAGCGTTTCCAATTCTTCAGTGATGGTAAATCCGTCTTCTAAATAAGTTTAAATTAATATCACTGAAATAAATAAGTTTGAGGGTTTGAGAGTTTGAGAATTTGAACACAGGGTTTCAGAACGGAAAATGATGTTCATCAAACAACTTTGAACTTTAATGTCAACCTTAAATAGAATTTAGATGAAGTACATTCTTGAGTTAATCCTTACTGCAATTATTCTTTTTTTTGTGTGGAATATTCTGAAAAGAATTTTCTTTAAAACTTTTTACAGCTACAGGTTCAACAATAACGGGAATAACAACAGACAGCAGGAAGACATCAGCAACTCGAATAAGAATATCAAACAGAACCTTAACTGGGACGCGGAAACCGTGGACTATGAAGAGGTGAAGGACAGTAATGACAAAAGGTAAAAATTCCAAGAAATAAAAGATAATAACCAGCATGGCTAAAAATAAAAACTTAATTTATATTGCAATATCACTCGTTGTATTTATAGTTTTAGCATTTTTATATTCCACTCCTGTTTTTACGGGAAAACAGCTTTTCCAGCATGATATCGTGCAGTACCGAGGCGGCGCAAAAGAACTTCTGGACTACCGCGCCAATACAGGAAAAGAAACCTACTGGAGCGACTCTATGTTTGGCGGGATGCCCACCTATCAGATGGGAAGCCAGTTCAAGGGAGATATCATCAAAAAGATCGACAGCAACCTGAACTTTATGCCACGGCCGGTCAATTATCTGTTTCTGCTTTTCGCAGGATTCTTTTTCCTGGGAATGGTGGCTGTAAGAAACTGGAAATATGCTCTGCTGGGAGCTACTTTCTTCGGACTTTCCACCTATTTCTACATTATTATCGCTGCGGGACATAACGGTAAAGTAAATACCATTGAGTATTTCGCACCGCTTCTGGCCGGAATCTTACTGGTATATATCCGGAAACAGTATATTTGGGGATTTATTACCACTACCCTGTTTATGGGCCTTCAGATTGCTGCCAACCACCCTCAGATGACGTATTATCTGTTTCTGGCTTTAGGCTTTCTGTTCCTTTCCGAACTGATCAGGGTGATTCAGAAAAAGACTCCGGCAAAACATTTTTTTATTGCATCAGGAATCATTGCAGCATCCTGCATCATTGGCGTAGGAATGAATTCACAGAGAATCATGGCCAATTCCGAATATATTAAAGAAACGGTTCGTGGAAAACAGATTCTTACCAACGACAGCCATACTTCCGGAAAATCAGGAATGGATAAAACCAGCATCCTGATGTGGAGCTACGGGAAACTGGAAACCCTGAACCTTTTCATTCCGAGACTGATGGGTGGTGGAAGCCAGGAACCGGAAAGCAAAGAAATGATGAGCAGAGTTCAGGAGCTTATTCAGGAAAATGTAGGCTCACAGGCTGAAATGGACAGAATTTCCAAAGGATTCAACGGGGTTACCTATTGGGGAGATCAGCCCGGAACTTCCGGACCGGCTTACCAGGGAGCTGTGGTATGTTTCCTTGCTCTTTTGGGTTTCTTCTTCGCATGGAAAAAATACAGATACTGGATCCTGGGGGCTTCCATCCTTACCATTTTACTGGCCTGGGGAAGCAACTTTATGCCGCTGTCTGATTTCTTTATAGACTATATTCCTTTTTACAGCAAATTCAGAGCCCCTTCTTCCATATTGGTAGTGGTGGAATTATTATTCCCGCTGATCGCCGTTATCGGACTTTACAGATTTTTCACCGATGAAAAATTAACGGAGGAATACAAAAAGAAGATCCTTCTTTACGTAAGCGGCGGAACTTTGGGATTGTTGCTGATCCTTCTGGTATTCGGAAAATCTCTTCTCGGTTTCAGTACGGAAAGTGAAAGAACGTATTTCCCTCCTTTCCTGCTGGATTATCTTTCCGGTGAAAGGTTCAAAATGTTCAGAGTGGATGCTTTGAAAGCCCTGATTTATGTAGGAATTACAGCAGCCGTTCTTTTCATGACCATGAAACAGAAGCTGAGCCAGAATATAGCCCTGATCATCATCGGAGCGGTAAGCTTATTTGATCTCTGGACCGTAAACAAACGTTATCTGAACGATGAAAACTATGTAGATAAAGTGTTTGCTGAAAATCCATTCCAGACAGAAGGCTCCGATCTTCTGGCGGAAAAAGTTCAGCAAAATCCTAATTTAGGATCTATTCTGAGCAGTGTTAATGTAAACAAGACCCTTGAAACCATTGCGGAGAGAGATAAAACACATTACAGGATCTTTAATAATATTCTGGGAACATTCAGTGAAACGAACACCTCGTATTTCAAATCTTCCATCGGTGGTTATCATGCCGTAAAACTGAGAAGATATGATGACGTGATCAACGAATACTTCCAGGTAATGGACTCGGTAAAGGTTCCGAATATTCTGAACCTTCTTAATGCAAAATACTGGGTAATGGGCAGCCCTGAAGAGCCTCAGGCAATGCCGAATGCCAAAGCCAACGGAAATGCCTGGTTTGTAAGTGATCTGAAGTTTGTGAATACTCCTGATGAGGAAATCAAATCGATCGGGGTTATCGACAGTAAGAAAACGGCCGTCATTGCCGCGTCGGATAAAAGCTATTTCGACGGAAAACAGGTTCAGGCCGATTCCACAGCATTCATCAATCTTACCAAATACCAGCCTAATGAGCTGGAGTTCAAGTCCGAATCCAAAACCCCGCAGCTGGCGGTATTCTCAGAGATCTACTACCCTCACGGATGGAAAGTTTTTGTAGACGATAAAGAGGTTCCGTATATCAAAGCGGATTATCTTCTGCGTGCAGTGCATGTTCCGGCCGGAAAACATTACATCAGAATGTTCTTTGAACCTGAAGTAATCGAGAATGGCAAATGGCTTTCGTTATTCTGTTTCGGACTTTTCCTCGCTTTGAGCGCCTTCGGAATTTTCCGGATTTATAAAACTAAAAAGAAAGAAGAACCTGCTGCAAAAACAGTGTAAAAACCTATCTTTCAACATATAAGACTTATTGTTCAATAATTAATGGGACAAAAAAAAATACTGATCATCACCTATTACTGGCCTCCTGCGGGAGGTCCTGGTGTTCAGAGGTGGCTGAAGTTTGCCAAATACCTGCCGGAATTCGGCTGGAATCCTGTGATCTATACTCCTGAAAACCCAAGTTACCCTTTAGTGGATGAAAGTCTCCTGAAAGAAGTTCCACAGGATATCGAAATGGTAAAAACCAGAATATGGGAACCTTATCAGCTGGCCGAAAAACTGAATAAAAGCAATAAAAAATTCAAGGCCGGGCAGTTTGATGTCGGTAAAAACCAGAGTTGGAAATCAAAACTTTCCATCTGGGTACGCGGGAACTTCTTTATTCCTGACGCAAGGGTATTCTGGGTAAAACCGTCTATCAGGTTTCTGGAACAGTATTTAAAGGAAAACAAAATAGATACGGTAGTGACTTCCGGACCGCCCCATTCCTTACACCTGATTGGGCTGGGTTTAAAAAAGAAACTTCCCAACCTCAAATGGATTGCTGATTTCCGGGATCCGTGGACAGAAATCTCCTATTATCCGCATCTGAAGCTTACCAAAAGTTCAGACAGAAAGCACAGAATGCTCGAAAGTGCCGTTTTTAAAACCGCAGATATTACGCTTGCCACCAGCTATACGGATGCCGAAAATTTCCGGAAAGCGGGAGCCCGTTCGGTGTGTATTACGAACGGATTTGATGAAGAAGCCGGACAGAAAGAACGAAAAGAACATTACGTTCCTCAGAAAACGTTCACGATAAGCTATATCGGTGTTCTGGAACAGCTCCGGAATCCGGAAAACTTATGGAAAGCGCTCAATGAGCTGGTAAAAACATATCCTGATTTTGCAGCGCATTTCGCCCTGAAATTTGTAGGAAGAGTGGATGATAAAATCCTTCAGAATCTGGAAGCTACAGAACTCAAAAATCATATTCTGAATCTGGGTTACCTGCCTCATGACCAGGCCGTGGAAGAAATGGAAAAATCAGGCCTTCTTCTGATCACCAATTTTCCTAATGAATCTTCAAAAGGAATTATCCCCGGAAAGATATTTGAATACCTGGCTTCGGGAAAACAGATCGTTTCTTTCGGTCCTGAAGATGCGGATGTAGCCAGAATCCTGAATGAAACCTCAGCAGGAAAGCATTTCAGCTATCACGATACTGAAGCCGTTAAATGTTTCGTCCTTGAAAAATTTGAGTTGTGGAAACAGGGCAATCTTTCTGACAATACCGGTAATATCGAACAGTTCTCAAGAAGAAACCTTACCCAACAGCTGGCTGAAATATTGTAAAAATTGATGACGGGGTCATCTATCGAATATAACCTGAAAAAGTTCACTTAATCTTTGAAAATTAAGTGAACTTTTTATTTAGAACTTGTTTAAGTTTCTAAACTTAATTTTTTGTAGAACATTCAAATCTTTACCTCAATCATATTCTTCAGGAACAAAGATGATGTTTTTTTAAAACGCAGAGTTTTATGAATGATATTGTTGATTTCAGGGAACAAAGGATAGAATCAACTTTGCTGATTCGTCTAAGCGTATGGATAACTATACTGTATCATCAGCATCATCTGTGAAATTTGTAGGAAATTTTTTAATCCCAAATTCAAAGTTCGACAAATCTAAAAGAAACCAAAGGATTGATAATCATCTATACATTTTTTTCAAATAAAACTTAAACAGACCCTAAGATTCTTTAAGGGGTAAGATCCATTAAGGAAAAATCAGAGATTTTTATGTGCAATATTTTCATTTAAAAATTTATGCAATCGCGTATCATAGCTAGTGCCTTTCTTCTTAAATCGTCCATTGATCATTTACTACTGCGACCAGATAATATTTCCCCTGAACTTCTTCCCAAACCAGACGGATGGTCTTCCAGTCCATTTCCCCGTTTTTTTCACTGCCTTTGATGTAATTTTCTGTAAAATCGTCACCGGGATAGATTTCTTTTAAATTATTCAGGGAATTTCCACCGGCATGAAACTTGTTTACAGAATATTGAGATGCCGTAAAATCTTTGGAGAAGACCCATTTGGAAAGGTAATTAGTAAGGGTTGCCTGGTACGGATCTCCGGAGCCATCTAACAATCCCCAGGTAAAAAGCGTTTTGGAAGGCAGATATTTTTCAAAATCAACCCTGGAAAACTGTTTGTCTCCTTTAGGATCCACCATTGCGTACATGGAAAAACGGACTCCTTTTTCAGGATGAATATAGCTGGCAAAAGTTTTATAATCTTTACTTTTCAAGGTCTGCAAAACCTCATCATTAACCTTTCTTAAAGCTGCAGTATCTGTTTTATGCTTTACGGCTTCCTTATTTTTCTCCTGTGCTACCGCCATAGAATCAATAACGTTGGGAACCGGTTTCTGAGGATTTTTCTTACAGGCTACCGCCAAACCTATAACCAATAGTGAAATAAACAGCTTTTTCATAGTATTATTTTAATCAGAAAAAAACAACAAAGCTGATGCCAGAATAAAATTTTTAAATATCCAGCCCCCATACTCTGATCTATCCGTCTCCCCTCCTCTTCATTCCCATTAAACCCTTATCTTTGTTTTATGGAAATTTTAGACATTCTCATTATCGGAGGCGGACCTATCGGGCTTAACTGTGCACTTGAAGCTGAAAAAAATAATCTGTCCTACCTGATCGTAGAAAAGGGAACCATCGTGAATTCATTATACCACTACCCGTTGTATATGCGTTTCTTTTCAACGGCAGAAAAACTGGAAATTGATCATATTCCTTTTATTTCCACGGCTCCCAAACCGGGCAGGCAGGAAGCGCTGGAGTATTACCAGGGAATTGCACGACAGAGAAACCTCAACATCAACCTGTATGAAAAGGTTTTAAAAGTTTCCAAAGCTGACGGGATATTTGATATCGTTACGTCAAAAGCTTCTTACAGGGCAAAGCATGTCATTATTTCCACCGGATTTTATGATATTCCGAACCTGATGAATATTCCCGGGGAAGATCTTCCCAAAGTAAAACATTATTATACCGAACCTTATCCCTATGCAAGGCAGAAAGTTTTAGTGGTTGGCTCAAGCAATTCCGCAGTTGATGCTGCTCTGGAAACCTATCGCAAAGGTGCTGATGTGACGATGATCATCCGGCATTCTGAAATTTCCCCAAGTGTAAAATACTGGGTAAAACCGGACATTGAGAACCGTATTGCCGAAGGAAGCATTAAGGCTTATTTTCAATCTGAAATCACTGAAGTTACTGAAAACACCGTTATTTTTAAAGACAGCCAGGGAAAAATACACGAGATTGAGAATGATTTCGTCCTTGCCATGACAGGTTATCTTCCTGATTTTGATTTTCTGAGCAATACCGGTATCGAACTTCAGGGCGACTGTCTGAATCCTCTGTATCATCCTGAAACCATGGAAACCAATATCAAAAACCTCTATCTTGCCGGCGTGGTGTGCGGAGGAAAAGATACTCATCTCTGGTTTATAGAAAATTCCAGAATCCATGCGGAGATGATTATGAATCATATAACCGCTCAATAAAGGATTTTTCTAAAAATCAACATGGATTCCCAGGATAAAGTTCCGTTTGGCTGCAGGATTGTAAAAACGGTTTCCGAATGCATTGATATCAAATCCTGAAACATAGTCTGTATTATACAGGTTCTGAATTTGCAGGGAAAGTTCCAGTTTCGTTTTGTCCACTTCCAGAGGCATCCTGAACCGGATATTCCCTACCCAGCTGGGTTCCGACCATACGGAATTGGCATCATTCAGAGGGATTCCGGAAGTATAGAAGTGGGAATAGTCAACGGAGAGTTTTTTAAAGAAAATGAAACTCAGTAAGCTGTTGACCGTAGTTCCTGGTACCCCTGTCAGATGATTTCCGGAAAAATCGTTGGAGTTCTGCTGATAATCATTAAACCTGAAATGATAAAAGCTTCCTGAAAAACGAAATTTCAAATGGCTGAGCAGCGTATTCTTCAAGTCGAAATTTTTGGATTCAAGCAGAAACTCAAAGCCTTTCTGAGAAGTGCCTCCCTGATTGATAAAATATTCCTGTCCGTTTTCGTTCTGGCGTCTTACAATAGCCTTTTTCATCCGGAAATCGAAATAGCTGCCTTCTGCAAAAATGATATTTCCGAATTGTTTCCGGATGCCTATTTCTTTATTCCAGCCGTATTCAGGAACAAGGTTCAGATTAAAGGCCTGATCAGATGAACGGATCTCCTCATTCGTGGGTGCTGAATTTCCTTTTCCGATTTTGGCTCTTAAAGAGATACCGCTTCCGGCCAGATAAGTGACTCCAACATTCGGAAGCCATTGGTTTTTAAACTTTACGTTTCCATTTTCTGAAGCCGGAAAGACCTTTTCCCATTGGTAAGTATTCCCGTTGAGGCTTACGGAAATATCAGTAAAAAGCTTATCGTTATAATTCAGTTTCTGTGAAAGAAAATAAAATCCTGATCTATTTTTTATCCGGTCAAAATTTTGAGGCGCTCCCGGTATTCCCTTATGGTTATCGTAGTTTTTGATAAAAATTGAATTACTCCCACCCTCAAAACCCAGCCGCCAGGCAGCAGAGATCCTGTCCCACTGCTTTTCATAGTTAAGGTGGGTCCTTAGCGCGATATTCCGTTCAAATCTTGTCTCATAGTTGGTGATAAACGGATTGCTGAAATCCACATAAGATCCCTGGAACATTACAAAGTGACTGAGGCCGGGTGCTATCGCTGTTTCATGTGAAATACCTGCTAGTACCATTTTATTCCTGATTCCGGCATCCTGTTCCTTTGATCCGGAAGTTGCTGCCGTTGCCGGTCTTGCCTGTTTTCGGTTGGTTTCCATCTGCTGTAAGGTAAGCCCGCCCGGTGTTTTATAATCCAGATCCGAAAGCAGAATCATTGTGCGAAGGGATGCCTTATCGGAATACTGAAAATGATCTTTCAGAAAAACCTGTTTTCTTCTTATGGAAGACTGCTCCCTGTAAGAATCGGTCTGGTAATAGTTCTGGAAAAATTGAAAAAAGTGCTTTCCGAGTTTTTTTGAAACATCAAAACTCTGGTTAAATGTTCCATAGCTGCCAATGGAAAGATCTGCCGACAGGTTTTCTGATGTTCTGGTCTGAAGAAGAACCGTTCCCCCAGTTACCGCACCATAATCTCCGCTTTCAGGACCTTTATAGATTTCCATGCTGTTGATAAGCCCGGGAGCAAGCACGTTGAAATAAGTATTTCCGGAAGCATCCGAAAGAATAAAATCATCCAGATAGACTTTCATATTCCGTACTCCGAAAGGTGATCTTAAAGTACTTCCCCGAACGGAAATTCTGTAGCTTCCCGGTGAACGCTCTTCCATTCTGGTTCCCGGGATCTGATTGATGGCTTCCAGCATTCTCTCGGGAGTAGCCTGCTTCATCAGGTTCCCGGAAAGAACAGCCACCGACTTGGTGGAAGCCATAAAAGGAACCGGCTTTTTATAGGCATCAATCCGCACCTCAGAGATTAAAGAAATTGTATCTTTTTCCTGTGCGTACAGCATAGAACCACAAAAAACAATAAGCGGGAATGTTTTTCTCATCCACACAAAGCTAAGGAAATTAAGATTAAAAGAATGGAGGCTGGAAGTTAGTTTTAGTTATTAATGACAACTCCTCCCCAATTAATTTTCAATTTCAGTTATTTTTTATATGAAACTGATTTTTCTCCATATTCAACAAATAACATCATTTTTTATATCACTAAATAAATTCAAGATAATTATTTAAATGACAAATGAATTTTAAATTTAAAAATACAATAATTTGCTGATAATCATATATTTAACATAATAAAATTATTATACAACGTATAGTAAAAATTCATATTTTTAATCCTGTTATTATCATTTTAACAATAAATCAACAGAATAGAAAATGAAAAAAAAGATCTACTTTATGGCCGCACTGGCCGTTATGGGAAGTCAGGTGCTGTACGGCCAGAACTTCTGGAAAAAAACAAAAATCAGTGAAAGAAATGTCATTGAATCCAAGAGGAATATCGGAGCGGACTATACTCAGGTTTACACATTGGATATCAATCAGCTTAAGTCTGTCCTGCAAAACGCACCGGTATCAGAAACAGGGATAGCCACCCGCTCTACAGTAATCATTGATCTTCCGGATCTGGAAGGAAAATTTGAAAAGTACACGGTGTATGAAATCTCCAATATGGCCCCTGAACTGGCTGCCAGATTTCCGGATATTAAGTCCTACAGAGGAGTATCCGTCAATGACCCAGGTAAAACCATCAGCTTTGCGCTTTCTCAAAACGGGTTAAAACTGATTATGTTTGCCCCTGATAAAAAACCAGTCATTATAGAACCGGCAACAAAAGATGCATCCGTTTATCTGGTAAGCCCGGCAGTTCCCAATACATTACCGGACACCAGTAAATTTGAATGTTCTGTTGAGGAAAGAAACGTTGATAACACCACAATAGCTCAAAGAAATACCAATGACCGAAGATTCAGGACTTTCCGCTTAGCAGTATCTGCTGACGGAGAGTTCAGTACCTTCCATGGAGGAACCACTGCCAGTGCACTGGCAGCAATTAATGATATAATGAGCGTTATTAATCCTGTTTATGAAAGGGATCTCTCTATCCACATGAACCTGGTTGCTAATAATGATCAGATTATCTTTTTAGATAGTGCTACAGATCCATATACAATACCTGGATATCCTTTTATGAATAACCAGACTCAACTAACCATAATGGAACATATCGGTGAAGCTAATTATGACTTAGGGATACTATTATCCGGTCAAAATACCGGAGGAGGAAATGCTGGTATGATTGCATCTGTGTGTCAGGACAGTGAGGGTGATCTTTTCCCACAATTTCCAGGATTAGTAGTAGATAAGAAAAAAGGATCTGCCTATATGGGAAACATTGGCGAGGGACCTACAGGTTTTGTATTTGCAATGGCCACTGCTCATGAAATGGGCCATCAGTTTGGAGCTAACCACACTTTTTCAAAATCAGAATCAACCGGAGCTAATCTAGAACCGGGAAGTGGTATAACGATTATGGGCTACCCGGGTGTAACCGGAACCCATGATGTGGCAGATAAATTCAATGATCAGTTTCTACACCACAGTATCAATCAGATCAACGCTTACATTACCACAACCAGCTGTGCTACAACAGTGGATATGGCCAACCATCCACCTACTGTGAATGCAGGTTCTGATTACACCATTCCTAAAGGCACTGCGTTCAAGCTCACTGCTACAGCAAGTGACCCCGACAATAATCCTCTTACCTATTCATGGGAGGAAGCAGATCTTTCAGTTTCTACAGGAAATTCTTTTCCGGATCGTAATTCCGCAACAACACCTAACTTCAGGGTATATTCACCAACTTCAAGCCCTACGAGATATTTTCCTCCATTGCCGGAAGTTCTTGATGGAAGTCTTTACAGCACCTGGAATATGATTTCTGATGTAGCACGAAATATGAAATTTGTAAGCCTGGTAAGAGACAATGCGCCTGAAGGAGGACAAACTGCCAGTGATGAAGCTGTTATCAGTATCGATGCCGGCACCGGCCCTTTTAAAATCACATCGCTGTCACTGAACCAAAATTACCCTTCAGGATCTTCCCATCTTCTCAAATGGGATATAGCCGGGACCAATGCCGCCCCTATCAATACTTCATCCGTCAATATTTTAATTTCAACAGACGGAGGAACCACATTTACTCCTCTTATTTCCAATACTCCTAATGACGGGGAGGAAACGATTACCATTCCTTCCACATCCTCACAAAAGGCATACATCATCGTAGAGTCGGTAGGCAATGTCTATTATGCGGCAAGTCCCGCATTTGCCATAGACTATAATGTTACCCTTAACTGTACCCAATATCCTGCAGCTGGCGGACCATTCGCTTTTACTCCCGGACGCGGAAATCATGCTACGATGGATATTAATATTCCTGTAACAGCCGCTATTGAGGATATTAATATGGTGATAGACCTCAATTACACAGATATAGGTGAAACAGGTTTAGTATTGGTAGATCCTTATGAACCTAACAAACAAAGTATTTTCTGGCTGGGAAGCTGTTCCGGAAGTGATACTTTAAGAGCTACATTTGATCAGGAAGGGTCATCTCAAATAGTGAATTGCAATAATCTCAATTCCAATCCAACTGCAAAAATAGAACCTATAAGACTGGATTTAAGCAGATACTACGGACGTAATCCTAATGGAAACTGGAAAATTCTTGCGGCACATACCTCATCACTCTTGAATAATGTTCAGGCTAATAATACTTCAGGAACCGTAAATTCTGCCGCCATAGAGCTTTGCACCAGACAAGCGGTTTCTACTTTAGCAGTCAATGATGTTGCCCTGGAAAAAGACGGGTTCCAGGTGTATCCTAATCCATCTAACGGAAGGTTCAGTGTTCTGATGAAAAAGAATACGCCAACCGATGTTCAGATCTTTGATATGGGAGGAAGATTGATTCAGACTCAATCCGGAATTACCAATGATTCCAAAATAGACCTTACCGGTTTCGCTAAAGGAAACTATATCATGGTATTCAATGTGAATGGTAAAAAAGTAGCCAAAAAAGTTATCATTAAATAAGCTAACACCTTTATATTTCATGAAAAACCCAGCCCGATTAAAATTTCAGGCTGGGTTTTATTAATAGGTATACATATTTTCTAAACAATATCTTCTTTTGTCTGTTTTTTATCTTTTAGCATCCACGGGATAATAAAATAAAGAGCAACCGCAATTCCTGTAGCTAAGACACCGGTTCCTATCCAAAGCACTGTAAATCCTAATTTATCAGCAATCATCGTTCCTACATAAGGGGTAACGATAAATGCCAGTGAAAATGATATTCCGTTCAGTCCCATATAAGCACCTTTGTTATTTTCTCCTGAACGCATTGCCGTGATGGTAGACATAAAAGGAAGTGTCCAGATTTCTCCTATACAAAGTAGCGTCATAGAAACCACCAGTGTGATCAGGGTATAATCAAAAGCCAGCATGGCATAGGAAACTCCGCACAGGAAAGTTCCGATGAGCATGGTAAAAGCCAGGCTAAAGTATTTTTCTGCAATCTGTACAAATCCCATTTCCAGAAGGACAATCAGAAAACCGCTGTAACCGAGCAGGTAGCCGATGTTTTGCTGGCTCAGGTGGGCCGTATCCTTATAAAATATGGTCAGCGTGCTGAACAGCTGGAAAAAACATATGGAGAACAGCATACAAAAGAAGCAGTAAAGCAAAAATTTGCCATCGCGGTACGGAGAATTTTCTTTTTTAATTACAATAACTTCTTTTACTTTTTTCGTTTCTTTTACTGCCTTTTTATTTCTTTCCCCAAAAAACCGGATATACATCAGCCCGGCAAGCAAGGCAGCCAGCGCATTAGAATAAAATAAGAATTCATACGAAATCGCAGACAAAATTCCTCCCAAAGCAGGACCAATGGAAAATCCAAGGTTCACCGCCATTCTGTTCAGTGAAAAAGCCCTCGTCAGGTTTTCCGGTCTGGCATATTTGGTAATAGCCACTGAGTTCGCAGGACGGAATGTTTCGCTTACAATACTCTGGGCTAAGATAATAGCTGCAAGTCCCACCTCTGTTTTAAAAAGGGGAATAAGGCAGAATAAAGGAACACTCAGCAATAGGCTCAGGCTTTGTACCCGATACTCTCCGATCTTATCCGTAATCATGCCTCCCAGCCAGGAACCCAATACGGAACCTATCCCGAAAAAGCTCAGGACAATTCCGGAATTTTCAATACTGAAATGCAGATGGGCCGTCATATACACACCCAAAAACGGAAGTACCATAGACCCGGCACGGTTAATAAGCATAACCCATGCAAGCATCCAGCTCTCTTCCGAAAGTCCTTTAAAAGAACTCGTATAGACACTTATTAATTTCACGATACGATTGAGGGGAAAAAAGTTTAAAAAGCAAAATTAGGTAAAATAGCCTCAAAACAATGATTTTTAGAGGATTTTTTTATCAATGAGAGTCATAACAGCAGACTATTAAACTTAAGAAATAACGAATATTTTTAAACAAAATCAAATAATTTTAATTTATAATTTTCGTAAATTGCATTAACAACTACTTATTATTCCATAATATTCTGATAATCATTAAAATTCAACAGAATCCATTTCACCAATGATCACTTACGAAAATTTACAGGATACTTTATCGTTCTACCGGATAGACTGCCATGAGTCTTATTATATTTCATCCGGCAACCCCATTCGGGATTTTCCTGAAACACCTTTCCGTATTGATTATTATGCCTTATGTATCTGTACCGGAGGTAAAGTAACCCTTGAAGCGGATGGCTCGACATCTCATGTTGATGCCCACAGTTTCTTTGTAGCTGCTCCTTCTACAACGGTAAGGTTTTTAGAAACCAGCCCCGACTTTAAAATGAAACTGCTGTTTTTTGATAAAAATTTCCTGATCAAAAATATTTCCAATCCTTTTATCATTGAAAAAATGAATCTTTTCTCTCAAGGCTCCTACAGTATTGTAAAGACTACGGAAAAAAATTCGTTACAGCTTCAGAATTTACTGGATTATCTGAAAAAGAAGTCCAGAAAACAGGGGAAATTCACGGAAGAGATCGTTCGTACCATTATTTTTAATCTGCTGCTGGAAACAGCTGAGATCATGGATCAGGAAAATGATGTTTCAGAAAATGAAGAAGGTAAAAAAGATATTTATTTAAGGTTTTGCAAACTGATCAGAGAAAATGTAAAAGAACAGAGAAGTGTTCAGTTTTATGCCGATCAGCTTTTTGTTTCCCGGAAATACCTTATTGAGATCATTAAAAAAGCCAGCGGAAAAACACCACATGAAGTTATTGATGAAAGTCTACTTAAAGAATCTTACGTGATGCTGGGCAATCCGGCACTTACCATCTCAGAAATCGCTTTTGAGCTTCAGTTCAATTCTGCATCCGCTTTCGGACGATTCTTCAAAAAGCATACTTCTATTTCTCCTTCTGAATACCGGAACAGAGAAAATATCCAGTCATAAGAATTTGGGGACAATAAATCCGACATCGGGGATATACCCTGCTTTATGAATAGAGGTACCTTTATACTGTTCATTAAAAACAATATAAAAATGAGTACAATCAATTCAAAATTCGACAACGTTTTAAATACTTCCGAGCAGTTTGGAAAAGTAAACCACGAACCGGATTCAAGCCGGGAAGTTCAGATCAATACGCCTGAGAAGACCATGCCTTTTTCAGATCAGATCGGAAACTACCAGCGAAACAAAGGAATTCCTGTGAAATCCTATGAAAACAGCAAAATTTATATTGTAGGAAGCGGAATCGCCGGAATGTCGGCTGCCTATTACTTCATCCGTGACGGTCGTGTGCCGGGAAAAAACATCATTTTTCTTGACCAGCTTAATGTAGAAGGCGGTTCACTGGACGGTGCCGGAAATGCTGAAGACGGCTATATCATCCGTGGAGGAAGAGAAATGGACATGACTTACGAAAATCTCTGGGATATGTTCCAGGATATTCCGGCACTGGAACTTCCCGCTCCATACAGTGTTTTAGACGAATACCGCCTGATCAATGACAACGATCCGAACTATTCCAAAGCCAGACTGATCCACAACCAGGGACAGATCAGGGATTTCAGCAAATTCGGACTGGAAAAGAAAGACCAGCTGGCCATCGTGAAACTTTTATTAAAGAAAAAAGAAGAGCTTGATGATCTCACCATTGAAGATTATTTTGCAGAATCTTTCCTTAACAGTAATTTCTGGTTTTTCTGGCGCTCTATGTTTGCCTTCGAAAACTGGCACAGCTTACTGGAACTGAAGTTATATATGCACAGATTCCTGCATGCCATAGACGGAATGAAGGATTTCTCATGTCTTGTGTTCCCGAAATACAATCAATATGATACCTATGTTACGCCACTGAAAAATTTCCTTGTTGAAAAAGGAGTACAGATTCAGTTCAACACATTGGTTAAAGATCTGGACATTCATATCAACACGGAAGGAAAAACCGTAGAAGGCATCATCACAGAACAGGATGGGAAAGAAGTAAAAATTCCGGTAGGAAAAGACGATTATGTTATCGTGACAACAGGATCCATGACGGAGAGTACTTTCTACGGCAATAACGACACAGTACCGGAAATCACCATTGATAATACGACTGCCGGACAAGGTGCAGGCTGGAAATTATGGAAAAACCTGGCGGCTAAATCAGAAGTTTTCGGAAAACCGGAAAAATTCTGCAGCCATATTGAAAAATCTGCCTGGGAATCTGCTACGCTTACCTGCCGACCATCAGCCTTCACAGAAAAATTAAAAGAGCTTTGTGTAAATGATCCTTATTCCGGGAAAACAGCTACCGGCGGTATTATTACCATTACCGACTCCAACTGGGTGATGAGTTTCACCTGCAACAGACAGCCGCATTTCCCTACACAGCCTGATGATATTCTTGTGGTATGGGTATATGCCCTTCTGATGGATCAACAGGGAAATTACGTTAAAAAAACAATGCCACAGTGTACCGGAAACGAAATTCTTGCCGAATTATGCTATCATCTTGGAATGAAGGATCAGCTGGATAATGTAATTGAAAATACAATCGTTCGCACTTCATATATGCCCTATATCACGTCTATGTTCATGCCGAGGGCCCAGGGAGACCGCCCGAGAGTAGTGCCTGAAGGATGTACCAACCTGGGACTTGTAGGACAGTTTGTAGAAACCAACAACGATGTGGTATTTACCATGGAAAGCTCTGTAAGAACGGCAAGAATAGCTGTTTATAATCTTCTGAACCTTAATAAACAGGTTCCGGATATCAATCCTCTACAGTATGACATCCGCCATTTACTGAAAGCCACCCAGGCCCTGAATGATTATAAACCGTTTTTAGGGGAAGGTATTTTAAGAAAAATATTAAAAGGAACTTACTTTGAACACATTCTGGTGAACCGTCCTGAGGAAAAAGAAGAGCATGAATCATTCTTTATGGAGCAGGTAGGCAGATTCCAGGACTGGATCAAAGGAATTAAAGGATAAGACTATCATGAAGCTATAAATTGAATTACTATTAGGTTATTTTATGGCTTCTTCTTACCAAAAATAAAAAGCAGGACCTGGCAACAGATCCTGCTTTTTGTATAAATAGTGGTATGTTTACTCTGGTTTATAAGAATCCTTCAGTGTTACGGTACGGTTGAATACCAATACCTCATCCGTAGAATCCTGGTCTTTCGTAAAATATCCGATTCTCTGGAACTGAAGCGGTTCTCCGACTGCGACCTCTTTCAGCGCCGGTTCAGCAAATCCTTTAACCGTCGTAACGGATTCAGGATTGATGAAATTTAAGAAATCAACATCCTTTTCAGCATCCGGCTGCTCAACGGTGAACAGTTGGTTATAGATTCTTACTTCCACCGGAATAGCATGTTTTGCAGATACCCAGTGAAGCGTTCCTTTTACTTTTCTTAAGCTTTCTTCAGTTCCGCTTCCGGATTTGCTCTTCTCATCATAAGTAGCATAAATTGTGGTAATCTCTCCGTTTTCATCTTTCTCTACCCTTTCTGCTTTGATGATATACGCTGATTTCAGACGAACTTCACCGCCTAATTTCAGCCTGAAGAATTTATTGTTGGCTTCTTCTTTGAAGTCTTCTCTCTCAATATACAGTTCTCTTGAAAACGGAATTTCTCTTGTTCCTGCATTCTCCTGTTCCGGGTTGTTTTCGGTTTCAAGCCATTCTTCCTGCCCTTCCGGATAGTTTTCGATCACAAGTTTTACCGGATCTACAACAGCCATGACACGTTTAGCCACTTTGTTCAGGTCTTCACGTACACAGAAATCCAGAAGCTGAATTTCAATCAGGTTTTCTCTTTTGGCAACCCCAACTTTATCAATGAAGTTCCTGATGGAAGTCGGTGTAAATCCTTTTCTTCTCATCCCTGAAATGGTAGGCATCCTCGGATCATCCCATCCTGTTACCACTCCTTCCGCCACAAGCCTCTGAAGCTTTCTTTTGGAAGTGATCATATAGGAAACATTCATCCTTGCAAACTCTCTCTGCTTGTTTTTAACCCTTCCATCTTCGTAAACCTGATCTAAATACCAGTTGTACAGCGGTCTGTGATTTTCAAACTCCAAAGAGCAAAGCGAATGCGAAATCTGCTCAATATAATCGGATTCACCATGAGCCCAGTCGTACATCGGATAAATTTTCCACGCAGTACCGGTTCTGTGGTGAGGTTTATTCAGAATTCTGTACATCACAGGGTCACGCATATTCATGTTGGGTGACACCATATCAATTTTTGCACGAAGTGACATGGAACCGCTTTCAAATTCACCATTCTTCATTTTCTCGAACAAGTCAAGGGATTCTTCCACCGGACGGTTTCTGAACGGCGATTCCACACCTGGTTCCGTAGGATTCTTTCTCTGCTCTGTGATCACCTCAGAAGGCTGCTCATCTACGTAAGCTTTTCCGTCTTTGATCATTTGTACGGCCCAATCGTAAAGCTGCTGGAAGTAATCGGATGCATACAGCTCTTTATCCCATTTAAACCCAAGCCATTCAACGTCTTTTTTGATAGAATCTACGAATTCCTGCTCTTCTTTTTCAGGGTTCGTATCGTCGAAACGAAGGTTTACGGGAGCGTTGTACTTTTCGCCCAGCCCAAAATTGATGCAGATGGCTTTCGTATGCCCTACATGCAGGTATCCGTTAGGTTCCGGGGGAAAACGGAAACGGATCTGATCTCTTTTCAGACCGTTTGCCAGATCATCTTCAATAATTTGCTCAATAAAATTGAGGGATTTTTTTTCTTCTTCCATTAAAATTAGCTTTACTTGATGTAAAAAAGTTCTACAAAGTTACGGAAAATTTAGAGTTTATGGAAATGATAATTTTAGTCCCGAAATGATGTTAATTCAGTATTTTTCATTAATTTAGGGCAAGACTAAAACCGTTTACTAAATTTTCTGACCATGGCTGTTTATATCCTAAGCAATCGGAAGATCGTCCGCCATAAAGGCGAAAGAACAGATTCTTTTTCCAATGACGAATATTCCATTCCCAATTTCAGGATCGCAAAATGTGATTTTGAGCATTATAAGGAGCCTACCACCACCGTAAAGAAGAAAAAAAACTATACCAACCGGAATATCCTGAACTACACCCTTTTTTCGGAACCGGAAAAGCAGGGGTATGAAGATGTACTGGACGTTCTTCTCAGTGAGAAAGGCATTAAGGAATCAACGCTTACTGCGGATAACCTGGGCGGAAGCCAGAGAATGTTTTATGAACTGTACAAAGATATGTCTTCTACCAAAGAAAGAAACGATGTTCTGATCTTTATCCACGGTTATGCCTATGATTTTGATGATGAATTGAAAGCCATCCTTGACCTTAAAAAGCTGTTCATCGATAATCCCGAATCGCCTGTAGAACATATTCTCTTTGTCAGCTGGCCGGCTTCCAGCAGCATTGTTCCCCTTACCTATTTTGACGACAAGGCTTCAAGTATCAATTCCGGAAGCTCACTCATGAGGCTGTTTTATTTTTATACCCAGTTCCTGAAGGATATTTTTTCCAACCGTGATCTTATTCCTTGTAATCAGAGGATTCATCTGATGACCCATTCTATGGGAAACAGGGTATTGCAGAGCATGCTGTACAGCCTTAAAAGAGATAATATTCTCCGGGTGATCGATCAGGTTCTGCTTCTGAATGCAGATGTTTCCTACAAAGTATTTGAGGATGCTGAAGATTCTTTCAACAAGCTTCCGCTGCTTGCCAACCGGGTCTCCATCTACCTGAACAGAAAAGATGTGATCTTAGGAATATCACAATTCACCAAAAATATCCTGACTCCGAGATTAGGAAAAAACGGGCCTGGTGATATTGAAAAGTTCAAGGATATTGTTTCTGTAATCGACTGTACCTTCGTTGAAGATGATTTGCTGAATACTTTCAAATTTGAAGTGGGAAATCATTGGGGTTACCTGTCCAGTTCACAGGTTCAGAGGGATATATTCCAGAATTTACAGGGTATTGACCGGGATCTTATCACCGGCAGAATAAAGAATAACGGGAATGTTTTCACAATTATTTCTTAACAATTCATTAAAAAAACAACCATGAAATGAATCATATGTTAAATTTCAAAACAGCCAGCCGGTTGGCACAGAGATTGTAAATTCCTTAAACAGAGAAATACAAATTTTATCATGAAAAGAATTAAATCCAGGTTTTCTTATATACTGAGTTATATTAAGAAAGCAATTTTTGTAAAAGATGTGATTTAACAGAAACATTAACCCACAAAGCAAAGATTATCCGATCCTAAAACTACTTTATCCTTCATTTATCAGATTTCCTGTAACTTCCGTTGATGAACAACGAAAGGATAATTCTTTTAATTGATCAACTGCAAGGATAAATAAAGCCGCTCCGCTTATTTTCCAATACAAAGACTTGTTGCCTTATTGAGTTTTACGCTCCTTATCTTATTTGTACTATATAGCCATTCCTAGCGAGAAATATATCGGCTCAGTTCAGAAATTTGCCTGATTGAAAGAACAAAAAAAGGCGTCTCATATATTCTAAAAATACACTTGACGCCCTTATATATCTTAATTTATTCTTTTATTCTAAGGTGTGTTATCGGCAATTATTCAATTTTTCTTAAACCGGAGTAACTCATTCTCCAGTTCCAGACTGGGTTCAAAATTATTGACAAAGAGTGATCCTGTTCCGAGTCCCTGGGGCATCGGGCTGTTTTTCGTGAAAGTATATTGTGCAATGGCATTCAGACCGATATTACTTTCCAGAGCGGAAGTAATCCACCAGCCGATATTCAGTTCTCCGGCAAGGGTAATCCATTCATCGGAACCGGCAAAACCACCAATCAATGCAGGTTTAAGGATAATATATTGAGGTTGTATGGTCTCAAGAAGCTTTCTTTTTTCGGCAGGGTCAATAATACCGATTAATTCTTCGTCAAGTGCAATCGGTGTTGGCGTTGCGGCACATAATGCTGCCATTTTATCCCGGTTTCCGGCTTTAATAGGCTGTTCTATAGAATGTATGTGAAGATCAGCAAGCTGCTGAAGAACAGTTACTGCTTCTTCACTGGTGAATCCACCATTGGCATCTACCCTCAACTCAAGCTGTTCCGGGGAGAATTTTTCTCTGAGCTGTTTCAGAATCTGATGCTCAGAATTCCAGTCGACACCGATTTTTAATTTTATGCAGTGAAATCCTTTATTCAGTTTATCCTGAATCTGCTCTTCCATATAGCCGATGTCTCCCATCCAGATCAGTCCGTTAATAACAATGGCGGCCTCTCCTTCTGTAAATTCACTTGGAAAATAAAGATTGTTTCCATATTTCAGATTCAGAACGGCCTGCTCGTATCCGAACCACAGCGAAGGAAATTCTTTCAGTTCTTCTTTTAGATAACGTTCATCCTGCTGAATATTTTCGCAAAGCCACTGTAGTTTCTCTTCATAATCAGGCCGGTCATCAAAACTGAGACCTCTGAAAACGGCACACTCTCCTGTTCCTTTTTTTCCATTGGCTTCAATTTCCAGGATAAAGGTTTCTTTTTCATGCAAAACGCCCCGGGATGTTCCGCTAGGGCGTTTAAACTGCAATAAGTATCTGAAATAGGATGCTGTCATCATTTCACACTGTCAATTCTCATAAATTCTTCAGCTTTTTCTACCATTTCCACGCTTCCGCAGAAGAACGGAATTCTCTGGTGAAGTTCGGTAGGCTCTACCTCAAGGATCCTTCTGAATCCGTCCGTTGCTTTTCCTCCGGCCTGCTCAGCAAGGAATGCCATTGGATTACATTCGTATAAAAGTCTCAGTTTTCCGTTCGGTGCCTGGGAATACGACGGATAAATATAGATTCCGCCTTTCAGCATATTTCTGTGGAAGTCTGCTACCAGAGATCCGATATATCTTGAGGTATACGGGCGGTCTCCTTCTTCCATCTGGCAGTATTTAAGATAGTTTTTAACGCCCTGAGGGAATTTGATGTAGTTTCCTTCGTTAATAGAATAGATTTTTCCTTTGGTTGGAAACTTCAGATTCGGATGAGACAGGTAATACGTACCCAGAGAAGGATCCAGTGTGAACCCGTTCACCCCGTTTCCAGTGGTATACACAATCATGGTGGAAGAACCGTAGATCACATATCCTGCTGCAATCTGATTAACTCCTTTCTGAAGGAAATCCTCCAGCTGAACCGGTGTTCCGGGCTCTGATACTCTTCTGTAGATGGAGAAAATTGTTCCTACGGAAACATTTACATCAATATTGGAAGATCCGTCCAGAGGATCGATAAGAACGACATATTTACTTAAATGACCGTTTTCACCGCATTTAATGTCTATAAAATCATCATTTTCTTCTGAAGCAATTCCACAAACCACTTCTCTCTGGGATAAAGCCGTAATAAAAATGTCATTGGCAATCACATCGAGTTTCTGCTGTTCTTCCCCCTGAATATTCTGATTTCCGGCTGCTCCGCTGATGTCTACAATACCCGCTTTATTTACTTCTCTGTTTACGATTTTGGAAGCCAATCTTATGGCACTCAGAAGACGGGAAAATTCTCCCGTAGAATACTGAAAGTCATCCTGTTTGTCTATAATAAATTCTCCTAACGTCTGTAGTGATTGATCTGACATATTTTACTTTTTATGTTTTCTCCAAATTTCGGAAATTTTATCTTAGTAAGAAAGCTTTTATCATAAAAGACTTTAATTCCTGTTTTTCAATACGATACAGAACTCAAAAAGGATGAGACTTAAAATTCGGGAGACAGAATTAATCCCCGATTGATGACAATATATCAATGAAATTCTGATAATCTTCGGCATGTCTCAATTTTAATAAAATCTTAATGGGCTGGTATTCTCAGCCTATTTCATATCTCGTTGTAATTGTCTAATTTTGACGTCCGTAAAAAACTCATGTAATTTTTAATCTAACAATTTTATTTTTAACAATTTAATGAAAATTTTTAAGTTTGGTGGAGCGTCTGTAAAGGATGCCGAGAGTGTGAAAAATGTGTCCATGGTTTTAGAAAGCCAGGGATTTGCCCAATGTCTGCTGGTGATTTCAGCGATGGGCAAAACGACCAATGAGTTGGAAAAAGTTGTAGAACTTTATTTCAAGAAGGATAACTATCAAACTGAAATTGAAAAGATAAAACGAAAACACATTGAGATTGCGGAAGGTCTTTTTCCTGAGAACCATGCCGTTTTTGCGGAGATCAATCTGTTTTTTGATGATATCGATTCTTTTTTAAGAAGAAACAAATCACCGAACTACAGCTTCGTTTATGACCAGGTGGTAAGCTGCGGGGAGATGATTTCTACTAAAATTGTAAGTGAATATCTGAACGAAATTCAGTTTACCAACCAGTGGCTGGATGCCAGAGATTACATCAAAACAGACAATTCCTACAGAGAAGGGATCGTAGACTGGACCAGAACAGAAGAGTTCATTTCTACACTAAATCCTGAAATATGCTATGTAACCCAGGGCTTCATTGGTTCTGATGAAAATAATTTTACAGTAACTTTAGGGAGAGAAGGCTCGGATTATTCTGCCGCTATCTTTGCGTATTGCCTGGATGCTGAAGCCATGACGATCTGGAAAGATGTTCCCGGCGTTATGACGGGAGATCCAAGAAAATTCAGTGATGTATCCCTGCTTTCCCATATCTCTTATGAAGAGGCTATTGAAATGGCTTACTACGGGGCCAGTGTGATTCACCCGAAAACGCTACAGCCTCTGCAGCAGAAAAACATTCCTTTTTATGTAAAATCCTTCGTAGATCCTACCAAAGCAGGAACAAAAGTAGGAGCATCAGACCAGAATCTGCAGGAGGAATCTTATATCCTGAAAGAAAACCAGGTTCTTTTAAAAATTTCCACAAGAGATTTCTCTTTTATTGCGGAAGATCATATGAGCTTAATTTTCGGGTATCTTTCCAAATATAAGATCAAGGTTTCCCTGATGCAGAATTCTGCTATTTCACTCGCGCTTTGCCTGGAAGATAAATTCGGACAAATTGACGAGCTTAACGAAGAACTTCAAAAAATATTTAAAACCGAAGCAGTTAAAAATGTATCTTTATTCACGGTAAGAAATGCGAAGAAGGATCATATTGATAAATTTTACCAGGAAAAAACCGTATTATTGGAGCAGATCTCTAAAAATACTCTTCAAATGGTAACACAATAATTTTAATTGCGACTAAACACATATGAGTTTAATTTCGAAAGACGATCTTATCAAAGCTTCCGGCTTAAGTAAAATCGGGTTCCTTAAGAATCCGGTAGCATCTGCTGTGATGAGCGTTGCTAAAATAAATGCAGTAAACAGACTATACGACAAACTAAAAGACAAGGAAGGCAAAGATTTTTTCGACTCATTTGTGAGAGAGCGAAACTTAAGCTATGTGGCTTTTGAAGAGGATCTCGCAAAAATTCCGAAAACGGGACCATTTATACTGGTCTCCAATCATCCACTGGGTGCTATTGACGGAATTCTGATGTGCAAGATCCTTACAGAAGTACGTCCGGACTTTAAGGTGATGGGAAATTTCCTTTTGGAAAAGATCAAACCTATGGAGCCTTATGTAATTGCTGTGAATCCTTTTGAAAACAGAAAAGAAGCATACAGCAGCTCTTCCGGAATGCGCGAAACCCTGAAGCATCTGCAGGATGGAGGCTGCGTAGGTATTTTCCCTGCCGGAGAAGTTTCCAATAAAAACAATCCTTACGGCGAAATCCTTGATAAAGACTGGGAAAAAACGGCACTTAAGCTGATCAGAATGGCTAAAGTACCCGTTGTTCCTATGTATTTTCATGCCAAAAACAGCCGCCTGTTTTATCAGGTAGCCAAGCTGCACCCGAATTTGCAGACCCTGATGCTGCCTGCTGAAATGATGAATGACCGTGAAAAGCCGATCAGAATCAGAATAGGCCGCCCGATCACGGTAAAGGCTATGGATGAAATGGAAACCATTGAAGAGCTTGGAGAGTTTCTTAAACGTAAGGTGTATATGATGAAATCTTACTATGAAAAGAGGAAATCACTGGCCCAAAGCATTAATCTTCAGAACTTATCGGTAAAGTTTCCTTTGCTTAAAGAAGAAAATATTGTCCAGAATATCATTGATGAAACTCCGAAGGAAGATATTTTAAAAGACATCAGCAAACTGAAGGGTACTGATAAAATGCTTTTCAGTAACGGAAATTATGAGATCTACTTTACCACCTATGAGGAAATTCCTTCCGTCATGAGGGAAATCGGACGTCAGAGAGAGCTTACTTTCCGTGCGGTGGGTGAAGGAAGCAATCTTCCGTTTGACCTGGATGAATACGATAAACATTACCACCATCTTTTTCTTTGGGACAGCGGTGAAGAAAAGCTGGCCGGAGCCTACAGAATGGCTTTGGGGAAAGAGGTAATGAAGAAGTACGGAATCAAAGGTTTTTACACCAGTTCCCTGTTTGAATTTGAGCAGGATATCCATCCTTTCTTCAAAAAGGTGATCGAAATGGGCCGTGCCTACATCTGCCAGGAATATCAGCAGAAGCCGCTTCCTCTTTTTCTTTTATGGAGAGGAATCGTACATGTCTGTTTAAGGAATTCCGATCATAAGTTCCTGATGGGAGGCGTAAGCATCTCCAATAAATTCTCAGAGTTCTCAAAATCCCTGATGATTGAGTTCATGCGTTCCAACTATTTTGATTCTGCGGTGGCTCAGTACATCACTCCGAGAAATGAATACAAGGTAAAGCTTCGCGACAGGGACAAGAATATTTTCTTTGAGGAAATGGAATCTGACCTGAACAAACTGGATAAGATTATTGATGATCTGGAGCCGGAACTGAGACTTCCCGTTCTGATTAAGAAATACATCAAGCAGAATGCTAAAGTGATTGCATTCAACGTGGACCCGAACTTCAATGATGCAATCGACGGATTGATGTATATCAGGATCAGCGATCTTCCTGAAAGCACCATCAAACCGGTACTTGAGGAGATGAGTGACCAGATCAGAAAAGAGCAGGAAAATAATTCACCTGAAAATCAGTAGGTTTTTAGGTTTATCCAAAAAAAGTACGATGAATACTTGCTTTGTATAGTAAAACTTCCTACTTTTGCATCACTTTAAAACAACGAAGTAAGTCAAACAACAATATAATGGTTTCTTAGCTCAGTTGGTAGAGCAATGGATTGAAAATCCATGTGTCCCTGGTTCGATTCCTGGAGAA
>JAITMC010000036.1 GCA_031277615.1 Chryseobacterium sp. | reverse complement strand
AGAATATCAAAGTATTCAACTAAAAATTCTGGAAGTAGTAATTTAAGAAGTTCGTGATCGCTTAACATAATTCAAAGATACACCAACTTAACATTCCCCCCAACTTTTGAGACTGATCCTTAATTATTTTAAAGCTTACACAGAAAGTTGATTTAAGTTTAAAAAATATACGATTTTTTATCGGCTGGGTATAAGATCTGCTCCATCTGCGAGTACTAAATACCGTAAACATTCGTGAAATCTGCGAATCTATGGGAAATTATTTACATACCAGGAACCTCAATTTTCCCTCTGGATTTTATTTTTCCATTTGAATCGGTAAACCGGAAATTTTTTTTAACGATCCTGCTTTCCAGGTCAGTTTATTATTTGGCTAAATATAAAACTCACAAAACATTTCAAATAAAATTATTTTCACTATTTGAGATTAATCACTGAAAATAATATATCAAAACAATTGAAAAGTTAAAATTTTGTTAAACATTATCAAGATATAGGTTATATTACTATTTTTATCTCCGTCAATAGTGACATAACTTATAAAACTTTTAACACATGAAAAATCTAGAGAAACTAGAGAACTTCCAATTGGAAAACGAGAAATTATTGAATGTTTTTGGTGGCGAAGGAGGACCTGCAAAACCTTCTTTTGATTTAGGGGTAACTTCTACAGGAGGAGGAGAAACTTCTGAGCAAAACTGGCCAAGTCCGGGTTACTGTACTACCATCAGCTATACTTCAGATACAATGGTTGCCAACGGACAATATATTTATCACAACCAAACGATAGTATACCAGGGACCAAACTAATATTAAAAAATTCAGGAGAAGTATCAGTGATACTTCTCTTGTTTCAATGATTTCCCAATGAGATTATTCTGCATCTTTTTATTTTTATTAGCAGGCTCCTTTTCCTATTCTCAAACTCCGGAGCTTACGGATAAAAAACTTATTCTTTACTATAGCATCATCAATCAGGCGGAAAACAAAATAGTCAGCAATCATTTAGACAGTGCACTTATTCTATATAAAAAAGCCTTTAAAACTTTTGAAAAGCCCTTTGCAAAAGATCTTTACAACAGCATGCAGGTTGCTTTAAAAATAAAAGATTCTGATTACGCCTTCCGGCAATACCGCGTTTTAAAATGCCTGGATTATTCTTTTAGCGAGAATTTTTTAGCACAAAACTTTCCTAAACATAAGAAAACTGAAGATCTGCGATGTGAAATTTCATTAGATCACTCGTACAGAAAAACTCTTGATTCTTTATTTACGATGGATCAGCATTACCGTAAGCTTTCGGGAGGAGACTATGCCAGATATCAGAAAGAAATTGCCTTCAACGACAGTATTGCCTCTAAAAAACTTTTAAAAATCATTCAGCAGAAAGGATTTCCTAATGAATATGATTTAGGTTTACAATCCGCAGGTAGTGATTTTTTCCATCAGTTTTATTTTATCATCTGGCATCAGGCATCTAATAACAGGCTTAAACCTCAGCAGACCAATTTTTCCGAGGCACTGGCAAAAGCTTTAAATCAGGGAAAAATTACTCCTGAACATGTAGCTTTCTTACTTGATCTGAATAACAGCACCCATAATTATTCTTCCCGGCATTTTGATATTATTGAGTTTATCATCAATGAAGGAAATCCGGCCCGCCCTCATGATAAGGTGGCTGAAAACCTGAAAAAGGCAGATTGCTGTTATGTTCATCAATGGTTCTACCCTCAAAAAAGGGATGAAAAAGCAAACAATTTAGTGAATTCCATTAATGCCAACAGAAAAAAACTGGGCATGAGCAGTCTTGACGACCATTTAAAAAAGAAGATTTTCAATTTACATCATACAGATTTCATTCTTCCCCAGGCACAGATTGTAGGAATGAGTTTTCAGAACGCAGAAGATATTGAAAAAATTAAAAAACTTTTATTAAAATTAGATGATTCTCATTATTAGTGCAGATAACGACACCATGACCGATGCGATCTGTACATGGTTGTCCCGTCAGGAAAAACACTTTGTCCGCCTGAATGAAAATCAAATAATTGAAGCTGTTTCTTTTGACTTCAGGAATTCTGTTTTTGAAATAACCATAGACCATTTAAAATATGATCTGAAAAATTTCAAATCGGTTTTTTACAGGAACGGATCATTGGTATATGGTGGTTTTACCGGAGAAATAGATGCCCAGCTCCTTCCTTTTTTTAATGCTGAACTTCACTCGGTGACACATTTTATTTATTATTTTTTAGAAAAATCAGGCGCAAAAGTATACGGAAACCTGATGACAAAAGAGGTTAATAAACTGGAAGTTCTTCATCTCGCTCAGGAATTGGATTTCAAAATCCCGGACACGTATATATTTTCGCAGACAAGAGATATTATTCAACTTAATCCTTCTCAGAAATACATCACCAAATCGATATCGGAAATGGCTCAAATCCTTCATGATGGGGAGCTTTACCTGAATTATACCAGAGAAATTGATCCTGCAGAAATCAGCTCAGAGTACGGAAATATTCTGCCCACACTGATTCAGGAAAAAGTAGAAAAGGACTACGAAATAAGGGCATTCTTTTTTGAAAAGAAAATATGGGCTGTTGCCACGTTTGAATTTACCGAAGAAATTGATACCAGAAATACCAATCATTCCGATAAAAAACATCTGCCAGTTCAGCTTCCGGGAGCTCTGAAAAAGAAGATCAAAACGCTTGCAAAACGGTTAAACATCAATTGCGGAACCCTTGATTTGCTAAAATCCGGGAGCGATTATTATTTTTTAGAAGTCAATCCGCTCGGACAGTTTCATTCAGTGAGTCTGTACGGAAATTACCAGATAGAAAAATATATTGCCGATTTATTATGAAAAAATTACAGTTGAAAGGAATGGAATTTACCCTACAGGAATGGAAGAAATGCGGAGATGTAAAAAAAGTAAAGTATTCTTCCAATAAAGATATTAAAAGCAGCAACACTAAAATTTTCCGTTCTGTAAAACCTCATTCATTACTGCATTAAGCTATGTTTTTAAAGTTATATAATTCCGTACAAATTACGGCGGGTGCCAGACACGCACTCATCTATGATACCGGTACCGGTTTTCTGAGGATTATTCCGAAAGGTCTTTTTAACCTGATTGCTGATGAGCGGACAGACTATACTTTATTACGCAATGAAATGGATCCTGAAAACCAGACCATCCTTAACGATTATCTGAACTTCATCACTTCCCATAAACTGGGTTTTATAGTCCATGATAAAAAAGAACTGGGCTATTTCCGCAACGCTTCTGTTTTCAAGGAAAATCCTACCTTCATTGAATATATAATCATTGATATTGCTGATCCTGCCCTGTTTTCCTCTTTGATTACGGAGCAGATAAGCGACCTGCAGATTAAATTCCTGGAAATAAGAATTGTAAAAGAAATGGATACGGAAGGGGTTGCAGAGATCATCTCAAAACTTGCTTTACTGAATCATTCTTCTTTACATGAGATCTCAGTTGTTGCCCGGTACAGCCATGAATTGCACAGCAGGATAAGGGAAGGCCGTATAGATACCGATAAATTCATCCGTTTTACCCTGTACGCTGCCGGTACGGATGCAGAAGAAACTTTTGGACCTGTTATTTTACATTTAATAAAAAAAGAGCTGATTATTCCGATAAGCTGCGGCTGTATTGATCTTAAAAACTTTAATCTGAGCCATCCGTTTAGTCTGGAGTCGAAAGCTCATAATTCCTGTCTTTACAAAAAAATATCCATAGACCAAGACGGTTATATCCGGAACTGCCCTTCTATGCCTCAAAGTTTTGGAAACATCAGCCATACTTCATTGAAAGAAGCTTCCCAGGCCACTGATCTGAAAAAATACTGGAATCTCACTAAGGATACAATTGAAGTCTGTAAAGACTGTGAGTTCAGATATGTCTGCATGGACTGCAGAGCTTATACGGAACGTACCCATACCAACAGCGAAGGTCTTGACATCTCCAAACCATTGAAGTGCGGGTATGATCCTTACACCGGAAAATGGGAAAACTGGAGCACACATCCGCTAAAACAGGATGCCATCCATTATTACGGAATGCAGGACCTGGAAATTTCCGGGACAAAAGCTTAAAATATTTTTTTTCCGTTTTATCTTTCCTTCCGCAGAAATTCCAGAACAGTTTTGTTGAACAGTGCAGGATTTTCGATGGGTAAAAAGTGGGTTTCTCCCTTTATGATCTTCAATTCGGAGTCAGGGATATGTTGGGCAATCAGTTCGGTATGTTTTTCCAGAATCAGATCTTTTTCTCCGGCCATGACGAGTGTTTCAGCTTTTATTTTTGAGAGTTCAGATACAGGAATGTTGGGTTCTTTCAGGATCATTTCCAGAAGTTTTATGACGGTTTTGTTTTGGGGATCATTCTGTTTTTTCAGTTTTTCTATGTCTCTTTCGGCCTGGTTAAGAATTTTAGAGGAAACCGCTTCTTCAGAAGGATTCAGATTTGCGCCCATCAGCACCAGCTTCTGAACTTTTTCCGGGTGTTGTATGGCATAGAGCATTCCTGTAATCGCTCCGTCACTCCACCCTATGATATTTACCTTTTGCAGCTGAAGCTGACTGATGATCTCTTCCAGATCCTTTTCAAACATCTGATAATTAAAAAATTCGGAGTCCTGATCAACACTTTTCCCCTGCCCTCTTGTATCAACCGCAATGATCCTGTAGTATTTTGACAGTTCGGGGATCTGATTTTTAAAGCTGTTGATTGATTCGCCGTTCCCGTGAAGCAGCAGCAAAGATTCTCCTTCACCATAAGTTTCATAGTATATTTTTTTCCCGTCCGTCAGGGTAATATAGTGTCCTTTGGCCGGATTGTATCCGTAATAGGTTTCGTAATGAAAGGTATTGTTCTTCGATTCAAACATCAATGCTTTATTGTGGTCTGATGTGGTAATGACGGCTTTTATATTCTCATTCTTAGTTAAAGGAGCTGTATTTTTATACGGTTTAAGGGCTTTTTTCACATCGTCTGTCTGTTCAAAATCTGCATTTTCTATGGGAATGTCTTTCCAGCCGTCCTGGGTCTGAATGTTTAACTTTAAATTATCAAAATAGAATTTCCCGTTTCCGAAGGTCAGCAGATAAAGCCAGATCAGCTGGGATTCCGGATCAATTTTACCTTCAATGGTGACGGTTTTCCAGTTTTTATTGTCTCCTGACCCGGAGATCCTGCTTTGGGCTGCCGTATGATTCAGAAGATTGAATTTTCCTTTTCCGAGCTGCACGGTATTGAGGCCTGCTTCTGATAGGTCATCAAAGTTTTCCCCTTTAATATCCGCACTGAACCGGTAACTTTTCCCTCCCCACTCAGAAACCTTCAGTTCTCTTATCACAGCAACTTCATTACTGTTCTTCCGGCTCTGGCTCCATAAGAAGCTCATATTAAAAGCCAAAAGTAAAATAATTCCAACGTTTTTCATTGATGTCATTACCTTTTAATTATGCCGTTGTTTTTACATTCCGTTGGCAAAACGTACTGCTCTTTCCAGCACCTCATCCTTATTTTCTGCCAATCCCTGAATGCTGGGTTTTGCCTCTATATCCGGTACTATTCCTATTCTCTGGGTTTCGGTTCCGTTCAGATTGTACATTCCTATTCCGGTAAAAACGGTCCTGATATTTCCGGGCAGCAGAATCGGGGCTGTTACATTACCGTCTGCTCCGGCAGTCTGGCTTCCGATAATTGTGGTATTCGGACCTGCACGAAATGCCATCAGGCTCATCTCAGCAAAACTCTGGGTATTGTCGTTACACAGAACGATGAGTTTTCCTTTATAATAATCAGGATTATCCTTTCCAATTTTGACATTGCTCATATATTCATCACTTAAGTAGCTGAACTGTCCTGGCATCACAGCATTCCCTTTAGTCATCCGGCAGAAATCCCTGGGTTTTTCAAACAGGTATTCTCCGATTTTCATCAGGAACATGGTTTCTTTCGGATAGGTTCTCATATCAATGATAATGGCTTTAGTTTTTACCGCAGTCTTCATGATGCTGTCAAGCTGTTTCACATCAAGTCTTCCCGGATGAATATATGCAATGTCTTTAGTCTGCATTCTGAATGCTGGTTCTGAAGTACTTTCTTCAATAAGCGATTTTTCCAGCGGAAGTGTTTTTACTTTAATCACCTTTGCTGCACCAGATCTTTTTATTCCCACTTCAATATAAGGATCATTGGTTCTTAACAGGCTGACCCCGATTCTCGCCAGCCTTGTAGGCGTATTAGACGCTGACGCATACGGAAGCCGCTCTCTGAGGATATCTTCAACCGGCTTCTGATTGACAGAAATGATTTCGTCTCCCTTCAAAAGTTCGTTTTTATTTCCGTTTTTTTCTTCAAGGCTTTCGGAAACCACCGGTTTATTTCCTACGAATACAAAATCTACTGCCGGTCTCATTTTTCCCTGCTGATCATATAACGGAGCTTCGGACCAGACAGATGATACTGCGTGTGAATCCTGTATTTCAGCAATCATGGAGGCTACGGCCAGCCGGTAGCTGACTTCATTATCTGCCTCCACAAATTTCGGGATAAGGTCTTCCAGGGTTTTATCCCAGCTTTTTTCAAGGGTATTTTTATAGGGATAAAAATATTCTATCATATTCCAGTAGCGGTATAGGCTCAACAGTCTGAAACCTGTATCCGGATATTTAAACTGGGAATAGGCTGCTTCATTCTGAAAATAAGGAATAGGCATATCTTCCGAATAGATCTTAACGTAATGGTTTTCAGCCTTTCTATCAGCTTTGGAAATATTCATCAGCAATTCACTGAGATCATTTCCTAAAGACTTTTTACTGATCCATTGAAGATCCGGTTTATATCTTACTTCATTATTTTCTTTTGTTTCTGTTTTTTTAGGAAAGTCACCGAGAGTTGACGTCCAGCTTAAAAGAATTTTGTTTCGGTCTGATTCATTTTTAGAGGAAAGCACTTCAGGCATCACCTTGAAAAGTTCATAATCCCAATTGAGGGTTCCTGAATTGGCTTTCGGATGATAATATTTGAGGAATCCCCAGACTTTTCCTAATACGGCCAAATCTCTGACCTGAGTTTTGGATAGCTTCTGAAGGTTCACCAACGAACCTTTATCAAAGGTATGATCTGTAGAGACAGTCGTTCCGGTAGCGGTTTGTGCAAAACTGAAAACACTGAACAGGAACATCAGGATGGTAAGTAAAAAATTGATCATGGCGAAATAATTTTAAAGGGCCGGAGCCTCATCGATATTCATCAAAATTATCCTGTATTCTGTTGTAAAAATTGTAAAAATGGAAACTCATTAATTAAATTTATTAAGAGCTGTTTTGTACCTGGACTGATGTTTAAACACAATTCTTTAAACACTTAAGCTGCTTTGAAGTGATAAGCTTTATATATAGAAGTACACTTAAGAATTCTAAAAAATCAAAGATTTTTATTGGTGAAACTTAATCAGGATCTGTGAGAAAACAACACAAGCATTAGTGCAATCCACGGAATCCGCGGGAAATTATTTTAACCACAAAAGATTCTGACCCTTTAGTTTTTTTTTAGTTTAAAATATTGCGTTGAGAAGTTCACTAAAGTTTTTAAAATCTTCGATTTTTATTCTGCTGACGAATAAAAAATCTGCTTGACCTGACTTTGTGGTTGAAACAAGATTTGGATTTCTGATACCTGTGATAAAAATTAATTTGTAAATTGGTTTCGGATAATTATCCCACCAACTAATCACCTTATATTATGAAAACAATCCAACTATTTACTGTACTTTTATTACTGTTTCCACTATTGGTTTTCTCGCAGTCCGGGGATAATCCTGAGCTTCAGAAAATGGCAGATGATGACCAGAATGCAAGGAAGGCAGCCAATATCGACTGGTCTGTACTGAGTAAAGAAGACGAAGAAAGAAGAGCGAGAATCATGGAGCTTATCAAAGAGGGAAAAGTAAAAACAGCTAAGGATCATTACAATTCCGGGATTGTTTTTCAGCATGGCAATGATTCTGTTTCTTCCGGAATGGCAGTCAAAAGTTTTGAGCAGGCTCTGAAACTGGATCCTACCCTCAACCGCTGGTGGTATGCCGCAGCGGTGGACAGGGATCTGATGCGCAGAAAACAGCCACAAATCTACGGAACCCAGTTTATTAAAAATAAGGATACCAATGGAAAATGGATCCGGTATACCATAGATTCATCAAAAGCTACCGATGAACAGAGAAAATATTATGGTGTTGAAACCTTGAAGGAGCAGGAAGAAAAAGAGCGAAAAATGAACCTCATCGCTCTGAATGAAGCCTATAACAATGAAAAATCAATTGATAAACTGATTCCGTTTATAAAATCAGAATACAAGAAAGGACTGCATTCGAAATACAATATCGATGAAGGAGAAATCAACAGCTTTGGTTACCAGCTTGTCCAAGAAAATAAAATGGATGATGCCCTGAAGATTTTCCGTCTGAATATAGAACTTTATCCCACTGCCTGGAACACCTATGACAGCTATGGCGAAATCCTTTTACAGGTTGGGAAAAAGCAGGAAGGTCTGGAAAATTATAAAAAATCCCTGGAACTGAATCCGGATAATGAGAATGCAAAAAAGGTATTGGGGAAATAGATTCCGGCGAAGAAAACCGGATTAAAGCAATAAAAGTGACGGATGGCAGATAAGTATCAATATTATCATCCCTAAGGCTTTTTTGTACTTTATCCGGGATACCATTTCTGATAATACCGGATTCTGCTGATCACATAACTTTGCAGCGTTCCTCCTACCCTTTCATAATAATGTTTGATCGTAGGATGATTCACCATCTGATTGACCGGCGGATTATCACCCTCATCCAGAAATATAAATACCGGAAGTCCGTGAGAAACCAAGTCAATAAAAAAGAATGGTCTTTCTATGGTGAGATCGTACAGATCTTTCAGCTCTTCCCGTTCTTCGGCCTGCAGCTCTTCCTGACTGTCATAAACACTGTAATCCAGTGCATGACAAAAATTTCCTGCTAACGATAAAAGCTCCTTCAAAGCAACAGGAAATGAGTACCCATTATTATACAGCTTTTCCAGATGCTCTATTTCGGAATCACCAATTCCTTTGTTACTGAAAGACCGTTCTGTGCTGTGGTCTTTTAAAAACTACAGATATTGCATTTCTCTTATTATTGAAAATTTAATTAAAATATATATTCTGCACTTAATTATTGTATTCTTATCAAGGAAAAAATACGAAAAATATCGGAAAGAATATAAAGCAAATATCAATCACTTAAGAATGAACATTAAAGCTATTTTCATTATTTTAATTCTGTTTAGAGGCTATTCTACTACAATTCGTTAAGAATATAATTTATAAAACCCAGCCTCTCTGATTATTTTTAAAAAATCAACAATAGTCTAATATTCAATATTTTATATATTTAAATTATATATCATTATCATAATGGATCAATAATAATTGTATAAAAAAGTTTAAGAAAACATTACGGAAATCCGCAAATATTATTTCACAATTAATTGAAAAATAAAGTATATTTGAAAACACAAAATTAATAATATGAAAAAAATAACCATCAGATTTCTCTTTTTTTTAGTGACAGGTCTCTTCCTTCACTCCTGTCAGACTGAAGATGATGTCACTAACTCACCTCAACATGAACTTCAATCAAAAAACTATGTCTCCAAAAGCCTATGGAAAGAAGATGAAGTTTTTATAAAGAACGTTAAGCAAATTTTTGAGAAGAATCTCAATAAGAGCTATTTTATCCATAAATACGGTGAAGTATACTGGAATTATGCCATGTCTTTTGATCATTTTGATGAAAGTTTTTTACAAGCCCCTATCGTAAAAAACGGTAAGGTAGAACACATCATGACCGTTAACAGGATAGGTAACAAAATCTTTTTCTCTAAAAAAACTGACGATTCCGATTCTAAAAAGTTTTTTCAATCCCTGATTTTCAACCACTCTGATAATGTTTCCCTCAAAACAGGTTCTTCCAGAGCTTTTTCAAAGGGCGGAGGGTGCATTACCAGAACCGTAACGTGGACGTGGACTGATTCTGTCACAGGTGAAGTTCTACAGGTAGATACGTTTGTAATTACGGAATGTCTACCTTCTGACCCTACTCCTATTTCTGATTGTCTGGAAGAAGACTGTACAGGCGGAGGCGGTGGTGGAACTCTTCCTGGTGGTGGCTATCCTTATCCTCTAGCTAATATGGGGGAAAACGCATGCGACAAAATAAGAGCACAAAATGCTGATTCTAACTTCAAGAGTAAAGTACAAAACTTAAAATCTAAAACAGGATATTCTTCTGAAAGTGGATTTAGGGTAGGAGCTGCTGCTCCTGGTTCAGGGCAATCAGGAACACAATACCAAGAATTAAGCAATAAACCAGGAACACAAGAATTAGATTTCAGAATTTTTCCTACCACATACGGTATAATGCACACTCATTATGATGGGTTAATTCCCATATTTTCTCCGGGAGATATAAATTTGTTTATATTACTTCTTCAAAACGCACACGCTAATAATATTCCACTGAATAATGTTTTCATCTCTGTTGTAACCAGCCAAGGAACTTATCAATTAAGAGGTGATGGCATTAATATTGATAACCTGATGTTATATACTGATAATCAAATCATAACACTTAATGAAAAATACAAAGAAATGCTAGAAAATCCCAATATTTCATCATCAGATCTCAAAAAAGGGTTTTTAAGTTTTATGAAAGATTATATGAAAATAGAGGGAGCTGAGCTTTATGAAATTACTGACGATGATAATAGTAAAAAGCTTCAGTTAAATAACAATAACACCCTAATGAGTGCTAATTGCCCTCAATAATAATATCAAAAAATAAAAAAATGAAAAAGACAATATTAATACTTTTCGTAACAGGCGTTAATTTTATTTATGCACAACAAGTTTTTCCCTTAGAAGCCAATAAAATAGACTATCCCAACGGGGCATATTATAAAGATATTAACGGTGAACTGAATCCATATATTGGGACATGGAAGGGCAATTGGGATGGAAAAACTATATATCTTGAGCTAAAAAAAATAAAAAAAAGGACGACAGCAAATAACGGAAAATATTATGATATCGATAAAATTGTTGGAGAGCGTAAGATCATCTCTTCTACCGGAGCTGTCGAAGTAGATAGGATTACAAATTTTAATGAAACGGACTATGAGTTTTCCGGTATTTATGGACAATACAAAGATTTTTCAAAAAAACATTTATTGTTTCAGCCTAAAGATATGTGTAACAAAACCGCCAACATCAATATTAATTTCATCAATCCAGAAAAAACACAGATGCAACTTCGTTTTGAATACAATCCCAGTGGTATTACTCAATCCTGTAAATATTATAATCAAATTATGGAAGGAAAAGACTGGCCATTCAATTTTCCAAAAGATATTATTATGACCAAACAATAATATGAAAGTCTCTTTTATAGGAGACTTTTTTATTAATATTAATATCGCTAAATTCAGCTATTCAGCCAGCTCAGACATTCAGCAATCTGCGGCTTACTGATGAATATTTCTGCGTCCACTTCAGGTTGCGGGGCGAGTTTCAGCTCTACTTTCTGACTGGAATGTTTAATGATCTCTGTAACTGCATTTTTATTGATGATGAATTTACGGTTTACTTTAAAGAAAACTTCAGGATTCAGTTTCAGGATGATATCTTTAATGGTATCGTCAAAAATATAGGTATGATGGTCTACGGTGGTAAGAAACAGGTATTTTCCCGAAGCGAAAAAATATGCTGTATTGTGCTCGTCTATGGATTTAAGCTTGTTTCCTTCCCGTACCATGAAGCGCTTCATGATCTCTGTACTGCTGTTCTGCTGCAAGGCAGAAACGGATTTCAGAACGGGTTCAGGATCAAAATTATTCCTGATAGAGATAAATTTCTGCAATGCCTTATGCAGATCTTCCTCTTCAAATGGCTTGAGCAGATAATCTATGGTAAAGTGTCTGAAAACGCGTATGGCATATTCATCAAATGCAGTGATGAAAATAACCGGAGTAAAAAGTTCTACGTGCTCGAAAATTTCAAGGCTCATTCCGTCACCCAAATGAATATCCATAAAGATAAGATCTGCCGAATCTTTTCCGAAAAAATCAATTGCCTGCTTTTTAGAACGAAGAATAGCCGTCTCAGTGACAGGGACTATGCTTTGCTGATCCAACAGGTTTTTCAGATAATTGACAGCCAGCAGTTCATCTTCAATAATGGCAATTTTCATAACATTGGCAAAAATACAAAAAAACCGCTAAAACAATTAAGTTCAAGCGGTTTCAGGGGTATTAATATGAAATGTTATAAATTAGGATTATTCTTCTTTGCGCTCATCGGATATTCGATGGTATATCGTACGTCATTCTGCTGAAGAATATATTCCTGACCATACACGGTATGGGTAATTTTTTTCTGATTGGCTCTTCTCAGGTCAAACCAGCGGTGGCCTTCCAAAGCAAACTCTCTGAATCTTTCATCCAGAATAAAGTTCATAAATTCTGCTGTATTCATCGGAGCTATTTCGTTCTGAACCGAAGTATAACCTTCCTGGTTATATCTGTTCTTTAAAACAACGGCCAGCGTTTCTTTAGCTTCGGCAAGCCTGTTCAGTTTCAGCAGTGCTTCAGATTTGATAAAATACATCTCTGCGGTTCTGAAAGATACCCTGAAGTCGGTGCTTCCCCCTTTGATGATTTTATATTTATCATTGTTTTTTTCAAAGTAGATTCCAAATCGCTTATCGGTTGTGTTATTGTACTTGGAAAGCAGTTCGGAAGACGCATAGGAAATGGTCTGCACAGAAATATTGAACGGATTATCCAGCGCCATAATAGATTCCACGGAAGTAAAATGGTTAGGAACCGTACTGGCTGTATTCAAATTGATTAAATCTCCCTTTACGGCCAGCACCTGTTCTGCATAGCTCAAAGCTTTGTTCCAGTCTCCTTCATAAAGGGCTGTTCTTGCATGGAAAGCCAGCAATGCTGTTTTTGAGAACCTGTAGTTGATTCCGGCCGGCTGTTTCTCTTCCATCATCATTTCATCAGCCTTAGCCAGATCCGCATGCACCTGGTCATACACTTCCTGTACGGAAGAAGGTTTCAATACCTGTTCCAGATCAATATCCAGCGTAATCGGAACTCCCCGGTCTGCTGATGCGGTGGCAGTATTGTAAGGTTTTCCGTATAAGTTCACCATGTCGAAATACACATAAGCACGCAAGGCATATGCTTCTGCCAGTATCTGCTGCTTTTCCGGTGAATCCTGCATTGTTTTGCTTCCTTCATTGATAATCTGATTCAGGTAAAAAACCACGGTATAGAAACTTACCCATGGAAATTCCGTCGTTGCCTGGTCGGTATTGGCATCCTTCCACATGGCAATTTCACGGTAAAGATTAAACTCCCCGGAGTTTTCATCAATACTCACCTCATCGGTACGAATTGCCGTCAGGGATTTATGAAGCGGGTATTTGACATAAGCAGAGGTCAGTACTTTACGGTAATCCTCAACGGTAGTGGGGATTACTTTCCCTTCCGGCTGAATATCTAAAAACCGGTCACATCCTATACTGATAAAGCTGATGGCTGCCAACGCGATTATTGTCGTTATTTTTCTCATTTTTTTTAGTTTTAAAAAGAAACATTAAATCCTACTGTAACGGACTTCGTAATAGGCTGTGCATAAATATTACCATAGGTTTCCGGATCGAAATAACCTTTGTATCCGTTGCTGATCACAAAAAGGTTACGTCCTTCAACACTCAGTCTGAGGCTACTGATTCCCATAGGACTTGTAAATTCTTTCGGCAGCGTATAGCCCAAACGGATGCTGCTGATCCTTACATAGCTGATCTCTTTTGCCCATACATCCAGCAAACTATAGGCATTGGAAGCATTGCTGGCGAACCATTTATTGGCCATCCACCCCGGATTTGATGCCATATCAGGACTGGTAATCCCCGGAAGTGATTGCCCGGCTTCATAAATGTCTCTCGTGAAATTCCTTCCTCTGTCCAGTTCCATTCCTCGGTAAGAAGGGGTTCTCATAATGGTCTGCTTCAGGTTGAATGCCGCAGAAACCGTCAGGTCAAAGTTGTGTATCTTAAAGGTATTGATGATTCCTCCCGTAAACTTCGGATCTCTGTCTCCAACATAGGTAAACAGGCTTCTGAGCTCAGCGGCTGAAAGTTTTGAATCGACAAGCTCTCCCGGAAGAAAATCTGAATATACATCATAGAGTTTAAAGAAATCTTCAGCGGAGATCTTCTCATTTCCTTTCCAGAACATCGGATTTCCGTTCGCATCCACACCTGCTGTTTTCAGGGCGAAAACGGCATTCACAGGAAGCCCTTCTCTGGAAGGAAGCAATGCATTATCGCGGGGCTGCTCACTGAGGACTTTACTCTTGTTATGAGCAAAATTAATGGTGGTTGTCCATTTGAAGTTTTCCTTATTGATGTTTCTGGTAGATAATGCCAGCTCAAAACCTTTATTCGTTAAACTTCCCCAGTTCATCATGGTATATTCAAACCCTGTTTCAAGCGGAGTTTCTTTCATACTGATCATGTCTGTCCCTTTTCTGCTGTAGATATCAGCAGTAAGGTTGATGCGGTTTTTAAATAACCCTAGATCCAGTCCGAAGTTCACGTTGGTTGTCTTTTCCCAGCGCAGTTTATCATTCGGAGGACTGATCACATTGATGATTCCTTCTTTTGTTCCCGGAAGAATGGTGGTATCAAAATATTCACCGATAAAGAAAGGTGATGTATTACGGTCTATATTTCCCTGCAATCCGTAGGAAGCTCTCAATCTAAGGTTGGAAACCGCTTCAATATTCTTCATGAAATTCTCTTTGGTCACCAGCCATGAACCTGATACAGCCCATATCGGAAGGTATTTATATTTTTTGTTTACCCCGAACAGGTTGGTTCCGTCATACCTTACACTTCCGAAGAAGGTATACCGCTGGTTGAAGGTATAGGATCCCGTAGCGAACATGGATGCATACGCATTTTCTACAGGAGACATTTCACGGTAGGTTTCGTATCTTTTATCGGAAGCAAAATTGGAACTCGGAAAAACGATCGGCGTTGCCCTTCTTGTCACAGGATCATAACCAAAAGCTCTTGTGATAGTGGTATTATCCTCTGTTTTACGGATTTCTGTTCCGGCCATTAAATCAATTTCATGAACGGAATTGATCTTCGTACTGTAGGTTCCCTGAAGTTTCCAGTTATACTGAAAGAAATCGTTATCCCAGTTCTGCTTTACCGCACCGTCCGGCAGGAAATAACGGAATGCACCATCTTTGTAGTAACGGGTTCCTTCTCTCATTTTACGGGTAAAATAGGTATTCTGGGCCGCATATTTCTCCGTTTTATTGGTATCATACTGAATTCCCAACTGTGAAGTGATCTTCAGATCCTTCAATATTTTATATTCTAAATCCAATATCGCCTTCAGGGAATTGTTCTTCAGGGTATAGTTGGTATTCTGTCTTTCCTCCATAAAATTGAAAGGAATATAACGGTCGTCAAAACCATCAATATCCTGATCATATCTGTAGCTTCCGTCTGCATTGAAAGGACTCAGATAAGGGTTGGCATTTCTTGAATAATTAACCGGATTTATAGAAGCATCCGCATCTGTTACAAAAGACTCACGCTCACTTGTGGTTCCGAACACAGAGATTCCTGCACTCAGTTTATCGCTTAATTTATAATTGTTCTTCAGCGTAAGGTTATACCGTTTAAACCCTGTTCCTATCGTAGTTCCCTCTTCATCATAATATCCTAAGGAGAAATAATAGTCTGAACGTTCTCCTCCTCCGGAAATACTTAATCCGTACTGTTTATTAATAGCGTTCCTGTATAACAGCTTTCCCCAGTTTGTATTGTTGTTTCTCAGAGCATCAATCTGCTGTCTCGTCAGCGCATTCAGGCCGTTCAGACCACCGCTTCGGTAAGCGTCAAGCTGACCGTTCTTGGTTAAAATTCTCATCACTTCCCCTTTATCGGCGCGGTAAGTAAGGTCGGTACGCTGGGCCAGCATCAGCTCAAGATCTACTTTTTCTGAAGCATTCAGCAGGTTAAGCTTGCCAAAATCCGGGCGTGATGTAACGAAGGTATCCGCAGAGAAATTCACTCTCAGGTTTCCTTTTTTTCCTTTTTTTGTGGTAATGGAGATCACCCCGTTTGCCGCTCTTGCCCCGTAGATGGCAGTGGCAGCAGCATCTTTTAAAATTGTAATATCTTCAATATCATTCGGATTCAATCCGGCGATAGAAAAATTCTGAAGCTGATCTATATTATCTTTATCACTGAAATTGGGAACGTCATTTCCTTCCAACGGAAGACCATCGATTACCCAAAGCGGATCCTGCGGTCCGGACAATGAAGCGGTTCCACGGATTCTGATTTTGGCAGGACCTCCGGGAGCACCTGTTTCAGGAGTAACCACGACTCCGGCTATCTGCCCCGAAAGCATCTGGTCTATACTTGCCACCCCGGCCTGACTGATATTATCCATTTTCACGGAAGCCACGGCAGAAGTCTGCTTTCTTTTTTCAATTTTCTGATATCCGGTAATGATCACTTCCTGAATCTTATTTTTCTCGGAAACTTCAGAACCGGCTACCGGCGTCAGGCGTATATTATAGTTGGTCTGATCTTCGTCTATCAGGATAAGTCTGGATTCATAACCCAGATAGCTTACCAGTACGGATTTGGTATCTACAGGGATTTCCAGAACAAATTTTCCGTTTTTATCGGTTACGGTTCCTATGGAAACACTCTCTATGATCCCGTCCTGACTGGTTTTTGAAGAAACGGACTGGGTCTCTATTTTGATGGATGCTCCGGCGATTATCTGTGAGGTACTGCCATCCTGGACCTTACCTGTAATGGTTTTCTTCTGTTGGGCCAGTGCAATATTGGCGGCTAAAAGAGGTAAAAGTATTAGAGTTTTTTTCATAGCGGATTATTTATTTAAAGCCTCTTCAATACGGATAATTAAGTCTGTGTAATGAGCTCTGGAAGCATTATCTCCCCTGTACCGGGTTCTGTTGAGCAGATCAAGGACCTTCTGCAGCTCTGCTCTTTTATAGGTAGTGACTTCAGATACTCTTTTCATGGAAGAATAGTTGATGTTTCTGAGCTTTTTTTCTTCTTCATGATAATTACAGATCATCGGCATATTCAGGGTCTGGTCTGTTTTTAATGCTTTAACGGCTGTTTTCTCAAATAGTTTATTCACGGAAACAATCAGGGCATCCACATAGTTCTTCTGCGTCATCCTTTCCAGAATGGTTAAGCTTCCTTTTTTGTGAAAAACGGCATTTCTTACCTGATCAAACAGGTTCTCCACGGTATACAGCTCTTCTTTGGAACCTGACACTTCATGCTTTAATTCATTTTCGAGCATTCTTAAAAGTCTGTCGTCCACAAAAAGTGAATACAGGGTGCCATACTGCATTCCTCTCACCAAAGTGTAAGGAGTCTGCTCAAACGGTCCCATCGGGGAATTTTTTACAGGATATGTTTTTTCTGTAATCGGGTTAAAGAACAGCCATTCCGGAATGTTGACCACATTTTTCACCAGATAATCAACCGCTCTTCTCTGAATTTCGGCAGGTACTGCTTCATAAGCTTTTTTCTTATTCCCGAAAACGGTATTATTCAGGTAGATTCCTCCTACATTGGCCATAACATGCCCTGAATAAAGATCCCACTGCCCGACAGCGCTTAAATACAGCTTACCGGTGTCTGTATAATCTTTACCGTCTTCATAGGTCCATTTTAAAAGATTATCTACAACAATTTTCAGGTTTTTCATTCCGTATTCACCAGCCTTCATTGCATCATCACCAAGATCTTCAGACTGCGAGCGGGGATCTATTGTTTCTAAGAAATTCTGTTGTTCACCATAGAAATACATCGGATCATCCTCATGGATTTCTATTAAATTTTTAAGGGCTTTTTTCTCGGAAAACTCATTCGGATACCAGCGGTACCCCCATTCGATGGCGTATTTATCATAAATTCCGATTTTGGGAGTAATGGCGGTCACTCCATCTTCCGGCTGCGCTACATAATTATATCGGGCATAATCCATGATGGAAGGAGCCGTCCCTCCCATTTTATCGGTAAATTCTTTGGAACGAAGTGATTCTACGGGAAAGGCAAAAGAAGCTCCCATATTATGTTTAAGCCCGAAAGTATGGCCTACTTCGTGGGAAGAAACAAAACGGATCGCCTCTCCCATATGTTCATCACTGAATTTATTTCCTCTGGCTTTAGGATCAATAGGGCCTGTCTGGATTCTCATCCAGTCATGAAGGGATGTCATTACATTATGCCACCAGATAATATCAGCTTCAATGATCTCCCCGCTTCGCGGATCTACCACAGAAGGCCCCATTGCATTGGCTTTAGGGGAAGCTGCATACGTTATCACGGAATACCTTACATCGTCAATATCAAAATCCTCATCCTTTTCGTCCGGCATTTTGGCAATTACAGCATTTTTAAAGCCGGCCTGTTCAAAAGCAGCCTGCCAGTCGTGAACTCCGGCGATGATCTTTTCGCGCCACTGTTTGGGTGTGGCAGGATCGATATAATAAATGATCGGCTTTTTAGGCTCAACCAGTTCTCCCCTTAAGTATTTTTCCTTATCCTCATCTTTAGGCTGAAGATCCCATCTTGTAATGAAGAATTTTTCATCCATTTTCTGCTGCTGATCGTTGAACGACCAGTGCTTTTCGGAAAAGAATCCCACTCTGGAATCTGAAACTCTCGGCTTCATGGGAGTTTTAGACAGCAGGACAAGATTGGTGGTCACTCCAAGCGTTACAGGCAGATCTACTCCACCTTCGTTTACCGATGTTGAAAGTTGTGACTTTACCACAAGGTTCTGTGGAAATGTCTTTACGCCTTCAATATAGGAAAGATTTGATTTTACGGAACCTCCCAACCCTACATTCGCCAGCACATCATTAAAGCTTTTCTGGTTTCCGTCGAAAACCTTGTTGACCTTTATGGCTACCGAAGTAGAATCACTGTTCTGGGCTTCAATATCAAAAACTTCGATCACCGATTCTGAGAAGTTGTCCTTTACCGATCGGGTGATTGCATCGTTTTTTGGGGAAGATACTTTCGCTACGGAAGTCTTTACCCAAACTTTTTTGGCGGCGGTATCACGGTGGAAGGTAATGATCTTGTTTTCATAGTTCATTCCTTTATTCAGTCCGGCTTCATTCACCTGCATCGGTACCTGGGAAAGTTTGTTCACCACCAGGAACTGGCGCCCCATCAGGCTATCCGGGATTTCAAAATAAATATCCGTTTTTACCTGAATGGTATTGAAAAGTCCTTTTTTATAGGTCCCTTTTTTTACCAGGTCTTCAATTTTTTTTGCTTTTTTAGAGGCTGAAGAGTCTGTTTTAGCAGGTTTCTCTTTGGCCGTTTTTACCGTATCTTTTTTCTGTGCAGATACTGTAGGAGCGGTTATAGCCAGTCCCAGATACAGCATCAGTCTGTAGTTCTTCATTAAAATAGTCCGATTCATTCCAAATTGTAGATATCTTAGTTTCAGCCGGCAAAACTAGAGGGTAAAAAGGTTATATATATAGTATTAGGGAGTGAAAGGCAGTTTTTCGGGAGTGAATGGATTTTTATTTTCACTTCATTAAGGGTAAAAAACATACGAAATATTCACCATCTACAGAAATATGAAGAGGATTATGCTTAAAATAGGCGTAAACCTGATTCAAATAGGCAATTCCGAACTTCTCTCCCTGAACCGGCTCTGTTTTCGGCTGCAGGGTATTCCTGACGGTGATTCCGTGAGCATCTGCCGTGATGGTAATTTCCAGAGGCTGATCTATTGTGGCCACATTATGTTTAATGGCATTTTCTGTAACAATCTGAAGCGACAGATACGGAATCCTCTTTTCCAGACTTTCCTGATCATTGATGATTAATTGAAAGTGTAATTCTTCATCAAACCGGCTTTTCAGAAGCTCCATATATTTTTCTATAAAACTGATTTCCTGCGCTACAGGAACAATATTTTCCTTGGGCGGTACAATCAGATACCGGTAGATCCTGGAAAGATTCATGGTAAACTTCTGTGCATTGTCTTTGTTGATACCGATCAGCATATACAGTGAATTCAATGAATTAAAAAGAAAATGCGGATTGATGTTATTCTTAAGCTGCTGCAGCTGGTTGATGACTTCCGCCTTATGCATTTTTTCATTCTCGATCAGCAGGAGATTTTTCTCAGCCTGTATTTTTTCCTTTTCCCGGTAGGCCACATTGGCCAGCCTCTGAAACAGGATAAAAACCGTTACAATCAGGAACAGTGCTGCCAGAAATATATAGATGGTATAGGTTCTGGTCTTGTTAACGCTTTCATCAATCAGAAAGTTGACTGAGTTTACGACTGCATAGCCTTCAAAATTGTCTGTTCTCAGAGGCTTGATGAATCTCGTTACTTCTACATTCAGGTACTCGGAATTGGTATTTCTTTCGGTATAGCCCACGCCGGTTCTGCTGCACAGGGTATCTTCCGGTTTGATGTTGGTAAACTCAAAAATATTCTTTCCCAGGTATTTCTTTTCAGGATGGGTGATGCAGATTCCTTCTTTGGTAAAAACGTAGGCATAGTTGTTAGGCGTCTTATCAACATTAATAAAATACTGATGCAGATCATCCAGACTTACCGAAGATCCGTAATACAGCATCTTGTTATTCGCCCGGGCAATGGAATCATAACTCACCCAGTAAATGCTGTCGTTCCGGGTGATCAGAAAATCACGGAAATGCCCCGGGCCGCTGTTTCTGATCCTGACATACCGGCCTGCTTTGTCTTTATTCGTAATCACTTCAGATAAAGGGTTGCTGCTTTCAGATGTTCCGTATGTTCCGTTATAGTAATAATACCAGCTGTCTGTAAGCAGATCCCGTTTTTTGTTCAGATCATTCAGAACCGATGAGTAATCTTTGTAGTTCTTCAGGCCGTCTTTCTGGATGAGGGCACGCAGCAAATACTGATAATCTTCAATATTTCTGAATTCTTTTTCCAGGGTTTCATATTTCCTGACAAAAGTTTTCCTGGCAAATTCTTCATTATTTTTCCGGCTGTCGCGGGTAATCAGCAGGCTCAATACGGCAAAGGCGGCCACAGCAATTAAGCAGGCAGACAAGGCAGCAATGTAAACGGATTTTTGAGTAAGGACGTGTTTAAAATTCAATTTCTTCTGCATTGATATTATCTATAAAAGAACCCGGAGGGGTTTTCTTCTTTTGAATATTTCTTTTAAGGATAATGAATTCGTTTGCAAAGATATAACAAAGCTTTGAGGACCAAAAAGTGAATTATCAATATCTTGAAACCTTCGATCAGCAGATCATTGATGAGCCAAAAAAAGATGAGTAATAAGACCTGTTTTAAAAAAACAAAAAAAAACTGCCATTAATACAGCAGTTTTTTGATCAATTCAGATTTTGAATTTTTGATCTGTTTATTGAAAAAGTCTATCCATCAGAAACCTTTTATAGTCCTCATTGAGAGGAGAATCAAACAGGTCGAATACATGCAGTGCTCCCGGAATTACCCACAACTCGGTTTTTACTCCCGCTTTGTATAAATTTTGGGCATATTCTATCGCTTCATCCCTTAAAGGATCCAGTTCGCAGGCAACAATAGTCGTCCGGGGCAATTCTGGAAAACGATCAAAGAAACTAAGATCCGAGTATCTGATGCTTTTATTCATGTTGTCTTTGCCTAAAAAGTGAAGCCATGCCGTCTCAGCATATTTTTTATTCCACAACGGAATGTCTGTAAATTCTTCCATTGACGGCGTGTCCAGTTTATGATGAATAACAGGATAGAGTAAAAACTGATGATGGATATTTTTAAAATGATGATCTGCTGCCATCTGCGTTACTGCTGCTGCCAAATGTCCTCCGGCACTTGCTCCGAATACGGTAATACGCTCAGAATCAACTCCCAGTTGAGCTTCACCCTGGCTGATGATCCATTGCAAAGCATCAAAGCCATCCAGAACAGGAACCGGAAACCGGTATTGAGGAGATAATCTGTAATCTACCGATATGATCGTTGCCTTCAATTGATCCGCAATGTCAAACATCTGACCATCCATCTGCTCCGGCTGTCCGAAAACATATCCTCCACCATGAAAGTACAAAAGCACTTTCCTTCTGTCATAGTTTTCGGCCTGGTAAATATGAAGCCGGATCTCATGATCATCTCCGGAACTTTTGATAAAAATATCTTTTACCATAACCTCTTCAGGCTGTTTAACCGGATTCTTTCTTACCAATTCCGCTCTTTCCTGTTGAATTTTTTCAGGATGATTCAAAAACAGATTCCCATCTATTTCCAGTGAATAGGAAACCTGATCCATACTTGCTCTCAGTTCTTTATTAATTCTATTAAAATCCATCATCATCTTATTATTTTCTAAAATCACTATAAAACATTCTCCTGATATGAGAGAACATTTTCTGTTTTTATTTGTAAATTTAGCAGATGTGTGCTGTGCTTTGCAAGTACGCAAAAGATTGTATGGAACGAACAAAAATGTTAGTATGAGTATCAAAGAATCATCCACAAATCATGAAAATAAGAAAACCCTGGAGTACAGCTGCTCCGAGATTTATGCGGTCAACCTGATCAGTGGCCGCTGGATTCTTTCCATCTGTTATCATCTTAAACATGGGAAATTAAGATTTTCTGAACTTAAGGACAGGATCTCTAATATCTCCGAAAGAATGCTTACCCTACAGCTGAAAAAAATGGAACAGGAAGAGCTGGTCATCAAAAAGGTTTACGCAGAAGTACCTGTAAAAGTAGAATATGAGCTTTCAGACATTGGGAAAAAGCTGATTCCGGTTCTTAATCAGCTGGAGATATGGGGTAAAGAACATAAGGCGGTAAAAAAAATAACGGACCGTCATGATTAAAGACGATCCGTGTATTTTAAAGTTTATAATTGTAGCCTAGCTGCACATAAAACGGAAGCAGGGGTTTTGTTCTGAGATCCTGGGAAACAATACTTCCTCCCCGCAGGTAGATCTCCTGGTTTCCGAAAGAATATCCGCCCTGAAGTCCGTAATAGAAATTCCCTCCTGTAGATGGTTCGTACCATCCGTTTTTCACATCCGGATAGGTTTCTTTATACTTTTCGGAATGCTGAAAATGCGTTACGATAGCTTTATCGAATCCCACTTCAGCTCCCGCAAACCATTTCGGACGGTAATAGCCGATCACTCCCGTCATATCCAATCCGAAATTGGCAATAACGGCGTTTTCATTTTCAAACCTGCGGAAAATACCCTGCACTTTTGTAGAAAACTGAATATCCTTTATCTTAATCCATCGTATATTCACGCCGGCTTTTGCTTTAAAATCATCCAGTAACGTATGTCCGGAAGGAATAGAAAATTCGGTACCGGCAATGATGGGAAATAGCTTTGTATTGAACTGATATCCGTATCCCAATCCGAAAACAACTCCATATTCTGCTCCGATATTGGCATTGAGAATATGTTTTTCCTTAACGTTCAGTGCAGACCAGTTGACCGTTTGTGATTTCACAGTATGGGCAGTCAGTATTATCCATAAGACTGACAGGGTATATTTTTTCATGGTATTCATTTTAAAGGCCTCCGATAAGGGTTATAATTTCAGGTCTGGTCTGGTTGGTCCATGCATTGGCATTGGTAATGATCCCGTCATGTCCTACACCGGATATTTTTACTCTGTTCACGTGATGATAGCTCGCTGTGATTTTCTGCATCCACGAATCCGGATAGGCTTTATTCCTGTCGCTGTAGAAAAATAAAACGGGACCGTTGTAATTCTGAAGCCCTTTGGAAAAATCAAGGCTGTACTTATCACCACTGTCGAAAAGAGCATCCATAATAACGGCTCCGCTTCTCCAGCTCATGGCCGGATCAAAATCACCTTCTCCGGTAATGCTGTTTTGGGAGGCAAGCATCGACATTTTATAGTCCAGAATTTCATGCTGGTCTTCCTTCCCTGAAATAAACTGATCCAGGTAAGCAGCATCGTTGAGGATTTCACTCCACAGTTTAAATGACCTGGATTTTTTCACATACTCCTTAATATCATTCCAGATCAATCCTCCCGGCTCACATACAATAAGTCCCTGTATATCATCAGGATACTTCCCTGCATATCCGGAAGCCAGCATCCCTCCCCAGGAATGCCCCAGAAGCACAACTTTCTGGGCAGAACTTTTACGGTAATGGGCTATTACGCCATGCAGCTCATCATACATCAGATCTGTCACTCCTGCTCCCAGAGCCTGGTAAGACTTTTTGGAAAAACGCTGTGAAAGACCTGATCCTCTCTGATCATAAAACACGACCCGAAATCCTTCGGAAATAAGATCTTTGCAGTTGAGAAGATAACGATAGTCTCCTCCCGGACCTCCGTGAAGCGCAACGACTATGGTTCCGTTTTCCGGGCCGAAAGCTTCGGAATGAAGCAATGCACCGTTTACGAAAATGGATGGAAGAGAAGCATCCTGATCAACCGTTTTAGGGACCAAATTTCCGGGTTCATCAATCGTGCGTCCGTCTGTACAGGAAAATAGCAAAGTAAGAATCGTAAGGGTTGTCATCAAAACATTCCTTTTTCTGAAAGCTGTCATACTTTTGGATTTAAAATTATGATGCAAAGATTCACCATTCTCCAAAGCAATTCGCCCCATCAGGAAAGTTGGAACATCAAAAAACAACCAACATAACCGATTGATTAATAACAAAATATGAACATTGACACCTTCTCCCTGAAAGATGAAACGTCAGAATCAGGTCTTCTGATACTCACTCGGTGTAACGCCGGTATATTTTTTAAAATTTCTGTTGAAAGATGTTTTAGAATTAAATCCGCACTCAAATGCAATAGAAAGCAAGGTATACTGTCTGCTTTCCGGCTGGGCAATTCTTTTCAGAAATTCCTCAATCCTTTTTTCATTGATCAGTTCGTAGAAATTTTTATCTTCCCTGGAATTGATTACCTGAGAAAGATGGTTCGGATGTACATCAAGTATTCCGGCCAGCTCATTTAAGGTAAGGTTAGGATTGACGAAAGGTTTCTCACTGTCGAGAACCTGCATCAGCGCTGTGTGTATTTCACCAATATGGTCTTCTGTAAGTCCTGATTTCTGATATTTTTTCTCAGAGGAAATATTTGTGGGCTCTTCCTCCACATCAGAAAGTTCTATGACGGTTCCGGTAAACGCCAATACGGGCTGATTGAATACCTGAACCTGTTTTATTCCGAAGTATCCCAGCCAAACGATAAACACAGCAATAGCTCCATAAATAATATTGGTGCTGACAAAAAGGACCAGTCCCCAGATGATAGCAATCCATATGATAAGATACAGCAGCCAGTTGAAATTTATTTTTTCTGTATTGGAAAACTGCTGGACCATATTTTTCCTGAACCGGTACAAGGTAAGAAAGGAAAGGATCACATACACAATTCCTGAAATATAAATGGAATATACCCTGAGAAGCATTTCGGTTTCAAATCCGCTTCCCTGATGCTCGAAGATTTCCACTCTTTCGTCAAAAGGAGCTGTATAAAAAGGCAGAAACATCAGATTTCCGGCCAGAAAAGGAATAAAATGCAGTAAGTATTTCAGTGAAAACGGCTCGCCAGAAGTCTGTTTCCGGATATAGAGGTATAAAAAAGGGCCATACACCAATGGCAGAATAAAACCAAGAAAAACAAAGGACGGATATTCTGTATATTGCTTCATGAGAAGCAGATAATGTGCGGTGAGGTTAAGCCCGATGGCCAGCAGCCATGCAGAAAGAATAAAGTCTGCGGTACTTTTTCTTCTTTTGGTAACCAAAAGAAAAACCAGGAAAAAAGCTAAAAAAACTCCGAAAAGATAAAGCATAGCTGATTTTTAATTTCATGAACTCATTACACAAAAATAAAAATAATTTCACAAGGACATTCCTGTTGCCATACAAATAATGAAAAACAGTCTATAACGGAGTGATGCTTCAAAAAACAGAACTTTAGTCTTAAAAATAGTTAATATAGAATTCTCCTTCCCTAATTTCGTCGCCTATATTTTGGAAATTACCTATCTTCGCCTGTAAATTTTGATTTGAAAATGAAGAAACTCATCTCCGGGGTATTTGTTTTTTGCTCTGCCATTGTTATGGCTCAGGAAGCGATCCAGTTTCAGGAATTACCGTTTAAAGAAATTTTAGCAAAAGCCAAAAAGGAAAAAAAACTGGTTTTTATAGACGCTTATGCCTCCTGGTGTGGCCCCTGTAAAATGATGGAGAAGAATGTATTCACCCAGAAAGCGGTTGGAGATTACTATAACACCAACTTCGTGAATGCCAGATTCGATATGGAAAAAGGGGAAGGCAGGGAGATTGCGGCTAAATTCGGAGTACGTTCCTATCCTACCTATCTTTTCTTAAACGGGGAAGGTGAGCTGGTATCTCAGAATTCCGGATATATGGAAGAAAGTCTTTTTGTTGCGATGGCTCAGGATATCAACTCCCCTATGAACAAAAAAGGCTCTTTAAAAGAACGTTTTGCCAAAGGAGAAAAAGATCCGGCATTCCTGATCAATATTATGAAACTGAACTCCAGTTCCGACTATGATTTTGCCAAAAAGGCTTCCGAGAGGTATTTTGAGAACAAGAAAGCCTCCGAGGAACTTTCAAAAGAGGAAATCGGGTTTCTGCTGTTTTTTGTAAAATCAACAGAAGACAGTAATTATAAAACGTTCACCTCAAGAAAAGCGGATATCATTAAATTCCTTCCGGAAGATACCTACAAAGAATTCGACAGCCAGCTTAAGCTTACTAAAATTGTGGAACAGTCCATTGATGATAAAAATAAAAAAATCAATGAGGAATATTTCATGAAAGCAGCAGAACCACTGGTTGGAAAAGAACTTGCCCAATCCAAGCTTAACCAGACGAAACTCAGCTATTATGAGCAGCATGCCAATTATCCTGAGTTTGAAAAAGCAGCCCTGGATTATTATAAAAACTCTGATGCCTTTGATCCCAATGAACTTTTGAGAGCAGCCTGGGTATTCAGTGATCATATAAAAACACCAACATCTTTAAAGAAAGCCACAGAATGGGCAGAAAAATCTGTCATGCGCGGTGAAACTTCTGAGAACACCTATATTCTGGCAAAACTGTACTTCCTGACCGGAAATAAAGAAACAGCCCAAAATTATGCTGAAATGTCCAGAAATATTGCTGTTCAGTCACAGAAAGACACCAAGCTTGCAGATGAATTACTAAAACAACTAAAATAAATATTAATGTTGAAACACAAAATCCTTACCGGGTGTATTGCGGTCCTGTCTGTAGGAACGCTCACAGCTCAGGAACAAGAGGCAGCATCCACTCAGGAAAAAAAATTATATCTTAAAGGCAATGCTCTTCTGGCACCAATAGGCATCATCAACCTGGCTGCTGAAAAGCAGTTAAGCGAAAAATATACGATCCAGGGAGATGTACTCATCTCTCCGTGGAAATCTTTTGCGGGTCATGAATTGCAGTATTATTCGGTTTCAGTGGAAGGAAGATATTACTTTAACCAAGCTTTCAACCATTGGTATGTAGGGGCTAATCTGGCTGCCTCATCATTTGTATTACAGAAATGGAACTATTGGAAAGATACACCTTATGTAAATGACAGGGGTGAAGTTTTTACCAAATCAGATCTCTATCAAAAAGGATATTCAGTAATTATAGGTATTACAGGAGGGTATCAGTTCCAATTATCCGACCGTTGGAATATGGATATCTATGCAGGTATAGGTACTTCTCAGGATTTTTATAAAGGATACGAACGCGGAACCGGTAAACGTTACGACGTCGCTCAAAAATATAATAAAAGTGGAGAATTTCTTCCTTACCGAGGAGGGATTATGCTTTCTTACCAGATAAAATAATTTACATGAAGCTGTTCGGAAAAAATCATATTATTATTTCAGTTATCACTTTTGTGATTCTTTTTTCAATGAATTATATCGGGAATGATCAACCTGACAAAATGGAGCGGGCTCTGATGACCGCTTTTGCAGGAGTCATCGGTTTATCCATAGGGCTTTTCATCCTCAATAAAGGGAAAAATGATAATAAACCGCCACAGAATTTTGATTAATTAGTCCTGGTATACTACGTATTTGGTACGGATCTTTTCAAATTTCTCCAGATCATTTTTCCAGGAAGCTTTGATTTCCTGAATTGATTTTCCGGCGATGAGCTGCTTTCTGAATTCATCGGTTCCGGCCAGCTTATCAAAAAACAGATTCTCAAGAAAGAAGCTCTGCTTTGGATTTTTATAGCTTTTATAGGCTTTCATCAGCCATTCGAGATTCAGTTCTCTAAGGTCATTCGGATAGTCTGAAAGGTTTTCTCCATAGCAGAGCTTTCCGTTCAGAAACGGATCCTTGGCTCCAAAATTAGGTTTTGGGGTAAACTGATAAGGCAATCCCGGCGTCCATGGAGATCCGTAAATCTGGAATGGCAGATCTGTACCTCTTCCCGCAGAAACCTGAGTTCCTTCAAAAAAGCACAAACTGGGATACAGCTTAATGGATTGTGCGTTCGGCAGATTGGGAGAAGGTTTGTCCAAAATAGCATAACGTTGCTTTTTATGGTAGTTTTTCATCGGAATCAGGGTATATTTTGCCTGAACTCCGTTTTTCAGCCAGTTTTCACCGTTGAGCATTTTTCCATACTCTCCTATCGTCAGTCCGTATACCACAGGAACTTCGTGCATGCCTATAAAGGTGGACCATTTTTTTCTTAAAACAGGCCCATCCGTATAGCCGTCATGAGGATTAGGACGGTCCAGCACCATTACTTCCACATTATTTTCAGCTCCGGCTTCCATCAGATAGGCTAAGGTAGAAATATAGGTATAAAATCTCACTCCAACATCCTGTATATCAAACACAACAATATCGATTCCTTTCAGTTGTTCAGGTTTTGGTTTTTTATTGTTTCCGTATAAGGAAATGATTGGAATTCCCGTTTTGGTATCCACTCCGTTCTTTACTTTTTCCCCGGCATCAGCATCACCCCTGAAACCGTGTTCCGGTGCAAAGATGGCTTTGATCTTCATGTTATTTTTTACCAGAAAATCCACTACATGCGTTCGGTCACTCATGAGACCGGTCTGGTTCGTCACTACGCCAATGGTTTTATTTTTCAGCAATGGCAGATAAAGTTCCGGCTGGTCGGCACCGGTTCTGAAATCGGTCTGATCCTGAGTCTGAGAATAATATTGGTTGAATACTCCTAAAAAAATTAGGCAAATCAGAAGTAAATTTTTAATTTTGAAATCTAAATTCATAAGCTTGAAATTTCCTTTATATTTCTCTAGAAAAATAGCATTTTCCAAAGATAACAAAAATAACCTTTCAAGGGTTATCATCTTCATCGGCAGGCTTTCTGTAGCTTTGGGGATCATTGTTTCTTTAATTACCGTTTCTACCGGTTTCGGTTCCAAGAAGGCCATTAAAGAGAGACTGGCAGATTTCAGCGGTCATATTACCCTGCGCTCCACCAGGTCCAATTCATCTTACAATACATCTATTTTAGATAACCAGGGCCTGAATATTCCGAAGATCAAAGAACTTCCGGATGTGGAAAGTGTCCAGAAATATGCTACAGTTACCGGAATTATGCGGAATGAGCATAGTTTTGCCGGAATTATTTTTAAAGGAATAGGTAAGGATTTCGACAGCCTCAGGTTCAAAAAATTTCTTGTAGCCGGAACCACTCCTACCGTGACTGAAAAGGGTTTTAACAATGATGTGACCATCTCACAAAAGATCGCCAATGATCTTCATCTTAAAGTGAATGACAGCATTGTGACGGTATTTTCAAAAGCGGACCAGAAACCGATCTACCGTAAATTTAAAATTATCGGAATTTATAAAACCGATATCAAGATGATTGATGATCAGTTTGTAATCGGCGGGATCAACCATGTAAGAAGAATCCAGGAGATGAAGCCCGATGAGGTAGGTGGTATTGATATTTTCCTGAAAAATGTAAATGATATCGACAAAGATTTCCCGGAGATCGAAAAACTTATCGGCTACAAAAACTACGCAGAGAAAGCTACTGATAAATATCCCCAGATCAACGACTGGATCAGTATTTTTGATACGAATATTGCCCTGATCATTATTATCATGCTGATCGTAGTGGTCATCAATATCATTATGCTTCTTCTGATTCTGATTATTGAAAGAACCAATTCTATCGGATTGCTGAAAACCCTCGGAGCAAGCAACGCCCAGATCCGCGCCACGTTTATCAATTATACGCTGATTATTATGATCCCGGGACTTCTGTATGGGAATGCAATCGGTCTTGGACTGATCCTGATCCAGAAATTCTTTGGTGTGATCAAGCTTAACCCGCAGAATTATTATGTAAGCACAGTACCGGTTGACCTTAACCCGATCGCTATTATCTCCATTTCATTGGGAATCCTGCTTATTTCCGGGCTGGCTCTTATCATTCCGAGTTACCTGATCAGTAAGATTTCCCCGGTGAAGGTAATCAAGTATAACTAAAGTAAGCAGCGAATAGTGAATGGCTGGTTTTGGAATACCACAATACAATTCACAATTGATTATTGCTTATTGACTTTCTCAAATCATCTCTTTCAAATGATGGGGCTAATTATTAAAGCCTTATCTTTGCAACCGCATATAAAACATTTATGAAATACGCAAAAAATATTCTTGAAACCATTGGAAATACTCCTCTTGTAAAGCTTAACCATGTTTTAGGAGAAGATTTTCCAGCTCTGGTTTTAGCTAAAGTTGAAACATTCAATCCCGGAAACTCCGTAAAGGACAGAATGGCTCTTAAAATGATTGAAGATGCCGAAAAAGACGGCAGATTAAAACCCGGAGGCACCATCATCGAAGGAACTTCCGGAAATACAGGAATGGGGCTTGCTCTCGCTGCAATCATTAAAGGCTACAAATGTATTTTTGTAACCAATTCCAAGCAGTCTAAGGAGAAATGTGATATTCTACGCGCTGTAGGTGCTGAAGTAATTGTATGTCCTACAGACGTAAAACCAACCGATCCGCGTTCTTATTATTCAGTATCCAAAAGGCTCGCTAAGGAAACAGAAAACGGCTGGTATGTGAACCAATATGATAATTTATCCAACAGAGCTGCTCATTACGAATCTACCGCCCCTGAAATCTGGGAACAGACGGAAGGAAAACTCACTCATTTCGTAGTGGGTGCCGGAACGGGAGGTACCATTACAGGATGCGGAACTTTCTTTAAGGAGAAAAATCCGGACATCAAAGTAATCGGAGTGGATACTTACGGTTCTATCCTGAAGGAATTCCATGAAACGGGGGAACTGCATTATGATCACGCCTATACCTATATTACAGAAGGAATCGGCGAAGATATCATTCCTGAAAACTACGATATGTCTGTGATTGATCATTTTGAGAAAGTAACGGATAAGGATGGTGCTGTTTATGCAAGAAAACTGGCTAAGGAAGAAGGTATTTTCTGCGGCTATTCTGCCGGAAGTGCAATTGCTTCCCTTGTTCAGATGAAAGATCAGTTTACCAAAGACGATGTTATTGTTGTTCTTCTTCATGACCACGGTTCCCGATATGTAGGGAAGATCTACAACGATGAGTGGATGAAGGAAATGGGATGGCTGGATTAACAGACCGTTTTTATTGACTATAAAAAAATCAGAGCAGGGATTTCTGCTCTGATTTTTTATGATGTGATATTTTCTTTAAGCGTTTTTTTAAGAAGACTGTAGTCTTTTTCGCTCATGGATTTCTTTGGAAACATATAGCTGTATTTTCCTTCAATGGAGATAAACTTTTCATTGTTTTCAAAATAATTGAAGTCTTTCCATTCGCTGGTTTCTTTCTCATCATCAATTGCCACTACAAAAAAGTTCCGATCGAATCTGATTTCGTATACTTTACAGGTTTCCAGGATATTCAGATAACCGGCCACCTGTCTTTTCCATCTTGAAACTTTATTAACGCTTACGGAGAGAAAAACTGCACAAAGCAGAAACAGGAAGCTCAGAAAGTACAAAATCCCCTGGTTTTCCTGGCTGAACTGATCCTTTAAAAGGAATGCGAGGGCTGTGATCACCGCTGAAGCTATCGTTAATACGGTTTTGCTTTTTGTGGTGGGTGAAAACAACAGGCTTCCCTGATTACCGCTGAAGTATATTTCTTCAAAATCTTCCCTTCTGGGTTTTAAAACAATCACCTTTTCCTCACTCATAGCTATTTCTTTAGTAGACTGCAAAACTAAACGAATTTGTCTGAATGCAGAAATTTTTTGAATTAAAACGGTTCAAAAAGAAAATGTCCGTCTTTTCCCTAGTCTTCATACCGGTCACTGATTGCAGATAATTTATGCAGCAATTCCCTGTTTCTCTGTTTCAGATCCTTCATCTTGTTCAGCATATCATGAATGACTTCCAGGCCGGGCAGGTTGATCTCAAGGTCATAGTGCCAGTTGGCAAATCTCTCCAGATCCGGGAGATCATCATACATCAGGTAGAGGATATCATTTTCGGTCTGTACGTTCAGCAATCCGTAATCTACCAGTTCGTTGAAAAAAGTGATCTCTATATTGTAAATTTTCACGAGTTCTTCGCGTGATATTCTTTCACTCATAGCTTAGGAATTTTTAAGTTGTTCAAAAAGTTCTTTCTGCTTATCCGTAAGATTTACCGGCAGCTTTACTTCATAAGTGACAAACAGATCTCCATGCTGGCCTTCTTTTTTGTATACCGGAAAACCTTTTCCTTTCAGTCTCACCGTAGTTCCGCTTTGGGTTTCGGGTTTTACTTTAAGGTTAACACTTCCGTCTAATGTATTGACTTTTACATCTCCTCCCAGAACGGCTGTGTACAGATCGATGGCTACTTTAGTTTTCAGATCATCTCCTGTTCTTTCAAAATCGGGATCTGCCGGAATATTGAATGTAATATACAAATCTCCGTTCGGACCTCCATTGAATCCGGGGTTTCCGTGACCTTTCAGTTTGATCTGCTGTCCGTCATATACTCCTGCAGGAATTGTAATTCTTACTTTTTTACCGTTGATTTCAAAGGTTTGCGGATGAGTCTGTGCGGCATCCCGTAAATTCAGGTTCAACTCGGCATGTACATCCTGTCCTTTGAATTTTCCGGAAGCACTTCCTCTGGAGCTTCTTCCAAATCCGCCGCCGCTTCCGCCAAACATATTCTGGAAGAAATCAGAAAAATCTTCGCCTTCACCGAAATCGGCACCGGAAAAACCTCCTCCACCATAACTCTGCTGCTGGTACTGCCTTTGCTGTTGCTGGGCTTTTTCATACTCTTCCCCATGCTTCCAGTTTTCTCCGTATTTATCATATTTAGCACGGTTTTCGGGATTACTGAGGACTTCATTGGCTTCATTCAGCTCTTTGAATTTTCTTTCAGCCTCTTTGTCGTCGGGGTTGAGATCAGGATGCAGTTTTCTCGCCAGTTTGCGATAGGCTTTTTTGATGTCATCCTGTGTTGCGCTTTTATCTACGCCTAAAATTTTATAGTAATCTATATAAGCCATAGAACGATATTTACTCAAATTTAGGAAATTTGCTGTTGAAAATTGTATAAGAGAATGTTAAAAATAAACCTATCTTTGATAAAAAGTACCACATGAAAGAGGTCTTGAAAAACTATTCAGGCATTATATTATTACTTTTAGGAATCACGGTTGGGAGCGTTATAGGAATTACGGCTCCCGGTATTGTGGAGTACATTAAGCCATTGGGAGATATTTTCCTGAATCTTCTTTTTGTGAGTGTGGTTCCGCTGGTATTTTTTGCCGTTTCCAACTCTATTGCGTCTTTGGAGCAGCAGTCGAAGTTCGGAAAGATTATTTTTATCATGGCTCTTACTTTTCTCTTTTTTATTCTGACGGCGGCTGTTTTTACGATCTGTGCAGTATACCTGTTTCCGGTTTCCGGAGTTTCAGGAAGTACTGAGATCGTTACCGAAACGGCCAGTAATGATACGTGGGGTGACAGGATTGTAGGTTTTTTCACGGTAGGTGAGTTTACCGCACTTTTTTCCAGACAGAATATGCTTGCGCTTCTTATCTTTTCTTTTCTGACCGGATTTGCAGCCCGGAAAACGGGTGAAAAGGGAGAACCGTTCAGGGTTTTTATTGCTTCGGGATACGAAGTGATGAAAGAGCTTCTTCTATTGATCATGAAGCTGGCTCCTATTGGTCTGGGCGCTTATTTTGCCTATCAGGTAGCTACTCTGGGGCCTCAGCTTTTTGGATTTTATGCCAAACCGCTGGGACTGTATTATATTGCCGGAATTATTTATTTCCTGGTGTTTTTTTCGCTTTATGCTTTTATGGCAGACGGGCAACGAGGCGTAAGAGGATTCTGGGGGAATGCCATCTACCCTACTCTTACAGCCATCAGTACCTGCAGCAGTTTTGCCACAATGCCGGCTAACTTACAGGCTGCCTCTAAAATCGGTATTCCCAATTCTATTGCGAATCTGGTGATTCCGATTGGTACGACTCTTCATAAGAACGGTTCTTCCATGTCTTCGATCATCAAGATCTACGTGGCTTTCCTGATTATCGGGAAAGATTTTTTTGATCCGGCCAATCTTCTGCTTGCTCTCGGAATTACGGTTTTCGTAAGCATTGTGGCAGGCGGTATTCCGAATGGCGGCTATATCGGGGAAATGCTGATGATCTCTGTTTACAAACTTCCACAGGAAGCGATTCCCGCGGTGATGATCATCGGAACGCTGGTAGATCCTTTGGCTACGGTTCTTAACGCTGTTGGAGATGTCGTAGCCGCCATGTTTGTGAACCGGTTTGTAAAAACCTAGCTTTCACTGTATTTTTTTATAAATATTAAACAGTTATTCACTGCGTTTTACAGGCTCCAGGTTTTTATATTCTTCCGGGGTAAAGAGTTTGTAATGAACTTTGAATGTTTTTCCCAGAGGGGTTTCCAGTGAGAATCCTCCCGGACCGAATCCATCGATTACATCCAGAGTGAAATGGGAATACTGCCAGTATTCAAACAGGTCGCGGTCTATCCAGAACTCATGCCCGTTGATGGTACCGATCATGGCATCATTCATTCTGGGAAAGAAACCTCCTTTTTCGAAGCACTGCGGCTGGGTTCCTTCACAGCAGCCTCCTGCCTGATAGAACATGAGATCACCATATTTTGTTTCGAGTTCGTGAATCACTTCAAGTGCTTTTTCTGTAGCGGATAATCTGGATATTCTGGTTTCCATAAGGGATCTTTTGGGGAGTTGAAAGGTACTTATTATTGTCTGTACTATTAAGTGGATTCAGCTGTTAAGTTGATTAAGAGCTTGTTTAAATTTCTAAATTTGATTTTTGCATACCACTCAAATTTTTATAGATCACATTTTTAAGGATTTTTATTAAAAAGATAATCTACTGATGACGTGTTTTTTTTAACGCAGAGTTTTATAAATGAGTCGTTGATTTCAGGGAGCAAAGGATAGAATCAACTCCGTTGATTCGTCGAAGCATATGGATAAGCTACAGTTTCATCAGCGACAAGGCTGCATCACTTTGCTACTTAAAATATAATGGAATTATTCATTAACTTTTCATCAATCTTTTTAATCAAAAGTTACTGAATGAAATTTAAACAGGCTCTAAGATAAAATTTATTCTTAAATACTAAGCCGCTAAAATAGTCGTTTCCTGGTTAACAGAAAACCCGGCTACACTGTGCCGGGTCCCATTAACTCATCATCTAATCGGAACCGGCAATATCCAGTACGATTCTTCCGTCTATCTGTCCTTTCTTCATTTTATCAAATACATCATTAATATCTTCCAGTTTTGCGGAGGTTACAGTGGCTTTCACCAGTCCTTCATTGGCAAAATCAAGGGCTTCCTGAAGGTCTTTTCTTGTTCCTACAATGGACCCTCTCACAGTAATTCTCTTCAGAACGGTCTCAAAGATCGGAAGCTCAAAGGAGCCGGGAGGCAAACCGTTGAGGGCAATGGTTCCTTTTCTTCTCAGAACATCTATTCCCTGTTTGAAGGCAATGGGAGAGACTGCCGTAATCAATGCGCCGTGCATTCCGCCGACTTCTTTATGAAGGTATTCTCCAGGATCTGTGTTTTTTGCATTGACCACCAGATCTGCCCCCAGTTTTTTAGCCAGCTCAAGTTTGTCATCTGCCACATCAATGGCGGCTACATGCATTCCCATTGCTTTGGCATACTGAACGGCTACGTGTCCCAATCCTCCGATCCCTGAGATGGCCACCCATTCACCGGGTTTGGTTTCGGTTTCTTTTAATCCTTTGTAAACGGTTACTCCGGCACATAAGATCGGGGCTATTTCCAGAAAGTTGACATCGGATTTCAAATGTCCCACATATCTGGAATCTGCGATAACATATTCCGCAAAACCTCCATCTACGCTGTAGCCTCCGTTTTTCTGAGCCTCACACAGGGTTTCCCAACCCGTTATACAATAATCGCAACATCCACAGGCACTATACAGCCACGGAACTCCTACGGCATCTCCTTCTTTTACCTGAGCTTCGGGTCCGCAGGCAACTACGATTCCTACGCCTTCATGTCCCGGAATCAGCGGCATTTTGGGTTTTGCCGGCCAGTCTCCGTCTACAGCGTGCAGATCGGTATGGCAGACTCCGCAGGCGATTACTTTTACAAGGACTTCATATCTTCCGGGTTCTCTTACCGGAACTTCTTCAATTCTCAGGGGTTGTCCGTAGCCCTGAACTACGGCGGCTTTCATTGTTTTTGGGATCATATTGGTTAGCTTTTTTGTTGTTTGAGTAGTATTGATGTGATTTCTGATCTAAAAATCCGGTGACCGGGCCTGAATTTTTATTCTGAGTACAGGCACCAGCCATCATCTCACCCGGAAATTCCGGATAAGGGCTGTATTTTCGCGTGAGGGATGGGAAGGGCGGCGAGGAACGAGCCGGTGCGGAATGAAATGGAGCACCGAAACGATGTGAAGCCCTGGAACAGCCCGACCGTTTTGCCCCGGCTCCGCCGGGGCAAACGGGCACGCCCTAATATTAAAATTAAAAGAAACCTAGTTTGTTTTTGTTGTAGGAAATGAGCATATTTTTGGTCTGACGGTAGTGATCCAGCATCATTTTGTGGTTTTCACGGCCGATTCCAGACTGCTTATATCCTCCGAAAGGTGCCCCCGCCGGATAGGAATGGTACTGATTGACCCAAACTCTTCCTGCCTGGATCTGGCGCGGAACATTGTACAGCTGGTGGGCATCTCTCGTCCACACTCCTGCTCCCAGTCCGTAGATGGTGTCGTTGGCAATTCTGATGGCTTCTTCCTCATCTTTGAAGGTTGTGAAAGCCAGCACCGGTCCGAAGATCTCTTCCTGAAAAATTCTCATGCGGTTATTGCCCCTGAAAATGGTAGGCTGAATGTAAAATCCATCCTCAAGGCCTTCTCCCAGGGTATTGACATCTCCTCCCACAAGAACTTCCGCTCCTTCTTCTTTTCCCAGCTGAATATAGGAAAGGATTTTGTCTTTCTGAATCTGTGAAGCCTGGGCTCCCATCATTACGGTTTTATCTAAAGGATTTCCGATTTTAATGGCTTTTACTCTTTCGATTACTTTTTCGATGAAGGCATCGGCAATGTCTTCCTGAACCAGCAGTCTGGACGGACAGGTACAGATCTCACCCTGGTTAAGCGCAAAAAGCACAGCGCCTTCAATAGCTTTATCCAGGAATTCATCATCTGCATCCATCACGGAACTGAAGAAAACATTGGGAGATTTCCCACCCAATTCAAGGGTTACAGGAATAATATTTTCGGTAGCATACTGCATCACCAGACGTCCTGTAGCAGTAGATCCCGTGAATGCTGCTTTGGATACTTTCGGATTGGTTACCAGCGCTCTTCCCAATTCTGCCCCGAAACCATTCACAATATTAATAACTCCTGCCGGAAGAAGATCACCGATTATTTCCATTAAAACCAAAATGGAAACGGGAGTGCTTTCTGCGGGCTTCAGCACGACGCAGTTTCCTGCTGCCAATGCCGGAGCCAGCTTCCAAACGGCCATGAGAATAGGAAAGTTCCAGGGAATGATCTGTGCAATAACGCCCAGCGGCTCATGAACGATCAGCGAAACGGTATCTTTATCGAGTTCATTGTGGGAACCTTCTTCTGCGCGGATCACGGAAGCAAAGTATCTGAAATGGTCTATGGCCAGCGGTAAATCAGCAGCCAGTGTTTCTCTTACGGCTTTACCGTTGTCGATGGTTTCTACAATAGCAAGGTACTGGAGGTTCTGCTCCATCCTGTCTGCAATTTTGTTAAGGATAACGCTTCTTTCCGTAGATGAAGTGTTCTTCCAGGTCTGGAATGCTTTGTCTGCTGCATTAACTGCCAGCTCCAGATCTTCTTTTGAAGAATGGGCTACCTGAGTAAAGCTTTTCCCGTCAACGGGCGAAACGACGTCAAAATATTGTCCGTTTACCGGTGGGGTAAATTTTCCGTCGATATAGTTATCATATCTGTTTTTGAATTCGGGCCACTGGAATGCGGTCTCTGATCTCGGTTCTGTCATCGTGCTCATATTAGTATTGTTTTTTAATTTTTCGTAATGCCAAATTACATTCAGAACGGAAAAAAGATATAGCACAATCGTACAAAAAGACTTCAAAATAGTGCAGGACTCTAATTTTATAATTTTGTTAACAGCAACACGGTGTTAATTTTTCTATATTTGAGTAAGCCTGACCTTTAAAATGTTTAGAAATGAGCAACAATAATAAATTTTTATTAAATACTCCTGAATTAAAGAGCGAAAACAAGCTGATCAGCCTTGTGGAAAACCAGACGAAATTCAGTCTAAACAATTGTGAATTCAGTATCTATGAAACGCATAAGGCGGCTTTCGGGGTTAAGCTTCATTTTGAAAACATTGCTTTTACGGCTATGCTGAGAGGTAAGAAGCATATGAAACTGGACCATAAAACGAATTATTTTGATTATTATCCCGGGGAAAGCATTCTGGTAGCTCCCGGTGAAACCATGGTGATTGATTTTCCGGAAGCGGATGAATCTCCCACGCAATGTATTTCCCTGAGCCTTAATCCTGATTTTATAGAGGATTCACTCAATTATTTTAATTATCATCTTCCCAAAACGGATGAAACCTCCCAATGGAACATCGAGCTGGATGAGTATTTTCTTTTCAATAACCAGTCTCTGGCTTCTGCCACCAACAATATTATGAGAATTGCCATGGATGATAATTCCCAGAAGGATATTATGGCCGATCTTGCCCTGAAGGAGCTTCTGATCCGGCTGATGCAGACCCAGGCCAGAAGCATGGTAGAAAAAAATGTGGCTAAAAATAAATCCAGAATAGGTTTTGCCGTAGATTATATCCGAAAAAATCTTCATCAGAAACTTTCCATTGAAAGTATTGCCAAGCTGGCTTATGTAAGCAAATCGAATTTCTTTAAAATGTTCAAAGATGAACTGGGGACTTCTCCCAATGATTTTATTTTACAGGAAAGGATCAGTAAGGCTAAAGAGCTTCTCGCGAATCAGAACAGCATTAAAGAAACGGCTTACCAAACAGGATTTTCCGATACGAATTATTTTACAAGGGTGTTTAAGCAGCTGGTAGGAGTCACTCCGAAAAATTTTCAGGATACGGTGGGCAGCGTATTCTGATTACGGGAAGAGGAATAGAAATAAAAAGCCATCTCAATAATCATTGAGACGGCTTCTTTTAAAAATATCTAAAATCTGTTGAGCTTTAGTGCTTGCATTAAGAAGCGGCTCATTCCATGCTAATACTTATCGTTCTGCTGCATGTTCGGATTGGCAGAAACTTCTTTGATAGGAATTGGTAAGGTATAACGGTGATCACCATTGGCAAGGTTCTTTACCGGAACAATATCATCCGTAGGGTTTCTGTCCATACTTACATTCGCTGCTACAGCCAGTCTTTTCAGGTCAAGATAACGGTGTCCTTCAAGGGCCAGTTCAATTCTACGTTCCTTCAGGATGTCTGCATATGCGGTTTGAGCATTGGTATAGGTTGGCGTTACCGCTTTTCCCAGATAATTTCTTGCTGTTCTTACCTGATGAATAAGATCATGGGCTGCTACAAGATTTCCTGCTGCCACCTCCGCTTCAGCTTTGATGAAATACATTTCTGACATTCTGAAAACTTTAATGTCGTTTCTTGTTGGCGTACTTGTTTTTCCAGGATATTTATCGATAACCAAAGCATCATTTCTTGTTGCTCCTGCCGTAGCGGAAGCATAATCAGCTTTTGCGTCTGATGTAGGGTCTACATACGCATACCTTCTGATATCTCCCGGTGTTTCCTCGAGCAGATTATACAGGTTTCTTCCCCAGAACCACATCGGAGAACCTTTTAGAATAGACTGGTTGGTATTCCATCTTGATCCGATGCTCTGTCCGGCACCTAATGGCAATCTGTTTAGAGAGAAGATAATTTCTCCCCTGTCAAAGTCATTCCAAAGGTTTCTGTATGGGTTGAAAGAAGAAGTTTCGTCATAGAATTTAGGATTCCAATCTTTGGAACCTACCTCAAGATCTTCCCCGTAAGTAGTGTTTGCAGGATTATCATCTTTAATTGTAAAAGGCGAAGCTTGTGTTAGTAGTAATTTTGAATTTACAATAACTTCATCAGCATATTGTTTAGCCAGGATCATGTTTCCTCTATACAGATTAAAACGGGCAGTCACTGCATTCACAAACCCTTTATCAGCGGCATATCTCGCGATCTTATCAGAAGCCAGAGAATAACCTAGAATACTTCTTGCATAATCAAGGTCTTCATTGATGAAATCATATACTTCCTGGTTTTTAGCTCTTGGCAGCTTGGCATCTGTAGCAGGCACATCCTTCAGAAGAGTTACTCCCAAAGCGTTTGGGTTTCTCATGTCTTCTGAGAAATAAGCTTCAAGCTGTACATAGCAGTATGCTCTGATCGCTCTGGCCTGTGCAAGGATCTTATCATAGTCCTCTTTTTCCTTAACACTCGTAGGTGTCACTTTTTTAGCTCCTTCAAGCAGCCTGTTGATTCTGTTGATCACTCTGTAGTTGTTTAACCAGATCCCGTCACTGGATACAGTGCTTACCGTTCCTCCGGTTACAATAGGGCTGGCAGGATCAAGGAAATGTCTGTGCAGTGTGTATTCCTGTCCACCGCTTCCGGATCCCGGCTTTACCTCGTCTGTAAATACAGCGGTAAAATAAATCTCATCAATCGGATCCAGCTGAGCATATACGGCTCCGTTTAAAACTTCCTTCAGATTCTCAACACTTGTATACAGCTCATGTTCCTGTAATTCTCCCGCCTGTCTGATATCAAGGGCGTCCTGGCAGCTGCTCAGTGTGAATGCTGCGGATGATAAAGTAACGACAACTAATATGGTATTTATAATTCTTTTCATAATTTTTCTATATTAAAAATCAACATTTAGCCCTACCGATACGGTTTTTGGGTTTGGATAGACATTCAGGGAATAAGAAGTGATCGGCTCCGGATCAAATCCTTTCCACTTGGTCCAGGTATAAAGGTTTTCTGCCTGAACAAATACCTTAACTCCTTTTACCGGCAGCTTTCCTAACTGATCTTTGGTGAAGTTGTATCCTACGGAAATATTCTTAAGTCTGATGAAGTCTGAACGGTGTAAAAATCTGTCTGAAGACCCTAAGCTTAAATTGGTTGCTTTCAGGGAAGGCACATCCGTATTTCTGTTCTGAGGCGTCCATGCATTTAACAGGTCCGCAGAAAGGTTTCTCGTTGCTGCCGCACTCGGATCAAATATCCACGACTGCAGGTTATCATAGATCCAACCCCCTTGCTGGAAGGAGAATAAGGTATCAAAATACCATCCTTTGTGCTGGAAATTAAATCCAAAACCTCCGGTAAATTTCGCATATCTGGATTTCCCGGTTAATCTTCTGTCTGCCGATGTTGGTGATTCGGTAATATTTCCGTTTTTATCCAGGAACTGCAGGTTTCCGTTGTCAGGATTTACCCCAATGTACGGATAAAGCTGATACTGTCCTGCCGGACCACCAATAGCGTTCACAACATCACCGGCAAGGTTTTCGCTGTCCATGGAAACGATTTTGTTGGAGTTATACGCTGCATTGGCAAAAACGGAAAGCTTTGTAGTTTCGTTTCTGATCACGTTGTATCTGATCAAACCTTCCACTCCTTTATTATCAAGAACCCCGTCATTTCCTCTGATTGAGTAGGTACCCGTAGATGCGGATCTCTGAAGATCGTTGAACATTCTGGATGTTCTTTTCTGATAATATTCAAAACTACCCTCAATTAACCCTTTATAGTTATAATCGATTCCGATGTTGGTTTGCTTTACCTGCTCCCATCTTAAATAAGGGTTTGACAGATTCACGAAATTGTATCCCAACACATTCTGATATCCTGAAAATCCGTTATAAAGATCCAGGAAGTTGTTAGGAAGCAGCACCAGTGGATTTGCATTATCGGAAGCAATTCCTAAATTCTGGTTACCGGTAGTACCGATGGAAGCTCTTAATTTAAGCAGTCTGAATCCGGAATTAGCCATGAAATCTTCTTTGTTGATATTCCATCTTGCCGCTACAGACCAGAAAGTTTCCCATCTGCTGGTAGGAAGAAAACGGTAAGATCCGTCTCTTCTTATCACTCCGCTTACTCCGTATTTATCTTTGTAATCATAATCAAGGGTTCCGAAATAAGCCAATGTACCTGCTGTAATTTTTGAAGCTCTTACTGAAGGATTGTAAAGGCCTGGTGTATCCGGATTAAACGGAATATAACCGGTACCTGCACCAAATTCCCACTGCAACGGATTCAGACCATTCTGTCTCTGAATTGTATTCGTAACATGGGCTTTGATATAATCCATATAGGCGGCTGCACTAATGGTATGATCCCCGAAAGATTTATTAAACGTAATATTCGTTATACTGTTGAATGTTAAATCCTTTGTTCTGGTAAATTCTTCATGTCCTCCGTATCTTGCTTTTTCTCCATTGGCAACGCTTATGGAAAGATATCCCAGCGGAGATCTTGCAAAGATTCTTTCATAATCCTTGTACTCGATACCTGTTCTGTTTCCAACGCTCAGGTAATCTGTAAGCTTATAGTTGACATTGGCATTGGCAGAAATACTGATTTCTGTAAACCTGTTTCTGATCCCTCCGTTGATGTTGTCCTGAAGAATCCACTGTCTGTTATTGGATGCATCACCCTGAATGGCATCAAACAATTCACGTCCGTTTGCATATGGAGAAGGTTCTACATAAGGTCTGGAAAGAATTCCTCCAAATAGAGGATTCTGAAGCGTATTATTAGCAATTCCGGAATTGGTTTCATCATCCAGCTGATTTCTCCTGGAGTATCCTAACCCAATGATGGATCCGAAAGTTAATCTTCCGTCCTTCGATTTACCGTTAAGATTATTTCTCATGGTAAACCTCTTGAAATCGGTAGACCTTACTGCCCCTTCACTGTCAAGATACCCTAAGGAAAGGAAATTGTTGATATTTTCTCCTCCTCCGGTAATGGACAGGTTATGCTGCTGAGACATACCAATATGGGTAAACTGTTTAGTCCAGTCTGTATTGGTCCCCCAGTTATCAATCTCATCCTGGGTCATTTTGGCCCCTTTACCGGTTAACAGGTTTTTCTGAATCTGCAATAACTGCTTTCCATTGGCCATGTTGTAATCTGTACCAGGTAACTTACTGAATGAAGTTAATGCATCATAGGAAACTTTTAAACCGGAATTAAATTTTCCGCCTTTTGTAGTGATCACCACTACTCCATTGGCCGCTCTGTTTCCATAGATTGCTGTTGCCTGGGCATCTTTAAGGATACTGAATGTTTCAATATCATAAGAATTCAGGTTTCTGAACTGAGAGCCGGAAGTAATTACTCCGTCTACAACGTATAACGGGTCTGTAGAACCGTTAAGGGAACTTGCCCCTCTGATCAGGATACTGAATTTTCCTGATCCCGGAGAACCTGACGCTGAATTCACCACAATTCCGGGAGCTGTTCCCTGAATAGAGTTTAATACAGAAATGTTAGGTCTGTTTTCTAAAGTTTCAGCACCTACTGTTACTGAAGATGTTGTCGTTTTAGCTTTTGTAGCCGTCTTGCTATACCCTAAAACAACGACTTCCTCAATTTTGGTTTCCTTGTCCTTGTTGTTCTTAGATTCCTTTTCCTGAGCTAATACAGTCTGGGCTGTAAAAAACAGGACCCCGGCTGTCAAAACACGTAATTTCACATTCATATTAACAAATTTTAATATATTGAAGTGACAAATATGTTAATAAAAAACTACAACATCAATTTTAAAAAGCTCCAAAACCCTCATGAATAAAAGAAAATCCACAACGATCCAAAAAGATCAATAAAGAATAATTCACATTTTGTATAAAATTTTAAAGTAAAAATACAGGAATCGTGAAATGAGGAGTATTTTCAGGAAAAACAAAAATAAAATCAAAATTAATTAATTAGTTTAAAATGATAAAAAATATAAATACAAATCAATAATATTAACGAAAAATATAATTTATTTTTTTATTCATTTTTGGCCAAAATCACGGAAATAAACAGCTTTAAATGATGTTTATGGAAATATTTTCAACAGCAATTGGGAGGTTTTAGAGTTTCGATGAGTTATTTTTTATGGAAATAATTCTTTTAATTTAAAGTAGATTAAATCATTCATAAAATTTGAGGCCTGAAGCGAATTGAGATTGAAATATTAAACAAAGAATAGATTTATTACGTATTAACAAGGGCATAAATTTAGCAAGGCAGAGCACAAAGCCTTGTATTTCACAAATAAGCAAGGCGACTGTGTTTATCGACACTATCCCACAAAGTGTGTAAGTTAAAAAGTTAGGCTTGGCTTTTATAATCTGAGCCTTTTTTCAAAAATAAGCATAAATTGGTTGAGGACAATGCCCCAATTTTGGATAGGCATGGTCCATTTTTTAGTAGCTTCTTTTAATGCGAGATACACTGATTT